>NZ_RRYT01000055.1 GCF_006363815.1 Thermomonospora catenispora
CTGGACCCCTCCCGAATGAACACGGACGACGAGTGATGACGAACGGCAACGGCCCGAACCGACGGATGCAGGTCCTGCGCAAGGGCCTGCGACGCAGAAGCGCGCTGCTGGCGGCGGCGGTGCGCCCGCCGGGGCGCAGGCCCGCCCCCGTGCTGCCCCGACCGAGCACGGGACGGCTCGTGGAGTCCCCGGTGTTCGTGCTGTCGTGCCAGCGCTCCGGCTCCACGCTGCTGCGGGTGCTGCTCAACAGCCACTCCGCGATCCGCGCGCCGCACGAGCTGCACCTCACCACCATCCAGGTCCGCCTGGCCGCCGAGTTCACCGCGGAGGTGGTGGAGGAGCTGGAGCTGTCCAAGGAGGAGCTGGAGCACATGCTGTGGGACCGGCTCCTCTACCACGAGCTGGACCGCAGCGGAAAGCGCATCATCGCCGAGAAGACCCCGGCCAACGCGCTGCGCTGGCGTCGGCTGCTCCGCGCCTGGCCCAAGGCCCGGTTCATCTACCTGTGGCGCAACCCCGCCGCCATCGTCGGGTCGGTGATGAAGCGCCGCCCCCACGCGGTCTTCGACGACGTGGTCGCCGAGGTCCTCCGGCACGCCGAGGGCATGGAGTCCTGCCGCGACCGCGTCCCCGGCGTGGTGGTCCGCTATGAGGACCTGACCACCGCCCCCGAGCGGGAGACCCGCAGGATCTGCGAGTACCTCGGCGTCCCGTGGGAGCGGGAGATGCTGGAGTACGGCAAGCAGGACCACGGCCCGCTCAAGCCGTTCTTCGGGGACTGGAGCGCGAACATCAAGTCAGGAACGATCCAACCCGCCCGCGCTCTGGACGAGGACGAGACGATCCCCGACGCCCTGATCCCGATCGCCAAGACCTGGGGTTATCTCGACTGACGCCGCTCCGCCGGGGGCCGGGACCGCTCCCGCGGCACCGAAGCGGCCCGGAGCGGGACCACGCACCCGCGCTCGGCCTGCCCCGCCGCTGGCTCCCGCCGGCCCACGCCGCCCGCGCGGTCACCGCGTCCGGTCCCCTTCCCGTACCGTTCTGCGGGGAGGCCGAGGGGGCGCGGCGCACCCGCCCGACGCGACCGGGAGGCGAACGAGGCATGCAGATGTTCACCCAGTGGCGGACCTGGGAGATCGCGCGGGCCGATCTGGAGGCCCGTGCCTTCCCGTCCGCCGACATCGCCGTGGTGGAGGGCGCGGTGGAGGCGGCGCGGCACTGGCACGGCCCGCAGCGGCGTCCCACCGGGGCGCCCTACCTGGAGCACCTGCTGGAGGCCGCGGAGGTGCTGGTGCGCGGCGCCGGGGTGACCGAGCCGGAGCTGCTGGCCGCGGCGGTGCTGCACGACGCGGTGGAGGACACCGACGCCACCGTCGGCGACGTGGAGGAGCGGTTCGGGCCGGTGGTGGCCGAGCTGGTGGACTGGGTGACCAGCCCCCCGGCGGCCGGGCGGGGACGGCAGGCCAGGCGCGCCGCCAAGACCGCCTATTTGCGGCGGCTGCGGGAGGCCCCGCCCGAGGCGATCACCGTGAAGCTGGCCGACCGGGCCAGCAACGTGCAGACGCTGGACCGGATGCCGCCGGACTTCCAGCGCCGCTACTTCGTCGAGACGACGACCTACATCGTCCCGCTGATCGAGCGGGTCGGCGGGGAGCGGGGACGCTGGTTCGCGGGCTGGTACGCGGACTGGCGGAGGCGTTTCGCGCACCTGGGATGATCGGCGGCATGGAACGCGAATGGGTCGCCGAGGAGAGCCTCGTGGTGGCCGCCGACCCCCTGCGGGTGTACGAGGCGGTGGCTGATCTGCGGCGGATGGGCCGATGGAGCCCGGAGTGCTTCGCGGTGTGGGTGCTCGGCCGGTCGAAGGGGCGGGCGGAGCCGGGCACCGCCTTCGTCGGGTTCAACCGGATCCGGTGGCGGGTGTGGTTCACCACCGGACGGGTGACGGCGGCGGTGCCGGGCGAGGCGTTCGCGTTCCGGGTGTCGAGCCTGGGCGTCCCGGTGGCGGTGTGGGGCTACCGGATGGAGGGCATCGGCGAGGGCCGCACCCGGCTCACCGAGTACTGGGAGGACCTGCGCCGGGAGGGCCGCGGAGCGGCGCTGGTGTCGCTGCTGGGCCGGGTGTTCACCGGGGTCCCCGCCGAACGGCGGGCGGCGCACAACCGGCGGGGCATGCGCATCACGCTGGAACGCATCAAGGCAGCCGTCGAGGCCGGGTGATCCCGGGCGTTCTCCGCGGGCGGCGCCGGACGCGCCCCTTCGGCGGGACCGGACGCCTCTCGGGCACGTCCCCGGGCGCGTCGCGGCGGGGCCGGCGTCCCGCCCGGCGGGATCTCCGTGACGAGCGGGCCGTCGCCTGGTCTACTGGGGTCCGTGGGCGCTCATCTGATCCAGGGCGAGCGGGTCGCCACGCCGGTGCGGGTCCGGAAGGCCGCGGTGGCCTCGGCGATGTTCGCCGTGCCGGCCGCCACCGCCCAGTCGATCATCGACTACTCGGGGTTGCGCGTCGTCCGGCCGCTGCCCGGCCGTGCCGTGTGCGCGCTGGCGTTCGCCCGCTATCTGGAGGGGGATCTGGGGCCCTACCACGAGTTCGCGGTGACGTTCCTGGTCCGCGACCCGGAGACGGGCGGGGCGGGGGCGTTCGTGCACTGGCTGCCGGTGGATCAGGCGTTCACCTTGGAGGCGGGCCGGTCGATCTGGGGGTTCCCCAAGCTGATGGCCGAGATCCCGGCGGAGACCACCGCCCGGGGCACCCGCTGCGCGGTGAAGGTCGACGGGCGCTCGGCGGTCGCCATGTCGGTGCGGTCCGGCCCGCCGCTGCCCGCCGTCCGCACCGCCCCGTCGCTGGTCGCGTTCTCCTGCCTGGACGGCGTCACCCGCCGGATCCCCTGGACCGTCGAGCCCGGCGGGATACGGGCCCGGCCGGGCGGCGCCGTGGTCTCGCCGGGCGACCATCCGGTGGCCGAGGAGCTGCGCCGGCTGGGACTGCACCGGGCCGTCTCGCTGAGCAGCGCGAGCGCCTCCCGGGTGCGGATGCTCTTTCACGAGGGCGTTCCCGTGACGCCTTGAACGCCCTCGTCCGATCCGCTTCACAGGCCGCGTAAGCTTGGTCCCTCGCCCGCCTGTGTCGAGGGAGCCGCCTGCATGTCGTCTCCGGTCGCCGGACGATCCGCCACGGTCAAGGACGCCGAGATGGCCGTCGAGCAGCGCCGCGTCGACTCCGCGTACGCCCGGCTCGCGGAGATGCGCGCCGAGGCCCAGGAAATGATCAAGGAGGGGTATCGGCAGGCGCTGGCCGGCACCAAGGGGTCGCTGGTCGACCGGGACGCCATGGTGTACCAGGCCGCGTTGCGCGCGCAGGCCCTCGACGCGGCCGACGACGGGCTGGTGTTCGGCCGGCTGGACCTGGCCGGCGGAGAGACCCGCTACATCGGCCGGATCGGGGTGCGCACCCGTGAGCAGGAGCCGATGGTCATCGACTGGCGGGCCCCGGCCGCCGAGGCGTTCTACCGCGCCACCCCCGAGGACCGGCGCGGCGTGGTCCGCCGCCGGGTGCTGCACACCCGCGGCCGCACGGTGGTGGACCTGGAGGACGACCTGCTGGACCCGTCCGCCGCCGACTCCCTGACGATCGTGGGCGACGGGGCGTTCCTGGCCTCGCTGGCGCGCACCCGCGAGGGCACGATGCGCGACATCGTCGCCACCATCCAGCGCGAGCAGGACGAGGTGATCCGCGCGCCCGCCGACGGGACGGTGCTGGTGCGCGGCGCCCCCGGCACCGGCAAGACCGCGGTGGCCCTGCACCGGGTGGCGTACCTGCTGTTCCGGCACCGCCGCCGGTTCGGCTCCCGAGGGGTGCTGGTCGTCGGTCCCAACCGCCGGTTCACCTCCTACATCGCGCGGGTGCTGCCGTCGCTGGGAGAGGATTCGGCGGTGCTGCGCTCGCTGGGCGACCTGGTGCCCGGGGTGTCGGCCACCGTCCACGACCCGCCCGAGCTGGCCAGGATCAAAGGATCGCAGGCGATGGCGGCGGTCCTCAGGAGGGCCGTGGCCGACCATCCCCCGGGGGCTCCCGACGAGCTGCGGGTGGTGCACGCCGGGGTGGTCGTCCGGCTGGACCGCAAGACCCTGGACAGGCTGCGCACCCGGCTCCACCGGCGCAGCGCCGGCGGCGTCAACGCCGCCCGCCGCCGGGTCGCCGAGACGCTGCTGGAGGAGCTGTGGCGGCGCTATGTCGAGGTCGGCGGCCCCGATCACGATCCGGGCGCGCAGATGCAGGGGGAGCTGGCGCTGTGGGAGGGCCTCCTCGCCGAGAGCGGCCTGGAGGCCCTCGACGGCCGGCGGTCCACGGTGCGGACCCGCACCGGCCGCGAGGCGTTCGAGGCCAACGTGCGTCAGCAGCGGGCGTTCACCGACTTCCTGTCCGCCTGGTGGCCGATCCGCACCCCGCTGGAGGTGCTGCGCTCCCTCGGCGACCGGGACCGGATGCGCCGGGCCGCGGGCCGGGATCTGCCCCGGCCCGACGCCGACCGGCTGGCCGCCGCCTGGGCCGAGGCGCTGAGCGGAGAGCGGCCGGTGCTCGGCTACCAGGACATCGCGCTGCTGGATGAGATCGACGCGCTGCTCGGCCCCCCGCCCCGGCCCTCCCGCGCCTCCTCCGCCGAGGAGGACCCGTATGCGGCGGGCGCCCGGGCCGTCCTCACCGGCGAGGAGCTCGCCGAGGGGGACGAGGAGGCGGGCCTGCGCGAGGTGACCAGCGTCATCGAGCGGCTGGAGCGGGCCCGCCGGGTCGATGACGAGACCGAGGAGGACGCCCGGCCCGAGTACGGCCACATCGTGGTGGACGAGGCCCAGGACCTGTCCCCCATGCAGTGGCGCATGCTGGGCCGCCGGGGCCGCCAGGCCACCTGGACGATCGTGACGGACCCGGCGCAGAGCGCCTGGGAGGACTTGGAGGAGGCGCGGGCGGCGATGGAGGCCGCGATCAGCGGCCCGTCGTCCCGGCGGCGGCGCGGCCGTGCCCGGCCCCGCTACGAGTACGAGCTGACCACCAACTACCGCAACACCACCGAGATCGCCGAGGTGTCGGCGCGGGTGCTGGAGCTGGCGCTGCCCGGCGCCCGGCCCGCCCGCGCGGTCCGCGGCTCGGGGGTGCGTCCGGTGATCCGCCTGGTGCCCGAGGAGGCGATGCACGCCGCGGCGCGTGAGGCGGTCCGGACGCTGCTGGAGCAGGTGGAGGGCACCATCGGCGTGCTCGTCCCGCTGCCGGACGGGGAGCGGTGGACCGCCCGCGACCACGCCGCCCTGGCCGCCGGCCTCCCCGAGCGGGTGCAGGTGCTCGACGTGCTGGAGGCCAAGGGCCTGGAGTTCGACGCGGCGGTGATCTGCGCCCCCGAGACGGTGGCCGACCAGTCGCCGCGCGGCCTGCGGATCCTGTACGTCGCGGTGTCCCGCGCCACCCAGCGGCTGACCGTGCTCACCGCCGACCCCGCCTGGGAGCGCCTGCTCACCTGAGCGGGCCGGGGCGCCCGCCCCGGTCGGCGCCCCGTCCCGTCAGATGACGGCGTCAGATGACGGGGGGCCGTCCCGCCCGGGTCATCCGCCAGACGGCGCGCCAGGAGATGGGGCGGCGCCGGCCGGCCGGCTTGCGCCAGCCCTCGGCGAAGCCCGCGAACCAGAGCTTGAGCGCCGAGGGGCGGCGCACCCGCAGCACCGTCAACACCACCCACACCGTGCAGTAGATCAGCGCCAGCGGCCAGGGCAGGTTCCGGCGGGCCAGCCACACCCGGTTGCGGGCGTTGAGGCGGTAGAACATCGCGTGCCGGGTGGGCGGCGCCGGCGGATGCAGCATCACCGCCTCGGCGTCGTACATGATCCGGTAGCCGGCGTTGATGGCCTGCCACCCCAGGTCGAGCTCCTCATGGGCGTAGAAGAAGTCGTCCGGCAGGCCGCCGGCGGCCTCGAACGCCGCCCGGCGGATCGCGCAGGCCCCGCCCAGGAAGGTCGTCACCTCGGAGGAACGTCCCGGGTCGCCGACCCGCAGCCGCGGCACGTGCCGGCGCTCGCCCGGCCCGCCTTCGGGGTCGCGGATCCGGAACGAGATGATCCCCAGCCTCGGGTCGGCGGCGAACCGGTCCCGCAGGTGCACGCCGAGCCGGGTGGAGTCGTACCAGCCGTCGTCGTCGAGGAAGACCAGGATCTCCCCCGCGGCCTCGGCCACCCCCCGGTTGCGTCCGGCGGGGATTCCCAGGTTCTCCGGCAGGCGCACCAGCCTGACGCGCTCGTCGCGGAAGATCTCATCGTCTCCCGGCCGCCAGTCCTCGGGCACCCCGTTGCCGACCAGGATCACCTCGACGTCCACGTCCTCCTGGGCGAGGGCGCTGCGCACGGCGCGGGCCAGCTCCGCCGGACGGTTGCCCATCGTCAAGACGATGACCGACAGCAGCACCCCGCCGTCCCGCCGGGGAGCGGAGTCGGCCTCACGCGAGGTCGTCACGTCCTCTTCCGCGAACAGCTCACCAGAGCGCACGGCACCCCTCTCAGGTCGCACTTGCGCAGAAGTCTTTCACCTCGCGATCGATCACCGTGCATTTCGCGGAAAGGCGCCGTTCATCACGGTCATCGCAGCCTGCGCGAGGCGAGGATGCTGACCAGGTGCGCCACGGTCTGCACCACGGCCACCGCCGCCACCGCGACGGTCAGCGCCCGGGTGGCCGCCGGGGTGCGCCAGCCGCCCAGCGAGTCCGCCGCCGCGACCGCCGCGATCAGCAGGGACAGCTCCACCGCGCCGATGATCCGGTGCACCCGCAGCGCAGCGGCCAGCTGGCGGGCCAGCGCCAGTCCGGTGGACCGCGGACGCAGCGCCCGGTCCCCGGCCGCCGGCGTCACCGGCAGCCCCGACTTGGCGCGCGCCACCACCACGTTGTCGGTCTCGGCCTTGATCAGCGCGGCGCCCAATGCGGCGAGCAGCCCCAGCTCCACATAGCCGCCGGACTCCCAGGCGCCCTGGGCGCGGACGCCGAGCGCCGCCAGCAGCGCCACCTCGACCAAGTAGTGGCCGATGCGGTCCAGGTACACCCCGGTCACCGAGGTCCGCTGCAGGTAGCGGGCCATCTCGCCGTCGACGCAGTCCAGCAGCAGATACGCCTGCACCAACGCCGCGGCCGCCAGCGCGGGCCACAGCGCGGCCCCCGGCAGCGACAGCACCGCCGCCGCCGCGAGACCGGTGGCGATCATCAGGTAGGTGACCTGGTTGGGCGACAGCCCCAGCC
Organism: Thermomonospora catenispora; assembly: GCF_006363815.1. Lineage (GTDB taxonomy): Bacteria > Actinomycetota > Actinomycetes > Streptosporangiales > Streptosporangiaceae > Thermomonospora > Thermomonospora catenispora. The sequence continues at coordinate 7,275 of NZ_RRYT01000055.1, forward strand.
GCAGCAGCGCCCAGGACACGTACGGCGACAGCGACCGCATGTAGAGCCGCCCCGCCCAGTGCTCCTCGTTGCGGCGTTCCTTGAGCCCCGGCGGCTGGCCGAGGGCGCGCACGTCGGCGACCCGCGCCCCGCGCCGGGTGCGCGCCGCGGCCTCAGTCCCCGTAGGAGCGGACATAATCCTTCACCGCGGTCAGCACGGCGTCGTGGTCGAGGTCCAGCCGTTCCAGCACCGTGTACCGGCCGGGCCTGGTCTGCGGGGCGTACAGCACCGCCTCGGCGAACTGCTCCTCGCTCAGCCCGACCTCGCCGGGCAGCCAGGGGAGCCGGTGCCGTTCCAGGCAGGCCACGACCTCCTTGAGCCGCTCCCCGCCGGAGCCCAGGAAGCGGTCGCGCAGGAAGAAGCAGAACGCGGCGCCCAGGCCGGCCAGCTCCCCGTGGTTGGCGGTGCCGGGGAAGAGCTGGTCGACGGCGTGCAGGATCTCGTGGTCCCCGCCGCTGGAGGGCCGGGAGGAGCCGGCGAACGACATCGCCATGCCCGACATCACCAGCCCTTCGGCCAGCACCGTCAGGAAGTGGTCGGACTCGATCGACTCCGGCTGGTAGAGCAGGGCCTCGGCGGCGGTGCGGGCCAGGGTGAGCGCCAGCCGGTCCACCGGCTCGCCGCAGTCCTCGGCGGCCAGCAGCCAGTCCTCCACCGCCGACAGGTTGCTGATCACGTCGCCGATCCCGGCGCGCACCAGCCGTTCCGGCGCGTTGTGCACGTAGTCCAGGTCGACGATCATGGCCAGCGGCATCGCCACCCCGAACGAGCCCTTGCCCTTGTCGTGCTCCAGCGAGGCGACCGGGGAGCAGATGCCGTCGTGGGAGAGATTGGTGGCCACCGACACCATGGGGATGCCGGCCAGCGTGGCGGCGTACTTGGTGGCGTCGATGGTCCGGCCGCCGCCGATCCCCACCACCGCCTCGTACCAGTCCGAGCGCAGCCGGGAGGACAGCTCCACGGCGGCGTCCACGGTGCCGCCCGACACGCGGAACACGTCGCACTTGGTCAGCGAGGGCCTGACCTGCTCGGCGATGGCGTCGCCCTGGCCGGGGCCGACCGCGATGGCGACCCGGCCCTCGGTGGCGATCCGCCGGTCGGCCAGGAGTTCACCGAGTGCCGCCACCGCCCCGCGCCGGATCTCCACCGACAGCGGCGCGGACAGCGATCGCATGAGCTGTGGCATGCGTCAGTACCCCTTGGCGATCCGCCGTGCCTTCTCCAGGTCGTCGTGGTTGTCGACCTCGACCCACTCGACCGAGCCGATCGGGGCGATGGCGATCTTGCCGCCTCGGTTCACGAACTCCTGGTACCCGTCCTCGTAGTACAGGTCCGGGTCGTTCTCCCAGGTGGCCTTGAGGGCGTCGGCCAGCCGGTCGGCGGCCGACGGCTCGATCAGCGTGGCGCCGATGTACTCGCCGTGCGCGGTGGCCGGGTCCATCAGCTTGGTGATGCGCGCCAGGTGACCCGACTCGTCCAGGGTCACCTTCATCTCCTCGTCGGCCAGGGCCTTCACATCGTCCACCGCCAGGACGATCTCCGGTCCCCGGGCCGCGAGCAGCGTCTTCTCGACGCTCACCGGATGGACGGTGTCGCCGTTGACCAGGAGGACGCCCTCGGCGAAGTGCTCACGGGCCAGCCACAGGGAGTAGGCGTTGTTCCACTCCTCGGCCTTGTCGTTGTGGACGAGGGTCAGCGACACCCCGTGCCGCTCCTCCAGGGCGGCCTTGCGCCGCTCGACGGCCTCGGCGCGGTAGCCGACGACGACCACGACCTCGGTGAGCCCGACCTGCGCGAGATTGCCCAGCGCGATGTCGAGGATGGTGGTCTCACCATCCACCGGCACCAGGGCCTTGGGCAGGGTGTCGGTGTAGGGGCGTAGTCTACGGCCGGCCCCCGCGGCCAGCACCATCCCGATCACGCTGTGCCTCCATCACCGGTCAACCGGCCTCCCGGCCGGCCTGGTCGGTCTCGTCGTCGGTCTCTTCTTCCAGGTCAACCTGCACGCCGTTGCTGCGACCCGCCTTCACCCACGCCGTGACGCTCTCCACGCCGAACAGCAGGCCCAGGTACACGGCCAACGCGATGTAGGCCGGCGCGAGCTGTCCGAACAGCCCGGCGAAGGCCGCGATGAACATCCGGCCCTCCCAGCCGAGCCCGGCCGCGAAGACCCACTCGCGCGGCCACAGCCGCTGGCGCGTGCGGTAGACGGTGTCGTAGTGGTGGTAGGCGAGAACGGCCAGCAGCACGTAGATCACCGGCGCCGACACGCCCTGCGCGAACCCCAAAGCGGCCAGGTAACCATACTCGATGCCGCGCATCAGGGGAGGGACGAGCCAGTCCAACCGGCCCAGATGCGGATGCTGCGCCGAGGGCCCCACCAGCAGCAGCGTCAGCAGCGGCGGGTACAGCAGCGGAAGGGTGCGCTCGTCCGCTCCGGCCGCCACCAGCAGCGCCCCGGTGGCGACGGCGGCCAGCACCGTGCCGGGCAGCGGGATCAGCCGGCCCTGGGTGAGCCTGCCGAACGCGGCGGCCAGCGGCCCGTCGTCGCGGTAGGCCTGCAGCCGGGTGGGCTGCGGGCGGGCCGACGGGCTGGACGGGGCGGCGGTCAACGTGATGGTCATCGGCTCACCGACCTCAGGATCCGTCCGGTCAGGGTGTAGGCGGCCGCCACCGCGCCCCAGCACAGCAGCGCGATGAAGGTCACCCGGGCGTTCCAGATCGCGGCGGTGATCGACACGACCGCGAACCGCTCGCCGATCGGGAACACGATCATCTTCTTGGCCCAGAACGCCGGGCCCGACCGAGTCCGCGCCAGCACCCGGCGGGCCAGGCCCTTCAGCCCGCCCGGGGGAGCGGGCGGCGTCGCCGGGGTCGGCTCACGCCCGTCCTCGGGGTCGCTGAGCGGGACGACCGGCAGCGGGGCGGGGGGCCGGGCGCGCCGCGCGGCGCCGTAGGCGAAGTCGATCATATGACGGGCGGTCTGCGCCACCATCGCGGCGACCGCCAGCGCCCACACGTTCCCGGCGTGCACCGAGCTGCCCTCGGCGGCGGCGGTGGCGCCGACCGCCAGCCCGGCGAACACGGTGTATTCCTTGGCACGGTCGAAAGTGGCGTCCAGCCAGGCCCCGAAGGTGCTGAACTTGCGGGTGTAGCGGGCCAGCTGCCCGTCCACGCAGTCGAAGACGAACGAGAAGTAGTACAGCACCGCGCCGGCGACCATCCCGATCCGCGTGCCGGAGGCGAACGAGAGCGCCGCGGCGACCGCGATGGACATCGACAGCGTGGTCACCATGTTGGGGGTGGCCCCGAGGCGGGCCGCCAGCCGCGCGATGTACCGGGAGTAGGTGCTGACCGCGAAGGTGGTGAAGAACCCGTCCTCGCTCTTGACCGCCGCGTCCAGCCGGACCCGGTCCTCGTCGATCGCCTCGACCGCGGCGCGCGCCGCCGCGGCCTCCTCGGCGGTGCGGACCCGCCGGCACACCAGCGGCTCCTCGGAGAGCCGGTGCACGCGCGCGCCGGAGCGGACCAGCGCCACCAGCAGCAGGGTGGGGGCGTCGTCGGCCGCCCCCGGCAGCGCGTCCGGGGTCTCCAGCAGGGCGGCCATCTTCTCGGCGGCCTTGGCGCAGGTCATGCGCTTGGCGGGGGTGACTCGCAGCAGTCCGCGGAACACCCCGTTGGGCTCGGTCACCCGGTGGAATCCGCTCCCCGCCGACGCCACGCGCACGGCGCCCTGCCGCACCGGCGCGCCGTCGCCGTCCTCGGCGGTGATCGCGGTGATCTCGCCGCGGTGCCAGACCAGCCGGTTCACCAGCTCGTCGGAGACGACGGTCCCGGCGGGGATCACCAGCAGCGGCTCGGTGAGATCGCGCGCCATCCGGGCGACGACCCGCAGGTCCTCGGCGGGCGAGCCGGACTCGACGACCTGGACGCCGGCGGCGCGGTTCGCGGCCTCGGCCTCCTTGCGCAACCGGGCGGCGTTCTCCGGCCGGGCGACGATGTGCACGTCCGGTACGTTGAGCGTGGCGAGCCGGTCGAGCCACCGGTGCAGGAGAGTCGGGGCGTGGGGCCCGTTGCCGTAGGGGATGTCCGCGGTCTCGTCGGCCGCGAGCACCAACGCCACAGTCATGCGCACCTTCCAGCAGCGTTGCGTGGGGGGGTCACGGGAACGTCAGCGTAGCGGGTCGCACACACCACAGCGGTTGATCGGAGACGTGGAGAGCATTGAGAACGGTTGCGGTGATCTTGGCCGGCGGCACCGGCCGACGGATCGGGGCGGCCACCCCGAAACAGCTGCTCGACGTGGGCGGACGGCCGATCCTGGGGTACTCGGTGGCGACGTTCGCCGCCCATCCGGGCGTCGCCGACGTGCGCGTGGTCATGGCGCCCGGGCATCTGCCCGTGGCCAGGGAGATAGCAGATCGTTACGGGAACGGCCGGGTGTCGAGGGTGATCGAGGGCGGGGCCACCCGCAGCGAGTCGACCCTGGCGGCGCTGCGCGACCTGGCCGCCGAGCCCGACGACGTCCGGATCCTGCTGCACGACGCGGCGCGGCCGTTCGTGACGAGCGAGATCATCGACCGGTGCCTGGCGGCGCTGGAGTCGTTCGAGGCGGTCGCGGTCGGCGTGCCGGCCACCGACACGGTGGTGGCGGTCGAGGACGGGCTGGTGAAGGAGATGCCGCCGCGGGACGCGTTGAGCCGCTTCCAGACCCCGCAGGGCTTTAAGATCGGGACGCTGCGCAAGGCGTACGAGGCGGCCGTCGCCGATCCGGGGTTCGCCGCCACCGACGACTGCGGTGTGGTGCACCGGTACCTGCCGGACGTGCCGATCCGGGTGGTCGAGGGCGACGAGCGCAACCTCAAGGTCACCCATCCGCTGGACATCGTGATCGCTGAGCATCTGGCCGGACGGACGGCCGACGGGGAGGCAGTGTGATCTTCGATGGCGACCGGCCGGTGGTGATCGGCCATCGCGGCGCCGGGTCCGGCGCCGTTCGGCTGCCCGGGGCGGCGGACCCGGTCATGGAGAACACCCTGGAGTCGATCCTGGGCGCGGTGCGGGCCGGGGCGTCCTGGGTGGAGATCGACGTGACCCGCACCGCCGACGACGAGCTGGTGCTGCGGCACGACCCGACCGGCCCGGACGGGGCCTTCCTGGTGGACCGCACGGCGGCGGAGTCCGGGCTGCCCCGGCTGGCCGAGGTGTTCGACGCGCTCCCGCCGGAGATCCCGCTGGACGTCGACGTCAAGACGATCGTGGAGGACGCCGTCGACCCGCCCGCCCGGCGCACCGGGGCGCTGCTGGCCCCGCTGCTGAAGGCCGAGGCCCGGCGGCGCCCGCTGGTGGTCACCTCCTTCGACCCGGCGCTGCTGCTGGGGCTGCGGGAGGAGCTGGGGAACGCGGTGCCGCTGGGACTGCTGACCTGGGTGCGGTTCCCGCTGTGGCACGCGGTGGCCGCGGCCGCGGGGCTGGGCATGAACGCGGTGGGCCTGCACACCGGCTCATGCGGGTTCGACCCGCCGGACGCCCGGCTGCGGCCGCTGGAGCACAACGTGGACGTGGCGCACAAGGCCGGGCTGGAGGTGCTGGCCTGGTGCCCCTCCCCGGCCGACGCCCCCCGGTACGCCGCCGCCGGGGTGGACGCCATGGTGGTCAACGACGTGCCCGGGGTGGTCGCGGCGCTGGCCGCGCCGGATCCGGACGTGCCGGATCCGGCGGAGGAGGCCGTTCAGGACTGACGGCCCTCGTCCCTGCGCGCGCCCTCGCCGCCGTAGATGCGGGTCCACTCGCCGGGCTGGTCCTCCTCCTCGGAGTCCTGCCCGGGCCGGTCCGGCGGCCCGTACCGCTGCGGCGGGGGCGCGTCCCCCGCCGGCTGCGGCGGGATGTAGGGAGGGCCGGACTCGTGCAAGGGAGGCGCTCCCGGCCCCACCGGCACCCCGGCCGGGGAGGGCCCGTCGGGGGCGCCGCCCGGGCCCGCCGGCGCCGCGGGAGCGCCCGGGCCCGCCGGCAGCGCC
>NZ_RRYT01000056.1 GCF_006363815.1 Thermomonospora catenispora
ACGGCGCCCGCTGGTGCCAGCGGCCCGCCGAACCTAGCCCGTCGAACGCGGCCGGGGCCAGGGACGAACGGGCGCCGCCGGGATCGGCGTCCACCAGGAGCACGCGTTGGCCGGCCTCGTGCGCGGCGTGCGCCAGCCACACCGCGCTCGTGGTCTTGGCGGTGCCCGGCTTCAAGTTGGTCAACGTCCAGATCATGACCAGGGACGATACGCGGCACGCCGTCCCGTGTCCCCGTAACCCCGCCTTTGCGTGGTCCCGTATCCCCGTAATCCCGTGACCCTGTATGCCCGTGTGCCCGTGGCGATGGCGGCGTCCGGGCCGCGCTGTCGCACCTCTCGCACTCGTGCGAGGAGTGCGATGCCCGCAACGGGGCAAAACGGACATTTCTAAATGGCGGGAATGCGCCTTCCCGGGAGTCAGTCCGATTTTCGTGACGACATCGCTGGTTTTCGTGACGCTCGTGGGCTACCCTTTTCGTGACGGTGAGCGTGACGAAAAAGGGGTGCGCGATGGCGTGCAGGGCATGCGGCGGGCCGGTGCCGGCCCGAGACCGAGGGCGCCCGGCGGTGTACTGCTCCCAGGCGTGCCGGGCCCGCGCCTACCGGGCTCGCAAAGCCGGACGCCCTCTGGACGCGGCCGGCCGGAGAGGACAGCAGCCCGCCCGTGACGAAAGTCTGGCGACCGTGACGGACATCCCGGCGCCCATCCCGACGCTGGAGGATGTCGAGGGCATGCCCGGCATCCTGCTGACCGGCGCCAGCGCGGTGCTGGCCGCCCCCGACGGGCACGTGGTGCTCGAGCGCATCCCGCGGCGGCTCACCGCCGCCCAAGCCGCCGACCTGGCCCGCGCCCTGTGGGCCGTGCACACCCACCTGACCGGCCCGACCCGTGATGAGACCCCGCGGCCCGTCACGGCACCGGCCGCCACGCCTTCCGCCGACACCGATCCGACCCGTGACGAGGAGAGCGTGACGGAAACCGAGTGGGAGGAACGGCGCCGGGTCGAGCTTGCCGAGTTCGAGCGGCGGCTCAAGCCGCTTCCTGAGTTCGGCGACGGCTACCAGGTGGCCACCTGGCCCGGCACCGGCCACCACTACCTGGTCTACCGAGGCGAGCGGATCGGCTACGCCGCCAAGCGAGGGCTCACCAGCATGTGGGAGGCCCGCACCCCCGAAGGGCACAAGATCCCCTACACCGGCACCTACAAGACCCGCCGCGACGCCCTCATCCAGGTGGCGCTGCACCAGTCCAAGCGCCACCAGAGCACCGGATGAGAACTTTCTCTACGTGGTCGAGTTCGAGCCGCGCCCCCTCGAGGGGGCGCGGCTCGAACGTGTTCCGCCGGTCATGTCTCTTGTGGGGTGGTGTAGGCCTCTGGTGGTGGGTCGCTTGGTGAGGCCGGGAACCAGCCCCAGAAGTGCCAGGTCGTGCGGTCATTGTTTGGGGCGTATACCGCCCGTGGCGCCGGATCCTCGTCCGGGCCTCGTTCAGGGGGATGGGCGCTGATCAGGTACGCGCCCGCCTCCTCGATAGGGCGGTCATAGACCACTGACCGCGGATAGGTCAGGGTCTTGCCCGCCCAGTCGGGTGGGCCGCCGACCAGGCGCACGTCTACCGTCTCGTCAGCCATGCGCCCAGCCTGACGCACCACGACCAGGCCTCCTGGCCGGTTACGCAAGTTGGCCAGCCGCGGTCAGACATAGGGGTGACAGCAGGCGCGCCCGTACGGTTCCGTTGCGGTGGATCACAGGGAGGAGAGGCCGTGGCGTCAGATGAGGATGAGGAGGGTCTGACGACGACCTATGTGCAGCTCGCGGGCGTGGTCGGCGCGGTGGTCCTGCTCATCGTGATCGTCATCGCGGTGGTCGTGGTCTCCGAGGAGGAGCCCCCGGCAGCGGCGCCACCGAGTGCTTCGAGCAGCGCCGCTGCGGCGCCACCGCCGCCGCCTGGCTCCCCGCCGGCCACGCCCACGGCTGCCGGATGGTCAGGGCAGGGATCATGCCTCTCCTTCAGGGGGGGAGGGGCCCCGGGGCCGGGCTCCCGGGGCCCGATGGCGAGGGTCAGCGGGTGGGGGTTGCTAGATGAGGCCGCGGCCGCTGGCGCGGCCGGCCAGGGCGGCCAGCACCAGCCGACCGGCGGCGGCCTGCATGATGTCGGGGCTGGCGGTCCAGTCGAGGGCCAGTGCGCGCACCCGCTCGAGGGCCGCCTCCTGGGTCGCCGCCTGGGCGTCGAGCTGACGCACCTGCCGGACGAGGGTCAGGACCTCACGGGCGCAGGCCGCTGGCTCGTCGGGGTGCACCCTCCTGGCGCGCATCTCCAGGTCGTGGAGGGTCTCGGGCGCGACGGTGGTACCGCTGCTCATCGCAGGGCCTCCCGCAGCATGTCGAGGTGGGCGGCGAACACCCGGCCGCGGTAGGTGGTGGCGAGGTGGCCGGTCAGGGTGGTGTAGTCGTCGGCCTGGATCCAGGCGGCGCGCTTGGCGTCGTCGCGACCGGCGACCGGGGGGAGCTGTTCCACCGTGCCCAGGTGGGTCGTGCAGAGCGTGGTGACCATCCAGGCCTCGTCGGTGGCCCTGGGGTCGGGCACGTACCGGGGCGGGGTGGTCGTCCAGGCGGCGTCGTCCAGCGTCAGGCCGGTCTCTTCGGCCAGTTCGCGGATGGCGGCGGCCAGGGCGGTCTCGCCGGGGTCGACGTGACCGCCGGGCAGCGCCCAGCCGTGCCCGTCGGCCCGCTCGACCATGACGATCCACCGCCGCCCGGCGCGGTCGGTGGCCATCACCAGGGCGTCGGCGGCCTGAGCCTCGCCCCAGTGCCGCAGGCCGCCCTGCCCCGTACGGCCGGTGCGCTCGCACGGGTTGACCGGCCGGCCGCCGATCACCTGGAAGGGGATGGCGGCGGCGGCCTGCCGGGCAGGCCAGTCGATCTGGGTCGGGTCTTCGGGGATGATGGTCACGGATCTTCCTTTCTTGGTTGGGGGATCCAGGGCCCCGGGGTGTTGGCGCACGGCCGGGGCCGCTTTGTGTCTGCGGGTGTTGGGTCTCCTTTCGTCGGTCGGGTGGGGGAGTCCCCCCCCCCCCCCCCCCCCCCCCCNCCCCCCGGGTCTGACGGGGTTTTCCGGTGCGGGGAGGGGGGTGGGGGTGGGGTCCCCCAACCCCCCCGAGGTGGGGTGTCTGCCCAGGTCATCGGGGGTTGGGGGACTGGTTGGGGGACCCCTGGGGGAGGGTGTGGGGGTGGGGGAGTCCCCCGACCCTCTCCCCCGGGGGAGTCATCCGGCGGCCGCCGCGGTGGTGGTGTGGCGGGCGGCGGCCTGTTCGATGTCGGCGCGTTCGTAGCCGCGGCGGTTCTTGCCGCCGCGGACGAACTTCTCCTTGCGGGGCTTCACCCCGTACTGGCCCAGGGCGTCGGCCAGCGCCCACACGTCCGGCATGCCGAGGGCGTCGGCGAGGGTTTCGGAGTGCATGCGGGTGTCGGCGGCGGCGTCGAACGCCTCCAGGGCACGGCGCAGCAGCTCGGGCACCTCGCCCCGGGCCGGGGTGGCCTGCGGCTTGGCCGGCACGGCGGGTGCGGCGCCGACGACCCGCAGCGCGGCCGGAGCGGTGGTGTCGGGGGCCGGGGCGGGGTCGGGGATGGCGGGCAGGTCCTGGCCGGTGAACGCGGCGCGCATGCGCTCATAGCGGCCGGTGTAGATGTCGCTCATCGGGGTGGGGCGGCCGGTGCCCAGGTCGATCTGGTGTTCGGCGTCGGCGATCTGTGCGCTGGCGGGGTCCAGTTCGGGGCGGTGGTCGGCCACGGTCACGGCCGCGGCGCGGATGTCCTCGGGCAGCAGCAGCCAGGCCTTCATCGGCCGCGGCAGGGTGGTCTCGGGGGTTTGCAGGAAGGCGCAGCCCTTGGTGGGCAGGTCGGCCATGGAGATGCCCTGCTGCCAGTTGTACAGGTGGCCCAGGTCCGGCTCATCCAGCCCGAACAGGGCGATCTTGATGCCGGACTGCTTGAGGATGGCCGGGGCGACCATGTCCTGGGTGGGCCGCAGCGAGCTGATGATGACGTTGACCGCCTCGTTGCGGCCGATGCGCTGCAGCTCCATCAGCCCGTCGCGGATCTGCCGGGTGATGGGGTCGCGGGTGGTGGGGGAGAGCGCTTCGGCGCCCTCGTCGACCATGATGACGATCTCCGGCAGGCGGTCGGAGACCGGCAGCAGCTTGCTGTTGGCCTGGGCCTTCAGGGCTCGGTAGGACCGCTTGCGGTCCTTGGCGATGGCCAGCGCCACCGTCACCATCAGCAACGCCTCCTCCGGGGTGGAGGCCGCCCAGTCGATGGCGGGCCGGGAGGTCTCGCCCTCCAGCCACGGGTGCAGCCACGGCTGGCTCATCCCGCCGCCGTTGAGGTCGATGTGCCAGACCACGGCGTCGGTGCAGCGGACGATGCCGTAGGTGAACACATCCAGCTGGTTGGTCTTGCCGCCGCCGCGGCGGCCGGTGATGAACACCGCCTCCTCCCGCAGCTCCACTTCCGCCACCGCAGAGTCGCGGTACTCCCCGATCGCCACCGGCTGCAGGATCGAGCGGGGCGAGCAGTCGCCGGGGTGGGGCAGCACGGCCTCCCCCAGCCGGTTGATCGTGGCCACCGACAGCACGAACTCGCCGCGGTTGCCGCCCGGCTTGACCTCGCACCCGCAGCCTTCGGGCAGCCGGGCATCGGTCGCCAGCGCCTCGCAGGCAGCGGCGATCTGGCGGCGGGTGGCCGGGCCGGGCGGGAGCTGGCCGTGCACGTCGTAGCCGGCGCCGTTGTCCCACGGCCGCACGTCGGTGACGGTCACCGCCACCCGGCAGACCCGCCGGAACCGCCGCTCCCACTCCAGGCCGATCTTGCCGCCGCCGCGCAGCACCACCGCCGTCCCCGGCTCATCCTGGGGCGGCGCATCGATCCGCCCCAGCGGCGCCAGCGTGCCGGCGGCCAGCGCCCCAACCGCCAGCGACGCCAGCCCCGAGGTGCTCCACACCGTCCCGGCATCGCTCAACGCCCACGTCAACCAGCCGCCCGCAGCCGTCCAGCAGCCCAGCCGGTACAGCAGCGCGCCCGGCCCCGGCTGGGCCTGAGCGGTGGTCACCACCTGCCCCAACGCGCCCACGACCGCACCGGCCGCCCCCCACAGCGGGCTCACCTGGGCCATCTCCCCGACCCCGGCCACGGCCGCCAGACCGGCGGCGCCCTGCACGGTGGCGCTGACCACGCCCCGCGGCGCCAGCGACCAATCCACACCCTTGGCCGTCTTGGTCTTCTTATCTGCCCTGGCCACGATCCGGCCCCCTACCTGCTCAGTTCCAGCGATCTGTCGGTTCTGGCGATCTGGGGGCCGCACCCGCCCCAGAGGGAGCGGATGCGACCGGACAGACCGTCAGACCCCGCTGACGTCCCACTTCTCCTCGCTGATCCGCGGGGTCTCCCCCCGCCGCAGGTCGGCCTCGTGCACCTGCCGGAACAGCGGCTCCACCCCCTGAGCGGCCTGGGCCAGCTGGGCCAACCCGGTGTACAGCTGCCCGATCTCCTGCACCACCGCCTGGTCGATCGGGTACTGCCCCTCCAACCGCTGGGTGTAGGTGCGCAGCGCCAGCGCGACGTTGGCGAACACATCCGGCAGCTGCTTCAGATCGGTGCTGACCGTCCACATGTCCGGCGGCTCATAGGCCGCGGCCGCGGCGTTGAGCTCAGCGGCGATGGTCGCCAGCGGGAATCCGCCCTGGATCTGCGTCATCCTGTTCCTCCTGTTCACTCGTGGACTTCCGGCGGGAAGCGCCCGCCGACCCCCGACCCGGTACGGGCCGCGCCGACCGGCCGCACCCGCCGCTCCGGCCGCAGCACCCCGCCCGGCCCGACCGGCGCCGCCCGGCAGCCGCACCACCGAAGCGGGCACCTGACCGGAAGCGGGCTGACCGGCCGGGCCGGGCTTGGGAGCCTGACCGGCGCCGCCCGGCAGCGCGGCCACAGCAGACGAGACAGAGGGGGCAGAGGGGGCAGCGGACCGGCCCGACCGGGCCGCCTGACCCGTCTGGCCCGTCTGGGAGGCCGAAGAGGCCCGGGAGGCCCGGCGCGAGCGCCGCCGCAGCCACCAGGCGGCCCCGCCGCAGGCGGCCGCCCCGACCGCCAGCAGCCACACCGGCAGGCCCATCGCCACCCCGCACACCACCCCGGCCACGGTGCCGCGCACCGCCCACCGCGACCGGGACGCCGACGGGGAAGACTTGCGGGTGCGCCAGGCGGCCACCACCCGCCCGGCACGGCCGCCGCTCTTGGCGTCCACCCACGCGGCGGCCTTGCGGACCGCCGGACCGGCCTGCCCGCCCACGGTGCGGAGAGTGCGCACCGCGGCCCGGACCGCCCGCCCGGCACGACCACCCGTGGCGGCGTTCACCCAGCCGGCGGCCTTGCGGGCCGCCTGTGCGGCACGGCCCACCGGACCACGCCGCACAGCACCGCCGCCCGCCTGCCCGCCGGACGATCCACCGCTCTTCGACCCACCGGCCTTCCCGGCCTGGCCGCCGGTGCTCTTCCCGCCGGCGGCCGGGGCGCCCTTGGACTTGAGCCTGCCGAGGCCACCGAACCAGCCCCGACCAGCACCGCCCCGAGCCGCCCCGACCCGGCCGACGGCCCCACCGCTCCGGCCGCCGCTCTTGCCGACAGCACCGGTCCTGGCGGCGCCGACGCGCCCGGCGGCCCGGCCACCCAGACCGGGCATGCGGGACGCCGACCGCCCCGCCGGGCCGCCCAACCGGCCACCGGCGGCCTTACCGGCCCCACCGGCGCCACCGGACCGGCCACGGCCGGTCTTGCCGCCCAGCAGGCCACCGAGCCCACCGGAGCGGCCACCGGTGCGTCCCGCCGTCACGGTGCGGGTCACCGTCTGCTCCCGCCGCCGGCGGCGGCCACCCAGGCCCAGGCGACGCCGCACATACAGCGCCCCCGCACCAGCCGCCAGCCCACCGGCTACCAGCAGACCCGGCACCCCCACCAGCGCCCACACCCCGGTGACCGCCAACGCGACCGCCGATAGACCACCGACCGCCAACTGCCCGGCCGGCACCCCCTCCGGCCGCCGCTCCTCCTCCGGCTCCTGCCGATGCGCCACCTCGACCACCGGAGCCTGTTCGGCCTGGTCAGCGGGGGGTTGGGGGACTCCCCCGGGGGAGTGCTCCCGCTCCTGCTCAGGCACGGCAGCGGTCACCGCAGCACACCCCCTCCAGGCCCTCCAGGGGCAGCGGCAGCTGGTCGGCGCAGACCGGGCACCGCTCCCACCAGCGGGTGCGGTGCCGCTGCGGGTCACGGCACTGCTGGTCAGCGGGGATCTTCGGCAAGGACGCCAGGTGGTCGGCCTGGTCGGCGGCGGCCATCTTCCGGGACGCCCGCTCAACCCCCTCCAGGCCGCAGGCGCAGGTGAACCGGTAGACCTTCTCGCCGTCCTCCACGCGGCGGGTGATCTTCGGACGGTGCCGCACGGCGGTCACTGCGCACCCCCCTCCTGCCGGAGGGCCCGCAGAGCCCGACGGTGCCGCTTGACGGTGTCCTTGCTCAGCCCCAGCGCCTGCGCCACCTCCGGGACGCTGGCGCCCGGGTGCTCCTCCAGGTACAGCGCGATGCGCTGCCGGGTGCTGGCACCCAGCGCCCGCCGCGCCTGCACCGCGGGCAGCACACGATCCGCACCCCCCGCGGGATCCGGACGATCGGCCTGGTCACCCTCGATGCGCCCCGGGGTGCGCATCGAGGGGCGCATCGACCCCTCATCGGCCCCCTCGGCACGCTCAGCCCCCTGCGGGCCGCGCCCGTCCGGCGGCGCCACCGCGGCCACCCCACCGTCCGGGCCGCCGTCCTGATCGGCCAGCCACGCCTCCAGCGCGGCCGCGCCGCGGTCGGCCTCCACCGCCACCGGATCCACCGCGGCCGGCGGCTCCCCCTCGCCACCGGTCTCCTGCTCGACCTCCTGGTCGGCCTCCTGGCCGCCGTCGTCGTCGCGCTCCTCCCGCACGGGGGAGGCGGGGATGGTGAACAGGTCCTCGCCCATCGCCACGGCCCGCAGCTCGTGCTCGTCCGTCGCGGTGACCTCAGCGGCGCGGGCCTGCATCGCCGCCGCGCTGCGGTCGGCGATCACGCACGACAGCAGCGCGAACGCCGCCGACCCGATGGAGCACAGCGCCCCGACGACGTTGAGCGTGCCGAGGTTGCAGCCCACGCTGACCAGCAGCGGCACGACCATCAGCGCCCACAGCACCCGCGACTGCCAGCTGCCCCGCTCGACCACACCGCCGTGCTCAGCCAGGTGCGCCCGGTAGGTGATGGCGGCCGTGGCCAGCCCGGTCAACCCGACCTCAGCGATGTAACCGGTCCCGCCCGGAGCCCCGATCGCCGACGCCGTGGCCTCCACGCCCATCGCGCTCCCGGCCGCCAGCACCACCGACGCCCCCAGCGCCAACCGCAGGTAGGTCCGCTTGGTGGTGTGCAGCGCCAGCACGCTGCGGGCCGGACTGGCAGCCTGCCGCGCCAGCGCCAACGCCTCCAGCGCCCGCTCCGCCTCAGCGGCCCGGGCATCAGCCACCCGCAGCCGCCGCTGCACCCGGGAGTGCTCCGCACGCAACGCCTGCCGCTGCTGCTCATCCCGCAGCTCATCCGCCAGACCCCGCGTCGCCGGATTCCGCCACGGATCATCCAGCCGCTCCTGGCCGGAGATCTGCTCCAACGCCGCCGCCTGCTCCGTACGGCGCTGCACCTCAGCCACCACATCGGCGGCCTTCTTACGCCCGGCCATCACCACGCCACCCCCACGCGGTCGGTGGGCTGGCCAGCCAGCTCAACAGCGACCTCATCCAGCAGGTCGTCGAAGATGTCGGCGACGGCCGCGCGGCGGGCGCGGGCCTGCTCCAGGTCCTCCCCGGGCAGGATCGGCGCCCACCACTCCAGCGGCACCCGCCTCAGCGCCCACACCAGGGCGCTCACGTCCGGCGGCGACGTGGCCGACCGGGACTCCAGAGGGATGATGGACACGGACCAACTCCTTTCAACGCAGGTGGTCCAACCCGCGGCCTCCGGTGCGTCACCACCGGGGGCCGCCCTCGTTCTGCCACCCGATGCTGGCCTAGGCCAACATGTCGTGTCAATAGGTTGCCGGTACGATCTAGACGGCTAAGCGATTGAAAGGAGGGGAGCAGTGGCGAAAATTCAGAGGACTCCACCCCCATACGTGCAGATCAGCACGGATATCCGGGAGCAGATCCACTCCGGCCAGCTCCGACCCGGAGACGTATTGCCCAGCGCCCGTCGGCTCGCGGAGGACTACGGCGTCAGCCGAGCGACGGTGGACAAGGCTCTGGCAGGCCTCCGTGCTGAGGGGATCATCAGGGCCGTGCCGCGGGTGGGCACGGTGGTGGCGGATCAGGTGCCGGGTGCACGTGTGCAGTCCGGCGGCATGCGGTTCCGCCGCATGTTGACCACTGGCAGGGCCACAAAGCCTGGTGAGCGGTCCGAGATCCTCTCGGCTGACCTGGTCCCCGCGCCCGAGAATGTGGCTGCCGCGCTGCGTGTCGAGGCCGGCAGCCCCGTCATCCGCCGCCGCCGGCAGTTCATCGACGACGGCGGGGTGGCGGCGCTGTCTACGTCGTGGCTCCCTGGTGACCTGGCCAAGGCCGTGCCGGCGCTGCTGCGCACCGAGCGGATCGAGGGCGGCACCATCGGCGCAATCTCTGCTGCGACCGGTCGACACCCGGCGCCGGGGACCGACACGGCGATGGCGCGGCTGGCCACCGAGGAGGAGGCAGCGGACCTCGGTCTCGATACGCCCGCGGCCGTGCTGGTGGTCGAGGCGCGGCTGGCGGACGAGGACGGCGTGCCGCTGGAGTACGGCGTAGACGTGATCGGCCCCGGCCGCCCTTGGACCGTGGGTTACGACCTCGGTCAGGTCTAGCCACAGCTAGGCCACGTCACCGTAAGGTCCCAAGACATGGTGAGGGCCGGGAGACCCACCTCCCGGCCCTCGAAGAAGTCCCTGTTGCTCAATTCAGGGGTCGCCCTCCTCTGGTGCTCAGAGAGGCGCGGTCCCAGGCAGGAGCACGCCCTGCAGCACTGAGAGGAGTGCGCTTTGAGGGTACCCATCCGGGTAGACCACGCATACCCGGCCCCGTCCAACCCAAGGTCAAGGCTGGACTCCCGCCCGACGGGGGGTGGCCGGTGAGCTACTCCAGGATCGAGCGCGGCCCGATGGCCGCCGACGCAGTCGGCCGGTACTTCACCCAGATCAGCAACTCCCTGTTCCGCGACCCCCGGATCAGCGGCCTGGCCAAGGCGGTGTTCGGGCTGATCTCCACGCACCGAGACGGCTATGGGGTCTCAGTGGAGACCATCGCCCGACACATGCGCGAAGGGCGGGACGCCATCAGGAAGGCCCTGAGGGAGCTGGAGAAGTACGGCTACCTCATGCGAGTCCAGACCCGCGACCCCAAGACGGGCCGGATGGGGCCTGCCGTCTACTACATCACCGACATGCCGGATGGGCTGGACATCTCACTCCCCGCCCCAGCCCCAACCACGTGTTTGCCCAGGTCAGCACCGTTGGCTGAAAACCCGCCGACGGTGCTGACCTGCGAAAACACCGCTGAGGACGAGAGTTTCCGCAGGTCAGCACCGTCGGCTGAAATACCGACGACGGTGGCACCGTCGCCGGTGAATCCGACCCCTAAGAAGAACAAGAGAAAGAACACCAATCTCTCCTCCTCCCCTAGCCCCTCCAGCCACACGAGCGCGGAAGCCGGAGAGCCGGAGGAGGAGGAGGGATTCCGAGACGAGAAGAGCGAGGGTCCCTCCGGCGAGGCTCTGGAGCTGGTGGATGCTGCCGTTGCCGAGTGGCGGGGGCACCGGCCGCCCACCCCGGCTGAGCGGCTGAGGCTGGCGCAGAGGGCCGCTGAGGCCCTGCGGCAGGGGGCAGCTCCAGAGGCGATCCACTACGCCCTCACGCACGATCTGGAGCCTGGGCAGGTGCGGTCTGCGGTGGCCGTGGTGATGGCTCGCACGGCAATGGACGGCTGGGCCGACCCGGCACCCGAGGTCGTCCAGGCCCCGGCCGCACCGATGCCGCCGTGGTGCGGCAGGTGCGACTCCCCTGACTACCGGTGGATCCAGGACGACGATGGGCGAGTCCGTCGCTGCCCTGACTGCCACCCGTATGCGGATCAGTCTCGCCCGAAGGGGCGCCAGGACGCCGAATCCGAGGCGGGGGCCGCGCTCGACAACGTGGTCTCCGGGCTGGAGGAGTTCCGGCGCCGCAGATCGGCGCTCAGGCGCGCCTGAGCGGCCCTCACAGCGGTCGGGGCGTCCCCGGCCCCCCTCTCCTGTCCGGGGACGCCTCTTGGGGGCTTCTGTGGGCTCTCAGCCCTCCGCAGAGGGCTCGTCGTCCACTCCGGCGGGGAACCAGCCGCGGAAGTACCACGTGGTCACCGGCCCGTCCGGGTCCGGGTCGTAGATGGCCCGCGGGGCGGGGTCCTCCCACGGCCGCCGCGGCGGCGGGTAGGCGCTGATCACCGCCGCCCCGACCTCCAGGTCGGTGCCGGCCGGGTAGGTGAGGGTCTTGCCCGCCCAGTCGGGTGGGCCGCCCACCAACGTCACGGTCACAGTCTCCATGGGCCCACCCTGACGGCTGCCACCTGGCTGCGCCGGAAGTTCGGCCGGGTGGCCGTGGGTGGCCACTCGCTTCCCTTACGCCGTAAAGCTGGGTGTCGTCATCCGGTGATCATGAGCGAATCGGCGCAGGTCAGTCCACCGGAGTCCCCCTAGGGGGACTCCGGTGTTCCCGCGCGAGTCGCTCCCCGTCCTGTGGTCCCGTATCCCCGTAACCCTGTAGTCCTGTAGTCCTGTAGTCCTGTGATGGTCACAGGTCGTGGGCGCGGGCCTCGATGCGGGCGGCGAGGTCGGGGTCTTGGAGCAGCAGCGTCAGCAGCAGCCGGACGGGGGCGGCGTTGGTGGTGTCGTGTTCGGCTGCCCAGGCGCGCAGGTCCCCGTACAGCGGCGGGTCCAGGTCGAATGTGGTCTTGACCGGGTTGGCCGGCCGGGGCGCGTCGGGCAGCAGGTCGGCGACGCGGCGGCCGGTGGCCGGGTCGGTGGTCAGCTCGATCAGCAGTGCTCGCACCACGGGGGCGACCCGCAGCAGTCGCCGTCCGGCCCAGGCCTTGACTTGGCGCAGGTCGGCCGGGTCCAGGTCGAACGTCGCCTTGACCGGTGTGATGCGCGGCGCGGAACGCCGCATCGTCCGGGCCGGGGGCGGTGGGGCCTGCACCGGCTGCTCCTGGCGGCGGGTGTCGGCGGCCGGGGCCTCCTGAGGCGTTGGCGCGGGCGGCGTGGGGGCGGGGCGGGGGATGGCGCGGGAGGCTGCGGCGGCCATGCTGCCCCTGCGGCGGCGGGTCACCGGGCGCTCCCGGCCAGGGTGGTGATCTCCTCGAACGCCGCGGCGTAGGCGGTGCCGGCGGCGACCACCGGCGCGCCGTGGGATTGGGCGAACAGCTCCAGGCGCGGGATGCGGGTGGACAGCACGCGGTATCCCTGGTCGGTCAGCGCTTCGGCGGCCTCCCCGGTCGCGGTGGCGTTGGCCACGCACCGGTTCAGCAGGACGCAGGAGACCAGCGGCGTGGCGCGCAGCGGCTCGATCTCTGCCAGGACCGCCCCGACCGGGGCCATCCGGTCGATTTCGGCGGTGGTCGGGGCGACCGGGATCACCGCCAGGTCGGCGCACCGCAGTGCCGACACGGCGATGCCCTGGTGGTCCTCGATGGGCGGCGAGTCGATGACGGTCAGGTCATAGTCGGCGGCGACCTTGGGCAGCACCCGGTGCAGATCCCGGGACGGCTGGTCGATCACCTCGAACGGG
>NZ_RRYT01000057.1 GCF_006363815.1 Thermomonospora catenispora
CGGCCGGGACGCCCGACGGCCGCCCGGCGGGCGCCGGTCCCGTGGAGAGGACGCCCGGCGCACGGACGGGGACGGGCCCCGGCACCCCGCCGCGGGCCGCCCGGGCACGGCGCCGGGACGGCCCCGGGTAGCGGCGGAGGAGCGGGGTAACGGTGGTGGACATGAGCGTTCCCACGGTGACTCTCAACAACGGCGTGACGATGCCGCAGCTGGGGTTCGGGGTGTTCCAGGTGCCGCCGAACGAGGCCTTCGACGCGGTGCGGACCGCGCTGGAGGTCGGATACCGGAGCATCGACACCGCGGCGATCTACGGGAACGAGGAGGAGGTCGGCAAGGCGATCCGGGCCTCGGGCCTGCCGCGGGAGGAGGTGTTCGTCACCACCAAGCTGTGGAACTCCGACCAGGCCTACGACGACGCGCTGCGGGCGTTCGACGAGAGCATGGCGCGGCTCGGCCTGGAGGTGCTGGACCTGTACCTGATCCACTGGCCGATGCCGGCCGTGGGCCGGTACATGGACGCCTGGCGGGCGCTGCAGAGGATTTATGAGGAGGGGCGGGTCCGCGCCATCGGCGTCTCCAACTTCACGGTGCGGACGCTGCAACGGGTGATCGACGAGTCGGGGGTCGTGCCCGCGGTCAACCAGATCGAGCTGCACCCCCGGCTGCCCCAGGCCGAGCTGCGGGCCTTCCACGCCCGGCACGGGATCGCCACCGAGTCGTGGGGGCCGCTGGGCCAGGGCAAGGGACTGCTGGAGGACCCGGTGCTGGCCCGCCTGGCCGACAAGCACGGGCGGACCCCGGCGCAGATCGTGCTGCGCTGGCATCTGCAGCTGGGCTGCATCGTGATCCCCAAGTCGGTGACGCCGTCGCGGATCGCCGAGAACATCGACGTGTTCGACTTCGCGCTGGACGAGGAGGACATGGCCCGGATCGCGACGCTGGACACCGGGGAGCGGCTGGGCTTCGACCCGGAGACCATGAACATGGCCTGACCGGCGCTCAGCGGTCGGTCTCCGCGGCGCGGGGGGCGCGGCGCCCGGCCACCCGCACGTCGCCGGCGGCGCCCCCGGCCTCCTCGGCCGCCGGCCGGGAGGGGGCGGAGGCGTCCTCGCCCTCCGCGGCGGCGCCCTTCCGCCGGGTCCGCCGGGTGCGGGGCCGCGGCGCGGTCTCCTCGGCCGGCGGTCCGGCCGGCGGCGGCGCGACCGGGACCGGCTCGGTCTCCTCCGGCTTGGGCAGCCAGGAGTCCGCGGCGTCCTCGGCCTCCGCGGCCTTTCGGTCGCGGCGGGAGAGCAGCCGGTGGTCCAGCGTGAGCCGCCCGCCGCCGCCCGCGGCGAACAGCAGGCTCGCCAGCCCCAGCACGAGCACCAGCTCGAAACCGCCCTGCGCCCGCCCCTGGTCGACCAGGAACACCCCGTGGGCGGCGTGCACGAAGACGAACGCCCCGAGCATGTCCACGAACAGCAGGGTCCCCGCGATCGGCAGCCCCAGCCCCAGGACGAGGGCCAGCCCGCCGAGCAGCTCGGTGAACGTGGCGTAGATGGCGGCCACGGTCGGGGCGGGGACGTCCATGCGCTCGAAGCCCTCGGCGGTGGCGGTGACGCCGACCTCGATCTTCTGCCAGCCGTGGGCCAGGAACACGAAACCGACGCCGAGCCGGCCCAGCAGCGCGACCACGTCGTACACCGGCCGTGAACGCATGACGGTCAGTCCCTTCGGTCCGTGCTCCGCCCACCCCGGACAGGATGATCCTCCTCGCCGGAGCCGCCGTCCATGGCGTCAGGGAGCCGAAACCATACCGAAACTCTCGATTCCCCCGCCATCGGCGGCTTAGGTTGAGGTCATGGCGATGCAAAAGGGAGCCAATGTTCCGGTGCCCGCCCTCTCGGTGCGGGTGGAGCTGGGCTGGCAAGGCGGCCCGGGCGTGCCCGACGCCGACGCCTCCGCGCTGCTGCTCGTCGGAGGCCGCGTGCGCAACGACGACGACTTCGTGTTCTACAACCAGCCGACCCACCCCTCCGGTGCGGTCCGGCACGAGGGCAAGCAGCAGGGGTCGATCGTCCGGGACGTGCTGGCGGTCGACCTGGCACGGGTGGAACCGCAGATCGAGACGATCGTGATCGCCGCATCCGCCGACGGCGGCACGTTCGGCCAGCTCCGCGGGCTGTACGTGCGGGTGCTGGACGCGGCCGGCGGGGCGGAGCTGGCGCGTTTCGAACCGCCCGACGCCACCACCGAGACCGCGTTCCTGCTCGGCGAGCTGTACCGGCGGCAGGGGGCGTGGAAGTTCCGCGCGGTCGGCCAGGGCTACGCCACCGGCCTGGCCGGGCTGGCGACCGACTTCGGCATCACCGTCGACGACGCCCCGCCGCCCGCCGCCCCGCAGTCCCGGCCGCAGCCCGCGCAGCCGACGCCCCCGCCCCCGCCGGTGAACACCCCGCCGCCGCAGCCGACGCCCCCGCCCCCGCAGCCGGCACCGCCGCCCCCGCAGCCGGCGCCTCCTCCGCCTCCGCCGCAGCCGCAGCAGGCGCCCGCCCCGCCGCCGCGGCCGGTCAGCCTCAGCAAGATCTCCCTCACCAAGGAGGCCCCCTCGGTCTCCCTGACCAAGCAGGGCGCCACCAGCGGGAACATGCGCGTCCACCTGCAGTGGACCGCACGCCCCGGCGCCGCCCGGGGCCGGCTGGGGTTCCGGCGCCGCGGAGTGGACCTGGACCTGGACCTGTGCGCCCTGTGGGAGCTCCAGGACGGCAGCAAGGGCATCGTCCACGCCCTCGGCGACTTCGGCGCGCTGAACTACCCGCCGTACATCCAGCTCGACCAGGACGACCGCACCGGCGCCGGCTCCGGCGAGACCATGACGATCAACCTGGACTACAGCCACATGTTCCGCCGGATCCTGGTGTTCGCCGAGATCTACGATGGCGCCGACGACTTCCGCGGCGTCGACGCCACCGCGACCCTCTACCCGCACAACGCCCCACCGGTCGAGATGAACATGAACGACTGCGTCGACGCCTCCCGCGACGCAGTGCTGGTGCTCATCGAGAACGTGGGCGGCGAGCTGGTCGTCCGCCGCGAGGGACGGTTCATCCTCCCCCCGCCGGGGCGGCCCCGCTGGGGCAAGCTGGCGGTGGACATGGCCTACGGCTGGGGGCTGAAGTGGGTGCCCTCCCGCGGCAAGGACTGAGCCGGCGCCGGCCGGTCATCTCCTCCCGGAGGCGACCCTCCTCCCGGCGGTGATCGACTCGGCGAGTTCCTCGTCCTTGGAGACGCGCACGAGTGCGGCGGCGAACCGCGCCATCTCCTTCTCCGGCACCATGTCGGCCAGACGCTTGGGATCGGTGGGCAGGCCGAGCCGCTCGGCGCCCTTGAGCGCCGGCTCGTCCAGATGGGGGCGCAGCCACGGCCACACCGCCTGCGCCTCGCGGAAGAAGATGCTCACCCCCGTCGGGCCCATGCCGGGGAACTCGCGCAGCAGCTCGGAGGCCCGCTGCGGGTCCCGGCCGCTGTCGCGGGCGAGCCGGCGCAGATCGCCGCCGTACTTGTCCTGGGCGAGCTCGGCCATGTCGCCCAGGTAGGTGGCGGTGGACTCGTCGTAGCGGGCGTAATGACCGCGGCCGAGCGCGTCCACCCGATCCTGCCAGGTCATCCGCAGCAGCCCGCGGGCGGTGCCGCCGCCGGCCTCGAACAGCTCGCGGGCCGCGTTCACGGCGATCTCGGCGGAGACGCGGGCGCTGAGGAGATTGCTGAGGACCAGCAGCCTGAACAAGGGGGCGGGCTGGTCCTTCACCAGGATCCCGGCCTCCTCGGCGTAGGTCCGCCCGGCCTCGCGCAGCAGCTTCTTCACGACAGCGTCCATAGAGCACCTCCCGTATAACTTCGGGATCTACCCCCGTTGACGGACGCTTATGAGCGGTCTACAGCAGGGAAAGCTGGCCGGAACCGGCGGTCGGATCGCGGCGCACCCGCAGATGCCGCCATCGCGGCAGGTCATCGAGGTAGGACCAGGACAGCCGGTGATGCGGGGTCGGTCCGTGCTCCTCCAGCGCCCGCCGATGCGCCGGCGAGGGGTAGCCGGCCGACTCGGCGAACCCGTACGCCGGATACCGCGCGCCCAGCTCGGCCATCAGCCGGTCCCGATGGACCTTCGCCAGCACCGACGCCGCCGCCACCGACACCGACCGCCGGTCGGCCCCCACCTCGCAGCGCACCCGCCACGGGGCGCCGAGGAAGTCGTGCTTGCCGTCCAGGATCACCGCGTCCGGCGGCTCGGGCAGGGCCGCCAGCGCCCGCCCGGCGGCCCGTCGCAGCGCCTCGGTCATCCCCGCCTCGTCGATCTCCCGCGGCTCCGCCAGACCGATCGCCCAGCCGCTCAGCCAGCCGGGCAGGACCTTCGCGAACGCCTCCCGCCGGGCGGCGGTCAGCAGCTTGGAGTCGGTGAGCCGCACCCCGTCGCAGACCGGCGGCTCGCTCAGATCGGTCACCGCCGCGCACACCACGACCGGGCCGGCCCACGCGCCCCGGCCGACCTCGTCGACCCCGGCGATCCGTACGGCGCCGGCGGCGGCCAGTTCCCGTTCGATCGAATAGTCGGCGACGGCGCGCGGCGCGGCCCCCGCGGCCGCCGCCTCCAGGCCGGGCAGGACATCGGGAGCGTTCGACATGCGGCCCATGATGGCAGCCCGCCGGGCCGCCGGGTGTCGGACGGCACAGTCGCCGCCGGCATCCCGCGGCACGGTGGTCGGAGACGCCCCGGGCGTGCCAGGCTGGATTCGCGCGGGGCGTCGGCCCAGACCGAAGACGGACCCGCCCGCCGGTTTCCCGGTGGGACGGCCCCGGGCCAGGCGAGGAGGCCGGTGGAGCCGATGCGACAGTTCGAGGACTCCGATCCCCGGCCGGCGGGGATCGCGGTGCGGGATCTCGTCGAACGCGTGCGCTGGCGGTACTTCCGGATCCAGCCGGGGCTGCGCCTGCTGGCCGGGGCGCTGCTGACGGCGGTCGCGGTGACCCTCGCGGTGCTGACCCGCCAGCCGATCGACGTCGTGGCCGCGGTCGCGGCGGGCGCCCCGGCGGCGCTGGGGGCGCTCCACCTGACGTTGCGCTCCCCGGCGGGCATGGCCGTGGCGCTGGTGGTCGCCGGATGGGTCGCGCTCTCGGGGCCGCTGGGTCGGCAGTACCCCCAGCCCGCGCACCAGGGGCCGCTGCTGGCGCTGCTGGCGGCGCCGGTGGCGTTCGGGGCGTTCCGGCTGCGGGGCTTCGCGCCGTGGCGCACCGTGCTGTGGGCGCTGGGCTGCGCGGGGCTGGTGGCGGCGGCCACCGCCCGGCCGCTGGCGGCGCTGCACGTGCTGCCCGCCTGGGCGGCCGCGTTCGCCGTCCTCCTCCGCCGCTGGGACCAGGCGCGGCGCGCCGTGCCCGCCGAGGCCTACGACACCGGATGGGTGCAGGAACAGACCGGATGGGCGCAGGAACGGCACGTCCGGCCGCCGCAGCCCCGCTCCGAGGCCCCCCAGCCGCCTCCCGCCGACGAACCGGTGGAGGCGGGGGTGCCGCCCGCCACCCGGGCCGCCTACGAGCGGCGCGTCGCCGCCCGGCGGGCCGAGGAGCCGCCCGAGGAGCCGCCCGAGGAGCCGCCCGAGGAGCCGCCCGAGGAGCCGCCCGAGGAGCCGCCCGAGGAGCCGCCCGAGGAGCCGCCCGAGGAGCCGCCCGAGGAGACCCCGCAGATCTCCGTCGGGGACGCGCTCGCCGAATTGGAGGCCATGATCGGGCTGGAGCCGGTCAAACGGCAGGTCCGGTCCATCGCCGCCGCCATCGAGGCGGCGCATCTGCGGGCGGCGGCGGGAGTGCCGAGCGAGAAGCCGATGCGGCACCTGGTGTTCGTCGGCCCGCCCGGCACCGGCAAGACCACCGTGGCGCGGGTGCTGGCCGGGGTGTTCTACGCGTTCGGGCTGCTGCCGCGGGCCAGCGTGGTGGAGGCCACCCGGGCCGACCTGGTGGGCGACCATCTGGGCGCCACCGCGTTGAAGACCAACCGCCTGATCGACTCCGCGCTCGGCGGGGTGCTGTTCATCGACGAGGCCTACTCCCTGGTCAACCAGGGCGACGGGCAGCCGGACCGGTTCGGCGCCGAGGCGGTGCAGACCCTGCTCAAACGCGCCGAGGACGACCGGGACAACCTGGTGATCATCCTGGCCGGCTACGAGCAGCAGATGGAGGAGTTCCTCGCCTCCAACCCGGGACTGGCCTCCCGGTTCGCCACCCGGATCCGGTTCCCCTCCTACACGCCCGAGGAGCTGCTGCGGATCGCCGAGTACCACGTCGGGCTGCGCGAGGACCGGCTGGACGAGGAGGCGACCCGGCGGCTGCGGTCCCGGTTCGAGGAGGTGTGCCGCCGCGGCATCGTCGACGAGCTCGGCAACGGCCGGTTCGTGCGGTCGCTGACCGAGGCGGCGGCCCGCGCCCGCGACGTGCGCGTGGTCGGCTCCGGCGCCTGGGCGGGCCGCCGGCCGACCCCCGAGGAACTGGTGACCATCCGCGCCGAGGACGTGGAGAGCGCGTTCGCCGAGGTCACCGAGCGCTACCGGGGATACGACGAGACCCCCACGCTGGAGGAGGCGCTCGCCTCGCTGGAGGAGATGATCGGGCTGGAGCCGGTCAAACGGCAGGTCCGGGAGATCGCCGCGCAGCTGCAGGTCGCCCGGATGCGCGAGNGAGATCGCCGCGCAGCTGCAGGTCGCCCGGATGCGCGAGGCCAAAGGGCTGCCGACCCGCCCGCCGATGCGGCACTTCGTGTTCGTCGGGCCGCCCGGCACCGGCAAGACCACCGTGGCGCGGGTGCTGGGCCGGGTGTTCGCCGCGCTGGGGCTGCTGGCCCGCCCCTCGGTGGTGGAGGCCACCCGGGCCGACCTGGTGGGCGACCATCTGGGCGCCACCGCGTTGAAGACCAACCGCCTGATCGACTCCGCGCTCGGCGGGGTGCTGTTCATCGACGAGGCCTACTCCCTGGTCAACCCCGGCTACGGCGGCGGGGACGCGTTCGGCGCCGAGGCGGTGCAGACCCTGCTCAAACGCGCCGAGGACGACCGGGACCGGTTCGTGGTGGTGCTGGCCGGCTACGAGGCCGACATGGACCGGTTCCTGCGCTCCAACCCGGGGCTGGCCTCGCGGTTCAACGTGCGGGTGGTGTTCCCCTCCTACGGGCCGGACGAGCTGCTGCTGATCGCGCAGTCCATCGCCGAGCAGGGCGGGGACCGATGGGACGACGCCGCCCTGGACGACCTGGCGCTGATCTTCCAGCGGGTGTGCGGGATGGGACGGATCGACGAGCTGGGCAACGGCCGCTTCGCCCGCTCCCTGTACGAGCGGGCGTGCGCCTCCCGGGCGCTGCGGGCCGCCCGGCTGGGGGAGGCCGCCACCCCCGCCGACCTGACCGTGCTGACCGCCGAGGACGTCCGCGCCGCCTACCACGAGCTGCAGCCCCGCCGCCGGTGAGGGCCGCCCGGCCGGGCGAGCGACCGGGGCGATCGGCCCGGCGGAGCCGCGGGAGGGCGACGAGGCGGGAATGACCGGGGCGCCGCGGCGGGCCGCCGCGCGGGCGGCGACACCGATCGGCGGCGGCCGGCGGCGCGGGGCCGGCGATCGACCGCGGTGAGCGCGGCGTCCGTCGCCGGAATGTCGGCGGCGTGCGATGTAATCGGCGCATGACGTCGTTGACCTGGTCGCAGGTGCTGGCGTGGCGGATGCGGCGACAGCACGTGACCGAGCCCGGCGACCTGCCCGCCGTGGAGGTGGCGCGACGACTGGCCGGGGTGCAGGCCCAGGTGGCCTCGGCCGCGTCGCTGGCGATCGCCCTCCGCCAGGCCTCCCCCGACCCGCAGGAGACCGCCCGCGCCCTGTGGGAGGAGCGGACCCTGATCAAGACGTGGGCGATGCGCGGCACCCTGCACCTGCTGCCCGCCGACGCCGCCCCCGCCTACCTGGCCGTGTGCGCCGCCGTCCGCACCTGGGAGAAGGCGAGCTGGCAGAAGCTCACCGGCGCCGCCCCCGCCGAGCTGGAGGCCGTCGCCCGGGCCGCCGCCGACGCGCTCGCCGGAGGGGCCTGCCTGACCCGTGAGGAGCTGACCGCCGAGATCGTCGACCGCACCGGGCTGGAACGCCTGGCCCAGGCGCTGGGATCGGGCTGGGGCGCCCTGCTCAAACCCCTGGCCTGGTGGGGCGTGCTGTGCTTCGGCCCCTCCCGCGGCGGCAAGGTCACCTTCTGCGCGCCCGACCGCCACGTCCCCGGCTGGAGCGGGCCGCCCCCGCTCGCCGAGGCCGCCCGCACCGTCATCCGCGCCTACTTCGGCGCCCACGGCCCGGCCACGCGGGACGCCTTCGACGCCTGGCTGATGCGCAGGACCCACAGCCGCAAGGACCTCAAGGCCTGGTTCGCCGCCGCGGCCGACGACCTGGTCCAGGTCGACGTCGAGGGCACCCCCGCGTACGCGCTGCGCGACCACGTGGCGGAGCTGACCGAGACCGCCCCCGCCGCCGGCGCCGTCCGCCTGCTGGGCGGCTTCGACCAGTACGTGCTGGGCGCGGGCACCGGCGCCGCCTACCTCATCCCGCCCGAGCGCCGCTCCGAGGTCAGCCGCACCGCGGGCTGGATCGCCCCGGTCGTCCTCCACGAGGGCCGGGTGGCGGGCACCTGGGAGCCCGCCGGCGAGATCCCCGCGACCCTGTGGGAGGACGTCCCCGCGGACCGGCTCGCCGCCCAGATCGCCCGCCTCCGCCCCCTCCTGGCCGCGATCTCCTGACCGGCCCCGCCCCGAGGGCCGCCCGACGCCCGGGCGGGCCCGGCGGGGCCGCCCGCGCGCCCGCCCCGGCTCATGCGCCCTTCGTGCGCACGCCCCTGGTCCGGACGTCCCTGCGGCGCGCACCCGTCCGCGACGCCCCTCGCCCGACGCGGGATCTCCGAGGAGCCCGTCGGGCCGCGGCGCTCACCGGCCGCCGTGCAGCCGGAAGCGGACCTTCTGCCCGGGGCGGAGCTGGGCGGCGACGGGCAGGTCGCGGCCGGCCAGGACGGCGATGACCGGGTAGCCGCCGGTGGTGGGATGGTCGGCCAGGAAGATGATCGGCATGCCGTTCGGGGGGACCTGCAGGGCGCCGGTGACCATGCCCTCGCTGGGCAGCTCCCCCTCGCGGGCGCGCCGCAGCGGCCGGCCGGTCAGCCGGATGCCGACCCGGTTGCTCTCGGCGGTGACCTCGTACCGCTCGGTGGTGAGGACGCCCAAGGCGTCGTCGGTGAACCAGTCGTCCCGCGGGCCGGGCAGGATCCGCAGCACGGGCTCCTCGGGCAGCGGGGCGACGGGGGCCTGGTCGACCAGGATCGGGGCGTCGGCGGGGAGGCGCCCGACCGGCAGCCGGTCGCCGCCGCGCAACGGGGCGGGGCCGAGGCCCGACAGCAGGTCGGTGGAGCGGCTGCCCAGCACCGGATCCACCGCCAGCCCGCCGCGGACCGCCAGATAGCTGCGGACCCCGATCCGCGGGACGCCGACCTCCAGACACGCCCCGGCCGGGACGTGGCAGGGGGCGTTCATGGCGGCGGGCCGCCCGCCCACCCGCAGCGGGACGGGCGCCCCGGTGACCGCCGCCCACCCGGAACGGTGGAAGCGCAGGACGGCCCCGCCGAACGTCATCTCCAGGCCGGCGGCGTCCTCCGGGTTGCCCACCAGCCGGTTCGCCAGGCACAGGCTGGGCCGGTCGGCCGCCCCCGAGCACGGCACCCCCAGATGGGCGTGCCCCGGGCGGCCCAGATCCTGCACCGTCGTCAGCGGCCCGGGACGCACCACCTCGATCATCGGACCCCCTCCACCGGCACGAACCGCACCCGCGCGCCCGGCCGCAGCAGGGCGGGGGAGGGGCGGCGATCCGGATCCCACAACGCCAGGTCGGTCCGCCCCAGCAGCCGCCAGCCGCCGGGGGAGGAGGAGGGGTAGACGGCCGAGTAGGGGCCCGCGATCGCCACCGAACCGGCCGGGACGAACGTGCGGGGCGTGCTGCGCCGCGGCACGTGCAGCGCCGGGTCCAGGCCCCGCAGATACCCGAACCCGGGGGAGAACCCCAGATACGCCACCACGTACTCCCCGGACGCGTGCCGGCGCACCACCTCCTCGGCGGTCAGGCCGGTCAGCTCCGCCACCTCGGCCACGTCCGCGCCGTCGTAGCGGACCGGGATCTCCACCGGCGCCGGGTCGGCCTCGGGACGCTCCGGCAGCTCCAGCGCCGCCAGGCGCGCCCGCACCCGCTCCAGATCGCAGCGGGCCGGGTCGGTGACGATCAGGACCGTCCGCTCGCCGGGGACCACGTCCACGATCCCCGCGAGCCCCGCCGCCCGCACCGCGGCGTGCAGCCGATGCGCGGTCGCCAGATCCTCGACCTCCGCCAGCAGCGCCGCATCGCCCGCCCTGCGCACCCGCATGCGCCCTCCCGTCCGGTGATCGAGCCGTCAGCGCGGCGGCGCGAACGCCCGCACCTCCACCCCGGCGTCCACCAGGGCCTTGCGGACCGCCCGCGCCAGCTCCACCGCCCCCGGCGTGTCGCCGTGGACGCAGATGGAGCGGGCGCGCACCGGCACGTCGGTGCCGTCGACGGCGGTGACCACGCCCTCCACCGCCATCCGCACCGCCCGTTCGATCACCAGGTTCTCGTCGTGCACCACCGCGCCCGGCTCGCGCCGGGGCACCAGGCGGCCCTCCGGCGTGTAGGCGCGGTCGGCGAAGCACTCGGACACCACCGTCAACCCGTCCGCCACCTCGTGCACCGCCGACCCCGGCAGGGTCAGGATCGGCAGCGAGGGGTCGTACTCCCGGACCGCCGCCGCCACCGCCCGCGCCTGCTCGGCGTCCCGGGCGATCCGGTTGTAGAGCGCGCCGTGCGGCTTGACGTAGGAGACCCGCCCGCCGGCCGCCCGCGCGATCCCGTCCAGCGCCGCCAGCTGGTAGAGGATGTCGGCGGTCAGCTCCTCGGGCGCCATGTCGATCTCCCGCCGCCCGAACCCGGCCAGGTCCCGGTACGACACCTGCGCCCCGATCGCCACCCCGCCCGACACCGCGGCTCGGCACACCCGCCGCATGATCATCGGGTCGCCGGCGTGGAACCCGCAGGCCACGTTGGCGCTGGTGACGATCTCCAGCAGGGCGGCGTCGTCGCCCAGCGTCCAGGTGCCGAACCCCTCGCCGAGATCGGCGTTGACGTCCATGACCGCCATGCCTTCATTGTCCTTCATCGTCCGCCGACGCGGCCGGCGTCGACGGCCGCGTCGGCCCCGCCTCGTCGGCGGGCCGGCCGGGAGGGCGCTCCGGGAGCCCTCCCCGAGGGTTCACCAGCGCTCCTCGCGCAGGTCGGACACCTCGCCGCGGCGCACCCAGCCCTGGTGGACGTCCACGTCGAACGCCTCCAGGCCCAGCCGCCGCGGCGCCTCGGGGTCCGACCCGGCGTACTCCACCCGCAGCCACCCGTTCTGCTCGCCCAGCACCTGGAACGGCTCCCCCCGCCAGGTGCACCAGGTGGTCACGTAGCACAGGTGGTCGACCTCCCGGCGCGGCACCACCCGCACATGACGTCCCGGGACGACCTCGGTGAAGCCCTCGGCCGCCACCCCCGTGTAGAGCCTGATCCGGTCCCCGTCCGGGCTGGCCTCGTACTCCAGCCCGCGCCAACCCGCGTAGTAGCCGTCCCGCACGCTCATCCGTCCGCCTCCGCCGTGCGCAGCCAGGCGCGCCGGTCCGCGTCGTACACGGCCAGGAACGTCTCCCTCCCCGCCCGGTCCAGCCGGAACATCTCCGCGCCGTGCGGCAGCCGCCGGCTCCCGATCCGGAACGCCGGCACCGCCGTCCCCGGGACCGTCTCCACCCGGCCGGGCCGGATCAGCGGCCAGCGGATCACGTGCACCGTCTCGTCCCCGGCCGAGAACGGCGACCCCGGGCGCTCCAGCCCCAGCGCCCGCACCACCTGCTCCGGCGTCCGCAGCGCGCTCACGTCCCGCAGCCGGGCGACCGTCCCGGCGACCCAGTCATAGCCCCCGTCGAGGTAGTGCGTCACATGGTCGGGACGCACCACCTTCTGCATCACCTCACCGTCCCGCGGCGGCTCGGCGGCCCGGGCCCGCGCCCGCGGGTCCCGCACGGACCCCGCGGACGCCGAGGTCCCCTCGTCGGGCCTCTCGTCGGGCCTCTCGGCCGGCTCGGCCGAGGGAGTGGGCGCCGGTCCCGCCGCCGGTCCGCCGGTGCCGCCCGCCGGTGCGGCCGCGCCGCGCC
>NZ_RRYT01000058.1 GCF_006363815.1 Thermomonospora catenispora
CACTCGTCGTCCGTGTTCATTCGGGAGGGGTCCAGGCCTTGCGCAGATAGCCGATCCCGCGCTCGACGACCTCCGGGCGCGCGGGGGCGAGGTCGGTCGTCTCCGCCGGATCGGAGCGCAGGTCGTACAGCTCCAGCGACCAGGTGTCGTCCGGAGGGGAGTACCGCCGGCCCGGCGCGTAGCCGATGAGCTTCCAGTCGCCGAACCGGACGGCGGCGGCGGCCCGCCAGGTGCGGCCGCGTTCGGTCCGGGCCGCTCGCGGGGTGCGCCGGTCTCCGGTCGGCCGGGCCCAGTACAGGTACTCGTGCCGGGGCGGGTCGCCCCGGCCGGTCAGGGCGCCGCGCAGCGAGATCCCGTCGCCCTCGGCCGGTCCGAGGCCCGCCAGGTCGGTGAAGGTGGGGAACAGATCCCACATCGCCGCGGGGCGCGCGTTGACGGCGCCGCGGGTCCGGGTGAGATGTCCCGGCCCCCAGACGATCAACGGCACCCGTATCCCGCCCTCGTACAGGTTGCGCTTGTATCCGCGCAGCCCGCCGCGCGCCCCGAAGAAGTCCGGGTCGACGCCGTCCTCCTCGTGCGGCCCGTTGTCAGCGGTGAAGAACACCAGCGTGTCGTCGGTCAGGCCCAGCTCGGCGAGCTTGTCCACCAGCCGCCCCACATAGGAGTCCAGCAGGCCGATCTGGGCGGCGTGCCCTCGGTCCGGCGCCCGCCACGGTTTCCGGGGGTAGGGGTCGCCGGGCACCAGCGAGGGCGCGTGCGGCAGCGGCAGTGCCAGCACCAGCAGGAACGGCTCTTTCCGGTGCCGTTCCATGAATTGCAGGCCGCGCTGCACGATCACTTCCGGCGCGTACACGGTCCTGCCCCGGCGGCGATTGGCCGGAAACCGCACCGGAGTGCGATTTTCCCATAGTTTCAGTGGGAAATGGCTGTGCGCCTCTTTGTGCGACAGGTAGCCGAAGAACTCCTCGAACCCCTTGTCGTTGGGATGGGAGTCGGTATGGGGATCGGGACCGCCGAACCCCCACTTGCCGAACAATCCGGTCCGATATCCGGCCTTGTGCAGCGCCATGCCGAAGGTGACGTCCTGCGGCCGCAGCGGCGCGTCCGTCCCGCGGGGGTTGTCGCGCACCCGGGCGTGCCCGACGTGCCGGCCGGTCAGCAGCGTGCACCGGCTCGGCGCGCACACCGGCGCACCTGCATAAAAGCAGGTGAAACGCATCCCCTCCGCCGCCAGCCGGTCCAGTCGCGGCGTGCGCATCCGGCGCTGGCCGTAGGAGCCCAGCTCTCCATGGCCGAGGTCGTCGGCGACCACGAGGACGACGTTGGGGCGGCGCCTGCGGGCGCCCGCCGGGGCGGGGAGGGGACGCGGTCGGGACGCCCCCTCGCCGCGGACCGCCAGCGCCGCCGCGGCCCCCGCGGCGGCCGCTCCCGCCGCCGTCGCCGCGACCCCTCGCAGAAAACGGCGACGCGAGGGCGGGGGGACTGCGGAAGGCCGCTGCCGCGCGCCGTTCATGGCGTGCGGCAGCCGCCGGAACGGCTGTCGGGGTCGGGAGTGGGGGAATTGCTCATGGCGGGACACAGCGTACCCGGAGTGCCCTCTTTTCTGTATCCAAAAACAGATAAATCCCTGTCTGGTGGGCTCCTGTTTGCGGAGTGTTCAGGTATTCGTCGTTTTCGGTGGAGACAGGGTGGTTAGTCTCGGCTCGGTCGATGAAATGAGTCAAACCACATGTCGTCATCGGTGATCTGGGCGGAATCGCCCCTGCAGCTGCTGTCGGCCGTGGAGGCGCACCGGGCGGGCCTGTTCGGGCCGGACGCCGAGGTGTGGCTGCGGTCCGATGTGCCGTCCTTGGAGCCCACCGCGGCGGAGATCGAACGCCTCGGCCTCCCGCCCGGCCTGCGGGTGGCCGGCAGCGCGCCGCGCCCCGTCCGTCCTCCCGAAGACGGCGTCTGGGTGATCGGCGACGCCTTCTCCGGCGTGGTGCAGCGCGGGCTGCTCACCTTCCGCCGCCGCCGGATGGTGATCGTCGACGACGGGCTGGCCACCGTCCGCCTGCTGGAACTGCTCGTCGCCTCCCGGCCCAGGGCGCTGGTGCGGGCCCGCCTCCGCCCCGGCCCCGCCCGCCGCGCGCTCGGTACGGTCGCTTGGGCCCGGCTGCGCTCCGCGGCCTCCGCCGGGCGGCTGACCGTCTGCACCGCCCTGCCGATCTCCGCCGGGCTGCGCGACGCGGTGCGGGGAGTGGGGGCGGCGGTGCACCTGCACGACTTCCCCTGGCTGCGCAGCCGCCCGACCGCCGAGGCCCCGCCGCAGCGGCTGGTGGTGCTGGGCAGTTCGCTGGTGCGCAACGGCCTGGTGCACCGCGACCGCTATCTGGCGTGGGTGCGGTCGCTGGCCGCCGCCGAGCCGCTGCAGTACCGGCCGCATCGCCGCGAATCCGCCGACGTGCTGGACGAGCTGCGCGCCGACCCGCGGATCTCGGTGACGGAGACCGGGGTGCCGGTGGAGATCTCGCTGCGCGGACTGACCGCCGAGCACCGGGTGGTCGGCCTGCCCTCCACCGCGCTCACCTCGTTGCGGCTGGTGCTGCGCTCCTCCGGAACTAGGATCGAGGGCGTGCCCGTGCCCTCGGACTGGTGGACGGACGCCGCCGACCCCGGCCTGCGCGACCACCTCGGCCTCTCCCTGAACGGCCCGGAGCTCGCCACGTGACGGCGCCGCGCGTGCTCGCGGTCGCCGACTCGGACTCCTATCTCAAATGGACCGCGGGTCTGCTCGACCAACTGCCCGCCGACTGGCCCCGCACCCTGACGCTGGTCCGGTCGCCCATCGTGCCGTCGGCCGAGCAGATCCGCTCCGCCCTGAGCGGCACCGCCGCCGCGACGCCGGAGGTGCTCACCGCCCGCGAGCTGGTCCGGCGGGTCCGCCGGGAACGCCCCGATGCGGTGGTGCTCGGCTGCACCGGTCCGGTGGTGAAGGTGCTGTCCCGGATGCTCCCCGCCGCCGGCCGGCGGCCGGTCCTGGTGTCGGGACTGCCGGGCATCTCCGTCCCCGCCACCGAGCGCGCCTGGCTGTTCCGCAGCGCGGTGGACCTGTTCGTCGTGCACAGCCGACGGGAGGTCGAGGAGTTCACCGCGATCGCCGCCCGGCTCGGACTGCCCGGCGCGGTGGGCCTCGCCCGGCTGCCGTTCCTGGACCCGGCCCCGCCGGCGCCGGTGCGCGACCGGGTCGTGTTCGCCACCCAGGCCAAGGTTCCGCCCGCCCCCGCCGACCGGGAACGGGTTCTGCTGGCGCTGGCGGAGCTGGCCGGGCGACGTCCCGACCTGCAGGTGGTGGTCAAGCTCCGGGCGCTGGCCGACGAGCAGCAGACCCACCGCGAGGAGCACCACTACCAGGAGCTGTGGCGGGCGTTGGCGGACGCGGGCCGGGTGCGCCGGGACGCGTTGCGCTTCGACGCCGGGCCGATGCGCGGGCATCTGGCGCACGCCGCGGGGTTCGTCACCGTCAGCTCCACCGCCGCGCTGGAGGCCATCGCCGCCGACGTGCCGCTGCTGGTGCTGTCAGACTTCGGCGTCAACGCCGAGATGATCAACCTGGTCTTCGACGGCAGCGGTTGCCTGGGCACCCTGGAGGACCTGGCCGCGGCCCGGTTCAAGACCCCCGACCCCCGGTGGTGCGCGGACAACTACTTCCACGACCCCGCCGACGTCACCTGGCTCGGGCTGCTGGAGGGGCTGCTGCGGACCGCCCGCCGCGGCGAGCTGCCGCGGCCGATCCACCTGCCGGCGTGGAGCGGCCGGCTGGGCGGCCCGCGGGCCAGGCTCCGGCTGGAGGTCGGCCCGACCGCGTTCCGCCGCCTGCAGCGCCTGCGCCGCGCCCTGCGCCGACGCCCCCCGGCGACCTAGGCGCGCCTGGTCCAGTGGTCCGTTCGGCGGCGCATCGCCCCGCGGGCCCCGATGCCGCCGGCCGCGCATCCCACAGCTCCGCGTCCCCGCCGGACGGGACGACGGATTCGCCGCGACGCGTCCCTCGTGCCCGAACACATCCGGCCCCGCCGGGGCCGCTCCGGGCGGGACCGCGGCGTCGTTCAGGCGGTCCTCCCGCGACGGTCGAGGAGGAGGGCGTCGGAGAAGGGAGGCTCGACGCGGAACTCCCCGACCTTCCGCCAGCCCGAGCGCAGGTACCACGCGTGGGCGGGCGAGCCGATGACGGCCGCGAGCGTGGCGTACGGCTCGGGACGACCCTTCGACAGCGTGCGCAGGAGCTCCCCGCCCAGGCCGCGGCGCCGCCACCGCCGAGCGACGACCAGCTCGATCACGGCGAACTTGGCGGCGTTCAGGACCTCGGCCGGCGGAGGCGAGGCGTTGGCCCACCAGCTTCCCGGGGCCATGGGGAGACCGAAGGCGAAGCCGACGAGGGCGCCCTCCCGGCGGGCGGCCAGCAGGGTGAAACCCGGCGAGGCCGTCTGCCGCCGGGTGCGGACCGGGAACCGGCCCCGGCTGAATGTGGGCGCGGCGTGGTAGGGGGTTCGGTGTACACCGGCACGTACAGGCCGGCGGTCACGGCGCGGTCGGCGGCGCGCCCGTCGCCGCTGTGGGTGAACACGAACGCCTGGGTGTGCCGCAGGGCGGTCTCCGGCCAGGCGTGCACCGAGAGACGGTCGTCGGCGGGCGCGGGAGGAAGCGTGCCGAACAGCCGCTCCATGACCGCCGAGGTCTCGCCGGCGGCGTCGCCGTCGCCCCGGATCGCCAGGGCCTGGTCGCGGGCCGCCATGGCCTCCAGGACGGCGGCGCAGGGGCGAGGTCCGGCGATGGCCATCGCCTCGTCGGCGCGTTTGAGGGCCGCTTCCAGGGGACGACGGGCGTACAGGACGCTCATCGCCTCATAGCCGCGGACCCAGACCCGCAGGTCTCGGTCGCCGGAGGCATCGGCGGCGTGACGGGCGGCCACCCACCAGTCGCGTGCCTGGCGTCGGCGGCCCGAAGCGGCGTTGGCCATGGCGATGAGCGCGGCGAGCTTGCCGCCGGGCGACCACAGACGACGGCGGATGGACTCCTCCTCGGTCCGGTGGAGGACGGCCTGAAGTGCGGCGAGGTCGGCGACCAGGTCGGGCAGAACGGCGCCTGGCGGGCGGCCTGGCCAGGTAGGCGCGTGCGTGCTCCCAGGCGACCTCCTCCCAGTCCTCGACGGTGTGATCGGCGGGCAGAGTCCGGGTGAACGCGGTCCGCAGCCCCTCCAAGGCCTGAGCATGCGGGGCGCCGCCGATGCCGAGGAGGCCGAGGGAGATGAGCAGATGACGACGGTCTTCGTTCATGGCGGTGGCCGGTGTGCTGCCGAACAGCCCTTCCAGGGGGATGCCGAACGCGATCGCGTATGCGGCGGCCCGTTCGCGCGGGAAGACCTTCCCGGTCTCCCGGCGGAGGACTTGTCGGGTCAGGTTCCGGACGTCGCCCTGTCGGAGCCCGCCGCGGCCAGCAGCCGGCGGGCCATCTCCGTTTTGCTCCACTTGCGCGCTTCACGTTCGGATTGAAGTCGTATGGCCCACTCCGGACGCTCTCGAGTCGTCCCCCGAGTCATGCGGCCGCTTTTCCCGACCCCTTCGCCGGGGCGCGTCGAGCCCGTCTCTCGTGCGCCATTGTCGGCTCTCCGCCGCCGAGGCGCAGGCGCTCCGCCGAGGGGATCTCCGAACGCGAGGCGCGAAGCCGGGCGACCGGGAGCGATGATCGGGAATGGCGTCGCCCGGCCTCGGAATGGCGGGCGAGCCGCTTTCACGAGAACGGAAAGTCCAGAAAGGGGAAATGAAGCGCTCGTCGGGCGTCTGCGCGCGGCCTCAGGAGCCGGAGTCTTTGCTCTTGAGCCTCTCGGCCTGCCGCAGCACGCTCACCGCGAGCTGCCGGCGGCGGCTGCTGCGCGGCAGGACGGCGTTCAGCACCCACGGATGCGACCGGGCGATCCCGCCCGGCAGTCCCAGCGCGGTCAGCCGGCGGCGCTTGAAATAGCGCCTGGCCCGCCCGCCGACATTGCGCTCCAGATACCGGATCGCCGCCTCCCGCAGCTCCGGCCGCGCCGAGGCCCGCATGCAGTAGGCGACGGCGGCCACCAGCGGCACCAGCTCCGACTCGATCCGGTCCGGGCCGATCCACGGGTCGGTCAGCGTGCCGTCCGGCCGCAGCTCCGGCAGAGTGGCCTCGATGATCGTGACCGGGATCCGGTTGCTGTTCTCATAGGGGGTCAACCGCTCCAGCAGCTCGGTCGCGCCGACCGTCGCCGCCGGGACGCCGTAGTAGCGCGACGCCGTCACCAGCGAGGTGGAGAAGCACCCCACGATCAGGCCCGGCCGGATCGCGGCGCACCAGGTCTCGGCCGGCACCGGTGCGTCGGTCACCACCAGCCGGGCGCCCAGCCGCTCGGCCTCGGCGGCCAGGGAGGCGCTCATCGTGGCGGGCGCGGCCGGATGCGGCTTGAACAGCACCGTGCGATGCCCGCGGGCCACCGCGCCGCGCAGCATCCTCAGGTGCAGCTCGTCCTCCTCCTGCGGGGTGAGGATGTCCAGCGCCGCCAGATACTGGCCGACGATCAGCGCCGCTTCGCCGCCGTCGGCAGGCGGGTCGGGGAACTGCTCGGCCAGGATCGGCGCCACCTCGGCGCGGACCTCCTCCAGCACCGCCCGGAAGTGCTCGTCCGGGATGATCTGCGCCGGGACGTCGTGCTCGCGCAGCAGCTGCGGCTCCAGGCCGGGCACCAGGTCCAGGTGCAGCTGCCGGACGATCTGCGTGCCGATGCCGTGGGGCAGGGCGTTGCGGGTGGGCCCGTAGCTCATCAGGCCGTCGGAGTAGACGGTGATCTCCGCGTCGAAGAAGATCTGCGCCAGCGCGCGCGACGGCGGCACCGCGATCGACTCCGCGATCAGCTCGACCGGCTCCTCGCCCAGCCCCCACCGGTCCCGCAGCCACCGCTCCAGCAGCGGCTGGTCCTCCTGACGGGGCTCCCAGCCGCTGGGGTGCAGCGGGGCGATCTCCTCGTTCCAGTAGCGGATCTCCTCCCAGCGCGGCGCCAGCGCGGCGAATCCGGGGGCGCGATGCACCGGGGTGGACATCTCCGGCAGCGACGCGGTGTTGCTGACCAGGAGGATCCGCCTGCGGTCCGGCGGGCCGAACCGCCCCGCGTCCATCGCGGCCGACACCGTGATCGCGCCGAACAGGGTCGAGACGAGGAAGATCTGTGTCATGTCAGATGCCGATGCCCAGGGTGGTCGCGAACAGGTCCAGCCGCTCCTTGCCGATCCCGGGGCGGACCGCGGCCAGCACGTCCGGGGGGAAGGAGCGCAGCCGTTCCCGGGCCCGGGAGCGCAGGACGTGCCGCAGCGCCGGAGAGAGCCGTTCCCGCTCGCTCAGGTGGTGGGCGATGATGGCGCAGTAGTTCTGCACCGCCTTGAGCATGAATCTGTCGCGGTCGGGGTCGTCGGCCAGCTCGTCGAGGACCTTGTCGAACGCCGCGAAGAAGTGCAGCTGACGACGGTCCCCGACCCGGCTGAGCGAGTTCGCCACCTGACGACGGTAGAACACCCCCGGCAGCGAGACCACCGCGTACGAGGAGGCCCGCCGGTGCAGCCGCCAGATCCACGGCCGGTCTTCGGCGGTCAGCAGCTCCTCGTCGAAGCGCAGCAGCCCCTCCTCCAGCAGCTCCCGGCGGTAGACGCCCGCCCATGCGTACGGGTAGTCCACCATCGTCTTGGTGTGCATCGGCAGGATGCCGTCGCGGGGGTCCAGCCTGACGCCGCGCCGGCCCATCGGGGCCCGGTGCACCTCGCGCCGCCGCCCGAAGACCTGGACGTGGTCGGTGCGGATGAAGTCGCAGCCGAGCTCTTCGATCGCCGCCACCGCCCGCTGCAGATGGCCCGGCGCCAGCCAATCGTCGCCGTCCAGGAAGGTGATGTACCGGCCGGAGGAGGCGGCCATGCCGCGATTGCGGGCGCCGCTCAGCCCGACCGCCTCGTCGTTGCGCAGCACCCGGAGGTTGGGCATCCGCTGCGCGTGCTCGGCCAGGATCTGCGGGGTGGCGTCCGCCGATCCGTCGTCGACCGCGATGAACTCGAAGTCCTCGCGATCGTTGTGGGTCAGGCTGAGCAGGAGGTCTCCCAGATAGGGGGCCACGTCCCGCATGGGGATGATGACCGACAGGGTGGTCACCGGGGCTCCGTTCCGCGTCGGCTGACTGTGGCGTGCGATCGGGTGAGGACGGCCGGGTCGCGGACGGTGCGGTCCTCCTCGCCCGCCCGCTGCACGATCGCCCCGAAGGGACGTCAGTCGGTCACCCGGCGCAGCCGGGCGCGCGGCTCCTCCTCGCCCGGGAAGACGCGCTTGACGCCGTCGCCGAGGGCCTCCTCGATGATACGGATGTCGCGGACGAGGTGCTCCAGACCGGTCGGCTCCAGAGAGGCGGCGTGGTCGGAGCCCCACATGGTGCGGTCCAAGGTGATGTGCCGCTCCACCATCACCGCTCCCATGGTCACCGCCGCCAGCGAGATCTGCAGGCCGCGCTCGTGGCCGGAGTAGCCGACCGGCACGCCGTAACGGTCGCGCAGCGTGTGGATGGTGCGCAGGTTGGCCTCCTCGGGAGGCATCGGGTAGGTCGAGGTGGCGTGCAGGATCACCAGCCTGTCGGTGCCGAGGATCTCCACCGCCTCGTCGATCTCCTCGAGGGTGGACATCCCGGTGGACAGGATGATCGGCTTGCCGGTGGCGGCCAGCGCCCGCAGCAGCTCCTTGTCGGTGACCGACGCCGACGCCACCTTGTGGGCGACCACGTCGAACTCCTCCAGGAACTCCACCGACGGGACGTCCCACGGGGAGGCGAACCAGTCGATGCCGCGGTCGGCGGCGTACTTGGCGATCTGCTCGTACTCGTCCCGGCCGAATTCCACCCGGCGCTTGTACTCCAGGTAGGTCATCTCGCCCCATGGCGTCCGCCGCGGCCTGCCCTGCTGCTCGGGCGGAACGCAGATCTCCGGAGTGCGCTTTTGGAACTTCACCGCCTGGCAGCCGGCGTCCGCGGCGATGTTGATCAGGCGCCGGGCGATGTCGACGTCCCCGTTGTGGTTGATGCCGATCTCGCCGATCACATAGACCGGCCTGCCCGGGCCCACCTCGTGGTCGCCGATGCGCACCGGCTTGATCTCCGTCGCCCGGGCGATGTCGCTCACAGGGCCGCTCATATGCCCCCGTCCTCGGTCTTTCGATCTCCGCGGGCCGCCAGGACCCGTTCACACAACTCACGGACCGCCCCCTCGCCGCCGGGACGGGTGAGCGTCACCCGCGCCGCCGCCAGCACGCTCCGATGGGCGTCGGGGACGGCGATCGGCCACCCGACCAGGGCCAGGCAACCCAGATCGTTGACGTCGTTGCCGACGTAGGCGACCCGGGCCGGGTCCAGCCCCTCGTCGGCCAGCCACTTGCGCAGCGCGGTGGCCTTGTCGGCCTGTCCCTGCAGCACGGGCACGCCGAGCTTGCGGGCGCGCGCCGCCACCACCGGGTTGATCTCGGAGGAGAGGATCAGCATCCGCACGCCGGCCTCGCGCAGCCGCGCCACCCCCATGCCGTCGCCGCGGCTCACCGCGACCGTCTCACGGCCGTCCTGGTCGACGTACACGCGGTCGTCGGTGTGCACGCCGTCGAAGTCGGTGACCACCGCGTCCACGTCCAGCGGCTCGGGCCGGTCGGCGATCAGCGCGATCGCCCGGGCCAGCTCCAGATCGGCCGGTTCGTCCACCTCCACCGCGTGCGCGGTCGGCACCGGCTGCACGTCGATGCGGCCGAAGAAACGGTGCCGGTGCTCGCGCAGCCCCGAGGTGCGCATCACATAGAACGCCCCGGTCTCCCGGTAGTGCGGGGCCCGGTCCTGGCGGCGCGGCCGGCGGGCGGGGTCGTGACCCACCCCGGTGACGCCGCCCGTCCCGGTCGCGCGCCACTGGAACTCATGGGTCCGCAGACCGGAGAACACCGAGTCGGCCTCGCCGTCCAGCACCCGCCGCACCGCCGCGTCCAGATCGGCCGGGTCGATGAACGGGCTGGTGCACTGCACCATCACCGTCACCTCCGGATCGTGCTCGAGCCGGTCGAGGGCGTGCAGCAGCGCCGACTCCGAGGAGGCGGTGTCGCCGCTGAGGGCGTCGGGGCGCATGACCGCCTCGGCCCCGGCGGCGCGGGCGACCGCGGCGATCTCCTCGTCGTCGGTGCTGACCACGACCGCGTCGACGCAGGGCGCGGCGAGGGCGGATGAGACCGCCCGCGCGACCAGCGGACGACCGCCGACGAGGGCGAGGTTCTTGCGGGGAACGCCCTGGGAACCGCCCCGGGCGGGAATGACGCAGAAAACGCGCAAGGTGAAAACCCGATCTTTATCGGCGGAAATTGCGAATGAGTGCGACGGAAACCCACCATAGGTGGGCGAGTGCCCCGATCGGTGGCGGAATGGTTAACTCAGCAAGACGGGCGGCCTAAGATTTGGTCCGCTCGGCGAAGAGCCAGTCCACCTTGGGCTCCACCAGCCAGCGGGTGGCGCGCACCACCGGACGGGTGCACAGGACGACGGCCACGAGCACGGCGGCGGCGCCCACGGCGACCGCCCCGGCGACGGTGTGCAGCCGCTCGATCTCGTAGAAATCGACCGTGCGCAGCATCTGCACGATGAATCCGTGGAAGAGATAGGCGTACAGGGTCGCCGCCCCCAGCCCGGTGAACCAGGTGCGCCGGGCCGGCACCACCGCCAGGAACGCGAACACCAGCACGGTCGCCGCCGCCAGCATCGTCGTCCGTACCACGGTGCCGGTGACGTTGCTCATGCCCAGGGCGTGGTGCGGGTCGTTCCAGAAGATCAGGTCGGTGGACCAGCCGCGGGCCACCGTGAGCGCCCCGAGGAACGCCGCCGCCAGGATCAGCGCGCCCGCCGCCCGCGCCGCGGGCCGCTTGAGCGGCTCGAAGTGCTCCGGCCGCAGCATCAGCCCCAGCACATAGAACGGCAGCAGCCCCAGCAGGCGCGGCAGCGTCAGATCGCGGGGCAGATCGGTCATGAACGCCAGCAGGCACACGCCCACCGCGACCCCCAGCGGCCAGCGGAGACGCTGCCACAGCGGGGTGGACAGCCGCCACAGCGCCAGCGCCAGCAGGAACCACATCAGATACGAGGAGCGCTGCAGGCTGATCTCCAGCGGCTTGCCGCCCGAGACCGCCCAGAAGTACAGCGAGTACAGCGTCTCGAAGATCGCGTAGGGGATGAGGAGCTGGACGACCAGCTTGCGGGTGCGGTCCGCGGAGCGGGTGAAGCCGCGGGACAGATATCCGGTGATCACGATGAACACCGGCATGTGGAACAGGTAGACGAACACATAGGCGGCGCGCACCGCGGGGACGTCGCGCAGCGACTCCACCGCATGGAACACCACCACCAGCACGATCGCCAGGAACTTGGCGTTGTCGAAGTAGGGGT
>NZ_RRYT01000059.1 GCF_006363815.1 Thermomonospora catenispora
CCCGCCCCGGACGGTCCGCCGGCCGCGTCGCGCCTGCGCCGGCGGCGGGCCGCCGCGTGCGCCCGCCGCCGGGCGCACGCCGGTCAGCCGCCCTGGGCGAGACGCAGGACGTCGGGCTTGAGCAGGTCGGCGAGCTGGGAGTAGGGCACCTCGCGGGTGCGGTCGCCGACGCATTCCCCCCATTGCCGGAAGGTGAAGACCAGGCGGTCGCCGGTGAACATGGGGCCGGTGGCGGCGACACCGCCGATCAGCCGCTGATCGGAGATCGGGGTGAACGGGCAGCTCACCGAGTCGATGCGCAGCGGCGGCGGCGGAGGGACCCGGCGGGAGAGGACGGCGGCGTTGTCGGCGAGGGCGGCGGGGGTGAAGATGTCGGCCGGGGTGAGGACCCGGCCGCGGGTCAGGTCCACGTTCACGGACTTGACCGTCGGCTCGAGCCCGCCGCCCGCGTATATCGGATTGTCGATCAGATAGCGGACCGACAGCAGCCGGGGACCGCGTTGCCCGTAGGAGACCTTGACGGTCAGCCGCATGGGGGTGGCGAGCAGGTCACGGGAAAGGGAGGGACGAACCCGGTTCCAGTGCCGGCGGTAGTCGTCGATGGCCTGGTCGACCGGGGCGCGCAGGGCCTGGTTGACGCGCTGCTGCACCGCCTGGTCGGAGAATCCGCTGACGACCGCGTACTCGACGTTCTGCACGATCAGGTTGATGTCCGGCAGGTTCTGGGAGAAGGTCCGGGTCGTCGCGGCGACGTTCACCGCCTCCGGGGTCTCCGGGGTCTTGTCCGGGGCCTTCTGGGAGGCGTAGACGAAGCCCCCGGCCGTCGCCGCGGCGGTCACCGCGACCACCGCGGTGACCTTCGCGCCGGTCCCGGTCAGCAGGCCCAGCCCGGAGCCCTTGGCCGCGACTGCGGCGCCCGCGTTCGCGGTCTGCGCCGCGCCGGCGACGCCCCCCGAGCCGAGCGCGGTGCCCGCCCCCTGCGCCCCGGCCGCCCCCGCGGCACCGGCCGCCCCCGCACCGGCGGAGGCGGCGAGGCCGGCGGCGGTCACGGGGAACAGGGAGGCCAGGGCGACGGCCGCGGCCGCCAGCGCCCGCACGCCCTCCTCCTCCCAGTCCGCGCCGTAGGCGGCCCGGGCCGCCCGGTCCAGCTCGTCGACGAACGCCGCGGCGCCGGGCGGGCGTTCGACGGCGTTCTTGGCCATGCCCCGCGCGACCATGGGGCGCAGCGGCTCGGGCACCTCCTCGAGGGGGAGGGGCGCGGTGGCGTGCTGGGTCATCAGCGCCGCCCGACTGTCGGCCCGGTAGGGGCGGTGGCCGGTGACGCACTCATAGAAGACGCACGTCGCCGCGTACACGTCGGTGGCGGGGGTGGCGGGCTCGTTCCGCCACTGCTCGGGGGCCATGTAGAAGGGCGTCCCGGCGCGCGAGGCGGTGCCCGCGGGGGTGGCGATGCCGAAGTCGATGAGCTTGCTGCGCCCGTCCGCCGGGACGATCACGTTCGCGGGCTTGTAGTCCCGGTGGACCACCCCGACCGCATGGGCCGCGGCCAGCCCCAGCAGCGACCCCTTCAGCACGGTCAGCGCCGCCTGCGGCTCCAGCCTCCCGTGGCGGGCCAGGATCTCCTTCAGCGAGACGCCGTTCACCGCCTCCATGACGATCGCCGTGCCGTGCTCGCCTTCGATCAGCCGGTACAGGCGCGCCACGTGCGGGCTCGTCACCCGGCCGAGCATCCGCGCCTCGTGCCGGAAGCGGTCGCGGT
This sequence comes from Thermomonospora catenispora, assembly GCF_006363815.1. Classification (GTDB taxonomy): domain Bacteria; phylum Actinomycetota; class Actinomycetes; order Streptosporangiales; family Streptosporangiaceae; genus Thermomonospora; species Thermomonospora catenispora. The sequence goes on from NZ_RRYT01000059.1 coordinate 1,760, forward strand.
CCCCCGCGTCGGCCTGCGCGGACAGGTACTTGATCGCCACGGGGGCGCCCGACTCCTCGTGCACGGCCAGCACCACCCGGCCCTGTCCGCCGCTGCCGAGCTCCCGCACCTCCCGGAACCCCGAGACCTGCCACGCCGCCATGGATCCGTCCCTTCGCACCGTTGAGAACGCCCTTGTGTGACGCCGCCGGGGCGGGGCCGGGTTCACGCCTCCGGGCGATGGGAACGAGGGCCGGGACGGCGGAACGGACCCGGCCGGGGCTCAGGGCCCGGCCGCGCCCGCGGGGCGGGCGGCGCCCACCTGCTCGGCGAGCATGCGGACCCGCTCCCGGTGCGCGTCGTGGCCGACCACGACCGGCGGCTCGTTGTAGGGCATGGCGTCCGAGGAGCGGCGCAGCTTGATGTACTGGCCGCAGGCGTCGACGGCGTAGGGCTCCATGTCGTCCTGCAGCGCGCCGATCACCGTGATGCCGTGGGTCTCGCCGATCCGCCGGAACAGCGCCACGGCCTCCCTGCGGTGCTCCTTGCCCAGGTTGCGGCCCAGCTCGTCCAGCACCAGGACCAGCCGGCCGCCGCCGGAGCTGGCCAGCGCCGCCGCGCACACCAGCTTGACCGCCTTCTCGTCCATCAACGCGGTGTTGGCGCGCCGGTTGTACGGCACATGCCGCTGTCCCTCCGCACGCCGCCACTTGGGCACGACCCGCCAGCGCCACTCCTGCTCGGGATCGGCGGGCGGCTCCGGGGTGGGGAACTCCAGCGTCGCCCCGTACCCGCCGTAGGCCAGGTCCAGCTTCTCGAACTCCTCGGCGACCCGCTGCAGCCGCGTCCGGATCGCGGCGGTCAGCGCGGCGCGATGGGCGGCCGCCGCCTCCGCCGCCTCCTCCGCGCCGGTCCGCGCCTTCTCCATGTCGATCCGGCGGGCCGACAGCTGCACCTCGATCTGCCGCCGCTGATGCCGCTCATAGTCCTCCTGCCGGCGCAGGTGGCTCTCCAGCGCCTTGGCCAGCCGGAAGAACGTGGACTGCTCGCGTTCGATGCGGCCGCCCCCGCCCTCGGCCCGCTCGCGCAGCAGGAACCGGATCTCCTCCGGCATGTCCTCGTCGGCCGTGCCGCCGGGGAACACCTGCCGCAGCGCCTCGCCGAGGTGCCGCTCGGCGACGTGCCACCACTCCTCCGGCGTCCAGGTCCGCTCGTCCCGGCCGAGCGTCAGCAGCCACTCCTCGGCCGAGTCGACCGGGCCGCCCCACTGCCGCTGCAGGTCCTCCAGCCCGAGCGTCACCCGTCGCTCGGTCAGCTCGGCGGCCCGCTCGCGGAGCGTGTCGCGGGTGCGTTCGTGGGCCTCCCGGCGGCCGCGCAGCCGGTCGATCTCCAGCGCGCGGGTGTCGGCCTTGGCCTGCAGCCGCCGCACGGTCTGCTCGGCCGCGGTCAGCCGAGGGCCCAGCCGCTCCTCGGCCGAGGTCAGCGCCTCCAGCCGTTCCCGCAGCCCGACCATGGCCTCCATGACCTCGGCCAGCTCGGCGGCGGCGCGCGCCCCGGCCACCCGGCGCGCGGCCAGCGCCACCTCGGCGGCGGCGTCGTCGGCCTCCCGGCGGGCGGTCTCCACCGCCTCCCGGGCCTCCGCCGCCGCGGCCCGCGCCGCCTGCACCCGCGCCATCCGCCCGGTCACCGGCTCGGGGAAGCCGCCCACCACGACCACCCCGGCGGCGTCCTCGCCGGACAGCGCCGCGAAGAACGGCCCCAGCGCCGCCCGGCACCCCACCCCCTCGGGCAGGCCGTCCGTCACCGCCTCCCCGGTCAGCGGCGCCTCCGCCGGGACGATCATCGATCCGGGCAGGTCGCGCAGCGCCTCCACGGCGGCGGGCACGTCCGCGGCGGCGACCACCACCGCCTCCCGGTACGGCCACAGCGCCTTCTCCCAGCGCTCCCGGACCCCGGGCTCCAGGTCGATCGCGTCCAGCAGCCCCACCGCGGACACCCCGGCGGCGGCCAGCGCCCGGATCTGCGCGGGCGCGCTGCCCTCGCCCGCCTCGGCGGCGGCCAGGTCGCGTTCGGCCTGGGCGAGCCGGCCCTTGGCCATCCCGAGCCGCTGCTGGGCCTCGTCCCGGCGGGCCTCGGCCTCGGCCAGCTCCTTGACCGCGGTCTCCTCGTCCCGGTCGTCGGCCTCGCGTCGCCGCTCCTCCAGCGCGGAGACCTGACGGCGCAGCTCGGCCAGCCGGTCCCGCACCACCGCCTTGTCCTCGCCGATCCGGTCGGCCTGGCCGCGCAGCTCGGCCAGCTCGGCGGACGCCTCGGCCAGCCGCTCGTCCAGCTCCTCGCCGGTCAGCTGCTCGATCTCCCGGTCCACCGCCTTGATCGCCTCGGCCAGCTCGGCGGACTCGGCCCGGAGCCGCTCCAGCTCCCGCGCGTACGCGGCGTCGGCCTGGGCGGCGTCCACCAGCAGGCGGGCCTGCCGGGACCGCCAGTGCCGCAGCGCCGTCGCCACCTCCCGGCGGGCCGCGTCACGGCGGTCGAACACCTTGAGCAGCGCCTCGGCCTGGGCCTCCCACTCGGCCAGCCGCTCCCGCGCCTCGGCGGCCTTGGCGCGCTCGCGATGCTCCTCGGCGCGGGACCTGCGTTCGGCCTCCAGCTCCCGGTCCAGCCCGGTGAGCGCGGCGATCGCGCTGAAGATCCGCTCCGGCGGGATCTCGTTCAACGGCTGGGACAGCAGATTGGTGGCGACCTTGCTGCGCACCGAGGTCGACAGGAACGACACGCAGCGCACCCGCCCGCCGTACAGCACCCGGTTCAGGTCCTTGGCCACGAAGTCGCGGCGCCCCGCCGACCGCGGCAGCCGCTCCCACAGCCGGTCGGCCAGCGCCACCCGCTCGGCCTCCGAGGGCGCCGTCGCCAGATGGACGCCGCGCCGCCAGCGGATCTGCAGATGCGGCGCGTCCGCGTTCACCCGCAGCCACACCGTCACCGCCTCCTCCGGCCCGGCGGCGTCGCCCCCGGCCGCGGGCTCCGCCCCCTCCGCGTCCCCGGCGTCCCCGGGGCGCTCCCCCGGGGCGGGGCGTCTCGCCGGCCGGTCCGGGTCGGGGGCGAAGACGCCGATGATGTAGCCGTGGTCGGCGCTGGCCCACTGGCTTTCGCCCTGCGCCGCCAGCTCGGCGTTGAACAGCAGCTCCGCCACCGCCCGCGCGCCGGAGGCCAGCCGCCACTGCTCATCGCCCAGCAGCGCGGTGATCGCCGCGATGAACGACGACTTGCCCGCCCCGTTGGAGTCCTTGGGGCCCTGCCCGGCCACCACGATCAGCGTGCCCGGGACGGTCGGCACCGGGTGGGTCGACAGCCGCGAGATGTTGATCGCCTGCACCGCGATCAGGGCGCGGTCGCCCACCACGTTCTCGGTGCTCCCGCCCGGCAGGTCCAGCGTCCCCGTGATCTCCTCGGCGGCCGTCACGCCCGTCCCCTCCCCGTGCCGCGCCGCCGCGCCCGGATCGCCGCCGCCAGCGGCGAGTCGGGGCCGGCGGCCAGGATCAGCTGTTCCTGCAGGCGCCGCCGCGCCGCCTCGGTCAGCCGGTGGAACTGCGGGCCGGGCACGTACCCGCCCGACGCCTCGTCCGGCCCGGCCTTGACATGGGCGACCAGCCCCGCCGCCCGCAGGCGTCGCAACGCCCCCTCCAGCTCGGAGATCGTCAGCTGGGAGCGGCGCCGCAGCTCCTCCAGCGGCGCCGGATACGGCGACAGCCACGAGTCGTCGGTCAGCAGGCCCTCGGCCCGCGGGATCGCCACCGAGTGGATCAACACCAGCGTCAGCACCGCCCGGTCGGACACCGGGAGCGCGCACGCCGGGTCGGCGGCCAGCGCCTCCCGCACCCGGTCGGAGTAGCCGGAGGTCCAGTGCGCCGGCGAGGTCTTGATCAGCGTCCGGCCCGACAATCCCAGCATCCGCTCCACCGTCCGCCGCAGCGCGGGCTCCCGCAGCGCGGGGAACCGCACCTCGGGCACCGGCTCGGCGGCGTGCTCCACCGCCATGTACGCCGCGACCAGCTCGGCCCGGCGCTTGTCGTCGTACGGCCGCAGCAGCGGCTCCAGCAGCTCGTTCACCCCTCCTCCCCGGGCGACGCCGCGGGCGGCGGGGGCATCCGGCGGAGCAGGGCGCGCAGCGGGGCCAGGGACTCCTCCGACCACAGCGCGGTGCGCGGACCGGAGCGCACGACGCCCGCCTTCTCGTCCAGCAGCAGCCAGCCGGTGTCGGCCAGCCGGCGCAGGTCGCCGATCGCCCAGCGGCGTTTGAGCTCCTCGTCGCCGCGGGTGATGGCCGCGTGCACCTCCAGCACGTCGGCGAGGGAGGCGGCCTCGCCCGGCCAGGGGGAGTCGTCCAGCCGCCGCCAGCAGCAGCGCAGCGCCGCCGCCAGCGCCCGGCGGGCCGGGCCGGGCCGGTCCAGCGGCATCGGGGCGATCTGGTACTCCTCCAGCACCGCCGGGGTCGCCCCGTCCGGCCAGGCCGGCAGCGCCCACGCCCGTTCGCGGTCGGCGACGCGGAGCAGCCCGGCCGGCACCGGCTCCTCCGCCGGCATCGCCGCCGCGCCGACGACCCTGGCCCGGGCCCGCGCCAGCGCCTGCGGATCCAGGTCCGTCACCGGCCGGCCTCCCCGACGCGTTCGAACACCCCGTCCGACAGCCAGGAGGGGGAACGGCCCGGCCGGACCGCCAGGCCGTCCGACCACACCAGCCGGTACGGCAGGTCCGGCCGCAGGTCCGCCGCCGTCAGATCCGCCAGCAGCCGCCGCGCCGCCGGCCAGTCCCGGTCCAGCACCTCCCGCAGCTCGACCCGGTTCCGGCCGCGCAGCACCTGCTCGGCGACCGTGACCAGCCGGTCGCCGTCGCCGCGGACGGCGGGAGGGCGGTCCACCAGCCCCGGGTCGGGGATCGACGGGCGGGGCGGCGCGGGACGCGGCGGAGCGTCGCGCGGCCACTCCTCCACCGCCGTCACGATCGCCGCCGGATCGTGCCAGGGCGCGGGCGCGTCGAACACGAACCCCTCCAGCACCGCCGCCAGCTCCTCCCGCGAGGCGGTGCGGGCGAACGTGCGCCAGGTCTCCGGCGGCAGCAGCGTCAGGTTGCGGGTGGTGCCCGCCGAGTCGGTCAGCCGGGCGGCGGCCCGCCGGGAGGCGTCGCCGTAGGCGTGGATGGCGGCGCGCAGCTCGGTGCAGGCGCGGTCCAGCTCGGGCCAGCGGCGCAGGATCGCGCCGTGCAGCCGCTCGGCCCGTTCGATGGTCTCGGCGGTGCCCCACAGCTTGGGCGCCTGCTCGCGCAGTTCCTCGATGGTCCCGTTGGCCAGCGTCAGCAGCTCCACGCTCCACAGCCGGAACGCCCGGGCCAGCCCTTCGGCGCACTCCCGGGCCTGGTCGGCGGTCATGCGCGGGTCCGCCACGTTCAGCTGCTCCAGCGCCAGCAGCCGGTGCATCTCCGACTGGCCGCCGTCCCGCATCATCCGCCGCACGAACATCAGCCCGACCACGCTGGTGAACGAGGCCCGGTAGCGCAGCTGGTTGGGCTTGGGGAACACCTCGCGGATCGCGCCGAGCCCCTTGAGCACCCGCAGCCGGTTCTCGAACGCCTCGGCCGGGTAGCGGCGGCACACATGCCGCATCTGCTCACGGCTCAGCCCGTCCTCGCCCGCCTCGGCGAACGCCGACAGCAGCGTCTCGGCGATGTCCACCAGCTCCGGGTCGTCCACCACCGCCCCGGAGTCGCGGGCCAGGGCGGCGAACATCTGCCGGTAGACGCCCAGCACGGCCTCGCCGACGAGCACGTCGTCCAGCGACTGGGGGGTCTGCGACAGGGAGGGCACGGCGCACTACCGTACCGCCGCTTTCCGGGCGTACAGACCGGTGCGCGGGCCAGCACCGCCCCGCGCGTCCTCTGTGACGGCCGCGGATACTTTCCGTCCGGAAACCGGGACGGAGCGCGGTCGCGGGTGCAAGACTCGCGGAGAACCTCACGGATGTCGGGCCGGTCATCACGGACCATCACGGACCACAGGGCACATGACACCGCAGACCCTCACCACCGACGCCGTCACCCAGCAGCCCGGCCTGCCCGCCGAGCCCACCCCGTTCATCGGCCGGGAACGCGACCGCGCCGAGGTGTCCCGGCTGCTGTCGCAGGCCCGCGCGGTGACGCTGTGCGGTCCCGGCGGCATCGGCAAGACCCGGCTCGCGCTCCAGGTGGCACGGGCCGTGGCCGACGAGCATCCGGACGGGGTGTGGCTGGTGGAGCTGGCCGACATGCCCGTCGACGGGTCCGACCCGGACGCGGTCGCCCGCCGCGTCGCCGCCGCCTGCGGGATCGTCGGGGAGCGCGGCCGGGCGCCGTCGGAGACGCTGACCGCCACGCTGCGCCGGCGCCGGGCGCTCGTGGTGCTGGACAACTGCGAGCACCTGGTGGAGGAGTGCGCCGAGCTGTGCCGCACCCTGCTGACCCGGTGCGAGCGGCTGCGGATCCTGGCCACCAGCCGGGAGCCGCTGCGGGTGCCGGGGGAGACCGTCTGGCGGGTGCCGCCGCTGTCGGTGCCGTCCGCCGACGATCCCGACCCGGACCGGCACGAGGCGGTCCGGCTGTTCCTGACCCGCGCCGCGGCGGCGCGCCCCGACTTCGCGCTGACCGAGCGCAACGCCGCCGCGCTGGCGCGGGTGTGCCGGGCCCTGGACGGGGTCCCGCTGGCGCTGGAGCTGGCCGCCGCCCGGGTGCGGGTGCTGTCGCTGGAGCAGATCGCCGACCGGCTGGCCGACCGGTTCCGCCTGCTGACCGCCGGCGACCGGACCGCACCGCCGCGGCAGCGCACGCTGCGCAGCACGATCGACTGGAGCCACGAGCTGCTGTCGGAGCCGGAGCGGATCCTGCTGCGTCGGCTGTCGGTGTTCCGCGGCTGGACGCTGGAGCAGGCCGAACGGGTGTGCGCCGACCGGCTGCTGCCGCCGGAGAGCGTCTTGGACCTGTTGACCGCGCTGGTCGACAAGTCGCTGGTGGTGGTGGACCGGGAGGTGGCCGGGGAGATCCGGTTCCGCCTGCTGGACAGCATCCGCGAGTACGCCGCGCAGCGGCTGGCCGAGGCCGGTGAGGAGGAGGCGCTGCGGGACCGGCATCGGACCGCGGTGCTGGCGGCGCTGGAACGCGACGCCGAGATCGGGACGGGGGCGCGTCCGGCCTCCTGGCGGCAGCGGATCGCGGTGTTCCAGCGCTACGACGCCGAGCAGCACAACCTGAACGCCGCCCTGGCCTGGTGCCGTGAGCGCGGGGACGTCGACGAGGGCCTGCGGCTGTGCCTGGCGGCCCGGCTGCATTGGGGGGCGCGCGGCCACTACGCCGAGGCGAACCGGTGGATCGGGTGCTTCCTGGAACGGGCCGGGGAGTCGCCGCCCGATCTGGTGGGGGCCGTCCTGGTGGTGCGCGCCCTGGTGGCCTTCGACCTGCGGGAGTACGACCGCGCCGAGGAATGGGCGCGGGAGGGGGCCGAACGCTGCCGCGCCGCCGACGGCCCGATGCTGCCGGCCGCCCTGTGCGTGCTGGCGAGGGTCATGCTGCAGCGGGACGACGAGCGGCGGTGCCTGGAGCTGCTGGAGGAGGCGCTGGCGGTGGCGCGGTCCGCCGGCGACCGGTGGAACGAGGCGCTCGTCCAGTACGCCAGGTCCGCCGCGCTGCGGCGCGGCGAGCGGCTGCGGGAGGCCGAGGAGGCGGCGCGGACCGGCGTGCGGATCATGCGCGAGATGGACCACCCGTGGGGGGTCGCGCTCGGCCGGACGATGCAGGGCAGGCTGGCCTGGTCGCGCGGCGACCCCGGCGGGGCGCGCCGCCGCTTCGAGGAGGCGCTGCGCACGCTGCGGGAGATCGGCGCCCGCCCGGCGATCGTCCGCTGCCTGCTCGGGGCGGGGCGATGCGCGCTGGAGCAGGGCGACCCGGAGGCGGCCCGCCGGATGCTGGCCGAGAGCCTGCGACTGGGCACGGCGGCCGGGCTGCGCCTCACCGTCGCCCGCGGTCTGGAGTCCTTCGCCGACCTGAGGCTGCGGGAGGGCGACGCGCGCACGGCGGTGCTGCTGGCCGCGGCGGCCACCGCTTTGCGCGCGGCGATCGACGCGCCGACGCGCCCGGGCGGCGACGCGGCGGCGCGGCTGGAGGGGGTCGTGGAACAGGCCCGGCAGAGACTGGGACGGCGCACGGTCGCCCGGCTGTGGGACGAGGGGGCGGCCATGTCCGTCGAGGAGGCGGTGGCCCGCGCGCTGACCGCCCCCGAGGACGCCGCCGAGTCCCGCGAGCCCGCCCCGGCGGCCCCGCCGGGCATGCTGACCCCTCGGGAGCTGGAGATCGCCCAGATGATCGCGCGCGGTCTGAGCAACCGCGGGATCGCCGCCGAGCTGGTGATCAGCCCCGCCACGGTCGCCCGGCACGTCACCAACATCCTCACCAAGCTGGGGTTCGGGTCCCGGGCGCAGATCGCCGCCTGGGCGGTGGACAACATCGCCGCCGGTCGCTGAACGCCCCGAGGTGTGTACACACCCCGAGCCGTGGGCGGGCGCGGCTTTACACATCCGGATGCATAGTCCGGCTCATGTGCACGCAGACGGAGGGGCATAGCGTGTGACGGCACATGCCTCGGCGTGCCGGCCGCACGCCCCGTCACCCCCCGGGGACGACGACCCCGGGCGACGGGGCGACGGCCGTCGCCCGGGTCGGCGCGCCGCCCGCCCGTCCCGCGTCGCGGGCCCGGCACCGCGCGGCGCGTCGTTCGGACGCCTGCGCGCCGTGGAGAGACCGGGCCGCGCGTCGCGCGCCCCGGCGTGTGCGTCTGCCCCCTGAGGAGGGGAGGAGGCAGCCGCACCCGGGGCGCGCGATGCGCCCGGG
>NZ_RRYT01000006.1 GCF_006363815.1 Thermomonospora catenispora
ATCAAAGGCCAACAACCCACCCGACCCACACAGAGTCGGGCGAGCCAAACCTCACGATGGGGAATCAACCCCAGCGCACACCCTCCTGCACCACACGATGCAAAAGAGCATGCACATAAACCACTTAACGAGGACACAACCCCCACAAAGAGGGTCGCCTCACACGCACTGGCTTTTAACGCACTGTTGAGTTCTCAAGAAACGGACACCCACCNACAAAGAGGGTCGCCTCACACGCACTGGCTTTTAACGCACTGTTGAGTTCTCAAGAAACGGACACCCACCCCAGAACTCCACCACACCGGCAGAGCCCTGCAGGGGCAACCCTTCCAACTTACCTGATCTAGGACCAGCGTCAAGTTTCCTGACGGAAATCTCGTCGCGGGATCCTCGACCAGGTACCGCGCACCACGACAATCTGCAGGCTGACACCTGCTGACTCATCGGGCTCGCGGGTTCGCCCTAGGGCCGGCCGCCTTACTCGGCGTCCTGCATCCCCTTCGGGCTGGCCTTCCCAGCATACCGCGCCGGACCCTGTGATCCGAACGCTTCTTGCGGGACGGTGTCCCCGGGGCCGACCGCCTCGCGGCGTTCCGCATCCCCTCGGGGCACGGAAGACTGTAGACAGCCGGAGGGAAGGCGTCAAATCGAAATCGTCGACCTCTACAGAACCGCTGGTCACAGGGCTCCCATGGCGGAACGCCACGCATCGCCGGCGTCGTCCGCCGATGCGCATCGCTCCGCTCCCGGGAGCCTCAAGGCCGCTGCGGACGGAGCTCACGCGACATCGGGGCAGCGGCCTCGCATGATCGACGCGCTCCTCTCCCGCGCCCGTCCAGGTCCTCGATCGAGCACGGAGCGGCAGGCCGATGGTCCCTGGGGCTCAAGCTCCGGACATCGTCCGATCACGGGCCGCTCGCGGTGCGGCGTCATGCCCGGCTGCGTTCCGGAACGACGTCATATGGCAGGCCATGACACCGAAGCCGTTCAGTGAGCTCGAATCACGGTCGGCGTCCAGCGCACGGCACGGCCGCAGAGGACCGACCGTCCTGCAGCAGCCGAAGCCGGGTGAGCCCGAACCCGACGATCGGAACCGACCGGCCCCCATCGGTCGAAGCGGCCCACCGGTCGAGGCGCCCGGCGGGCCGCTGAAACCGCCTGTCCGGGGCCGCGCGCCCTGACCTGCGCCGGGCGTGATCTTCGCCGCCGTCCACGGCGCCTGAGCGGCTTCTCCGTCTCTTCCTCAGGGGCGTGCCGCGGAGAAGAGCCGGACGGGGGAAGGAGGGAGGCTCCCCTCGCCGAGGGGGCGGGCTCATGTCGCACTCAGCGGAAGGCGAGGGCGGCCGGAAGTCCATGTCGGACGTCCGACGGTGCGGCCCCAAGCCCGACCGGGGAACGGCAAACCGAGATCTGCCGCGCGAGTTCGAGTGTTCCCGCAGTGCTCGCACGGGGCTCGTACGGGCTCGTACGGTGCCCGCGCGGCCGGTGTCGACCTCCGCCCCCGCCGCACCGCGCCCCTCTGACGCACACCGGCCGGTCGGTCCGGCTCACCGACGGCGCCCCTGAGCGCCGAAGAAAGACCCGACGAATGATCCTTCAAAAACACCGGCGGAGCCGGGGAAATCACGCCGATCGCATGCATCGATCCGGTCTCTTCGGTGCGCGTCCCTCATCGCCCGTCATTCGATCAGCAAGATCAAGACCGCGGCCCGCTCCGTCGGGCCCTGTCATTCCTTCCGTCCCGGCGGCGGACGGAACGGGTGATGAAATCTCGCGAACCGTCGGGATGCGGTCGGTCGTCCGCCCATCGGGCTCATCGCGCATGACGCCCATGCGATCGCCCCAGCGGCTCCCGGGCCGCGCCATGGCGTCGCCGGGGCGATGCCCGAGGACGTTCGAGCGCAGAGCACCGGATCGAGGCACAGGGCGCCGAAAAGTCGACCGGAACGCCGGACCGTCGAGGTGCGGGGCGCGTGCCCGACCGCGCGACGAACGGCGATCGGGTTCCCCACCGTGTCGTCACGACGATCTCGCGCGACGGTCCCGTGCGTCGTCACGACGAGGGTGCCGGGCGGGGCGGTAGGTCGCGAGGGAGACCGAGAGGGGGACCCGGATCGGGGCGGGGAGCTCGGCCAGCCTGGCGTGCAGCCGGGGGGCGGAGACGTGGCGGGCGCTGGGGCCCATGGCGACGAGGGTGAGGACCTCGTCGCGATCGAGGACGGCCTCGGTCTCCACCGTCGTGGTGGCGACGTGGACGAAGTGGGCGCCCAGGGCCCGATCGAGGCGTTCGCGTTTGCGGCCGTCGACCGTGAGCAGGCCCAGTTCCGGGATGAGGCGCCCCAGGTGGCGGGAGGTCGGGGTGACCACGTGGAGGAGGCCGTCGGGGGTGAGGACGCGGCGGTACTCGGGGCCGTTGCGGGGCGCGAAGACGTTGATGATCGCATCGACGGCGGCCGTCCGGACCGGGAGGGGCCGCCACAGGTCGGCGACGACCGCTCCGATGCGCGGGTGGGCGCGGGCGGCGCGACGGATGGCGTGTTTGGAGGCGTCGACGGCGAGGCCGACCGCGCCGGGGGCCCGGTCGAGCAGGCGGGCCAGGTAGTAGCCCGTTCCGGCGCCGGCGTCGAGGATGCGCCCGGCGGGCGGCAGTGCCTCCGCCGCCTGCGCGGCGAGCGCATCCGCCAGGGGTGCGAAGTGGCCCGCGCCCAAGAACGCCTCTCGGGCGCGGATCATCTCCGGGGTGTCGGCCGTGCCCGGCCGGGCGTCACCGGTGAGCAGGTTGACGTAGCCCTGACGGGCGATGTCGAAGGCGTGCCCCGACGCGCAGCGCAGGGCCCGTTCCTCCGGCGCCAGCCCCGCCCCGCAGACGGGGCAGGCCAGCAGGTCCAGCACGTCGGTCAGCACGGGACCCCATTGTGCCGCCGGCCCGGCCGGTCAGGACTTCAGGCGCTCGCGGACCTCGTCCATGTCCAGGGCGCGGACCTGTTCGATGATGCTCTCCAGCATCGGGGCCGGGAGCGCACCGGGCTCGGCGTACACGATCACGCCGTCGCGAATGGCCATGAGGGTGGGGATCGAGGTGATGCCGAAGCGCTCGGCCAGTTCCGGCTCGGCGTCGGTGTCCACCTTGGCGAACACGATGTCGGGGTGCTGCTCGGAGGCCTCCTCGAAGATCGGGGCGAACCGCCGGCAGGGGGCGCACCAGGACGCCCAGAAGTCGACCAGAACGATGCCGTCGGCCTGGGCGGTGACGTCGAAATCCTTCGCGGTCAGTGTGACCGTCGCCATGTCGCTGCCTTCCTCGATACGGGTATCAGTCAGCACAAGCCGCGCGGTGGCCTGCGGTATTCCCGCTCGGGAATCACAGAGCCGTAATTAGCGTTGAATGAGCAGGGAGTTCGACCGGAGAAGGGTCAGGATGGCTGAAACCCGCACCAAGGGCGAGAGTGTCGAGGCGCAGGACAAGGATCTGGTCGGTGCGTACCTCGACAGGATCGGCCGTACTCACCTGCTCGACGCGCAGGAGGAGGTCGACCTGGCGAAGGCCATCGAGGGGGGCCTGTACGCCGAGCGGCTGCTGGAGGAGAACCGGATCCCGCCCGGGGTGAGCCGGGCGGAGCTGGAGGAGCTCGTGGCCGACGGGCTGCGCGCCAAACAGCGTTTCGTCGAGGCGAACCTCCGGCTGGTCGTGTCGATCGCGCGCAAGTACCCCACGGACGCCCTGCCGCTGATCGATCTCATCCAGGAGGGGAACCTGGGGCTGATGCGGGCGGTGGAGAAGTTCGACTACCGGCGCGGCTTCAAGTTCTCCACTTACGCCACCTGGTGGATCCGCCAGGCCATCGGGCGCGGGCTCAGCCACACCGCCCGGACCATCCGGCTCCCGGTGCACGTGGAGGAGGAGCTGTCGCGGCTGCGGAGGGCCGAGCGGCAGCTGGGCCGTGAGCTGGGGCGGGAGCCGACCCGTGAGGAGCTGGCGCAGGCGCTGGGCGCCGAGCCCGAGCACGTGGACGAGCTGATGCGGTGGCGGCGGGATCCGGCGAGCCTGGACGCCGCGGTGGACGACGACGGCGAGACCCCGATGGGCGACCTGCTGGAGGACCCCGAGGGCGTCAGCCCGGAGGCCGAGGTGCTGGCGCTGGACGACATCGCGGGCCTGGGCAGGCTGCTGGAGCGGCTGCCGGAGCGCGAGTCGGCGATCCTGCGGGCGCGGTTCGGCATGGAGGACGGGCAGCCGCTCTCATACGCGCAGATCGGGGCGCGGTACGGGCTGAGCCACAACCGGGTGCGGCAGATCACCGACCGGTCGCTGCGGCGGCTGCGTCAGCTGGCGGCCGAGTCCGACCGGGTCGAGCACGTGACCGGGCACCGGGCGCGGTCCTCGTCTCCGTCGCAGCCCAAGCCGCTGGGCCATGGGCCGCACAGGCCGCGCCGCAAGCTGTCCCCGCCCGTTCCCACCAAGGCCGCCTAGGGCCGCCGCGATACCGCCGGGGGCGTGATGTCGCGGCCGGACCGGTGACCTAGCCTTGGGGTCGTGGATACCACGACCGCCGCAGGGGAGCTCGACGCCTGGCGCGACCTCCCCGCCGCACAGCAGCCGGAATGGGACGACCCGGACGAGGTCCGGGCGGTGGCCGAGGAACTGTCGAAAGCCCCGCCGCTGGTGTTCGCCGGCGAGTGCGACCAGCTCAAGGACAGGCTCGCCGACGTGGTCCGCGGCGAGGCGTTCGTGCTGCAGGGCGGCGACTGCGCCGAGACGTTCGCCGGTTCGACCGCGGACGCGGTGCGCAACAAGCTCAAGACGCTGCTGCAGATGGCGGTGGTGCTCACCTATGCCGGCAGCGTCCCGGTGGTGAAGATCGGGCGGATGGCGGGGCAGTTCGCCAAGCCGCGGTCCAAACCCACCGAGACCCGCGACGGAGTGACGCTGCCGGCGTATCGGGGCGACGCGGTGAACGGGATCGAGTTCACCCCGGAGGCGCGGCGCAGCGATCCGCGGCGGCTGCTGCAGGCCTATCACTGTTCGGCGGTGACGCTGAACCTGTGCCGGGCGTTCACCAAGGGCGGGTACGCGGACCTGCGGCAGGTTCACGCGTGGAACCAGGACTTCGTGGCGGCCAGCCCGGCCGGACAGCGGTACGAGCGGCTGGCCGGGGAGATCGACCGGGCGCTGGCGTTCATGAAGGCCTGCGGGGCCGACCCGGAGGAGTTCCACGGGGTGGAGTTCTACTCCAGCCACGAGGCGCTGCTGCTGGAGTACGAGCGGGCGCTGACCCGGATCGACTCGCGCAGCGGGCTGCCGTACGACGTGTCGGCGCATTTCGTGTGGATCGGCGAGCGGACCCGGCAGCTGGACGGGGCGCATGTGGAGTTCGCCAGCCGGATCCGCAACCCGATCGGGGTGAAGCTGGGGCCGACCACCACGCCCGATGACGCGCTGGCGCTGATCGAGCGGCTGAACCCGGAGGGGGAGCCGGGCCGGCTGACGTTCATCACCCGGATGGGGGCGGGCCGGATCCGCGAGGTGCTGCCGCCGCTGGTGGAGAAGGTGACGCAGAGCGGGGCGCCGGTGGCGTGGATCTGCGATCCGATGCACGGCAACACCTTCGAGGCGCCCAGCGGGCACAAGACCCGCCGGTTCGACGACGTGCTGGACGAGGTGGCGGGGTTCTTCGAGGTGCATCGGTCGCTGGGCACCCACCCGGGCGGCATCCACATCGAGTTCACCGGCGACGATGTGACCGAGTGCGTGGGCGGCGGGGCCGCGATCGTGGAGGACGACCTGCACCAGCGGTACGAGACGGCCTGCGACCCGCGGCTGAACCGCAGTCAGTCGCTGGATCTGGCGTTCATGGTCGCGGAGATGTACCGCGACGTTCACTGAGACGCGCGCCGAGCGGCTCGCCGATACGGCGGGGCGGGCCCCGGGGCGCGGACGCCGCCCGCTCCGGGTCCGTCCCGTTCCGGGTCCGCCGTCTCCCGCCGGAGCGGACGTCCGGCGGCGGCCGCGGCCTGGACGGTCAGGTGGCGACCTCGGCCCAGACGACCTTGCCGCCGGTGACGGGGACGGCGCCCCAGGAGGTGGCGAAGCGGTCGACGATGAACAGGCCGCGGTGGCCCTCGTCGAGGGGGGCGGGCACCGTCATCTTCGGCATGGCGGGGGCGCGGTCGCGGACTTCGACGCGGACGGCGTCGGGGCGGCGCAGCAGCCGCAGTTCCAGCACGGTGCCGGCGTGCCGGACGGCGTTGGCGACGAGTTCGGCGACGATCGCGGTGACCTGTTCTTCACGCTCCAGCAGGGACCAGGTCCGCATGGTGCGGGCGGCGAGCCGACGGGCCAGCTCCACCGCCTCGCTCTGCGGGGCGGCGCGGAGGGTCGTCTCGGGCATCGGCTCACCCTTCGCGGGGAGCACCGATGAGGAACCGATCGAGCCCGGTGGTGTGCAGAACGTTCTCGACTCTGCCATAGGCGCCGGTCACGGAGAAGGAGGCGTTGCGGTCGCGGGCGTTCTTGTAGGCGCGGACGAGCACGTTGAGACCGGAGGAGTCGCAGAAGTCGACCGCGGTCAGGTCGACGACGATCTCCTTGTGGCCCGCCTCCGCCAGCGCCTCGAGCCGCTGCCGCAGCTCGTCGGAGGAGTGCAGGTCGATGGAGCCGCGCGCCGTCACGACCACGCGGTCACCTTGTCGCGTCGTATGCAAAGCGAGACCCATCGCCACTCACGATAGAACATCGCGTGACCTCGAACACGCCGGTCGGCCGATCGGGGCAGCCCGCTCCGGTCACGATGCGCGCAGCACGATCAACGCGACGTCGTCGTTGGAGGGCTCGGGCCCGAAGTCGCGGACCGCGCGTTGGATCCGGGCCGCGACCGCCCCGGCGGACAGGCCGCGGCAGCCGGACAGCAGGTTCTCCAGGCCGCGGCCGTCGCCCAGCAGCCGGTCGCCGGAACGGCGTTCGGTCACCCCGTCGGTGACGCACAGCATCACCTGGCCGCGTCGCAGCTCCATGGTCTGCGCGGTGAACTCGACGTCGTCGAACGCCCCCAGCAGCGGCTGGGCCTCGGCGGCCTCGTGCACGCCGCCGTCGGGGTCCAGCACCAGCGGCAACGGGTGCCCGGCGCTGACCAGGTCGATGCGGACCCCGTCGCGGCCGGGGCGGCGGGTGATCTCGCCGTGCAGCAGGGTGAGCAGCCGGGCGCGCGGCCCCTCGGCCAGGATCAGCCGGTTGAGCCGGGCCAGCACGTCGGGCACCGGCATGTCCTCGGCCGCCAGGATGCGCAGCGCGTGCCGGGCCAGCCCGGTGACGGCCGCCGCCTCCGGACCGGTGCCGCACACGTCGCCGATGGCGAACCGCCATCGGGCGGCGGGAACGGCGCCGGTCGGGTCGGCGCCGCATTCGAACACGTCGTAGAAGTCGCCGCCGACCTCGCTGCCCTCCCCCGCCGGCTGGTAGACCACCTCGACCTCCAGGCCGGGGATCTTGGGGATGCCCGGCGGCAGCAGGCTGCGCTGCAGAGCGCGGCTGGTGGCGGTCTGCGCGGTGTAGAGACGGGCGTTGTCGATGGCCAGCGCGGCCCGCCGGGACAGCTCCTCGGCCAGGTCGATGGCGCTCTGCGGGAAGCGGTCCCCGGCGGGCCGGCCGATGACCAGGACGCCCATCCGGCGGCCGCGGGCGATGAGCGGGAACGCATAGGCCAGGTCGTCGGCGGTGGACCCGGCCGCGGCGCGGGCGTCCCCGGGCGCGGCGGTGTGGCCGTTCCAGGCGCCGGAGGAGTCCAGCGGGGGCTGGGGCGCGGCGGTGAGCAGCTCGCGCAGGCCGTCCGCACGGGTCTCGTCGGCGTGCCAGACGTAGGCGGGGCGGGCGGTCTTGGTCTCGTCGACGGTGTAGACGGCGCACCAGGTGGCCAGCCGGGGCACGACCAGCTGAGCGACCAGGGCCATGGTGCGCTCCTGGTCGAGGGTGCCGGCCAGCAGGTCGCTGGCCTCGGCGACGAAGCTGAGCCAGCCGCGCCAGGAGCGTTCCAGCTCGCTGATGCGGGCGCGTTCCATGGACAGCGCCATCTCCTCGGCGATGCGGCCGAGCCGCTTGCCGACGGCCTCGTCGAACCGGCCCCGTTCGCCGGCGACGGCCACCAGCACGCCGGTCAGCCGCCCCTGCACCTGGAGCGGGGCGGCGACCAGGGAACGGGCCGCCAGGGCGGCGGCGACCGGGTCGGTGGGGTCGTCGGTCGTCCAGGGGGCGCCGACCCGGGCGTGCGGGCCGAGGCTGGCGACGGTGAGCCGGGCGAGGGGCGGGTCGGGGATCCGCCCGGTGGAGGCGCCGAGCACCAGGTCGCCTCCGCGGTCGGTGAGCAGCACCGCCACGCCGTCGGCCGAGAGCATGTCGCGGACCGTCTCGACCGCGCCGTCCAGGGACTCCTCCCCCGGCCGCAGGTCCAGCACCCGATCGGAGGGCAGGGAGAGGCCGGCGGTGTCGTCGATCGCCAGGGAGGGGACGCTGAGGGCGGGGGCGGCGGGGCGTTCGCCGGTCCGGGCGCCGGGCCTGTCCAGCCGGAACCACACGCCCTTGGTCAGGCCGTTGTAGGTGATGCCCCAGGAGGAGGCCAGCCGGTCGACGGAGGGGAGCCCGCGTCCGCTGGTGGCCTCGATCTCCGGCATGGCGATGTGCCGGGCGGGGTGCCGGTCCAGCACCTCGATCCGCACTCCGCCGTCCTCCAGCGTGCAGCGGACCTCGAACTCGGTGCCGGCGTAGGTGACGGCGTTGGTGGCCAGTTCGCTGGTGGCCAGCAGCGCGTCGTCGGCGACCTGTGTCAGGTCCCACTCGTTCAGGGTCCGACGCACGAAGCGCCGCGCGGCCGCCACCGACGTGGCCGCCGGCGGGAATGTGGCCGACGTCGACCGTCGTTCCACGCGCTCCCCCCGGGTGAAGAGGTGATACCGATCCCGGTCATCGTGACAGACTGCAAATGTACGGCCCAACGGGTGTGTCCGCAGATCCCGGACCGGTGAACCGGGCCAGGAGGATAAAGACTATGCCGCGAACCGCGTCCCGCATGAGGCAGCAGCCGAAGTCACAGCGTGACACCACGCCGCGGTACAGCGACGCCGACCTCGCACCGCTGTTGAAGGCGCTGATCGCCGTGCGCGACGGGAAGTTCGACGCCGACCTGGACCTGCCCGCGGAGGGGGCGGTCGCCGACGGGCTGGCGATCGTGCAGGAGATCCGCGACAACGGCGCGCATCTGAGCGGCGAGCTGTCGCGGGTGCGCCGGGAGCTGGGCCGCGAGGGGCATCTGCGGGAGCGGCTGGCGCCCCCGGTGGCGCGCGGCGGATGGGCCGCCGCGGTGGAGGACGCCAACGCGATCATCGACAAGCTGACCGACCTGTCCACCGGGATGGCCCGTGTGGTGGAGGCGGTGGCCGCGGGCGATCTGAGCCAGCGGGTGGAGCTGCAGCTGCGCGGGCGGCCGATGCGCGGCGAGGTGCTGCGGATGGCCCGGTCGGTGAACCGGATGGTCGAGCAGCTGGACAAGTTCACCTGGGAGGTCACCCAGGTGGCCCGGGAGGTCGGCGTGGAGGGCCGGCTGGGCGGGCAGGCGTCGTTGCGCGGCCAGACGGGCCGGTGGCGTGAGGTGACCAGCGCGGTGAACCTGATGGCGGGCCGGCTGACCGCGCAGGTGCGGGACATCGCGGTGGTGACCACGGCGGTCGCCAAGGGCGATCTGACCCGGAAGGTCACCGTGGAGGCGGTGGGCGAGCTGCAGGAGCTGAAGCTCACCGTGAACACGATGGTGGATCAGCTGTCGGCGTTCGCCGACGAGGTCACCCGGGTGGCCCGCGAGGTCGGCACCGAAGGACGCCTCGGCGGACAGGCGCGGGTGCGGGGCGTGTCAGGGGTCTGGAAGGACCTCACCAACAACGTCAACGGCATGGCCTCCAACCTCACCTACCAGGTCCGCAACATCGCCCAGGTGGCCACCGCCGTCGCCAACGGCGACCTCTCCAAGAAGATCACCGTCGACGCCCAAGGCGAGATCGCGGACCTGAAGGACACCCTCAACACCATGGTCGACCGCCTGTCGGCCTTCGCCGACGAGGTCACCCGGGTGGCCCGCGAGGTCGGCACCGAAGGACGCCTCGGCGGACAGGCGCGGGTGCGGGGCGTGTCAGGGGTCTGGAAGGACCTCACCAACAACGTCAACGGCATGGCCTCCAACCTCACCTACCAGGTCCGCAACATCGCCCAGGTGGCCACCGCCGTCGCCAACGGCGACCTCTCCAAGAAGATCACCGTCGACGCCCAAGGCGAGATCGCGGACCTGAAGGACACCCTCAACACCATGGTCGACCGCCTGTCGGCCTTCGCCGACGAGGTCACCCGGGTGGCCCGCGAGGTCGGCACCGAAGGACGCCTCGGCGGACAGGCGCAGGTGCGGGGCGTGTCAGGGGTCTGGAAGGACCTCACCAACAACGTCAACGGCATGGCCTCCAACCTCACCTACCAGGTCCGCAACATCGCCCAGGTGGCCACCGCCGTCGCCAACGGCGACCTCTCCAAGAAGATCACCGTCGACGCCCAAGGCGAGATCCTGGACCTGAAGGACACCCTCAACACCATGGTCGACCGCCTGTCGGCCTTCGCCGACGAGGTCACCCGAGTGGCCCGCGAGGTCGGCACCGAAGGACGCCTCGGCGGACAGGCCCAAGTCCACGGCGTGTCGGGAGTCTGGAAAGACCTCACCGACAACGTCAACGGCATGGCCTCCAACCTCACCTACCAGGTCCGCAACATCGCCCAGGTGACCACCGCCGTCGCCAACGGGGATCTGACCAAGAAGATCGACGTCGACGCGCACGGGGAGATCCTGGAGCTGAAGACGACGATCAACACGATGGTGGACACGCTGTCGGCGTTCGCCTCCGAGGTCACCCGAGTGGCCCGCGAGGTCGGCAGCGAAGGGCGCCTCGGCGGACAGGCCAAGGTCGAGGGCGTGCACGGCACCTGGAAGCAGCTGACCGAGAGCGTCAACGAGCTGGCCGGGAACCTGACCACTCAGGTGCGCGCGATCGCCGAGGTCGCCAGCGCGGTCGCCAGCGGCGACCTGAGCAGGGAGATCACGGTCCAGGCCGCCGGCGAGGTCGCCGAGCTGAAGGACAACATCAACCTGATGGTGCGGACCCTGCGCGAGACCACGCAGGCCTACCAGGAGCAGAACTGGCTGAAGTCCAACCTGGCCCGCATCGGCGGCCTCATGCAGGGGCACCGCGACATCGTGCAGGTGGCGCAGCTGATCATGAGCGAGCTGACGCCGATCGCCTCGGCCAGTCACGGCGCGTTCTACCTGGCGCGGACCGCCGACGACGGGGAGCTCGAGCTGAAGATGATCGCCGGGTACGGGGTGCGGCCCGAGCCCGACGCGGTGTTCCGGCTGGGCGAAGGACTGATCGGGCAGGCCGCGCTGGAACGCCGCATGATCAGGCTGGACGACGCGCCGGGCGACTACGTGCGGGTCCGCTCGGGGCTGGGCCAGGCCTCGGCCACCCATGTGATCGTGCTGCCGATCCTGTTCGAGGACCAGGTGCTGGGGGCGATCGAGCTGGCCTCCTTCAGCCCGTTCACCGACACCCATCTGGCGTTCTTCGACCAGTTCGCCGAGAGCATCGGGGTGACGATCAACGCGATCAGCGCCAACTCGCGCACCGAGGCGCTGCTGGCCGAGTCCCAGCGGCTGGCCCAGGAGCTGCAGGAGCGCTCCGACGAGCTGCAGCGCCAGCAGGCCGAGCTGCGCCGCTCCAACGCCGAGCTGGAGGAGAAGGCGGCGCTGCTGGCCAAGCAGAACCGGGCCATCGAGATGCAGAACTTCCAGATCGAGCAGGCCCGCCGGACGCTGGAGGAGCGGGCCGAGCAGCTGGCGCTGTCGTCGCGGTACAAGTCGGAGTTCCTGGCGAACATGTCGCACGAGCTGCGCACCCCGCTCAACAGCCTGCTCGTGCTGGCCAAGCTGCTGTCGGAGAACCCCGAGGGCAACCTGACCCCCAAGCAGGTGGAGTTCGCCAAGACCATCCACGACTCGGGCACCGACCTGCTGCAGCTGATCAACGACATCCTCGACCTGTCGAAGGTGGAGGCCGGCAAGATGGAGGTCCATCCGCAGCCGCTGCCGTTCACCAAGCTGGTCGACTATGTGGACGCCACGTTCCGGCCGATGGCGGTGGACAAGGGGCTGGCGTTCACGGTCGAGGTGTCGCCGGAGGTGCCGGAGCTGCTGTACGCCGACGAACAGCGGCTGCAGCAGGTGCTGCGCAACCTGTTGTCGAACGCGGTGAAGTTCACCTCCGAGGGCGAGGTGCGGCTGACCATCGCCCCGGCGCCGGAGGACGCGGAGTTCACCTCGCCGGCGCTGCGGGAGGCCTCCACGGTGATCGCCTTCACGGTCAGCGACACCGGGATCGGCATCAGCGAGGACAAGCTGCACGTGATCTTCGAGGCGTTCCAGCAGGCCGACGGGACCACCAGCCGCCGGTACGGGGGCACCGGGCTGGGCCTGTCGATCAGCCGGAACATCGCGCACCTGCTGGGCGGGGAGATCCACGCCGAGAGCGCGGTGGGCGAGGGCAGCAGGTTCACCCTGTACCTGCCGTCGCAGTACCGCGAGGGCCCGGCCGCCCAACCGGAGGCGGCGGCCGAGCAGGGCGCCGCCGCCCCCGCGGAGCCGAGCACGCCGAGCGCGCCCGGTGCGCCGAGCACGGCGGGCGCGCCGAGTGCGCCCGCCGCCGAGCCGGTGCTCCGGGCTCCGGAGCCGGTACCGGCCGGGGAGCCGGAGGAGCCGCCCGCCGATCACCTGGACGCGGTGCTGTCGGGGCGCAAGGTGCTGATCGTCGACGACGATGTGCGCAACGTGTTCGCCCTCGCCAGCGTGCTCGAGGGCTACGGCATGGAGGTGCTGTACGCCGAGGACGGCCAGGCGGGCATCGACCTGCTGCAGCGCAACCCGGACGTCTCGCTGGTGCTGATGGACGTGATGATGCCCGGTCTGGACGGGTACGCCACCACCGAGGCCATCCGCGGCATGCCGCAGTTCACCGATCTGCCGATCATCGTGATCACGGCCAAGGTGATGAAGGGCGACCGGGAGAAGAGCCTGGCCGCGGGCGCCTCGGACTATGTGCCCAAACCGGTGAACGTGGATCACCTGCTGGATGTCATGCGAACCTGGTTGCAGCGTGCCGCGGTGCGCTGAGCGGCCGGCCGGGACGGGACGCGGCCGGCGGCCCGTCCGACGATCACGATCAGGAGACACCGGGCGTGGACGACGACAAGGCCAAGATCCTTCTGGTGGACGACCGTGAGGAGAACCTCGTCGCGCTGGAGGCGATCCTCAGCTCCCTGGATCAGGACCTGGTGCGGGCCCGGTCCGGCGAGGAGGCGCTCAAGGCGCTGCTCACCGACGAGTACGCGGTCATCCTGCTGGACGTGGTGATGCCCGGGATGGACGGGTTCGAGACGGCCCGGGACATCAAGCGCCGCAAGAAGACCCGGGACGTGCCGATCATCTTCCTGACGGCGGCCGACGGCGACCCCGACTACGCGTTCCGCGGATACGCGGCCGGGGCGGTGGACTTCATCGCCAAGCCCTTCGACCCGTGGGTGCTGCGCGCCAAGGTGTCGGTGTTCGTGGAGCTGCACCGCAAGAACCGGCAGCTGCGGGAGCAGGCGGCCCTGCTGCGCGATCAGGCCGCGTTGCTGCGGGCCCGGTCCGAGGGGCCGGGGGCGCCGCGGTCGGGCGAGCTGACCGCCCGGTTCGATCAGGTGCGCGAGCAGGTGGAGACGGTGCTGGAGCGATCCCCGGCGGACCTGCGGCCGGCGGTGGAGGAGCTGTCCCGGCGGGTGGAGGAGCTGCACGCGGCGCTGGAGGGTCTGCGCGGCCCCGCGGCGTCCCCCACGACACCGTGACCGCCCCCGTGCATCCGGGTCCCCGGTAAGGGTTCTCCCGGATCTTGACTCCTTTCAGGACAGGCCTGATACCGGATTTCCCCGGATGCCGAACACTCGGCGCGAAAGCCATGATGACGGGCGTCCGGGCACGGGGCGCACAACGCCCCGCCGTACACGATGTCCTGGAGGGACTGTGCGCAAGATCCTCACCACCATCGCGACGGGCGTCATGACACTCGGTGCCCTGGGGGCCATGGCGCCCGCCGCTCATGCGCGGGCGGACGCGTACCCCTGCGGCCCGCAGTGGTGGCACTCGGGGCAGCAGCTTTACGTGCAGACCTGCCCCGACTGGGCTCCGAACAACTCGATCCCGGTCCACGAGTACAACGACCACACCTCCCGGGTGGTCGGGTACATCTACGCGCCGGGCGACGACTGGTACGTCTGCGGGTGGACCGGCAGCCGGCAGACCGCTCACGGCGCCACCAACTACTGGTGGGCGCTGACGGTCGCCGACAACGGCCAGGCCGGCTGGGTCAACCAGATCTACTTCCGGGGCGGGAGCGACAACGAGCCCGACGGCGGCCTGGTGATCTGCCCGTTCTACACCGCGAAGAGCACCGCCGACGCGGACCGGATCTCCGGAGCCGACGCCCTGAAGGCGGTCACGGCGAACGCCCGGTGACCCCTTCGTCCCCCTCCTGGTGAAGAACGCCGTCCCGGCCGATCGGCCGGGACGGCTCCGTCGCAGGCCGCGAGGCCGCGATCAGCCGGCGAGGCGGGCGCGGGCGGCGGCGATGCGGGCCAGGGTGGCGTCGCGGCCGAGGACCTCCAGGGACTCGAACAGCGGCAGGCCCACGGTGCGGCCGGTGACGGCGACCCGGACGGGGGCCTGGGCCTTGCCGAGCTTGAGGCCGAAGCCGGCGCCGACCCGCTCCAGACGGGTCTTGAGCTCGTCGGCGTTCCAGGGGGCGTCGCGGTAGGCCTCCTCGGCGGCGGCGAGGATCTCCGCGGCCGGCTCCTTCATGGCCTTCTTCCAGGACGCCTCGTCGAAGACCGGCTCGTCCAGGAACGCGAAGTCGACCATCGGGACGATCTCCGACAGCACCGCCACCCGGGTCTGCGCCAGCCCGGCCAGGCGGGCGAAGACGTCCATGTCGACCGTGAAGGGCGCCTTCTCCAGGAACGGCCGGCATTCGGCGATGAACTCCTCCACCGACAACGCCCGGATGTAGTCGCCGTTGATCGCCCGCAGCTTCTTGACGTCGAAGAAGGCCGGGGAGGCGTTGACCTCTTCGATGCGGAACTCGCGTTCGATGACCTCCCAGGGCACCACCTCGCGGTCCCCCGAGGGGGCCCAGCCCAGCAGCATCAGGTAGTTGCGCATCGCGGCGGCCAGGTAGCCCTCGGCCTGGTAGTCCTCCAGGGCCACCTTGTCGCGGCGCTTGGACAGCTTCTGCCGCTTCTCGTTGACGATGACCGGGACGTGCGCCCACACCGGCGGCTCGTGCCCCAGCGCCTCCCACAGCAGCTGCTGCTTGGGGGTGTTGGACAGGTGCTCCTCGCCGCGCACCACGTGGGTGATGCCCTGGGTGATGTCGTCGACGACGTTGGCGAGCAGGAACGGCACCGACCCGTCGGAGCGGGCGATGACGAAGTCCTCCAGCACCTTGTTCTCGAACGTGGGGGTGCCGCGGATCAGGTCGACCACGGTGGTCGTCCCCTCGTCGGGCGTGCGGAACCGGACCGCGCGCCCCTCCCCGGGGCCGAGGTCGCGGTCGCGGCAGTGCCCGTCGTAGCCCTTGTTGGGGTCGCCGGTGCGGGCGACCACGTCCTGGCGGGTGCAGTCGCAGTAGTAGGCGCGGCCCTGCTCGAGGAGGGTCTTCAGCGCCTCCTGGTGCTTGTCCAGGTTGGCGGACTGGAAGTACGGCCCCTCGTACTGGTCGCCGTCGATGCCGAGCCAGGCCAGGGCCCGGATGATGCCTTCGGTCCACTCCGGTTTGTTGCGGGAGGCGTCGGTGTCCTCGATCCGCAACACCAGCGTCCCACCGGACTGTCGAGCCATCACCCAGTTGAACAGTGCGGAACGGGCCCCGCCGACGTGGAACATGCCGGTCGGAGACGGTGCGAAGCGTACACGGAGCGAAGACGAAGACATGGGCACAAGCCTAGAGCTTTCCGGGCCCGGCGCCGGCACGCCTCAGGGGGTCCAGTGCGGGTCGCGGCCGGCCAGGCCGAGGGCGCGATCCAGCAGCGGCGCCGACTCGGGCACCGGCACCTCGGGGCCGAAGACGCCGTTGTCGCGGGCGAACGGGGCCATGGTCTGCAGGTGCTCCCACAGTGCCTGGACCACCCGGTCGTCATAGGAGGGCTTCTGCCCGGTGGCCGCGGCCAGGTCCCAGCCGTGCACGGTGAACTCGACGAACATGATCCCGCCGATGACCGCGGCGGGCATCTCCCCCTTGGCGGTGAGCGCGGTGACGCCCTCCCAGGCGGCCGGGTCGGACCAGGCGGCGGCGGTGCGGCGGGCGCGTTCGGCGTAGCGGGCGGCCCAGCCGGCCTCGGCGGTCAGATCCTCCTGAGGGCCCCGCCCGTCGTCGAGCGGGGTCTTGCGGGCGGCGGCCTCGCCCCGTTCGCCGGTCCAGTGGGCGAGGTGGCTGATCAGGGCGCGGACGTCGAAGTCCGGGCACGGGGTGGGGTCGCCCAGCCGTGACTCCTCGACGCCCTCCACGATCGCGATCAGGGCCTCGGCGGCGGGGATCAGCTGCGTTCTCAGCTCCATGGGCCTCTCCTCCTCGGCGGTGTCTCGCATGCGCGGCACAGCATAGGAACACACGTTCGAGCGGTCTTGAACAAACGCGACAATGGAGCCCGTGACGGACTCGACCAGGGGCATCCTGCGGGCCGCCGCCGGGCTGCGGCGTTTCCGGATGCACCGGACCGCTCCTTCCCCGGGCCTGTCGCCCTATGTCGAGCATCACTGGATCCTGCACTGGGATCTACGCGAGCCGCACGCACAGCGGGTGCTCACCCATCCGACGGTGCACCTGACGTTCACCACCGGCGGCCGGGCGCGGGTGGTGGGGATCGTGCGCGGGGCGTTCGACGAGACGATCGCCGGACGCGGCCGGGTGGTGGGGGTCCGGTTCCGGCCGGGCGGCTTCCGGCCGCTGCTGGACGGACCGGTGTCATCGCTCACCGACCGGCGCGTGCCGGTGGAGGAGGTCTTCGGGCCGCCGGGCCGGGCCCTGGCGGAGGCGGTCCTCGCCGAGGGGTGCGACGAGGCGGCGGTGGCGCTGGTGGAGCGGTTCCTGCGGGCGCGCCTCCCGGACCGCCCCGACCCGTTGATCGCGGAGGTGGCGGCGATCGTGGCGCGGATCGCCGAGGACCCCTCCATCAGCCGGGTGGACCGGCTGGCCGCCGAGGCGGGCGTGGGGACGCGGTCGCTGCAGCGCCGGTTCGCCGAGTACGTGGGGGTCGGGCCGAAGTGGGTGATCCGGCGGTGCCGGATGCAGGAGGCGGCCGAGCGGGCGGAGGCCGAGGAGGAGGTGGACTGGGCGGGGCTGGCGGCCCGGCTCGGCTACGCCGACCAGGCCCATTTCGTCCGCGACTTCACCGCGACGGTGGGCGTTCCCCCGGCCCGGTACGCCCGCCGGTGCGCCGCCGACGCCGCGGGCGGGACCTGAGACCATCGAGGGATGCGACCTCCCATGGATCTGGCGGCGTTCACCGAACTGGCCCGCCGTCGGCTGGCCGCGCACCGGCACACCGAGATCGACGGCGAGCGGGGCATGCGGCGGGCGGCGGTCTCGCTGTGCGTGACCGAGCACACCGGCGAGCCCGCGGTCATCGTGATCAAGCGGGCCGACCGGGGACGCAATCCGGGGCAGTGGGGGCTGCCGGGCGGGCGGCTGGACGAGGGCGAGACCGCCGAGCAGGCGGCCCTGCGGGAGCTGCACGAGGAGGTGGGGCTGCGGGCGGACCCGGAGCATGTGCTGGGCCGGCTGGACGACTTCCCCGCCTCCTCCGGCTTCATCATCACCCCGCTGGTGCTGGCGCTGCCCGATCCGGGGCCGGTGCGAGCCAACCCCGGCGAGGTCCGGTCGGTGCACCACGTGACGTTGACCCGGCTGGTCGCCGACGACGCGGTCCGCTGGGTGCCCCAGCTGGACGGGGGGCGTCTGCTGCAGATGACGCTCGGGCCGCGGATGACGATCCACGCCCCGACCGGGGCGTTGCTGTGGCAGTTCCGCGAGGTGGTGCTGCTGGGCCGCACCGCCCGGGTGGCGGACTTCCTGCAGCCGGACTGGACGCGCCGCTAGGCGGGGCCCGGCCGTTCCCGCCGGGGCGCACCGGTCAGGAGGCGTCCTCGGCGGCGTCGAGGTGCTCGAGCCACAGGCGGGCGCGCTCCAGGTGCTCCTCCTGCAGGCCCTCCCACGGGTCGACGGGGATCAGCAGGTGCGAGTCCCATGCCAGGTGGTCCAGCAGACGCTCGGCCGCGTCCGGCTCGTCCTCGAACCACACGAACGGCCGCCCGCCGGCCCAGGAGGCCACGTGCCGGGCCTTCCAGGCGTCGAGCGAGACCGCCTCGGGGGTGCCGGGGAAGCGGGGAACGGGGACGAACGGCAGCTCCGGCAGCCCGATGCGGGGCGCGATCCACTCGTTGGCCCCTCCGCACCAATAGCCGGCCCAGGCCGGCTCGGCGCCGGTCGACTCCGCCAGCTCCACCAGCAGGGGGCCATGCGGTTCAGCCAGATCTGGACGGGGGCTCCGTCCGGGGCCACCCGATGGCGGCGATAACCGATGGCCGGCCGCCGAAAGGGGGGGTGAGGACCCCGTCGACGTCCAGCAGTATCAGCGGCCTTCTCATGCCCCGACGGTGACGCCGCCGCGGGGCGGGGCGGCGGAAAACGGGCACCGGCGCGACAAGCGGCCCGATCACCTGCACAATGCTGTGCCGACAACGGAACAGAAGGCGGATCGAGATCGTGACGATGTCCCAGACCGGGACCCACAGCGGTTCCGGCAATGCGCTGTACCTGCGGATCGCCGAGGAGCTCGGGGTGCGCGAGCACCAAGTCCGGGCGGCCGCGGAACTGCTGGACGGCGGCGCCACGGTGCCGTTCATCGCCCGCTACCGCAAGGAGGCCACCGGCGCGCTGGACGACACCCAGCTGCGCAGGCTTGAGGAGCGGCTGCACTACCTGCGCGAGCTGGAGGAACGCAAAGAGGCGGTCCTGGAGTCGATCCGCTCCCAGGGCAAGCTGACCGAGGCCCTGGAGAAGCAGATCCGCGAGGCCGACTCCAAGGCCCGGGTGGAGGACATCTATCTGCCCTACAAGCCCAAGCGGCGCACCAAGGCGCAGATCGCCCGGGAGGCGGGACTGGAGCCGCTGGCCGACGCCCTGCTGACCGATCCCGCCCAGGACCCGCAGGCGGCCGCCGCGGCGTTCGTCGATCCCGACAAGGGGGTGGCGGACGCGGCCGCGGCGCTGGAGGGGGCCCGGGCGATCCTGGTGGAGCGGTTCTCCGAGCACGCCGACCTGATCGGGGCGCTGCGGGAGCGGATGTGGTCGCACGGCCGGCTGATCTCGCGGGTGCGGGAGGGCAAGGAGGAGGCCGGCGCCAAGTTCGCCGACTACTTCGACTTCTCCGAGCCGTTCACCGAGCTGCCCTCGCACCGGATCCTGGCGATGTTCCGCGGGGAGAAGGAGGAGGTCCTCGACCTGGAGCTGTCGCCGGAGGCCGATGACGAGGCCGCCGCCGCCCCCGGCCCGTCCTGGTACGAGCGCAAGATCGCCGAGACGTTCGGCATCGCCGACCGGGGCCGGCCCGCCGACCGGTGGCTGCTGGAGACGGTGCGCTGGGCCTGGCGCACCCGGATCCTGGTGCATCTGGGCATCGACCTGCGGACCCGGCTGCGCACCGAGGCCGAGGAGGAGGCGGTGCGGGTGTTCGCCGCCAACCTGCGGGACCTGCTGCTGGCCGCGCCCGCCGGCACCCGCCCCACCATGGGGCTGGACCCGGGGCTGCGCACCGGGGTGAAGGTGGCGGTGGTGGACGGCACCGGCAAGGTGGTCGACACCGCGACGATCTACCCGCACGAGCCGCAGCGCCGCTGGGACGAGTCGATCGCGGTGCTGGCCGCCCTGGCCAGGAAGCACGCGGTGGAGCTGGTGGCGATCGGCAACGGCACCGCCTCCCGGGAGACCGACCGGCTGGCCGGGGATCTGCTCAAGCGGCACCCGGAGCTGAAGCTGACCAAGGTCGTGGTGTCGGAGGCGGGGGCGTCGGTGTACTCGGCGTCGGAGTACGCCGCGCAGGAGCTGCCGGATCTGGACGTCTCGTTGCGCGGGGCGGTGTCGATCGCGCGGCGACTGCAGGATCCGCTGGCCGAGCTGGTCAAGATCGATCCCAAGTCGATCGGGGTCGGGCAGTACCAGCACGACGTGTCACAGGTGAAGCTGTCGCGGTCGCTGGACGCGGTGGTGGAGGACTGCGTGAACGCCGTCGGGGTGGACGTCAACACCGCCTCGGTGCCGCTGCTGACCCGGGTGTCGGGCATCGGGGAGAGCCTGGCGGCGAGCATCGTGGCCTATCGGGAGGCCAACGGCCCGTTCCGCACCCGGCAGGCGCTCAAGAAGGTGCCGCGGCTGGGACCCAAGGCGTTCGAGCAGTGCGCCGGGTTCCTGCGGATCCCCGGCGGGGACGATCCGTTGGACGCCTCGGCGGTGCACCCGGAGGCGTATCCGGTGGTACGGCGGATCCTGGACGCCACCGGCACCGACATCCGGTCGCTGATCGGCAACGCCAAGGTGCTGCGGTCGCTCAAGCCCGCCGATTTCGTCGACGACACCTTCGGGCTGCCCACGGTGACCGACATCCTCTCGGAGCTGGAGAAGCCCGGGCGGGACCCGCGGCCGGCGTTCAAGACGGCGGCGTTCGCCGACGGGGTGGAGACGCTGGAGGACCTCAAGCCCGGGATGGTGCTGGAGGGCGTGGTCACGAACGTGGCCGCGTTCGGGGCGTTCGTGGACGTGGGGGTGCATCAGGACGGGCTGGTGCACATCTCGGCGATGTCGAAGGAGTACGTCGAGGATCCGCGGGACGTGGTCAAGCCCGGCGACATCGTCAAGGTCCGGGTGCTGGAGGTGGACATCCCCCGGAGGCGGATCTCGCTGACCCTGCGGCTGGACGACGATCCGGCCGACCGGCGCTCGGGGCGGGGCCGGCGGGGCGGCGGCCGGCCCCAGCGCGGTCGTCGCGGCGAGAGCTGGGGCAACGGCGCCCTCGCGGACGCGCTGCGCCGCGCCGGGCTGGACAAGGGGTTGCCGGGCCGCCTGAACTGACGTCGCCGGCCCGGGGACGGCGGACGAGGAGGTCCCATGCCGTCGCCCCGGGCCGCCCCTCGCGCGGAGACGGCGGAACGCCCCGGGCGGTCGGCCCCTTCGACGACCGCCTCTCACACGGGCGTGCACGAGCGCGCACGGGCGTGCACGAGGTCGCCGGGTCGTCCCGGGGGCCGGTCAGGAGAGGTTCTCGTCCAGGTCGAGGCCGACGACCGAGGAGCAGTTGGTGCAGATCCACTCGGCGATGACGGCCTCGGCCCGCATGTCGCGGGTGCGGTAGGGGCGGGGGACGCGGCGGCGGCGCATGCCGTGGCCGCAGGCCGCGTGCAGCAGCCGCCCGCACATGCGGCACGGCCACACGTCCTCACCGTGCCGATGGCAGCCGGGGCAGGCGTGCGGGCCGGTGTAGGGGCCGGGCGCCGGCTCCTCGCCGGCGGCGTCGAACTCGGCCAGCCACTGCCGTTCCAGGTCCAGATACTCGTCATGGGGCCAGTGGCGGTCGGCCAGCCAGGCCAGGTACTCCTCGGCGTCCGGTTCGAGGACCTCGGTCATCGACTCGGGGTATCCGCCCTCGCCCTCGGTCTTCCGCACACCGGGCCGCAGCGCCCTCGCCAGCGACCAGGCCGCCAGCAGCATCAGGCACATGCACAGCACGATCATGTTCTCACGCCCGACGGCGCCCTTTCTCGTTCTGGTCATCTGCGCCTATCCGGCGCGCAGTAGCTCGGAGCGCTCGAACGCTACAAGAAAGAACCCGAAGGGAAAAGTCGATCAATAATTGATCTACCTGGACGTGACAGATCCCGGGCCCGTCCGGGCCCGGGATCGGTGGAGTCGATCGATCGCGCCGAGCATCAGCGCAGACCACCGCGGACGGCGGTGACCGGTTCGCCGTCGACGGTGCCGCCGCTCAGCCCCCAGAAGAACGCGCCGCCCGATCCCCGGTCATCGGCGGTCATCGACGGCCATCGGCGCAGGCCGTTTCGTCGCCATGGCGGCGGGGCGTCGTGGTCCCGCCACCGGTCGCCGCAGGGGGCGCAGGCGGCGCCGTTCACCGGGCGGCCGGAGATCCGGCCGCCGCCGGCGTCGAAGCCGAAGGTCGCCGAGGCGCCGGGGCCGGCGTCCCGTTCTCCAGCCGGCGTCCGTGGACGCGCGGCGGTCTCCGGAGGAGGTGCGCACGGCGTCCCAACGGGCGGCCGCTCCCCGGTCGAGGCGGAGGCCGCGCGGACCCGGCCGACGGGGCGCGGTCACGGGAGATCCGCACCCGTGCCCAGACTGCTACGCTCCGTCACGTGAGCGCGCAGATCGATCCGCACACGGTGGACTTCACGGTGCTGGCCGCCTGGATGGACCAGCAGGGGCTGCCGGGCGGACCGATCGAAGACGTCCGGCCGCTGACCGGCGGCACCCAGAACATCCTGGTGCGGTTCCGTCGCGGCGGGCGCTCGTACGTGCTGCGGCGCGGCCCGGAGCATCTGCGGGCGCGCACCAACGAGGCGCTGCGCCGGGAGGCCCGGGTGCTGTCGGCGCTGGACGGCACCGACGTGCCCGCCCCGCGGCTCATCGCCGCCTGCCTCGACGAGCGGGTGATGAACGGCTCGGTGTTCTATCTGATGACGCCGGTGGAGGGGTTCAACGCCACCACGACGCTGCCCGAGCCGCACGCCTCGGACGCCTCGATGCGGCACGCGATGGGCCTGTCGGCGGCCCGCGCGTTGGCCACGCTCGGCGCGGTGGACCACGAGGCGGTGGGGCTGGCCGATTTCGGCCGGCCCGAGGGGTTCTTGGAACGTCAGGTCAGCCGTTGGCTGTCGGAGCTGGAGTCGTACTCGGCGCTGGAGGGCTACCCGGGACCGGACATCCCCGGCCTGGAGCGGGTCGCCGACTGGCTGGAGGCCAACCGGCCGCGCACCTGGCGGCCGGGCGTCATGCACGGCGACTACCACCTGGCCAACCTGATGTTCTCCTTCGACGGCCCGCAGGTGGCGGCGATCGTGGACTGGGAGATGTGCACGATCGGCGACCCGCTGCTGGACCTGGGGTGGCTGCTGGCGACCTGGCCGGGCGAGGACGCCGAGAGCGCGGCGGTCGCCGGGCCGCTGGGGCGGGCCGGCGGGCTGCCTCGGCCCGAGGAGCTGGTGGCCGCCTATGCGCAGCGGCCGGAGGCGACGGCCGGGCGCGAGCTGGACGCCGTCGACTGGTACACGGTGCTGGCCTGTTTCAAGCTCGGGATCGTGCTGGAGGGCACGCACGCCCGGGCCTGTGCGGGCAAGGCGCCCCGGCAGACCGGCGATCTGCTGCACTCCATCACCCTCGCCCTGTTCCGCCGCGCCCGCCGGATCAGCGGGGCGTGACCGGGGGGCGGAGCGGCGGCCCGGACGCCGCTCCACCGGATCGGCGCCCGGGGAGGCGCAGCGCGGACGCGCCGGCCCGCGCGGCGACCGCTCAGGTGGACAGCGCGTAGGACGGCGGAGCGGCGGCCCGGGCGGCGACGATCGATTCGATGATCTCCCCGACCCGCAGCGCGGTGGTGGACAGCAGGGTCGCGGTGAGGCCGTGGGTGTGCTCGGTGGGGCCCTGCAGGTAGATGCCGCACCGCACGCGTTCGGTGGTGGCGATCCGGTAGTCGCGCTCCACCCGCAGTCCGCCGTCGGGCAGCCGCAGGCAGTGCTCTGCCACCTCGCCCAGCAGCGCGGTCGGGTCGCCGATCCGGTAGCCGGTGGCGTAGACGACCGCGTCGGCCTCCAGCACGGTGCGCTCCCCGGTCGGGAGGAACTCCACCACCGCGCGGACGCCCGCGGAGTCGGTGCGCAGTTCGGCGATCCGGGAGGCGTTGAGGATGCGCAGTCGCCGTTCGCCGGTCACCTTCTCCTGATAGACCCGTCGGTACAGCTCGTCGATGAGCTCCAGGTCCACCACCGAGTAGTTGGTGGAGCGGTGGTAGTCCAGCAGCATCCGCTTGACGTCCTCGGGGGCGGTGTAGAAGTGGTCCACCGCCTCGGGGTCGAAGATCCGGTTGGCGAACGGGCTGTCGTCCGCGGGCGTGTACCCGTACTTGGTGAAGACGGCGCAGATCTCGGCGGAGGGGAACCTGCGGTGCAGGTACTCGGTGACCTCGGCGCCGCTCTGCCCGGCCCCCACCACCAGCAGGCGGCGGGGCTCGTGCAGCCGGTCGATGCGGTGCAGCAGCTCGTGGCTGTGCCAGACGCGTTCCCCGGCGGTCACGCCGGGCGGGAGCACCGGCTCCAGCCCGGTGGCGATCACCACGTTGCGGGCCCGGTGGGCGACCAGCTCATCGGAGCGGCCGGCGTGGCGGACGACGATCTCGAGGGCCTCGACCGGCCCGTCACCGGGCACCGGCCGGACCGTGACCACCTCGGCGCCGTAGTGCACCTGGTCGGTGAAGTGCCCGGCGGCCCACTCCAGGTAGTCGTGGAACTCCATCCGCGTCGGGAACAGGGTCTTGTGGTTGATGAAGTCCACCAGCCTGCCGCGGGCCTTGAGGTACTGCAGGAAGGTGAACTCGCTGGCCGGGTTGCGCATCGTCGCCAGGTCCTTGAGGAAGGACACCTGCATGGTGGCGCCGTCGATGAGCATGCCCCGGTGCCACCCGAACGCGGGCTGCTTCTCGAAGAAGACCGCGTCCAGCCGGTCCCCCTCGGCCGCCGTCGCGTTGTGCTCGCGCAGCGCGACGGCCAGGGCGAGGTTGGAGGGACCGAAACCGATGCCCGCCAGATCGTGCACGCGATCGGCGGGGCCGTTGGTCGGGGGGAGGGGCATGGGTGTCCTTTCCGCGGCCTCGGGAACGAACGTTGCGACACCAGTTAGGTTAGGCTCGCCTTCGTTAGGCGAGCCTAACCTCATGATGGTCGCACCACAAGGCCGGGGCGGGCGCACCGTGGGCAAGATCATGCTCCGCCGCCCCGTCACGCCGCGGCCGGGCGACCCTCGTCGGATCGCCCGGCCGGGTCGACGGTCGGGAGCGGCCGGTGGACCGCCGGGAGGACCGGCGGGGAAGGCCTCGGGGCCTCCCCCGCCGAGGAGGGGTCAGGAGCCGAACGGCTTGGGGTGCCCCCGGTCGCCGCGGCCCGGCCCCCACTCCAGGACCTCGTAGGTGACGCCCTTGAGGTGGCCCATGCCGCCGCCGGCGTCGTACTTGCTCTTGGGCCGGCCGCCGTCCTGCAGGTAGCGGAACGAGTAGGTGTCCAGGTCCAGCATGATGCCGCGGTGCGAGGGCTCGCCGGGGCCGCGGTCGCCGATGAACCCGGTCACGCTGCGCCCCTTGTAGGTGACCCTGACCTTGGTCAGCATCGGCCAGCTCGGGCTGGCGAACATGCCCTTCTGCATGGGCCTGCCGCTGGCGGGGGCGCCGGTGTCGCCGCGAACGCCGGAGCCGTCGTCCCAGAAGTAGGACGCGGTGGTGGTGCCGGTGAGCAGGACCTCGGTCCGCTCGGCCTTCGCCTGGGCCCGCGCCTCGCCCTTCGCCCGGTCCTGCGCGGCTCCGGCCGGGGCGCGCCGCTCGGCGGTGGACTCGGCGCCGGCGTCGGCGGTCATCCCGGCGGTGATGCCGGCGACCAGGACCGCTCCGGCGAACCCGGTGACGGCGGCGTTCTTGGCGTGCTGGCGCATGGGTCTCCTTTCCGCGGGGGCCGTGGGCGCGACGGGCTCGCCGCGGGTCCGGAACGCGGGCACGCGGCCGCCGGCCTTGGAGGCCCGAAGAAGAAGCGAGGGGACACCGGCGCGGGGCGGAACGCCCGAGAGATCGCCGCGGATCGGCGGCGGGGCCGGCGTCGGCGAACCCCGCCTGGCGGGCGGGGCGCCACCGTTATTCGGTCTGGGCTGTCGTCATCCTGCTTGACGGTCGGTTGACCGTCGCCGTACCTCGAGGATGCATACGACTACCAAGAACGGACCAAACCCACGCTTTTATTCACCCACGCAGGTAGATCTTTTGAGAATGGAGACCGGAAGGGGCGCCGGGGCGAGCGGGCGCGGGCAGCACGAAGGCCGGCGCGCGACGCGCCGGCCTTGCGAGGACCCTCGCCGAGGGCGAGGAGGACGAGCCTGGATTCAGCGGCGGTTCACAGATGCTGATGAGCGACCGGCCGGGGGCCCGGGAAGACGTGCGAGCCGTCGTCGCGGCGGGGCGCGGCGGTCGGAGGCATCGGCGCGGCCGGAGGCATCGGCGCGGGCGGCGCCGCGGGGGCGGGGGGCGCGGCGGGCGCCACGGCGCCCCGCTGCTCGCCCATGATCAGCGAGAGGGCCCGCGCGGCGTCGGCGTCCATCCGGACGATGACGCTGGGTCGCCCGGCGGAGTCCACGAAGGGTGACACGCCGGGAGCGCTGGTCACCCCTCTCCGCTCGAGCGCCTGTCGCAGCTCCTCACGGAGCTCGTGCGCGATCCACAGGGCTTCACGATCGCTGTCGGACAGGTGTGCGTTCATCGCGATCTCCGGGGGGTCACGCCTGGGGGCCTGCGGGCTATCCTGCTCCGTACATTGTGCAGGTGCAAGGTCTAATGCACGTGCATTTCAGGAAAAGATCACCCGTAACCTTCCCGGCCGACGCTCGTTGCCCCCTCGCCTTCGACGCATCGCGCACAGATGATCACCGAAAGCGCCGATCGGGCCTCCGCCCCTCTCCGGCGCCGCCCGTCTTCGGCCCCCTCGTGCACTGACATGACCTGACATGCCGGCCCTGTCTGTGCAGAACGGTTGAAGATTTCAACGATCGTGCGCAAGCTGTCCCCTGTGCGCGAAGGTCGGGGGCCACAGCGCCTTCGCGTCGACCCCGACGTGACAGGACACCGTTGATGTTCCAGATATGGGAGAGCGGCGAACCGGCCCGGTTCGTCAGCGACGCCGACACTCTCCGGGGAGCGCTGGACAAGGTCGACACCATGTGCCGGCTGCGGTACGACCAGGCGGCCGCCGACCTCGAACAACCCGAGGACGGCTACCGCTTCGAGATCCGCGACGAGCACGGCACTCCGCTGGCCAGCCTGACCTATCGGCCCGACCCCAGCCGCCCCTACCAGAGTGTGCTGACAGAGGAGCTGCTGCGACAGCACGAGGACTCCTGAGCGGTGGCGGCGCGTCCCGGGGACGCGCCGCCACCGTCAGGCGGTCCGACGGGTCAGCCGCTCCCGCATCAGATCGATCGCCTCCGGCAGGCTGGGCGCGGCCGCCTGAGCGCGCACCCTGCGGCCCTGCAGATCCACCACGGCCTGGGCCAGAGCCGGGCGGGGCGCCGCGTTCCGCAGCATCGTGAGCGTCACCTGAGCCGACGACACCCGGTCCCGCACACCGGTCAGCGCCGCGCGCACCGCGCGCTCGGCCATCGCCACGTGGTCCCCGGTGACCTTGCCGGACGTCACCGTCCGCACCGGCGGTGCGGCGTCGACGGTGTCGTTCATCCGACCTCCTCTCCGCGCGTCTTTCCGGACCTCTCCGGATCTCGCTTCGGACTCCCTGCGACCTCGTGCGGACGCCGCGCGGCCGAACGCGCGCGACGCCGCCCCATCCGGCTAGACAGCCGTGACCGTCGGTGCGTTCCCGCCGACGGCGTAAGGTGCATCACGCCCCTCGACGGCGGCGCGCGGCGCGTCACGTCCGGCGATGCGACGGGCTTTCGCCGCGACGGACCGCGCGGTAGCGTCGTGCGCTGAACATCAGTTCGAGGACCCCGTCAGCGCAACGCCTGGTGAGGCTGACATGGAGCCCGGGATGCCGTCCGACACCGAGTCGTCCGCACCGCCCGCACCGCGCCTGCTGCGCCGCTGGGACCTGGGCGACGCGCACCGGATAGCACCGCTGCCGCAGGACGGGCCGCATCGCGCCTGGCGGGTGGAGACCGCCGCGGGCGTCGTGCTGCTCAAACGGTACGAGGCCGGCGCCGACCGGCGACGGGTGCTGTTCGAGCACTCGGTGCGGACGGCGCTGGACGAGGCCGGACTCCCGGTGCCCGCTCCGGTGCCCGCCCGGGACGGCCGCACGCTGGTGCGGGCCGACGGGCAGGGCCATGCGGTGTTCCCGTGGACGGACGGCACCCGCCGTGGAGGGCTGGAGCTGTCGCTGCGCCAGTGCCATGAGCTCGGGCGGCTGCTGGGGCGGCTGCACGCCGAGTTGGACCGGCTGACCCCGCCGGTGCAGCAGAGCCTGCTGGTGCCCACCAGCCGCGCCGCCGACGCCGTGGCCGCCCTGGACGGGCTGCTGGCCGCCCTGCCGCAGGACGGCGACGACTTCGCCGCGCTGGCCCGGCGGCGGCTGGCCGAGCGACGGGCGCTGCTGGTGGAGCTGGCCGACCACCAGCCGCCGGAGGCCGAGGCGTTCGCGGTCGGCTACGTCCACGGCGCCTTCGACGCCCGCAACGTGCTGTACGGCCGCACCCGGCAGGTCGCCGCCGTCGTCGGATGGGGCGGGCTGCGGATCGCCCCGTTCGCCGAGGACCTGGTGCGCGCGGCGGCGGCGCTCTTCGCCGGGCACGGGGAGGAGCGCGGGCTGGACCTGGACCGGGCCCAGGCGTTCGTGGCCGGTCATCGCACCGCGTTCCCCCTGGACCCGGGTCAGATCTGCTCGGCGGTGCACCGGCTGTGGTGGGAGCGCCTGTGCGACCTGGGCCCGTTGCGACGGCACTATCTGGAACGCCGCGATCCGGCGGGCGCGGCGGACGCGGCGCTGGTGTCCTGGTGGACGCAGAACCTGGACCGCACCCTGGAGACGTTCGCCGCCCCCTACCGCGTCCCCGCCGGTCAGGCCGAGCGGCTGGACGTCCCGTGACGGGCCGATAGGGTCCGGTCATGGACGTGCTCAGCAGTCGCATCCTGCTGCGCCCGGTCGATCCGGCGCGCAGCCACCGCTTCTACCGGGACGTCCTGGGCCTGGCCGTGTACCGCGAGTTCGGGCCGCCCGAGGAGCCCGGGGCGGTCTACTTCCTCGGGCAGGGCCTGCTGGAGGTCTCCGGCCGCTCCGACGGCGCGCCGCCGGGCCCGCTGATGCTCTGGCTCCAGGTGCGCGACGTGGCGGCCGAGCACCGCAGGCTGCGCGAGGCGGGGGTCACGGTGCTGCGCGAACCCCGGCAGGAGCCGTGGGGCCTGATCGAGATGTGGATCGCCGACCCCGACGGGGTGCGGATCGTCCTGGTGGAGGTGCCGCCCGACCATCCGCTCCGCCGCGACCAACGGCCCCTGCCGTGAGGCCGCACGTCCGTCAGGGCCGGGCGTACAACGGGTCCTCCCGGTTCTCGTCGCCGTCCCGCCGCCCGGACTCGCCGCCGGTCCGCTGGCCGGTCTGCTGGTCGGCGGAGTAGGCGGGGGCGCGGGAGGGCACCGACGATCCGCCGGCGGTGTCGGGGACGGTGGCCGCCGGGAACGGTCCCGTCCCGCTCATCGCGTTCCCTCCGGGAACGGGGATCCCGCCGGTCGCCTTCCCCGTCGTCACCCCGGGCAGCACGCCGGCCTGCCGCTGGCTGAGGAGGGTGTCGACCTGGCGGCGGGCGCGGTCGGCCTCGGCGCGGGCCGCGTCCCGTTCGGCCGCCAGCGCCGACATCGCCGCCTGCAGCTCGGCCACCGACTGGGCCAGGTGCTGGATCTGGGCGGACTGCTCGGCGGCGCGCGCGTTGGCCTGATCGCGTTCGGCGATCGCCTGCTGCGCCTGGGCCAGCGCGGCGTCGCGCTCGCCGACCGCCTCGGTCCGCTGGGCGGAGGCCCGCTGCGCCTCGGCCTCGGCCTCGGCCTGGGCGCGGCGCGCGGCGCTGCGCTCCTCCTCGGCCTTGGCGGCGGCCTGCAACGCCTGCTGCCGTGCGGCCTCGGCCTCCTTGACGACGGCACGCAGCTCTTCGACGGTCTTCCGGGCGGCCTCGGTCTCGGCCCGCTGCGCCTCCACCGCCGCCTCGGCCTCGGCCAGGCGGGAGTGCAGCGACACCAGCTCGGCGCGGCTGGACTCCAGCGCGGCCAGCAGCTCGCTCTCCCGGGCGGCGACCCGGTCGCGCTCGGACTCGGCCGCCTGTTTGGCCGCCACCGCCTGCTGAGCCAGCTGCTGGGCCTCCTTCCAGGCCTGCTGGGCGGCGTCCCGCTTGGCGGTGGCAGTCTTGGCCTCCTGGCGGGCGCGGCGCGCCTCCTCCTCGGCGGCCTCCATCCGCCGGCGGGCCTGGGCGGCCTCGTTCCGGGCCTCCTCGGCCTGCTGCAGGGAGATCTCGCGTTCGCTCTGCGCCACGGCCAGTTCGCGGGCCGCCTCGGCGCGGATCTCGGCGATCCGCCGCTCCACCCCCGCCACGCTCAGCTCGGAGGTCAGCGACTCGGCCAGCCCGTCGGCCACCTTCTCCAGCCGTTCGACGATCTCCCAGGTCCAGGCGACCTGTCCGGTCAGCCCCGGGGCGTCGCGGTTGCGTTCGCGGCGGCTGCGGGCCTCGCGGGCGCAGGCGCCGTCGTTGTCCTGGCAGTACCGGATGGTGCGGACGCCGCCGACCGGCTGGGGCACCGGGCGGCCGCAGTTGGCGCAGGGCCACACGGCGACGGGGTCCCCCACCCGGGCCACCCCCGTCCGGGCACCGGTCTCCGCGTCGGTCGTGTCGGGGCGGGTCGCAGCGTCCCCCTGAACGCCTCGCTCGCCGGAGCGCGCGACCAGGTCCGTGCTCTCGGCGCC
This sequence comes from Thermomonospora catenispora, assembly GCF_006363815.1. Taxonomy (GTDB): domain Bacteria; phylum Actinomycetota; class Actinomycetes; order Streptosporangiales; family Streptosporangiaceae; genus Thermomonospora; species Thermomonospora catenispora. The sequence continues at coordinate 30,930 of NZ_RRYT01000006.1, forward strand.
GGGCTCCTCGCTGTTCGACATGTTCTGAACCTTACGCAGTCGACCGACGAGGCTGCAGCGACTTGTGCGCACTTGCGGTGAATCGTCCCTGATCGGGGCATATGTGGGGTGATCCAGGTCGGTTCTCCGGCCCGCCCGTCCTATACTCCGACCGTGCCGACGGCCCGCCGGGACGATTCCGCCGTCCCCACCGCCGAGGCGCTGGCCGACGTCGCCGCCCTCGGCCCGTTCTTCGCCGTCTCCATCGACCCGGCCGAGGCGGCCGACCCGTCGTGGCGGCCGTTCCCCGACGGCGTCGAGCGCCTGATCGAGACGACCGCGGCCCGCCTGGGCGCCGTCGAGCCCCGGGTCGCCGCCTCCACGGCGCAGCTGTCCCTGGCCGCCCGCCTGTGGTCCCCGGTGCTGGGCTGCGCGCTGCTGCACGGCGTCGTGCCCGACCTGACGCCGCTGCGGCATCGGGCCGCCGAGGACGGCGTCGTCCCATTGTGGCTGGAGCGGGTGCGGGGCCGGCGTTGCGCAGGGGCGCAGGAGCTGGCCGAGGCCGCGTATCGCGCGGTGGCGGAGGGGCGGCTCCAGGCGATCAACGCCGCCGTGCGGGAACGGGTCCCCCTCGCCGAGGGCCTGCTGTGGGGGAACGCCGCCTCGGCCCTGATCGGGACGCTCCGGGTCATCGTCGCGGCCCGTCCCGCCCACGCCGACGCCGCCCGCGACCTGGCCGTCCGCCTGCTGGGCATGGGCCGTCTGCGGGGCGGCGGGGTGCTGCGCGGTCCCGGCCTGCTCTTCCGCCGCCGCAGCTGCTGCCTGTACTACCGGGTCCCCGGCGGGGGCCTGTGCGGCGACTGCTGTCTGGAGGAGCCGCCCGCCGGGCGCCGCTGAGCCGCCCTCATGCCGGGCTCGGGCGCTCCGCCGGCGCCCCGGATGCGCGCCTTCCCCGGCCCGCACCGGGCCGCGGGCCGGGACGCCTCGGCTCGGCGGGCCCGAGGGCGAGGGGTCCGGACCCCTCGCCCTCGGGCCGGGAAGACGGATCGGGGAGGCCGGTCAGGGAGGCGTCGTCCAGGACAGGATGGGGGCCGGGGAACGCAGCAGGACGGACCCGGGGGTCAGGCGCATCAGGGCGTCGCGGAGGGCGACGGCCGGCGGCGAGCCCCACTGGGCCACGGCGCCCGCCAGGCGGGACCGGCGGGCGATGCGCCGAGTGCGGGGACGGCGCGCGGCGTCATAGGCGGCGAGCGCCTCCGCGACGGTGGGGCGGGCGTCGAGGAGGGCGGCGAGGGTGACCGCGTCCTCGAGCGCCCGGCAGGCGCCCTGCCCCAGGTCGGGGGTCATGGCGTGGGCGGCGTCCCCGAGCAGCGCGACACGGCCGCGGACGAAGGTCGGCACCGGGGGCAGCCGTTCGATGTCGTGGCGCAGCACGTCCGCGGGCGACGCCGACTCCAGCAGGGCGGGGATGGGGTCGTGCCAGGCGCCGAAGCGGCGGCGCAGCTCGGCCAGCTCGCCGTCCGGGCTGCGTCCGCCGGGCGGCACGGTGGCGGCGGCGAAGCAGTAGACCCGGCCGTCGGCCAGCGGGGCCATCCCGAACCGGGCCCCCTCCCCCAGGTCTCCCCGCCGACGCCGATCGGCTCGGCGGGCCGGGTCAGCAGCCGCCAGGCGGTGTACCCGGCGTATCGGGGCGGTCGCGCCTCGGGCCACAGGCGGCGGCGGACGGCGCTGCGGACGCCGTCCGCGGCGACGAGGAGATCGGCGCGGGCGACGCCGCCGGCATGGACGACCTCGACCCCCTCGGGGTCGGTCCGCACGTCGGTGACCTCGGCGGACAGGACCAGGTCGGCGCGGGCGGCGGCCTGCCGCAGGGCGGCCAGCAGGTCGGCCCGATGCATCATCACCAGCGGCCCGTGGCGGCGGATCAGCTCGGCCACGTCGGTGCGGATCAGCCAACGGCCGGAGGGCGTGCGCATGCCGACCTCGGCCTGGGGGACGGCGCGGTCCCGCACCCGGTCGCCGACGCCGAGGGCGTCCAGGGCGCGCAGGGCGTTGGGCCACAGGGAGATCCCCGCGCCGACCTCGGTGAGCCCGGAGGAGCGTTCCAGCACCCGGACGCTCCAGCCGCGGGCGGTCAGCGCGGCCGCCGCCGCCAGCCCGCCGATCCCGCCTCCGGCCACCACCGCGGTCGGCATGACCCGCCCCCTTCGCGCTCGAGGAGCACCGTTCCACTCTATGAGCGCGTCCCGACACGGCGGCGGGAGGGCCGCGGGGGGCCGCTCGCCGGCGACGCCGGGCGGGGCGACGCCGGCTCGAGGCGGTCGTCGCCCCGCCGCGGCCGTCCCTCACCCGGTGATCTGGGCGATGGCCTTGCGGATGCGCTTGTCGGAGACCGGGTAGCGGGTGCCCAGTCGCTGGGCGAACAGGCTGACCCGCAGCTCCTCGATCATCCAGCGGATCTGCCGGACGGCCTCCTCGTCGCGGCGGGCCGGGGGCAGCCGGCGCAGCAGGTCGTCGTACTCCTCCCGGATCCGGTGCACCTGCTGCATGAGCTGCCGGTCGCGGACGGGGTTCTCCGGCAGCTTGTCCAGCCTGGCCTCCATCGCCCGCAGGTAGCGCAGCAGGTCGGGCAGGCGCGCGCAGCCGGTGGCGGCGACGAAGCCCGGGGCGATCAGCTCGTCGAGCTGGGCGCGCAGATCCGTCAGCGACGGCACCAGGGCGAGGCCGGCGGCGCCGCGCAGCCGCCGATCGACCTCGTGGGCGACCCGCAGGATCCGTTCGACCTGGCCCACGACGGCCGCGGTGGCGTCGACGAGCTCGGCGCGGACGTGGTCGTGGAGCTTGGCGAAGCCCTCCTCGTCCCAGGCCGGGCCTCCGGCGTCGGCCATCAGCCTGTCGGCGGCGGCGGTGACGCAGTCGTCGAACAGGGCGGCGACCGAGCCGTGCGGGTTGCGGCTGAGCACGAGCCTGGCCTGGCCGCTCAGGCCGTCGTGCACGAGTTTGACCGGGGAGGGGGAGTTCAACAACAGCAGCCGGCGGGTGCCGCGCCACATGGCCTGCCGTTGCTCGGCGGGCGTCTCGTACAGGCGGACGGCCACGCTGTCGCCCTCGTCGGTGAGCGCGGGGAACGCCTTGACCGCATAACCGTCCCGCCTGCGCTCGTACACCCGGGGGAGCTCGCCGATGCTCCAGGTCCTCAGGCCGCGGCGTTCGACGCCGTCCTTGCGCGCCGCGGCCTGCAGGGTGCCGCGCATCCTGCTCTTGAGCCGGCGTTTGAGCTCCTCCAGGTCCTTGCCCTCGGCGACGGTGCGGTCCCGCTCGTCGACCACCCGGAAGGTCATCTTCAGATGGTCGGGGACGCGGGAGAGGTCCCAGGCGTCGCGGGGGACGGTGACGCCGGTCATGGCGCGCAGCTCCCGCTCCAGCGCCTCCAGCAGCGGCCCCTCCTGCGGCGTCATCCGCTGCAGCGCCCTGCGGGCCACGTCGGGGGCGGGCACGAAGTTCACCCGCAGCCGCTTGGGCAGCGAGCGGATCAGCTCGGTGACCAGCTCGGCCCGCAGCCCGGGGATCTGCCAGTCGAACCCCTCCGGCGAGACCTGGTTGAGCAGCTGGAGCGGGATGTGGACGGTCACGCCGTCGGAGCCGGCGGCGTCCTCGCCCGGTTCGAACAGGTACGTCAGGCGGAGCCGCAGCGGCCCCTGGCGCCACTCGTCGGGATAGTCGTCCTCGCTGATCTGGCCCGCGCCCTCGTTGATCAGCATCTGCTTGGTGAAGTTCAGCAGGTCGGGGCGGGTGCGGCGGGCCTTCTTCCACCAGGCGTCGAAGTGCCGGACCGAGACCACCTCGGCGGGGATCCGCCGGTCGTAGAAGTCGAACAGGGTCTCGTCGTCGACGAGGATGTCGCGGCGGCGGGCCCGGTGCTCCAGGTCCTCCACCTCTTCGAGCAGGGCCCGGTTCTCGTGGAAGAACGCATGGTGGGTGTTCCACTCGCCGCCGACGAGGGCGTGCCGGATGAACAGCTCCCGCGACAGCTCCGGATCGATGCGGCCGTAGTTGACGCGCCGGCGGGGCACGATCGGGATGCCGTACAGGGTGACCCGCTCGTACGCCATCGCCGCGCCCTGCTTGGCGGACCAGTGCGGCTCGCTGTAGGTGCGCTTGACCAGGTGCTGGGCCAGCGGCTCGATCCACTCCGGCTCGATCCTGGCGTTGACCCGGGCCCACAGCCGGGAGGTCTCCACCAGCTCGGCCGACATCACCCACCGCGGCGGCTTCTTGAACAGCCCCGACCCCGGGAAGATCGCGAAGCGGGCGTTGCGGGCGCCGAGGTAGTCGCGTTTCTCCGGGTCCATCAGCCCCACGTGCGACAACAGCCCGGCCAGCAGCGAGCGGTGGATCGCCTCGGGCGCGGCGTCGGCGGTGTTGGGGGTGAGGCCGAGGCCGCGGGCGATCTGGGTGAGCTGGCCGTGCAGGTCCTGCCATTCGCGCACGCGCAGGTAGTGCAGGAACTCGTTCCGGCACATCCGGCGGAACTGGCCGCCGGACAGCTCTTTTTGCCTGTCCTGCAGGTAGTTCCACAGGTTGAGGTAGGCCAGGAAGTCCGAGGAGGGGTCGGCGAAGCGGCGGTGCTTCTCGTCGGCCGCCTGCTGCTTGTCGGCGGGGCGCTCGCGGGGGTCCTGGATGGACAGGGCGGAGACGATGACCAGCACCTCGCGCAGGCAGCCGTTCTTGTCGGCCTCCAGCACCATCCGTCCCAGCCGCGGGTCGATGGGCAGCTGGGCCAGCTTGCGGCCCAGCGGGGTGAGCCGCCGGCGCCGCCCCTGACCGTCCGGCTCGAAGGCGCCCAGCTCGTGCAGCAGGTTGACGCCGTCTTTGATGTTGCGGCGGTCCGGCGGGTCCACGAACGGGAACTCGGTGATCTCGCCCAGGCCCAGGTGGGTCATCTGCAGGATGACCGACGCCAGGTTGGTGCGCAGGATCTCCGGGTCGGTGAAGCGGGGCCGGGAGGCGAAGTCCTCCTCGGAGTACAGCCGGATGCAGATGCCCTCGCTGGTGCGTCCGCAGCGGCCCTTGCGCTGGTCGGCCGAGGCCTGGGAGATCGGCTCGATCGGCAGCCGCTGCACCTTGAGGCGGTGGCTGTAGCGGGAGATCCGGGCGGTGCCGGGGTCGATGACGTATTTGATGCCCGGCACCGTCAGGGAGGTCTCGGCGACGTTGGTGGCCAGCACGATCCGGCGGCCCCGGTGCGGCTGGAACACCCGGTGCTGCTCGGCCGCCGACAGCCGCGCGTACAGCGGCAGGATCTCGGTGTCGGGCAGGTTCCGTTTGGCCAGCGCGTCGGCGGTGTCGCGGATCTCCCGCTCGCCGGAGAGGAACACCAGGATGTCGCCCGGCCCCTCGGCGCGCAGCTCGTCGACGGCGTCGCAGATCGCCTGGACCTGGTCGCGATCGGGGTCGGCGTCGGGGTCGTCGGGGTCGACGATCGGCCGGTAGCGGACCTCGACCGGGTAGGTGCGGCCGGAGACCTCCACGATCGGGGCATCGCCGAAGTGCCGGGAGAACCGCTCGGGGTCGATGGTCGCCGAGGTGATGATCACCTTCAGGTCGGGCCGGCGCGGCAGGATCTCCTTGAGGTAGCCGAGCAGGAAGTCGATGTTGAGGCTGCGCTCGTGCGCCTCGTCGATGATGATCGTGTCGTAGGCGCGCAGCAGCCGGTCGCCGGCGATCTCCGCCAGGAGGATGCCGTCGGTCATCAGCTTGACCAGCGTGTCCTCACCGGAGGTGTCGGTGAACCGCACCTTGTAGCCGACGATCTCACCGAGCCGGCTGTCCAGCTCCTGGGCGATCCGGTCGGCGACCGTGCGGGCCGCCAGCCGCCGCGGCTGGGTGTGCCCGATGGTCCCGAGCACGCCCCGGCCCAGCTCCAGGCAGATCTTGGGCAGCTGGGTGGTCTTGCCCGATCCGGTCTCCCCCGCCACGACCACGACCTGGTGGTCGCGGATCGCCGCGGCGATCTCGTCCTTCTTCTGGCTGACCGGCAGCTCGGCCGGGTAGGTGATGGGCGGCACGGCGGCGCGCCGGCGCGCCACCCGGGCCTCGGCCCGCTCCAGGTCGGCCGTGATCTGCCTGATCACCTCGGCGAGCCGGGCCTCGTCGCGCAGTCCCCGGGCCCCGTCGATGCGGCGGCGCAGCCGGTGCCGATCGCGCACCATCAGCTCGGGCAGCCGTTGCCGAAGTTCGCCCAGCGGCGATCTCACGCGTTCCCTCACCCTCGTCGCGCTCGTCGAACCGGCGGGTATGACCTGCCTGACCTGGATGACCGTAGCCGTCCCGCGGTCAGGCGGCGAACCGTTTTCGTCCGGCGCTGCAAACGCGCCCGTCCCGCCGGGCATTCCCATGGCCGACACCGGCCTGCGCCGTACGGCGTATCGGGATTTATCCACCAATGCACCCGTGCAATCGTGATCAAATCACCTTTCCTGTGTCACAGACCGAGGAGGTTCCGTGCAGAGCGCCCCGGCGGGATCGCCATCGCAGAGCCTTCGTCGGCGACGCGAGGCCGTCGTCCGCGCGCACATGCAGGCCGAGAACGACAGGGACTTCGACCGGGCCCTGGACGCCTTCGACCATCCACGGTACGAGCTGGTGGCCACCGGCCAGGTCTACGACGGCCCCGAGGAGGTCAGAGAGTACTACCGCGCCACCCGGACCGCCTTCCCCGACCAGCGCAACGAGAACGTGGTGCTGCACCACGCCGACGACGCGGTCATCGCCGAGTTCGACCTCAAGGGCACCCACCTGGGGCCGTTCCTGGGCCTGGAGCCGACCGGCCGGACCTTCAGCTGCCGCATGGCGGCGGTCTTCGAGTTCGACGGCGACCGGATCGCCTGCGAGCGGGTGTACTTCGACCTGGCCACGATCGCCGGGCAGCTGGGGCTGCTGGACCGGCTGGCCGGACCGGACGCCCGGAGGCCCGGATAAGCTCCCCCCGATGGCCACGACACGAGGCGACCTGCGCGACCTGATCCGTCATCCGATCATCGCCGCCCCCATGGCCGGCGGGGTCAGCGGTCCCGCCCTGGCCGCGGCGGTCTCCCGGGCCGGCGGACTGGGCTTCCTGGCCGGCGGATACAAGGACGCCGCCCGACTGCGAGAGGAGATCACCCGACTCCGGGCGACGACCGAGGCGTTCGGGGTGAACCTGTTCGTGCCCGGCGCGTGCGCGGCCGACCCGGCGGCGCTCGAGGCCTACCGCGAGCGGCTCAGGCCCGAGGCCTCCCGGCTCGGCGTCGAGCCGGGCGAACCGCGGGCGGGGGACGACGACTGGGACGCCAAGATCGAGGACCTGCTGGCCGACCCGGTGCCGGTGGTGAGCTTCACCTTCGGCTGCCCCTCCCGGGAGGTGATCGAGGCGTTCCGCGCCCGGGGGACGCTGGTGATGGTGACCGTGACCACCCCGCAGGAGGCCCGCCGCGTCCCCGCCGCCGACGCCCTGTGCGTGCAGGGCGGCGAGGCCGGCGGACATCGCGGCTCGTTCGCCGGAGCGGAGGACCCGCCCGCCTACGGGGTGCGGGAGCTGGTGACGGCGGTGCGCGAGGTCACCGACGTTCCGCTGGTGGCCGCCGGCGGGCTGGCCACCGGCGAGGACGTGGCGGAGGTGCTGGCGCGCGGGGCGATCGCCGCCCAGGTCGGCACCGCGTTCCTGCGCACCCCCGAGAGCGGGGCGCCGCCGGCCCACAAGGCGGCGCTGGTCGACGCGCGGTTCGCCGCCACCGCGGTCACCCGGGCGTTCACCGGGCGGCCCGCCCGCGGGCTGGTCAACCGCTTCATGTCCGAGCACGGCCCGCACGCCCCCGCCGCCTATCCGCACGTGCACCACATCACCGCTCCGCTGCGGCGGGCGGCGGCGCAGCGGGGCGAGGCGGACGCGATGGCGTTGTGGGCGGGCACGGGCCACCGGCTGGCCGCGGAGCTGCCCGCGGAGCAGGTGCTGGAGAGGCTGCTGCCGCCGGGACGGCGCCCTCCCCGCCGGCGGTCCCTCGACAGCGGTCCTCAGTAGCGTCCGCCCACCGGCGGCGGCACCGCGTCCAGCTCGGCCAGGTCCTCCTCCGTCAGCTCCAGGTCCGCCGCCGCGGCGTTCTCCCGCAGATAGCGGAGCTTCTTGGTGCCGGGGATGGGGATGACGTGCTCGCCCTGGGCCAGCAGCCAGGCGATCGCCACCTGGGCGGGCGTGGCGCCGTGCCGCTCGGCGACCCGGCGGACGACCTCCACGATCCGCAGGTTCTGCCGCAGCGCCTCCTCCCGGAACCGCGGGCTGCGGCTGCGCACGTCCGCGTCATCGAAGTCCGCCGAGGTGATGGTGCCGGTGAGGAACCCCCGGCCCAGCGGAGAGAACGGCACGAACACGGCGCCGTGCGCCGCGCACCAGCCGACCACGTCGCCGGGGCCGTGGGCGGCCAGCTCGCCCGCGCCGAGCGAGCCTCCGGCGGTGCCGCCGGGGACGCCCATCGGGTCGCGGGTCCACAGCGACATCTCCGACTGGATCGCCGCGACCGGGTGGACGGCGTGCGCCTCCTCGGCCTGGGCGACGGTGACCTCCGACAGCCCCAGACGGCGGACCTTGCCCTCGGCGACCAGCTCGGCCATCGCGCCCCAGGTGTCGACCAACGGCACCGCGGGGTCGACCCGGTGCAGGTAGTACAGGTCGATCACGTCGGTGCCCAGCCGCCGCAGGCTCTCCTCCACGGCGGCGCGGATGTGCTCGGGACGGCCGTCGCGTCCCAACCGACCGTCCGCCTCCGGCCGCAGCCCCGCCTTGGTGGCCAGCACCACCCGGTCGCGCAGCCCCGACAGCGCCCGCCCCAGCAGCGTCTCGTTGTGGCCCAGCCCGTAGACGTCGGCGGTGTCCAGGAACGTCACGCCCAGCTCCACCGCCTCGCGGATCAGCGCGACCGACGCCTCATCATCGCGTTCGGCCGGAGTGTAGGCCCAGCTCATCGGCATGCACCCGAGCCCCACCGCACCGACGGGCCTCCCCGCGAACGTCCGTGTCCTCATCCTCTCCCCCTTCGCCGCGGTCGCCTCAGACCCTGCTGCCGCTGCGGTCCCGCAGCGGGCGCCCGGCCGCCGCCCCGGTGCGCAGCCGGGCCAGCACCTCCAGCGGATCGTTCAGCACCTCGGAGAACGCCAGCTCGGCGGCGCCGACCAAGGTGGTGTCCTCGCCCAGCTCGGCGGTGCGCAGCCGGACCCGTTCCCGGGAGGCGGCCATCGCACCGGTCGCCAGCCGGCTGCGGACCTGGGCGGCCGCCCCCAGGTAGATGTCGCGCAACGTGCCGCCGAAGATCACCATCTCCGGGTTGAAGACGTTGACCAGGTTGGCCACGCCCAGCCCCAGCCAGTCCCCCACCCGGTGCAGGGCCTCCCGGGCGGCCGAATCGCCCCGGTCGGCGGCCTCCAGCACCGCCTGCACCGCCTCCCGGCCGCCCAGCTCGGCCACCGCGTCCTCCCGGCCGGCGTGCGCCAGCAGCGCCAGCTCGCCGACCTCGGCCTCCAGGCAGCCGCGGGAACCGCAGCCGCAGCGCCGCCCCGCCGGGTTGACCACCATGTGCCCGACCTCGCCGCCGTAGCCGTCGGCGCCCTCCAGCAGCCGGCCGCCGACGATGATGCCGCCGCCGACCCCGACGTCCGCGTGCAGGTACAGCAGGTTCTGGCAGCCGACCCCGACACCGCGGCGATGCTCGGCCAACGCCCCCAGATTGGCGTTGTTGGCGATGGCGACGGTCAGCCCCAGCCCCAGCCGCCGCGACAGCATCTCCCCCAGCGACACGTCGACCGCGCCGATGTTGGGCCCGTAGCGGACCATCCCGTCGGAGCTGCGGACCATGCCGGAGAACGCCGCCCCCGCGCCCACGCACACCGCGTCCGGATCGGCCCGGCGCACCAGCTGGCGGGTGAACGACGCCAACACGCCGACGATCTCATCGGGATCGAACGGTCCACGCGGCCGGGTCGTCTCCCGCCGATCCAAGATCACCCCGCCCAGCCCCACCCGGGCCGCCACCAGGCGATGCACGCCGATCTGGAACGCCAGCACGTACACCCGGGTGGACTCGGGCCGCACCACCAGCGACGGACGGCCCGCCCGCCGGCCGGTGCTGCGCGGCAGCTCCTCGCGCACCACGCCGGCGGCGGTCAGCTCACTGGTCAGCGCCATGATGGTGCTGCGGTTCAACCCCATGCCCTCGGCCAGCTCGGCCCGCGAGGCCGACCCCCGCAGATGGATGTGGCGCAGCAGGGTGCCCAGGTTGTGCCGGCGGACCTCCTCGGGAGACGGTGCGGCGCGCATCATCCCCGACCGGCCCCGCCGCCCGGCCCCGTCCCACGGCCGTGCACCGGCACGGGCCGCCCCGCCTCCACGCCGTCCCCGCTGCGACCGGAGGTGATCAACTCGACGACCTGGGCGTGGGTGACGTCGCTGGCGCGGACCTGCGCGACGGTCCGGCCGAGGAACATCACGCAGATCCGGTCCGCCACGGCGAACACGTCGTTCATGTTGTGCGAGACCAGCACCACGGCCCGCCCCCTGTCGGCCAGCCGCCGCACCACCTCCAGCACCTGACGGCTCTGCGCCACGCCCAGCGCCGAGGTCGGCTCGTCCAGCACCACGACCTTGCTGTCCCACAGCATGGCGCGGGCGATGGCCACGCTCTGCCGCTGCCCGCCCGACAGCGACGAGATCGGCTGCCGCACCGACTTGATGGTGCGCACCGACAGACCGGTCAGGGTGCGGGCGGCCATCTCCTCCATCGCCGCCTCGTCCAGCACCATGCCGCTGCGCCGCTCCCGGCCCAGGAACATGTTCTGCACCACGTCGAGGTTCTCGCACAGCGCCAGGTCCTGGTGGACGATCTCTATCCCCAGCGCGGCGGCCTCACGGGGAGAGCCCACCCGGACCGGCCGGCCCTCGAACAGATACTCGCCGCCGTCCATCGGCAGCATCCCGCCCAGACACTTGATCAGCGTGGACTTGCCGGCCCCGTTGTCGCCGACCAGGGCGGTCACCTCACCGGCGTACGCCGACAGGGCGGCGCCGTGCAGCACCTGCACGGGGCCGAAGCTCTTGTCGACACCGCGCAGATCGAGAACAGGCGTCACGGACATCTCGTCGAGGGGCTCCCACTGGCGCGCCTTCGCCACGGCGGGCGAGACGGTCCCACGCCGGAGCCTATCAGCCGGGACCCGTCGGGCCGGGGCCGAAGATCCAGGCCCCGGCCCGACGACGGGGCGCGACGCCCCCTTGAGGCTCCTTCGACGCTCCCCGGCCGGCTCACCGCCCGGTGGCCGCCTGACGGCGGCGCGCCAACGCGTCGATGCTCGCCGCCAGCAGCAGCACCCCTCCGGTGATCAGCATCTGCATGTACGCCGGCGAACCCAGCAGCCCCAGCCCGTTGATGATCACCGTCACCACCAGGCCGCCCAGCACCGCGTCCCGGGCCCGGCCCTTGCCGCCGAACAGGCTGGTGCCGCCGATCACCGCGGCGCCCACCGCGTACAGCAGCACGTTGCCGGCGCCGGCGTCGGGAGTGACCGAGTTGAGCCGGGAGGCGTCCACCATCCCCGCCACCGCGGCCAGCGTGGAGGCGATCATGAACACCGACATCCGGATCGCGGTCACGTGGATGCCGGCCCGGCGGGCGGCCTCGGCGTTCCCGCCGACCGCGTACACGTGCCGCCCGTAGACGGTGCGGTTGAGCACGAACGTCGCCGTGATCACCAGCACGCCCACCAGCGGCACGCCCCAGGGGACGCCGTTGAGCACGATCGCCGGGCTGGGGGCGCGGTCCAGGCCCATCAGGAACGTGAGGCCCAGCAGCGCCGCCCCCACCACCGCGATCTGCGCGAGCACCAGCCCCAGCGGCCGGCGGGCCAGGCCCCGCCGCCTCTGCCGCCGCCAGCGCAGCAGCTGGGAGGCGGCGAACCAGGCGGTGCACAGCACCGCCAGCGTCCACCCCAGCCAGATCGGCATGTTGTCGTTGGCCAGCGCCACGATCACCTCGTCCCGCACCGGGACGGTGCCGCCCTCGCCGATCAGCCGCAGCGTGACGCCCTGCAGGCCGAGGAACAACGCCAAGGTCACCACGAACGAGGGGATCCGCACCACCGCCACCAGCAGCCCGATGCAGGTGCCGATGACCAGCCCGGTGAGCAGCGCGGCCGGCACGGTGACGTACCAGGGCTGCCCGGCCTCGGTCATCAGCTTGGCCATCACCGCGGCGCACACCCCGCTGGTCACCCCGGCCGACAGGTCGATCTCGCCCAGCAGCAGCACGAACACCAGGCCCAGCGCCAGGATCGTCACCGACATCGCCTGCACGAACAGGTTGGCGATGTTGCGCTCGGACAGGAACGTCTCCGGCCGCAACGCGGTGAACAAGATGACCAGCGAGGCCAGGCTGAAGATCGACGGCAGTGCGCCCAGCTCCCCGCCCCGCACCCGCGCCCAGTAGTCGCGGACCGCCGAGGTGACGGTCTGCTCGCGCCGGTCCAGCGCGAAGTCCGCGTCAGCCACCTTCACGGCGGCCTCCTTGAGGTCGTATGTTGACATGACGGGCCCCGTTCACATGCTCTCGGCGGTCGAGGCGAGGCCCAGGTCGCCCGACCGGCCGGCGGTGATGAGCTCGACCACCTGGGTCGAGGTGACCTCCTCGCGCGCCACGTCCGCGGCCACCCGCCCCAGGTACAGGGCGGTGATCCGGTCGGCCACCTCGAACACGTCGTTCATGTTGTGCGAGATCAGCACCACGGCGTGCCCGGTGTCGGCCAGCCGCCGCACCAGCTCCAGCACCTGCCGGGTCTGCGCCACGCCCAGCGCGGCGGTCGGCTCGTCCAGGATCACCACCTTGGACTCCCACAGCACCGCCTTGGCGATGGCGACGGTCTGCCGTTGCCCGCCCGACAGGCTGGACACCAGCTGCCGCACCGACTTGACGGTGCGCACCGACAGCTTGCTGAGGGTCTGCCGCGCCGACTCCTCCATCGACGCCTCGTCCAGCACCAGGCCCCGGCGGCGCTCCCGCCCCAGGAACATGTTCTGCACGATGTCGAGGTTGTCGGCCAGCGCGAGATCCTGGTAGACGACCTCGATGCCGAGCGCGGCCGCGTCACGGGGGGTGCTGATGCTGACCGGACGCCCCTCGAAGTAGAACTGGCCGGAGTCGATCGGGTGGATGCCGGCGATGCACTTGATCAGGGTGGACTTGCCCGCCCCGTTGTCGCCGACCAGTGCGGTCACCTTCCCCCGGTAGACCGCGAAGTCCACATCGTGCAGGACCTTGACCGCACCGAAGCTCTTGTTGACTCCGGCCAGCCGCAGCACCGGGGTCTTCTCATCGGCTACGTCAGCCACGTCGTTCCTTCCCGACGGCGCGGGACGCCCGGGCCGGGCGGGCGCGGGCGTCCCGCGGCGGCCGTCACTGGATGCCGGCTTCCTTGCACTTGTCGGCGTAGGAGCCCGCGCAGAGCTCCTCCTTCTTGACGAACCCGTCGTCGACGACCTGCTTGACGTTGTCCTTGTAGATCCCGATCGGGGTGAGCAGCACCGACGGCACGTCCCGGTTGCCCTCGGGGTCCTTGGTGGTGCCGTTGGTCTCGGCCTTCTCACCCTTCAGCAGCGAGATCGCCAGCTTGGCCGCGGCCTCGGCCTGCTGCTTGATCGGCTTGTAGACGGTCATGCACTGGGTGCCGTCCAGGATGTTCTGCAGACCCTGCAGGGTGGCGTCCTGACCGGTGACGGCGACCTTCCCGGCGGCCTTGTTCTTCTTCAGGATGGACACCGCGGCGTTGCCGAGCCCGTCGTTGGCGGCCAGCACGCCATCGATCTGGCCGTTGTGCTGGGTCCACATCTGCTCGAAGATCGTGGCGGCGCGCTGGTTGTCCCAGTCCGGGACCGCCTGCTCGGCGACCTTCTTGTAGCCGGACACCTTGTCGAGCACCGAGTGGGCGCCCTGGGCGAACAGGGTGGCGTTGTTGTCGGTGGGGGCGCCGTTGAGGTAGACGATGTTGGCCTGCTTGTCGCCCAGGCACTTCTGCAGGCCCTTGCCCAGCTCCTCGCCGACCTTCACGTTGTCGAAGGAGACGTAGTAGTCCGACACGCCGCCCAGCGTCAGCCGGTCGTAGTCGATGGTCTTGACGCCCTGCTGCTGGGCCTTGCGAGTCACCGCGGCGGCCGAGTTGGAGTCGATGCCGTCGATCAGCAGCACGGTCACGCCGCTGGTGAGCATCTGGTCGGCGATGGTCTGGAAGCGCTGGGCGGAGCCCTCGGCGTTCTGGATGTCGTACTCCACGCCGGCGGCCTTGAACGCCTGCTCCAGGTAGGGGCGGTCGAAGCTCTCGTAGCGGACCGAGGACTTGGTGTCGGGGAGGATCACCCCGACCTTGCCCTTGACCTCGCCGGAGGCGGAGTCGCCTCCGGAGGACTCCTCGCCGCAGGCGGTGAGGGTGAGGGCGGCGGCCGTGGTGAGGGCGGCCAGGCCCAGGAAGCCCTTGCGCATCTGCACGGGTCCTTTCTCGCGTAGCGGCCGCGGATGGCGGCCTCGGGGTGTCGCGGATGATGCGGCAACGCGCGTCGCCCGGCGGGGTCCGGGTCGCGGCCCCGCCGCACGAATGTTGTGCACCGCAACATATGTCGCCGCGACCAGCAGCGCCAGGGGGGAGAGGGCACACATTTGTTGCGAGCGATAACAATCAAGCAACAGCGGCGAAACAACCGCCGACCACCCGGACCCGCCACCGGACCCCGGTGATCGTCAGCGGGTCCCCGCCCGGTGCACCTGACGAGTCAGCGCGGTGATCCGCGACGCCGCCGCCGCGAACGACGTCCCCGGCGGCGACAACGTCCACACCGCCACCACCCAGCGGTCCCCCTCCCCCACCGTCCCCGTCGTGTGCAGCACCGGCCGCCCCACCCCCAGCGTCGGCGCCGCCACCGCCACCGGCCGCACCCCCGCGACGTCGCCCCGCGCCGCCCCGCACGGCTCCGACGGAACGAGCCCGAACCCCGACCACCCCTGCTTGACCGCCCATGGCCTCGGCACCGCCCGAGGAATCCCGAAGTACTGATCGAACCCGTCCCGGCCGCACCGGGTGGCCCTGCGCAGCTCCCCCAGCACCAGCCCCCGCACCCGGGCGTCGGCCCGCTCCAGCAGGTAGCGGTAGACCTCCACCACATCGGCCGCGCTGAGCGCCGTGTACCCCCAATACCCCGGCCTGGACGCCGGCGGTGGAGCCGTGTCCCGCAACCCCATCCGCCGCGCCGTCCGCGACACGATGGCCCCACGACCCCCGCGGTTCCACAGCACCGTCGCCGCCCGATCGTCACTGGACCGCAGCATCCCCCGCAGCAGAGCCCGATCCCGGGCCGAGACCGCCCGGTTCCGCTCCAGGAAGTCCACGGCGATCAGCAGCTTCACCACCGACGCCGACCGCACCGTCCCGTGCGCGTCCCGGCTGACGGTCACCCGCCCCGCCGCCCGGTCGAACACCACGAACCCCGCCCGAGTCCCCGCCGGAACCCGCACCGCCGGCGGCGCGGCGCTCGCGGAAGGTCCCGCGGAGGGCGTCGAGGGCCGCACCCCCGGGCTCCTCCGCGTCTCCTGCCCCCGCGGCTCCCCCGAAGCGCACCCGGCGATCCCGAGCGCGAGCGCGATGACCAGCGCTCCCGTCCCCGCCGCGCGCCCTCTCACGCAGTCCACCCCGCTCTTCCCCACCGGCCCTCCCGCCCCCGCTCGGACCGTCTTGCCGGAAACCCGGTACGCACTACTCCTCCGACTGCGCTAAGGTAAGTCACGCCTGCTGCGACAGGCATCGGGATGTGGCGCAGCTTGGTAGCGCACTTGACTGGGGGTCAAGGGGTCGTGGGTTCAAATCCCGCCATCCCGACGCGAAACGCCAGGTCAGAGGCCTGATCATCACCTCGATGATCAGGCCTCTTGATCGTTTGACCGTCGTTCGACCGTGGCCGACGACCTGCCGTCCCGTCCTGACCGGTGTCGCAGCATCCCTTGCCTCACCAGGGCTTCCACGGTCACAGCAGCCCACCGACCGACCGTGTTCAAACGAAGTTCTTCACCGACCACACCAAACAGGACATATCGACCGTCTCCCCGGGCGGGCCGCCGCTCATCGGCAAAAGCTCCGGGCCCAGAGGAGCAATCGAGGCTCTGCCTCAGACCCACTCGGGTCTACCGAAGTACGCCTGTGATCAACATCGCCAGCTCGCCGTCAGCTTTGGGGGAGATCGCCGTTGCAGCATCCGGCGGCGGAGGCCGGCTCCAAAGAGGCTGAGCCACAGCACGCCCGCCCCCTGCCTCCTGGGCTCTGGCGACCGTGCGGACCGTCCGGCGGGCAGGCCGCGGTGAAGGTGGTCGCGGTCCACTCGGCGTCGGTCACGTTGAGACAGCACGCAGGCAGGGGCCGTAGAGCCGGGATCGATGCAGCCAAATGAACTCAAACAGCCGGCGAGTCCTTACCAACGAAAGTCACCGTCAAGCGCTGCTCTGGAACCAGAGCGGCTTGCTCGATGGTGTCGACGCAGCAAGGCTCACGGCGTATTCCGTAAGACGTGTCGACGCCGACTGGTCAATCTTGTGCTCCCCTATGACCCACTAGCTCTTCTCGTTTGTCAAAAATAGCAGACTTATCCGGGGATGTTCGAAACCGCCGCACCTGAGGTGCGCATATCGCCATGGCGGTCGCGGTGAAGATGAGCAGCCCGCAGGTGATCGCGGTGTTGCGTGCACCGATCGTGGTGATGATGGGACCGGCCGCCAGCAGGGTGATGGGGGTGAGGGCAAAGTTTCCCAGCAGGCCCCAGCTGTTGATGCGAGCCAGCACCTGAGGCTGGAAGTGATGCTGGACGGTCGTGGACCACAACACGAAATAAATCGTCTGACACACCCCGGGAATCAACATCGCCACCGCTAACACCGGCCAGGGAGCGCCGCCGCCCAACAGCAGCATGGGACCTGCCGCCGAGGCCGGAAGCAGCGCAGTGACCAAGAGAGGGCGGGACGGGCTGCAGCGCGCGGCCACGAACGCGCCCATCAGGGCACCGAAAGCCTCACAGCCGGCCACGATGCCCCAGGCCCGGGCTCCGCCGTGGTCTTGACTCATGTGGGTTGGACCGGCCACGCCCATGAAGGCGCTGACCGCGACGGCCACCGCCGTGAACTGGGCGGTGAGGACCCACGCCCACTGGCAGGAGATGAACTCCCGCCAGCCGGCCCGCAGATCGCCGAGCAGTCCGTGCCGTTCCCCTCCCCAGGCCGAGGTGTTGAGACGGATCAGCGACAGCACACCGATGATTCCGGATGCGGCCTTCAAGGCCGCGGCCCATCCGGACCCCACAGCGGCGACCACGATCCCGGACAGGGCCAACCCGAGGAGCAGCCCGGCCGCATCGGCTTGGCCCAGCAGTGCGTTGGCGCGCTGGCGGTCTTCGCCGGGGACCAGGTCGACCACGATGCTGCGCAGGGTAGGCATGAACAGCGGCCGTTCCAGTCCTGAGATTCCGGCCAGCACGCACAACAGCGCCAAGGGTGCTGTTCCCCAGAGGAAGCACAGCGCTAAAGCGGCCCAGATCACCGCGGCGAGCGCTTCGGCACCGGCCAGCACCGCGTGCCGTCGGAACCGGTCGCCCAGAGCTCCTCCAGCGAGCACCAGCAATGCCGGCACCGCCCGGCACGCCAGGACGAGCGCAAGACCACCTGGCCCGTAACCGAGCTGCAAAGTCCCCCAGGCAAGGGCGATCTGACCAAAACCGTCACCGGCGCTGGAACTCAGTCAAGCCGTCGCCAGGAAGGCGACTGAGCGGCTCTTGAGCAAAGCGAGGAGGGAGGGTTTATCGGACATAGCCCGGAACGTTACCGCTTCACTATTTTCCGCACACCGACTGCGCGGCCAGCACTATCGACAAATCAACTTCGTCATACAAGTCGTTGACCAAAGACCGTTCAGACGGTTCAGCGAAGCTGCGATACCAGGAAGTCCGCGATCTCGCCATAGGCTTTGATCTCGTTGTCCCGGTTGGTGAAGCCGTGGCCTTCGTCGGGGTAGGTGTCGTAGCGGACGTTCACACCGCGTGCGCGGAGGCGGTGGACCAGCTGGTCGGCTTCGGCTTGGGGGACGCGGGGGTCTTGGGCGCCTTGGATGACATACAGCGGGGCGGTGATGTTGTCGGCGTGGGTGACCGGTGAGCGCGCCAAGAGCCGTTCGGCCTCGGTGTCGGGGTCGCCGAGGACGGTGGCCACGAAGGTCTTCCAGGTGGGCGGTGAGGCTTGGGCGAGGGTGAGCAGGTTGGCCGGGCCGCAGATGGAAACGCCGGCGGCCCACTGGTAAGGGAGGCGGGCCAGGCAGGACAGGGCGGCGAAACCGCCGTAGGAGGCTCCGGCGACGGCGATGCGGTCGGGGTCGACCCAGCCCAAGGTGTGCAGGTAGCGGACGGCGTGGTCCAGGTCGTGCAGGTCGATGCCGCCCCAGTCGCGGTAGATGAGCCTTTGGTGGGCGGTGCCATAGCCGGTGGAGCCGGCGATGTTGGGGGCGAAGACGGCGATGCCCCGGGCGAGGAGGTACTGGTAAAGGCCCGCGCGGACGTAGGTGGGGCGCTCTTGGGCCTCTGGGCCGCCGTGGATGGACAACAGCACCGGATGCGGCCCCTCCCCCGAAGGGCGGTAAAGCAAGGCATGAATATGGCGGCCGTCCCCTGCGGGGTAGGTGACCATCTCAGGTTCGGTCGGCTCGATGGTCTGCAGGGCCGGGGGCCGGGTGTCGGTGAGGTAGCGGAACCGACACCCTTCCAGGTCGAGGACGGCGATCTCGGCAGGGCGGGTGGCCGCGTCGATCAGCACCGCCGCGATCGACCCGTCACAGGCCACATCACACGCGGTGATGACCCCTGAGGGAAGGGTGGGCAAAGCCACCGGGGTGCCGTTGCGGTGGGCGTGCAGAACGGAGCGTCCGGCCTGGTTGACCGACCACATCAACGTGTCTGCGCCGGCGTCGAGGAGCTCGACGTCCCACTCCGGCCGAGCGACAGGGGTCAAGGTTCCTTCGGTCAGGGAGTAGAAGGCCACCGCGGTGAACTCACCCCACGCATCGGTGAGCAGATAGAACCCGGTGGAGTCCGGCGCCCAGGCACAAGGGTCGGACACCCCACCACCACGCCCGGCCCTCACGCACACCGGCTCGGGCCTCGGGTCGCTCAGGTCGATCAGGTAGCAGTCGATGTCCGTGTGCGAACGGAATCCGGCAGACAGCAGCCACCGCCCGTCCGGAGAGAACCCCACCGGCTCAAACGCCACACCGGGCGCGGGGATGAAGCGACGCTCTGTCCCCTCCTGCAGATCCAGCACCACAAGATCCTGAACATGCCGGTCACGGTCGTTGGCGGCGTACGCCAGAAGCCGGCCGGTGGCGTCGAACGGAGCAGCCGGCAAAATGCGCTGGCAGTCACCGCCGGAGGAGATCTCGGTCGGCTCACCGCCTTCGGCCGGCACGCGGTACAGCCGGTACTGCTCATCCCCGCCCCGGTCGGCGGAGAACACCAGCTCCTTGCCATCAGGCGTCCAGGCCATCTGCCGCACCGCACCACCGGGCAGTCCTGCGACCTTGCGCGGCTCGCCGCCGTGGACGGGGACGACCCACAGCTCATAGCTCCCGGAGACGTTGCTCGAATACGCCACGGCGGTGGCGTCCGGCGACAGGGCCAGGGTCGGCTGGAACCGGTGGCGGGGGACGAAGTCCACGTACTCGGGCACGGGGCCGCTCTCCCAACATCAACAACATCAAGGGTCATTGGATCCAGCCGCGGCGGACTGCTGCGGCCCCGGCGGCGAAACGGGTCTCCACACCGAGCGCCTCCCGGATGGCGGTGATATGACGCCGCACCGTGCTCAGACTCAGATTCATCCGGCGGCTGATCACCTCATCCGACAGTCCCTGGGCGAGCATCTGCAACACAGCCGCCTGGACATCGGTCAGCGGCGCCTCGGCCGAGGCGCCGCCGAAGGGGATGGCGCGTTCCCACAGCAGCTCGAAGTACTCCCGCAACGCGCCCACGATGACCGGTGACCGAACGAGCAGCGCACCCGACATGCCTGTGGGCGTGAGCGGCAGCAGCGCCACGGCCTCATCGGCCAGCTTCATCTTCATGCCGATGCGCGGCAGCAGCCGGGCCTGTTCTCCGGCCTGGACGGCGGCTTCGATGGTCTTCACCCCGATGGGATGCTCGGCGCACCTGGTCTCATAGATCGCCCGGCAGGTCACCTCACCGTCAAAGACCGGCAGCGGAGCAAAACCGGTGCTCTCCTCAACCGGTGTCTCCAGCACATAGTTGTCGAGGGTGAGCCAGTCACGGCGGGCGGCGTTGATCAGCGAGTACGACAGGCGGCTGATCTCGGCCCGATCGGTCACGATCTCCACCAGGCGATCCGGCAGCCCGTCGGCGTCCGCCGTGGGAGCCCGATGCGCTTCGCTCAGCCGGCGATGCCCGGTCAGCAGACGTTCCTGGTCGGTGACCAGGCGCCGTCCCAGCTCAGCAAGCACACCCTGCAGGGCCAGGTCAGGGGGCGCGGGCACCAGTTTCGGCGGGGCCACCGGCCCGTCCGGGCGGATGTGCGCCATGCCGCGGCGGGTCAACGCCTCGACCGCCTCGGGGCCGCCTAAGAAAGAAACCGCCTCGGGCTGCGGGCAACCGTCCTCGGCGAGGAGCTTGATATACACCGCCAGCAGCTCGTCGGGGATGACGCCTTCCAGCAGCCGCCGGGCGCTCTGTTCGTCCCACCCGCTCACAGACACCTCCGCGACAGAGAGTAGCGTCTCGTGTGAGAACTGCTACCGAAGCGCGCGGCGGGTTCTCTCTTCTCTTGCGTCCGCACGGTCACCGAACGCAACGAGGTGAGCACTTCCTCGCCTTGGTGAGTTGTCGCCATCCGGTCACCCGGCGCCTCGGTCGGCCCGGTCCATCGGTGAACAGGGAGTTCCGGCATGTGGCCGGGCCAGACTCCTGCTTCTTCGGTGGCCTCTTGTCGTTGCTGAGCGTTTCACGCCTTGGTTCCTGCAGTCGTGCACGAGTTCCATAGCCGCCCGACAAGCGTCACTGAACGGGGGGTTGGCATGGGACGAGACAGCACCAGGAGAACGCGGACGGTGCCGGTGAGTCCGTCGGTGCTGAGACGAAGCGCCGTCGGAGCGATGCTCTCAGGTGGCGTGTGCGCCATGGCGCTCGCGCTGGCCCCGTTGGCCTCACCGTCTCCCCTGACGAGCCGACGAGCCCGCGCTGGGTTGCCGTCGCCGTGCACAAGCCGCACTGCCGGATACAGCAGTCACCGGTGGCCAGGAGTGTCGTGGACGCGCGCCGGCTCTGCCGCCGGATAGTCTCCGGTCTCCGCACCGAACGGTTCTCGCTCGGTCAGCGCGTCCATCCGACCAAGCCGAGCAAGAAAGCCTTCGCCGTCCGGCGTCCTAGAGCGGCGACTTCACAAAACCCCCGCACCCGAGTGGCCAGAGGGCCCATGTCCGGGAACCGGCCGCACAGGGAACGTCTGACCAAGCGGGGCAACCACCGGCGAGTGTCCCCTGGCCGCCCCTCCCCCACCGCGGCCGCACCTGCCACGGCGTCGTCCTCGACTGCGGACGAGAGCGCTCCCGTCCGCGGTCCCGCAGAGCTCCGGTCACCGCTTCCTCCCGCAGTGAGCGCCGACAGCCGGGGGAAGCCGACCTCCGATGTCGCGCACCAGGGCCCGGGCCCGCTCAAACCGGCCGATGTCGGCACCGTCGCGATTCTGATCATGGCGTTGTCCTCGGGCTTCCTCATCGCGTGCGCAGCGACGAGCCTCCGGCGAAGGCCGGCGCGAACAACGCCTCGCGCACTCCAGCCGAAGCCGGAGTTTCATCCAGCACATCACCTCGACCGATCCGCTTTGGGCCTGTGGTCGGATCCCGTCGAGCCTCCGGTACTGGCCGATCCCATGGTCCTGGGGTGGGAGCTCGGTCATCCCCTCGGCGCAGGCATCACCGGCCCGGGAGCCCATGACTTCCTACGCGCCGTCCTGGTCGAGCTGCTCACCGCGGATTCGGCGCGGATCCAGGTGATCATCACTCGTAAAGAGCTGGAGCTGCTGTTCGAAGGGGCCTTCGACGCCGCCTTGCAGCAGGCGTTCTCTCCGAACCTCCATGTGTTCGACCTGTTGGAGGACGCCATCACCCATCTGCAGCTGGAGATCACCCTCGCCGACGCCGAGCGAGCAAATCCGGACATCACATGCGGCGTCCCACGAACTGACGTCTTCACCTATTGGTTCGCCACTCCGGGAGCCGACGCCGACGTCGTCCACCCGGTCATGCAACGCGCGGAAGAGCACCGCATCGCCGGGCTGATGCTCGGCCCCTGGCCCCACGGCCGCATTTGCGTCCTGGAGACCGCCGATCGCATCGCCCGAGTACGGACGGCCAGCGGAACCTACCGGGCCGTCGAGACCGCCGCTCCGGCGGAAGCCGTCGCCACCCTGCGTTCCCACGCGGCCAAGATACGGAGAGACCTGCCATGATCACACGCTTCCCGCGTGTGGGTGAAGGCCCGTCGTGGCGCCGAGCTCAGCCTGTGGGCAAGGACCTGCCGCGACGCAGAGCAAGTAATGCCCTTAATGGTCGATGCGTCCCTGGACCGACGCGGTCCAGAGCCGTGGGCATCTCCTCGCTCCGGCCGGAGCGAGGAGATGGACCGGGCGCGGTCCGTCCCCATGGCAGGGGCGCCGATGACGGCACGGCACGGCGGCACGGGTCGTCAAGGGCACCGGCGGCGTCGGCACAAAGGAGGGCGTTCCCGCGGAGTGCGGGTCTCGCTCACCGAGGCCGAGTACGCGGCGGTGCGCGCAGCCGCCGCACAGCAGCAGATGGCGGTGGCCGCCTATGCAGGCCAAGTGCTGGTCGCGGTGGCCGAACGCACCGATCCACCCGAATGGACGCCGCTGCGGGAGCTGCTGGGCCAGTTGCTTCGGGCCTCAGCTCAGGTCCGCCGGATCGGCAACAACCTCAACCAGGCGGTGACCGCGCTGCACGCCCTCGGCTACCCCACCGAGGCTCTTCAGGGGTATGCGCGAGTGGCCTCGGCGACCGTGGAGAACTTGGACGACTTGGCCGAAGAGATCCGAGAGCGTCTGCGGTGACCGGATCGACCCGGCGAGCAGCCGATGCGGCCATGTTGCTCGAGTCTCCGCTCGGCCCGAGTGAGAGCGAACGGCTTGAAAGCCCGCAGCCGACTTGCGGATATCCGGCTCTCTCCTCGGAACCGTTCACCAAGCCGACAGCCCGTGCCGGGTTCACCTGCTCGGCCCTCGGGGACCGGCATCAGCTGCGGGGCCATCGGCTCAGCTTCCTGGACGGGCGCCACCCGGGCCACGAAAGCCCGGACAGCCCGACGGTACGGTGATCGCCAAGGTACTGCGCGGGCGTCGCGTCCAAGGACTGATCCGCTACCTGTACGGGCCGGGCCGGTTCAACGAGCACCGCAACCCGCGCATCGTCGCCGGTTTCGATGCCCCGGCTGCGCTGGAGCCCGTGCTGCGGCCAGACGGCAGCCGTGATTTCCGACGGCTGGATGCGCTGCTCACCCAGCCGCTGGTCCTGCTCGGGGAACGGAACTATGCGCGACCGGTGTGGCATCTGCCGGTCCGTGCCCACCCCGACGACCCGATCCTGTCGGACGACCAGTGGGGCGAGATCGCCCGCCAGATCATGGACCACGTCGGCCTGGCCCCGCAGGGAGACAGCGAGGCGGTCCGGTGGATCGCGGTGCGGCATGCCGACGACCACATCCACATCGTGGCCACCCTTGCCCGCCTGGACGGTACTCGCCCGAAGGTCTGGAACGACGGCTACCGCATCCGCGCAGCCTGCCGGGCCGTCGAGGAGCGTTACGGTCTGTTCCGCACCGCGCCGGCGGACCGAACCGCCGCCCGCCGGCCCAAACGCGGCGAGAGTGAAAAGGCTCGCCGTCACGGCCACGCCGAACCCGCCCGCATCGTGCTGCGCCGCCACGTGCAGGCCGCCACGATCCGAACCATCGGATCGGCTATGCGGTCGCCCTGCCCGGCAACGTCAACCAGGCAGGACAGCCCATCTGGTATGGCGGTGGAAAGCTCGCTCCCGACCTGACCTTGCCCAAACTCCGCCGACGCTGGTCCGCCCGTCCGGCCCGCGGTCGGCGCACCAGTCCGCAATCCGCGCACTACGGCCCGATATCCGGACGGCACCTGTCCTCCCGGACCGTCCGGACCGTCCTGCGGACCATGGCCCGCCGAGCGGCGGCGCAGTCCCGGAGCATCGAGGAATTCCTCGACCACCTGCATCGAACCGGGATGCTCGTCCGTCTCCGCTACAGCACGCTCCACCCCGGCCAGATCACCGGCTATGCCCTCGCCCTCCCCGATCATGTCGGCCCTGACGGACAACCACTCTGGTACAGCGGAAGTCGCCTGGCCGAGGACCTCACCATGCCCGCTCTGCGCCGCCGCTGGTCCTCTGATCCCGCCCCTCTCAACTGGCCGGGACTGACCGCCGAAGAGCGGCAGGCGATCTACCAGGACGCCGCCCGCGCCGCCGCCTACGCCACCGCCCACCTTCGGCGTCATCTCGCCATCAACCCCTACGCGGCCGGCGACATCTGCTGGGCCGCCGCCGACCTCCTGCACACCGCGGCACGGGCCACCGGCAACCCCCACTTACGCAAAGCCGCTGACGCCTATGACCGCGCCGCCCGGACCCCTTACACCCCCGCCCCACCGCCCAGCCCGGCAGGCGTTGCTCTGCGTACCGCAGCCCGGGTTCTGGCTCTGACCACCCCCGGCAAGGACCGCACCGCCCACACGGCCCTGCTCTTGATCACCAGCCTCATCACGCTGGTGGACACCGTTGTTCGGCTCCGCCAAGCTCAGCATCACATCGCTCAGGCCATGGCCGCCCGTACCGCATACCACCACCTCAACCATCTGGGAGAGGCTCCTCAGGGCTCTGTCCCATGGTTCGTCATCTCCCGTCGCACCCCGACACCTGTTCAACTCGCCACAACCGACTTCCCGACATCGTGGACTCAATTCACCCCAACAAACAGCATTTCCCACCAAAACCAAGAATTGCCACCAAGACCAAACAAGCGACATCACCAAACAGTTTCACGATACCCTCAAACACATTCTCAAAAATCGACCACAAGCAAACAGGGTCCTCATTCAGCAAAAAGATAGCCCTACAACATTTCCCTAACAGGTTTGCCACCAGATAATGTCCAAACTAAGGCAATCTGGACAGCGAGGCCGATCTGGCCAGGGCCCAAAACAACCATCCTCAGGACATATACTGGCGCACACACCGCCGAACCCTGTATCCAACCTCCGCGATTGAGCATCACCCAAATCTCAACCATAAGCCGACTCCATCACCGATAAAGCAACGGTCGCTTCTCCAGAACTGCTTGCAGTTATCGCCTTGGCGGCGACGACACCCTGGCTGCTCCAGCTCATCGGTCATTCGGACCGTAGGCCACACAGCGCCCGTCCGGATCAGTACATCGTGTCGATCGCCGCGACGCTCGGATCCGCAGTGTCAGTTGCGTATTTTCTACCTCTTACAAGAGAGGCAGCGTGCTGTTGTTGCTGGTGAAAGACGTTTTCGACACTTCCGCTGTCGTCGAGCGTTCCGATCGTGATGATGAGAGGTATGGCGGGGCAGAGCAGACCGGTGCGGGTGTGGCGGATGGCCGTGCTGGCGGCCGGGCTGGTCGGGGTGGCCGGGCTGCTGGCCTGGACGGTCCTGACCTGGATGACCAAGGGTCTGGAAGCGGCCGCATGGGTGGCCGGCATCGCCGCCGCGGTACTGGCGGTCCCGGCCGTGCTGGCATGGCTGGTGGGCTGGTGGCGAACAAGCACCGCCCCCCGACCGGCCCCCTCGGGCGAGGAGCTGGAACAGGCCGCGGCAAAGCTGGCCGAAGCGGTGGCCGAACAATGGCGTGAGGAGGCCGAGGCGCGGTCGCTGAACGACCCGGCCCCGATGCCGGTGCGCTGGCGGGCCACCGGACGGGCCGAGCTGGTGGACCATTCCGTCAACCGCACTCCCGGGGTGCTGGAGGAGGCGTGCAGTGATGACATCCCCGCCCTAGTGGAGCGGTTCCGAGCGCTGCGCAGGCGGCGGCTGGTCATCCTCGGCGCTCCGGGCAGCGGCAAGACCACGCTGGCGGTGCAGCTGCTGCGCAGCCTGCTGGAGTCCCGGCGGGAGGGAGAGGCGGTGCCGGTGCTGTTGTCGGCGGCCGACTGGGATGTCGACCGCCACCCCCGCCTGGCCGATTGGGTTGCCGCCGTGCTGGACCGGGACTACCCCTTGCTGCGCACCCCCGGCATGCCCCCGGGCGCAGCGGACCGGCTGGCCGAGCGCGGACGCATCCTGCCGATGCTGGACGGGCTGGATGAAATGCCCGTCCCCGCCCGGGCCAGCGTGCTCACCGCGTTGAACCGGTCGCTGGATGAGGGTGATCCGGTGGTGGTGACCTGCCGCACCGACGAATACGCCCACACCGTCGCCACCGCGGGGGATGTGCTGACCTCGGCGGAAGTGCTGGAGGCCGAGCCGCTCACCCCCCGAGCCGCCGCCGACTACCTGCACCGCTGCCTTCCCCCACAACGCCTCCCGGCCTGGGAGCCGGTCCTCGCCCGGCTGCGCGCCGCATCCCCGCATTGGCCCGGAGCAGGCAGGGTGCTGGCCGAGGTCGCGGCCACCCCGCTGGGGTTGTGGCTGGTGCGCACCGTCTACATCGACCGCAACGCCGACCCAGCCCCGCTGCTGGATGAGCATCGCTTCCCCACCGCGGATACGCTGCGCGACCACCTGTTCGACCATCTCATCGACGTCCTTATCACCACCCGCCCACCCATCACCGACTCCGGGAAGCAGGACAAGCTGTTCCGTCCTCGTCGCCGCCACGATTCTGTCCGGGTCCGCGCCTGGCTGGGCTACCTGGCCGCCTTGTTGGACGGTCAGGGCACCCGTGATCTGGCCTGGTGGCGCCTGGCCGCCACCATCCCCACATTCCCGGCCACATTCAGGCTCACGGTTGGGCTCACAGCCGGGTTCATAGGCTGGCTTGCGTTCGGGCTCACGTATGGGCTCGCGAGTGGGCTCCTGTTCGGGCTGACATTCGGGCTCCTGGGCTGGCTTCGAGCGAGGCAAATTGCAGAATCTGCAATACGGGATCTCCCTGGGTATGCCGACCTACGGCTCCGCCACCGCTGGACTGACCTCATACACAAACTCGCGAGTAGGTTTACCTTCGGCCTCTTAGCCGGGCTCGCAGTCGGGATCGCGAGCGGACCCATGCACGGACTCGGGGCCAAACTCATAGGTGGGCTTATTGCCGGCTTCACGTTCGGGCTAATGACTATGCTCATGGGCGGACTCATGGAGTGGGCTGAGGCCCCAGCTTCCGCAGCTCGCGCTACAACACCGACGGCAAGCTGGAAAGCAGATCGAAATCTCAATCTACTCCGCATCGGAACTTCCATGCTCGCGATCGGACTTTCACTCGGACTCAACGTTGGATTTTTGTATGGTTTTTCAGCAGGACTTACCTCCGGGCTTACAGGAGGGATCTCAGGTGGACTCGCGCTCGGGCTCGCAGGCGGGCTCACAGTCGGCAACCACCGAGCCTGGCTCGCATATCTAGTTGCCACCTGCTGGCTGGCGTGGAAAAAGTTGCTACCACGAAATATGGTGGCGTTCCTGGATGACTGCCACCAGATTGGCTTGCTGCGCGCGATCGGCCCGCTCTATCAGTTCCGACATGCCGAGTTCCAGGACTACCTGGTATCCAACTACCAGCGCACCTACGAAACCGGAGGCGGCAGGGGTCCTCAAAGGGAGCAAGTTGCTTCGAATACCGGAGAGCGGTAGGACGTTCCAAATCTTCACGCCCTGTGTCTGTCGCCGTCGCAAGCTTGGGGTCTTGTCGATGTTAGCTGCATGAGTGCGGCATCGGCTCGCACCTTCTGCCGCCTGTACCCCCGCCACCCCAGTGAGGTTTTCAGTGGGCTTGAAAAGAAAACTGATCACAGGTTGAGCAACCGGACCTGAACATGACAAGACCCCTGGTAGATGGGATGCTTGCCACCAACCACCCATCCATCCAGTGATCTCGTATTCTTTTTATCGCGCCTTCCTGCCATTGTCACGTCGAACACTGAGCCGCCTAACCAGGACGCTGTTTCGTCACCGGTGCGCCATCGCCTCCTGCCAGCGGGTACTGACCTTTGGTCACCAAAGATCTGCTGGTTTTGATTCACCTGCGCACTGGCCAACCGTACGCACAGGTGGAAGCGAAGTTCGGGATATCGAACTCCACCGCCTGGCGGCACCTCCATGAGGTGATGGAATTTCTGGTCATCCACGCCTCTACGGTGTACCGAGCACTGCAGACCACACGAGTGCGTGGTGAGCAAGCGTTAGTGCTGGATGGCACGTTGATCCCCATCGCTCGGCTGGCGGCTGACCGGCCCTTTTATTCGGGCAAGCTCCGCTGGCATGGGGTGAATCTTTAAGTCATCGCCACGATATCAGGCGTCTTGGTGCAGATTTTAGGGCGTTGTCGGCAGCGCGCACGACCTGCGGGCCGCTCGGATCTGGGGCATCCTACACACCCTCCAGATAGCCGAGTTGTCAGTCCCGGCTGACAAGGGCTACCTCGGTACGAGAAATCCGCTGCTCACCCGCGACAAGGGCCATGGCAAGTCTGCAGTGCTCACAGAGGCCAACTGGGCTCACTCCTTACTGAACAGGCCATCGCCCAGCTGAAACCTGGCGTATCCTACTCCGGTTGTACTGCCGCCAATACCGGGCCGGGCACATCGCCAAGGCTATCCTCGTCCTGCAGGCCCGCGAAACCCATGCCTACTGAAAAGGCTCACTAGTTAAGCCAGATTCTTATGACCTCACGAACCTTCCTTTTGAGCTTTCCAGACACCGTCCGACCAGCGTGGCGGAGTGAGTCTTTCGAGCTCTCGACGGGCAGTTGCTACACGACGTGATGCCAGCCTACGTTCTGCCTCCTGCACCACAGGTGAGGTGAGCCATGGCTCATAGACGGCGATCACCGCTTGGAGGAATGCTGCGCGAACATGCAACTCGGCCAGAGGGTTCGGAGGATTCATCCGTCTCGATCCAGTGTTAAGGTTCGACGCGCCTCTCGTCATGCACTGAAGGCAGAAGGACACGCCTCTGAGGCCTCCGCGCTATACAGCGGCTATCTCGACGCAAGGAATGCAGTGATGTGCCGCAACGCAGCCACGACCTGCTGTCCTTCAAGAACAGCGAGCCTTACGTATCCGAATCCACATTCAGGCGGACGTGCAGTTGACCGCCATCACCGGCCAGTGCCGCGCCCATGCTCCGATTGAGCAGTCATCCCTCTCGGAAGAGGTCAGGAACAGTCGCTTGCAGTGATGCCGCTGACCCGAGCTTTCATCAGCCCAGCCGACTTTCACCAAGCGACGTCCCTCATTCCTGACTTCCTTGCCCTAAGAGGGCGTCATGTCGTCCTGCTGAAGGACGCAGGCCGGATGTCCTCGCATGCACGCACGGCCTCGGCGAACACATCGCTCAACGGCTCTGAGAGGCCACCTGACATCCCCTCGCACGCCACCGCCACATCGGTAGTGCCTTCTACGACGGCCCGGGCGAGCAGGTCGGTGTACCAGTAGCCGTTTTCGATCAGGTCGAGCGTGACCTTGTGGAGCAGTCCGACTGCGCCGAGTGGAGAGTCCTGCAGCGCGTCCGCCAGCCTGTCGATGGCGCGTCCGAGGTCGTCGCAGGCGCCGACCGCTCCGAGTCCGGGCGGGTCGCCAAAGTTCTCAACGACGGTCCAGGAGAAGAGATCGCCGGCCGACCAGCTCGGGTGGATCGTCGAGCGGGATGTCCGGTCAAGACGTTCGGCGGCATCGGCTGCCTCTCGCAGCTGTGCGGCGATGCGCTGCGCCAAGGTTTGCTTCGGCATTCGTTCCTCCGTCTCGATGCCCATGCAACCGACTGCCGCTCCGGTCGCAGAAGGCGCGTATGAGGCGGTGGAGACGTGGATCGGGTGGTGGGGGTGTGCGCAGGGGGTGTGAATCACGAAGCGACAGCTCACGAAAAGTGACGTATGGCACACTCAACGCGTTCCCGGATTCGGAAGGGAGCCTGCGTTGGCACAGCAGCCGCAAGAGCCCAACCGCCGGCTCGACACGCTCATCATCGAAGCGGGTTTCTCCCGTAAGGGACTGGCTCGGAGGGTCGTCGACCTCGCCGTGGAGCGCGGATATCCGGCACCGCGATACGATCACACCTCGGTACGGCGGTGGCTGCGCGGAGAAGAGCCGCGTCCGCCGGTACCGGCGCTGCTGGCGGAGATCTTCTCCAGCAGGCTCGGCCGTCCGATCACCCCTGCCGATCTCGGGTTCGCGCCCAGGAAGATGCCCGAGCACTCCGTGCTTCGGATGCCGATGACTCCGGACGAGGCGGCCGACGCCCTCAACGATCTCGCGTGTGCGGACCTGAGAGGCCGGCGAACGCCGACCGAGTCCGATTTCGACTCTGTCGCCTACCCCTCGGCCGCCCTCCGCTGGCTGATCGCCCCCAGGACGGCGCTGGGTCCAGGCGATGGCGCGCGTGAACTGGGCATGGAGGACGTGCGGGAGATCCGCGAAGCGGTGCATGCCTTCCGCGTGCTGGACAACCAGATGGGCGCCCGCCGGATCCGCAGGACCGTCGTCGACTATCTCGGCACCGACATCGTCCCCTTGCTGCGGGACGCACGCTGCACCGAGCCCGTTCGCAGGCAGCTCTTTTCCGCAGCGGCAGAGCTGGTCCACCTGTGCGGATGGCAAGCCCACGACCTGGAGCTTCAAGGACTCGCCCAGTGGTATCTGGTGCAGGCCCTCTCACTGGCCCGTTTCGCCGAGGACTGCGGGCTCGGCGGCGAGATCCTCGCGGCGATGAGTCAGCAGGCCATCTACGTCATGCAGCCTGATCAGGCGATCGACATGGCCCAGGCCGCGCAGGCCGCCGGCAGGCGGGCCGGCCTGACCGTTCTGGAGGCGGAAAGCCTGGTGCTGGAAGCCCACGCCCACGCGCTCCGCGCCGACACCGCTTCCTGCGCCCGCGCACTACGACGCGCCGAGTCGGCGTTCTGCCAGGCCCAAGACGACGACCTGCCGCCGTGGTTGTCCTACTTCGACGAGGCGTACTTCGCCGCCAAGATCGGGCACTGCTTCCGTGCACTCGGGCAAGGTGCCCAGACCGAGCGGCACGCCCTCCGCTCACTGCGCATGGATCCGCGGTTCATTCGCGGGAAGGCGCTCAACATCTCTTTGCTCGCCAGCGGCTATGCCGTGCAAGGCGAGGTGGAGCAGGCATGCAAGGCGGGCCAGCAGGCCGTCGACCTGACCGCCGGCCTCGGCTCTGCCCGTGCGGTCACCTCCATCGGCAACCTGCTGCACGACCTGTCCCCTTACTCCGGCACCCGACAGGTGAAGGCACTCACCTCGTACGCCGTGACGAGGCTGCCCGCTCTGCGACGGCGTGCAGTACTCCGATGACGGTGGCCGCTCCCACGATCTCCCCACGGGTGATCATGGCCTGAGCCTCTTCGATGGGCACCCACCGCACCAACTCCGCCTCATCGGGCTCGGGCTCCCCGACCAGGTCGGCCCCCCGCGCCACATACAGGTCCTGGGGGGCGTCAGCGGACCCGACGGCGGGCTGATACGTCAGCAAGAACTTCACGTTGCGCGGCCGCCACCCGGTCTCCTCCTCGACCTCCCGGGCCGCCGCAACGGCCCCATCCTCACCGGCGTCCACGTAACCGCCGGGAATCTCCCAGTCCCACCGATCGAGGATGAACCGATGCCTCCAGATCAACAGGATCCGCTCCCCCGGCTCATCCAGCACCAGCGTCATCGCGCATCGGGGAAGCCTGATCACGTACTGCTCGAAACGCACACCGTTCGGCAGCTCCACGTCAGCGACCGAGAGGCGGATATGCCGGTTCTCATCGACGACCCGCTCACCGTGGACGATCCATCGGCTCCGTTCAGACCGCTCAGGATCCACATTGACCACGCAGGAACGCTACCGCCTGCCCCGAGCCGCCAGGCCGGCGAACAGATCAAGACAGCCGACGACGTTCACCGCCGCAAGAGCCGTCCCCGCATACGCGAGCGGCTGCCGGCATCCGGCAAGACCAAAACCCCCTGCTCACATGAACGAAGAGAGCCGCCGGTGCGAGGGCCGATGGGAGCCAAGAGCCCTCCTCGCATCCCCGTGCGGCGTCCCCTTGATGGAGCCACTCCCCGCCACGCGGGGAAGAGGACCCGAAAGCGGAAGCGGCGACGGCCATGCTTCCCACCGGAACACGCAGTCGCCCAGTCCGATCCCACCGGACGGCTCGGACCGCCACACTGTGACGGGTCTCCAAGCGACCTACGCCGGAGACGACCGAATGGACTTCGGGAGTTGCCGGGTCACTCGCTCACGGCGAGGTTCAAAGGTCGTGGTCGCCCCGCTTGATGGCGACGGCGGTCCGGCAGGCTGCGGCGAGGGACAGGATGAGGACGGGCCCGTGGGGGTCCTTGGAGTCGCGGACGGCCACGATGTCGGCAGCGCGGGCCACTTCGACGCAGTTGCCGGTGCTGCCCTGGCTGCGGCGCGCCTTGCGCCAGACGGCGCCGTCGAGGTTCGGGTGGAGGCTCGAGGACGAGTCGGTCATGGTTCTCACTTCAGGTCGGCGAGCAGCCGCCGCAGGAACTCCGTGGTGGCGTCCTTGTCGAGGGCGGCGGCTTGGAGGTGCTGGAACCTCAGACTATGACTTTTGAGGTCTTCCGCCTTCTCCAGGTAGAGCGCGTGGCCGCCCATCTCGACGTAGACGATGGACGACTCGTCGGGATGGGCGTAGTCCAGCAGAGCGAATCCGCAGGCCAGTCCGGGGTGCATGCCGACGCTGAACGGGATGACCTGCACGGTGATGTGGTCGCTGTCGTTGGTGGCGATCAGGCGCTCGAGCTGCTCGATGCGGTCCTCGCGGGTGCCGAAGGGACGGTGGAGGGCTGCCTCGTCCACGATCGCCCACAGCATGGGCGGGTTGGGGGCGGTGAGGATGGCCTGACGCTTCATGCGCAGCGCCACGCGGCGTTCGACCTCCTCCGGGTCGCGGATCATGTCGCCGCGGATGACGGCGCGGGCGTAGGCGGCGGTCTGCAGCAGGCCGGGGATGACCAACGGCTCATAGGAGTAGATCCGGTCGGCCTCCGCTTCGAACCCGGCGTAGTCGCCACCGAGGACGTCTCCGAACTCGGTCTCCCACCAGCCGCGTTCGCGTGATTCGCGGGCCAGGGTGATCAGGGCCTGGCGACGGGCCTCGTCGGTGACGCCGTACAGGTCGAGCAGGTCCTTGACGTCCCTGGGGTTGGGACGGCGCCAGTCGTTCTGTTCGATCCGGCTGAGCTTGCCCGCCGACCACTCCAGCCGGCGCCACACCTCCTCGGCGGTCAGGCCGCTCTCCTCCCGCAGCCGACGCAGTTCGCGGGACAGGCGTCGGCGGCGGATGGTGGGGCTGCGCCGGTGCGGCGGAGCGGGCATGGGCGGCTCCAGAAGGGATGGGCGTGGCCTGTCGCGTCCGATCATCCCAGAGAACCCAGTGGAATCCGACATTGATCATCCATTGGACAACTTCCAAGTTGGAGCTTCCATTTTTGAAGTTCAGAGTTCATGCTAGTGGGCACTCGGCTTCTCCTGGCCGCCCGCGGGATCTGGGCCTGCTCGGCGCATCGGGGACGGACAGGGGCCACGGCCGAGCCGCCGCCCCCGGAAACGAAGGACTCTCAGATGGCCGACCCTCCTCCCCCTCGCCCGACGGCGCCCACGACCGTCGCCGGCAAGGCCCTTGGGTCCTGCCGGAACGCCGACCGCATGACGTCCGTGCCGTCGTCCCGGCCGCTGAGCTGCCGCCCGGGAGGAGCCGCCTGGGCACTGCCGGCGGACGAGACCATCGCCGCCGTGGCGCGCACGAACGCCGCGGAAGAGTTCGGCGCCCTGGGCGTCACCGGCGAGCCGGCCGAGGACGTCGAGGTGATGGTCAGCGAGATCGCGACCAACGCCCTCCAGCACGCCGCGCGCTCATCGGGCGGGGTGATGGGGTCTGCCCCGGCGCTGGAGCTGTGGATGTATCGCAGGCTCTCCGCGGACGGCCATGAGCTGGTGGTCTCCGTGTTCGACCAGTCCTGTGAGCCTCCCCGTCGCTCCCCCTGCGGCGCCGCCGACTTGACCGCCGAGGACGGACGCGGCCTGATGCTGGTCGAAGCGCTGAGCAACGGACGATGGGGCTTCTATGCGACCCGGTCCCGGCTGGCCAACCCGGTCGTGCGCGGCAAGGCCACCTGGTTCGCCGTTCCCCTGCCCGCCCGCCCGGACGGCTTCGCCCCGGCCGCCTGGGAGCACGACGAGGCCGAGGCCGTCACCGCGCTGAAGACGCTGCTTGCGCTACGGGGTTTCGACAACCTCATCTTGCAGAGCCGCTCCGAGCCCGGCTCGCGCCTCGCAGTGCTGTCGGTGGTCACCGGCCTGACCGTCTGGTGCCAGGACGGCCACTTCCGCTGGGACGGTCCCCGCGGCCGCCGTCGGCTCCCTCTCGCCGACCTCACCGCGGCGGCCGAGGCGATCGTCGCCCTCCACGAAAGCACAGGCCTCGACGGTACGGCGGCCTGACCCCTTCAGCCCTTCCGTCGTGTCGACCCCCTTCCCGGCCGGTCAGGCGCTCCACCCCCAAGCGCCGATGCCCCCGCCCGGCCGGGAAGGGCCCCCGGCCCACCGACCTGCCCGAGGAGCGTCCACCCGTGACGGGGTCGGCCCGCCGGCGGAACATACGTGCAGGCGGACCAGGCATCGAGCCTCTTGCGGCCGCCGTCCCCTGCTTCACCGCCCCGTCGACCCGGGCCGGAGAGCACCCGGTGAACGGTGGGAGCGGCGGTGCCCTCGGACGGAAAAGCGACGGCCCGCCCGCGTGGACGTCTCGTCAGGGCGGCGGCGCCACCGGCTGGATGCCCTCCGAACGTTCCGGGCTCAGCTCTCGGCGTGCCGACGGGCGGCGCGGGCCGCGGTCATGATCAGTTCGTCAACGAGCCAGCGGATGTCGGCGGGCAGGTCGGTGAAGGCGCGCAGGACCTCGGGGCGGATGGTGCCGTCGTCGAGTTTGTGGCGGAGTGCCTGGAAGGTCAGATCGGCGTCGATGGAGCGGGCCTCGGGCGCGGGGCCGAAGTAGCCGAGGGGAACGTCGAAGAAGGCGGCCAGGGCGGTGAGGGTGCGCAGCTGCGGGTTGTCCTGGCGGCCGGTGCGCAGCTTCCACACGGTGGTGGACGAGATCTCCTCGCCGGTGACGGCGCTGATGGCTGCGGCGACGGCGATGTTGTTCTTGGGCGGCGGCGCGTCCGGCGGCCACATGTTCTGGATCAGCCATTCGATCTTGTCCGCCAGAGTCGCCGAAGGGCCTGGGCCCTTGCCTCCGATGTCCTGCTGTGTCATCACCTTTCCATCCGTTGCTTGTGATCAATAACTTCGAAGTTCATATCTCATAGTTGACAGTTGCTCATAGGGGATGCATCCTCGCGTCGAGAACTTTAGTTGACGGCACAGGAGTCGTCAGCCGACACCACGGGGAGCAGACGATGCGGACGCCGCGCAGGGGAGGCGAAGTGAGCTGGACGAACGGCAGGTTCACCTGCTGCGGTTACGGCATGAGCTGATTCGGCTGGGGGTGCGGGTCCGGGTCCGCAAACCGCGCAACGGCCGTTGGAAGCTCAAGCTCCGCACGCCGACCGGCTGGACGGAGACGGTGCTGTGCGCCGGCGCCGAAGGCGTGTACGTCTACGTGACCGCTCACGGGCGGCTGCTCGGGCGTGTCCAGGACGCGCGGATCGTCGCCCGAACGCTCGTCTGGATGCTGGACAGGAGACGCCGGTGACCCCGGCCGGCCTTGTGGGACCGGCCCAGGCGGGCGAGCCGTCAGGTCAGCCGCCGGGCGCGCAGATCAGCGGGAGGCATGGGGCGGCCGTGAGGACCGCGATCGCCGTCCTCACTCCGCTGATCTTGATGTTGGGGGTGCTGGGCGGGATCGGCTCGTTCACCACCATCCGCGACATGGCCGAGCCGTGGTTCGGGGAACTGGCCTGGATCGTTCCAGTCGGCATGGACGTGGGCATCTTCCTCCTGCTGGCCTGGGACCTGCTGATGGAGCACCTGGCGCTGCCCTGGCCAGTGCTGCGCTGGGTCGCCTGGACCTTCATCGCCGGCACCGTGACGGTCAACGTCCTGGCCGCCGCCGGTGATGCCGCCGGGATCGTCATGCACGCGGCGATGCCCGTCTTGTTCATCACGGTGGTCGAGGGCGTGCGGCACCTGATCCGCCAATGGGTGGGGCTGGCCACCGGCACCCGCATCGAACGCATCCCGGTCGCCCGCTGGCTGCTGGCTCCGCTCTCCACGGCCCTGCTGTGGCGGCGCATGGTCCTGTGGCACATCACCACCTACCGCCGGGCCCTCGAGTTGGAATACCGCCACCTGCTCGCCGTCTCCCATCTCCAGCGACGGTACGGCCGCTGGGCATGGCGCTGGCACGCCCCACTCGCGGACCGCATCGCGTTGCGACGGCTGCCGGCCGAGATGGCCCGACCGAACGCATCCTCATCACCGTGCTCCTGCGGCCTTGAGACGGCAGGTCCGCCGGAGCAGGCGGTTGGACGCCCCGCCTCCTCCGCCGAGGAACTGCTGAAGGCCACCTGCCGAATCCTCCTCGACGCCGAGCGGCAAGGCGTACGGCTCAGCCAGGCCGGCCTCGGCCGCAGGCTGCGCACGATGGGCTTTTCCATCGCCAATGACCGTCTCGCCGCTCTCCGAGAAGAGGCTCACCGACGCATGCGGTCCGGCTGGAACAACATGCAGGACGACCACGAGACCCGCACCGGAAGCGAGGGCTAGAACATGTCCGGCTCCCCTCCATCGGCCGCCCCCGGCCGCCGGCTTCCAGACGGCAGCGAGCAGCGGCGAGAGCCCGACCGGTTGCACGGCATCGTCGCGCAGGAGACGGCACGGCTTCACTCGGGTGCGTCGTCATGGTCCTGGTGGCTGGAACTGGCCGCCCGGCATGGCCGCTATGGCTTCGGCAACACCCTGCTGATCCATGTTCAGATGCCGACCGCGACCGAGGTCCGGCCCTACGAGGAGTGGAGGGCGCGCGGACGGCAAGTGCGGAAGGGCGAGTCCGGGATCCGGATCCTCTCTCCGCGCGGCGTACCCCGCCCGGTGTTCGACATCTCCCAGACCTCCCAGGCGGACGGCGGTGCCCTTGAACCGCCGCAGGGCCCGACGCCCGACCAGGCGTGGGAGCGGCTCCGCCGGCTCGCCGTCGACCAAGGCTTTCAGGTCGACCGCAACAGCGGCTGGACCTACACCGGACCGCCGGAACGGCTCATCAGCATCCCTGCCGAGCTGGACGGGCCGAGCGCGGCGGCCGCGCTCGGCCACCAGCTCGGCCACATCCGGCTCCACGGCGAATGCCATGACGGGACGACGGCATGTCACGGCGTCCGGCGGGTCGAAGCAGACTCCATCGCCTACCTCCTGCTCACCCACCTCGGCCTGCGACCCGCAGGGCTGTCCTTTCCCGCAGTGGCCCGCTGGGCGGGCAGCGATCCGCGCGCCAATCCTCCAGCGGCCATCCGGACGGTCGCGGATCGGATCCTGCGAACGACCGCCCGGCTCCGCAAAGACCTGAACTCACTACCGCCCCTCGGCATCCCTGCCCTCACGGGCACGGTCCCACGGGCAGAGCGGCCCATGGCACCGACCGCCCCATCCAAGAGCGGCAAGGTCTCCCGGGACGAACTTGCCGAGCTCCAGCTCGCCGCCCACGACTTCTTCATCTCCCGGCTCCGCGGCAGCTGGGTGCCCGCCTA
This sequence comes from Thermomonospora catenispora, assembly GCF_006363815.1. Lineage (GTDB taxonomy): Bacteria > Actinomycetota > Actinomycetes > Streptosporangiales > Streptosporangiaceae > Thermomonospora > Thermomonospora catenispora. The sequence continues at coordinate 68,978 of NZ_RRYT01000006.1, forward strand.
CCTGAGCGAACGCGGCTTCGACCTGGGCGTCCAAAGGCAGTGGGAGATCGGCTACGCCCCGAAGGCCTGGCAGCTCCTCATCCGGCACCTGCGCCGGCTCGGTCACTCCGACGAGGCCATCGTGGCATCCGGCCTGGCCCGCCGAGCACGCCGCAGCGGTCGGCTGTACGACACCTTCCGCGACCGGGCCATGCTGGCGATCCGCACCTGCGACGGTGCGATCGCCGGTTTCATCGGCCGTCGGCGAGCCGACGTCGCAGGCCCCAAGTACCTCAACAGCCCGGAGACGCCCCTCTTCCGCAAAGGTGAGCTGTTGTTCGGCCTGTACGAGGCACGCGAGCGGCTCGCCGCCGGAGCCCGGCCCGTCCTGGTCGAAGGCCCACTGGACGCCATCGCCGTCAACACCGCCGCCCCGCAGGAGTACGCCGCCGTCGCCACCTGCGGCACCGCTCTCACCGACACCCAACTCGGCGTCCTCGGACGTCTCACCGACCTACCGAGGACCGGGCTGATCATCGCTCTGGACGGCGATCCCGCCGGTCAGGCCGCTCTCGAACGGGCATGGACCAGCGTCCTGGCGAAGTTCCCGGGCCGCATCGACGCCGTCGTCCTTCCTGACGGCCGAGATCCCGCCGATCTACTGCATCGTCACGGCCCAGCAGGCGTCCGAAAAGCGTTGAGCTCCACCGTTCCCTTACCGGCCCTCATCATCGACGCCGCGGCCGGGCGCGCCGGTGGAAACCTCGAAAGCCCCGAGGACCGGATGGCAGCGGTCCACGCCGCCACCGCCATCACCGCCCGGCTGCCGCCGCACCAGGTGGCCCATCAAGTCGCCCGCCTCGCCCAGCGCCTGAACGTCGAACCCGCCATCGTCACCGGCGCGCTCACCGCGGCCGTCACCTCGCGCATCGGCTCCGTCGACGAGCTGGCCCGCCAGGACTTCCCGCTTCCCCTGAGGCCACCGACGCCGCCAGACGATCCCGCCTTGACACCCGCCGACAGCCCGGCCCGGCTTCGACCGCAGAACGCCAAGCATCCCTGACCTGGAGACAACGATGCCCGAGCAGCACTCCGAGCCCATCGCCGAAGGTCTCACGCACACCGGCCAGCGACTCACCCAGTTCATCGCCCTCGCCGTTATAGGCGGCCAGGCTTACCAACGCCGCCTGCAACGCGTCCAACACGCGCAGCGGACACAGCACCTGGAGGCCCACCGACGGGCCGAACTGGCCAGACGGGCTTTCTTCGAGCAAGCCCGCTCACGCTGGGCCCCGGTCCACGACCCCAAGTGGCTCCAGCAGGCCGACCTTCTCCAGGTCGCCCGGGCATGGAGTGCCGCCATCCCCTACAGCACCGCACACAGGGCCGCCGCCATCGCCGTCGACAAGTGCGAAGAACGCCTCCGTCGACTCCACCCGCACGGCATGGGTCACTACGACCGTTTCCGCAACCAAGGCCTATCTCGCCTGGAGGCCATGCGGGAGGCCATTCCCTTCTTCGCCCGAGACCCTAACGTCCGCACCGGCGAACCAGCAGGCGACAGGCACCCCCTCCCCGAAGGCACCGGCACTCGATGGGTCGACAGCGGACACAGTCCAGGCCTCCACGAGCAGCGAGCCCGCCGTCAAGAACAGCAGGCGCTGAAGCTCATCAACGAGCTCCAGACTCAAAGCTCCCAGGACTTATCTCCCGAAGATCTCCGTCTCGCCCTGGAGGTCGCCACCAACCTGCCCCATCACATCATCGCCCAAGCCGTCCGAGAGGCCACCCGAGCCACCGATCCCTCCGCCTCGGAGATCTCCGGAGACTCCAAGACCACACCCCACCAAGAAAAAAACAGAGTCCCGGCCTCTCGAAGGCATCCAACCCAAGGTCCGCACCCCGCCCCAGATCGCCGGCGACGACTTCCCCTACAGCATCCATGAAACAGTGCGCCTAGCCACCCAAAAGTCCACCGAAAAACAAAATCCCGGTGAGCGACTTCACGAAAATCAGCTCCAACATCATCATCTAAGGAATTAGCCCCAGGGAGCCATCGAACCTTCGCCAACATCATCAAAAATGGACTAACGAGGATTTCTCATCAAATACGGAGCATGTTGCACATCGTGACACCTCCTGCCAGGGGTACGATGCAGCCAGGCAGTCCCAACCGACCTCTCTACGTCCACCCGCGAGAGCGCCGTAGCCCGCTCGGTGACATCCCGCCTACTCCACGTCAAGGTCTTTCCCCACCCCTCGGATTTCCACTACACTCCAGGGCTCCAAATCATCGAAGAAAACTTAGTGAGCATCATGCACCAACAAATAAGACAATGGGTCGATTTCACTCAGTCAGGAAGAGTAAGGTACATACCCCCTTTAAAATGTTTAGGCTTCGGCGCAATCTTGAGCATATGATCCATATAAGACAGCATCAAATAAAAGCAATCAATCACTTCATAAAAATCTTTCCTCAATTGCAGCATGCTTAGGCGCTGCGAAACCCCTGAACGACGATCCACTATCACCCATTCGAGCTCGAAAGCCTTCTTCAAAGGAAGCTTTACATTCTCAACAGGCTGCAGTTGCAAAATTCCATGGGCCAACAAATTTCGCCGTTCCACAATCCTCTTCAGTCTTTCTATCAACTCTTTGCCTCGCGCATCATTTAGACCCTTTTCTTTCATCAGATCCTCCAGTTTTTCCACCCTCGGACCCATTGTCTTCTTGACAAGCTTTTCATAGTAGGCATTTTGATCTGGAGCATCAGCAAGATACATTATAAAATCGTCAATGAGGTCCTCGAGAACCGTGGCCTGAAGTACGACCAGCCCACGACGCTGCTCTATGAGCCTCCTTTCCGCCACTTCACCCCAATCAAGATCGGTGATGTCGCGATAAGACAACACCAGGTCATAAGCAGAAAAAACATTCAGCTCGTCGTCAGGATCATCAAACGACAAATTATCAAGACTCACAGAGAAGATTATAAAGCACCAGAATCAAGTTGTCAGCACCTTACCCATACCAGGCAAAGACAACTCAGCTACCATGATGCAACAACCCGACTAGACTCTTCGTCACGCACGCCCAACACTCCCCAACTCCAGCGAGATTTCCCCAACGAGATTAAACTGGACATGGGAGGATAAAACGTTCTCAAGGGATGTTGGGAGCATTGGTGGACATTGCGTCGCTACTCCCTGAAATTCGCAAAGCCCTTGATAGGAGGCACCTTCACCACCCCAACGACCCGATACCCAGAGGCTTGCTCTCGACGTCCTTCGTCCCGTGGTTGAATTTCTGTCTTGACTGCCCGCCACCTGCCGCCAGATCGGCGCTCCGGGAAGCCCTCGAGCCTTGGGGCCGTTCCGCCAGCCTGAGCCAGGGCGTGTTTCGAAGTTGGTGGAGCCATTCGTTGATGGCGGTGACCTCCAAGACGGCCTGATGGCGAACGGCGAGCTTGTCATAGCGGGTGGCCACGGCCCGATGACGCCCCAGATGGGTGATTCCCCGCTCCACAGCGTGACGGCCCCGGTAGTCGACCGAATCGAAGGCGGGCGGTTGCCCCGCCGCCGGTGCCGGACCTGGTCGGCCGGAACAGGGATCGTGGCGGCGATACCACGGCGGCGCAGGTGAGCACGGATCGCCTGAGGGGAGTACGCCTCATCGGTCCGCACCTGTCTTGGGCCGGGTCCGCGAACGGCCCGGCCCGAGGCGGACGGCCCTGATGCTGGCCATCACCGCCTCGAACCGCGGGGCACTCCCACGCTGCCCAGCGGTCACCACCGGCGGCGACGACATCTGTCCCTGCTCACAGGCCCAGGAGCACCGTGGTCGACGACCCGTCGCGGGAGCGGCCCAGCGCGTGATCGGCCAGCTCGGCGACCACCCAGCCGGGCGGCTCGCGCCACAGCACACCGTGCCGCCTGGCCCCGGCGGCGTGCCGATGGACCCGCATGATGATCGCATCGACGCTCACCTGCCAGTCGATCAGCCCGGCCGCATCGGCCCAGGTCCGCGGGGCGGCCAGGACGCACGCCCAGACGCCTGCGCGTCGCCAGCGCCGGAACACAGCCCGTAGACCACCTGCCAGGAGCCGTGGCAGGCGGGCACGGCGCTCCGGTGCACATCCGCCGGCGGATCCCGCCCGTCCATCAGATGCCGTTTGCTCCACGTGGACGGTCGACCTGGCCGCCGGGCGGCGGGCAGCAGCAGCTCAAGGACTGCCCATTGCGCATCGGTCAGGTCGAACCGCCTGGTCACCGCTGGAGTGGCCACGAGGTCTCCGGTTCAAGAGGTGTTCTTGGCCAGAAACCCCGTCTCCCGGAGACCTCACCGCGCCCGGCGCACAACACGCCGACACTCACCACACTCCGAAACACGCCCTAGGGCCGAGAGAGGACCGGAACGGTTAGTGGTCGAAGGGTTTGGCTGCTCCCTCCTGACCAGGCTGGCGGCATCCTGCACGATGGAGTGGTGATCGACTCACGACCTGCCTTGCCGTTCTTGCTCCCGGTCGTTCCGCTGGCCGCCGCATGCGGCGTTTTCGGCGGTATCGTTGAGGCCGGACATCATCACTGGGTGCTAGGTCCCTCAGCGGCCTGTGCATCGGCATCGCCGTCGTCCTCGCCTCCTCCCTCGCCCTGCAGGGCGACGCTCTAGTGGGCGCTCCCGTTACCTATTCTGGGGCTCCTGGCAATGGGCACGCTGGCGGGCTTCCTGTCAGACGTCGAGGTACTGTCCGAAGCCTCCTGGCCCGTCCGGTGGATGCTACCGCTGTCGTGCCTGGTGCCCCTCCTCCTCACCTGGGTCGCCGTCCAGGCCGTGCGTAACCACGCGCAGCCGGACCAGGAATAGTCGGCGGCCGGCGGCGGGACTGGCCAGACCGCACGCCCGCCTCGGCCGATTCCACCGCAGCGACCAACGGCCGCCGCTCTTAATGAGGTGCTGCTGGCTGTACGACCTGGCCGACACCTGCGAATTCCTAGCAAGAACTACATGGTAATTCCTTTTACCATGTACTCATGGCGGGAGCACCAGAGAATGAGATGGTGACCCTTCTCTCGGCCTTGGGAGCTATGGGATCTGGCGGGATTGCTTCCCTGCTTAGCTCCTTGCTACATCGTGCTGAGATCCGGCGTGTGGCCCAAGCCCATCAAGAGCTGCAGCGCGCGGAAAGCGAGCTCACAGGGACCGACCAGCTTTCCCTGCCCGAGCTGTGGGAGGTCACCCACAAGCGCCTGGACTACTACCACCAGATCGCCACCGGGCAGGCCCGTCCAAGCTTCCGCAATGCCCAGATCGCCACGGCGATTGGGTTCACGCTGCTGGTCGTCTTCGCCGTCCTCGCTCTCAACGCCCCTACGACCACGGCCAGCATTGTCACCGGTACGCTGGGGGCTGCCTCGGTGGCCTCCGCCGGCTACATCAGCCGGACTTTCGTCCGCACCCAAGAGGCCGCCGCTCGTTACCTGCGCACCTACTTCGACCAGCCGCTGGAGTTCTCCCGCTATCTGGCCGCCGAGCGCCTGCTCACCAGCACCAGCCAGCTCACCCCCGAGCAGTGGGCCGAGATCATCGCCGAGTTGCTCCGCGCGGTCATCGTCCCCGCCCCTGCCCCGGGGGGACGGCGCACCGACCACCACCGTCACCGTCACCCACGGCACCCCCGCCGCTCCAGCCAGCAAGGAGCAAGAAGGCAGCCAGGCCGCCGGGCAGGCCAAGGAGCAGCCGGCGTAACACCCCCCTGCAACAGCACCCACCCCCGCCGCCCTGGCCAGCTCGGCCGCCCGCCCCAGTGGCAGCCTGGTGTTCACCAGCCGCGTCCCGGCCTGCACTCCCCACAAGCTGGCTGAGCTGATGCGCGCCGTGGGGCTGCCGGAGCCGGTGCTGGCCAGCACTGCCGCGTGGCTGAGCGAGAAACGCCGGTCCTTCCCGCGCACCCAGGTTGGACACGTGCGAGATATGTCCTGGTGGCTGGTCTACGCGCAAGCGCGCGGCCTGGACGCCACCGATGTGCCCACCGCCGAGGCCAAACTGTATGCCGCTGCGCGAGGCCAAGCTGCCCCCGCCGCCACCCGTGCCTGACGCCTGGCCGCCACCAGTTCCTGGTACGCCTACCTGGTCCGCACCGGCGCCGCGACCGCAGCCCTTTCGCCGACATGGAATGTCCCGCCCCGCCAATCGTCCACCCGCGGGCTGTCGGCGGACGAGCTCGAGCATCTACTGGCCTATACAGCCACGCGGGAGCCGGCCGCACCTACGCCCTGCTGGCGGTCATAATCACCACCGGCCGCCGGGTCTCCTCGGTGACCGGCGCCTCCTTCGGCGCCCCGGCTACAACCGCAGGCACTGTGCACCATCGACCTGCCGGTCAAAGGCGGTCATACCAAACGCTTCGTCCTGCCATCGCTGGACCGCGGCCACCCGTTGCGCGTGGTATAGGAGTTCCTCGGGCACGCCGACCTGCGCACCACCCGCCGCTACGACGCCGGCCGCGAATCCCTCAACCGCTCCCCCCGCCTACAACCTGGGCACCGCCCTGACTGCCGGAATCGCCTGCCACGTCCGCACCTACGCCGTCTGACTCCCCTTCAAGGCCACTACTGCCCCGGCCCTGCTGCGACGCCCGACGACCACTGCTTGATCTCAGTAAGCTGAATTCGACAACCAATCTGTCGCCAGCGTTTTGCCAGCGCAATGACCGCCTCGTGGGCGATCAGACGTCTGATCGTATATCTTGCCGCGCACCTGACGGCCAAATCTCGAGCGAGATGCGCATGGAACCGTCGGCAAGGCCTCCGACAGGTCATTGATGCTGCCCTGTTCGACGCTCGTCGCCCCCTGACCGTTCGTTTCGTGCCTGTCGACTGCAGAAGTGGCTGGCCAGGACCGGATAAGGCCCCCAGACAGGCCCCAACCTCGGCCAAGGAGCTCCCGAAGGCGGTCAGCAACCCCGTCGCCAGGTTCGAACCGCCCCTCCACCGCTATTGGTCCGGACCGTGATGCTGCTGGGAAGCACCACGGTGACTGGCGGGGCCGCGGTGGATGTGACGGTCACCGTCGCGGTCGGCTGCGAGGAGGGAGCCGGCGTGAAGGACCCAGACGGCGTGGCGGAAGCCGTCACCGATCTCGTGACGCTGAGAGTGGGGGTAACAGAACGGCCGTCCCTCACCACCCGCTTCAGAGCGGGGGTTGTGATGAGCACCCCGACGACGAAGAAGACCGCGGCAGTGATGACCCGCGGGAGTTGAGAGGTGCCCGAGGAGCTAGAACCTGAGGGAAGATCGCTCACAAAAGCACGGTAGAGATCTCCCTGTCCCTTGAGAACAGTGACGACCGGCTGCGGACCCGGCCACACGCCCGTCTAGCCCTTCGGATATGTTCTGACGCACAGGTGTCCACACGAACGTGCCCCGGTGCGGTCCCCAGTGCCTGGGGTGCCCTAAGCTGCCAAGCCTGTAAGGCCCGCCATGTTGGGCATGCCTCGTGTTCGCAGGTGTGCTGGATAGCTGTGGGCAGCACAGACGAGGAAGGGCCCCATCCCTGCACGACCTGGCCAGAGTCCCGAGGCGGGACCCTTGGTCCTCTTACAGATGAGGACCGAATGGTCCGCCGGACCGGAGCCACTGGTTGGCTATCCACAGGCCGGTCTTGATCACCTCAAGGCCGATCCGGATGCGCCAGTACCAGCCCGCTCCCTCGTCCAGCTTCTTCTCAGGGACACCCAGCAATAGGTGAGCCTCCTTTCCCGGCCGCAGAAGGCGGCCGGTGCCCTGCCGGACCATCCGGCGATCGCACGCATGGTCCGGGGAGGCTGAGACAGCACGATAGTCGCTTCCGACAGGAGTTCCGGCCAGACTCTCGCGTAAGAACCCACTAACGGTTCAACTACCTGGGCAAACGCGCATTACGGCCGTCTCAAATGTCTGGCCTCCCAGTGACAACGGACCCCAGATGTGATGCCCCGGGGCCGGCCCGGAGAGGCTGCACACCCGGGACATCACATCTAGGGCACTCGTTGGGCATCCTAGAACCCGTAGAGAAAGTTCTCATCCGCCTGTGTCATCCGGTGCTGATTGGAAGCTCTAGGCTTTCGGAACGGCGTGTAGGCGACATGCTCTCTAACCGGCGGACGATCAAGGATTGCAAGGAACGCCGAGAGAGGATACGGGTGAGCGAAGAGGTAAAGCCCCCTCGGCGAGCGTGGCTGTGGGTGGTGGCCGTGCTTGCGGTGGCGGCCGCGCTGGTCATAGTGGCAGTGGTGGTGTGGGTGCTGGGGCCAGGCATCGACTGGTGGCTGCGCTTCGCCGATGGTGTCCAGGTCGGTGACGGGATCTCTGAGAGTGAAAAGGAGGCGCTGGAGGCCAAGGATCGGGCGCGAGGCCGGATCACCACCTACCTCACTGGCGTGCTGGCGGCAGCGGCGATGGTCTTCACCGCCATCAACGCCTTCGCCGCCCGCCGTACGGCCACTGCCGCCCAGCAAACCGCCGAAGCGGCCTTCCACAGCGCGACGATCACCGAGCGTGGGCAGCAACGCACTCATGAGCTCACCGAACAAGGGCTGGTGACCAGCCGCTACACCGCTGCCATCGAGCAGCTTGGCTCAGACAAGCTGGATGTCCGGCTCGGCGGTATCTACGCCTTGGAGCGCATCGCCCGCGACTCTGAGCGCGATCATCCCACCGTGATGGCCGTGCTGGCCGCGTTCGTGCGCGAGCACTCCCACGACCCCGACGCCCACATCATCGGCCAGCCCGCAGACCAGGGTGAAGAAGGCGGCTCCGCCAGGCGGTCCCGGCCCCGGCTCCGTCCCGACCTGCAAGCCGCCCTCACCGTCATCGGCCGCCGCAACACCGACCACGACACCGACCCTATCGACCTGTCTGGCGCGGACCTGTCCGGCGCAAGCCTGACCCGCGCTTCCCTGCTTAACGCAGTCCTGTCCGATGTGGACTTGAGCGACGCGAACCTGGCCGACGCGGACTTGACCGGGGCGACCCTGATCGACGCGAACCTACAGGGCGCGGACCTGAGCGAAGCGAGCCTGGCCGACGTGTTCTCGACCGATGCGACCCTGTCTGGCGCGTCCCTGACTGCTGCAGATCTCTCTGACGCGCGCCTGACCAACGTGAACCTCTCCGGCGCGAACCTGACCGACGCGGACCTGAGCAACGCATATCTGCACTACGTGGACCTGGCCGGCGCGGACCTGACCGACGCAACCCTGACCGGCGCGGACCTGCGAAGGGCGCAGGGCCTGTCAGAGAAGGAGATCCGCAAGATGACGCGGTCGGTGAAGGGGGCCCGGTTCGGGCCGCCGCCGAAGCCCGCAGAGGAAGTCTAGCTTTCGGGAAGCACCATTCCCGTCAATCAACAAACATGAGGATATGACAACTGCCCTTCAGGGATATCAAGGATCGCAATACCGAGGCCGTCCGGGTGCACCCGCCCAGCGATGACAAGTGATGGCTACCCTTCGGATGACCGAGAAACGCACATGACTCATGGCTTTTACGTCACGCACCAGAGCCAACCACGAATGCCTTCAGGCAACCAGTCAGCCAACAGGTTCCAAGGTGAACGCCTCGTCTTCATCGACTACGCGCACAGATAACAGAGCATTCCAACGCCTTCATGCTTCTGACCGTCAGCTCACCCGAAGAGAGTGGGCAGTACCCGCAGGACCTTATTTGCCCACTATTCCTGATTTCCTCTGATACGGCTCATATCGCGTTGGCAGAGGCGGTGGGCACGAGGAAGCTTGCTGGGCAAGCGTCCGTAGGGCCTGAGCGGTCAGGCTTGGGAAGGATTGTGCGGCGAGGGCTGCTGGGGTCTCGTGACTGTTGGGTGCGTTGGCACGGCGGGCGATGAGAGCCGCCTCGGCCGCGGTGCCCGATCCCGGAGGGGCGAGCTTCAGGACGGTGTCTCCGAGATGGATCGCGGTTTCTTTCCCGTGGTGGAGGGCGCCTTCGTATCTGGTGAGGAAGCGTCGTGCCGTGACGGGCAGGCGGTGGCGTCCGCTGGACGCCGGTAGTCCTCGGTGGGCGAGGGTGAGTCGGGCGACGTCGTTGACGGCGGCGCGATGGGCGGCAGCCATGACGTTGCAGGCCTCGATCGACTGAAGCACGGCCAGGACGATGCGGGCGGCGTGTTCGGTGCTCGAGGTGAGTTGCTCTGGAGGGACGACCCGAGTGGTCCAGCGTGGGCCGGGCATCCAGGCGGGGTCGGCGTAGACGAGGCGGCCGAGGCGGATGAGCAGGTCGCCGGCGTCGATCGCGGCCGGGGCGGTTGCCGGGTCGCTGCGCATGCCGGTGAGCGAGCGCCAGTTTCGGGCGATGGCCTGCCATCTCATCCCGATGAGCCTTGTGCGGCGGGCTGCTTCCAGGAGCGATGCAGCGAGGTCTTTCTCGCCCAGCTCGCGGTACCGGTAGGCCATGACGCTGGTGATCCGGTTGGCCACCTGGCAGGTGATGGCTGCGGCGGTCGCCAGATAGCGCCAGGTGGTGATGGTCCCTCGGGGGTCCATGTTTCGGAGCCGCTGGGCGCTGGTGCTGATTCCCTCCAGAAGCCGGGAGGTGCTCTCCCCGGGGGCTGGTGGGATGCGTTCTTCAGTTCGTCGGAGGGTGACCGCCTCCACTGGCGAGGTTCTCCTTGGTGCGGTCGAGCGCCCGAGGTGAGCCGCTTGAAGCAGCGGGTCTGCCGCTGTTGCTGCCTGTGGGGTGCTGTGCCGGGCGAGGCGTCCTGCCGTCTCGGCGTGCTTGCTCAGCTTGTGCAGCAGGGAGCTCGCCACATCGGTTTCGGCGATCACTTGGGCGGTGACGCTTGGGGCATGTCGTTCGGCGCCGGGTGTCCTTGTGAAGTGGGAGGCCAAGGCCGCAGCCGAGCGCATCGGCTGCGGCCCGTAAGGTCCAGGCGAGCCGGTCTCGGATCCACCGACGTCCCGTGCACTCTACGACACCGGCCAGCCCACTGGGAATGAAGGTCAGCCATAGTGCTTGCCCATAGATCCGTCGCTGGGCCACCGGAAAGCAAGGCTTTGGCCTTTTCGCCGGGATCTGACGATGAAGTGGACGGCGTCCACCTCGCCCCCTCCGTCCAATTCCGCCGAGAAGGCCCGTCTCGCCCCTCTTCCTAGGGGTGTCTGAGAAGTCCTCGATGAATTCCGCAGCGGGCCGGGCCGGCGGCCGGTGCACGGCGGCGAGGGAGGGGTTCAGCTGTTCTTGAAGGGGTTGAGGGTGCGTCCTGCGAGGTAGCTCAGGCGGATGGGCATGAGTTTCATGGCGGCGGCGGAGACCTTGTTGACGAGGCCGGGGATGCACACGGGTTCGCCGTTCTGGACGGCCTTCCAGCCTTCGGCCACGACGGCTTCGGGTTGCTGCCACAGAATGCGAGGGAGCCGGTTGGCTCGGTCGCGGGTGCCCATGACGTCGTGGAATTCGGTGTAGGTGAAGCCGGGGCACAGGGCGGTGACGTGGATGCCGTGCGGTTTGAGCTCCATGTCAAGGGCCTGAGAGACGTTGAGGACGTAGGACTTGATGCCGGTGTAGAGGAGGCTCGCGGCGGGTGGGGCGAACGCGGCGAGGGAGGACAGGTTGACGATGCGGCCCCAGCGGCGTTTCTTCATGCCGGGGATGACCAGGTGGGCGAGTTCGGTCTGGGCGGTCACCATCAGCTGGATCTCCCCGGCCAGGGTCTCCCAGGGGGTGTCGGCGAACGCGGTCTTGCCCGACAGTCCGGCGTTGTTGATGAGGATGTCGATGTCCAGGCCTTGGGCGTTCGCGTAGTCCATGATCGCCTTGGGGGCGGCGGGGTCGGTGAGGTCGGCGGTGAACACCTCATAGCGCCGCTCACCGCCGTGCTTGCGGGTCAGCTCCGCGGCCAGTTCCTGGAGGCGATCGGTGCGGCGGGCGACCAGCAGGAGCTGGTAGCCGCGGGCGGCCAGGTGGCGGGCGAAGGTCGCGCCGATGCCTGCAGAGGCGCCGGTGATGAGCGCGGTGCGAGGGTCGCTGGTCATGTGAGGGTTTCTTCTGTCATGTGAGGGTCGGTGATGGGGAGGGGGCCGCTGCCGGGGAGCCGGGTGATGAGATCGGCGCCGAGCAGGGTTGCGGGCGTGCACGCCTGGGCGGGGAGCGGGGACAGGCCGGCAGCCCGGTGAGGCGTCTGCCGGTCCAGGTGCCGCGGATCAGGAGGGTGGGCGGTGGGAGGTGCGCCTCGACGTCGGGATTTCCGGTGCCGTGGAGGCCGGCGGTGGAGAAGGCCGGCGCGAGGTCGGTGCCGTTGCCGAAGTCGATGCGGGCGATGCGTCCGCCCGGCGGGGTCGAGGTGATCTGGTCGTCGGTCTCGCAGGCGTCGGCGAGGACGTCCGTCTCGCCGGTGATGCCGAGGTGGCGGGTGCGGGGGCGCGTACACGCGTCGAGCATCGAAGCCGCCGTCGCCGAGAACGGTCCGGCGCGGTGCAGCGGCCGCCTGGTCACTGGGCGGCTTCCTTGTGGCCGGGCAGTTCACGCGGGCCCGGGGTGAAGCCGCGGCGGGCGGTGCCGATGTCACCGCGGTAGGCGCCGACGGGGCCGGTGAGCAGGAAGGGAAGCGGGATGCGGCGCTGACGTGCGGTGAACCCCCAGGTTCCGATGCCCAGGTAGACGCCGGGTGCCGCGCGGCGGACCTCGTCGACCATGTTGATCGCCCCGCATATCGAGGCGTAGGCGCGGTAGACCAGCGTGTAGGCGGGGCGGCCGTCATAGCGCGACGGTGCGATGAGCGTGTGCATCGCATAGCGCTGCCGGACGCGGCCGAACTGGCGGAAGGTGTTGTAGCCGCGCCCGGTCCGGCCGTCGACGGGCCGAAATCCCTTGCACAGCCACGGCGCGAGCGGATTCGACACCGCCGCACGCCCGGTCACCGAGGCGAACGCGTTGGGCTGGGCCAGCAGCCGAGCGCTGTACTCCCCGTCCATCTCCTCGACCTCCGGGGCGGGCAACGTGGTGAAGAACGCCAGTAGCTCGGGTGTGTCCATCGCGAGCAGCCTGGCGACCGCGTGGTCGGTCTCCATGGGGTCCCACCTCACTTCTTGAACAGCACTCAAGAAACCTAGCTTCTTCTTGAGGAGCGTTCAAGATAGGGTGTGGGGGTGCCCCGGAACCGACGCCTCCAGGACCGCGAAGAGAAACGCGAGGAGATCCTCGCCGTCGCCCAGCGGCTGTTCATCGACGACGGCTACGAGTCGACGTCCATGGGCCGGATCGCCGAGCACGCCGGCGTCACCGTCAACACGATCTACTGGTACTTCCGCGACAAGGACGACCTGCTCATCGCCGTCCTGGACCGGCTGCTCGCCGAAGCCCTCGCCCAATACGCGACCATCACCGACCGGCCGCTCAACGAGCGGCTCCTATGGGCCGTCGACCGGCTCGAACGGCTGCACGGCCTCGTCAACACCGTCCACACCCGAGCCTCGGTCTCACCCGCCGTCCACACCTGGCACACCGGCTTCCACGAACTCGCCGACAGCCTGATCGCCGACGCCCTCCGCAACGCCGGCGCCGCCGAGGCCGACATCCCCGCCATGACGGCGATCGGCACCTTCGTCATCGAGGGCCTCCTCACCCACCGGTACGACGACGCCGACAAACGAGCCGTGATCGACCTCCTCGTGCACAAGCTCACCACCGTGCCGACCCAAGCCTGACCGGAGGCACGCGGGCCAGCATCGCAACAGCGAACGGCGGCAATGCCTCCGCTCTCAGCGGGGGTGAGAGTCGTTCGCCTCCTCGACACCCTGCCCGAAGCCCTCCTCGCCGCCGGAACGTCCCTCAACCCGCCGGTCAAACGCGTTGAGAACTTCGGGTGCTCGACAACGGCGAGGGCACCGTTTTCCTTGAACTCCCGGCCGCGACGACGCCTCGGGCGGCTTCCCGCCCTCCGCGGTCATCCACCAGGCCGCCGACGACCTTCTCGACCCCGAACCCGCGGTCCACACCGACGCGCTCGTCGGCTGCGCCCGGACCTCTGCAAAGGCCAGCGCCTCGAGGTCCTCGACATCCCTGCGCCAAGCGGACGCCTGGTCTTCCGCGTGTTCGCCGCTCTCGCCCAGGGCGTGTTCCGAAGTCGGTGGAGCCATTCGTCGATGGCGGTGACCTCCAAGACGGCCCGGCAGCGAACGGCGAGTCTTGTCGCAGCGGGTGCCACGGCCCGATGACGCCCCACCGGGGGTGTCGCAGGTCGAGCCCGGCGGTGTGCATGATCTGCGGACCGCCCGGACTCAGGGCATCTTGCCCCGCCTCCGGACAGCCGGGCAACCGCTCCTGGCCGACAAGGATCGCCTCGATGCGGCCGGCCGGTGTCCAACTCCCGGCAGGAGGGCGTGGCAGGCCTGGAGTGCAGAAGAGGCCAAGTGGGCTCACGCTCGGCCGCCACAGCCCGGCCGAACGGGTCATCGCTCGGCTTGAGGAGCCGGTGCATCCTGCGCCGGTTCGTTACCGCCCGCACCGGGCCGGACGCGCCGCAAAGACCATCCTCGCGCCACAGGTCCGCCAGACCCGCGCCCCCTGAAAAGGCTCACTGATCACGAGGGCGGACGGGCCTGGGCGGCAGGCCGCCACAGACCTCCGCCAATGCCGTACGCATAAGCGATTCCAGCGAAACGATGTCCACCCCCGGCACCGGTCTCCGAGGCGATCATGATGGCATCGGTCATGCCTCACGCCCCGCACCGGCGTCGCCGGATCCGTGCGGAGGTCTCGGTTCCTGCTCGGAAACCAGGGGCAGGAGCGTACGGCTCTTTCCCGGACGGGGATACGCGCGTGCCGTGTCGGCCAGTTGACCGGCGAGCCGCTGCTGGCGCTCCCAGTGCCCGTACAGGGCTCCGCGGCCCGTCAGTTCGCCGATGGCGTTCATGGTCTCGGGGTCGATGCGTCCCGGCGTCGCCTCCCGCCAGGGAGTGCCCGGCAGCGGCATGAAGGTGTGCGCGTGGATGCGCGCGCCCAGGTCGGCCAGTTCCCTGGCCAGGGCGAGAGATGCGGCCGCGTCGTCGGACGCCTCCCCGGGCATTCCGAAGATCATGTCCACGTTGACGCGGAAGCCCTCCTGTACGGCGAGCCGCACGGCATCGCGCACCTCTTGGACGCCGTGCCCTCGTTTGGCGGCGTCCAGCACCCTGGTCGAGCCGGACTGGGCGCCGATGATCAGATTGTCGTTGGCGCAGTACCGCTTGATGATCCGCAGCGCCTGGACGCTGACATGCTCGGGGCGCACCTCGCTGGGGAAGCTTCCGAAGAACACCCGGCCTTCATTCCCCACGACCGACTTGCAGGTGGCGAGCAGTTCTTCCACGGCCTCCAGGTTGACGTTCTCATCCCGGCTTCCGTAGGAGAGGGAGGTCGGGGTGATGAAACGGATGTCGCGGCGACCGTGGGCGACCATCTGCTCAACGTGCCTTTTGACGTCCTCGACGCTGCGGTGCCGGAACTTCGCGGAGGACATGAACGGCGTCTGGCAGAAGCGGCAGGCATAGACGCATCCCCGCGTGATCTCGATGGGGTTGAAGCGCTTCCAGCGGACGGAGAAGGCGGGGTATTCGTCCAGCTCCCGGCGTTCGGCCCGGCCGGTCCGGACCAGGCCGCCCTCACCGTCGCGGTAGACGAGGCCGGGCACGCCGGTGGGATCGCCACCGGCGGCGACGAGCCGGAGTAGGGTCGTCTCTCCCTCTCCGACGGCGGCGATGTCCCAGCCGGCGTCCAAGACCTGCACGGGTTCGGCGGTCGCGTGCACCCCACCGGCCACGTGGACGACGGCCGGGTCGTCGATCTCGGCCCGAATCCGACGGAGCTCTTCCGCCATCGTCAGGGCGTCCGGCGAGTAGAAGGACCAGAGCACCAATACGCGGTGGGTCGCAGGCAGCTCTTTTCGGATCTCGTCCACGACCTCGGCGGCGGTCGTCGCGAAGCGAACGTCGTAGGAGATGTCCGTGGAGAGCGTCTCCAGGGCGCCGAGAAGGACGTGATGACCGTAGGAGACGGCCTTACGGTAACGTAGGACGATCAACAGGTCACGCAAAGCAAGATCTCCCGCTCACCCGTCGCTCTGGTGCGACGCCGGCTCCCCTTCGGGGAAGGGCGGCAATCTCAGCGATGAGCATCAGAGCATTTTCAATCGATATTGGAACATGTCCGCGGCAGGACTCGAAAACCGAGCTTTTCAGCGGGCTCGGCGGCAACGCTGATCACAGGTCGAGCAGCCGGCCCGGAACACGGCGAGACCGCTGGGAGGCGGGTTCCCGCCGCAGACTCCCCATCCCTCCAGAGGACTCACGAGCTGTTGTACCGTGCCTGCCTGCCGCCTTCATCCCGAACGCCGGCCCACCCGACCGGAGAGCCGTGCCGCCACCGGTGTGTCAGCGCCTCCCGCCGGCGGTGCCGACCTGGGGCGGCCGGACCCTGGCCGGGTGGCCGGCGCACCTGCACACCGACCAACCCTACGCCCGCTCCGGGCGGGATCCGGGTGTCGACCTCCATTGCCCGGAAGCGTGTACCCAAGACGGTGGATCCGCTGGGGCCGCTCGCGCCCCCACGCCGACCGAGCATTGCGAACCGCACGAGCAGAAGGAAGCAGACACCGGTGCCGGATGGCACGTCGATCTCCATCGACCGGCCGGCGGCCGACCGGCCCTTATATTCGGGCAAGCACCGTTGCCACGAGGTGAGCCTGCATGTCACCGCCATGCCGGCGAGTGCCTCGGCGTGGGTGTCGGGGGCGTTGCCCGGCAGCGCGCACGACCTGCAAGCCGCCCCGGATCCAAGGCACCCCGCGAGCCCTGTGTCGGTGCTCGCCGACACGGCCGTCCCGGCGAGGGGGCCGGTGCTCATCACCGACAAGGGGCGGGCAGGCCCGCAGTGCTCAAGGAGGCCACCGGGCTTCAGCCCGGCCGCCGCGGCCTGGCCGAGCGGGCCATCACCCGGCTGAGGAGCGGCATATCCTGTATCGATTGCGCTGCCGCCCGCACCGGACCGGGCACATCACCAGGACCATCCTCGTGTTACAGGCCCGCGAGACCCCGCCTGCTATAAAAGGCCTCTCCAGGGCCCGAGAACAGGTTGTGAGCTCCTCAATCTCCCCAAAGCCGCTCTGGAGGAGGTGCAGCCGGCGCGTCCCGGTCAGAGGTGTGGGCGTAGGCGCTTCGCCCCCTGTCACGGCACCGGATCGAAGTCCTGCCCCATCGCAATGGTCGAGGCCTCGGCCGTTCTACGAACCGCTCATGGTCGAGGGCCCGTCCTCCGCCCGTCGAACTCATCGCCGGTCGAGGGGCTGTCGAGCCTGTCTCCCATCACCGCGACCTTTCGGCGTGCGGGAACGGACGGCCCCTTCCAGCATCGGATAGTTCCTCTTCGGCGCCCGGCGTCGTGAAGAGGCGAAACCGGGCCGGCAGCCGACGAGTCTCGAGGATGCACGCCCTGGGACGCCCTACCCGTCTCCCGGCCCCCGCCCGGGGAGAAGCGGCGCCGGATGGATGCGAAGGGAGTGGGGCCGCCGAGACGGCGGCCCCGCGCTCCGGTCCGATTCCACGGCGCTCATGGTGCGACGAAGAGCACCGTCTCAACGGAGACGTATTTCGCAAATCCATTGATATGTCGCCTCCTGCGCGATGGTCGGGATTACGCTGGCAACCGCATCCACCGGTCGGCGGGTCTCAACGTCCGGACGCACCCGACCGATCGCGACGGGTCGCGAACGAGGCGCCGGTGAGAAGGGCTGTGGGAGGTCCGTTGTACGGCGGGGTCGAGCTCGACGGCCGATACCGGTTGGAGGAGGCCGTCGGCCGAGGAGCGATGGGCGAGGTGTGGCGGGGTGTGGACCGCCGACTCGGTCGTTCCGTGGCCGTCAAGATCCTGCCGCCCGCCCGACGCGCCAGGCCGGAGCAGGTGGAGCGTTTTCGGCGCGAGGCCCGGATCGCCGCCGCCCTTCAACACCCCGGGATCACGGTCGTCCACGACGTCGGGGAGCACAACGGGCTGCTGTACTTCGTGATGGAGTATCTAGAGGGCGAGGACCTCGCCAAGGTCGTGCGGAGGAACTCCGAGGGCCTTCCCATTGACAGGGTGCTCGGCTTCGGCATCCAACTCGCCGACGCCCTCGGCGCCGCCCATGGACGCGGAGTCGTGCATCGGGACGTCAAGCCCGCGAACATCATGGTGACCGCGTTCGACCGGACGAAGATCTGCGACTTCGGCGTCGCCCGCATAGTGGAGCGGATCGACGGTGAGAGCGGGACCAGGGGCATCGGCACGCCCCTCTACACGGCGCCCGAGCAGTTCGAGGGACGGGCCGGCGCGCAGGCGGACCTCTACTCGCTGGGCTGTGTGCTCTATGAACTGCTCACCGGCTGCCCGCCGTTCCACGGCACACCGTTGGAACTGATGCGCAGACACCAGAGCGAGTTCCCACAGCCGGTCCACACGCTCAGGAGCGATGTGCCGGACGAACTCGACGCTCTGGTGGCGGAGCTCCTCGAGAAGGAGCCGGCCAAGCGTCCGCAGGACGCGCAGTCGGTCAAGACGCGCCTGCGCGATCTTCGGCGCAGGCTCCGTGAGGCCTCTGCCGAACGGGAGATCGCCATAACACCGCAGACGGGCGGTCGTCCCGCCCCATCGGGGCGTAGAGGCACTGGAGAAAAACTCGAACCGCCGCCGCTCTCCCTTCTTGAGGCGGCTGAGGGCCTCCACGCCGAAGAGGGCCGCGTCTCCTCGGAAGCTGGAGCGGTGCGATTCGGCGATGTGCTCGGCTTCGCGCCGGACGCCGACGACCGTCCCCTCGCGGTGGCGATCGGCCGCGGCGACGCGGGGCCCCTCGTGGCCGACCTGGCGTCACTGCCTCACCTCTTGATCGCGGGTTCTGTGACGGCGGAGAAGTCCGCGGCGGTCCACGCAATCGTGTCCTCGCTGCTCATGCGCGTCCCTCCGGACCGCGTCCGCATGATCCTGGTGGACTCGGAGCGCGCCGAGCTGTCGGCGTACGCAGGCGTTCCCCATCTCCTCACCCCGGTGGTGACCGATGCCGGCTCGGCGATCGGAGCGCTGCGTTGGGTGGAGGAGGAGATGGAACGCCGCTACGACGACCTCGCCGCCCATAAGTGTCGCGATATCGACGCCTACAACGAGGTCATGCGCAACGGCGGGTTCTCGGCCTCGAGATCCGGCTCCGACGGCCGGATCCACCCGCGCATCGTCGTGGTGCTCGAGGAGCTGAACGAACTCATGGCGATCTCTCCACAAGAGACCGAGGAGCTCGTCGGACGCCTCGCCCGAACGGCGCGGGCCGTCGGCATCCACCTCGTCCTGGCCACCCGACGGGTGACCGGCCGAGTCCTCCCCCGCCGGATCAGAGCCGACATCCCATCTCGCCTGGCCTTCAAGATGAACTCCCCGGAGGAGAGCGATCTGGTCATCGAACGACCGGGAGCGGAACGTTTGCGCGGCACGGGGGACGCCCTCTACCTACCGAAGGGCTCATCGAAACCGATCGAGATTCGATGCGCTTCGCCCTCGGAACACGAGATCGAATCAATCGTCGACCACTGGGTGGTGCATCATTAAGGCCCCGCCCGACGAGCGGAAAGGCGCCATCAGCCCTGCTCACCGCTGAGCCGCATGCCGAGTTCACCGGCGTCGGGCATCTCCTGCGACGAAGCCCCGTCCCGCCACCGGGCCGAGACCGGTCCCAGTGCCCCTCGGCCTCCCCCACCCCCGCCTTCCATTTCGTTGAGGCACCTCAGCGGCTCATATATCGATGCGCTCGGCGGCGCGGATCAACGGACACGACAGAGTCAGTGGACCCGTCTCCGATCCGATAACTCACGAAAATTCTCTAACACCACCTCAGATTCAAGGAATACAAAAGCTCAGGCACCGAACCCGGCGACCCATCAATACAAGAGCAGACCAGACGCGCATCGCATAAATTTCAACCCCACAAAGCGGCCATCAAAATCCCGACGGCGAGCGATCGAGATATATTCCCACAAGGCCCGAGAGGGCGACATGACAGCCCTTAACGAAGACGACACTTGAAGAAGCCGGAATCAAACACACCGAAAACCGCCCCAAAGAACATGGTCGCATCATCCAGAAAACCCGAAGAGAAAAAATCCAAGCGAAGCGCCCTCGCCGTCTCCGGCAACTATGAAAAGTCGCGAGCGACACAATCAATATTCAAGTCGAAGGTGGACCATAGGATTCTTCGCCTCCCAGGGGCGACGCCATGTCGGATGCCACCGAGGCGGACAACACCCTTATCCGTTCAAGTGATACGTCCGGTGTCGAACTCGATCAAGCGGACCATGTCCTGCACTTCGTTGACTGCAGGCGGACGGAGCCCATCCGCCGTGGTGCCCAGGGCGTCCTCTGGGCGCATCCTGGAGCGGACTCCGGTGCGTTGGGCGTTCCGTTCCATGGACGACCGAATATCACCGTCTCGTGAAATCGTGGCCGTCGGGAACCGCTCGGTGCCCTACGGGACGGGGATGAAGTCACGGAGGAAAGGGCTCGGGGCGCCGTGCCAGGAGATGTAGAGGAGTTCGCGTGCGCGGCTGCAGGCGACGAACAACAGACAGCGCTCCCGTTGCAGGTCGTGGGAGTGGGCCGTTTCGTCGTCCTCCGCGGGGCGCACCGCACCAGGCGCGGGGAGATGGTGTTCGCCTGCGCCGATGAGTGCCACGCAGCGGAATTCCAGGCCCTTCATGCGGTGCATGGTCATCGTCTGGACGTGGCCCTCGACAGGGCTCTGCTCGCGTGACAGGTGGCAGGCCGGGACGCCCGCCCGCTGGAGGGAGCGGGCCGCTTCCTGGGCGAGCGGGCCGGAACGGGCAGCGATCCCTATCTCGTCGGGCTCCACGCCCGCGTCCAGCCACTCGCGGACCTTAGCGGTCAGTCTCCGGAGCTCCTCGGTCCTGGTGTTCGCGGGGGCGAGTTCGGGGGGCGGGCCGTGCGTCTCGGAGCGGAAGCCCCTCAGCGACGCCGGCGCGTCGTCGAGGTCCTCGATCCGTTCCCCGGCCAGCAGGCCGTGGCTCCAGGCGAGGATCTCCGAGGTGGTGCGGTAGTTGACGGTCAGGCGGACGGAACGACCCGCCACGTCGATCCCGACCGACCGCAGCGAGACCCGGTTGTCGTAGATCCGTTGATGGGTGTCGCCAGCGATGAACAGGTCGTCCCGTCCCGGGGGCACGAGGGCGCGAAGGAGCCTCCAGCGAACGGGGTGCAGGTCCTGGGCCTCGTCGACGATGACGTGATCGTAGGGCTTGTCGTCCCGCTCGGAGAGGATCCTCGTCGCCTCCGCGCACACGGTCTCGTAGGTGTGGGCGTTACGGGCCTCCAGTTCCCGTAGGAACTCGGAGATCACGTGCCAGACCTGGGTGCGCTGGACGGGGCCGAGACGCCTGCCGCGCCCGGTGCGGCGCACGGCGAGATACTCGTCGAGGGTGTGCAGGTCGTGGGCGAGCACGATCTGACGCCACTCCTCGGCGATGAAGGTCGCATTGTGGTCCACGCCGCGGTCGCGGATGATCCGCTCCCACAGTCGTTCTTCGTCGGAGTCCTTGACGAGGGCATAGGGCCCGCGGTGGGAGCGGACGATGCGCGCGGCGACCTGGTCGATGTGTCGGACGTCGATGCGGGCGAGGACCTCTTCCCTGTTCTCCAGCAGACGCAGCCCTTCGAGCAGGGATTCGGCCAGCGTGGAGGTGAACGTGGTGAGCAGCACGCGTCCGCCTCGGGCGGCAAGGTGTCGGGCGCGGTGCAGCGCCACCACCGTCTTTCCGGTTCCCGGGCCGCCGGTGACCTGGGCGGGGCCGGAGTAGGTCCCATAGGCGACGTCCCGTTGGGTCGGGTGGAGATAGACGCGCCACAGGGCGAAAGGCTTTTCGAACAGGGCCATCAGCTCTTCGGGGCCCTCGACGAACGCGATCCTGGACGGGGTCCGCTCCATCGCGCCGACGATGTCGTCGGCGTCGTACGGTTCCGTGTCCGCGGCGTCGATCACCTCTTCGGCGATCTCGTCGGGGGACAGGCCCGCGGCGAGGCCGATGAGGACGTCGTACTGGGTCTCGGGCAGGTAGTCCTTGATCGCTTCCAGCGGTCCGGGATCGGTGAGCAGCCTGGCGAAGACCCGGATCTGCTCGTCGATGCCGAGCCGGGCCATGTCCTCATCGGACACGTGCGCGAAGAGCCGTTCGGGCTCGGGGGCGGAGGTGGTGCGCGCCAGTTCCTCGGTGGCGGCCTCGACCGCATGGGAGTCCCAGATCTCCATGTGCCCGGTGGTCGTGTTGACCGACACCCGGCGGCGTTCCGCCCACGCGTAAGCCTCATCGTGGGGCAGGACCTTCAGGAGAGTGAAGCGGTCCCCGCCGTCGGGCGCAAGGACGATGCCGCGGACGGACCGGTCGATCCGGATGCTCTTGAGCCGGTCGTCGCGCACGCCGTTGATCTTCTCCAGGTGAATTCCGGCGTGTGTGGCCTGCTCGAACTTGAGGATGGCGTTGACGACCTTCCGCTGGACGGAGCGGTCCAGCGAGATCAGGTCTCGAAGGAAGTCACGGTGGATGCCCAGCCTGGCCACGGCCGTCCCTTTCGGATGCGTCCAGAGGTTCTGCGTCGGGGAGCCGGCGTCCCGATGATCACCGTAGTGCCCCGGCCCGGGTCGGGAGGCCGGAACGCCCGACGAGCGACGCCGTCCGGAACCCGCGCGCCGACGCGGGTTCCGGACGGGAGCATCGTCACTCGTCGAGGGCGAAGTAGCCGACCGAGGATTCGTCGGGGGTGCCGATGAGCATGGCCCGGTCGAGGAAGGTGTTGTTGGTCTCGCAGCTCGTCTCCGGCAGCAACACGCAGGCGTAGCAGGCCGCGAGGTTGAGGCTGTCGACCCCGCCCGCCTCCGACTCCATGCAAGGGGGGTCCTGCGAGCACCACGACACCCGCCTCAGCGCCGACTCCAGGGAGTTCCGCAGGTTCTTGTACTCGCCCTGGGCGACGACCCCGCCCAGGCTGCCGGCGGAGTCGCTGGTGGCGGTGTAGATCAGCAGCCCGGCCATGTCGTGGGAGACGTACAGGCGTTCCCGCAGCGAGGCCGCCGGGTAGCCCGACTCCAGGCTCCACTCGTTGATGAGCGCGTGCGCCAGGGTGTGCAGCAGGATGTAACGAGCGCTGATCGGCGACTGGATCTCTCGGACGGCCTTGGGGTTCGTCGCCATGATGCGACGGCGGAGCGCCGCGGTGTGGTTGTCGCGGATCCGGTCGGCCCGCTGGCGGACCCCCTTCTGCCGCTCCCACTCGCCCAACCTGGCCGTGTCCAAGGTCAGGAACACGCCTTCGCCGATGACCTCGACGGCCGGGAGCCACCCCTTGTCCTCAATGGACAGGGCCGCCCTTCGGGTCTCGGGCGTCGTGGAGTCGGGCGCCTCGACCCGGGTGAACGACCACAGGGCGCGAACTTCGCGGAGCCGCTTGACCTGCATCGAGCGTTCGATCCCGACCGGAAGGGGGGTGTCGGGATCCTCCGGAGGCCTGGTGCATTCGAAGTCGTCTTCGCGGTCGACCGACGCTGTTCCGAACAACAGCCGCTCGTATTCCTCCCGACGCAGTTCACCGGCCGCCTCCAACGGCTCTCGCCCGTCGGAGTCCGCGACTTCGCTCTCCTCCAACTGCACCCGAAGCTGGACCGCTTCGATGACGTCCTTGGGGGTGAAACGTGAGGCGTCCAGAATGCCGCTCGCCCGGATGAGCTCCTCGAGGGATTCATACGACACCCTCCCCTCCCGCCACAACCGCACCGATGACTTCAACATCGGGTACTGGCTGCAGTTGAGCCGTTTTTGCAGGGTCTCCGACCACGGTGGGATGGACAGCGCCGAGCGGACTATCGGGAACCAGACGGCGGAAGAACCGCGCTGCAGGGTGCGGGGAATCGCCTTGCAACCGGACTGCTCGGCTCCCCGCCCGAGCCAGGGACGGCGCCCTTCGCAGAAGATATTGAGCGATCTCAGGGCGTTCCGGGAGAAGGCACCCTCCATGGAGGCCTCCTCGCCGCACGAGCAACGGATGATCACCGAGCGCAGCGACGCCGTCCGTCCGGTGCTGTGCAGAGTCAGTCGGTGCCCACGACCTGGATCTGCGCCTTTATGCACCCACTTGGCGTAGGGAAAATCATCCAGATGCCCGTTCTCGCAGGCGATCACGAAGCGGGAGGGCGTGAGCAGTTTATCGCACGCTCCGCATCGACTCGTTCCCGGAGGCGAGCCGAACTTATGGAACTCCTTCAGTTCATGGCATCCCGGGCATGAATAGAACTCGGGAAAGAGCCTAACCCGCACGCCGTCCCCGGTCGACGAACTGGCGGCGGGAGGCAGCCGGAAGCCGTCCACACCGAGCCGGCGCTCCAGGCGAGGCTCGTGGATGGTGATCGAGGTGTCGAGATTCCAGGTGTCGAGTCCGCTGATCACATAAGACTGGTCTCCGATGGCGACCATCGCCCCGACCCCGTAGGTGGTGATCATCTGTGCCCTGCGCACCCCGCCCAAGGGCGTGCGAGACGCCCGGCGGGCGCCGCGACCGGTCCGGACCCGTCCAGCTCTCCGCTGTGCCATCGCCATGTTCATCGCTCCAAATAAAGGTCGGATTCGACGTCGACGTCCCGCAGACTCCACAAGGTTTGATATGCGAGGTCGAGATCCTCATCCGCGTGGGAGCGCAGCAATGCGGCGCCCTTCGCACGGGATTCGTCGTGTTTGAGATTCGCCGGCGCCTCGTAGACCAGCTTCGGGTTGCGGGCCGCCAGCCACCGCCACCTCTCGATGATGCCGTCGAGGTCTCTTTCGGTGCCGTGGAGCTCGTCGGACGCGTCCGGCGCGATCGACTTCACCCGCGCCAGGATCAGGTCCTTGAGCTCCTCGAGACGGTTGACGAAGGACTCCACGTTCCCGGCGGCGCCGTTCGGGCGGGCCTCGGGGTACAGCAGCCGGGCCATGCCCACGAGCACCGCGTGCAGGGCTCGGTCACGAGTCCGAGGCGAGAAGGGGGTCACGCTCGTCGACTCCACCTGCCGGTACAGCGCCGAGTGATAGGAGGTGAAGTTCTCATAGTGCGAGCGGTCCCGGGAGCGGGCCGCGTTGAACAGGACGACCACCAGCCCAGGGTGCCGCCGGCCGACCCGGCTGCTGGCCTGGATGTACTCGGCGGTGGTCTGCGGCTGCCCCATGATCGCCATCAGGCCGAGCCGGTCCACGTCGACGCCGACGGAGATCATGTTGGTGGCCAGGACCGCGTCGAGGGCGTCCTCGTCGGGCAGCGCCCGTTCCAGGTCCTTCAACCGCTGCGGGATGTCGCTGGACTTCACGCGGCTGGTCAGCTCCGACAGCAGCTCGGCCGGGCGCGGGACGACCCCCTGTCGTCCGGCCAGTAGTTTGAGGCGGTCCTGGACGTCGTCGTGGAACTGCAGTTCGGCGGCAGCCAGCAGACGAAGGCTGTTGAAATAACCGACGAGCGTCCAATAGGCGTCACGGACGGCGTCCTCTCCCCCGATGTCGGCCGCATGGTGCAGCAGCGCCGCGTAAGTCCGCACCCACAGCGTCGCCTGGCTGAGGTGGGTGGTGAGCAGTCCCACGTACCGGCGAGAGGCCTTATCCTCTGCGGGGGCCTCGACCGCGAACCAGGAGTCGCGGGCGTCCAGTCCGGCCGGAGGGAACTGGCACACCCGCCGGTTGAACAGGCTCCGCACCTGTTGTTCGGCGCGACGGATCGTTGCCGTGGAGGCGATGACCTTCGGTTCGTCCGCGGCGACGTCGACGGCGGTCTCGTACAGACCGGCGAGGCTGCCGAGCGGTCCGGAGATCAGGTGGAGCTCGTCCTGCACGATCAGCTCCGGCGGCGGCGTCCCCTCCGGAGCCCCGCTCCGGTTGAACAGGGCGGCGACCTGTCCTCGCCATGTGATCTGCGCGAATTTGTCGACCGTCGCGATGAGCAGCGTGGGCCGGACCCGATAGATCCGCTCGTCCACAACGTGGACCGGCAGCTCCTCGTGGAAGTCGCACTCGTCGGAGGAGCAGAACGTCCGCATGCGCGAGGTCTCGAGGTCTACCTCGTAGTTCCAGGCGTCCATCGCGGTGCCGCACCAGGGGCAGACGCGCAGCTGGACGGGGTTCTTCTCCTGCAGCTCCTCACCGGCACGCAGGCGTTCGAGGCTGGTCGCGGCCTCGGCGATGGTGTTGGGGGTGGCCGCGCGGCCCACCCACATGCCCAAGGAGATCGGTTCCTCCCCCAGCGGCCTCGGGATGCCGACATATCGCAGGCCATCGCCCATCGCCGCCTGCGTGAGGGCATCACCGCGCCGACCGCACAGGCCTTCACCCCGCATCAGGTCCAGGCCCGCCGTCGATCCGGTGGGCACGACCATGCGACCGCAGGTTGAATGCTCTCCTTCTGCGACCGGGTCGTCGGCACGACCGAGGACAGCAATGACCCCTACCCCTGGTTCCCCGGCAAGGCCCGTCCACGGGAGCCCTCGGCCGGTCCGGATGACGCCCCGCCGCGGACGTCAGAGGTCGAGCCCGACAGCGCGCCCGAACTGTGGACCACCCGCGTCTCCGCCCCGCCGGCGCCCCATCCGGGCAGCATCAGGCCGGTGGCGCCGACCGTGTCAGACATGTCGAAGCGGGCATCGGTGCCCATGCCCTGCGACGTCCGCATCCGGACATCCCCGGTCCGCTGGATGCCCCCGCGCTCTGCAACGCAGCATCCGCGTTCCTTGAACGCGCTGTCGCCCGTCTCAGGCGATGCCGGCGCGTCCCGCGATGCATCGCCTTGAGGCCGGGTCGGACCGGCGTCTCGTCCAAGCCGCCCGGTCCCTGGGCGGCACAGGAGGCGGCTTTCATTGAGAAACCCTCAGCACCCCTGACCGGAGCAACTCTCTTAAGCAATGCACCGAAGAGTGACAGGCCACCCATACCGCGCAACGTCTCGAACCTAGAAGCAGATATAGTGACACTGAAATCAGGCGACCAAGAGGAAAGGATAAGGGACGGAAGTTATGCCCCAAAAAGGATGGCCCGAAATGAATCCGAGAGAGCGCGATGAGCTCGAACCCCAGCGAATCCCCGTGGTCGTCGTATGCGGCGCCACAGGAGTGGGCAAGACCACCATGATAAACACGCTGTTCGGACGAAAAGTCGGCGAGGTGGGACGCATTACCCGAGGGACCGTCAAGGACGCTCGCCACGTTTGGGAAGCTCAAGGAGAACACATCCATGTAATCGATCTTCCCGGGCTGGGCGATAGCGAAGATCTCGATAATGAGTTCAAGGAGATCTATCGCCGTTACGCGCCGACCGCCGACGGATTCATCCTGGTCACCACACCTCCCCGCCCAGCGCACCGGGGAACTCTCGACACCGTCAAAACCCTCCTGGATTCCGGGGTCGAGCCAGGAAAGATCATCTTTGCGCTAAACCGATTGTCTTTGTTGGACCGCGAAACAAATGGGACTCGCGAGTCCATTACGATCAATGGCTTCGAAGGCCCCACACTTCCGTGGGAACACGAATTGATCGAAGAGCAGAGGAAACAGTTCCTAAAGGACCTTGCCAGAGGACTGAAACGCGATGATCTATCCCTGGAACGAGTCATTCCTTTCGATGCCTTTACAGGATGGAACCTCCCTCTACTGCTACACCGGCTGGTCGATATCCTCCCGTATGCCACTGCCAGTGAAACGGAGGAGATGGTCGATCAGTCCTTGGACGATATGCGCGCATCCATCTCAAGCCGACTGCGCGCACAGCGCGAAGCCGCTGAAGCCGAGCTGGCCAGGAAGTCCAGAGAGCTTGAGCAACAGCAGCTAAAGCGAACCCAACTAATGGTCGACCTCCTGAAAGAAGAAATCGATAACCTAAAAGACGAAATTGATAACACTAAAGAAGAGCTCAGGAGATTCAAGTCAGAGTTGCGAGAAGTGAAAAGCATGCAGCCCCGCACTACGGGCGAATCTGCCGCTTCATCCAGCGCATGGACAAATTCCCCACGTACACCTTCCGAGGACAAGCGCACCACGGCGGCAAAGTGGGACTCCAGCCGAACCGATGCGCCCAGCGCCCACCGCACCGGAGAGAACCAGGGCAGAACCGAGAAAGACGGCCGAAAAAATGATCGAGAAGTTTCTCGAAGGCTGCCCCCCGACTCCACACCACCCTCTTCCAGGGGTAATGACACACGTGAAAAGTTGGCCCAATTGGAGCAGGACATCCAGCGCAAGCAGGAAGAGAAGAGACGACTCGAAAAAAAGATAGACTCTTTGGGAGAAACGGAAAAAGAGGCAATTTCCCAGATAGAGGAGAGTCGCGTTGCCATCAAGAAGGGGATACTGGCGCGAGTCAAAGAAAAGCTAAAGAGAATTTGGCCGACCGTGGGAGCCAGTCTCACTGCCAGCGCAATCGCACAAGGAGGGCGGAGACTGCTGGCCTGGCTACGGGATCAAAGCACATTCTGAAAAATTCAGAAAAGAGCGTTTCTTTGCACTGATCCACAGTTCACGGGATGACATGCCCACAGAACTCCGTGGACGCATCTGCACCAGGAAGCAATACTGCTGTTCTCTCAACGAAGGCCGCCTCCTGTGCCGCCCAGGGACCGGGCGGCTTGGACGAGACGCCGGTCCGACCCGGGCTCAAAGCGATGCATCGCGGGACGCGCCGGCATCGCCTGAGACGGGCGACAGCGCGTTCAAGGAACGCGGATGCTGCGCAATGCTCGCGGGCCTTAGGAGCACGCTGCGATCGAGCACCTCAAGATGCGCGCCGAACCGCCGGAAGCGCCGGCCGTCCCGCCCTTCGGCGTCGGATGCGGACGGAGCGGCGGCTCCCGCATCCCGGTCGCCGGGACGGCCTGGAGATGAACGTCCGCTTCCGGTGCGCCGACACCGGTCTCGCCGAGAGACCCTCGCCGATGCGTCGGGTCCGTGCGCACGATGAGGCGGAGGCCGAGGCGCCGAAGAGGCCGGTCGGACGCCGGGGCCGTCGTCCGACCCGCCTCCGGCGGACGTCGCGGATTCCGCCGTGATCGTCATGCCGCGGCGCGGGAGGCGTTGCGCGTGTTCTCCGCCCTTGCACCGAGACGGCCGGGATGAGGCCGCTTTTCAGGTCCGGGCCGGGGAGCGGGGCCGTGACCCGGCACAATGCTGATGTGCATGATCCGCGTCCTTCGCCGCAGGTCGGTGCGTCCGAGGCGGTCCGGGGCGAATCGGTGCTGGAGGCGGTGCTGGAACGCATCACCTTCGTCAACGAGGAGACCGGATACACCATCGCCCGGGTGGCCACCGAACGGTCCGGCCCCGACCTGTTGACCGTGGTGGGGCCGCTGCAGGGCGCCCAGATCGGCGAGAGCCTGCGGCTGCGCGGCCGGTGGACCTCCCACCCCAAGTACGGACGGCAGTTCCAGGTGCATTCGTTCACCACGGTGCTGCCGGCCACCGTGCAAGGGCTGCGGCGGTACCTGGGGTCCGGGCTGATCAAGGGGATCGGCCCGACGATGGCCGAGCGGATGGTGGATCACTTCGGCACCGACATCCTGCGGGTCATCGAGGAGGAGCCCGAGCGGCTGACCGAGGTCCACGGGCTGGGGCCCAAGCGGATGCGGCGGATCGCCGAGGCCTGGGAGGAGCAGAAGGCCATCAAAGAGGTGATGGTGTTCCTCTCGGACGTGGGGGTGTCCACCTCGCTGGCGGTCCGCATCTACAAGACCTACGGGGACGCCGCCGTCGACGTGGTGCGGGAGGAGCCCTATCGGCTGGCCGCCGACGTGTGGGGCATCGGGTTCAAGACCGCTGACACCATCGCCCAGGCGGTCGGCATCCCCCACGACAGTCCGGAGCGGATCAAGGCCGGCCTGCGCCACACCCTCTCCCAGGCCGCCGACGACGGGCACTGCTATCTGCCCGAGCCGAACCTGCTCACCGAGGCCGCCAAGATCCTCCAGGTCGACCCCGCCCGGGTCGGTCCCTGTCTGGAGGAGCTGGCCGCGGACGAGGGGGTGGTGCGGGAGACGGTGCGCACCGTCGGCGGTCACCAGGTGCCGGCGGTGTATCTGCCGCCGTTCCATCGGGCCGAGTGCTCACTGGCGACCGCTCTGCTGGGGTTGCTGCGCTGCGACGTCGACCGGCTGAGCTCCTTCGGCGAGGTGGACTGGGAGGCGGCGTTGGGCTGGCTGGCCCGGCGCACCGGCCAGCGGCTGGCCGAGGAGCAGCGTCAGGCGGTCCGGCTCGCGCTCACCCGCAAGGTCGCCGTGCTCACCGGCGGCCCGGGCTGCGGCAAGAGCTTCACCGTCCGTTCGGTGGTGGAGCTGGCCCGGGCCAAGAGGGCCAAGGTGCTGTTGGTCGCCCCGACCGGTCGCGCCGCCAAGCGGCTGGCCGAGCTGACCGGTCACGACGCCTCCACCGTGCATCGGCTGCTGGAGCTGCAGCCGGGCGGGGACCCCAAATACGACCGCGACCATCCGCTGGACGCCGACCTGGTGGTGGTGGACGAGTGCTCCATGCTGGACCTCATCCTGGCCAACAAGCTCGTCAAGGCCATCCCGCCCGGTGCGCATCTGCTGCTGGTGGGCGACGTCGATCAGCTTCCCTCGGTCGGTGCCGGGGAGGTGCTGCGCGACCTGCTGGCCGCCGACGCCGTCCCGCATGTCCGGCTCACCAGGATCTTCCGGCAGGCGCAGCAGTCCGGGATCGTGGTCAACGCCCACAAGGTGAACGCCGGTGAGCCGCCGGCCCTGACCGGTTTCGACGACTTCTTCTGGTTCGGTTGCGATCCGCCCGCCGACTCCGGTCTGCATCCGGCGGAGGAGACCGCCAAGCTGGTGGTCGACATCGTCGCCCGCCGCATTCCCGCTCGTTTCGGGCTGGATCCCCGCCGGGACGTGCAGGTGCTGGCCCCCATGCATCGGGGTCCGGCGGGGGCGGCCAGTCTCAACGCCCTGCTGCAGGAGGCGCTCACCCCCTACCGGGAGGGTGTTCCCGAGCGCCGTCACGGCAGCCGGGTGTTCCGTCCCGGCGACAAGGTCACCCAGCTGCGCAACAACTACGACAAGGGCCGGGCCGGGGTCTTCAACGGCACCGTCGGCGTCGTCACCGCCGTCTCCCCCGAGGAGGGCGTCCTCACCGTCACCACCGACGAGGACGAGAGCGTCGACTACGACTTCGCCGAGCTCGACGAGCTCGCTCATGCGTATGCGGTGACCATTCACCGGTCGCAGGGCAGCGAGTACCCGGCCGTGGTCATTCCCGTGACCATGAGCGCCTGGATGATGCTGCAGCGCAACCTGCTGTACACGGCGATCACCCGGGCCCGCAAGCTCGTCGTCCTGGTGGGGTCCCGTCGTGCCCTGGCCGTCGCCGTCCGCACCCCGGGGGCGGGCCGCCGGCACACCGCGCTCGCCCATCGTCTCCAGTCCGCTTTCCGGCCTTCCTCGCAGCCGGGATGAGGAGGGCTCCCGGCGTGCTCCCCGGTGCTCTCGGGCGTGCGCGTCGTCTCTCCCGCCGTCGGCCGCCCGACGGAGGCGGCGTCATCGTGCCCGGCCGCGCCCGGGCCGCCGCTGGTTTCTGCATGCGACCGGGGCGGAGCCCGGTGAGGGTCGTGCCGCGTCATGACGGCCCGATTCGCTCCCGGGCGGGTCGCGGTCCCGCATGCCGGGGCTCACCGCTCACCGCGGTGCTACGGTTCAGGAGAGCCGAGGAAGCCCTGGACGGTTCCCGAGATGACCTCTTCGCCCGATCGCCGCGCACCCGCTCCCGAGCGGAGCGGCGGATTTCTGCAGTGGGTCCGGTTCTTTCGCTACTGCGCGGTCTGCGTCGTGGCGGCCTTCATTTCGTTCACCGCCTTCTCTGATCCCGAACGCATGCCGGACGGTTTCTCTCCGGTCGCCGGCGTGGTCGGGACGGTGCTGCTCGGCTCGTTCCTCTGCGCGGCGGCGGTCGTCGCGGAGCTGGGCGGTCGTGACGCCGCCACGCTGCTGAAGGTGGCGCTGGGCGCATGGATCGTCGGCATCCTCGGGATGGTGTACGGCGCGGTGGTGGTGCTCGTGACCGCCGCGTTCTCCGACCTTCTGGTGACGCTGCTCGTCGGGCTTCTCCTTCTCGCCGCCATGCCGCCGCGCCGCTCGGCCGGCCGGGGCGGCGCCCGTCGTTAACCGATGCCGGCGAGAGGGTCACCGGGGTTCTCTCGACGCGCCGGGGGTGCAGGTCAGCGGGCCGGTGGTCGCGGGATCCCGCCGGGGCGGTCCCGGCGGACGCACGGATCCGAGCGGGCGGGCCCTCTTCCCGAGGGCGCCCGGCGCCCGGAGGCCTTGGCCGGCCCTCTCGAGGGTCATCGTGTCGACCGGGCTGGCCTCACCCCTGCGCCCGGCCCGACACGTCACCGTGAGCGGGGTGTGAGCCGCGTGCTCGCGGACGGCGCATCGTTCTTCTGCGGCCGGGGCGTCGGGCTCGGGGCCGCCGAGGGCTCATTCCTCGACCGGGCGGAACCGGATGTCGTGGGCTTCGCAGTCGGCGGCGCCGAAGCGCAGCAGCCGCTCGCCCTCGGCGACGACGGCCGCCTCTTCTTCCGCGGACAGCGGCTCGAACAGCCGGATGTCCAGCGTGGCGGTCTGCTTGTCCCGTTTGACGGCCCACAGTCCGCGCACGAAGCCGTCCACTGTCAGCGTCGCGTCGATCCAGGCGTACGTGCGCTGTTCCTCGGTCACGATGCGGGAGCGGTCGTGGTAGGCGAGCACCACGTTGTCGAGCGCGGCCAGGAACCGCACCGGGGCGGGCGTGTCCGGGTCGGGGCGCGGCGCGTCGGGCAGGTCGAACAGCTCCCGTCCGTTCTCGTCCCGGAAGGTGCGCAGCTTCGGGCGGAGCGGTTCGATGGCCTCCTTCAGCCCGGTCAGCCCGCTCCAGGCCCGCACGTCGCTGACCGTCGCCGGGCCGAAGGCCGCCAGGTAGCGCCGGATGAGGTCCTGCACCGACGGTTTCGTCGACAGCGGCCGGCCGAGCCAGTGCTCGGCGAGCGCGAACGGCGTGGCGCCGCGCCGCCGCCACAGGCCGTCGGGCGGCGGGTGCAGGACCGGCAGCAGATGCTGCGCCGACCGGGCCAGCGCCACCCGGTCCCGCCCGGGCCATCGCTCGGCCAGCGCCCTGCCCAGCTCGGGCCGGGTCACCGTGCCGGTTCCGATGATCTCGCGGGCGGCACGGGCCAGCTCGGCCAGGTCGATGCCCTCGGTCTGACGGCGGAAGGTCCCTTTCTGCAGGGTGGCCAGCAGCCGGTCGAACAGCGGCCGGAAGCGCACATAGTCGTCGGCGGTGAGCAGGTGCTGGGTGCCGCGGAACATCATCGCCCGTACCACTCGGCGGTCGTGCAGCAGGCGGGTCAGGTCCTCGATCCGGAATCCCTCGATCCGTGACCACAGGCCGAAGTAGGGCGGGTCCGGGTCCTGGCCCTGCAGGCCGACCAGATGCTCGATCACCTTGAGGGGCGGCCGGTCGACCCGGCGCAACAGCAGCTGGCGCTCCAGTGTGGCCCGGTTGAGCGCCCGGCGGGTCAGGGTCTCCATGACGTCCTTTCACACCATCGGCCGGACCTCCAGCGGAATCTGAAATATTTTAATCGATGCCACCGAGAAGTGAATCGACTTCTGATATCGGTTCGGATGTCGCCGGGAGTCCGCCGACCCATTTTCTGCGTGCGACTCGTGGCCCGTGCGGCGGGCGACCGTATGCGACGCAGACGGTCCAGGCCGCAAGAACCGGCGTCAACCGACGATCGAGCAGAACGAGCACAGAAAGGGATTTTGAGGTTCTCTCCGTGCGATAGGCCGCAGGCGGGTCGGGGCCGGCACGCCCCGCCGTACCGTTGTGAGCATGGGCCTGCCGGCACCGTGGCCTTCGGCGACGTCCGCCGGCGGCTCGCCCGGAAGGGCTCGGCGGCCGTTTCCAGCCGAGTTCATGCAGGACGTTGCGCGCGTCGCCGCCCCATACCGCCGCCCGTGAAGCAGGCGCAGGACATCGGCGCAGAAACGCGGCGCCACCGACACGCTCATCTCTCTCAAGAAGGGGCGCCGGGACGTCGCCGGAAATAGAATGCCGGCCATGGAGTGCGGAGGACGCCTGAGAAGCCCTCCACGGCAGGTGCTCTTCGGTCGACGCCACCGCTCTCACCGACGTCGTCGAACGTCGAGAGGCGTCGGCGCACGCTCACGCCCGGAAGACGGAACCGGCACGTCGCAGGAGATACCGCCGCCCTTTCGTGCGCATTTCACCGGCTCCGCGTCGACGCAGGCCGTCATGCCGCTTCCGCCGTTCCGGCTCCCCCCTCTTCGCCGTGAGGGGCCTCCCGGCCGCCGCGGAACCGGTCATTCCGGCGGACGAGCTCCCCGACGGCCGGGGCGGCCGGAACGGAAACGACCTCGAGACCGACGCGCCGGCAGGCGCATCGAACGACCGACGGCGCCGCGTCCGGCCCTCGCGGTCCGCCGCCGCACGCCGCACCGCAGAGCCGCCCCGCCCGCACCGTCGCCCCCCTGATCGGCGGGCGGCCGAGGGCGGCCGACGACCGAAAGGGCGAGAATCCCTGAACACCGCGTGGAGATGAGCACGACCGCCCCGTACCGAGTTCTCTACGGCACCCTCTCCGCCATAGCGCAAGGGGTCACTTTTCTGGCGGTGATATTCTGCTTCGGCGCGCACCTGGTCGACCATCTGTCCCTCAAGTCGAGCAGGCACACGACGCCGGAGACCGATCTGAACACCTATTTCCTGGTGTGGTCGTTCGGCATCGCCCTCATCGTCGGGCTGGTCATGGCCCGGAAAGTCGGCAGGGGGACCTGCTGCGCGTCGGCCGCCGTGCTGATGCTCCTCGCCGAGATCTCGATCCATGTGATCCACGTGTCCGGGCGAGGCCACACCGTCCCGGCCGCCGCCGTCGGAGCGGCGCTCGGTTTCAGCTTCGCCGGGTCCTTCGAAGTCGTCGGCTCATTCGTGGCGACGGTGAGCGCGATCGCCGCGGAGATAGCGATGAACCGCTTCTTCAGCGGCCTGCAGGACAGGCTGGACTCCTCCCCGGTGGAACAGATAAACGCCCTGTCCGCCGCAATGGCGCACCCTTTCCTGACGGCGTCCGTCCTGCTCGTGGCCGTGCAGTTCATCTTGTCCTGGCGTGGAGACGATCGCAGACCGCCTCCGCGCTGGACGTCGCTTTCTGATGCGTGGCCCGGCGACCTTTGATCCTCGGCACCGAGTCCGGACTCCGGCTCGTCCCCCGAGCCGGGCGGGCTCGGTGTGGAGGATCCGATGCGCCGCCGCGCCATGCATCGCGCGGCGGCCCGTCGGCCGTCGCCCGCGGCCCCGCCGGCCGGCACCGACGCTCCACGGCCGCCCGCCGGGTCCGGCCGCGCTCCGGCGGGTGGGCACGGCCGGGCGGCCTGGCGGACCCGGGGTCCGTGCGGCTCGGGTCGGTCCGCCGACCGCCCCGGACGCCCGGTCAGCGGCGGCCGCGGACGCGGTCGCGCGCCGGGAACCGGACGGGGGCGCTCATGCGCGTTCCTCGGCGAGGGCCTCCGCGACCATGGTCAGTCCGAGGGCGACCTCGGAGAAGGAGGTGCTCAACGGGGACAGGCCGACCCGCAGCCCGCACGGCGGCCGGAAGTCCGGGATCACTCCCCGGGTCCACAGCCGGGCGGTGACGCGCTTGAAGTCGGGGTGATCGAAGGTGACGTGGCCGCCTCGCTCGTCGGCGGCGCGCGGGGAGGCGAGGCGGACCCCCAGCGGGGCGAGCAGGTCGTCCGCGGCCTCGATCGCGAAGCCCGTCAGCTGCACCGACTTGGCCCGGATCGCGGGCATGCCCGCCTCCTCGATGAGCGCGAGCATGTCGCGCATCGGGAGCATGCCCACGATGGGCGGGGTCCCGCTGATGAAGCGTCTGATGCCGTCGGCCGGCTCATAGCGCTCGCCCATCGCGAACGGGTCGCCGGCGCCCATCCACCCTTGGATCGGCTGGCGCAGCCGGTCGTGCAGGCGGCGGGCGACGTAGGCGAAGGCCGGGGCTCCGGGACCGCCGTTGAGATACTTGTAGGTGCACCCCACGGCCAGGTCCACCTCGTGCTCGTCCAGCGCCAGCTCCACCGCCCCGGCCGAATGGCACAGGTCCCAGAGCATGAGCGCGCCCGCCTCGTGCGCGGCCGCGGTGATCGCGGGGAGGTCCGCCATGTACCCGGACCGGTAGGCGATGTGGCTGAGCACGACGAGGGCGGTGCGCGGCCCCGTCACCGCCCGGACCTGCTCGACCGTCACCCCCGCGGACGGGTCGGGGGTGATCCAGCGGATCGTCAGGCCCCGCTCGGCGGCGACGCCCTCGACGACGAACCTGTCGGTGGGGAAGTTGTCGGTGTCGATGACGATCTCGTCGCGTCCGGGGCGGGCGTCCACCGCGGCCCGGATGAGCTTGTAGAGCATGACCGTGGTGGAGTCGGCGACCACCGTCTGCCCGGGTCCGGCCCCGAGCACGACCCGGCCGATGAGGTCGCCCAGTTCGGTGGGGGCGTCCATCCAGCCCTCGTCCCAGGAGCGGATCAGACGGTCGCCCCACGGCCCGTCCACGAAGCGGGCGAGGTTGTCGCGGGTCGCCTTGAGGGGGCGGCCCAGGGAGTTGCCGTCGAGGTAGGCGATCACGTCGTCGCTCTCGACGAAGGCCGACCGGTATCCGGCGAGGGGGTCGGCGGCGTCCAGGGCGGCCGCCCTCTCCTTGAGGGCGACGGGAACGCGGGTGGCGATGTCGTCGGTTGTCACAGGACGTCCTGGGGGTAGGCGGCGGTGAAGCGCCGTGCGGTGGAGAGCCAGGTCACCAGTTCTTCGCCCGTGGTGGGCAGGGGCAGGGGCGACACCAGGGCCCGGTCGGCGGGGATGGCCGGGCCGGCGGGTCCGACGAGGGCGGTGATGAGCTCATCGCCCTCGAGGCCGGCCCGGTGGAGGGCCCGGATCTCGGTCTCGTTCGGGCCGACGGGGGTGGGGCCGTTGCCCATGTCCGTTCCGTAGACGACCCGGCCGCCCAGGGCCCGGAAGCGTCGGATGTTGTCGATCGCGACGTCCCGGTCGCGGGGGTCGTGGACGGCCAGGGTCGAGATCCAGGTCATGTGCGCGCCGCGGGCGAGCACGCGGTCGGGGATCCGTTCGGTCCAGGGGGCGTGGACGAGGACGTCGGCGCCCGCGTCGATGGCGCGGGCCGCCTGCCCCGGTCCCTCCGCGTGCACGAGGGCCGGCAGCCCCGCGGCATGGGCGGCGTCGACCAGGGCGTGCAGCACCTCGTCGCCGAGCAGCGGGAGTCCGGAATGCAGGGCGATCTTGACGGCGTCGGCTCCGCATTCCCCGACGGCCCGGACGGCGGCGCGGGCGTCCGCGGCGTCGGTGACGGCCCGTACGGCCGCGTCCGGGGCCCAGGGACGGCCCGAGGGGTATCCGCCCGGGGCCGTGTGGAACGGCCCGGCGATGCGGACCGTCACGCCCGCGGGCGGGCGGGCGCGCCAATCCGCCGCCGTCTCGGGGATCCAGCCCAGGTCGTGGACCTCGACCAGGGGGCCGTCGGCCAGCCGCGCCCTGTCCACCAGGCCCAGGTGGACGTGCCGGTCGACGATCCCCGGCAGGATCGTGATCCGGCGGCGGGGGACCGCCGGGGGCGCGTCGGCCCGTTCGATGCGGCCGTCGACGACGCGGAGGGCCGTGACGCCCGTACGGGCGCCGAGCCAGGCGTCGTCGACGAGGAAGGGCGGGGCCTGGCGGTCAGCCACCGAGCTCCGTCCGGACCGCGATCAGTTCGGGGAAGAACGTCAGCTCCAGGGCTCGTCGCAGGAACGCCACGCCGGTGGAGCCGCCGGTGCCGCGCTTGTGCCCGATGGTCCTTTGGACCGTTTGAAGGTGGCGGAAGCGCCAGAGCTGGACGGCGTCCTCGAGGTCGACCAGGTCCTCGCAGGTCTCGTACAGCTCCCAGTGGGCGGCCGTGTCCCGGTAGATGGCGCGGAACACCGGCACCAGGCCGGGCGCCTCGACCCAGGCCGCGCTGACGTCCCGGTCGAGCACCTCGGCGGGGACGTCGTGGCCGCGCCGGGCGAGCAGCCGCAGGAAGGCGTCGTAGACGGTGTGGCTGTGGAGGATGTCGGACAGCATCGCGTGCGCCGCCGGATCCGACTCGAAGACCGCGAGCATCTGCTCGTTCTTGTTGCCCAGCAGGAACTCGACCGCGCGGTACTGGTAGGACTGGAAGCCCGAGGCCGAGCCCAGCGCGCCGCGGAACTCGGCGTACTCGCTGGGGGTGAGCGTCGTCAGCACCGACCACTGCTCGATGAGCGTGCGGATGATGTGCTTGACCCGGGCCAGGCTCTTGCGCGCCGGGGACAGCTGGTCGGCGTCCAGTTGCCCGCGCGCCGCGAGCAGTTCGTGGACGAGGAGCTTGAGCCACAGCTCGGAGGTCTGGTGCTGGATGATGAACAGCAGCTCGTCGTGGTGCGGCGGCGTGCTCTTGGGGTGCTGGGCGGACAGCAGCACGTCCAGTTCGAGGTAGCTGCCGTAGCTCATGGTGGAGCTGAAGTCGGTGCGCACCCCGTCCTCGAGGTCGCGCACGCCGTTCTTGATCGACATCGGGCACTCCGTTGTATCCGCAGTCGATGTGACAAAACCTTGACGAACGCTACCAATCGGAACATAACGTCGGGGTTTCGCGGGTCACCTGTTACCACACCGTGCCCAGGGGCGCCGCCCGCTCGGCGCGGTCGAGCGGCTCGGCCCGCCGGCTCCGCCCCCCGGCCCGGCGGACGGCGGCCGCGTCTTCCCGGCCGGGGCCGGCGATGAGCCGAGAGCGGGAGATGCCGCCGCGAGCCGGGAGGACGGACCCGGGGTTCCCCGGCGCCTCCTCTTCCGGTGGGCGCGACCCGGCGCCCACCGCGAGGGAACGCGATGGAACGTGTCGCGATCCGGGCGCGAGGAACGGCGGAGCGGTGAGGCCTCCGGGGCGAGGGAACGGACGGATCGGTCGGCCTTTCGCCCGCCCCGTGATCGTGCGGCGCTCCGCGCGACGGCCTCCGATGGCGAGGCGGCCTTCGCCGGCGCCTCGAAGAGGGGTGCGCCGCTTACTCGGCGGCCGGCGGACGGGCGTCGTCGAAGGCGATGCCCCGCCCGCCAGCCGCCGGTTTTCACTCTTTCGCCCACCGGGGCGATTTCGAGCGAGCCTGACATGTCAGCACCGAACGGTGTTCACGTTATAGAGGCGTTGTGATCAGAAGCGGGCTCGATTATCGACGAAGAAAGCCCGCCTGTCCGATCATCACCGATATGGGAAAGAATCTGCCCTAGCTCCCTGCCTGCCCAATGCCAAGGAGAGCTCGCACCCGTGGACCCGGGCCGAGCGCGCCGACGAGACGACCTCATGATCATTTGAGGAGACGATCCGGCCGCGTCGGTGTATCGTGCAAGGAATCGCAGCAGCCCGGCGCCGAGGACGGCGCCTTTTTCGGCTACGGCATCGCCTTGCCATTTTTGTCATGATGCGTGGCCGTACCGGTGATGGAGGACGCAAGTGCCTGGTGACCTGACGAAGGAGTCAGTCCGGGATGTCCGTTGATACCGATCCTCGACCCGATGACGGATTGATCGTGTCGACCAGGCCGCAGGGCGACTGGCGGGTGATCGAGGTACGCGGTGAGCTGGACATCGCCACGGTGCATCTGCTGGACGATCAGGTCACCGCGGCGGCGGCCGGCGTGCGGCCACAGATCGCCCTGGAGCTGTCCGGGCTGGGATTCTGCGACTGCGCGGGGCTGGCCGGCATCGTGCGGGCCGCCAAGCGCGCCGCCGAGACCGGTGGGCGGCTGATGCTGCTGCGCCCCTCCCGCCCGGTGTCCCGCTGCCTGCGACTGACCGGGCTGGACCGGCATCTGGTCATCGCCGACACGCTGGCATCGTGATCGCCCGCCCCGCCCGCACCGACCGACGTCCGCGGCGGGGCCGGCCCTCTCCTCCTCCCCCCACGACCGTCGCGGCGGAGGCACCGGCGATCGCGGACATGCGCGCTCCGACCCCCGGGACCCGGCACGGCGGCGGTCGACGACGCCTCCCGTCGCCGGGGCGAGGTCCGGCCGGGCGTCGCCGAGAGGGCCTTCGCGCGGCGCGCCGGGACCGCGCCGAGGGACGCCGGGCCGCGGCCGACGGAGCCGACGCGGCACCGACACGGCGCCGCGGTCCGCCGGGGGATCGGATGCGCGGGGGTCACGCCGGCCGGGCGTCACATCGTTCTCCGACCCCGATAAAGAGAACGTATTTTTCGTCGACTACCGGACTGCGATCACTTATCGTGCCCCCATCACCGTTCCCGACGGCTCAGAACGGTGATCTTCACCACAGACAGTACGGCCGTTCGACACCCCTCCCCCTGCCCGCCGATCACTCCGACCGGGGATTTCACGCGGACATTTTCACGGGTTCGGCGCCGACCGTTTTCAGGTGCGATGCGAGGGACGCGCCCCGTGTGGACCTCCTGGGCGCATCGTCGGCCACCGGTCGCGCCGCCTCCTCGCCGAAACGGCCTTGAACAGGGATTTCAGCGACCGATGAGGCGCGTTCCCGCAGCCCCGGGAGGCGGCGGAGAAGTGTCGCTCATACCGTAAATCGGTGCCGATAGTGCAGCTTGGCCACAAGTGGTCATCGCGGGGGTTCTGGGAGCCTGCGCCGCGCCGAACCAACGATGCTCGACAGCGGCAGGGATCGCTGTATCGGAGACCTCGCCGCCGCCCTTCGCCCGCTTCATGTGCGGCCATATCCGAAATACGTCATATTCATGACGAATCGGGCGGCGTGCGAAGGTCGCCGAGGGCACGACATGACGATTGCGAAAGGCGCTGATGTCGAGCACGACGAGGTCATCCGTCCATCGACGATCCGCTGTGCAGATCGGCGCTCACGCAGCCGTTTCCGGCAGGGATTCGCACGCACTGCCCGTGCGGGACGGCCGGTGACGCCGATCGGAGCGGCGACGTCCGGCGCCGATCGGAGCCCCGGCCCGCCCGGCCGGCTCCCCGTCCCGCCGAACGCGCTCGGGCGCACGGCGCCGCGCCGCGGCGCTCGGCGGACCGGCCGCGGGCGGTGCGGCGACGTCCGATCCTCTGCGGACGGCGTGAACGCCTCGCCGGCATGGCGCCGCGACGGGCCGTCCCCTCAGTGACACATGAAAGCGACCATGACTTCTTCCCCTCCGACCGGTGCCACGTCCGTGGTCGACGCGTCATCCCCTGCACCGTCCCCCGCACCGGTCCCGCGCCGATCGAGGCCGACCGGCGCCGCGGTCGGCGGCGCGATCGGCGGCGGAGCCGCCTACCTGGTGCTGGCGGCGGCCCTGTACCGGGAGCCGGGGTGGCCGATGACGGCCGTGGCGATCGCGGCGATCGCGGCCGCCGCCGCGGTGTGGGGCCGGCGGCTGACCCGGCGGCATCACGAACGCCTCGCCGAGCTGCAGGCCGCCAAGGACAGGGCGGTCAGTGAGCAGGACGC
The DNA here is from genome assembly GCF_006363815.1 of Thermomonospora catenispora. Classification (GTDB taxonomy): domain Bacteria; phylum Actinomycetota; class Actinomycetes; order Streptosporangiales; family Streptosporangiaceae; genus Thermomonospora; species Thermomonospora catenispora. The sequence goes on from NZ_RRYT01000006.1 coordinate 110,546, forward strand.
CCGGTGGCGCGACTTCCACGTGCAGCGCATGGAGGCGGTGGCCGCGGCGCTGGACGAGCTGGCCGGGCCGCGGATGCAGGCCGTGGCGCAGGGACTGCCGGTCCCGCCGTCGACGCGGGACGACCTGGAGCCGCAGCTGATCGAGCGCCTGGACCGGGTGCTGCAGGAGGCCGAGCGGATCGCGGACCGGTACCGCGCCGAGCACGACCGGGTGGACGCCGTCACCGGCGCGGTGGTGGCGACCGGTCAGGACTTCATGGCGGCGGCGCTGCGGGTGCAGCAGGAGGCCGCCGCCATGCTGCAGCGGCATTCGGCCGACCCCGACGTGCTGGAGGTCGGCAACCGCGTCGACCACGCCGCGGCGCAGCTGCAGCGCCGGGCCCAGAGCCTGGTGGTGCTGGCCGGGCACCATCCCGGCCAGCAGTGGCCCGACCTTCCGCTGGTGGAGGTCGTCCGGGCCGCCCAGGGCCGGATCGTGGCGTTCGAACGGGTGCAGGTCGCCGGGGACGGCACGCTCGGCGTCGCCTCCAAGGCCGCCGAACCGCTGATCCACCTGGTGGCCGAGCTGCTGGCCAACGCCACGCAGAGCTCCACCCCGGCCGATCCGGTGGAGGTGCGGGTGCGGCCGCTGCGCGACGGCGCGGTGATCGAGATCGACGACTGCGGTCTGGGGATGGATCCGCAGACGCTGGAGCGGCAGCGGGAGATCGCCTCCGGCCGCACCCGGGTCGGTCTGGCCGACCTGGGGCCGACGCCGCAGCTGGGCCTGGCCGTGGTGGGCGAGTACGCCCGCCGGTACGGGTTCGGGGTGGAGCTGCGCGAGTCGATGTACCGCGGGATCCAGGCGGTGGTGTGGGTGCCCGCCGAGCTGACCGTCATCGTCGATCCCACCGCCGAGCTGGACGACCTGGCGCCCGTGCGGCCGGCCGCCCCCGACCCCCTGACGGGTCCCGAGCGCCTCTCCCCGGCTCCGCGTCCCGGTGCCGGGGAGGGCGCCGACGTCGCGGGGCCCGGCTCCGCCCGACCCGCTCCGGTCTCCCCCGACGAACTGCCCCAGCGCCGCTCGCGGCGCAACCGGGCCCCCTCGGGCCCCGCCTTCGCCGCCGATCCCGCCGAGGGCGTGTCCCGGGAGACGCCGGATGAGGCCGCCGCGTGGGCCGCGGCGTACTTCGGGGCCGCCGACAACGGTGACCGGCACTCCCTTGCCGACGCACCCGACACCGACGACGAGGAACAGCGATGACCGAACACAGCAGCCGGCCGAGGGCTCTCATCAGCGGCAATCCGGAGGACAACGGCTGGATGCTGGAGGAACTGGCGTTGCCGGGCATCCGTCACGCCGTGGTGTGCTCCCGTGACGGACTGCCGCTGGCGTACCCGTCCTCCACGCCCCGTGAGGACGCCGAGCGACTGTCGGCGGCCTGCGCGGGGCTGGCGACCCTGGGTCAGGGGCTCGCCGACTCCATCGACACCTCCTCCCCCGCCGGCGCCGTCCCCATGGGCCTGCCTCAGGAGGTCATCATCAAATACGACGGCGGAATCCTGTTCGTGCGAGGCGCCGCCCGCAACACCGCGCTGGCGGTGCTGGCCGAGCGGACCATCGACCCCGGGCTGGTCGCCCGGCAGATGCAAAAGCAGGTCGACAAGATCGGCCGGGGCATGAACGCCGCGGTCCGCGCACCGGGGTCATGAGCGGCGAGCATGGTCCGCTCGGCGCCGGCGGTCCGCCGGAGGAGGTGCACCGCCGGCCGGTGCGCGCCTATGTGATCACGCGGGGCCGGTCGCAGCCCACCCGCAACACCTTCCGGCCCGAGACCCTGCTGATCGCCACCGACCCGGACCGTCGGCTGCCGCCGGCGGCCACCGTGGAGCAGCGCAGGTTCCTGGAGATCTGCCGGGGACTGCTGTCGCTGAGCGAGGCCGCCGAGGCCCTGCGGCTGCCGATCAGCGTCGCCGCGGTGGTGGCCAGCGACCTGGTCGACGCCGGCCACTTGACGATCCGTTCCACACCGCCGTCCTCAGCATCCGACCCCACACTGTTGCGAGCGCTCCTCGATGGTCTCCGCCAGCTCTGATGTCCCGTCCGCACCCCGTCGCCCGGACTACGTCGACAGCGCGGTCACGCAGTCGGCCAAGCTGCTGGTCGCCGGCTCGTTCGGGGTGGGCAAGACGACCTTCATCTCCTCGGTGAGCGAGATCCGGCCGCTGTGCGCCGAGGCCCCGATGACCACCCTCAGCATCGGCACCGACCGCCTGGACGGGCTGGAGAACAAACGCACCACCACGGTGGCCATGGACTTCGGCCGCATCACCCTCACGCCCCAGGGCTTCTCGCCGATCGTGCTGTACCTGTTCGGCACGCCCGGGCAGCAGCGCTTCTGGAACGTCTGGGAGGGCTACGGACTGGCGTCCGGGGCCGCGGGGGCGCTGGTGCTGGTGGACACCCGCCGGCTGGAGGACAGCTTCGAGGTGCTGGACCAGCTGGAGACCCGTGCCCCCGACCTGCCGATCGCCGTGGCGGTCAACGTCTTCCCCGACTCGCCGCAGCACCCTCTGGAGACGGTGCACCGCAAGCTGGACCTGCTGCCGCACACCCCCATCACGTCCTGTGTGGCCACCCGCCGGGACTCCTCCATAGACGCGCTGATCACCTTGGTGGAGCATGCGCTCGACCGCAGCCTGGAAGGCGGTGCCTCATGAGCGATCGCCTGGCGGACATGACGGGGTTGACCCCGCTGACCGAGATCGCCGCCAGCCCGGACCTGCACGGCACCTACCGGAGGCTGCGGGAGCGGTGGGGCAACGTCGTCCCGGTGCTGCTGGAACGCGGCCGCCGCCATGAGATCAACGGCTGGCTCCTGCTGGGCTACCGGGAGATCCTGGAGGTCGTCCAGGACGAGCGGCGGTTCGCCCGCAACCCCGAGCTGCACTGGCGCGACTACGTCGAGGGCCGGGTCGACCCCGACTCGGGGCTGGCGCCGATGATGTTCCCCCGGCCCAACGCCTACTTCGCCGACGGGGAGACCCACCAGCGGCTGCGCGCGCCCCTCGACCAAGGGCTGCGCGAGCTGAACCAGCACGCGATGGCGCGGCAGATCCGCGCCGTCTGCACCGAGCTGACCCGGGACTTCGTCGGCCGCGGGCACGCCGACCTGGTCGCCGAGTACGCCACCCGCATCCCGATGATCACGGTGGCGCACACCATGTTCGGCATCGGTCTGGACCACAGCCGTCGTCTCCACGAAGGGCTGTTGGCCCTGTTCGGCTCCGGCGCCGACTCCCAGGACGGTTATCTGGACGTCCAGCGGATCCTCAACGACGTCATCGCCGCCCGCAAGGAGCAGCCCGCGGCCGATCTGACCACCGCGTTCCTGCGGCATCCGAACCTGCGCGACGACACCGAGGTCATGCAGGAGATGCTGCTGATGATCTCCGCCGGGTACGAGACCACCGCCATCTGGATCGCCCGGGCCCTGCTGCTCATGCTCAGCGATCCCCGGTTCTCCGGCCGGATCCGCGGGGGCACCCTCGGCGTCAACGAGGCGCTGGACGAGGTGCTGCGGCTGGATCCGCCGATGACCCACATGCCCGCCCGTTTCCCGCTGCTGGACTGCCGGATCGCCGGCCAGCGGATCGCCCGCGGCGACGCGCTCATCCTCGGCCTGGCCGCCGCCGGGTCCGACCCGCGGATCCATCCCCCGGGCCGCAACTGGTGGCAGGAGATCGACAACCGCGCCCACCTGGGCTGGAGCGCCGGACCGCACACCTGTCCCGCCAAGAGCCAGGCGCGGATGATCGCCCGCATCGCCGTCGAGACCGCGCTGCACGAGCTGCCCGGCGTCGCCTTGGCCGACCCGGACGCCCCGATCCCGCTGGTGCCCTCGCCCTGGACCCGGCTGCCCGCTCACCTGCACGTCCGTTTCCCGACATCCTCATCCGCGCACTCTGGAGGAGTCTGATGACGCTGACCCCCGCCCCCGAGGTCCGGTTCAGCCTGGATCCCTACGGCGGCGACCACCACGGCGAGGCCGCCCGGCTCCGCGAGGCCGGCCCCGCCGTCCCCGTCGCCCTTCCCGGCCTGCCCGACGACGTCACCGCCTGGGTCATCACCCGGCACAGCGCCCTGCACGGCGTGCTGCGCGACCCGGCGGTCAGCAAGAACTGGCGGAACTGGGCCGCCCACCGGCAGGGGCGGGTGCCGTCGGACTGGCCGTTGCTGGGCATGTTCGCCGTCGACAACATGTTCACCGCCGACGGCGCCGAGCACCGGCGGCTGCGCGGGCTGATCAGCGGCGTGTTCACCCGTTCCCGGGTCGAGGCGCTGCACCCGCGGATCGTCGGCATCATCGACGAGGTCCTGGACGCCCTGCCCGGTCACGCCGACGCCGACGGGGTGGTCGACCTGCGGCGGCACTTCGCCTACCCGATCCCCATGCAGGTGATCTGCGAGCTCCTGGGCGTCCCCGCGGACTGGCGTCCCACCCTGCGGGAGCTGGTCGACAGCCTGTTCCGCACCGACACCACCCCCAAGGAGGCCGTCCGCACCCAGGAGCGGCGCCACCGGCTGCTGGCCGATCTGATCGAGCTGCGCACCAAGGAGCCCGCCGACGACCTCACCACCGCGCTCCTCAACGCCCGCCGCGACACTCCCGACGCGCTCAGCCACGAGGAGCTCATCGACACCCTCTGGCTGCTGTGCACCGCCGGTCACGAGACCACCCTCGGTCTGCTCGCCAACGCCGTCCGGGCGCTGCTCACCCACCCCGAGCAGAAGGCCATCGCGATGCAGGGCGAGGAGGACGCCTGGTCGGCGGTGGTCACCGAGACCCTGCGCTGGGACCCGCCGATCACCAACCTGTCCTGCGGTTACCCCACCCGGCCGCTGACCGTCGAGGGCGTGGCCATCCCCGCCGGCGACGCGCTGCTGGCCTCCTACACCGCCGCCGGGCGGGACCCGTCGGAGTACGGTCCCACCGCCGACCGCTTCGACATCACCGCCAGCCGCACTCCTCACCTGTCCTTCGGCGGCGGTCCCCACTACTGCCTCGGCGCCCCCCTCGCCACGACCGAGGCCCCCTTGGCCCTGCGCGCCCTGTTCACCCGCCACCCCCGCCTGCGGCTGGCCGAGGAGCGTCCGCTGAAGCCCGTTCCGTCCCTGTTCACCAACTCCGTCCAGGAGCTGCCCGTCCGGCTGGAGCCGTAGCCGGGATGCGGCGTCGCGGGGCCGGACCGCGGTCCGGCCCCGCGACGCCGCCGGCGCGCTCGATGTGCCGGCCCGCACGGACGCGAAGGGCCGGGCGTCGCCCCGTCCCTCACGGGTGACGCCCGGACCGCTCGGGTCGTCGGGAGGGGGCCGCCGTGGGTCGCGCGGCGGCCGGTCGTTCATCCCAACGCCGCGAGCAGCTTCGCGATCAAGGGCTCGGTGGAGGCGGGGTTCTGCCCGGTGAACAGGTTCCGGTCCACCACCACGTTCGGCTTCCAGGGCTCGCCTCCCCGGAAGTCGGCGCCGAGCCCGATCAGCCGGTCCTCCAGCAGCCAGGGCGCCTTGTCGGCGAAGCCGGCCTGTCGTTCCTCCTCGTTGGTGAAGCCGGTGAGCCGGTAACCGGCGAACGGCGAGCCGCCGTTCGGGCGCCGGGCGGCCAGGAGCGCGGCGGGGCCGTGGCAGAGCAGGCCGAGGGGCTTGCCCGCATCGAGCGTCGCGGTGAGCAGCCGGCCGGAGTCGGCGTCGGCCGCCAGATCCTCCATCGGTCCGTGCCCGCCCGGGTAGAACACCGCGTCGTAGTCGGCCGGATCCGCCTCCGCCAGCGGCAGCGGGCTGCGGAGTTCTGTGAACTCCCTCAGGGCTGCGGCGATCTCCTCGGCCCCCTCCTCGCCGCCGCCGGCGTCCGGGGAGAGGCTGGCCTCGTCGGGCTCGGGGACCACGCCGCCCGGCGAGGCGACCGTCACCCGGTGCCCGGCCTCGGTCACCGCCCGGTAGGGGGTGACGGCCTCCTCGGCCCAGAACCCCGTGGGGTGCCGGGTCCCGTCGTTCAGCGTCCAGTGGCGGGCGCCGGTCATCACGAACAGAATCCGCGCCATGGGTGTCCGTCCTTTCCGTGGTCTCGGCCGCGCCTCATCGGCGCCGTGTCCGGTCCGCGGCCTCACGCTAGTCCGCCAACCCATTTGTCATCCAATAGAGTTGTCCATGTGAGCCATAGAGAATTCGATGGATCGCCGGACCTGGACCAGCTGCGCACGTTCCTGGCGGTCTATCGGGCCGGCTCGATCACCGCGGGCGCCCGGCTCGCCGGGGTCTCCCAGCCGACCGCGACCACCCAGGTGAAGGCGCTCGAGCGGCGGCTGGGCCGGCGGCTGTTCGAACGGCTGCCGCGCGGGGTGGCGCCCACGCCGGTGGCCGACGAGCTCGCCGCCCGCCTCGCCGGTCCGCTGGACGCGCTGGAGGCGGTCATCGCCGGAGTCTCACCGAGCCGGGACGTCCCGGAGCCGCCGGTCCATCTGGCCGGTCCCGCCGAGGCGCTGGCCGTCCTCGTGCTGCCGGCCCTGACCCCTCTGGTCGACCGGGGCGTCCGATTGCGGGTCGCCACCGGCCTGGCCGACGAGCTGCTGGCCGGGCTGCGCGCCGGCGCCCACGACCTGGTGGTGTCCGCGATCCGGCCGCGCGGCCGGGCCCTCATCGCCGAGCCCTTCATGGACGAGGAGTTCGTCCTGGTCGCCGCTCCCCGCTGGGCCTCCCGGGCGGGCCGGGACCGGCTGGCGGCCGACGGCGCGGCGGCGCTGGAGGGGGTCCCTCTGCTCTCCTACGCCGAGGACCTGCCGATCCTCCGTCGTTACTGGCGGCATGTCTTCGGCGTCCGGCTGACCGCCGATCCCGCGCTCGTCGTCCCCGATCTGCGCGGCGTCCTGGCGGCGGTCATCGCCGGGGCCGGGGCGTCCGTGCTCCCGCGCTATCTGTGCGCCGCCCCTCTGGACGCCGGCGCGCTCGTCGCCCTCTGGGAGCCCGACGACCCGCCCATCAACACCCTCTTCCTCGTCCGCCGCGCCGGTGCCCCGCTCCATCCGCACGTCACCCTGGTCCACGACCATCTGATGGAGGCGGCCCGGCGGTGGTGAGGGTCCCGGGGAGGGGGCCGTCGGCCGGCCGCCGCGGCGCGCGCGGGACCGGCCCGATCAGCCCCTGGTGTAGAGGAGGCCGAGTTTGTCGACCTCGTCGCCGGAGCGCCCGTGGAATCCGGCGAGCCGCCAGCCGGGCGGGGTGGTCCGGGTGACGCAGTCGCCGGTGTCGGTGCCGCCTTCCAGGGTCCGGCCCCGGTCGGTGGTGAAGCGGATGTGGAAGACGCGGGTGCGGCCGTTCTTTTGTCCTCGGCAGAGCCGGACGGACGTGATGCGCTCATCCGGTTCCAGAGTGAGGCTCCGGGCGGTGCCGCCGGTGCCGCCGTGGGTGAAGGCGGTCCCGTCGGCGAGGATGAGGCCCACCTGGTCGACCCGGGCGCCGGCGCGCAGCAGGATCGTGGCGGGGCGGGCGCCTGCGGGGATGCGGTCGATGTCGGTGAACGGGATGCCGTGCGGGCCGCCGAACTGGTCGCCGGCCCGGAAGTCGGGGTTGCGGGTCCAGGTGAAGTCGGCGGCGATGGGGAAATGGTCGGACAGCCTGACGCCGTCGTCGTCGCGGAAGTCGGCGTCGAGGTTGGCGTAGCGGACGGCGTCGAGCGTCAGCAGCCGGCTGCCCCGGTACAGGATCTTGTCGACGACCTCGCACTCGATGCCGGGGTCGGTCTCCGGGCAGGTGAGGGCGGGGTCGCCCGGCGCGGGGGCGGCGCCGCCGCGGGCGAGCCGCACCCATGCGTCGGTGAGCCCGTTGTCGGCGGCGAACTGGGCGATGCGGTCGCCGGGGCGGGTGTAGCGGGTGTTGGTGTCGCCCATGACCAGCACGGCGCTCCCCGCCGAGTGAGTGCGGATGTAGGCGGTCAGCTGGGCGAGGTTGGCCCGGCGGGCGGCCTCGTCGCCCGGGGTGGATCCGGCGTCGGCGTGCAGGTTGTAGACGTCCAGGTAGATCCCTTCGGCGAGCCGGACGCGGTGGAAGGTGAAGCCCTTGGGGGTCAGGCAGTCGCCGGAGCCGATGAAGCAGTTCTTCCAGGTGACCCGGTCCAGATCGCTGTAGGGCTGGTGGGACAGGCTGTTGAGCCCGCTGCCGATGCCCGCGCCGCCGCTGGTCGGCGTCCGGTACGCGTGGTCGTCGGCGGCGTACAGGTAGGCGTGGTAGTTGAAGTCCTCCTGGACGTTGACGATGTCGAACGGGCCGAGGCGCCGGCCGATGGCCGTGGTGGCGGGGGCGCGGGGCGTCGGCGCGCTCGAGAGGCCGTCGGGGAGGCCGGCGATGTTGTAGGTGAGCGCGCGGAAGGAGCCGGAGGCGGGGGCGTCGGCGTGGGCGGCCGGGGAGGGGGCGAGGGCGGGAACGGCGGCGATCAGGGCGGCCAGGGCGAGCAGGCGGGGGCTCTGACGCACGGAGGACTCCGATGCTCAAACGTGAGGATGACTCGGATACGGCCGCACGCTAACCCGGGCCCCGGACGGCGGCAAGACCCTCGGCGGCCCGCGCGGAGCACGACCGGAGGGGCGCCGGTCCGGCGGGTGCGGCGCCCGAGCGCGGGCTCGAGGAGGCGTCCGTCCGCCCGGCGGCGCCGAAACCCCGGTCGGATGACGATTCGCGCGGTTCGGCCGGCGGTTCCCAACCTTTTCGGGTCCGGGGTCGTCTCCCTGTGGCGAGAGTGCGACACCGTCCAAGCGAGGGAGGCTCATGCACAGGCGTGGTCTGCGGGAACTGGCCCGGCTCAATCTGATTCTCCTCATCGCAGCGCTCGTGCTCTTCGTCGGAGTGGGGCTCCCGACCGACAAGCCGATCGGTTGGGGCGCCGCCTACGTCTTCGGCGAACCCGCCTCGGTGACCTCGGTGGGCTCGTGTCGTTCCGAGACCGTCATCAGCGGCGGCAGCGCGGGCAGGAGCATGGGGACGTGCGAGAGCGCCACGTGGACCGTGGACGGGAAGTCCCGCAGCGGAACCCTGCACGCGTTCGCCGACGAGATCGACGACTCGTCGGATGACCTGCGGTTCACCGGCGAGGCCAAGGCGCTGGGCGGCCATGCGTACGGCCGCCCGGAGAGCTGGATGATCGTCTTTCATCTGACGACGCTCGCCGCCGCCGTGATCGGCGCGCTGGCCCTGCTGGGATGCGGTGTGGCGGCGCTCTTCTCCGGGTGGCGCCGCAGGGCCGGCCTGTCCGCGACGTTCCACCGGCGGGTGTTCGGCGGCGAGCTCGGCGTCGTCGCGGTCGCCGCCGTGTCCTTCATCGCCCTGGCCCTGGCGGTGTGACGTCGACGGGGCCGGTGCCGGGCCGCGGTCCGGTCCTCGCCGGCTCGCGGCGGGCGGGCACGCCGAAGGCCGCCGTGTCACAACGGTGACACGGCGGCCTCGATCTTCCGGTACGCCTGCTCGTCCGCGGCCGGCGACGGCGGCGGGACGCTCCGCCCGGCGGCGGGACGGCCGCTCAGTATGTGATCAGGCCGCGGAGGTTCTTGCCGTCCAGCAGGTCCCGGTAGCCCTGGTTCACCTCGTCGAGGGTGTAGGTGTTGGTCACCAGCTCGTCCAGCTTGAGCCTGCCGTCGGTGTACAGGCGCAGCAGCCGGGGGATGTCGCGGCGGGGGTTGGCGTTGCCGAAGATGCAGCCGACCAGCTCCTTGCGCTGCATCGCCAGGTCGAACAGGTTGAGCTTGACGTCCTCCTGGGAGATCGGCGCGACCGCGGTGACGACGCCGCGGCCGCCCTTGGCGACCATTCCCATCATCGGGGCGATGAGGTCGCCGGTGGCCACGCCCGTGGTGAGGATCGCCTTGTCGGCGTTGGCTCCCCAGGTCAGCTCCGCGACCAGGGCCGCGGCCTCTTCGATCGACGCCGCGGTGTGGGTGGCGCCGAAGATCGCCGCCCGCTCCCGCTTCCAGTCGATCGGGTCGACGGCGATGACGTGCTGGGCGCCGGCCATGGCCGCGCCCTGCACGGCGTTCATTCCGATGCCGCCCAGGCCGATCACGACGACGGTCTCGCCCGGCCGGACGTCGGCGGCGTTGACGGCGGCGCCCCATCCGGTGGTGACGCCGCAGCCGACCAGGGCGGCCCGGTCCAGCGGAATGCCGTCGTCGATCTTCACGCAGGAGGCCTCGTTGACCACGGTGTAGGGCGCGAACGTGCCGAGCAGGCACATCAGTCCCAGGTCCCGGCCGTTCTTGGTGCGGTGCCGCGCCGTCATGTCGCTGATCTGACGGCCTCCCAGCAGGACGGCGCCGAGGTCGCACAGGTGCTGACGGCCCCTGGCGCACGAGGGACAGCGGCCGCAGGCCGGGATGAACGACAGGACGACGTGGTCGCCCTCCTTCAGCGTGGTGACGCCGGGACCGACCTCGACGACCTCGCCCGCGCCCTCGTGCCCGCCGATGATCGGGAACTGCTCCCACCCCATCAGCTTCGCGACCTCGGGGTCGAGCCGCATGTCCCCGGTGCGCAGGTGCTCGTCGGAGTGGCACAGACCCGCCGCGGCGAGCTTGACCTTGACCTCTCCGGCCTTCGGATCGTCGAGCTCGATGTCCTCGACGCTCCAGTCGGTGTGGGGCTCCCACAGGATTGCCGCTCGGGTCTGCACAGGCGTCTCCTCGGATCCGATCCGTCGTTGCGGTCGTGCGGGCACGGGATCGTGGCTGCGGTTCCCTCGGAACCGTGGGCCGATACTTTATCGGATATCGACTAGAATGTGATTCTAGTATAACGGTCGGCGACGAACCACCGAGGGAGGGGTGCGGTCGCGCCCCTCCCCCTCGCAAGGAGATGCGAGGGACGCCCGGGGCTGCGCGGCGCCCATGAAGAGAGAAAGAAAGAGCAGGGCGCCCTGAGGCACCCCCGACCCCTGCGCCTCCGAGCCTCCCTCCCCGCCCCCGCCCTCGGTCGACGCCCGACAGCCGGCGCCGCCCCCCTGGCGCCGAGCGGATGCGGCAAGGCGCGGACGCCGAGGCGGCGCGACGGCCTCAGCCGGACGGCCCGGATCCTCGGGCGGCGACCGGGAGGACTGCGGGCCGGCCCCCGGCATCGCGCCCGACCGGCCGGCCGACCGTCGCCCGCCCCTCTCCCCCGTCGCCCGACCGGGCCGGCGCCGTCGGCGCACTCCGCCCGCCCCGCTCCGACGCTCCCACCGCCTTTCACCAGCGAATTCCCGAAATCCGGCCCCGCCTCTGCGCATACCGCGGACGGACGCCGGAATGAGATCGGCACATTCGATCCGGCGCGTCAACGGCAAAAAATGACAAAACGCTGAAACAAATCGGCTGCCCCTTGAATACGGAACTCCGATGTATAAGTGATTCCGTACCCTCCGATTCATCCCCCTTGGAGAGCCGATGCGCGTTCCCCGCTGCGCGCTCACTGCCGTTTGCGCGCTCATCCTCGCCATCGCCCTGTCCGCCTTCGCCCCGCCCGCATCGGCGGCGACCGTCAATTACGTCGCTCTCGGCGACTCCTATGCGTCGGGCCTGGGAGCCGGAAGTTACGACTCTGCCAGCGGAAACTGCAAGCGCAGCAACAACGCCTATCCGAAATTGTGGGCGAACGCCAACTCCCCCACGACGTTCCGGTTCGTCGCCTGCGCCGGGGCCACCACCACGTCCGTCATGAACGACCAGCTCAGCGCGCTCAGCTCCAGCACCACGCTGGTCACCGTCACGGTCGGCGGCAACGACGCCGGATTCTCGAGCGTCATGGAGACCTGCGTCCTGGGCTCCGACTCGACCTGCCTCAACGCCATCAACAATGCCAAGACCTTCATGCAGAACCAGCTGCCGGGCCGGCTCGACACGCTTTATCGGGCGATCCGGTCCAAGGCTCCCTCGGCGCGCGTGGTGGTGCTCGACTACCCCCGGCTCTACACGATCGTGAGCGGGTGCATCGGGCTGAGCAACACCAAGCGGACCGCGCTGAACAGCGCGGCGGATCTGCTGGACAGCGTCATCGCGAGCGCCGCCGGCCGGGCCGGCTTCACCCTCTCGGGCGTGCGGGACGAATTCAACGGGCATGAGCTGTGCAGCGGCGACGACTGGCTGAACGCCGTCACCATCCCGCTCAACCACTCCTACCACCCGACCGCCCTCGGCCAGCGCCACGGATACTACGCCGCCCTCAACTCGGTGCTCTGACCTCTACAGCGGCGATCGTTCCGCAAGCATTTCCCTTCCGGTGGGGGCGTCTGAGCGGCAGATGCCCCCACCGGGTCGCTTTATCGCATTCCGATGCCGATCCGGCCCGCTCCCGTCCCGGCCGAGACCGAGGCGCTCATCGGCGCGCCGCCGCCGGTCCGGGGGCCTCCCTCGCCCTTCGGGGGGCGGGCTCCGGCGCTCCGGAGACGAGGCCCTGCCGGCGTCGGCCCGTGCGCTCCTGCCCCCTCAGGCGATCACCGACGCCGGGCAGGGCTTCGCGGGCCGTCCCGGCCATGGCCGGGACGGCGCGGGCCCGGCGAGCGGGGCGGTAGGTTCGCGGCATGCGGCTTCATGTGGGGTGCGCGATGTGGACGCACGCGCCGTGGCGGGGGCGGTACCTCCCCCATCCCCTCCCGGCGGAGGAACGGCTGCGGGCCTATGCGAGCTGGTGCAACGCGGTGGAAGGGAACACGACGTTCTACGCCACCCCCGCGCGGAGCACGGTGGAGTCGTGGGCGGCGCAGACCGACCCGGGCTTCCGGTTCGTGCTGAAGCTGCCGAAGACGGTCACCCACGTGGCGCGGCTCGCCGACGCCGAGACCGAGCTCCGGGAGTTCCTGACGGCGATCGAACCGCTGGGGCCGCGGATCCACGCCCTGTGGGTGCAGCTGCCCGGGTCGTTCGGACCGGGGGACGTGGGCGCGCTGGCGGCCTTCCTGCAGCGGCTGCCGAAGTCCCACCGGTACGCCGTGGAGGTGCGGCACCGGGCCTTCTTCGAGGACGGACGCGCCGCACGGCTGCTGGAGCGGGCGCTGGGGCGGGTGGGGGCCGAGTGGATCCCCTTCGACACCACCGCGTTCTTCGCCGCCCCGCCGACCAGCGACGCCGAGCGGGACGCCTGGATGAAGAAACCGCGCATGCCGCGCCGGTCGGCCGCGCTCACCGACCGGCCGATCGTCCGCTATCTGGGGCGGGACGACGTCGAGCGCACGGTCGAGGGCTGGCGGTTCTGGGTCGACACGGTGACCGGATGGCTGCGGGAGGGACGCTCGCCGACCGTGTTCGTCCACACGCCGGACAACGCCGAGGCGCTCGCCCTCGCCCGCCGCTTCCACGAGGAGGTGCGCGCCCGGATGCCGGAGGTGGAGCCGCTGCCGGAGCCGATCCCCGCCCAGCCGCCGACCCTGTTCTGACCTCGACGGCCCCGGGCGGCCGTCCTCACGGCCGCAGCATCCCCTCGACGGCCACGAGCAGCTCCAGCAGCTCCTCCTCGTCGGCGCGCTCGAACGCGGCGGCGACGGCCTCGGCCGCCGGTCCTTCGACGAGCCAGGCCAGGGTCTGGTGGTAGGGGCCGTCGACGCGGTCCCAGAGGGCGTTGTGCAGGCGAGGACGCCCGTGCCGCCAGACCAGCTTCTCGGTGACGAAGTCGTGCAGGTGCCTGATCGAGGCGCCGGTGTCGAGCCGTTCCCATGCGGCGAGGTAGGGGGCCAGGTCGTCGACGGCCTGGGCGATCGAGCTCAGCGCCGTCCCGGCGTCCGGGCGTGCCGGGAACTCCGCCAGGGTGCGGGCCCAGAACGCCTCCAGGAACGCGGTGATCGCCCGCTGCTCCGGCCAGTCCCGCCACCCGGCCAGGGCCAGTTTGCCGAAGACGATCTCCGGGTCGGGCCAGCCGAACGCGTCGTCGGCCGCCAGCTCCAGCAGCCGGGGCGCGAAGTAGCGGAACTCCGCCACATCTCCCCAGGTGGTGAGCGCGCGGAAGGCGTATGTGGCCAGCTCCTCGGCGGACAGTCGGCGCAGCGGCCGGGCCAGCAGCGGCGCGCCCGCGTCCGGCCCCACGCAGCAGGGGCATCCGGGCAGTTCGGCCGGGCGCGGCACCGACGCGAACGCCGCATACAGCTCTTCGACGGCCGCCTCCCAGTGCATCCGCCGATCGTCCACCTCTCATCGTTCGAAAAGCCAGTTCTTTTCGGAAGGGCGCCCGGCCGATCCCCCGATCCACCCCCTCGACGCGAGGAGAACTCGATGGCGAGCCGGGTGCCCGGCGGGTCCGCTGCAGCTCGCCGGTCCGGCCCTCAGCCGGGCGCTCAGCGCCCACAAGTGACCTCTCCGTGCCCCCAAAAGCGGGCACGGGACGATCGGAGGGCGGACGCGCGGGGCACGACGGCCGGCGAGAGGCGGCCGCTCTCGCCGGCCGGGCCGGCCGGGGAGGTTCCTGCGCCGCGGTCGTCGGGGTCAGGCGGCGTAGTTGCGCAGGACGCGCAGGGCCGCGGCGGCGTGCGGGCCCTCGGCGCGCAGGGAGGTGTCCTCGGGACGCAGCCGACGGGCCCCGACCCGGCAGAACTCGCCCGCCGGACCGGTGATCACGCTCGGCGCGTCGGCGTCGCCGAACTCCCAGCGCTCCCCCGCCGGACCGGTCAGCACGCAGCGGACCGGGCCTCCCTCCTCTCCGGCCACCGCGAACGCGTACGGCAGGGTGCGCTGCGCCAGCCGGGCGATGTGCCACAGCCGCGCGGTGTCGGGGTAATCGACGCCGAGGGGACCGGTGACGTCCAGGGCGTGCGCCCAGTGTTCGGCGATGCGGGTGGCGGCCAGGGTGCGCGGCGACAACGGGACCGCCGCCCAGTGCAGGCGCGTTCCGGCGGGGCAGCCGCGCAGCGCCTCCAGCGCCGCCGCGGCGGACCTCCGCCAGCGCCGGAAGACCTCCTCCGGAGGCGCGCCGCGTTCTTCGGCGACCATGCGGTCCATCAACTCGTCCAGCGGAACGCCCTCCGGGCGGGCGAACTGCTCCCGGTCGCCGGTGACGCTGGCCACGACGAGCTCGTTGGTCTGCGCCAGATGCAGGACCACGTCGCCGACCGTCCATCCGGGCGCGCCGGATGCGGCGTCCCACCGTTGAGGCGGTATCGCCGCGAGCACGGCCTCCAGGTGCGCGTGTTCGGCGGCCAGGTCGTCGAAGACGTCTCTCTCCTCGTGGATCACCGTCCCACGGTACCGAACGGGATTCGGGAAATACAGGAGCGGCCGGCCGGATCCGGCCAGGCGGCATGAGGCGGCGTGCGAGGGCGGGCGGCCGCCGACGCCGTTCCGGCGCCCGAGGGCCGCCGAGGCGATGCCCCCGGCATGCACGACGTCTCTCCGCACGGTCTCTCCGCACGGTCTCTCCGCACGCGGCGTCGGGCCGCTCCCCCGGCCGGCGGCAGGGTCAGGACTGCAGGGCCCGGGCGGCGGGGGCGCCGCAGTGCCGGTGCAGCGCCGACTGGATCGCCGAGACCGATTGCGGGCTCTCCGCGGCCCAGGCGATGTAGGCGTCGGGGCGGACCAGGACGATGAGGCCGGTGGCGGCCCCGGCCTCGGCGATCTGGACGCGGTCGGACCAGGAGACGACCGCGGTCTGTCGAGGGCGCCCGCCGGGCGGCGTCACCAGCAGGAAACGGCCGTCGCGGAGCGCCTCATAGAGCCGCCGCCCGCCGGCGAGCGGGACGTCGGGAGCGCGTCTGCCGGTCAGCGGATGCTCCGTGGACGGGGCCGGGTAGGCGATGTCGAGACCGGAGACGGCGCCGGCGGCCCGGCGGACCAGCGGGGGGACGTTCGCCGCCACCCGGACCAGACCGCCGCGCACGGCGCGCAGCGGGCGCGGGCCGAGCAGGGCCGCCCGCACGAGGAGGCCGCTGACCCGCAGCGCCGCCCGGCCGACCGGACGGCGTTCGGCATGGTAGGAGTCCAGCAGGTCGGGCGGGGCCCAGCCGTGCACCGCGGCGGCGAGCTTCCAGCCGAGGTTGGCGGCGTCCTGCAGACCGGTGTTCATGCCCAGCCCGCCGGCCGGGGAGTGGACGTGCGCGGCGTCCCCGGCCAGGAACACCCGGCCGGACCGATAACGCGGCACCTGGCGCTCGTCGCTGTGGAACCGCGACATCCAACGGGGGTCGTGCATGCCGTAGTCGGTGCCCAACGCCCGCCGCACCACCGCGCGGAGCTCCGCCAGCTCGATCGGGGCGTGATCGGGGAGCTGCCGACGGCGGTTCCAGGCGATCACCCGGTACCAGCCGTCGCCGAACGGGATCAAGAGCGCGAAGCCGTTCCCGTCGCCGTTCACGGTCACCGTGTCCGGCGGGGTGCGGGACAGGCGCACGTCGGCCAGCATCACCGAGCGCACCACCGAACGGCCGGGGAACCCCAGGCCCAGCTCCCGCCGCACCGTGCTGTGCGCCCCGTCCGCGCCGACCACGTAGCGGGCCCGGATGCGGCGGGTCCTGCCGCGCCGGTCCCGCACGGTCACATCGACGCCCGCGGGGTCCTGGCGCAGCGCGATCACCTCGGTGCCCGTCCGGAGCTCCGCCCCATAGGCCCGGGCGCGGGCCTCCAGCAGCCGCTCGGTGTGGTACTGGGGGGTGACGAGCACGCACGGGAACCGGCCGGGCAGCACCGACAGGTCCAGCTCCACCGCGCCGAACAGCCGCAGCCGCCGCACCACCGTCCCGGTGGCGATCAGGTCGTCGGCCAGGCCCCGGGCGTCGAGCTGCTCCAGGGTCCGGGCGTGCACGGCGAACGCGCGGGAGAGGTTCGACTCCTCATCGCGCCGTTCCGCCACCACGCAGCCGACGCCGGCGGCGGCCAGGTCGCCGGCCAGCAGCAGCCCGGTCGGCCCGGCTCCCACGACGAGCACCTCCGCGCGTTCCACCATCGGTTGGTACCCGAGGACGAGCGCGGGACAACCGGCTGGAGCGCCCCGCCCGAGAGCGCCCGCGGCGCCGGCCCGTTCCGGCCGCACCTCGCTCTGCGCCGTCCTCCGGGCGGCCAGGGCCGGTCCGGCCGCCCCGAGCCCGCGGGGAGCGGCCGGACCGGGAGGGGTCAGCAGGTGCCGAGCATGGCGGTCAGGGCGCTCTTCTCGGCGCTGTCGACGCTGAGGCCCCAGTACCACTTCACCTGGATCCAGGCCCGGGCGTAGGTGCAGCGGAACGCGGCCCGCGGCGGCTGCCATTCGGCCGGGTCCTTGTCGCCCTTGGCCTGGTTGACCTCGTCGGTGACGGCCCACAGCTGGGGCCCGCCCAGGTCGTTGGCGAACGCCCGGCGCCGCTCGGTGGTCCAGGCGTGGGCGCCGGAGGCCCAGGCCTCGGCCAGCGGCACCATGTGGTCGATGTCGACGTCGGAGGCCCGGTACCAGGTGGCGCCGTCGTAGGGGGAGTACCAGGAGCCGGAGGTCGGGTAGCAGGCCGAGTCGGTGACCACGTTCGCGCCGTCGCGCTTGAGCACCGTCTCGCGGGTGTTGCAGGCGCCGGAGACGGTGATCCAGTGCGGGAACAGCGACCGGTCGTAGGAGGAGTGGTTGGACTCGGGGCGCACGGTCAGCGCGGCGAGCCGGGAGGCGGCGGTCGAGGCGGACGGGATGTTGGGCGGGGTCGCCGAGGCCGGGGTCGCCAGGGCGGGGACGGTGAGCGCGGGGAGCACGGCCAGGACGGCCGCGGCGAGCGATCGTCGCATCAGCGGGGATCCCTTCCGCCGCCCGCCTCGGGCAGGGACCGGCCGTCCCTGAGGGGACCCGGGAGGGCGGCAGACCGAAGATCACCCAAAACCGTGACAAGTACAATAAATCGGAATTAATTACCGCAAATATGTTTCAATCGCCAAGGAATCGCCGTCGCTCGAGAGGGCACCGCCCGGGGCCGAGATCGCGGGGGCCGCCCGGTCCGGGCAGGGCCGAAGCCGGCCGGGCCGGCATACGGCCGGGCGCTCCGCCCGCCCCGGCCGAGGCGGGCGTCGGGAACGCACGGCCGCGCGAAGACGGACCGTTCCAACCCGGGCGATGCACTGGTCTGCGTCCTGAACCGGTCCGGTATGCCCCCGCCGCGGGTTACCCTGTCGCCCTGATCGCCCCGCCGAAACCGAGCCGCCCACCAACCCGAGGGGGTCGCAGCCCGTGTCGAAGCAGGCCGCAGAGAAGGCGCAGATCGTCGAGGCCGCCTACCGATGCCTGGCCGACACCGACGGCGCGACCGCCTCCATCACCGCCATCCTCACCGCCGCGGGCCTGTCGACCCGGGCCTTCTACCGGCACTTCCAGTCCAAGGACGGGCTGCTGCTGACCATGTTCCGCGAGGACGCCGACCGGGTGATGCAGGAGCTGCGGGCACAGGTCGCCGCCGCGCCCACCCCCACCGAGGCGCTGCGCGCCCTGATCCACGGGATGCTCCGGCTCACCGCCGACCCCGCCCGGCGACGGCGCGTGCTGGTGCTGACCTCGCAGGAGGCCCAGCGGGCGCGGGGCTACACCGCCGAGCTGGCCCGCTTCCGGGCGATCCAGGACTCGGTCATCTCCGGCATCCTGCGCTCCGGGCTGGCCGACGGCTCCTTCCCCCGGGCCGAGCCCGACTCCGACGCCCGCTTCATCCGCGCCGCCCTGGATCAGGCCTTCGAGGAGCAGATGCGGCAGACGAGCTCCCTGGGCCCCGAGGAGGCGGCCGAACAGGTCTGCGGGTTCGCCCTGCGCGCCCTGGGAGCCCGCCCCGCCTGACCGGGCCCTCGCCCGGAGAGGATCCGAGCGCGTCGGGCCGCGCAGGCGATGGCGGCGCGGCCCCTCTTCCGGCGCGGCGCGTCCGCCCCGCGAGCCGCACGGCGTACCATCGACCCCGGTGATGCGACGAGGCCGGCCCGCCCCGCAGGGGGCGGGCCGGCCTTTTCCCGCGGTCGTCCCCGGTCAGGAGGGACGTTCCAGAGCGACCTTGGGCAGGAGCCGGGCCAGCGGGGACGGCAGCCACCAGGCGCCGCGGCCGAGCAGCTGCATCGCCGCGGGCACGATCAGGCAGCGGATCACCACCGCGTCGAGCAGGATCGCCACCGCCAGGCCGAGACCGAACTGCTGCAGCATCCGGCTGGGGCTGAGGACGAACGCGGCGAACACCACGATCATGATGGCCGCCGCCGCGGTGATCACCTTGCCGGTGGCGGCCAGGCCCTCACGGACCGCCCGCCGGTGATCCCCGGTCCGCTCCCACTCCTCGTGGATCCGGGAGACCAGGAACACCTCATAGTCCATCGACAGCCCGAACACGATCGCGAAGATCATCACCGGGATGAACGCCTCGATCGGGCCGGGCTGCGCCCCGAACCAGCCGTGCTGGAACACCAGCGTGATCGCGCCCAGCGCCGCCGTGATGGACAGCAGGTTCAGCACCGCCGCCTTCAGCGGGATCAGCAAGGACCGGAACACCGCCATCAGCAGCAGCGACGACAGCCCCACCACGATCGCCACGAACAACGGCATCCGCCCGGCCACCGTGTCGGCGAAGTCCTGGGCGGCGGCGGTCGGCCCCCCGACCAGGTAGCTGCCGCCGGTGCGCTCGGCCAGCGACGGCAGCACGTCCGTGCGGAGCGTGTGCACCAGCTCGCCGGTGGCCTCGTCCTGCGGCGCGGTCTCGGGGAACGCGATCACGGTGAACACGGCTCCGTCCTTGGACGGCAGCGGCGGGGTCGCCGCGGCGATGCCGTCCGTCTCGGTCAGCGCCGCCTGCAGCTGCCGCGCGGCGGGCTCGCCGCCCTGGGCGACCACGACGAGCGGGCCGTTGAACCCCGGTCCGAAGCCCTCGGCCAGCAGGTCGTAGGCGCGGCGGCTGGTGGAGGAGGGAGAGTCGTTGCCCGCGTCGGCGAATCCCAGCCGCAGGTCCAGGGCGGGGGCCGACAACGCCAGCAGGGCGGCGACGGCGACGAGCAGGGCGGGCAGCGGGCGACGCTGCACCGCCGCGGCCATCGCCCGCCAGCGCGCGCCCTCGACCCGGCCCTTGGCCTCGGCCCGGGCGGCGCGCCTGCGGACGTTCCGTTCGATGCGCCCGCCGAACACCGCCAGCAGGGCGGGCAGCAGGGTGAGCGAGGCGGCCATGGTCACCAGCACGGTCAACGCCACCGCCAGCGCCACGCCCTGCAGCGCGCCCAGCCCCAGCGCCACCAGCCCGAGCAGCGCGATGATCACGGTGCAGCCGGCGAAGAACACCGTCCGGCCCGCCGCGTCCAGCGCGATCCGCGTGGCGGCGGCGCGGTCGGCCCCGGCGGTCAGCTCGTGCCGGTACCGGTAGAAGATCAGCAGCGCGTAGTCCACGCCGACGCCCAGGCCCACCAGCATCATGATCGGCGGGGTGAAGTCGGCGACCGTGAACACGTACGAGGCCAGCGTGATCAGCCCCACCGCGCCGCCCACCGCGAACAGCGCGGTGACCAGCGGCAGCGCCGCCGCCACCAGCGACCCGAACAGCAGCACCAGGATCACCAGCGCGGCCAGCATGCCGGCGCCCTCGGCCGCCCCGCCCTCCTCGGACTCGGCGACCTCCCGGATCGCGTCGCCGCCCAGCTCGATCTGGAGACCGTCGGTCTCGGCGGACTCGGCGACGTCGATGATCCGGGCGACGTCCTCGTTGCGCACCTGCTCGGCCCTGCCGGTGAGGGTGACGGTGGCATAGCCGATGGTCCCGTCACGGGAGATCGCCGAGGCGTCGGCGTAGGGGCTGCGCACATCGGCGACGCCGGGCAGCCCGCGCACCCGCTGCAGCATCGGCTCGATGCGGTCGCGGACCCCGGCCAGCCCGCGCTCGCTGTGCACGACGATCTGCACGCTGTCCCCGGCCTGCAGCGAGCCGTGCTCGGTCAGCAGGTCCGTGGCGGCCTGCGAATCGGTGCCGGGCAGGGAGAAGTCGTTGCGGTAGTCGCTGCCGGCCGCCTGGGAGCCGACGGTGACGGCGGCCACCACCAGCACCCACAGCAGCAGCGCGCCCCAGCGGTGCCGCTGCGACCAGGCGGCCAGCCGCCCGAACAGGCCGGCGCGGGGGGCGTCCCGCGCCGCGGGGTCGGCGGACCCGGCCGACGCGGCCGGGCCGTGAGTCATCGTCATGAGCATCAACCTCGTTTTCCGGAATGAGGGCCGCGACCGGTCAGCCGGGCCCCGACGATCGCGCCGATCACGGCGCAGGCCACCGGCACCGCCACGACGGCGGGCGGCGGCTCGCCGGTGCCGTCGAAGGCGAGCGAGCGGCCCAGGACGAAGGTGAAGAAGACGCCCACCAGCTCGATCAGCAGGAATCCGACGGCCCCGCCGACGAGCAGCCCGACGAGGGTGGCCCGACCGGACGGCGAGTTCGCGTTCATGTCCGCAGCGTGGATGCACGTCCACCGCCCGGGCATCGGCCTGCGGCGGACACCCGTCGTACTCCACGGGTTGCGATCTCGCCGTCGCCCCTACTCCCGGGGTTGCGACCCGGTGCGGGACGGCGTTCTTCGGACCGGTCCGGGCCTAAGCTGAGGACATGCTCTCTGGCGGCTCCCTCCGGTCGCGGCTGCCGCGCGGGCGCGCCGCGGACGCGGCGCTGGCCCTCGTCGTGTTCGTCGCGTCGCTCTCCGGCACCGCCCGGGCGTTCTTCGGCGGGCCGCGCGAACCCTGGACGACCACCGTCGTCGGATGCGTTCTGATCACCGTGGCGTGCGCGGCGCTGTACCTGCGCCGCCGGCATCCGGTGGCCGTCGGGACGGTGGTGCTCGTCCTCACCGGCGTGTACTACGTCACCAGCGACTACGACGGACCGCTGATGATCGCGCTGATGGTGGCGCTCTACACGATCGCGGCGGTGGGACGGTTGCAGGCGGCGGTCGCGCTGGGCTCGCTGACCCTGATCGGCGTGGGCGTCGGCACGCTGGCGGGCAACCGCGAGATCAACGGGGTCGCGTTGTTCATGCTCGCCGGCTGGCTGATCGCCGTGGTGGCGCTCGGCTGGGTCGCGCACAGCCGCCACATCTACGTCCGCGAGGCGCGGGAGCGGGCGGCCGGTGAGGAGCGGCTGCGGATCGCCCGCGAGCTGCACGACATGGTCGGCCACCACATGTCGCTGATCAACGTGCAGGCCAGCGCGGCGCTGCACCGGATCGCCAAGGACCCGACGCAGGCCGAGGAGGCGCTCGGGGCGATCAAGGAGTCCAGTCAGGAGGCGCTGCGGGAGCTGCGCGCCACCCTCGGGGCGCTGCGGCGGACCGGCGAGGACGCCCCCACCTCGCCGACGCCCGGGCTGGCCAGGCTGGACGAGCTGATCCGGGCCGCGGAGCAGACAGGGCTGCGGGTGCGCACGCGGATCGACGAGGGCTCGGGGCCGCTGCCGCCCGAGGTGGACCTGGCCGCGTACCGGATCGTGCAGGAGTCGCTGACCAACGTGGCCCGGCACGCCCGCGCCCGCACCGTCACCATCGGCCTGGCCTGCGAGCCGGACGCGGTGACGGTGGAGATCTCCGACGACGGCGTCGGCGGGGCCGGCGCCGTCCCCGGCAGCGGAATCACCGGCATGCGGGAGCGGGCGCGGGCGCTGGGCGGCGAGCTGACCGCCGGCCCCCGGCCGGGCGGCGGGTTCGTCGTCCGGGCCCGGCTGCCGCACCGCAGCGGAGTGCTCCCACGATCATGATCAAGGTTCTGTTGGCCGACGACCAGCGGCTGGTCCGCGCCGGCTTCCGGTCGATCCTGGAGGACGAGGACGACATCACGGTGGTCGGCGAGGCCGCCGACGGGGAGCGGGCCGTGACCGCCTGCCGCGAGCTGCGGCCGGACGTGGTGCTCATGGACATCCGGATGCCCGGGACGGACGGGCTGGAGGCGACCCGGCGGATCATCGCCGACCCGCGCCTTGAAGGGGTGCGGGTCGTCATCTTGACCACGTTCGACCTGGACGACTACGTGTACGGGGCGCTGCGCGCCGGGGCGAGCGGGTTCCTGGTCAAGGACACCGAGCCGGAGGAGCTGATCCACGCGGTGCGGGTGGCGGCCCGCGGCGACGCGCTGATCAGCCCATCGGTCACCCGGCGGCTGATCGCCGAGTTCGCCGCCCGGGCGCGCGCTCCCCGGCCCGACCCCCGGCTGAACGCCCTGACCGAGCGCGAGCGCGAGGTGATGCAGCTGGTGGCGGCGGGCCTGACCAACGACGAGATCGCCGCCCGTCTGGTGCTCAGCCCCGCCACCGCCAAGACCCACGTCAGTCGGATCATGACCAAGCTGGACGTGCGGGACCGCTCCCAGCTGGTGGTGCTGGCCTATGAGTCCGGCCTGGTCAGTCCGGGCTGGTTGACGAACTGACCGCGGCGGCCGGGGCTCGGGACCGCCTCCCCGGCGCCGGTGCGGGCCGTCCGCGGCGGGACCGGGCGTCGGCCGCTCCGAATCCGACGACCCCGTCGGCGCGGAAGGTGTCAGAGCATGCGCGACGGGTAACGACCCGGACCGTGCGACGGGCGCATCGGAAGGGCGGTGAGCGGGCGGAATGCGGTTGACCAGGCGTGAACGGACGGCGCTGCACCGGATCGAGACGCAGCTGATGCAGGGCGACCCCGAGCTGGAGCGGCTGCTGCGCGCCCTCGCGGCCTCGAACGCGCCCGCGGCGGACGCCCCGCCCTCGTGGCGGCCTCCGCGCGTCGCGGTGGCCGTGGCCGCGGCGGTCGTCGCGGTGACGGTCTTCTTCCTCACCGTGATGGCCCTGTCGGCGACCCGGCCCTGCTCCCCGACCGGCCCGCGGCCGGCGCTCCGGCCGTCGCCGACCCGCCCGCCTGTTGAATCAGCGGTGCAAGGCCGACGCCGTCGGGGCGGGCGGAGGATCGCGCCGTGCCGTCCGCCGGCGCCACCGCGGGCCCGGCCGGCCTCAGGCCCCGACGAAGGACGCCACGACGGCTCCGGCGGCGGCCGCGGCCAGGGCCGCGAAGACCGAGACGACGACGTAGACCAGCGCCCGCCGGCGGGCGCCGTCCTCCAGCAGCCGCACCGTCTCGTACCCGAACGTGGAATAGGTGGTCAGCGCCCCGCACAGGCCGGCGCCGGCGAACGCCGTCAGGCCGGCGCCGGCGGGGAGGGCGGCGAGCAGACCCAGCATCCCGGAGCCGAGCACGTTCACCCCGAGCGTGCCCCAGGGGAAGTCGTCCCCGAAACGGGACCGCGCCCACCGGTCGGCCAGATAGCGCAGCGGCGCGCCCACCGCGGCCCCCAGCAGGACCCAGAGGACGGTCATGGACGTCCGCCCCGGCGGACCAGCGGGCGCGTCGCCCGCAGCCCCGCGTACACCGCCGCCAGCGCGCACACCACGGTCGCGACCAGGTACGTCACCGCCGTTCCGGGCGCCCCCGCCTGGAACGCCCGCTGGACGTCCAGCGCGTAGGCGGAGAACGACGTGAACCCGCCCAGCACCCCGACCCCCAGGAACGGGCGCGTCAGCGGATGCACCCGCGGGCCGCAGGTGATCACCGCCATGAGCACGCCGATCAGCAGACCTCCCGACACGTTGACGGCGAACATCGCCCAGCCGAAGTCCCCGGGGGCATGCGGGAACGCCTCGGTGAGGCCCCAGCGGGCCAGCGCTCCCACCATGCCGCCCGCCGAGACCGCCGCCGTCGTCCGCACGGTGCCGCCGTCGGGCACGGGCGCCTCCCCACCGGCGGATGAAGACCGCCGCTCTCCTGCCTGGACCGACGCCCAGTGTAGGAAGGGGCCGAGGCCGGCGGACCCGCGCCGGGCTTCAGGGCACCGGGAGGCTGGCGCAGGCGCGGGCGATGGCCGCGGCGGTGGTCCGCAGCGGTTCGATGAGCCGGGGCAGCTCCCGGGCCCGCCGGGAGGACAACACGATCCCCAGGGCGGCCACCACCCGACCGTCCACGGCGACCGGCACCGCCGCCGAGCAGGAGCCCAGCGTCATCTCCTCGTGGGTCAGCGCGTACCCGCGCTCCCGCACGGCCTCCAGCTCGCGGGCCAGCCGCCCCGGCTCGGTGATCGTGTAAGGGGTGGGGCGCTCCAGTTCGCGCTCCAGGTAGGCGTTCACGAACCAGTCCGGCTCGTGGGCGAGCAGGACCTTGCCCACGCCGGTGGGGTGCATCGGCAGCCGACCGCCGGTCCGGGAGACGATCGGGACCGCCCGGCGGCCGTACACCTTGTCCACGTACAGCACCTCCATGCCGTCGCGGACGGCGACGTGGACGTTCTCCCCGGTGGCGGCGAACAGCTCCTGCAGCCAGGGGCGGGCGACCTCGTGCAGCCGCCCGGTGGCGAGCTGGCCCAGCTCCCACAGCCGCATCCCGACCCTCAGCCGGCCGTCGGGGGCGCGGGCCAGCACCTGGGCGTCCACCAGTTCCGCCACCAGCCGATGCGCGGTCGACAGCGGAAGGCCGCTGCGGCGGGCCAGATCGGTGAGGGTGAGCCGGGGATGCGCCGCGTCGAACGCCCCCAGCACGGCCACGACCTTCGAGGTCACCGACCGTCCCGGTTCGCGTGCGCGGCCCGCCATGCACGGAATTGTCCCACTGCGGGCGCGCCGTGCACAGACGACGGCCCAGGTCCGCACGGGCCGGAGGGGGCGCCCGGCCCGCCCCTCAGGGCCCCGAACGCCCGCAGGCGGGCCGCTCCCCGGAGCAGTCCCCGTCGCGATCGTCGCCGTCGACGCGCGCTCTCCTCGGCCGTCTCCCCCCGCCGCCTCCCCCGTGCGCGCCGGCCCGGACTCGGTCCGGACGACACCCCCGCCGGTCAATCACTTACAGTGACCACATGGATACCGATCCCGAAGTGGAACGATTGATCGGCACCGCCGAGCGACTGTTCGCCGAGCTGGGGTACGACGGGGTCTCGGCGGGACTCATCGCGGACGCGGCCGGGGTCGACGTGTCCACTCTCGTCGCCAAGGCGGGCGACCGGCCGCAGCTGTACCGGACGGTGATGATGCGGGCCCATCACGCCGAGCGGCGGGCTCTGGAGCCCGTCCTGGCCCGGTTCGACGGGACCCGCGCCGGCCTGCTCGACCTGCTGGACGCCTACCTGGACTTCTACGCGAACAACCCGCGGGTGCTCGCGCTGTGGCAGCACCGGTGGATGGGGGACGCCGCCGACGTTCCGGGTCTGGAGCAGCTGTACAGCCGCCCGCTGGCGCTCACCATCCGCGAGACGGTCGCCCCCTTGATCCCCGAGGACGTCTCCGCCGACTTCCTGATCTGGAGCGTGGTCTGGTGCGTGTACGGCTATCTCACCGGCGGCATGCAGACCGTCGACCCGATGCGGCACCAGGGCCACCGCTCCGGGACCTCGCCGGAGGACCTGGAGGCGTTCCGCGGCTTCCTGCGCACCATGCTCCTCCGGATGACCTCGCCCGGGCCGCCCGACCGCTGACCGGACGGCCCGGACCGCCCGGTCAGTCCCGGATGCGCACCGCCGTCCCCGACACCCGGACACGGGGGTCGCCGGGGCGCAGCTCCACCCGCAGCACGCCGGGGCGCCCCATGTCCTCCCCTTGATGCAGGGTCAGCACCGCGTCAGGGGGCGCCTGGCCGAGGGCGCGCAGATAGGCGCCGAACGCCGCGGCGGCGGCGCCGGTCGCCGGATCCTCCACCACGCCGCCGACCGGGAACGGGTCGCGCACATGGAAGACGTCCGCCGAGGCGCGCCAGGCCAGATGCACCGTCGTCAGGTCGTGGTCGGTCATGAACCCGACGAGGCGGTCTGCGTCGTAGTCCAGGTCGGCCAGTCGGGCGCGGGAGGCGGCGGCCAGCACCAGATGCCTGGCCCCGGCGAACGCGATCCGGGGCGGCAGGGCGGGATCGAGCTCATCGGCCCGCCAGCGCAACGCCTCCAGCGCCCGGGCGACCTCGGTGCGGTCGATCTCCGTCACATGCGGCTCGACGCTGGTCAACGTCGCGACCGGCCTGCCGTCGGGGTCCACGGCGACCTCGACCGGCACCGTCCCGGACCGGGTGTGGAACGTCAGCGGGCCCGGCCCCAGGCGTTCGGCCAGCGCGACGGCGGCGGCGATCGTCGCGTGCCCGCAGAACGGCACCTCGGCCTTGGGACTGAAGTAGCGGACGGTCCAGGCGCGGCCCTCCCCCGCCTCGGGGGGCGGCGTCAGGAAGGCCGTCTCGGAGTAGCCCACCTCGGCGGCGATCGCGAGCATCGCCGCATCGTCCAGTCCGGCGGCGTCCAGGACGATCCCCGCCGGATTGCCCCCGGAGGGGTCGGCGGTGAACGCCGCGTACCGCAGGAGCTCCGCCCTCTCGGCGGACGGTGAAACGCTCATGTCCGGCCGAACGCCCGTCGGTCGTCCTCGCTTCCCGGGCCGCCGTCGGGCGCCCGCCGCCCATGCGGATTACCATGCCGCGGGAGCTCGAGGGGAGGCGCCCATGGTGAACGACACGGACCTGCGTCATCTGCGGCGTTGCGTGGAGCTGGCCGAGCAGGCCCTGGCGGCGGGCGACGAGCCGTTCGGGTCGATCCTCGTCGCCGAGGACGGCACCGTGCTGCTGGAGGACCACAACCATGTGGCCTCCGGCGACCGCACCCGGCATCCGGAGCTGGCGATCGCGCGGTGGGCGGCGCGTGCGCTGACCCCTCGAGAGCGGGCCGCGGCCACCGTCTACACCTCCGGGGAGCACTGCCCGATGTGCGCCGCGGCGCACGGCTGGGTCGGGTTGGGCCGGATCGTGTACGCCAGCTCCGCCGAGCAGTTGTCCGGCTGGCTCGCCGAGTGGGGCGTGCCCGCGCCGCCGGTCCGGCCGCTGCCGATCCGCGAGGTGGTGCCGGACGCGGTGGTCGACGGCCCGGTGCCCGAGCTCGCCGCGCGCATCCGTGAGCTGCACCGCCGTTCCCTGGGGGTTTGACCCAGCCGGTGGTGTGCCCCGTGCGTCGTCCGGGCATACCGCGCTGACGGAGCGTTCGCGGTGGCGCCGACGATGACGACCGAGGTCCCGCCCCCAGGCCCCGAGGTCACCGCGTCCGGCCCGGATCGGGGGAGCGAGGGAGCATGCCGGACAAGGCCGCTCACGCCGTTGAGACCGGAGCCGAGTGGCTCGACCCGCTGGTGAGCCGGATCATCACGCAGGCCGGCGCCACCATAGGGCTGCTGTACCTGCTGGAGCAGGACGGGCGGGTGCTGCGGCTGACCACGGTGCTGGGGTTCAACCCCGAGATCGTCGCCCCGTGGAAGCGGCTGCCGATCGGCGCCCCGGCGCCCGCCACCGACGCGCTGCGCGAGCACCGGCTGGTGTGGATACCCAACCATTCCGAGCTGGTCCGCCGCTATCCCCGGGCCGCGCTGATCCTGCCGTATCAGTTCTGCCTCGCCGCCCTCCCCGTCACCGGCGGAGGCGTCGACTGGGGCGTGCTGCTCCTGCTGTGGCCGTCCTCCCATCCGCCGCGGCCGTCCCCGCGGGAACGGCGGAGGCTGGAGGACCACTGCCGCCGGCTGGCCCGCCATCTGCAGGAGGCGAGCGACGGCGGCCGCCCCGTCCGGCCCTCCCCCGAGCCGAGGCTGATCCCCCCGCCGCCCTCCCGGCGGCCCGGGCCCGAGGAGGAGGCGGCGGCGCTGGCGTTCGCCGAACGGCTGCCGGAGGGATGCTGCGCGCTCGACCTGGAGGGCAGGATCGTCTTCATCACCTCCCGGGCCGCCGGGCTGCTCGGCCTTCCCCCCGCCGAACTGCTGGGCCGACTGCCGTGGGAGGCGCTGCCGTGGCTGTACGACCCCGCCTATGAGGACCGGTACCGATCCGCGCTGGTCAGCCGACGACCGGTGAAGTTCACCGCGCGACGCCCGTCGAACCGGTGGCTGACGTTCGAGATGTGGCCGGACTCCACCGGCGTCAGCGTCCGCATCACCCCCGCCGCCGGGCACGGCGGCGAAGAGGCCGGGCCGGAGACGGAGGAGATCGTGTTCCCTCCGATCCGGGCCGGGGTCCTCTACCAGGTGATGCACCTCGCCGCCACGCTCACCGAGGCGATCACCGTGCAGGATGTGTTCGACCTGGTCGCCGAGCAGATCATGCCGGCCTTCGGGGCGCAGGGGCTGGTGCTGTTCCGGTCCGAGAACAACCGGATGCGGATCATCGGGCACCGCGGATACGACGACGAACCCCCCGAGCTCTCCTGGGAGGCGTCCCGCTCCGCCGCGTCGACCCCGCTCAAGCGGGCGATGGAAAGCGGCATCCCCGGCTTCGTCTCCTCCCCCGAGGAGATGGAGCGGAGCCATCCCGGGCTGCCCGGGTTCTCCGGCAAGTCGGCGTGGGCGTTCCTGCCCTTGATCACCTCGGGCCGCTCGGTCGGCTGCTGCCTGCTGTCGTACGACCGGCCGCACCCGTTCCCGGTGGAGGAGCGGGCGATCCTCAGCTCCCTGGCCGGTCTCATCGCCCAGGCCCTGGAACGCGCCCAGCTCTATGACGCCAAGCATCAGCTCGCCCACGGCCTGCAGGCCAGCCTGCTGCCCACCGAGCTGCCCGACCTGCCGGGGCTGGAGGTGGGCGCCCGGTATCTGCCCACGACCCTGGGCCTGGACATCGGCGGCGACTTCTACGACCTGATCCGCCTGGACGACACCGCCGCGGCCGCGGTGATCGGGGACGTGCAGGGCCACAACGTCACCGCCGCCGCGCTGATGGGGCAGGTCCGCACCGCCGTGCACGCCTACAGCTCCGCGGGCGCCTCCCCCGGCGAGGTCCTCGCCCACACCAACCGGCTGCTGACCGACCTCAATCCGGGTCTGTTCACCAGCTGCCTGTACGCCCAGATCGACCTGAAGGCGCACACCGCCTGCCTGGCCTCGGCCGGGCACCCGCCGCCACTGCTGCGCCGCCCCGACGGGGGCGCCGAGGTGCTGCCGGTGGAGCCGGGGCTGCTGCTGGGCATCGAGCCGGACCGCGACTACCCGACGGTGGAGGCGCCCTTCCCTGAGGGATCGGCGCTGGTGCTGTACACCGACGGGCTGGTGGAGTCCCCGGGCGTCGGCCTGGACGAGGCGATCGCGGAGCTGGCCGAGGCCCTGTCGCGGGCCGGATCGCGGCCGGTCGAGGAACTGGCCGACGACCTGCTGCGGCACGACCGCCACGGCGACCCCATCAGCGACGACATCGCCCTCCTGCTGCTGAGCCGGTGCGGCCGGGGGAGCGGCTGACCCCGGCCGCGGACGGGCGGCGCGGGGATGCATGCCCGGGCGATGGGCGGGTAGGGCGCTCGCACGTCGACGAGGAGAGGCGGCCTTGAGCGCCGGGACCGATGCGGCCGCCCGGACCCGTGACCCGGCCGGCGGGACGCCGGCCGGGACGACGCATGGAGGAGGACCGATGCGAGTAGTCGTCATCGGCGCCACCGGCAACGTCGGCACCAGCCTGATCGAGGCGTTGGCCGCCGACCCGCAGGTGACCTCGATCCTCGGGGTGGCGCGACGCAGGCCGCGGTGGACGGCCGACAAGACCGAGTGGGCGCAGGCCGACGTCACCGCCGCCGACCTGGTGCCGCTGCTGCGCGGCGCCGACGTGGCGGTGCACCTGGCGTGGCTGTTCCAGCCCACCCACCGGCCGATGGTCACCTGGCGCAACAACGTGGTGGGCAGCGCCCGGGTGTTCCGGGCGGTCGCCGACGCGGGGGTCCCCGCGCTGGTGTACGCCTCGTCGGTGGGGGCCTACTCCCCCGGCCCGAAGGACCGTCCCGTCGACGAGCACTGGCAGACCCACGGCTGGCCGACGGCCGCCTACAGCCGGGAGAAGGCGTACGTGGAACGCCTGCTGGACAGCTTCCAGGTGCTGAACCCCCGCTGCCGCGTGGTGCGGATGCGACCGGGCTTCATCTTCAAGCGCGAATCGGCGGCCCAACAGCGGCGGCTGTTCATGGGGCCGCTGATGCCCGCCCGGCTGGCACGACCGGGCGCGATCCGGGTGGTGCCGGACTTCCCGGGGCTGCGGTTCCAGGTCCTGCACGCCGACGACGCCCGGGAGGCGTACCGGCTGGCGATCACCGGCGATGCGCGCGGCCCGTTCAACCTCGCCGCGGACCCGGCGGTGGGGGCCCGGGAGCTGGCCTCGCTGCTGGGGGCGCGCACGGTGCGGGTCCCGGCGGCGGGGGTGCGGGCGCTGCTGGCGGCGGGCTGGGGGCTCGGCCTGGTGCCCGCCTCGCCGCAGCTGTTCGACCTGGCCCGGCACATCCCGATCATGGACACCGGCCGGGCCCGGCGGGAACTGGGCTGGACGCCCCGGTACGGCTCGCTGGACACGCTGGCGGAGTTCCTGCGCGGGCTGCGGGAGGGCGCCGGGATGGACACCCCGCCGCTGTCGCCCGACACCGGCGGTCCGGCGCGGGTCCGGGAGCTGACCACCGGAGTCGGCCATCGGCCCTGACCGGCGAGGGCGCGGTCACATCCGATCCACCGACAGCACCCTGATCACCGCGGTGCCCTCCTCGTCGGAGGCGGCCAGGTCGACCTCGGCGGTGATGCCCCAGTCGTGATCGCCGGCCGGGTCGTCGAAGATCTGCCGGACCCGCCACAGCGCCTCCTCCGGCGCCTCCTCGATCATCAGCAACTGAGGCCCTCGGGCGTCCGGTCCGGTCAGCAGCTCCTCGTGCTCGGCGTAGTAGGCCCGCATCGCCTCCTCCCACGCCTGCGCGCCGAACTCCGGATCCAGCTCGCCCAGCTCGTCGTACCGTTCGAGGGCGGCCAGCTCCACCCGCCGGAACATCGCGTTGCGCACCAGCACCCGGAACGCGCGCGTGTTCGCGGTGACCTTGGCGGCCGGGGAGTCGGCGACCTCCTCGGGCCCCTCGGCGGCGGCCGCGGCGGGATTGGTCAGCTGCTCCCACTCGTCCAGCAGGCTGGAGTCGACCTGGCGGACCAGCTCGCCCAGCCACTCGATGAGGTCGACCAGCTCCTCGGTCTTCATCGACTCCGGCACCGTCTGCTGCAGGGCCTTGTAGGCGCTGGAGAGGTAGCGCAGCAGCAGCCCTTCCGCGCGGGCCAGCTCGTAGTGGCCGATGTACTCCACGAACGTCATCGCCCGCTCGTACATGTCCCGCGCGATCGACTTGGGCGAGAGCGGGTGGTCGCTCACCCACGGGTGGCCGCGCCGGTAGACGTCGTAGGCGGCCTGCAGCTCCTCCTCCAGCGGCTTGGGGTAGGTGATGTCCTGGAGCCGCTCCATGCGCTCCTCGTACTCCAGCCCTTCGGCCTTCATCCGGGCGACGGCCTCGGCGCGGGCCTTGTTCTCCTGAGCGGCCAGGATCTGCCGCGGGTCGTCCAGCGTCGCCTCGATCACCGACAGCACGTCCAGGGCGTAGGTGGGGGAGGCGCGATCCAGCAGCTCGAAGGCGGCCAGCGCGAACGTCGACAGCGGCTGGTTGAGGGCGAAGTCCTCCTGCAGGTCGACGGTGATCCGGGCGTAGCGGCCCTCTTCGTCGGGCTCCTCCAGCTGCTCGACCACTCCCCCGGCCAGCAGCGACCGGTAGATGGCGATGGCCTGGCTGATGTGCCTGCGCTGCCGTTCGCGCGGCTCGTGGTTGTCGGTCAGCAGCTTCTTCATCGCCTGGAAGGCGTTGCCGGGCCGGGAGATCACCGACAGCAGCATGGCGTGGGTGACCTTGAAGCGGGACTGCAGCGGCTCCGGCGGCGCGCTCTGCAGCTTGCGGAAGGTGTCCTCGTTCCAGGACACAAAACCCTCGGGGGGCTTCTTGCGCACCACCTTGCGGCGCTTCTTGGGATCGTCGCCGGCCTTGGCCAGCGCCCGCTCGTTCTCGATCACGTGCTCGGGGGCCTGGGCCACCACATATCCGATGGTGTCGAACCCGGCGCGGCCGGCCCGTCCGGCGATCTGGTGGAACTCGCGGGCCCGCAGCCGCCGCACCCGCTGCCCGTCGTACTTGCTCAGCGCGGTGAACACCACGGTGCGGATGGGGACGTTGACGCCGACGCCGAGGGTGTCGGTGCCGCAGATCACCTTGAGCAGCCCGGCCTGGGCCAGGCGCTCCACCAGCCGTCGGTACTTGGGCAGCATCCCGGCGTGGTGCACCCCGATGCCGTGCCGCACGAACCGCGACAGGTTGCGGCCGAAGCGGGTGGTGAAGCGGAAGTCGCCGATCATCTCGGCGATCTCGGCCTTCTCCTCCTTGGTGCAGACGTTGATGCTCATCAACGCCTGCGCCCGTTCCACCGCCGCGGCCTGGGTGAAGTGCACCACGTAGACGGGGGCCTTGTCGGCCTTGAGGAGGTCCTCGATGGTCTCGTGCAGCGGGGTGAGGCGGTACTCGTACTCCAGCGGGACGGGCCGTTCGGCGGAGGTGACCACGGCGGTGGGACGGCCGGTGCGCCGGGTCAGGTCCTTCTCGAAGTGGCTGACGTCGCCCAGCGTCGCCGACATCAACAGGAACTGCGCCTGCGGCAGCTCCAGCAACGGCACCTGCCAGGCCCAGCCGCGCTCCGGCTCGGCGTAGAAGTGGAACTCGTCCATGATCACGGTGCCGATGTCGGCGTCGGCGCCGTCCCGCAGCGCGATGTTCGCCAACACCTCCGCGGTACAGCAGATGATGGGGGCGTCGGCGTTGACGCTGGCGTCCCCGGTCATCATGCCGACGTTCTCGCTGCCGAACACCTCGCACAGGTCGAAGAACTTCTCCGACACCAGCGCCTTGATCGGCGCGGTGTAGAAGCTGACCTCGTCCCGTCCCAGCGCGGCGAAGTGCGCTCCGACGGCCACCAGGCTCTTGCCGGACCCGGTGGGGGTGGACAGGATCACGTTGGATCCCGACACCACCTCGATCAACGCCTCCTCCTGCGCCGGGTACAGCGTGATCCCGCGTTCGGACACCCATTCCTGGAATCTCTCGTAGAGGGTGTCGGGATCGGCGTGGGCGGGGGGCGGCAATCGATCGATGAGACTCACGCTCCCATCCTGCCCGGGGCCGCGGGGTGCCCACGACACGATCTCCTCTCGCCCTCCTCCCGCCCCCTCATCGCCCCGCGCCGTCCGCGGCCCCGGCCGCGACGCCCATGAGCGCCGCCGTGCGGAGCCCCGGGCCGCCCTGTCCGGTCTCCGGCGGCGACGGCCCGTGAGGGAGGGCGGCTTTCGCACGCGGCGTCGCCGGACGTCCGTCGCGGGCGGAGGCCGGTGTCGGCGGGGGCTCCTGCCGGCCGCCGCCCCGCGACCGGACGGGCGCCTCGTCTTCTTCGCCGTCGAGGCGGACGCCGGCCGTCGAGGGCGGCGTCGATGCGGGGCCGGGCGCCTCGCCGCGGCACCGGAAAGCCACCGGCCCGCGGTCTCCGCATCGTGCCGGACACCGGTCGGGAAAGGCCCGACGATCATCGTTTCGGAGGGCCGGAAGGTCGAGTGATCACGCTGAGGCGCGCACCACCGGGGCACGGCGTGTCAAGGTCCCGTCAGGACTCGGGTTAAGACGATCGAAACGCGCCGGTCCGCATCCGCGGACCCCTGCTCCGGATCGTCCGCGCCCTTCGGACGGCGGCTGTGAAGGCCCTGCGCGTCCCCGGTCCGCACGAATCCGTCCGGGGATGAAGTGCGCTCTCATCCGCCCTCGATTATTCGCTGCCCAAAGCGTGGACGCTTGCTTACCATCGATGTCAAATCGGGTTGTCAAGGACGGCGGGCGATGGTGGCCGAGACGGTGAACAGGTGGGTCGGGCGGATCTCTGCGCGCCGGCTGTCCTCTCAGTGTCGTTCCATCGCCGAGCGGGTCGCCGCCCGGGAACCGGAGTTCCGAACGCTCTCCGACGCCGACCTGGCCGCCCTGACGGGGGCATACCGAGAGCGGATCGCGGCCGGGGAGGACCTGTCCGACCTGGCGGTCGAGGCGTTCGCGGCCGTCCGGGAGGCGGTGCGACGCACGCTCGGGCTGCGCCTGCATGAGGAGCAGATCATGGCCGGGGCGGCGATGGCGGCCGGCGCGATCGCCGACATGGCCGCGGGCGAGGGCAAGACCCTGGCCTGCGCGCCGCCCGCCTATCTGTGGGCTCTCGAGGGCTCCGCGGTGCACGTTCTCACCTCCGACGATCACCGGGCCGAGCAGGCCGTCCGCCGGCTGGAGCCGGTCTACCGGGCGCTCGGGGTCGACATCGGCCTGATCCGGCCGGACCTGGAGCAGGCGGCGCGCCGTGAGGCGTACGCGTCCGACGTCGTCTACGGCTCCCTCGACCAGATCGGCTTCGACCTGCTCCGGGACGACATGGCCTCCCACCCCTCCGAGGTCGTCCAACGCGGTCTGGGCGTGGCCGTCGTGGACGACGCGCGCACGTGGTTCATCGATGAGCTCCGCCGCGAGCTGCGACTCTCCGCCGCGGCGCCTCAGGAGGCCGTGGAGCGGCGGGCCGAGTGGATCCGCGCCGCCCGGTCGCTGAGCAGGGAGGCCGGAGACTACGCCGTCGACCGCATCAGGCGGCTGGTCCGGTTGCGGGAACCGGGGATCGCCAAGCTCCGGGAGCTGCTGGAGGTCGACGACCTGGACCCGATCGAGAACGCGGTGCCGCTGGCGTTGACGGCCGCGGTCCTCCGGGCGCGGGAGTTCGCCGAGAAGGAGGAGCCCGCGCCCGACGAGGAGATCACGGTGAAGAAGATCTCGGCCGTCGGGGTGCTGCGCGAGTACGAGGGGGTGTGCGGCGTCTCGACCGACGCCGCACCGGAGGCGGAGATCTTCCGGCGCTGCTACGGCGTGACGGTGGTGCCGATCCCCTCCCGCCGCCCGGCGGAGGGCGGCCCGCGCAGTGCCCGCGCCCCGGAGCACTTCGAGGAGGATGTCGTCTTCCTCCACACGGTGGATCTGCAGCGGAGGGAGACGGCTTCCCGACGCGCCGCCGTGCTGGCGGAGGAGGACTGTTCCTCGATGATCGAGGACCTGCTGGCGGAGTTCGTCGAGCAGGAGCTCCACGGGCTGCCCCGAACACTGGGCCGCGAGGACGTCGAGGACGCGCTCGACCGCCTGCACCGGGTGTGCCCGATCTCGACGACGGCGGACGAGCTGATGCGCGCCCCCCGGCGGACCGATGTCGCCGCGCGCCTGCGGGACGACGTCGCCGAGGCGTACCGACGCCGGGAGGACCGGTTCGGCTCGGAGGTGATGCGGGCGCTGGGACGGCTCGTCCTCCTGAGGGTGCTGGACCGCTGCTGGCATGAGCATCTGGCCAGGGCGGAGGCGCTGCTGGACAGCCTGCGCCTCCTCGACGCCCTCGGCGACGACCCGCTCGCGGACCACCTGAACGCGGTGGCCGAATCGTACGGCTTGCTGGAGCGGGAGTTCTGCCGGAACAGCGTGGACCGCCTCTTCCGGCTGGAGGTGAGGTGAAGCCCGCCTGAGCGCAGGCGGTCCGGGCGCCGGTCCCCCTCGGGACGGGGCGCGGCGGGCCGGTGCGGTGATATGCGAGAGGACGCGGCGGCCGCCCTCGCCGTGGCCGGGATCCGCGGCCCGAGGTGTTCGTCCGGCTCCGGCCCGGGTCAGCGCAGGCCGCCGAGGAAGGCGTCGACCAGCCCGTCGATGAAGTCCTCGTCCACCGGTTCGCCGGTGACCAGGATGCGGTAGTAGACGGGGCCGACGAGCCGTTCGGTCTCGGCGGCCACGTCCAGGTCGGCGGGCAGCTCGCCGCGCCGCACCGCGCGTTCCAGCGGCAGGCGGTCCACGGCGCGCTGCCGGTCGAGGCAGCGGGCGCGGAAGTCGGCGGCGAACGCCGGATCGTGCTGGGCCTGGGCGATCAGCGCGCGGAACACGGCGCCCGCGTCGGTGCGGCCGAGGAAGAAGGCCAGCCAGCGCAGGTGGGTGCGCAGGTCACGGTCGAGGTCGCCATGGTCGGGCGGGGTCAGGTCCTCGGTCAGGTCCTGCAGGAACGCCTCCACCAGGATGTCGGTCTTGCTCTTCCACCAGCGGTAGACGGTCTGCTTGGCGACCCCGGCGCGCGCGGCGATGCCCTCGATCGTGACTCCCGCGAACCCCTTCTCCACGAGCAGGTCGTCGGCCGCTTCCAGGACGGCCCGACGGGCCTGCTCGCTGCGGCCGTACCGGTTGCCGTGGTGCCGCCGGGTCGATTCCGGCCGGGCGGTGTGCGCTGCGCCTGTCATGCTCCCTCCCTCGCCCGGCAGGATAGACCGCCTAGACTAGACGCAACGTTGCGTCTAGTCTGATGGGCATGACGCACATCAGCACGCTCGCCGACCCGCGGGTCGCGAACGCACTCGACCGGATGTTCACCGCCGCCGACCGCGACAAGGAGGTCATGGCCCGCGCCGATCTCGACGCCTTCGCCGCGATGACCACGCGCGAACGCGTCGACGCCGCCGCGGACGTCTACATGCCCGTCTCCGAGGCGGGAGGCAGGCTGCTCTACGCCCTGGTGCGCGCCGCCCGCCCGGCCACCGTGGTGGAGTTCGGCACCTCGTTCGGGATCTCCACCCTGTTCCTGGCCGCCGCGGTGCGCGACAACGGCATCGGACGCGTGGTGACCACGGAGCTCAGCCCGGACAAGATCGCCGCGGCGCGCCGCACCTTCGCCGAGACCGGCCTGGACGATGTGATCACCGTCCTGGAGGGAGACGCGCTGGAGACCCTGGCGACCCTCGAGGAGCCCGTCGGGTTCGTCCTCCTCGACGGCTGGAAGGAGCTCTGCCTGCCGGTGCTGCGGCTGCTGGAGCCGCGACTGACGCCCGGAGCCCTCGTCGTCGCCGACGACGTCACCATGCGCGAGCTGGCGCCCTGTCTGGAGTACGTCCGCGATCCCGCCAACGGCTACCACAGCGTGACGTTCCCCGTCGGGGACGGCATGGAGATCAGCTGCCGCCTCTGACCCGTCCCGGACGCGCACCCGCACGCACCCCGAGTCGGGGATTTCGACGGAGCGGACTCCTCACAAAAGCCGGGCGAGCGTCACGGAAATCCTCGACAAAAACTTCACCGAGAGGATGGAAAGCTCAGAGAACGCACCGAAAAGGGGTGCCGTGAAATTCGTGCCCGGGAGGCGGGCGAGACCGTCTTCGGCGGGAAGGCCGCCGGGAGCCGGGACGCATCCTGCGGTGCCGGAGCGGACGCCTGAAGCCCCACGCCCGGCGGCCCGGTGACGGATGCGGCCTCCACGACTCGGCGTACCGGGCGGTCGGACGGTGGACGATCGTCCAGGAGCGGACCGGGACATGAGACGCCCGCGTCGCCCCCGGGCGCCGTGCCCGGGGGGCGACGCGGGCCGGTCAGGCCTCGACCTCGGAGCGGTCGCCGCTCCAGAGGGTGTGGAAAGAGCCCGCGCGGTCGACCCGGCGGTAGGTGTGGGCGCCGAAGAAGTCGCGCTGCCCCTGGATGAGGGCCGCCGGCAGCCGCTCGGCGCGCAGCGCGTCGTAGTAGGCCAGGGCGCTGGAGAAACCGGGCACCGGGACGCCCAGCTCGGCGGCGGTGGCGACGACGCGGCGCCAGGCGCTCTGGGCGGCGCCGACGGCGTCGGCGAAGTGCTCGTCGGCGAGCAGGGTCGGGATGCGCGGATCGGCCTGGTAGGCGGCGCGGATGCGGTCCAGGAAACGGGCGCGGATGATGCATCCGCCGCGCCAGATGGCGGCCATCCGCCCGAGGTCGATGTTCCAGCCGTACTCGTCGCTGCCGGCCTGGATCTGGTGGAATCCCTGCGCATAGGCGACGATCTTGGAGGCGTACAGGGCCTGCTCCACATCGTCGGCGAACACGTCGGCGTCCACCGGCCGCCCCGGCGTCGGTCCGGGCAGGCGGCGGGCGGCCTCGCGGAGCGGCACGTGGCCGGAGAGCGATCGGGCGAACACCGCCTCGGCGATGCCGTTCACCGGAACGCCCAGGTCCAGGGCGGTCTGCACGGTCCAGCGGCCGGTGCCCTTCTGCTCGGCCCGGTCCAGCACCACGTCCACGAAGGGGGCGCCGGTGGCCGGGTCGGTGTGCGCGAGGACCTCGGCGGTGATCTCGATCAGGTACGACTCCAGCCGTCCGCCGTTCCAGGCGCGGAACACCTCGGCGATCTCCGCGGGCCCCAGTCCGGCGGCCCGTCTGAGCAGGTCGTACGCCTCGCCGATCAATTGCATGTCCGCGTACTCGATGCCGTTGTGGACCATCTTGACGAAGTGGCCCGCCCCGTCGGGGCCCACGTGCGCGCAGCAGGGCTCGCCGTCCGCCTCGGCGGCGATGTCCTCCAGCAGCGGCCCCAGCTCCCGGTAGGACTCGGCCGAGCCGCCCGGCATGATGCTGGGCCCGTGCAGCGCCCCCTCCTCGCCGCCGGAGATGCCGGCGCCGACGAAGTGGATGCCGCGTTCCCGCAGCGCCCTCTCGCGCCTGCGGGTGTCGGCGAAGTGCGCGTTGCCGCCGTCCACGATCATGTCGCCGGGCGCCAGCAGCGGCGCGAACTCCTCGATCACCGCGTCGGTGGGGGCGCCCGCCTTGACCATGATCACCAGCCGGCGGGGGCGTTCCAGCGCCGCCACGAACTCCTCCGGCGTGGAGGCCGGAACGAACGTCCCCTCGTGGCCGAACTCCTCGATCAGCGCCTTGGTCCGGGCCTCGGTGCGGTTGTGCACGGCCACCGGATGACCGTGCCGGGCCAGATTGCGGGCCAGATTCCGGCCCATCACCGCCAAGCCGGTGACGCCGATGCGCGCCTGTGCCATCTGCAGCTTCCCCTCTTCGTCGAAGCGACCTCCTCCGTTCTACGCGACCGGGCCCCGGCCCGTTCGGCATCGACGTCAAGGGGTAGGCATGGGTCGACAAACGAGGCCTCTGCCGCCCAGCGAGGAGGACGATGCTCCCCAGCGATCTGCGCGCCTGCCTGTTCGACCTGGACGGGGTGCTGACGGACACGGCGGCAGTGCACGCGGCCGCGTGGAAGCGGATGTTCGACGAGTTCCTGCGCGAGCGCGCCGCGCGCGAGGGCGGGCCGTTCGTGCCGTTCGACCCCGCCACCGACTACCCCCGGTACGTGGACGGCAAGAGGCGGGCGGACGGCACCCGCGCGTTCCTGGCCTCGCGCGGCATCCGGCTGCCCGAGGGCTCCCCCGACGACCCGCCCGGCGCGCTCACCGTGCGCGGGCTGGGCGCGCGCAAGAACGATCTGGTGCTGCGGCTGCTGGAGGAGCGGGGTGTGACCGTCTTCCCCGACGCGGTGGCGTTCGTGCGGGCGATCCGGGGCCGCGGGCTGCGCACCGCGGTGGTGTCCTCCAGCGCCAACACCGCCCAGGTGCTGCGGGTCGCCGGGCTGACCGGCCTGTTCGACGCCCGGGTCGACGGGGTGACCGCCCAGGAGCGGAACCTGCCCGGCAAGCCCGCCCCCGACATGTTCTGGGAGGGGGCCCGCGCGCTGAACGTCGAACCGGGGCGGGCGGCCGTGTTCGAAGACGCCCTGGCGGGCGTGGCCGCCGGCCGGGCCGGCGGGTTCGCGCTGGTCGTCGGAGTCGACCGGGTCGGCGGGGGGCACGGCGAGGCGCTGCGCGAGCACGGAGCCGACATCGTGGTGGACGATCTGGGCGAGCTGTTGGAGACCTGATGACCGATGCGACGATCACCCCGGCGTTCCCCCGACCGGTGTACGAGGTCGATCCGTGGTGCGTGCGCGAACGCGAGCTGCACCTGGACCGGCTGGCCCAGAGCGAGTCGGTGTTCGCCCTGGCCAACGGGCACATCGGGCTCCGCGGCAACCTGGAGGAGGGTGAGCCGCACGGGATCCCGGGCAGCTACCTGAACTCCTTCTTCGAGCTGCGCCCCCTGCCGTACGCCGAGGCCGGCTACGGCTACCCGGAGTCCGGGCAGACGGTCATCAACGTCACCAACGGCAAGATCATCCGGCTGCTGGTCGACGACGAGCCGTTCGACGTGCGGTACGGCCGCCTCAACCGGCACGAGCGCGAGCTGGACATGCGCGCCGGGACGCTGACGCGCCTGGTGGAGTGGCGCTCCCCGGCCGACGACACGGTGCGGGTCACCTCGACCCGGCTGGTGTCGCTCACCCAGCGGGCGATCGCGGCGATCTGTTACGAGGTGGAGCCGGTGCACAGGCCGGTGCGGATCGTGGTGCAGTCGGAGCTGGTCGCCAACGAGTCCACGCCCTATCTGGGCAACGACCCGCGGATGGCGGCGATGCTGGAGCATCCGCTGGTGTCGGAGGAGCACGTGTCCAACGGGCGGCGGGTGGTGCTGGTGCACCGCACCCGTCGCAGCGGGCTGCGGATGGCGGCCGGGATGACCCACGAGATCTACGGCCCGGAGAAGCTGTCGACCGAGGCCGAGAGCTTCCCCGACGTCGGCCGGGTCACCGTGGCCACCCGGCTCAGCCCGGGGCAGAGGCTGCGGATCGTCAAGTACCTGGCCTACGGCTGGTCCAGCCGACGGTCCCGCCCGGCGCTGCACGACCAGGTGGTGGCGGCGCTGGCGGACGCCCGGCTGACCGGCTGGGAGGGGCTGCTGCAGGAGCAGCGGGACTTCCTGGACGAATTCTGGGCGGGCGCCGACGTGGAGGTCGACGGCGACCCGGAGGTGCAGCAGGCGGTGCGGTTCGCGCTGTTCCACATCCTGCAGGCCGGGGCGCGGGCCGAGCGGCGGATGATCCCCTCCAAGGGACTGACCGGTCCGGGCTACGACGGACACGCGTTCTGGGACACCGAGACGTTCGTGCTGCCGGTGCTGACCTACACGTTCCCGACCGCGGCGGCGGACGCGCTGGCGTGGCGGCACATGACGCTGCCGCTGGCCGAGGAGCGGGCCCGGACGCTGGGGTTGGAGGGGGCGGCGTTCCCCTGGCGGACGATCCGCGGGCAGGAGTGCTCGGGCTACTGGCCGGCCGGCACCGCGGCGTTCCACGTCAACGCCGACATCGCCGACGCGGTGGTGCGCTATGTGGACGCCACCGAGGACACCGAGTTCGAGCGGG
Organism: Thermomonospora catenispora; assembly: GCF_006363815.1. Lineage (GTDB taxonomy): Bacteria > Actinomycetota > Actinomycetes > Streptosporangiales > Streptosporangiaceae > Thermomonospora > Thermomonospora catenispora. The sequence goes on from NZ_RRYT01000006.1 coordinate 152,410, forward strand.
AGATCGGCGTGGAGCTGCTGGTGGCCACCGCCCGGCTGTGGCGCAGCCTGGGCCACCACGACGTGCACGGCGGCTTCCGGATCGACGGGGTGACCGGCCCGGACGAGTACAGCGCCCTGGCCGACAACAACGTGTACACGAACCTGATGGCGCGGCGTAATCTGCGGGCCGCGGCCGATGCGGCGATGCGGCATCCCGAGGTCGCCGACCGGCTGGGGGTGACCACCGAGGAGGCGGCCTCCTGGCGGGACGCGGCCGACGCGATGCTGATCCCCTACGACGAACGGCTGGGCGTGCACCCGCAGAGCGAGCAGTTCACCAACCACGCCCGCTGGGACTTCGCCCGGGTCAGGCCGGACCAGTACCCGCTGCTGCTGCACTTCCCGTACTTCGACCTGTACCGCAAACAGGTGGTCAAGCAGGCGGATCTGGTGCTGGCGATGCACCTGTGCGGGGAGGCGTTCACCGAGGAGCACAAGCGCCGCAACTTCGCCTACTACGAGGCGATCACGGTGCGGGACTCCTCGCTGTCGGCGCAGACCCAGGCGGTGATCGCCGCCGAGGTCGGTCATCTGGACCTGGCGCACGACTACCTCGGCGAGACGGCCCTGATCGACCTGCACGACCTGGCCGGCAACACCCGCGACGGGCTGCATCTGGCGTCGCTGGCGGGCGCGTGGAACGCCCTGGTGGCGGGGTTCGGCGGGATGCGGATCCGCCGGGGGCGGCTGAGCTTCGCGCCGCGGCTGCCGGGCGGCATCAGCCGGCTGTCGTTCCGGATCCGGTACCGGGGGCGGCGGCTGTGCGTCACGGTGACCGCGGAGAAGGCGCTGTACGAGCTGCACGAGGGGCCGCCGCTGCGGATCTCCCACCACGGGGAGGAGTTCGAGCTGGGCGAGGACCCGGTGCGACTGGCGGTGCCGCAGGCGCCCTCCCTGCCGAGCCCGACCCAGCCGCACGGCCGGGCGCCGGCGCCGCGCCGCACCGACCCCTCGGGGCGGGTGCGGGTCGGGCCCGAGCAGTGACCCGCGGGCCCGCGCCGCACGTCATGTGCAACAGCGTGACCTGCGCTGTCGTCGAGGTGCTGCAGCGGGCCCGCTGCGTCATCCTGGCGCCATGGGACATCACCGCCACGGGCACGGGCGGATCGCCCGTCTGCTGCGGCCGCACGTCCACGGGCACTCCCACGGGCCCGGGCACCGGGTGGACCGGCAGATGGAGTCGGCCGCCGAGGGCATGCGGGCGCTGTGGATCTCCGTCGCCGGGCTGGGGCTCACCATGCTGCTCCAGGCCGTGGTGGTCGCGGTGTCGGGCTCGGCGGCGCTGCTGGGGGACACCCTGCACAACGGAGCCGACGCGCTGACCGCCGTCCCGCTGGGGGTCGCGTTCTGGCTGGCGCGCCGCCCGCCGTCGCGCCGCTTCACCTACGGGTACGGACGCGCCGAGGACCTGGCGGGGGTGCTGATCACCGTGATGATCGGGCTGTCGTGCGCGGCGGCGGGCTGGACGGCGGTCCGCCGGCTGCTGGAGCCGGCGCCGGTGGATCATCTGCCGGCGGTGGCCGGGGCGGCGCTGGCGGGGTTCGTCGGGAACGAGGTCGTCGCCCGGTACCGGATCCGGGTGGGCCGCCGGATCGGGTCGGCGGCGCTGGTCGCCGACGGGCTGCACGCCCGCGCCGACGGGTTCACCTCGCTGGCCGTCCTGGCGGGCGCCGCCGGGGTCGCGGTCGGCTGGCGGTGGGCGGATCCGGTGGTCGGGCTGGTGATCACGGCGGCGATCGCCGCGGTGCTGCGGCAGGCGGGCCGGGAGGTCTGCGGCCGGTTGCTGGACGCCGTCGACCCGGCCCTGGTGGACCGGGCGGAGGAGGCGCTGCGCGGGACGCCGGGGGTGCTGGAGGTGGGAGCGGTCCGGCTCCGCTGGCTGGGGCATCGGCTGCGCGCCGAGTGCGAGGTGGTCGTGGACCATCGGGCCACCGCGGTCGAGGCCCATGCGGTGGCGGTGGCCGCCGAGCACGCCCTGCTGCACGCCCTGCCCCGGCTGCACGGCGCGCTCGTGCACACCGATCCGCGGCCCGCCGACGGCGTCGACCACCACGCCGTCCTGGCGGACCACCGCTGACGGGCGGCGCCCTCGTCGGATGGGACCCGGCGTCCCCCGGAACGGGCGGCGGCGCACGGGCCGGGACCGCGGCGCGGTCCCGGGCGCCCGCCGGGAGCGGGCCGCCCCGAGGGCTCCGGCGCCGCGGGCGTCATCCGGCGGCCGATCCGAGGCACCCCTCCGCGGCGGGCTCCCCGGCGGGCTTCTTCGCGACCCCCTTCGCGGGCTCCTCCGCGGAGCGGACCAGCAGGCGGTGCGGGCCCGGCCCCTCCTCGGCGAGCCGGTCGTCGGGGTTGGCCAGGGCGCAGGCGCTCAGCGACAGGCAGCCGCAGCCGATGCAGTCGGTCAGGTGGTCGCGCAGCCGCTGAAGCTGGGTGATGCGTTCATCGAGCTTGCGCCGCCAGGCCTCCGACAGCGCCGCCCAGTCCTCCACGGTGGGGGTGCGCTCCTCCGGCAGCCGGGCCAGCGCCTCGCGGATCTCCGCGAGCGGAATCCCGACCCGCTGGGACACCCGGATGAACGCCACTCGGCGCAGCGTGTCGCGGGTGAAACGGCGCTGGTTGCCGGCCGTGCGGCGGCTGCGGATCAGGCCTTTGGACTCGTAGAAGTGCAGCGCGGACACGGCGACTCCGCTGCGCCGGGCCAGCTGACCCACGGTGAGCTCGGAACGGGCGGACTTCGTCATGCCTTCACTCTAACTTGACCTCAACCATGGTTGAGGTCTGAGGATCGAGGCATGGAGCTCACCGAGCACGAACGCGCCTTCCTCAAGACCCAGCGGATCGGCCGGCTGGCCACCGTGGACGGCGACGGAGCGCCGCAGAACAATCCGGTCGGATTCTTCCACAACCCCGAGACCGGGACGTTCGACATCGGCGGCCGCGCGCTGGGGTCCACCCGCAAGTTCCGCAACGTGCAGCGCAACCCCCAGGTCGCGCTGGTGATCGACGAACTGGTCTCCACCGACCCCTGGCGGGTGCGCGGCATGGAGATCCGCGGCGAGGCCGAGGCGCTGACCGGGCAGAAGCCGCCGCGGCCGGGCATGAGCACGGAGTTGATCCGCATCCATCCCCGCCGGATCTACACCTGGGGGATCGAGCCGGACGAGCCCGGCCTGGTCCGGCGGGAGGCGACGCGGACGCCCTGAGCCCCGGGACGCTCGCACGGGCGCGCCGCGCTCCCCGCGGGGAGCGCGGCGCGCCCGAGGCCGTTCGTCCGGCCCGCGTCAGGCCGACGTCGGGCTCCGCGTCCGGCTCAGCCGAGGCGGTTCACCAGGGCGCGGTGCTCCTCCCACAGCTCCTTGGGCAGGTGGTCGCCGAAGGTCTTGAAGTGCTCGGCGATGAGGTCGGCCTCCTGCCGCCACACCTCGGCGTCGACCGACAGCAGGACGTCCAGGTCGGCCTCGGGGATGTCCAGTCCCTCGGTGTCCAGCGAGTCCTTGGTCGGCACGTGGCCGATCGGGGTCTTGACCGCGTCGGCCTGCCCGTTCAACCGCTCCACGATCCACTTGAGGACCCGGCTGTTCTCACCGAAGCCCGGCCACAGGAAGCGGCCCTCGTCGTCCTTGCGGAACCAGTTGACGTAGTAGATCCGCGGCAGCTTCTCCGGGTCGGCCTGCTTGCCGATCTTGATCCAGTGGCCGAAGTAGTCGCCCATGTTGTAGCCGCAGAACGGCAGCATGGCGAACGGGTCGCGACGCAGCTCGCCGACCTTGCCCTCGGCGGCGGCGGTCTTCTCCGAGGCCACGTTGGCGCCCAGGAACACCCCGTGCTGCCAGTCGAAGGACTCGGTCACCAGCGGCACGGCGGTGGCGCGACGACCGCCGAACAGGATGGCCGAGATCGGCACGCCCTTGGGGTCCTCCCACTCGGGCGCGATGGTCGGGCACTGGCCGGCCGGAGTGGTGAAGCGGGCGTTGGGGTGGGCGGCCGGAGTGCCGGAGTCCGGCGTCCAGTCGTTGCCCCGCCAGTCGATCAGGTGCGCGGGCGGCTCGTCGGTCAGCCCCTCCCACCACACGTCGCCGTCGTCGGTGAGCGCGACGTTGGTGAAGATGCTGTTGCCCCACAGGGTCTTGATGGCGTTGGCGTTGGTGGACTCGCCGGTGCCGGGGGCGACGCCGAAGAAGCCGGCCTCGGGGTTGATCGCGTACAGCCGGCCGTCCTCCCCGAACCGCATCCAGGCGATGTCGTCGCCGATGGTCTCGACCTTCCACCCGGGGATGGTCGGCTGCAGCATGGCCAGGTTGGTCTTGCCGCAGGCGGACGGGAACGCGGCCGCCACGTAACGCGGCTCGCCGGCGGGCGGGGTCAGCTTGAGGATCAGCATGTGCTCGGCCAGCCAGCCCTCGTCGCGGGCCATGGTCGAGGCGATCCGCAGCGCGTAACACTTCTTGCCCAGCAGCGCGTTGCCGCCGTACCCGGACCCGTAAGACCAGATCTCCCGGGTCTCGGGGAAGTGCGAGATGTACTTGGTGGAGTTGCACGGCCACGGCACGTCCTTCTGGCCGGGCTCCAGCGGGGCGCCGACCGAGTGGACGCACTTGACGAACGAGCCGCGCTCCTCGATGAGCCGCAGCGCCGGGGTGCCCATGCGGGTCATGATCCGCATCGACACCGCGACATAGGCCGAGTCGGTGATCTCGACGCCGAGCTGGGAGATCTCACCGCCCAGCGGGCCCATGCAGAACGGCACCACGTACATGGTGCGGCCCCGCATGCAGCCGTCGAACAGCTTGTCGAAGGTGGCCCGCATCTCCGCCGGCGCGATCCAGTTGTTGGTGGGGCCGGCGTCCTCCTCCCGCTCGGAGCAGATGAACGTACGGTCCTCGACGCGGGCGACGTCGCTGGGGTCGGAGGCGGCGTAGAAGCTGTTCGGCCGTTTGTCGGGATTCAGGCGTTTGAAGGTGCCCTGCTCGACGAGGAGGTCGGTCAACCGCTTCCATTCCTCCTCCGAGCCATCACACCACTCGACCCGGTCGGGCTTGGTGAGCTCGGCGATCTGGCGCACCCAGTCGACCAGCTCGGCGTGACTGGTGGGGGCCTGATCGAGGCCGGGTACCTGTCGGGACACGGGCAACTCCTTATGCTGTTCGCAGGATCTTTGCATGATGAACAAAACGGCACATGTTTTCCATTTGGTCTGGACCAATCCGAGCCGTTTTTACCGCCCCGGGAGCCGTTTGTGACTGATGTCACTCATCTGGAACGTGCCCGGGACGACTCGGACTAATCACACAAACTGTGTGATCTCAGACGGGGTAGGCGCGGACCTCCGCGGCCTCGACCCTCGCCCAGACCTCGTTCCCCTCGACCAGCCCGAGCTCGGCCACCGCGGCGGGGGCGACGTCGGCGGACGCCTGCAGCGGGCCGCCCAGCTCCACCCGGATGCGGTCCCCGTGCCGCTCGACGGCCTCCACCCGGGCCCGCCACCGGCCGTGCGGGCCGCCCTCGGGACGTTCGGCGCACAACGCCACGGACGAGGGGGCGAACGCCGCGAACACCTCCCCCTGCACGGGCCGGTCGGTCTCCAACCGGACCGGCGAGCCGTGCAGGGCGATCAGACGTCCCTCCGCCCGTCCGCGACAGAGGTTCACCCCCACCAGACGGGCCACGTAGTCGCTGCGCGGACGCCGGGCGACCTCGGCGGGCGGCCCCTGCTGGACCAGCCGGCCGCGTTCCACCACCACGAGCCGGTCGGCCAGCGCCATCGCATCGAGCGGATCATGGGTGACCACGATCGCCACCCCGGCGAAGTCGGCCAGATGCCGCCGCAGCCCGGAGCGGATCTGCGACCGGGTGTGCGCGTCCAGCGCGGCCAGCGGCTCATCCAGCAGCAGCAGCCGGGGCTCGACGGCCAGCGCCCGGGCCAGCGCCACCCGCTGGGCCTGCCCGCCCGACAGCTCCCGCGGCCTGCGGTCCTCATGCCCCTCCAGGCCGACCCGCCGCAGCCACTCGGCCGCCCGCCGGCGCGCCCGGCGCCGGGGCACGCCCCGGCAGCGGGGGCCGAACGCCACGTTGTCGAGGGCGGTCATGTGCGGGAACAGCAGATAGTCCTGGAACACCACGCCGACCGGGCGCCGCTCGACCGCCAGGCGGTGCACCGGCTCGCCGTCGAGCCGGACATGCCCCTCGGCGAGCGGGACGAGCCCGGCCAGGGCCCGCAGCGCGGTGGTCTTGCCCGCGCCGTTGGGCCCGAGCAGCGCCACCACCTCCCCCGCGGCGGCCTCCAACGACAGGTCCAAGACGAACTCGCCGCGGCGCACCACCAGGCGGGCCTGCAGACCGGCGGTCACGGGCCGCTCACCCACCGATCCCGCAGCAGCGCCAGGATCGCCGTGCAGACCGCCAGCAGCACCAGGCTCAGCACGATCGCGGCCTGCGGGTCGGTCTCCAAGGCCAGGTAGACCGCCAGCGGCATGGTCTGGGTGCGTCCCGGGAAGTTGCCCGCGAACGTGATCGTCGCGCCGAACTCCCCCAGCGCCCGGGCCCAGCACAAGATCGCGCCCGCCGCCACGCCCGGGGCGACCATCGGCAGGGTCACCCTCCGGAAGATCGTCCAGCGGGACGCGCCCAGCGTCGCGGCGGCCTCCTCATAACGCGGGTCCACCCCGCGCAGCGCCCCCTCCACGCTGATCACCAGGAACGGCATCGCCACGAACGCCTCCGCCAGCACCACCCCGGCCGTGCTGAACGGCAGCGTGACGCCGAACGCCGCCTCCAGCCACCGCCCGACGATCCCGTTGCGGCCCAGCACCGTCAGCAGCGCCACCCCGCCCACCACCGGCGGCAGCACCAGCGGCACCGTGACCAGCGCCCGCACCAGGTTCCGCCCGCGAAAGCCGCCCCGGGCCAACGCCCACGCCAGCGGAACGCCCAGCAGCAGGCACAGCCCGGTCGCCAGCGTGGCGGTCACCAGCGACAGCCGCAGCGCCGCCAGCACCTGCGGCTCGGCCAGCCGGGCGCCGAGCGTGGACCAGGGGGCGCGCAGCACCAGCCCGGCCGGCGGCAGCACCAGGAACGCCAGCCCGAGCGCCGCCGGGATCACCAGCGGCCACGGCACCCGACCCCGGGTCACGGCAGGTCGAACCCCCGCTCGGCGAGCGCAGCGCGGCCCCGGGCGGAGGTCACCAGGGACACGAAGGCCCGGGCGTGCCGGGGCTCGGAGGCCCCGGTCAGCGGCGCGATCGGGTAGTCGTTGACGGCGTGGGCGGCCTCGGGGAAGTCGATGCCCCGGACCCGCCCGCCCGCGGCCCGCACGTCGGTGCGGTAGACCAGCCCGGCGTCGGCCTCCCCCATCCGCACCTTGGTCAGCACCGCCTTGACGTCCTGCTCCTCGGAGGCCGGAGCGACCTGGACACCGGCGGCGCGCAGCGCCTCGCGGGCGGCGGCGCCGCAGGGCACCTGGGCCGCGCACAGCACCACCGTGACCCTTCGATCGGCCAGATCGCGCAGCGAACGCACCCCGCCCGGATCGCCCGGCGCGGTCGCGATCACGAGCCGGTTGCGGGCGAAGATCCGGGGGGCGGCGGCGGTGCGCCGGGCATCGGTGACGGCCTGCATGGCGCTGTGGTCGGCGGCGGCGAACACGTCCGCGGGTGCGCCGTCGACGATCTGACGGGCCAGAGCGGAGCTGCCGGCGAAGGAGAACCGCACCTTGACGCCGGGATGGGAGCGTTCGAAGACGCGGCCCAGCTCGGTGAACGATTCGGTCAGCGACGCGGCGGCGAACACCGTCACGGTCGCGCCGCCCGCACCGCCGCAGCCGGCCGCGGCGAGGGCCGACGCGAGCGCCACGGCGGCCCGGGCGGTCTTGCCGAACACGCGGTCACTCATGCCCGGGCAGCTCCACGACGACGTTGGTGGACTTGACCACGGCCTCGGCGACCACCCCGACCCGCAGATCCAGCTCGTCGGCGGCCTCCCGGCTCATCAGCGACACCAGCCGATGCGGCCCGGCCTGGATCTCCACCCGGGCCATCACCGTGTCGCGGACGACATCGGTGACGATGCCGCGCATCCGGTTGCGGGCCGAGGAGAACCGCCCCCGAGGCCTGCTCTCCCCCGCCTGCTCGCGCACGAAGGCGGCGAGGTCGGCCCCGGCGATGCGGCGGTGACCGTGCTCGTCGCGGCGGGCGGGGAGCCGGCCGGTGTCGATCCAGCGGCGCACCGTGTCGGCGCTGACCCCCAGCAGCCCGGCCGCCTCGCTGATCCGGAACGTCTCCACCCGGAGAACGGTAACACCTCGCCGATGCAAGGCCAATGCCGACCCATGGCCGGAATCTGCGCGTTTTCTTCCGCTCTTCGGCTCGCATCTGCGAGTCATCGTCCGCTGAAGTCCGCCGGGGGCGGCCGTGATGCGGCGGGCCGCGGTCACGGCGGCCGCCGGCCCGCCGGGCCCTCGGGAGATCGGCACGGGACGAGGCGAGGACGACACGGGACTGATCGGCGGGGTCGGGCGGGGCGGACCTCCCGTGCCCGGCGCTCCCCGGCGCACCGTCCCGACGCCGCCGCCGCGACGGTCGGCGACCTCGCCGGGACCGTCGAGTCCGCATCGGGGTGGAGCGCCCCGCTCCCGGATGAGAGCGACCGGAGCGCCGGGTCCCGGGTGCGCCGACGGCGGCCCGGCCTCCGTCGCGACGGGCCCGTGACGCCCGCGGAGAGCGGGCCGGCGATCCGGGAGAGGCCGCCTCGGCCCGGGAAAGGACGCTCAAGGACGTTCTCGGCGCCATGCAGGGGTCGTGGGCGTGTTCGGGGCCGTGTCGGGGCGCTCCGGCGGGAACGCGCGCCGCTCCGTCGGGGCGGGCCCGGGGAGGCGGGCCCGCCGCGCGCCGGCCCTCGTCCCGAACGGAGGGGGATCTCCGTCGTCGGGCGGGGAGGGAGGTCACAGGTCCCCGTTGCGCATCCGGCGGACGGTGTAGGGCGTCTCGGCGTCCCGCTCGGCGTACCGGGCCTGGACCGGATCCCCGTCGCCCAGCAGCGCCCCCAGGCCCACCAGCAGCCCCAGGCCCCACATCCACGGCCTGTCCCCGACGAAGCCGCCGATCACCAGGGCGATCGCGGCGAGGACGAGCAGCAGGGTCCGCACGTGCCCTCCCGGACGAGGAACGAGAACATGTTCTCGTTCGCCACGATAGGCGGGACCGCGCCGCCGAGGAAGCCGGCGGACGTCACTTCCTGCCGCGCCGCGTCTTCTCGCCTCGCTTGCCGCGGATCCGCATGCCGATCTCGATGGGGGTGCCGGGGAAGCCGAACTCCTCGCGCAGCCGCCGCTCGATGAACCGCCGGTAGCCCTCCTCCAGGAACCCGGTGGTGAACAGCACGAACCGGGGCGGCCGGACTCCCGCCTGGGTGGCGAACAGCACCCGCGGCTGCCTGCCGCCGCGGACCGGGTGCGGATGCGCGGCCACCAGCTCGGCGAAGAACTGGTTGAGCTTGGCGGTGGGCACCCGATGCCCCCACCCCTCCAGCGCCGTGTCCAGCGCCGGCACCAGCTTGTCCACATGCCGGCCGGTGCGCGCCGAGATGTTGACCCGCGGCGCCCAGCGGGCGTTGTGCAGCTGCCGCTCGATCTCCCGCTCCAGGTAGCGGCGGCGTTCCTCGTCGACCAGATCCCACTTGTTGTAGGCCAGCACCAGCGCCCGGCCGGCCTCGATCACCATGGAGATGATCCGCAGGTCCTGCTCGGCCAGCGGCTGGCTGGCGTCGATCAGCACCACCGCCACCTCGGCGCGCTCCAGGGCCGACTGGGTGCGCAGGGTGGCGTAGAAGTCGGCGCCCTGGTTCTCCCGATAGCGTCGCCGGATCCCGGCGGTGTCGATGAACCGCCAGGGCCGTCCGCCCAGCTCGATCAACTCGTCGACCGGGTCGCGGGTGGTGCCGGCCACGTCGTCGACCACCACCCGGTCCTCGCGGGCCAGCTTGTTGAGCAGGCTGGACTTGCCCACGTTGGGGCGGCCCAGCAGCGCCACCCGACGCGGACCGCCCTCGGCGAGCCGCACGGGCGGCGGCGGCTCGGGCAGCGCCTCCAGCACCGCGTCCAGCAGGTCGCCGCTGCCGCGGCCGTGCAGGGCGCTGACCGGGTGCGGTTCCCCGATGCCCAGCGACCACAGCGCGGCCGCCTCCAGCTCGGTGGCGGCGTCGTCGACCTTGTTGGCCACCAGCAGCACCGGCTTGCCGGAGCGGCGCAGGATGTCGACCACCGCCTCGTCCACATCGGTGGCGCCGACGGTGGCGTCCACCACGAACAGCACCACGTCGGCCAGGTCCACCGCCATCCGGGCCTGCTCGGCGATGGACGCGGCCAGGCCGGAGGCGTCCGGCAGCCAGCCGCCGGTGTCCACGACCGTCAGCCGCCAGCCGCTCCACTCGGCGTCGTAGGCGACCCGGTCCCGGGTCACCCCGGGAACGTCCTCCACGACCGCCTCACGGCGCCCCAGGATCCGGTTGACCAGGGTGGACTTGCCCACGTTGGGACGGCCCACCACGGCCACCACCGGCGGGGTCCGCTCGTCGGCGGCGCTGTCGAACTGCGCGCTCTCGGCGACGTCGTACTCGCTCACGTGCTACTCCGGTTCCGTGGTCGTCCTGCCGTGCCACGCGCTCCGCGGACGACCTGCTCGGAGCCTGCGGCCGCCCGCGGTCACCCCGCGGCGGTGCTCTCCTTGGCCAGCCGCACGACGGCCTCGATGACCTCGGGCAGGCTCAGGCTCGTGGAGTCGATCTCTACCGCGTCCTCCGCCTTGGTCAGCGGGGACGTCGTGCGGGTGGAGTCCAGCCGGTCCCGGCGGGCCTGCTCGGCCTGGGTCAGCTCCACCGTCGCCGCCGGGTCGTGGGCCAGATCCCGGGCGCGGCGCCGGGCCCGGGCCTCCTCGCTGGCGGTCAGGAAGATCTTGACGGGGGCGTCGGGCGCCACCACCGTGCCGATGTCGCGCCCCTCCACCACGATGCCCCCGTCGCCGATGATCTCCCGCTGCAGCGCCACCAGCCGCTCGCGGACCGCGGGCACCGCGCTGACCGCGCTGACGGCGTTGGTGACCTCGCGAGTGCGGATCGGCCCCGACACGTCGACGCCGTTCACCGCGATCGTCGGCGCGTCCGGATCGGTGCCGCACTCCAGCACCGGCTCCCCCGCCCGCGCGGCGACCGCCTCGGCGTCCTCCACCGGGACCCCCTGGGTCAGCATCCACCACGTCACGGCCCGGTACATGGCGCCGGTGTCCAGGTACCGCAGCCCGAGCCTGCGGGCCACGCCCTTGGACGCGCTGGACTTGCCCGACCCGGACGGTCCGTCGATGGCGATCACGAGCGACACGGTGGCTTCCTTCCCAGGTCCCGAGGAACGGGTGCCGACGGAGAACAGGGGATGCGCGGCCCGCGGCCGCGCCCGGCCCCGGCGTGCCAGGCTACCGCTCCCGGAGATCAGCCGGGGACGGACCAGCCCCGGGCGCGCAGCTCCTCGGCCAGTCGCCCGGCCGCCGCCGGCTCCACCGACAGCTCCACCACGCCGACCGGCTTGCCCGGCGAGTGCTCGATCGTCACGTCCTCGATGTTGACCCCGGCGACCCCGGCCGCCTGGAACAGCAGCGCCAGCTCGCCCGGCCGGTCCTGGACGAGCACCGGGACGACCGCGTACCGGGACTGGCGTCCGCCGTGCTTGCCGGGGATCCGGGCGCGGCCGGCGTTGCCCCGCGACAGCAGGTCCCGCACGTGCTCCATGGCGCTCTCGCCGCCGTCCCGCAGCAGTGCGGCGGCCAGCGCCAGATCGGTGGCGACCTCCTCCAGCACGTCGGCGACCGGCCGGGCGTTGGCGGCCAGGATCCCCACCCACAGCCGGGGATCCCCGGCGGCGATCCGGGTGACGTCGCGGACGCCCTGCCCGGCGAGGCCCAACGCGACCTCGTCGGCCTCGCGCAGCCGTGCCGCCACCGCCGCCGACACCACGTGCGGGGCGTGCGAGACCAGCGCCACCGCCCGGTCGTGCTCGGCGGCCTCCACCCGCAGCGGGACGGCGCCGCAGGAGCGGACCAGCTCCTCCACCAGCGCCACGGCCGCCGGATCGGTCTCCGCCGCCGGGCACACCGCCCAGGTGCGGCCCAGGAACAGGTCGGCGCGGGCGGCGGCGGGCCCGGACCGCTCGCTGCCGGCCAGCGGATGGGCCGCCACGAACGTCGTCAGGTCGCAGCCCAGCTCGGCCGCCGCCGCCAGCGGCAGGGCCTTGACGCTGGCCACGTCGGTGTAGACGCGGGCCAGCCCGCGTTTCTGGGCGTCCAGCAGCACCGGCGCCACCGCGGCGGGCGGCACCGCCAGCACGGCGAGGTCGGCGGGCTCGCCGGGCCCCTCCGGCGGCAGCGCCGCGCCGGCGCCCAGCCGGACCGCCAGCTCCAGCGCGGAGCCGTCCCGGTCCGACAGCAGCACCTCGGCGCCCTGCTCGCGCATCGCCAGCGCGACGGACGCGCCGATCAGTCCCGTCCCGATGACGACGATCCGCCGTATCACCTGCTCCTGCGCCATCCGCCCAGCCTAGCGACCGGTGCTCACTGGGCGATGTCCAGCCGCAGGGCGGTGGCGCCGCGCAGGTAGACGTGCTGGATCGCCGAGCGGGGCTTGTCGGTCTCGACGTGGGCCATCAGCCGGATCACCCGGGGCATGGCGTGCGGCACGTTCAGCTCGCTGGCGCACAGCAGGGGCACCTCGTGGAACCCCAGCTTGCGGGCGGCCAAGGCGGGGAACTCCGCGGTCAGGTCGGGGGTGAGCGTGAAGATGACGCTGATCACATCGTCGGTGGTCAGCTCGTTGCGCCGCATCACCTCCGAGACCAGCTCGGTGGTCGCCTCCAAGATCAGATCCCGCTCGTCGGCGTCCACCTGGGTGGCCCCTCGGATCGCCCGTACCGCCACTGTTCGTCGTCCTTCCTGCCGTGCGTCGGCCCCGGGCGTCAGAGCCCGACCGCCTTGTACAGCTCGCCGATCTCCTTCATGGTCAGCGCGCGCACCACGCCGGGCTTCAGGCGCCCCAGCTTGATCGGGCCGAACTGGATGCGGGCCAGCCGCTGCACCGGGTGTCCGGCCTCCTTGAGCATTCGCCGCACGATGTGCTTGCGCCCCTCGTGCAGCGTCACCTCCACCAGCGCCCGCCGGCCGACCTGCTCGACCAACCGGAACCGGTCGGCGCGGGCCGGCCCGTCCGGCAGCGGGATGCCGGCGCGCAGCCGCCTGCCCAGGTCCCGCTTGACCGGCCCGTGGATCTCGGCCAGGTACACCTTCTGCACCCCGTAACTGGGGTGGGTGAGCCGGTGCGCCAGTTCGCCGTCGTTGGTGAGGAGTATCAGCCCCTCGGTGTCGATGTCCAGCCGGCCCACGTGGAACAGCCGCTCTGGCACGTCCACGAAGTCGGCCAGGGACTTGCGGCCGCGTTCGTCGGACATGGTGGACACCACGCCGCGCGGCTTGTTGACGGCGTAGTAGCGCATCTCCGGGCGGGTCTCCACCCGCAGGCCGTCGACGTGGATGACGGACTTGGCCGGATCGATCCGGGCGCCGAACCAGGACACCACTTCGCCGTCGACGGTGACCCTGCCCTCGGCGATGAGCCGCTCGCAGTGCCTGCGGCTGCCCACTCCCGCGTCGGCCAGGGCCTTCTGCAGGCGTACACCTTCGTCACGAGTGTCGGTGCTCACGTGCGGTCATCCTCGAGAATGTCGTCGGGTACGTCGTCGGGGAGGAACGGGGCCAGGTCGGGCAGCTCGTCCAGGCTGTTGATGCCCAGCCGCTCCAGAAAGTACGTGGTGGTCCGGTACAGGTGGGCGTTGGTCTCCGGGTCCTGTCCGGCCTCCTCGATCAGGCCCCGCAGGGTGAGGGTGCGCATCACGCCGTCGCTGTTGACCCCCCGGATGGCCGACACCTTCGCCCGGCTGACCGGCTGCCGGTAGGCCACCACCGCGAGGGTCTCCAGCGCCGCGGTGGTCAGCCTGGCCTGCTGCCCGTCGGTGACGAAGCGCTCCACCGCCGGCGCGCATTCGGGGCGGGTGTAAAAGCGCCAGCCGCCGGCGACCTCCCGCAGATCGAACCCGCGGCCCTGGGCGGTGTATTCCGCCGACAGCTCCCGCAGCGTCGCGGCCACCTCCTGACGGGGGCGCTCCAGGACCTGCGCCAAGGCGACCTCGGTCACCGGCTCGTCCACCACCATCAAGATCGCCTCGAGAGCGGCCCGCAGGTCCGGTCGCGCGCCTTCCTCAGGCGTCCGCTCTCCCCTCGTCGCGGTCATGACCGTTCCTCGTCCTCAGGGTCGTCGGGCCGGTCGCCGCTCGGCTCCCGGGCACCCTCGTAGTCGTCGACCACCGTCACCTCGCCCTCGTCGTCGCCGGTCCAGATGACGTGCAGCTCCGCCATCGGCTCGGCCTGCTCGAACGTCACCGCCTTCTCCCGGTACAGCTCCAGCAGCGCAAGGAACCGCGCCACGACCTCGAAGGTGCCCCGGGCGTCGGCGGTCAGCGTCCGGAACGTGGCCCGCCGCAGCCGCCGCAGGGCGGCGACCACGATGGCGGCCTGTTCGGCGACGCTGGCCTTCGGGGTGTACATGTGCTCGACCGACACCCCCGGCGGCGGCCCCTTGGGCGTCAGCGCCTTGGCGGCCAGCCGGGCGAACTCGACCGGGCCGAGCCCCAGGAACACCTCCGGCAGCTTGGTCGCGAACCGCGGCTCCAGCGGCACCGCGCGGGGGAACCGGCGGGACTCGGCCTCCATCCGCTCGGCGAGGACCTTGGCGACCTCCTTGTAGGCCCGATACTGCAGCAGCCGGACGAACAGCAGGTCGCGGGCCTCCAGCAGGGCCAGATCCTCCTCGTCGTCGACCTCGCCGGAGGGCAGCAGCCGGGCCGCCTTCAGGTCCAGCAGCGTGGCCGCCACCAGGAGGAAGTGGCTGGCCTGGTCCAGCTCCCAGTCCTGGCCCCGAGACCTGATGTAGGCGATGAACTCGTCGGTGACCTTGTGCAGCGACACCTCGGTGATGTCGAGCTTGTGCTTGGAGATCAGCGCCAGCAACAGGTCGAAGGGCCCCTCGAAGTTGTCCAGGTGGACCTGGAAGCCCTGCGACTGCCCGGTCTCCGCGGTGTCCGCCTGCGGTGCGGCGGCCCGCGGGTCGCCGGTGTCGGAGGCGGCGGCGTGCTTCACACGTAAGACCGTAACGGAATCGGGCCGATGCCCCGGCATCCGCAGCCGGCCCCGTCCGTGCTCAGCCGGCCTGGCTCCACCTCGCCAGGACCTCCTTGGCCAGCTCGCGATAGGCGTTGGCGCCCATCGAGGAGGGGTCGAAGTAGGTGATCGGCTCGCCGGCCACGGTCGCGTCGGGGAACCGGACCGTCCGGTTGATCACGGTGTGGAACACCCGGTCGCCGAACGCCTGCACGATCCGCTGCAGCACCTCCCGGGTGTGCAGGGTCCGCGAGTCGTACATGGTGCCGAGCACGCCGTCGATCTGCAGTTCCGGGTTGATCCGGGACTGCACCTTCTCGATCGTCTCCATCAGCAGCGCGACGCCGCGCATGGCGAAGTACTCGCACTCCAGCGGCACCAGCACGCCGTGGCTGGCGGCCAGCGCGTTCACCGTGAGCAGGCCCAGCGACGGCTGGCAGTCGATCAGGATGCAGTCGTACTCGGGAACCGCCGGCTTGAGCGCCTGGGCGAGGATGTACTCGCGTCCGACCTCGTGGACGAGCTGGACCTCCGCGCCCGACAGGTCGATGTTGCTGGGCAGCAGGTCCATGCCCTCCACGCCGGTGTCGATGACGATCTCCTCCCAGGAGACGTTGTTCTCCAGCAGGAGGTTGTGCACCGTCAGGTCGAGCTGGCGGGGGTCACCCTTGCCCAGGCCCACCGACAGGGCGCCCTGCGGGTCGAAATCGACCAACAGCACCCGGCGGCCGAGCTCGGCCAGCGCCGCACCCAGATTGATGGTGGTGGTGGTCTTGCCGACGCCGCCCTTCTGGTTGCAGATCGACACGATGCGCGCTGGCCCGTGCTCGGTCAGCGGCTCGGGCTCGGGGAACTCGGGCAGGGGCCGCCCCGTCGGCCCGATCGCCTGGCGGGGGTCGGTCAGGGCTGCCGGGATCTCGGTCTCGGCGGCCTCTGGCGTACTGGTCACGGCTTTCGAACCTTCCCGGGGCCTGGTTACCGTCCAAAACGGGGACTTTAGGGGCCCGTCGCCATGCTCTCAAGCCGACGCGCGGTGACCCCGACGACCGGGCCGGGTCAGATCCCGGCCCGGGGATGGGCTTCGGCGTACGCGTCGCGCACCTCGCACGGCAGCCGATCGCACTCCGTCCCGCCGGCGTGCCCGAGCAGTCGCCGCACGAGCCGGACGTCGGCGCCGGCGTCCAGCAGATGGGCGGCGAACGAGTGCCGCAGCGTGTGCGGGGACACCCCGGCCAGCCGAGCCCGTTCGGCGGCGGCCCGCAGCACCATCCACGCCCCCTGCCGGGACAGCCTCCCGCCGCGGGCGTTCAGGAACAGCGCCGGGCCGCCCGCGCCGTCCCGCGCCAGCCGCGGGCGGGCGTGCCGCAGATAGTCCCGCACGGCCCCGCGGGCGGGCGCGCCGAGCGGCACCAGCCGGACCCGGCCGCCCGGCCCGGCGACCCGGACCGACCCGACGCCCAGATCGACGTCGCCGACGTCCAGCCCGACCGCCTCGGAGATCCGCGTCCCCGAGGCGTACAGCAGCTCCAGCAGCGCCCGGTCCCGCAGCCCGCGCGGGGCGTCGTCGGAGGCGACGGCGGCCAGCAGCCGCTCCACCTCGGCGACCGAGATCGCCCTGGGGGCGTGGCGCGGCGCGGCGGGCGCCCGCACCCCGGCGGCGGGATCGGCGGGGGCAAGCCCGCGCTGCGCGGCGAACCGGTGCAGCCCGCGGATCGCCGCCGCCGCGCGGGCCGTCGAACGCGCCGACAACGGCGGCCGGTCCGGCCCGCCCTCGCGCAGCGTCGCCAGGAAGTCCAGCACATCGGCCTCGGTGACCTCGCTGATGGCGTGCCGGCCCCGGGCGTCCAGCATGTGCACGTACCGGCTCAGGTCATGCCGGTAGGAGCGCAGCGTGTTGGCGGCCAGCCCGCGTTCGGCGGCCAGATGCGTCAGATAGCCGTGCACGGCCGTGTGCAACGTGACCTCCGCCGCCACGTTCGGCACTCCCGTCCCGCTCGTACCCGCCGATGTCGGACCCGCCCATCATGCCGGGTGCGCGACCGGTACGCGGCGAACGTCACTCCTCCGGCGCGTCGGGGGGACGCAGCCCGCTCCACCCGCGCGCCCGGGCGGCCCAGGCGGCCAGGATCCCGTTCACCGCCAACGCGTTGTGGATCTCCCCGCCCAGCACCTTGGCCACGGCCTCCTCCAGCGGCACCCACGCCACCGGCATGTCGGCCTCCTCGTGCACCCGCTCGAAGTCGATCTCCTCGGGCGGCACCTCGGTCAGGCCGCGGGCGAGGAACACCCGGATCCGCTCATCGGCCATGCCGGGCGAGGGGAACACGTCGACCAGGGTGTGCCAGCGCTCGGCCCGGTACCCGGCCTCCTCCAGCAGCTCCCGCGCGGCCAGGTCGCGCAGCGCCTCGCCGGGCACGTCGCGCAGCCCCGCGGGCACCTCCCACAGCAGCCGCCCGACCGGGTGCCGGTACTGGCGGATCATCAGCACCCGGTCGTCGGCGTCGATCGCGACGACGCCGACCGACCCCGGGTGGGTGACCACCTCCCGGGCGACGACCTCCGGGCCGGCGGCGCCGCGCATCCTCACCCGGTCGACGCGGACCCCCACGATCCGGCCGCGGAACGCCTCGGCGCTGTCCACGACCTCCCAGCGCTCGGGCCGATCGCAGACCTCCTCGACCCGATCGGGCGGAGCGCTCATGAGGCGGCGACCGCGTCGGCGCCGCGGCGGGCGGTGGCGTACTCGATGGCCGCCGCGATCAGACCCGTGAACAGCGGGTGCGGACGGGTCGGGCGGGACCGGAACTCCGGATGCGCCTGGGTGCCCACGAAGAACGGATGCACCTCGCGGGGCAGCTCCACGTACTCCACCAGCCGCCCGTCCGGGGACAGCCCGCTGAACCGCAGCCCGGCCTTCTCCAGCTGCTCGCGGTAGAGGTTGTTGACCTCGTAGCGGTGCCGGTGCCGCTCGCTGACCCGGGACTCGCCGTACAGTTCGCGGACCAGCGATCCCTCGGCCAGCTCGGCCGGGTACAGGCCCAGCCGCATGGTCCCGCCCATGTCGCGGTCGCCGGCCACCACGTCGAGCTGGTCGGCCATGGTGGCGACCACCGGGTGCAGGGTGTCCTCGCTGAACTCGGTGCTGCCGGCGTCGGTCAGCCCGGCCAGCGACCGGGCGACCTCGATCACCATGCACTGCAGGCCCAGGCAGATGCCCAGCAGCGGGATGCCGTTCTCCCGGGCGTACCGGACCGCGCCGATCTTGCCCTCGATGCCGCGCACCCCGAACCCGCCGGGGACGAGCACCCCGTCCACGCCGTCCAGCATCCGCCGGGCGCCCTCGGGGGTGGCGCACTCGTCGCTCTTGACCCAGCGGATGTTGACGCGCGCGTCGTTGTCGAACCCGCCGTGCCGCAGCGCCTCGGTCACCGACAGATAGGCGTCGGGCAGATCGATGTACTTGCCGACCAGCGCGATGGTGACCTCGCGGGCCGGCCGGTGCACCCGGCGCAGCAGCTCGTCCCAGGTGCCCCAGTCCACGTCGCGGAACGGCAGGCCGAGCCGGCGCACCACATAGGCGTCCAGGCCCTCGGCGTGCAGCACCTTGGGGATGTCGTAGATGCTGGCGGCGTCCACCGCCGAGACCACGGCCTCCCGGTCCACGTCGCACATCAGGCTGATCTTCTGCTTGAGCCCGTCGCTGATCGGCCGGTCCGACCGGCACACGATCGCGTCGGGCTGGATGCCGATGCTGCGCAGCGCGGCCACCGAGTGCTGGGTGGGCTTGGTCTTCAGCTCGCCGGACGGCCCGATGTAGGGCAGCAGCGACACGTGCAGGAAGAAGCAGTTCTCCCGGCCGATCTCGTGCCGGATCTGGCGGACCGCCTCCAGGAACGGCAGCGACTCGATGTCCCCGACGGTCCCGCCCACCTCGGTGATCACCACGTCCACGCCGGGCTCGGCCATGCCGCGGATGCGGTCCTTGATCTCGTTGGTGATGTGCGGGATGACCTGGACGGTGTCGCCGAGGTACTCGCCGCGCCGCTCCTTGGCGATCACGCCCGAGTACACCTGGCCGGTGGTCACGTTGGCCGACCCGTGCAGATCGGTGTCCAGGAACCGCTCGTAGTGCCCGATGTCCAGGTCGGTCTCGGCGCCGTCGTTGGTGACGAACACCTCCCCGTGCTGGAAGGGGTTCATCGTGCCGGGATCGACGTTGAGATAGGGGTCCAGCTTTTGCATGGTGACCTTGAGGCCCCGCAGCGTCAAAAGCCGGCCCAGGCTGGATGCCGTCAGTCCCTTGCCGAGGCTGGAGGCAACACCGCCGGTGACGAAGAGATGCTTGGTAGGACGCTGGCTACCAGTGGCTGCCGAAGGCAAAAAGGACACTCCCGTGGTCGTCGCATGGCGGACCCTCGACCGCCCTGTCCACGGGCCACCAGGATATCAGCAGGTGGCCGCGGCCGGGCCCGGAGCGCCCGGCCCGGCCGTCGAAACGCACGCAGCCCCTCCGCCGCGCCGTCGAAACCGAAGCCGCTGAGCGGGCCGCACGACGGCTCCGGCATCGGGCGGCCGCCGGAGCCGTCCGCCGACGGGCCGCTCAGACCCGCGGCACGGCGTTGGGCATGATGGTGCGCAGCTGCCGCGTCAGCTCGTCGATCAGGTTGCGGGCCTGGTCGGCGGCGGTCCGGGCGGCGTCGCGCTCCTGGGATATCTCCGCCAGCGCGGTGCGCTGCTCGGTGACCGCCTGCGCCAGCTGGTCCACCCACTGGTCGCGCTCGGCCAGCTTCTCGGCGATCGCGTCGCGCTCGGCGGCCAGCTTCCGCATCGCGGCGACCGCGTTGTCGCGCTCCCGGCCGGCCTGCTCGGCGCGGCCACGGGCCAGCGTGGCCTCCGAATCGGCGCGGGCCTGCGCCTGCAGGGCCGCCTCGCGCTGCTTCTCGGCGGCCCTCGCCGCCTCCAGCGCCTGCTGACGCTCGTTCTCCAGCTCGGCGGCGCGTCGCCGTTCGGCCTCCGCCTCCTTGGTCGCGGCGGCGACGGCGTGCTGCAGATTGGCGGCGGTCATCTCGGCCTCGTTGAGCTTGGCGCGCACCGCGGCCAGCTCGGCATGGGCGGTCTCCAGCGCCCGCGACAGCTCGGCCGCCTGCTCGGCCATCCGGTCCCGCTCGGACTCCGCACCGCGCCGTGCGGCGACCGCGTCCTCCATCGCCCGGTGCGCCTCGTCGCGGGCCTCGCGCATGGAGTCGCGCTGGGCCATCGCCTGGCGGGCGGTGTTCTCGGCCTCGGCCGCCCGCTGCTCGGCCTGGACCCGGGCCTGGTTGGCCTGCTCGGCGCGCTGCTCGGCCTCGGCGGCCAGCCGCTCGGCCTGCTCGGCCTGGGCACGGGCCTGCTGAGCCTGGTTCCACGCGGCGGCCGCATCCCGCTGCGCCGACTCCCGCTCCGCCTGCAAGGCCGCGATCTGCGCCGCGGCCTCATTGGCCGCCTCGGCCATCCGCCGCTCGGCCTCCGCCGCCCGCAGCTCCGCCTGCTCGGCCCGCCGCTCGGCCTCCGCCGCCCGCAACTCGGCCTGCTCGGCCCGCCGCTCGGTCTGCTCGGCCTGGGCACGGGCCTGCTGAGCCTGGTTCCACGCGGCGGCCGCATCCCGCTGCGCCGACTCCCGCTCCGCCTGCAAGGCCGCGATCTGCGCCGCGGCCTCATTGGCCGCCTCGGCCATCCGCCGCTCGGCCTCCGCCGCCCGCAACTCGGCCTGCTCGGCCCGCCGCTCGGTCTGCTCGGCCTGGGCACGGGCCTGCTGAGCCTGGTTCCACGCGGCGGCCGCATCCCGCTGCGCCGACTCCCGCTCCGCCTGCAAGGCCGCGATCTGCGCCGCGGCCTCATTGGCCGCCTCGGCCATCCGCCGCTCGGCCTCCGCCGCCCGCAGCTCCGCCTGCTCGGCCCGCCGCTCGGCCTCCGCCGCCCGCAACTCGGCCTGCTCGGCCTGCCCGCGGGCACGCTGCACCTCGCCCCAGGCCGCGGCGGCGTCGCGCTGCGCGGACTCCTTCTCCTGCTGCAGCGTGGCCAGCTCACCGGTGACCTCGGCGACCCTGCGCTCGCCGGCGGCCAGCGCGTCCCCGATGAGGTCGGCCATCTGCCGCAGCCGCTCGACGATGTCCCAGGGCTGGGCGTCGTGCTGCTCGGCGCTCCGGGAGCCCTGCTGGGCCGCCGCGGACGCCGTGGGCACCACGGGCTGCGGTCCCGAGTCGGGCCCCAGCACCGGCCATGCCGAACCCACGTCCTGGACCGGCCGGTGACCCGATCCGTTGAGATCGCTCACTTGTCCCCTCGCCTGGAGGCTCGGAGCCGCGTTCGCCGGCTCACCCTGCTTCTTGGTTCGCTCGTGGTCTGCTGCGTTCGTCGCCCTGAGGCTCCCCACAACGTTCCCCCACGAACTCTAGTGCCGATCAGCACAGCGTTTGCCCTGTTTGGGGTTGAGAACGAGGATCTCAAGGCGTTGTCAACACGGCGCACCGCCGCCTGGCGGCCCCGGCGGCGGTGGAACAATCGCTGGTCATGGAGCTGCGCACGCTGTACCCACCGATCGAGCCGTATGACAGCGGACTGCTGGACGTCGGCGACGGAAACCAGATTTATTGGGAGGTCTGCGGCAATCCCGATGGCCGCCCCGCGGTGATGGTGCACGGCGGGCCCGGCGGCGGCTGCACCGCCGACCACCGCCGGCAGTTCGACCCCGAGCGGTACCGGGTCGTGCTGTTCGACCAGCGCAACTGCGGGCGCAGCCGGCCGCACGCCGCCGACCCCGCGGTGTCGCTGGAGCACAACACCACCTGGCACCTGGTCGACGACATGGAACGGCTCCGCGAGCACCTGGACATCGACCGGTGGCTGGTGTTCGGCGGATCGTGGGGCAGCGCGCTGTCGCTGGCCTACGCGCAGCGGCATCCCGACCGGGTCACCGCGCTGGTGCTGCGGGGGATCTTCCTGCTGCGGCCGTTCGAGCTGTACTGGTTCTACCAGGAGGGCGCCTCGCTGCTCTTCCCGGACGCCTGGGAGCGGTACGTGGCGCCGATCCCCGAGGACGAGCGCGAGGACCTGATCGCCGCGTTCGGGAGGCGGCTGGAGTCGCCCGATCCCGAGGTGCGGGTGGAGGCCGCGCGCGCCTGGGCGCAGTGGGAGGCGACGGCGCTGACCCTGCGCCCTCGCCCCGACCTGGTCGAGCACTTCGGCGAGCCCGACTACGCGGTGGCCTTCGCCCGGATCGAGAACCACTACTTCCGCCACGGGGGGTTCTTCGAGGAGGACCAGCTGCTGCGGGACGTGGACCGGATCCGGCACATCCCCGGGGTGATCGTGCAGGGCCGCTATGACGTCTGCACTCCCCCGGCGACCGCCTGGGATCTGCACCGGGCGTGGCCGGAGGCGGAGTTCCACCTGGTGGACGACGCCGGCCACGCCTACGACGAGCCGGGGATCCTGCACCGCCTCATCGAGGCCACCGACCGGTTCGCCGCCTCCTGAGCCGCGCCGTCCTCTCCCTCACCGCCCTCTCCTTCGAATCGGCCGATCCGCATCAGGGCGGCACACCTCATACCGAATCTTGTTCGGTACGGTGTCGAGCGACATGTTCCGGTTCTGGAGAGGGCGATGAGGATCCATGGGTGAGAGTGCGGCGATCGCCGGACTCGGGATGACCGAGCTGGGCAAGGTGTACGGGCGCAGCGCGCGCCGGCTGGCCGCCGACGCGGTGCGGCGCGCGGTCGCCGACGCGGGGCTCGGCCTGGCCGACCTGGACGGGCTGGTGGTCAGCCACGGGATGAGCGGGTCCCCCGGCGTCGAGCTGGCCGCCGCGCTCGGGCTGCGGGACCTGCGGGTGCTGACCCAGATGAACGCCTTCGGCGCCACCGCCGGAGCCATGGTCGCCTATGCGGCCATGTCGGTGATCAGCGGCGCCGCGACCACCGTGGCCTGCGTGTTCGCCGACGCGCCGCTGCGGCCCAAGCAGTCCTCGGGCGCGGCCTACGAGCGCAGCGCCAGGGAGTGGTACGGCTACGGCGGCATGACCGCCGCGCTGGGCTTCCGCAGCGTCAACGCCCTGTACGCGCTGGCCGCGCGGCGGCACATGCTCCGCTACGGCACCACCAGCGAGCAGTTCGGCGCGATCGCGGTCAGCACGCGGCGGTGGGCGACCATGAACCCGCTGGCCCAGATGCGCGACCCGATCACTCTGGAGGACCACCAGAGCTCCCGCTGGGTGGCCGAGCCGCTGCACCTGCTGGACTGCTGCCTGGTGTCCAACGGGGCGATCGCGGTGGTGATCACCTCCGCGGACCGGGCCCGGGACCTGGCCCGTCCGCCCGTGCACATCTGGGGCTGGGGGCAGGGGCACCCGGGGCACCGCAGGGAGCGCGGCAGCGAGTTCGGGCTCACCACCGGCGCGGCGATCTCCGGGCCGATCGCCATGAAGATGGCCGGGGTGACCGTCTCGGACATCGACCTGTGCCAGCTGTACGACTGCTACACCTACACGGTCCTGGTCTCGCTGGAGGACTACGGATTCTGCGCCAAGGGCGAGGGCGGGGCGTTCGTGGAGTCCGGGGCGCTCAGCCCGGGCGGCTCGCTGCCCACCAACACCGGCGGCGGACAGCTGTCGGGCTACTACATGTGGGGCATGACGCCGCTGTCGGAGGCGGTCATCCAGGCCCGCGGCGACGGCGGCGAGCGCCAGGTCGCCAAGCGGGACGTGATCCTGGTCAGCGGCAACGGCGGCATCCTGGACCACCACTCGACCCTGATCCTCAGCCCGCACCGGAAGGAGGCCTAGGCCATGGGGGCCATGGAGACCACGAAGACCACGGAGACCGTGGAAATCGGCGTTCTGCACCGGGACGGCCGCACCGACCCGTTCTTCGACGGCGCGGCCGAGGACCGGCTGGTGATCCGTCGGTGCGAGCCGTGCGGCCGCTGGTACGCGCCCGATCAGTCGGGCTGCCCGGACTGCGGCGCCGACAGGCTGTCCTGGGCCCCGGCGTCCGGGGAGGCGACCCTGGTGACGTGGACGGTGCTGCACGGGCGGCCGGCCGAGGACGGCACGGCGCCGCCGCCGACGATCCTGGGGCTGGTGGAGCTGGCCGAGGGGCCGTGGCTGAACGCCCGGCTGGACGGCGTGGACGCCGGCGCGCTGCGCGAGGGGCTGCCGCTGCGGGCGTCGTTCGTGCACCCCGCCCAGGGCGAGCCCTATCTGCTGTTCCGGCCGGCCTGAGCGGGTCCGGCCGGTCTGAGCGGGGTGGACACCCCCTGGACCGAATGACATTCGGTCCAGTAGCGTACGCGGCATGCGTACCGAGGTCTGCGAGATGTTCGGCATCGAGTTCCCGCTGTTCGCCTTCAGCCACTGCCGCGACGTGGTCGCCGCGGTGACCAACGCGGGGGGCTTCGGGGTGCTGGGCGCCGTCGCCTACACCCCCGACCGGCTCGAAGAGGAACTGCGCTGGATCGACGAACACGTCGGCGGCCGCCCCTACGGGGTGGACGTGCTGGTGCCCGCCAAGCTCGACCTCGGCGACGCCCCCGACCCCTCCCAGGGGGGCGGCGGGCTGGCGGCGATGCTGGCCGCGGTCCCCCGGGAGCACTGGGCGTTCCTGCGGGACCTGTTCGACCGGCACGGCGTCCCGCAGCCGGACTTCGAGGCCGCACGCCGCTCCACCGCCCGCGGCGTCGGCGCGCAGGTCACCGAACAGGGCGCCGCCGATCTCATCGAGGTCGCCCTGAACCACCCCATCCGGCTGATCGCCAGCGCCCTCGGCACCCCGCCGCCCCGCATGATCGAAGCCGCCAAGAAGGCCGGCGTCCCGGTCGCCGCGCTGGTCGGCACCGCCGAGCACGCCCGCCGCCAGGCCGCCGCCGGGGTCGACCTGATCGTCGCCCAGGGCGGCGAGGCGGGCGGGCACACCGGCGAGATCTCCACGATGGTGCTGGTCCCCGAGGTCGTCGACACCGTCGCCCCGCTTCCCGTGCTGGCCGCGGGCGGCATCGCCACCGGACGCCAGATGGCCGCGGCGATGGCGCTCGGGGCCTCGGGCGTGTGGTGCGGATCGGTCTGGCTGACCACCGAGGAGGCCGAGACCCCGCCGCACGTCAAGGAGAAGATGCTGGCCGCCACCTCGCGCGACACCGTCCGCTCCCGGTCGCGCACCGGCAAGCCGGCCCGTCAGCTCCGCTCCGCCTGGACCGACGCCTGGGAGGGCCCCGAGAGCCCCGGATCGCTGGGGATGCCGCTGCAGATGGTGCTCGCCGAGGGCGCCATGCGGCACATCAACAAGGTCGCCGAGAGCGGCCACGAGGGCGCCCGCGCGCTGGCCAACTACTTCGTCGGGCAGTGCGTGGGACTGATGAACAGCGTGCGTCCCGCCCGCCAGGTCGTCTACGACATGGTGCAGGAGTTCGCCGAGGCGCTGGACCGGCTCAACGCGATCACCGGCTCGACCGACCCCGACTGACGCCCCGCTCACCGGAACTGGTGCAACGGGCGCCCGGGGCCGGTGCGGATCTGCTGCACGAACAGCCGGGCCAACGCCTGATAACCGGCCCGGGTGGGGTGGAAGCTGGCCGGCTCGGCCGCCAGCGCCGACAGGTCGACCTTGAGGCCGTTCACATACGGCTCGGGGGTGCCGACCTCATGGCCGGAGAAGGCGTGGTAGGCGTCGACGAACTCCACGCTCCCCTGCCCCTCGGTCGCCGCGATCTGCCGATCCCGGTCGGCCACCACCTGCCGGATGACCTCGTTCAGCTCGCGGGCCCGCGCGTTCAGCCACTGCTGGTCGCCGATGCTGATGTTGTCGGCGCGGGCCCCCGAGCGCTCGGAGAAGATCCGGGGATAGCCCATCACGATCACCCGGGCGCGCGGGGCCCGCGCGGTGATGGCGTCGAGCACGGTGGTCAGCGAGTACCGCAGCGCGGCCATCCGGTCGGCGATCTCAGGACCCTGGTCCTTGCAGGCCCGGCTCCACGGCAGCCGCACCACGCATCCCGCCAGCACCCGGGAGAAGCCGACGTCGTTGCCGCCCACGCTGATCGTCACCAGGCTGGTCTCCGGCCCCACCCGGCTGGTCTGCGGCGGCTCCCCCGACTTGCCCTTCAGCACGGTGGCCGTGGTCGCCCCGGCGCACGCCCAGAACGCCGTGCCGCCGGCGAACCGGAACTCCTTGACCACATCGTGGTAGTAGGCCTGGGAGGTGCGCCGGCACCGGTTGGAGGGGTCCAGGTCGGCGGGGGTCCCATAAGCGCCCTCACCGGAGGAGTAGGAGTCCCCCAGCGCCACGTACCGGCCCCAGGTGGCGGCCTCCAGCGGGGTGAGCCTGCGGGCGGCGCTCCGCGTCGGCTCCGCGGCCGGCGCCTCGACCCGCGGCGCCCTGCGGCACCCGATCCCGAGGACCTCGCACCGCGCCGCCGGGAGCGCGACCAGGGCCCCCGCGGCGACGAACACCGAGACCACCAGCACCACGAGCGCCCGTCCCCGCTCTCCGAGCCGGGGCGGGCGCCGGCCGCCTCGCGGCCATGCCCTCGGTCCGCCCATCGTTCTTCCCTCGCCCGGTGAGTACACCACCCGTTCGACCAGACGTCGGGCCGCGGATCACGGTTCCCGCCTTTACATCGTAGATCAATAAATGGGCCGAGGGCGCGCCGTCGGCGTCCGTGCGGCGGCATGGACGCCCGGCCTCGCGAGCGGGCCGGCGCAAAAAAATCCGGCGACCGGGGGTCGCCGGATCGCGGATCGGACGTCAGACTCGCGCGGGCCGGATGCGGAACGCGCCGTCCATCCCGGTGATCTCCATGATGCGCAGCGCGTTCGGCGGGACCGCGGCCAACGTCAGCGTCACCCCGGCGAGCTCGGCCTCCGCCTGGACGTCGGCCAGCACGCGCAGCGCGTCCGAGCCGAAGAAGCCGACCTCGCGCAGATCGACGACCACCTGGGACATCCTCTCGGCGACGAGCCCCATCAGCGCCTGCCGCAGATGCCCCTGGGTGTGCAGATCGATGTCGCCCGTGACGTACACCACCGCCCGATCCCGATGCCGCAGCACCGCGACCGAGAAGTCGAGTTCCCTGCGAAGCGTCATGCTCGTCATGCCGTCACCGTCCGCATCGCTCGTCCCCATCGCCGTTCGGGCCGCGCCCTACGATCCTGGACCGGCCGCCCGCTCGACACACCACCGTCCGGGTAGCGATTGCCCCTTGTGCTCTTGACCCAGACCCCGCCACTCCCACACACCCGTAATCCACCCCTCAAAGAGACAAAAAGCACATGTCCGACACATCACGGGGGTCGGCGGTCCCGTCGACCTCGCATCGGCCCCGTCCGCCGGGGCGGGCGGCACCGCCCCGCTCTCCGGCCGCGCCCGTCCCGGACGCGGACCCGCGCCTCACCCGCGCCGCATGACCACCCGGGGCCCCAGCGCGTGCAACCCGGCCGCGATCTCCGCCTCCCAGCGCTCGCGCAGCCGCGGCCCCCACTCCCGCTCAGGCAGCGCCGTGAACCCGAACCGCGCGTACCAGGGAGCGTTCCACGGCACGTCCCGGAACGTGATCAGCGTCAGCCCTCCCCGGCTCTCCTCGATCACCCGGGCGAGCAGCCGCCCTCCGACGCCCCGGCCGGCGCGGTCGGCCCGCACCGCGATCTGCTCCAGATGGGGACGCCCGTCCACGTCGACGACCGCCGCGAACCCCACCGGCGGGTCGCCGGCCACCCACACCCGGGCCCGCTCCCCCACCTCCTCGATCATGGTGGGCCCGGCCGGGAGCACGATCCCCACCGACGCGAACATCCCGTCCGCGCTCCGCTCGATCTCCGGCAGCCCCGCCAGATCCGCCGTCCGCGCCCTCCGCACCGGCTCCCTCATCCCGGAAGCGCACCGCCCCTCGGCGCCCCGGCGCCGCGCCGCCGGGCGGTCGGCCGCGCGGGCGACCGCCCGTCCCGGCCCGGGGCGCATCGCGGGAGGGCGGGGGCCGGCCCGGGCGTCATCGGACGCCGGCCTCCGTCATGTCGCGCAGCTCGCGCTTGAGCTCCTTGATCTCGTCGCGGAGCCGGGCGGCCAGCTCGAACTGCAGATCGGCGGCCGCCTGGCGCATCTGGGCGGTCATCTCCTCGATCAGGGACTCCAGCTCCTCGCGGGGGCGCTCGCCGACCAGGTCGGCGGCGTGCCGGCCGGCCTGACGGGTGCGGGAGACCAGACCGGCGACGGGGGCCTTGCCCCGGCCGCGCCGCTGGTCGGCGCCGCCCAGCAGGGTCTCGGTGTCGGCGTCCTCGCGGGCCAGCGAGTCCAGGATGTCGGCGATCCGCTTGCGCAGCGCCTTGGGCTCGATGCCGTGCTCGGCGTTGTAGGCCTGCTGCTTGGCGCGCCGCCGGTTGGTCTCCTCGATGGCGCGCGCCATGGACGGAGTGATCCGGTCGGCGTACATGTGGACCTCGCCGGAGACGTGGCGGGCGGCCCGACCGATGGTCTGGATCAGGGAGGTCTCCGAGCGCAGGAAGCCCTCCTTGTCGGCGTCCAGGATCGCCACCAGCGACACCTCGGGCAGGTCCAGGCCCTCGCGCAGCAGGTTGATGCCGACCAGCACGTCGAACTCGCCGCTGCGCAGCTCGCGCAGCAGCTCGATCCGGCGCAGCGTGTCGACCTCGCTGTGCAGGTAACGGACCCGGATGCCCAGCTCGAGCAGGTAGTCGGTGAGGTCCTCGGCCATCTTCTTGGTGAGCGTGGTGACCAGCACCCGCTCGTCCCGCTCGGCGCGCAGCCGGATCTGGTGGATCAGGTCGTCGATCTGTCCCTCGGTGGGCTTGACCACGATCTCCGGGTCGACCAGCCCGGTCGGCCGGATCACCTGCTCGACCACGTCTCCGCCGACCCGGCTCAGCTCGTACGGGCCGGGGGTGGCCGACAGATAGACGGTCTGGCCGATCCGCTCGCAGAACTCCTCCCACGTCAGCGGCCGGTTGTCCATCGCCGACGGCAGGCGGAAGCCGTGCTCGACCAGCATCCGCTTGCGGGAGGCGTCGCCCTCGTACATCGCGCCGATCTGCGGCACGGTCTGGTGCGACTCGTCGATGACCAGCAGGAAGTCCTCGGGGAAGTAGTCCAGCAGCGTGTGGGGCGGGCTGCCGGGCTCCCGGCCGTCGATGTGCCGGGAGTAGTTCTCGATCCCGGAGCAGGTGCCGACCTGCCGCATCATCTCGATGTCGTAGGTGGTGCGCATCCGCAGCCGCTGCGCCTCCAGCAGCTTGCCCTGCGCCTCCAGCTCGGCCAGCCGCTCGGCCAGCTCGGCCTCGATTCCGGCGATCGCGCGCTCCATCCGCTCGGGCCCGGCCACGTAGTGGGAGGCGGGGAAGACGTGCACCTCCTCGCTCTCGCCGAGCACCTCCCCGGTCAGCGGGTGCAGCGTGGCGAGCCGCTCGATCTCGTCGCCGAACATCTCGATCCGGACGGCGAGCTCCTCGTACTGCGGGATGATCTCCACGGTGTCGCCGCGCACCCGGAACGTCCCGCGGGTGAACGCCAGGTCGTTGCGGGCGTACTGCATCTCGACCAGCTTGTGCAGCAGCTCGTCGCGATCGATCTCCATGCCGACGCGCAGCGTGACCATCCGGTCCACGTACTCCTGCGGGGTCCCCAGGCCGTAGATGCACGACACCGAGGCGACCACCACGGTGTCCCGGCGGGTCAGCAGCGAGTTGGTCGCCGAGTGCCGCAGCCGCTCGACCTCCTCGTTGATGGAGGCGTCCTTCTCGATGTAGGTGTCGCTCTGGGGGACGTACGCCTCGGGCTGGTAGTAGTCGTAGTACGACACGAAGTACTCGACCGCGTTGTTCGGCAGCATCTGCCGCAGCTCGTTGGCGAACTGGGCGGCGAGCGTCTTGTTGGGCTGCATCACCAGGGTGGGACGCTGCACCCGCTCGATCAGCCAGGCGACGGTGGCGGTCTTCCCGGTGCCGGTGGCGCCCAGCAGCACCGTGTCCTTGTCGCCCCGCTTGATCCGCCGCTCCAGCTCGGCGATCGCCTGCGGCTGGTCGCCCGACGGCGTCATGTCCGTGACGACCTGGAACGGCGCGTCCTTGCGCTGAATGTCCGTGACCGGCCGCACGTCGTCCTCCCCTGCTCGGATGCGCTCATCCCGCGTCCCCACTGTACGCAGCCGGTGCGACAGTCCCGGACGCGGCGGCGCGCCCGGCGGGTCCGCGGCGATCAGGAGGCGGCGGGCAGCGGGATGCGGGCGCGCAGCGCGAACCCGCCCTCGGGCCGCGGCCCGGCGTCCAGGGCCCCGCCGAGCGCGGTGACCCGCTCCCGCAGCCCCACCAGGCCGTTGCCGCCGCTGGGCAGCAGCCGCTCGGGCTCGCCCGGCGGCGGCCCGTTGACCACCGACAGCTCGATCGCGTCGGAGGTCTGCCGGACCAGCACCTCGGTGTCGGCCTCGCCGGCGTGCTTGTGCACGTTGGTCAGGCCCTCCTGGATCACCCGGTACGCGGCGCGCGCCACCGCCGGAGGCAGCTGGCAGTCGCCGAGCTCGGTGGTCAGCGCGATCTTCAGCCCGGCCGCCCGGGACCGCTCGACCAGTTCGGCGATGTCGTCGGGGCCCGGCACCGTCTGCGGGCCGCTGTCCTCGCCGAGCCGCAGCACCCCGATCACCTGCCGCAGCTCCTCCAGCGCCTGGCGCCCCATGTCCCCGATGACCTCGGCGGTCTCGGCGGCCCGCTGCGGGTCGCGGGCGGCGATGGCGCGCAGCGCGGCCGCCTGCACCACCATGACGCTGATCCGGTTGGCGACCACGTCGTGCATCTCGCGGGCGATGCGGGCGCGCTCCTCGACGCGGGCGCGCTCGGCCAGCAGGGTCTGCTCGCGCTCCAGCCGCCGGGTGCGTTCCTGCAGCGAGGCGATGAGCTGCTTGCGGGCGCCCATGTACAGGCCGAGCAGCACCGGCGGCAGCGCGAACACCATGCCCACGATCAGCCGCAGCGTCAGCGGTTCCGAGCGGTCCAGCCCCGGCTCGGGCTGCAGCGCGAACGAGGCGATCCCCAGCGCCGTCAGGCAGAGCACGGCCCGGCGGGAGGTCGCGTAGGCGCCCAGCGAGTAGCAGGCGATGAGCCCGGAGACGGCCCCGCCCCCGGTGGCCGCTCCCACCGCGGTCCCGGCCGCCACCAGCGCCACGGGGTGCCTGCGGCGCACCACCAGGCACAGCCCGAGCACGAACGCCGCCGACGCCGTCGCCCAGCGGGGCAGCCAGAAGTCCACGGTGGTGACCCACGCGATGAGCGCGTCCGTCACCGCCGCCCCGGCCGCCAGCGCAACGTCCAGCGCCCGTGATCGCTTCGTCGGCCGCATCGCCGCCCCCGTCACCCCATGGTGAGCCTACGGAACCCGTTACTCGATATATCGCATTTTCCGGGGCGGCCCGAGGCCGTTCAGCCCGCCGCGGAACGGGCCTCCAGCTCGGTCCACAGCGCGTCCACCGCCGCGTCCAGCTCCTCCAGCGTCCCGGAGTTGTCGATCACGTAGTCGGCGATCTTCAGGCGCTCCTCACGGGTCGCCTGCGCGGCGATCCGGGCGCGGGCGTCCTCCTCGCTCATGCCGCGGGCGCCGGTGAGCCGGGCCAGCTGCGTCTCCACCGGCACGTCCACCACGACCACCATGTCGTACAGTCCCGCCAGGTTGTTCTCGGTCAACAGCGGCACGTCGTAGACCACGACGGCGTCCTGCGGCGCCGCCTCCACCAGCTCGTTCATCCGCTCCCCGACCAGGGGGTGCACGATGGCGTTGAGCGCGGCGCGGCGATCGGCGTCGGCGAACACGATCGAGCCGAGCCGTTCCCGGTCCAGCGACCCGTCCGGGAGCAGCACCTGCTCGCCGAACTCGGCGACCACCGCCGCCAGTCCCGGCGTGCCGGGCTCGACCACCTCGCGGGCGATCTTGTCGGCGTCGATGATGACGGCGCCGCGAGCGGCCAGCCGCGCGGACACCTCGCTCTTGCCGGCGCCGATCCCGCCGGTCAGTCCCACTCGCAACACGGCCGTCAGCCTAACGGGTGGGCCCGCCGCGCCCCGATCCGGCTAGGAGTCTCCGGAAACGAGCGGTTTGCGCATGTGCACCACGGTCAGATGGGCGGCCAGCCGCTCCCGGTGCGTCTCGGTGTAGCCGAGTCTCCGGCACAGCCGCAGGCCGGCGTCGCTGAGGTGGCCGGTGAACAGCGCGCAGGAGTCCGCCCGGGCGGCGGCCCGCTCCTCCAGCGCCCGCAGCAGCCTCGTCCCCACACCCTGCCCCTGCGCGTCGGGGGCGACGGCCAGCCGGCCCACCAGGCAGGTGCGCCCACCGAACGTGCCGCGGACCGCGCCGACCAGCCGAGCCCCCCGCATCGCCTTGAGCACCAGCGTGTCGGTCCCGGTCAGCGCCCTGCGGAGCTGATCGAGCGTCTCGATCAGCGGCGGGAGGAACGGATCCCCGTACAGCTGCGCCTCGGCCAGGTAGGCGGCCCGCTGAACGGTCAGGATCTCCCCGGCGTCGTCCTCACCGGCGGGCGCGATGCGCAGCGGCGGCGTGCTCACCGGCGCGCCCCCGCGGCCCGACGCTCAGCCATCGAGGCGGACGGTGACGGCCACCGGGTAGTGGTCGGACACCGGGGCGGGGTGCACGCCGTGCTCGGAGAACACCAGCTCGTCGGTGCCCAGGATCCAGTCGACCTTCCTGCCCTCGGGGGTGGTGGCCCGATAGTCGCCCAGCGCGGCGGCGCGCAGCGGCTTGCCCTTCAGGAAGGTGCCGTCCAGGAACATGTCCATCTCAGGATCGTCGGGCTCGCTGCCCAGGTCTCCGCCGAAGACCGTGCGGGGGGCGCCGCCCCACGCCGACAGCAGCGCCGCGATCTCCCGCCGCCGGGCCCGCGCATGGTCCGTCCCGCCGTCCAGGTGGGTGTTCCACACGTACACCGGCTTGCCGCCGACGTCCAGACGGGCCCACACGTATCCGCGGATCTGGGACCAGTCGCCCTTGGGCATCCGGGCGGCGCCCGACCGCAGCACCTTCCGGGAGGTCAAGATGGCGTTGCCGAGCTGGCCGTCGGCGGCGGGGCCCCAGATCAGGTGCATGCCGAGCTCGCGGGACAGCCACACCCCGATGTCGGTGGCGCCCGACGGCACCGCTCCGCGCCCCACCTCCTGCAGCAGCACCACGTCGGCGCGCTGGGCGCGGACGGCGTCGGCGACGGCCCGCAGGTTCAGCCGTCCGCCGTCGTCGATGGCGTGGCGGATGTTGAAGGTCACCACCCGCAGGGTGCGCGGATCGCCGCCCGGCGCGGTCGCGTCCGGCTCGGTGAGCGCGAACGCCAGCGTCCCCAGCAGCAGCACCAGCGCCGCCGCCCCTCCGGTCAGCGCCCGCAGCGGCGCCCGCGCCGGCAGCGGGCCTCCCCGGGCCGCGGCGATGGCGGCCAGTCCGCCCAGCAGGATCCCGGCCACCCCGGGCAGCACGTTGTTGGGGAACGGCAGCGCCCCGACGGCGCTGAGCTGGTACGGCAGCAGCACCGCCACGATCAGGAATCCGCCCAGTGCGGCGCCCACGTCGATCCGCCACACCGGACCGCCCTCCCCGGCGCGGCGCAGCGGAGCCCGGCAGGCCACCGCCAGCAGCCAGGCCGCCAGCACCTGCCCGAGGACCACCACGCCGACCACCACGACGCCGGAGACCGCGTACGACCCGGCCACCGCGCCGGCGGCGACCCCCAGCACGGTGCCGCCGAGCACGCACACCCCGCCGGGCACCGCCCGCACCGCCAGCCCCGACGACAGGAACGCCAGCGCCAGCCCCTGCCCGACGACCACCGTCGCATGCGCCACCAGCAGCGACTGCCAGCCGGAGGAGGCCACGAACGCGGGGCTGGACAGCACCAGGATCTGCAGCGCCAGGAACGGCCCGAGCGCCGCCGCGCCCATGCCGTCCCGCCAGGAGATCCCCGGCGCCCGGACCGGCCCCGAGGACAGCTCCCGGGCCAGGGCCGCCGCGCCGAGCCCCACGAACAGCAGGCACACCGCCCACTCGGCGACGCCGTTCCGCCACACCGGGTCCCACGTGCCGAACGCCATGCGCACCGCCGTGTCCACCCCGAGCCCGGCGACGGTCGCGGTGGCGAACCCCACCCCCGACAGGCCGCGCGCCGCCTCGTACAGCGCCGCCACCGCGATCATCCCGACCGCGGTGCCGAGCAGCGCCAGCGCCAGGTGCCCGGAGAGCGCCTGCGCCAGCAGGCGCACCAGCAGCAGCCCGCCGACACCGGTCAGCAGCAGCCCGTTCGGCCCGGCCGCCGTCCGGACGGCGGGGGCGGCGAACCCGGCCAGGAACACCGCCAGCACCACCGGGACGGCGACGACGGCGCCCGCCGAGTCGGCCACATGGGTGAAGTGCGGCGCCGCCATGCGCAGGATCTGCGCCAGCACGCCGATGGTGACGGCGATGAGCGTCAGCCGCGCCGGGCCCTGGGGAACGATCGACGGGGCGTCCTCGGCCCTGGTTGCCGGGTGAGTGGTGGTCACTTGGCGTTGCTCTCTGACAGCGGGGTGTTGGGCGGGTCCTACCGGGATGCGGCCGCAGGAAACGACCACGGCCGGACGTCGACCCCGTCACAGGGCCGTCATCCGGCCGTGGTCATTATGGCATCGCCCGCGGGTCGACACCGACCGACGCACGGCTCGCCCTTCGAGATGCGCGAGGGCCCGCGGCCCGGTGAACGGGCCGCGAGCCCTCGGAAGCCACGATCGAGACACACGGCGGAGCCGACGGCGCGAGGATCTCCCCCGCGCCGGGCGCGGAGCCCTCAGGCCCTACCGGCGGGCGGACCGGCGGACCGCCGCCCCGCCCGTCCCGCTCACTGGCCGCCGCCGGAGAGCTTCTCGCGGAGAGCGGCCAGGGCCTCGTCGGAGGCCAGGGCGCCGGACTCGGACTCGCCGCCGGAGTAATCCTCGCCCAGGGCGGTGCCGGCCGCCTCGGCCTCGGCACGGCGGGCCTCCTCGATCTGCCGGCGGTGGGCCTCGAAGCGCTGGCGGGCCTCGGCGTACTGCCGCTCCCAGGCCTCACGCTGCTCCTCGTAGCCCGGCAGCCACTCGCCGGTCTCGGGGTCGAAGCCCTCGGGGTACTTGTAGTTGCCGTGCTCGTCGTACTCGGCCGGCATGCCGTACAGGGTGGGGTCGAAGTCCTCGTCGTCCATGGCCGCGGCGCTCTCGTTGGCCTGCTTGAGCGACAGGCTGATCCGGCGCCGGTCCAGATCGATGTCGATGATCTTGACGAAGATCTCGTCGCCGACCTGCACGACCTGCTCGGGGATCTCCACGTGGCGCTCGGCCAGCTCGGAGATGTGCACCAGGCCCTCGATGCCCTCCTCGACCCGCACGAACGCGCCGAACGGCACCAGCTTGGTGACCCGGCCCGGCACGACCTGGCCGATCTGGTGGGTGCGGGCGAACTGCTGCCAGGGGTCCTCCTGGGTCGCCTTCAGCGACAGGGAGACCCGCTCGCGCTCCATGTCGACGTCGAGGACCTCGACGGTGACCTCCTGCCCCACCTCGACGACCTCGGAGGGGTGGTCGATGTGCTTCCAGGACAGCTCGGAGACGTGCACCAGGCCGTCCACGCCGCCCAGGTCGACGAAGGCACCGAAGTTGACGATGGAGGAGACCACGCCCTTGCGGACCTGGCCCTTCTGGAGGGTGTTGAGGAAGGTCTGGCGGACCTCGCTCTGGGTCTGCTCCAGCCAGGCCCGACGGGACAGCACCACGTTGTTGCGGTTCTTGTCCAGCTCGATGATCTTGGCCTCGAGCTCACGACCGACGTACGGCTGCAGGTCCCGGACCCGGCGCATCTCCACCAGCGAGGCCGGCAGGAAGCCGCGCAGGCCGATGTCGAGGATGAGACCACCCTTGACGACCTCGATGACCGTCCCGGTGACGATCCCGTCCTCGTCCTTGATCTTCTCGATCGTGCCCCAGGCGCGCTCGTACTGGGCGCGCTTCTTGGACAGGATCAGCCGACCCTCCTTGTCCTCCTTCTGCAGGACAAGGGCTTCGACGTGGTCGCCGACCTTGACGACCTCGTGCGGGTCGACATCGTGCTTGATCGACAGCTCCCGGGACGGGATGACGCCCTCGGTCTTGTAACCGATGTCGAGCAAGACCTCGTCTCGGTCGACCTTGACGACAGTGCCCTCGACAATGTCGCCGTCGTTGAAGTACTTGATCGTCTCATCGATCGCGGCGAGGAACTCCTCTGCCGAGCCAATGTCGTTGACCGCTACTTGAGGAGTGGTGGTCGAGGTGTCGGTGCTGCTCGTCATGTGTGGGCTGGCTCCGGATACGGACATAGATCGTTGAACTATGCAGCGCAGAGGGCCCTTTTTCGTCCCTGCCAAAACCGGAGACGGTGGAGTTCCCGCCTGTAGACCGATGTCGACCTGACCGAGCGCGAGCCTGCTCTGTCCGAAGCACGCGCAGGCCCACAGCGCAGCGATCAGCATATGGGACTTGACCACGTGGGTCAATTGCGGGGACGGACGCGGGCCCGCTCCCGCCGGCCCACCGCACAGTTTTACACCCGAGTCTAGTAGGCCCGCCCATACCTGCGGTAATCGACCGCCAAGTCCCCTGCCCGGCCTGCGGGGAAGCTCACCGTGCCCGGGTCGCCGTCGGAGACGTAGCGCTCCCGGGGGTGGTCGCGCAGCCAGTCGAGCCACGCCGCCGAGCAGTACCGCCGGCAATCGTTGTCCGGAATTTTACCCGCAGACTGGATCCGCATGATCGAGTCCGCGTCGAAATCGACGTGGAACGGCGACGCCGACGGCCGCCACCCCGCCAGGAAGATCCCTCGGAACGCGTACTCGCCCTCCTTGGCCCGCGCCCACGAGCTCCGCCGCGGCCTCGCCCCGAACGGGTAGGCCAGCGTCACGGAGCGCCGGCCGCTCATCGCCGTGATCCGCTCCTCGAGCCGGCCGATCTCCCGCTGCACCCCCGCCTTGTCCAGCGTGGACAGGTCGGCGTGCGACCAGGTGTGGTTGCCCACCTCGAAGCCGTGCTCCACCAGCCACCGCAGCCCCTCCGCGGCCCGGTCCCCCATCCGGAACGGATCGGAGTTCACATAGAACGTGGCGACCGGCCGGAACCCCGGATGCCGGCGCGCCACCTCCAGCAGCACGCCCACCGCCGTGTCCGGCTCGGGCACGCCCCGCTCGTCCAGCGCGAAATGCCCGGGCGTCCCGTCGTCGAACGTCAGCACCACCGGGTGCCGTCCGGCCGGGACGTCGATCCAGCCCCGCGCGAGATCCGCGGCGGTGATCGGCACGTACCCCTCCCGGGCCAGCCGGGTCAGCTCCTCGCGCAGCTCCTGGGGGGTGCGGTCCAGGGAGGATGCGGGCTCGGCCACGATCCGGTGGTACATGATCACCGGAATCTGCCCCAGCTCGTTGGCCTGCACCTGCCGCGCCACCGCCGACGCCGCCCCGATCGCGGGGGTCTCGGACGGCCGCGGCGGCTCCTCGCGCGCCGCCGGGGTCCCCGGCGGGCGGGGCGCGGCGGATCGGTCCACGGCGTCCGGCGCCGCGGGCGCCGCCGCGGGCGCGACGGTCTCGGCCCCGCGCCCGGCGTCCGGCGCGACCAGCCCGACGATCACCGACAGCACGATCAGCACACCGGCGAGCTTGTGCAGGGGCGGCACGGTCCTCCCATCGCCAGCCGTCGATCGTGAGCAAAGTCTGCCTCAGGGCACGGCCGAGGTCCACGGCTCGGGGCGGGCTTCTGGAAGAGCGCGCGGGGACGGGGCGGCGGGAGAGGGCGGACGAAGGGCCCTCTCCCGCCGGGGGCGTTCCACGGCCGATCCTTTGGAGCCGGGTCCGCCCGCGCCGCGGGCCGCGGGCGGGCCCGGCGGCCCTCGCGGTCCGGCGCCCGCCGGTGCTAGTGGGCGGCCTCCTGCCAGGTCCGGCCGGTGCCCATGGAGACCTCCAGGGGGGCGCGCAGCTCATAGGCGCCGGTCATCTGCTCGCGCACCAGCTCCTGCAGCTCCTCCAGCTCGCCGGGGGCGACCTCGAAGACCAGCTCGTCGTGGACCTGCAGCAGCATCCGGGAGGCCAGACCGCGCTCGCGCAGCGCCCGGTCGACGTTCAGCGACGCGACCTTGATGATGTCGGCGGCCGAGCCCTGGATGGGGGCGTTCAGGGCCATCCGCTCGGCCATCTCCCGGCGCTGCCGGTTGTCGGAGGTCAGATCGGGCAGGTAGCGGCGACGGCCGAGGATGGTCTCGGTGTACCCGTCCCGACGCGCCCGCTCCACCACGCCGCGCAGGTAGTCGCGGACCCCGCCGAACTGCTCGAAATAGTCGTCCATCAGCACCCGCGCCTCGTCGGGGGTGATGGACAGCTGGGCGGCCAGCCCGAACGGGGACAGACCGTAGGCCAGGCCGTAGTTCATCGCCTTGATCCGGGCCCGCAGCTCCGGGTCCACCTGGTCGGGCGGCACCCCGAAGACCCGGGCGGCGGTGATGGTGTGGAAGTCCGCCCCGGAGGTGAACGCCTCGATCAGCGCCTCGTCCCCGGACAGGTGCGCCATGATCCGCAGCTCGATCTGGCTGTAGTCGGCGGTCATCAGGCACTCGAAGCCCTCGCCGACCACGAAGCCCTCCCGGATCTGCCGGCCCTCGGCGGTGCGGATCGGGATGTTCTGCAGGTTCGGGTCGGTGGACGACAGCCGCCCGGTCGCCGCCACCATCTGGTTGAAGGTGGTGTGGATCCGCCCGTCCTCGGCCGCCATCGGGATGAGCGAGTCCACGATGCTCTTGAGCTTGGCCACCTCGCGCCAGCGCAGGATGTGCTCCAGCACCGGGTGCGGGCTCTTGGCCAGCAGCCCCGTCAGCGCCTCGGAGTCGGTGGTGTAGCCGGTCTTGGTGCGCTTGGTCTTGGGCAGGCCGAGCTCGTCGAACAGCACCTGCTGCACCTGCTTGGGCGACCCCAGGTTGAACTCGCGGCCGACGGCGGCGTGGGCCCGCCGCTCGCACTCTGCGGCCTGCCCGCCCAGCGACGACGACAGCGCCGCGAAGTGGTCGGTGTCCACGGCGATCCCGGCCCGCTCCATCTCGGCCAGCACCCCGACCAGCGGCAGCTCCACCTCGTGCAGCAGCCGCAGCGCGCCCCGCCGCTCCAGGTCGCGGTCCAGCTCGTCGGCCAGCTCCAGCACCGCCCGCGCCCGCACCGCCAGCTCGCGCGCGGCGTCGGCCTCCGCCGACCCGTCGATCGTCAGCTGCCCGTCCGCGGCGGCCTCGTCCCGCAGCTCCTTGTGCAGATACCGCAGCACCAGATCGGCCAGGTCGAAGGTGCGCTGCCCCGGCAGCGCCAGATAGGCGGCCAGCGCCGTGTCGCTGGTCACCCCCTCCAGCGACAGTCCGCGCGCCGCCAGCGCCAGCATCGGCCCCTTGGCCTCGTGCACCGCCTTGGGCCGCTTGGGGTCGGCCAGCCAGTCCGCCAGCGCCCGCTCGTCCTCGGCGGCCAGCTCGGCGGGCTCCACGTACACCGCCGAGCCCCGTGCGGTCGCCAGCGCGATCGCCGTCACCTCGCCGGTGCCGCGGCCCCACCGGCCGGTCACCGCCATGCCGACCCGCTCCCCCGGCGCGCCGGCGTGCTCGGCCAGCCAGGCCCCCAGTGCGCCCGGCTCGGGACGGGTCAGCTCGACCTCGAAGCCCTCCTCGGCCTCCGGCTCCACCGCCGACAACGTGGCGTACAGTCGCTCCCGCAGCACCCGGAACTGCAGGGCGTCGAACAGGGTGTGGATCTCGTCGCGGTCCCACTGCCCCAGCCGCAGGTCCTGCGGCCCGACGTCCAGCGGGACCCGGCGGTCCAGCTCGTTGATCTGGTGGTTGCGCAGCACCTGGGGCAGGTGCTCGCGCAGGTTGGCGCCGGCCTTGCCCTTGATCTCGTCGACGTGGGCCACCAGCCCGTCCAGATCGCCGTACCGGGTGAGCCATTTGGCGGCGGTCTTGGGCCCCACCCCCGGCACCCCCGGCAGGTTGTCGCTGGGCTCCCCCACCAGCGCCGCCAGCTCCCGGTAACGCTCCGGCGGCACCCCGTACTTGCTGGTCACCGCCTGAGGGTCGTAACGGGTCAGCTCCGAGACCCCGCGCACCGGGTACAGCACCGTCACATGCTCGTTCACCAGCTGGAACGCGTCCCGGTCGCCGGTGATCACCAGCGTGGTCATGCCCTGGGCGGACGCCTGGGAGGCCAGTGTGGCGATGATGTCGTCGGCCTCGTAGCCCGGCACCGACAGCCGCGGGATCCGCAGCGCGTCCAGCACCTCGAAGATCAGGCTGACCTGGCTGCGGAACTCGTCGGGAGCCTTGCTGCGACCCGCCTTGTACTCCACGTACTGCTCGTGCCGGAACGTGGGCTCGGAGCGGTCGAAGGCCACCGCGATGTGCGTGGGCCGCTCGTCGCGCAGCACGTTGATGAGCATCGAGGTGAAGCCGTAGACCGCGTTGGTGGGCTGGCCGTCGGTGGTCGAGAAGTTCTCCACCGGCAGCGCGAAGAACGCGCGGTAGGCCAGCGAGTGCCCGTCCAGCAACAGCAGCCGGTCGGTCTTGTCAGGGGTCGGTGCCATCATCTCCACGGCACGAGCCTAGCCTTCCGTTACGACACTTTGAGGGAGGCTTACGTGACCGACCAGGGCGGATCGACTCCGCAGATGCAGCGCGCCGAACTGATCGAGGCGTTCGGCGGCAACCCCGAGGGCGACCTGGCCTCGGCCATGGGCATCGAGCTGCTGGAGGCGTCTCCGGAACGCGTCGTCGGCCGCATGCCGGTCAAGGGCAACACCCAGCCGTTCGGGCTGCTGCACGGCGGCGCCTCCTGCGTTCTGGCCGAGTCCCTCGGCTCCACCGGCGCCTTCCTGCACGCCGGGCCCGGCCGGATCGCCGTGGGGGTGGAGATCAACGCCACCCACCACCGTTCCGCCACCGAGGGGTACGTCACCGGCGTCGCCACCCGGATCCACGGCGGGCGCACCCTGGCCACCTATGACATCGTCATCACCGACGAGCAGGACCGACGGATCTGCACCGCCCGTCTCACCTGCATGCTCCGCGACCGGCCCGCCGGGTGACCCGTCGAGCGGCCCGACCGGCCGCCCCGCCGCCCCGCCCGGGTTTCCTTTGCACCGGAGGGCCATGCGTCGCTAGCGTTGTCACCCAGGGTCCGGGGCCGCTGAGTAGATAACGTACGTCCGGGGAAGGGGTGTACGGCCCCAAAGGCGGCCCCGTACCCGCCCTGCCGCAGCCGCCCGTCTTGCCTCGCCCTCGCGTTCTCCCTAAGGTCGCGTCATGCGATGGGCGCTGATCGCGGGGCTGGCGCTTGTGACGACGGCGCAGGCCGCCTGCTCGGCCGGGGACCGGCCGCCGCGTTACGACACACCGCCGCGCACCGCCCGGCCCTCCGAGACGCCCCTCCCCTACCGGGAGACCAGGCTCGGTGAGCTCACCTACACCGTCGTGGCCGTCCGCACCGGCATCAAGGAGGTGATCGGCAGCCACGGCAGCATCCCCGCCGAAGGACAGTACGTGCGGGTCAGGCTGCTCATCGACAACCGGGGGCGGGACCGTCATCAGTTCGTCCCCTCCCGGCAGGCCCTGGTGACCGCGGACGGGCGCGCCCACCGACCCGACCACGACGCCATGTCGGTCAGCCGGGCCGTCACCGGCGTCCAGACTCTCGCCCGCGAGGAACGCCGCGAGCTGGACCTGTGGTTCGAGATCCCCGCCGCCGCGACCGTACGGGCGTTGCGGATCAGCGGCGACACCACCTCCTCCGCCCTGGGCGACCAGATCAGCGGCGCACCGGCCGACGCCGCCCGCACCGTCGACATCCCCCTGTGAGGACCCCGGAACGCCTCGGGGCCGGGCGACCCGCGGTCACCCGGCCCCGAGCGGAGCGAGAGCGGAACGGTCAGCCCTGCGCCGCCCCCTTCGGAGCGGCGCCCGCGCCCGTGCCCAGATACGCCGCGCGGACCTCCGGGTCGTCCAGCAGATCCCGCGCCGGGGCCGACTTGACCACCCGGCCCGTCTCCAGCACGTACGCCCGGTGCGCCAGCTGCAGCGCCTGCTGGGCGTTCTGCTCCACCACCAGCACGGTGGTGCCGCGACGGTTGATCTCCTCGATGATCTTGAAGATCTGCTGGATCAGCATGGGCGCCAGCCCCATCGACGGCTCGTCCAGCAGCAGCACCTTCGGCCGCGCCATCAGCGCCCGGCCGATCGCCAGCATCTGCTGCTCGCCGCCGGACATGGTGCCGCCGGGCTGGTCCTTGCGCTCGGCGAGCCGGGGGAACAGCTCGAAGACCTCCTCCAGGTCCTTGTCGAGGTTCCCCTTGCGCGCGTACGCGCCCATGTACAGGTTCTCCAGCACCGTCATGCCCGGGAAGATCCCCCGGCCCTCCGGCGCCTGCCCGATCCCGGCCAGCAGTCGCTTGTGCCCCGGCATCCGGCTGATGTCGCGGCCCTCGAACCGGATCGAGCCCGACGTCAGCGGCCGCAGACCGGAGATCGTCTTCAGCGTGGTCGTCTTGCCGGCGCCGTTGGCGCCGATCAGCGTGACGATCTCGCCCTCGCCGACCTCCACCGTGACGCCCTTGAGCGCCGCGATGTTGCCGTAGTGGACATGGATGTCCTTGACCTCAAGAAGCATCGGCGGGAGCCCCCAAATACGCTTCGATGACCCGCGGGTCGTTCTGCACCTCCGACGGCAGGCCTTCGGCGATCTTCTGTCCGAAGTCCAGCACCGCCACCCGGTCGCTGATCCCCATCACCAGGCTCATGTCGTGCTCGATCAGCAGCACCGTGCGACCGGAGTC
The DNA here is from genome assembly GCF_006363815.1 of Thermomonospora catenispora. Classification (GTDB taxonomy): domain Bacteria; phylum Actinomycetota; class Actinomycetes; order Streptosporangiales; family Streptosporangiaceae; genus Thermomonospora; species Thermomonospora catenispora. The sequence continues at coordinate 195,585 of NZ_RRYT01000006.1, forward strand.
GCGGATCTTGCGGATCAGCTCCTGCAGCGCCTCCTTCTCCGCCGGGTTCATCCCGGCGGCCGGCTCGTCCAGCAGCAGCAGCTTCGGATCGGTGGCCAGCGCCCGCGCGATCTCCAGCCTGCGCTGGTCGCCGTAGGGCAGGTTCTTGGCCAGGTCCCCGATGCGGTGCCCGATCCCCACGAAATCCAGCAGTTCACGGGCCTTCTCCCGGCCCTCCCGCTCCTCGCGGCGGTGCCACGGCAGTCCCAACGCCGCCCCGGCCAGGCCGGTCCGGTGGTGGGCGTCCGCGCCCACCATCACGTTCTCCAGCGACGTCATGTTGTGGAACAGCCGCACGTTCTGGAACGTGCGCGCCACGCCGAGCTTGGTGATCTTGAACCGCTTCAGCCCGTTGATCCGCCGCCCGGCCAGCAGCACCTGGCCCTCCGTCGGCCGGTACACGCCGGTGATGACGTTGAACACCGTGGTCTTGCCGGCGCCGTTGGGGCCGATGAGCGCGAAGATGTCGCCCTCGTCGATCTGCAGCCGCAGACCGTTGATCGCCACGACGCCGCCGAACCGCATGGTGATGTCGCGCATCTCCAGCAGCGGGGTCTTGCCCGCCGGCGCCGACTCGATCGGCTTGTTGTCGCTCACTTCGCCCCCTCGGTCGCCGCCTGCGTGCCCGGCCCGGCCACCTCGGCGCCCAGCGCGCCCATGCCGCCGGTGCCCTCGGCCAGCTCCGCCTGCCTGCGCCGCGACGGCAGGATCCCCTCCGGCCGCAGCGCCATCATCACCACCAGCGCCAGACCGAAGATCAGGATCCGGTACTCGGCCAGTCCGCGGAAGTACTCCGGCAGCCACGCGACCAGGAAGGCGCCCACCATGACGCCCGGCAGGTTGCCCGAACCGCCCAGCACGACCGCGGCCAGGATGGTCGCCGACAGGATGAACGGGAAGTTGTTCGGGATGATCGACGTCGCCTGGCTGGCGTACACCACGCCCGCCGCGCCGCCGATCGCCGCGCCGATCGCGAACGCCCCCAGCTTGAACCGGAACGTCGGCACGCCCATCAGCTCGGCGGCGTCCTCGTCCTCGCGGATCGCCGCCCACGAACGGCCCACCCGGCTGTTCTCCAGGCGCTTGCAGAAGATGATCGACGCGATGATCGCGGCCAGCATCAGGTAGTAGTACGGCCGCCCGTCGAGCGCCCCGTAGGTGAACGGCTTCATGCCGGCCAGCCCCAGGAACTCCCACGGCTGTCCCTCGGGGATCTCCCAGTCCGACAGGTTCGGCGGGTGCGGGATGCCGGAGATGCCGTTCGGACCGTTGACGTAGTCCCAGTTCTGCGCGGCGATCCGGATGATCTCACCGAATCCCAGCGTCACGATCGCCAGGTAGTCGCCGCGCAGCCGCAGCGTCGGCGCCCCCAGCACGATCCCGGACAGCGCCGAGATCACCACGCCCACGATGAGGATCTCCCAGAAGTTCCAGCCGTGGTACTTGCCGAAGATCGCCATCGCGTAGGCGCCGACCGCGAAGAACGCCACGTATCCCAGGTCCAGCAGTCCCGCCTGGCCGACCACCACGTTCAATCCGATCGCCAGCAGGATGTATCCGCCGATCGGGAAGAACAGCAGCGTCTGCCATTCGGTGTGCGGCGACATCACGTTGCCGATCATGTCCGACGGCAGCACGAGCGCGAACAGGATCAGCAGGCCGTACACCGCCCAGCGCGCCGCCCGGCCCTGCCGCACCCACCAGTCGTGGAAGGCGTCGGACAGCGCCACCAGCGGCCCCAGCACCACGTTCAGGCCGAAGATCACCGGGCGGGCCGGGGCCGGCCAGTTCCCGGCGACCCGCCGGGCCCGGGGTACGATGTCGGCGAATCGTCCGCCCAGCCCGCGGCTGTTGTCGTTGTCGGCGGCAGGCGGCGCCTCCTTGGTCAGCACCGCGCCGGTCTTGGTGTTCGCGTTGTCTGTCATGCGCGTGCCTGCTGGAGAGATTCACCGAGGATGCCGGTGGGACGGAACATGAGGACGAGGACCAGGACGGAGAAGGCCACCACGTGCTGCCACTCCGTACCGAAGATCACGGAGCCGTACATCTCGATCAGTCCGAGGGTGAGTCCGCCGAGCAGCGCCCCGCGCAGGTTGCCGATGCCTCCCAGCACCGCCGCGGTGAACGCCTTGATGCCCAGCAGGAAGCCCACGAAGTAGTGGCTGTCCTCGAACCGCAGCAGGTACAGCGCCGCGGCCACACCCGCCATGGCCCCGCCGATGAGGAACGTCGTCGACACCACCCGGTCGATGTTGACGCCCATCAGCACCGCCGTCTCCGGGTCCTGGGCGGCCGCCCGGATCCCGCGGCCCAGCCGGGTGCGGTTCACGAACTGGTCCAGGGCGATCATCATCAGGATCGCGCCCACGAACACCATCAGCTTGTCGTTGGGGATGGTGAGGTCCCCCACCGACACCACGGGCGTCCGCTCCACGAAGTGGTGCTGGATCGGCAGCGCGCCCTTCTCCTCCGGCAGATCGAACCACCAGGGGATCAGCACCCGGGCGAAGAGCTGCTGCAGGAACAGGGAGGCACCGATCGCCGAGATCAGCGCCGCCAAGCGGGAGGCGCCCCGCCGCCGAAGCGGCCGGTAGGCCACGAACTCCAGCGCCACCGCGCTGGCCCCCGAGGCGAGGGCGCCCACCACCGCCAGCAGCAGGACCACGCCGATCAGCGCCACCCCGCCCACCGAGCCGGACAGGCCGATCGCGTTCAAGGTGATCAGCCCCGCGAAGGTGCCGATCATGAAGATTTCCGAATGCGCGAAGTTGATGAGCCGCAGGACGCCGTAGACCATCGTGTAGCCCAGAGCGACCAGGGCGTAGATCGCGCCCAGTGACAAGCCGTCGATCGTGGACGGCCAGAACTGGTCAATGAAGTTGCCGAACATTCATGTCGCCTTCGTCAAGGAGCGGGAGCACTGGTGGCGCTCCCGCTCCTGCGCGTGCAAAGGGTCACCCGGAAACCGAACGGGGCCGCGCTCAGACGTCCGCCTCGGAGGCCTTCCCGATCAGCGGCAGGGTGGTCCCCTTCACCTCGTAGACGTAGACCTCCGAGGCCGCCGGCTCACCGGTCGGGAGGAACTTCACCTGCTTGGAAACGCCCGGGACGTCCACCTTGGACAGGAACTCGTTGATCTCCTCGGCCGTGGTGTTGCCCGCCTTGATCGCCTCGATGAACGCGGTCGCCGCGTCGTAGCCCTCGGCCGAGTAGATCGCCGGAGGAGCGTTGAACTTGGCCCGGTACTTGTCGGCGAAGGCCTTGCTCTCCTGGCTGGTCTTGCCCTCGGGGTCGATCAGGCACGGGCAGGCGATGATCGAGCCGTTGGCGTTCTTCTCACCGGCGCCCTCGGCCAGGCCCTTGTCCAGCGAGCCGTCGCCGGAGAGGAAGCGCGCGGTGACGCCGGCCTCGCGCAGCTGCTTGAGCAGCTTGCCGCCCTCGGCGTAGTAGCCGCCGAAGAAGATCGCGTCCGGAGAGAACGCCTTCACCTTGTTGATCGTCGAGGAGAAGTCCGAGCCCTCCGGGTCGATCGCGTCGATCTGGGTGGCGGCGCCCTTGGACTTGGCGGTCGCCTCGACCTTCTCGCCCAGCGGCTTGCCGTACTCGGAGTTGTCGTGGATCACGAAGACCTTCTTGGCCTCCAGTGCCCGGACGATGAAGTCGCCGACGCCGCCGCCCTGCACCTCGTCGTTGCCGACGATGCGGTGCCAGTACTTCCAGCCGTTCTTACCCAGCGCGGTGTTGGTGGCCGAGGGCGACACGCTGGGGATCTTGCCCTCTTCCAGCACCGGCGCCACCTGCTGGGACTCCCCCGAGAACGCCGGGCCGATCATCCCGACGATCTTGTCCTTGGTGATCGCGTTCTTGGCCAGCGGCACGGCCTGCTCGCCCTTGCCCTGGCTGTCGTATTCCTTGAGGGTGATCTTCACCTTCGGGTTCGTGGCGTTGTACTCGTCGATCGCCAGCCGAGCGCCGTTCCTGGGCGGAATGACGATGCCCGAGTTCTCCCCCGTCAGGTCGCCCATGAAGCCGATCACGACGCCGTCGTCGGAACCGGAGTTCCCCCCTCCGCCGCCGCACGCGCTCAGAGTCATCGCGAGCGCCGCACCGACGGCGATCGCTCCGACGCGAATCCCGTTGAGTCGCAAGGTCGTCAACCTTTCAGTCCGGATCCCAGGGGATCGGGTCAAGTCGCGCCCCGAAGGTCGTTCCATCGCTACGTCTCATGCCGTAGCCGGAGGAAACGGGCACCTGGGGACCTGCCACGTAGTACATCGAGCACACGTCACAGAACGGCACACCCGGACAGAAGGGTTACTTGTTCGTTACCGCTCCGTGCTCGAGGAATACCAGCTAGCGACGCATTCCATTACGCTGCGTGACCCCCTGAGGCCGGCCTCGGTCAGCCCGCGCCCCCCTTGCCGGATTTCGGCGCGCCGGTCCCGCCCGTGAGACCTTCGGTCTTTCCGCTCAGCGCTCCGGCCACCACCGCCTCGGCCACCGCCCGCATCGTCATCCGCCGGTCCATCGACGTCTTTTGAATCCAGCGGAAGGCCTGCGGCTCGGTCCAGCCGTTCATCTCCTGCAGCAGGCCCTTGGCCCGATCGACCACCTTGCGTGTCTCCAGGCGCTCGGTCAGCGTCGAGACCTCCGCCTCCAGCGCGCGGATCTCGTCGTAGCGGCTCACCGCCATCTCGATCGCCGGCACCAGGTCGGCCTTGGTGAACGGCTTGACCAGGTAGGCCATGGCCCCCGCCTCGGTCGCCCGCTTCACCAGTTCGCGCTGCGAGAACGCAGTCAAGATCACCACCGGCGCGATCCGCTCGGAACTGATCCGCTCGGCGGCCGAGATCCCGTCCAGGACCGGCATCTTGACATCCAGGATCACCAGATCGGGCTTGAGCTCCGTGGCCAGCCGGACCGCGGCCTCGCCGTCCCCGGCCTCGCCGACGACCTCGTACCCCTCCTCCTGCAGCATCTCCTTGAGATCCAGCCGGATCAGGGCCTCATCCTCTGCGATCACAACACGTCGAGCGCTCTCGGTCACGCGCACGAGACTACCGGGACGCGCTACCCTAGACCTCAGCCGGTCCCTACCGGAACGGCCTTCTCGCGGGGATTCACGAGGGCTTGCAGGGACTCGTGAGAGCCCGCGGGAAAGCGTCGAAGACGCCCGTATCGCCCCGGTAGCCCAATTGGCAGACAGGCAGCACCCTCAAAAGGTGAACAGTGTGGGTTCGAATCCCACCCGGGGCACTCGCTTCCACCGCCGCCGGCGGCGGCATGCACCGTGCCGCCCTTCACGGCGCTGATCGCACACGTCGTCGATTCTCGGATTCCCGCCGCCGTGACGCCCGCCCGCGCCGCCGCGTCCTGAAGGCCCCGCCTCGCCGAGGCCTCGGCGCCCGCGTCCGGCCCCTGCGGCATCGCGACCACGTTCCGGCCGCAAGGGCACCGGCTCCGATCCCGAAGTCACGGAGGGGAGGCGCGGTCCCCGGTGGGACCGCCGGCGCGGAGGCGCGCATCGCCGGGACCGAGGCCGAGCCGACCGAGCGGCCGCCCGAGCCGGAGGCGCGGGGCGGGCCGCACGGCCGACGCGCCCCTCCACCGAATCCCCTCACGTCCTCTCACGGCCCCGGGCGCCGCGGACCCGTTCCCGTGAGGGCGGACCATGGGAACGGGAAGAGCGCGACCGCGCCGACACCGGGTCGATGGCCGGTCCGGGAGGCACGGCCGCACCCGGGCGGGACGTTCGAACGCGCTCCGGCGGACGTCCGCGCGATCGCGGCCCTCAGCGCCGCGTCTCCGCCGCGGACCGGCGTCAGTGGCGGATGGCGATGGCGTCGCCGATGCGATGCACGCGGAGGGCGTTGGTGGAGCCGGGGGTGCCGGGGGGCGAACCGGCGACGATGACGACGCGGTCGCCCTTCTGGCAGCGGCCGATCTCCAGCAGGGCCTGCTCGACCTGGCGGACCATGTCGTCGGTGTGGTCGACGTGGGGGACGATGAAGGTCTCCACGCCCCAGACCAGGGCGAGCTGATTGCGGGTGGCCTGAACGCTGGTGAAGGCCAGCAGCGGGATGGGCGAGCGGTAGCGGGACAGCCGGCGGGCGGTCTCTCCGGACATGGTGAAGGCCACCAGGGCCTTGGCGCCGACGATGGCGCCGACCTCGGCGGCGGCGCGGGCGATGGCGCCGCCGACGGTCTCGGGGACGCGGTCGAGGGAGTGGACGGCGCGCAGGCTGGCCTTCTCGGCGGCCTCCGCGATGCGGCTCATCGTCTTGACCGCCTCGACGGGGTACTGCCCGACGCTGGTCTCGCCGGAGAGCATCACCGCGTCGGCGCCCTCGAAGATGGCGTTGGCCACGTCGGAGGCCTCGGCGCGGGTGGGCCGGGGCGCGCTGATCATCGACTCGAGCATCTGGGTGGCGACGATGACCGGCCGGGCCTTCTCGCGGCACAGCTCGATGGCGCGCTTCTGAACGATGGGGACCTGCTCCAGGGGGAGCTCGACGCCGAGGTCGCCGCGGGCGACCATGATGCCGTCGAAGGCGTTGACGATCTCGGGGAGGGCCTCGACGGCCTGGGGCTTTTCGATCTTGCCGATGAGGGGGACGCGGACGCCCTCCTCCTCCATGACGCGGTAGCACATCTCGGCGTCGGCGGGGGTGCGCACGAAGGACAGGGCGACCATGTCGACGCCCAGCCGCAGCGCCCACCGCAGGTCGCGCTCGTCCTTCTCGGTGAGGGCGGGGACGCTGACGGCGACGCCGGGGAGGTTGAGCCCCTTGTTGTCGGAGACCACGCCGCCGACCACGACCCGGGTGCGGACCCGGGGGCCGTCGACGGAGGTGACCTCCAGGACGACGCGACCGTCGTCGATGAGCACGGTGTCGCCGGGAGAGACGTCGCCCGGCAGCCCCCGGTAGGTGGTGGAGACCTCCCTGCGGGTGCCGGGAACGTCCTCGGTGGTGATGGTGAACTCGTCGTCGAGCGTGAGGCGCACCGGCCCCTCGGCGAACCGTCCGATGCGGATCTTGGGGCCCTGGAGGTCCGCGAGGATGCCGACGCCGTGACCGGTGGCGTCGGAGGCGGCGCGGATGTGCCGGTAGACGGCCTCGTGGGCGGCGTGGTCGCCATGGCTCATGTTGAGGCGGGCCACGTCGATCCCGGCCTCGACGAGAGCGTGGATCTGCTCGGGGCTGGAACAGGCGGGGCCGATGGTGCTGACGATCTTCGCTCGACGGGTCACGAACACAACACTAGGTAGTTACCGACGGGTACGCGTATCGGTACCGGGCAACGTCCTCGAATATCCGCCAAGTGGTCTAGTCCTGGGGTCTAGACCTTTGCGGAGGGTGACGCGTCAACTCCGAAACGCCTCGACCGTCGCGTCGCAGAACGCCTTGAGGTCGTCGGGGCCGCGGCTGGTGACGAGGGCGTTGGGGCCGTCGCGGCAGACCCGGACCTCCTCGTCCACCCAGATCGCCCCGGCGTTGCGCAGGTCGGTGCGCAGGCTGGGGTGGCCGGTGAGGGTGCGGCCGCGGACGACGTCGGCCTCGATGAGGATCCAGGGGGCGTGGCAGATGGCCGCCACGGGCTTGCCGGCCTCGAAGAAGTCCCGGACGAACCGCACGGCCGCCGGGCGGGTGCGCAGATGGTCGGGGTTGGCGACGCCTCCGGGCAGGACCAGGGCGTCGAACTCCTCGTGCCCGGAGACCTCGACGGTGGTGTCGACCTGGAAGGCGTCCCCCCTGTCGAGGTGGTTGAACGCCTGGATGCGCCCGGACTGGGTGGACACCAGCAAGGGGCGTCCACCGGCCTGCTCGACGGCCCGCCAGGGCTCGACGAGCTCGACCTGCTCGGCCCCTCGGGGGCGACGAGGAACGCGACGGTCGTGCCCTTGAGTTCGTCGGCCATGGCGACCCCCGTCTGTCACGCTCCGCCCGCATCGGTTCATCCCGGACTCGTCCGGGGCATGCCCGCCCGGGCGATCGATATGCACGGGACCGTGCCGGCGGACCGGGCGCGGGAGCGTGCATGAGCCGGGAGGCCCGCCGCGCCCGCGACGTCCGCCGCTCCGGGTCCCGGCCGGGAACGGCCCGCGCGGAAGGGACGAGGGGTGCGCGCGTGCGCCCGCCGCGACGCGCCGGCGGTCGACGGTCCCGGACGCCCGGGCGACCGCTCCCCGGGCGG
>NZ_RRYT01000060.1 GCF_006363815.1 Thermomonospora catenispora
CTCCGAACCCGCGGCGGAGGGGAGCGGCTGGGGCGCAGTGGCCGCCTCCGCGGGAGTCCCTCCGCCGGGACGCTCCGGGAGCGCCATCTCCCGTGTCCTGTCGTCGTGTGCTCCGTCCGTCACTACCGCCGTCCTCCTTGAGAACCCCCGTTCGCTATGCGCAAGATATCCGGTTTTGGAGCACGTGGGGGGCGGGACGGTCGACCCGCTCATACCTATTCGCGCATCTTGCGGCGATAAGTGAAAATATTGCGGCGGCATCGGCCATTCTATATTCCGCTTGTTTGTCGGGTAAATTTCGCAATACGGCTTGCGCAGCGTTCGGCCGACGACAATGCTTCCGGTATATCGGGCCGCAGATCATCGAACGGGGAGGGTCCGAAATGACATCCGAAGGCAGCGCCGCGCCCGTCGCGGCCACCGACGCCGACCTACGGCTGGCCCACCTGGAACGACTCGCCGATGCGCTGACCGACCGGGGTCTGCAGGTGCGGCTCAGCGCCCCCACCGAACGGCCGGCCAGCCTGCACGTGATCAATCCACGGGCCACCGCGCTCACCGAGAACATCCTGGCCGAGAACGGCGCCGACGGCTGGTGGTACTGGTGGTCATGGGCCGAGCGGATCGCCGCGGTCGACGACCTGGAGACCGCCGCCGACCGCATCGCCCGGGTGCTGGCCGCGGAGTGAGGGTTCAGGGGCGCGGCTCGCGGGGCAGCCCCAGCGCCCGTTCGCCGATGAGATTGCGCTGGATTTCGCTCGATCCGGCGTAGATCGTGTCGGCCCGGCTGAACAGGAACAGCCGCTGCGCGTCGGTGGGCTCATAGCGGTCCGGCGGAGCGGGCTCGGTCAGCAGCCCGGACGCGCCCTGCACGTCCATCGCCAGCTCCCCCAGCCGCCGATGCCACTCGGACCAGTACAGCTTGGTGATGGACACCTCCGGTCCCGGCTCCCCGGCGGCCAGCGAGCGCATCGTGCGCAGCGCGTTGAACCGCATGATCTCCAGCTCGATCCACGCCCGCGCCAGCCTGTCCCGCAGCAGGGGGTCGCGGGCCGCGCCGGTCCGGCGCGCGGTGTCGATCACCGCCTCCAGCTCACGGCGGAACAACAGCTGCTGACCCAGCGTGGAGGCGCCCCGCTCGTACCCGAGCGTCGCCATCGCCACCCGCCAACCGTCGCCCGGCGCCCCCAGGATGTTGGCCGCGGCGGTCCGCGCCCCGTCGAAGAAGATCTCGTTGAACTCGCTGCCGCCCGTCATCTGCACGATCGGCCGGACCTCGATCCCGGGCTGCCGCATCGGCACCAGCAGGTACGACAGCCCGCGGTGCCGCGTGCTGCCCGGCTCGGTGCGGCACAGCACGAAGCACCAGTCGGCCACGTGCGCCAGCGAGGTCCACACCTTCTGTCCGTGGATCACCCATTCGTCGCCGACCAGCTCGGCCCGCGTCCGCACGTTCGCCAGATCCGAGCCGGCGTCCGGTTCGGAGTACCCCTGGCACCACAGCTCCTCACCGCGCCGGATCGGCGGCAGGAACCGCCGTTTCTGCTCCTCGGTGCCGAAGTCGATGATCGTCGGCCCGATCAGCCCTTCGCCGATGTGCCCCACCCGGTGCGGCGCCCCGGCCCGCGCGTACTCCTCGAAGAAGACGACCTGCTCCTCCAGCGTGGCGTTCCGCCCGCCGTACTCGACCGGCCAGCCCAGGCACGTCCAGCCGGCCCTGCCCAGGTGGCGTTCCCACGCCACCCGGATCTCGTGTCCCTCGTGCTCGCGGCCCGGACCGCCCAACCCGCGCGCGGCGGCGAACTCGCCCGACAGGTTGGCCTCCAGCCAGGACCGCACCTCGTGCCGGAAACGCTCCAGCCCGTCGTCGCCGTCGGCCATCGCACCCTCCTGCGCCCGCGTTCCGCCGTGGCGTCCTCAATTACAGGGGCTCGGGCCGTGGCGCGTTCCCGCGGTCCCGCTGGGCGGACGGGTCAGGACGCGGCGGACAGGCTCGCCGCGTGCTCGATGAGGGTGATCAGGACCTCCTTGGCCGACTCCCGTCGCCGGGCGTCGCAGGTCAGCACCGGGACGTGCGGATCCACATCCAGCGCCTCCCGGATCTCGGCCAGGCTGTACCGGTGGGCGCCGTCGAAGCAGTTGACCGCCACGATGAACGGGATCCGGCGCCGTTCGAAGTAGTCGATCGCGCCGAAGCTGGCGGTCAGCCTGCGGGTGTCGGCCAGCACCACCGCGCCGATCGCGCCGCGCGACAGCTCGTTCCACATGAACCAGAACCGCTCCTGCCCGGGCGTGCCGAACAGGTAGATGACCACCCCGTCGCGCAGCGTGATGCGGCCGAAGTCCATCGCCACGGTGGTGGTGGCCTTCGTCTCCACCCCCGAGGTGTCGTCCACGCCGACGCTCACGTCGGTCAGGTGCTCCTCGGTGCGCAACGGCCGGATCTCGCTGACGCTGGAGACCAGGGTGGTCTTGCCGACCCCGAAGCCGCCGGCCACCAGGATCTTCAGCGCCAGCCGGGGACCGTCGTCAAAGCGCCCGGAGCTCATCGATCACCCTCCTCAGCAGGCCGGGATCGGGCCGGGCCCCCGTCAGCGGTCGGGTCACCTCGAGCAGCCGGTTCTCTAGCAGCTCCTCGGCCAGCACGCCGACCACCCCCAGCGGAAGGCCCAGCTCCGAGGCCAGGTCGGCGACGGTGTGCGGGCGCCGGCACAGCGTCAGCAGCCGCTGCTGCTCGCGGGTCAGCCGGACCCGGGCGGGCGCCGGCCGTCCGGTGGCGATGAGGATCGTCACGACGTCCAGCGGCTCGCCCCGCGGCCGGGCCCGCCCCCTGGTCAGCGCGTACGGGCGCACCAGCGGTCCCGCGGCCTCGTCGAGCCAGCGCTCGCGCGGGTGATCCGGCTGCATCGCGCTCACCCGGCGGTCGGTCGGGGCGTCGTGGACAGGTGCTTGCGCATCCGCTTGACCAGCATCGTCATCTCATAGGCCACCAGTCCGGCGTTGGCGTCGGCGTCGCTGAGCAGGGCCAGGCAGCTGCCGCTGCCCGCCGGCACCACGAAGAACAGCCCCTTCTCCAGCTCCACGATGGTCTGCCGCACCTCGCCGCAGGCCAGGTGCGGCCCGGCGCCCACCGCCAGGCTGTGGAACCCGGCGGCCAGCGCCGCCAGGTACTCGCCCTCCTCCCGGGACACCCCCCGGGAGGAACCCATCACCAGGCCGTCCCGCGACAGCACGATCGCCTTGCGGATCTGGCCCACCCGATCCACCAGATCGTCCAGCAGCCAGCCCAGTTCCGCGGTGACTCCGGTCACGACCCACCTCCCTCAGCGGTCCCGGTCCCCTCCGGGCCGTCCTCCTCCTCGGCGCGCCCGCGCAGCCATCCGTTCTGCAGTGAGGCCAGCAGGTCGCGGCTGTGCTCCGCGGACCGGTCCCGGGCCGGGTCCGCCGGATCGTCCGACTGCGCCGGGTCGTCGGGACCGACGTCGCGCAGCTGGGGGACCAGGTTGGCCTGGCGGATCCGGCGGGGGAGCGGGAGCGGCCCGCCGTCGGCCGGGGAGATCCGGCCCGGGTCACCGGTCCCGTTCACCGGGGGCGGGCCCGCCGGGCTCGGACCCGTCGGGGGCGCCGGCGGCGGACCGGCGAGCGGTTGCCGTGTCGGGTCCGACCACGACCGGGGGGCGGGGACCTCGGCCGCGCCGGGCGCAGGGGGCAGGTCCAACGGGTCGGGGGCCTGCGGCGCGCGCGGGCCGGCCGCACCGGCCGGTCCGGTGATCGCTCCGACCGTCTCGGCGTCGTCGCCCTCGGGCAGCGCGTCGGTGACCAGGTTCGGCGGCAGCAGCACCACCGCGCAGGTCCCGCCGTACACCGACTCCTGCAGCGCGACCCTCACCCCGTGCCGGGCGGCCAGCCGTGCCACCACGAACAGGCCCAGCCGGTCGGTGTCGGCCAGGTCGAACTCCGGGGGGTCGGCCAGCCGCTGGTTCAGCGCCGCCCGCTCGTGCGGGTCGATGCCGATGCCCCGGTCGATCACCTCGATCACGTACCCGTTGGCGACCATCTCGCCGCGCACCAGGACCTCGGTGTTCGGCGGCGAGAACACCGTGGCGTTCTCCACCAGCTCGGCCAGCAGGTGCACGATGTCGGCGACCGCCGCGCCGGTCAGCGACATCGACGTGGAGGTCACCACCTCGACCCGGGTGTAGTCCTCCACTTCGGAGACGGCCGAGCGCAGCACGTCCTCCAGCGGCACCGGCCGGCTCCAGCCGCGTCCCGGGGCGGCGCCGGACAGGATGATCAGGCCTTCGGCGTGCCGCCGCATCCGGGTGGTCAGATGGTCGATGCGGAACAGGTCCTCCAGCACGTCCGGGTCGGTGACCCGGCGCTCCATCTCGTCCAGCATCCGCAGCTGGCGGTGCAGCAGGGACTGGCTGCGCCAGGCCAGGTTGAGGAACACCCGGGAGACGCCCTTGCGCAGGTGCGCCTCGCTGACGGCGGTCTCCACGGCGGTGCGCCGCACCTTGTCGAAGGCCGCCGCCACGTGGGCCACCTCGGTGGTCCGGGCGGTCGGCAACGGGGCCGTCTCGACCGGGTCCACCTCCTCGCCGCGGCGCAGCCGGTCCACCACGTCCGGAAGCCGCTCGTCGGCCAGGGAGTCGGCGGCCCGCTGCAGCTCCCGCAGCTCCTGCACGTGCCGCCGGGCGGACAGCACCGACAGCACGATGGAGACGACGACCACCAGCAGCCCCACGCCGCCGGCCGCCACCAGCTGCACCACGATCCGGTCGCCGTGCTCGGAGGTCCGGCGCTCCAGGTCCATGCCCGCCTTGGTGAACGTCTCGCTCAAGGTGGCGATGGCCGCGGGCACCGTCTGCGCCCACTTCTCCGTCTCGGCCGGGAGCCGCGCGCCGCGCCCTTGGGTCAGCGCCGTCTCCAGCTCCATGTAGCGCTGGTAGTCCGGGGAGCGGAGGTACTCGCGCATGGCGGCGGCCGGCGCTCCGCCGAGGTCGGTCAGGCCCTGCTCCAGATGCTGCCGCCGGGTCGCGGCCCAGCGCACCGCCGCGGCGCGCTCGGCCGCGGTGAGCCGGCCGCCGGCGGCCCGCGCCGCGGTGACCAGCGTGTCCTGGCGCATCATGTACTCCAGCGACCAGGAGATGGTGATCAGGGCGCGGCCCTGCTGGAAGATCTCGACGTCGTCGATCCGCAGGCTGTGGAACATCCGGTGGGCGTCGTCGACGAGCTCCCCGTAGCCCTCGATGAGCTGGACGGTGTCCAGCCTGCGGGCGTCGGCCTGAGCGCGCAGCACCCCCAGCCCGTTCAGGTCGTTGAGCAGCCTGTTCAGCTGCTCCTGCGCGTTCGGGCCCACCTTGGCGTCGATGCCCCTCTGGGCCGCCGCGCGCAGGTCGGTCACCGCGGCATTGGTCCGCTCCCGCTGGGCGTCCAGATCGGCCCGGCCCCGGGTCCCCTGCGTGCTGAGGTAGATCGAGGTCAGCGCGCGCTCCCGCTGCAGGTGCGCCATCATCACCGCGGCCGGGTTGTTGACCCGGTCGTAGACGTCGGCGATGGCGTAGCGGTTGAGCGCCGCGTCCACGGCGTCGGCGGCCGCGTACGCCCACAGGGCGATCAGCGAGACCAGCGGTATGACCAGCAGCGTGGCGATGCGGCGGCGGATCGAGCGGCGCCTCGGTCGACGTCGCGGCCCCGTGGGTTCGGTTTCGGCGACGGTCATGCTGGGCGCCCCTCCTCAGTGGAAACAGGCCCGCGCGGCCCCGACCGCTTCCGGCGACGATCGGAAGGCGCGCTGAGCCTGAAATCCAGTGCTTCGTCCTGCTCCCTTGGGCGACTTATGGTTCCCGGGCGACTTCGGGGACGCAAGCCTGTGCATGTGGTCTTATGGATGACCAGCCCTGGTATGTTCTGTTGAATCCGACAGTCGGTAATAAATAGTGCATTTGGCCGTGTCGAGTGGGCTACCATCCCGCCATGGTTGAGGCGGTGATCTTCGACTGGGCCGGCACCCTCACCCCCTGGCACGACATCGAGAACGGCGAGCTGTGGCGGCGGATCTGCGCCGCCCACCTCGACCCGAACGAGGCCGAGGAGGCGGCCGCCAGGCTGCTGGCCGCCGAGGAGGAGCTGTGGCGCCGCTCCCGCGAGGAGCACCGCAGCGCGACCCTCGAGGAGCTGTTCGCCCTCGCCGGCGTCGAGCCGAGCGAGGAGATGCTGGCCACCAAGTTCCGGCTCTGGGAGCCCTACACCCTCACCGACCCCGACGCCCCCGCCGTCCTGGAGCACCTGCGGTCCCGCGGCATCCGGGTCGGGGTGCTGTCCAACACCGTCTGGTCCCGCGAGTGGCACGAGCGGTTCTTCGACCGCGACGGGGTGTCGCCGCTCATCGACGGCGCCGTCTACAGCAGCGAGATCCCCTGGACCAAGCCGCACCCCGAGGCGTTCCGCGCCGCCATGGCGGCGGTCGGCGCGGACGACCCCGCCCGCTGCGTGTTCGTGGGCGACCGCCCCTTCGAGGACGTCCACGGCGCCAAGACGGCGGGCATGCGCGCGGTCCAGGTCTGGCACCGCACCGCCGACCGCCTCCCCGGCAGCCGCCCCGGCCTGCTCCCGCCCGACGCCGTCGTCCACCGCCTGGCCGAGCTCAAGGAGCACATCGACGCCTGGCTCGCCTGACGCCGCCCGCGTCCGCCTAACGGCGAGGGGACAGGGCGGAGGGGGGGAGCGCGGGGAAGGCGGCGCCGTCCGGAGGGTCGCCCGCCGTCCGCCGCCAGGCGACGGCGCGACCGGCGGCCTCCTGCATCGCCACGGCGGCGTACCGCCGCAGCTCGGGCTCGTCGGCTCCGGCCAGCCCCAGATAGGCGGCCAGCACGCGGTCCTCCAGGGCGGCCGCGAGCCGGGCGGCCGTCTGCGCCGAGGAGACCCGCACCGGGAGCCGGTACGCCGCCGCGGCCGCGACCGGGCGGGCGCCCCGGGCGGAGACGTGGGCGGCGAGCTCGTCGCGACGGGTGCGATGGGCGTTCATGACGAGCCGGGCCGTCTCCCGGTCGTCCCCCTCCAGGCGCGCCCCCGCCACGCCGTAGCCGTAGACGGCGGCGTGCTCGGCGGCCAGCGCGCCCTGCAGCGCGTCGATCGTGCGGTTCATCGCCCGTCCCCGGCGAGCAGCGCGGCGTGCCCCGCCTCACAGGCGCCGATGCTGGCCAGCAGCTGGGCCATCCCCGGGGCCACCCCCCGCACGTCCTCGGCCCGGGCCGCCGCCGCGCCGCGCTCCGCCCGCGCCAGCAGCTCCAGCGCCTCCTCGGGCGAGGGGGGAACGGCCGGCGGCGTCGCCGCGGGGGGCGTCACGGCGGCGGAGGAGGCGACGGTGCCGGGGATGTGATGACGCCGCAGCACCGTCAGATGCTCGCGGTGCCGGGCCAGCACCGGGCCCAGCCGCCCGGCCAGATCCGCGTGGGCGCGCAGCACCGCCTCGTACAACCGGACCAGGCCCGTCTCCCCGGCGATGGCCGAGACGAGGACGGCCACGTCGGGCGACGGGGCGGGCGCGGCGCGAGGCTCGTCCCGCGCGCATCCCCCGAGCGCGACGCCGCCCAGGCCCCCCAGCACGACCCGCCGGGGCACGGCTGTCCTGGCTGCCGACAAGCCGATCTCCTCCCCCGTGAGCCGACCTCTTTCCGTGATCGGCCTGACGCGGCCAGAAAGTATCCCACAACGACGGCCCGCGGCCCCGGCGGCGGGGACGGCGTCGCGGAAAGAACGCTGGCCCGTCCGCGTGTCGATAGGCTGGAACACGCAACCTGCGGCGCCCGCACCAGGAGGAGGTCCCCATGAGCGCTGAATCCGGCCGCGGCCGTGCTCGGCGGGCCTCGTCCCGTCCGGAGCGACGGATCCCCGCCGGCGGAGCCTCGCGCGCCCGGCTGGTGGCGGAACTGACCCGGTTGGTGACGCCGTTGGCCGCCGCGGAGGGCATGGACCTGGAGGAGATCGACGTCCGTCCGGCGGGACGGCGCCGACTGGTGCGGATCGTGGTGGACGCCGACGGCGGGGTCAGCCTGGACGACGTGACGACCCTGAACCAGGCGGTGTCGGCCAGATTGGACCAGACCGATCTGATGGGCACCGCCCCGTACGTGCTGGAGGTCACCTCGCCCGGGGTGGACCGCCCGCTGACCGAGCCGCGGCACTGGCGCCGGGCGGTCGGGCGGCTGGTGCGCACCGCGCCGGCCGAGGGCGGGCCCGTCGAGGGCCGGGTGATCGCCGCCGACGAGGAGGGCGTGGTGCTGGAGATCGCCGGGCGGCGCCGTCGCTTCGCCTACGACGAGCTGGGCCGCGGCAGGGTGCAGGTGGAGTTCCGCCGCCCGGAGGAGACCGCCGGAGCGGACGGTGCGACGGCCGACGATGAGCTCGCCGACCTGGGAGCCGACGAGGCCGGGAACTGAGGGGGGCTTACGTGGACATCGATATGGCCGCACTGCGCGCCCTGGAGAGCGAGAAGGACATCTCGCTCGATCTGGTCGTCAAGGCGATCGAGGACGCCATGCTCATCGCCTACCACCGCACCGAGGGGGCGGCGCCCAAGGCCCGGGTGGAGCTGGACCGCAAGACCGGGCACGTCACGGTGTGGGCGGCCGAGACCGACGACGAGGGCAACGTCCTGCGGGAATACGACGACACCCCGGAGGGTTTCTCCCGTATCGCGGCGACCACGGCCAAGCAGGTCATCCTGCAGAAGCTGCGGGACGCCGAGGACGAGGTGACGTTCGGCGAGTACGCCGGGCGGGAGGGGGACATCGTCTCCGGGGTGATCCAGCAGGGCAAGGACCCGCGCAACGTGCTGGTCGACCTGGGGCGCATCGAGGCGATCCTGCCGCCCGCCGAGCAGGTGCCCGGCGAGACCTACGAGCACGGCGACCGGCTGCGGGCGTACGTGGTGCAGGTCCGCAAGGGGCACCGGGGCCCGTCGGTGCAGCTGTCGCGCACCCACCCCAACCTGGTCCGCAAGCTGTTCGCGCTGGAGGTCCCCGAGATCGCCGACGGCACCGTGGAGATCGCGGCGATCGCCCGGGAGGCCGGCCACCGCACCAAGATCGCGGTGCGCTCCCACAAGCCCGGGGTGAACGCCAAGGGCGCCTGCATCGGCCCCATGGGCAGCCGGGTGCGCAACGTGATGCACGAGCTGCGCGGCGAGAAGATCGACATCGTCGACTGGTCGGACGATCCGGCCGAGTTCGTCGGCAACGCGCTCTCACCGGCCCGGGTGAGCAGCGTGCACGTGGTCGACGCGGCGGCTCGGGTGGCCCGGGTGATCGTGCCCGACTACCAGCTGTCGCTGGCGATCGGCAAGGAGGGGCAGAACGCCCGGCTGGCCGCCCGGCTGACCGGCTGGCGGATCGACATCCGCCCGGACACCGAGCAGCAGGCCGGGCCGGAGGTGGACACCGATCGGAGTGAGTCCGATACGTCCGGATCAAGCACAGAGCATGCGACAGGTCCCGCCGACGCGTCGGCGCGGTAGACTCATGACACGTGGCCCGGTCGCTCAGGGTGCTGTCCCATGCCGTACCTGTGTGGGCTGCCGGGTTCGCACGGCCAAGTCCGACCTGCTGCGCCTGGTGGTGGTCGAGGGCAGGATCGTCCCCGACCCCCGAGGACGGCTGCCGGGGCGGGGTGCGTCCATACACCCCGATCCGGGATGCCTCGAGCTCGCAGAACGTCGTCGGGCGTTCCCCAGGGCCTTCCGGGTCCCAGGGCCACTCGACGTCGGCCCGCTGCGGGAATACCTTGAGGCACGAACCGGGCGGCATGCGGATGGCCAACGGTAAGCGACGTCTAGTCGGAAGCAGGTCGAGATTGCTATGAGCGCTCGATGAGCACGCCGCGATGAGTACGGCAAGTTAGCGACGGCCCGGAGGCCGCTACCTCCCGGGCCGAGTAGGGAGTGCAGTGGCGAAGGTCCGGGTTTACGAGCTCGCCAAGGAGTTCGGAGTAGAGAGCAAGGTCGTCATGGCCAAGCTCCAGGAGATGGGCGAGTTCGTACGTTCGGCGTCCTCGACGATCGAGGCGCCGGTCGTTCGAAAGCTCACCGAAGCTTTTTCCAATTCTTCACAGACGGAGGAGAAGAAGGCCGGCGGCAAGTCGCAGGACTCCGGCCGGAAGCCGGGGGCGGCTTCCAAGCCCTCCGCGAGCGCCCAGGCCGGTGCTCGCCCTGCGGCGCCCAAGCCGGGACCGGCCCCCAAGCCGGGTCCCGCGCCCAAGCCGGGTCCGCGTCCCGGCGCTCAGCAGGCTCCCCGTCCCGGCGCCGCCCGTCCCGCGGCGCCCAAGCCGGGACCCGTCCCGCAGGCGCCGGGCTCCGGCGGCGCGCGTCCCCGGCCACAGGCGCCCGCCGCGCAGGGCGGGCAGGCCGTTCCCAAGCCGCCGTCGGCCCCCGGCGCCCCGAGTGCGGGACAGGGCGGTTCCGCGGTGCCCAAGCCGGGCCCGCGCGCGCCCAAGCCGGGTCCGCGTCCCGGCCCCCGTCCGGGCGCCCCGCGCCCCGGCAACAACCCGTTCAGCTCGACCAACACCGGGATGGGCACCACGCCCAAGCCGGGTCCGCGTCCCGCCCCGCCGCCGAGCGCGCGCGGTGAGCGTCCC
>NZ_RRYT01000061.1 GCF_006363815.1 Thermomonospora catenispora
GCCTCCTCGTCGAACGCGATCATCTTTGCAGCCATCGTTCCTCCCGCTCGTCGGGGATGGGTGGGAGGGACGGCGCCCGCGACGAACGCCCTGCACCAGGGCTCGCCGTCCCGGACGCCACCGTACACCACAAATTGCGTGCCACGCACTTAGTGCGTGATGAGCAATCATCGGCTAGGGTGAAGGCATGCACGCCACCGATGACGAGCAGCCGCGTGACCTGCGGACCCGCCGCAAGCTGGAGACCCGGGAGGCGATCGGCGCCGCCGCATTGCGCCTGGCGATCGAGCAGGGCCCCGACGGGCTGGCGCTGGTGCGGGTCCGGGACATCGCCGAGGCCGCCGGGGTCTCGCCCCGGACCTACAACAACTACTTCTCCAGCCGTGAGGAGGCGATCTGCGCGTTCCAGGCCGACCGGGCGCGCCGGCTGGGGCGGATCCTGCGGGCCCGGCCGGCCGACGAGCCGCTGGAGGAGGCCCTCACCGCCGCCGTGATCGAGCACGCCATCCCCCCGCCGGACCGGGCCGGCCTCCGCATGATCATGGAGACCCCCGAGCTGGAGGGCGAGGCGCTCAAGGCGTTCGCCCTGGCCGAGCGCCCGCTGGCCGAGGCGATCGCCGAACGCACCGGCACCGACCCCGACCGCGACCTGTACCCGAACGTCATGGCCGCCGCGGTCGCCGCCGCCGTCCGGGTGGCCGGCCGTCACTGGGTGACCGGCGACGGCTCCGAACCCTTCGCCGACGTCCTCCGCCGCGCCCTCGCCCACATCCTCCCGGCGGTGACGCGGAAAGAGTGACCGCCGACCGCACCGCCGTGCACGGACACCGGGACGCGGCGAGGGCGCGGCGAGGCGAGGCGCACGGAGGGCGGGGCGGATCCCCTCCCGGGTGCGGGACCCGCCCCGCCTCGCACGCGATCACGTCCGCGGACCGATCACAGCAGGTTGTCCTCGATCTTGAGGCCGAACGCGCCCCGGCCGTACATGGCCAGGGCGCGTTCGGCGTCGTTGGCGACGTGGACGCTGCCGGCGTGGGCGTCCCGCCAGGCGCGCTCGATGACGTTGCCGCGGCGCAGGGAGTTGCCGCCGGCGGTCTTGAACAGGATGTCGATGGCCTCGATGGCGCGTTCGGTGGCGCGGACCTGGTCACGGCGGGCGCGCAGCCGCAGCTCCATGGGGATCGCGGCCCCGGCCTTGGCGTGCTCGTACATCTCGCGGACGTTGCGCTCGGTCTGCAGCACGGCGGCGTCGATCTCGGAGGCGGCGCGGGCCACGGCGACCTGGGAGAACTGGTCCTCGACGAAACGGCCGCCGCCCAGGCTGAGCCGGATCCGGTCGCGCATCGCCTCCACATAGGAGCGGTAACAGCCCTCCACCGCGCCGAGCACGGCGGTGGCCACGGTGGTGGTGAAGATCGTGCCGAACGGCATCCGGTACAGCGGGCCGGTGTTGACCTTGCAGCCGGGGGCGCGCAGCCGGGCCTGGTCGTAGTTGCGCATCGCGCGGTGGGCGGGGACGAAGGCGCGCTCCACCACGATGTCGTCGCTGGCGGTGCCGCGCAGCCCCATCGAGTCCCACACCCGGCGGATCTCATAGTCGGCCCGCGGCACCAGCACGGTCATGAAGTCCACCGGGCGTCCCTCGGCGCCCACCACCAGCCCGCCGAGCAGGGCCCAGTCGGCGAACTCGCATCCGGAGGAGAACCCCCAGTGGCCGGAGAACTCATATCCGCCCTCGACCGGGGTGAGCCGCCCGATCGGGGCGTAGGAGGAGGCCAGCAGCACATCGGGGCCGTTCCCCCACACCTCCCGCTGGGCCCGGTCGGGGAACAGGGCCAGCTGCCAGGGATGCACGCCGAGCACGGCGGTCACCCAGCCGGTGGAGCCGCACGCCCCGGCGATCTGCCGGACCGCCCGATAGAAGGTCACCGGGTCGCCCTCCAGGCCGCCGTACCGGACGGGCTGCAGCATGCGGAACACTCCGGCCTCGGTCAGCTCCCGGATGGTCGCCGCCGGGATGCGCCCCTTCTCGTCGACGGTCCGAGCGCGTTCGCGGATGGCCGGCAGCAGCTCCCGTATCGCCTCCAAGACCTTCTCGTCGCTCATCGGCCGCTCCCCTCGATGTCCGCGCGGCTGCAGCACACCACGCCGACGCCGAACGGCACGGGCGGGCGTCCCGGCCACCGGGACTGCGGCACGGCGACCTCACCTCGACGGCATAGCGTGCAGGCGTACCGGAGCGCCCGCGAAGGGATGAAGCATCGTGACCGCTACCGAGTCCGACGGCGTTCGCGTCATCGAGGCGGAGGCGATCCCGACCCGCTACGCCCGGGGCTGGCACTGTCTGGGGCTGGCGGAACGGTTCCGGGACGGCAGGCCGCACGCGGTGCGGGCGTTCGGCGGCAAGCTGGTGGTGTTCGCCGGCGAGGACGGCCGGTTGAACGTGCTGGACGCCTACTGCCGGCACATGGGCGGCGACCTGTCCGAGGGCACGATCAAGGGCAATGAGATCGCCTGCCCCTTCCACGACTGGCGGTGGGGCGGCGACGGCCGCTGCAAGAAGATCCCCTACTCGCGACGGGTGCCGCTGCGCGCGCGGACCGCCGCCTGGCCGACGCTGGAGCAGGACGGGATGCTGTTCGTCTGGAACGACCCGGAGGGCAACCCGCCGCCGCCCGAGCAGGCCATCCCCCGCATCCCGGGCGCCACCAGCGACCGGTGGACCGACTGGGTGTGGACCGAGACGGTGGTGAACGCCAACTGCCGGGAGGTGGTGGACAACGTCGTCGACATGGCGCACTTCTTCTACGTCCACTACTCGTTCCCGACGTACTTCAAGAACATCTTCGAGGGGCACACGGCGACCCAGATCATGAAGGGCCGGGCACGGCCCGACGCCCGCCGCCCCTCCCGCGGTCCGCAGCTGCTCGGCAACAGTTCGGTGGCGACCTACTACGGCCCCTCGTTCATGATCGACGAGCTGACGTACCACTACGAGGGCTTCGACATCAACTCGGTGCTGATCAACTGCCACTACCCCATCGACCGGAACTCGTTCGTGCTCCAGTCGGGGATCATCACCGAGCGCAGCGAGGCGCTGCCCGGCGACGAGGCCGACAAGATGGCGCGCAGGCTGTCTGACTTCATCCAGCTCGGGTTCGAGCAGGACATCAAGATCTGGAAGACCAAGGCCCGCATCGACAACCCCCTGCTGTGCGAGGAGGACGGCCCGGTCTACCAGCTCCGCCGCTGGTACGAGCAGTTCTATGTGGACGCGGCGGACGTGACGCCGGAGATGACGGCGCGGTTCGAGTTCGAGCTGGACACCACCCGGCCGGTGGAGGCGTGGGAGCGGGAGGTCGAGCGCAACCTGGCCGCCCAGGCCGCCGGGGACGACCCCGCATGACCGTGCGCCCGGACGTCCGGCTGGAGGACATGCCGATGCGGCCGGTGCGGTGCCGCCGGTGCGGGGTCGAGGTGCTGGTCCGCAAGGCGAGCTGGGAGCAGACCAGCATCCAGTGGAGCACCCCCTCCATGACCGGATGCGCCGAACCGCCGCCGGACCGCCACCGCACCTGCCCCTCCCTGCTGGAGTCGATCGGCCTGGCCGCGGCGCAGGGCGACCTGGAGGTCCTGGACGGCTGAGCGGAAATCCCGCATGTCCTCCACGGAGACCCGCCGGGCCCGCCTCTCCGGCGGATCTTCCCTCGGAGCGCACCCGACGCTCCGGCCGTCGTCGACCGGGCGTCCCCTCGGCAGGCGACCGCGGTGTCCCGGGATGGAGAAGAGAAGGCCTCGCCGGTCCATGAACCCCTCCCCTCACCCGCCCGTCTCGGGCGGTGTGCGCGCCCGCTCGCCGAGGGCGGCCCCAAGGGGCGCGGCCGTGGGACGGCCGGACGCGATCACCCCGGCGTCTCGCCGGCGGCGGCCCGGCC
This sequence comes from Thermomonospora catenispora, assembly GCF_006363815.1. Lineage (GTDB taxonomy): Bacteria > Actinomycetota > Actinomycetes > Streptosporangiales > Streptosporangiaceae > Thermomonospora > Thermomonospora catenispora. The sequence continues at coordinate 3,936 of NZ_RRYT01000061.1, forward strand.
GGCGCGGCGACCGAAGAAGGTGCCGTCGCCGAGGGAGGTGCCGCTGACATAGCCCTCGCCGTGGATGCCGTGCGCGGCGCGTCCCGCGGCGTACAGGCCGGGGATCGGGGCTCCGGAGTGGTCGAGGACGGCGCCGTCGAGGTCGGTGCGCAGGCCGCCGAGGGTGAAGCCGGAGATCCCGCTGGACGGGCCGCCGACCCCCCAGAACCCGTCGCCGGGATCGAACGCCGCGAACGGCGGCCTCAGCGGACGCAGCCACCGGGGGTTCTTATGGAAGCAGGGGTCCTCGCCGCGGGCGGCGTGCCGGTTGTAGACCTCGACGGTGACGGTCAGGGAGTCCGGCGGCATGCCGAGCGACTCCTCCAGCTCGGCGAGGGTCTCGGCGACGTGCTTGGGGCGGGCGCCCCACAGATCCGCCTCGGGGATCAGCTCCAGGCCCTCCTCGTCGATGATCGCCCAGTACGGTCCCGGCTGGTGCCGCAGGGCCTGGTGGCTGAACCGGCCGGGATAGACGTCCTCGTTGATGAAGCGGCGGCCCAGCGCGTCCACCAGCATCCCCCGGGCGACCAGCAGCGGCGGCACGGTCAGCGCCGCCTCCACCTCGCCCATGCGCCGGGTGGCGGCCCCGACCGCGGCGGCCATCCGGATCCCGGAGCCGTCGCTCCGCCCGTCGCTGACCTTGCCGTGCCCCAGCAGGATCGGGGCGTGGTCACCGAGCATCTCCTCGTCGTCCACGAACCCGCCGGTGGTGAGCACGACCGCCCGCCGCGCCCGGTAGGCGACGCGCTCCCCGTACCGGCGGGCCATCGCCCCGGCGACCCGGCCGTCGTCGTCCAGGATCAGGGCGGTGGCCCGGGTGTCGACGTGGGCGACGGCGCCGGCCCCCGTGGCGGCCTCCGACAGCGCGTCCATCAGGACCTTCCCGGCGAACAGCGGCGCGGCCGGCCGGTGCCCGCGCGGCACGGGCTCGGCGATCTCGGTGAACGGCCAGGCGTTCTCCCCCAGCCACATCAACCCGTCGTCGGTGGGCGGCATCCAGGTCGGCGTCGAGTACAGGCTCGCCTTGAACGGCACGCCCCGGGCGCGCAGCCACTCGAAGTGCTCCACGCTCTCGTCGCAGTACAGCCGCAGCTTGGCGGTGTCGGGGTGCGGGCCGAGCGCCGCCTCCAGGTAGGCGTACATCTGGTCGGGGGTGTCGTCGAACCCGCACGCCTTCTGCAGCGCGGTGCCGCCGCCCAGGTACAGCTCGCCGCCGGACTGGGCGGAGGCGCCGCCGGGGCCGCCGGCCCATTCCAGCACCAGCACGTCCGCGCCGGCGTTCGCCGCCTCGTAGGCCGCCGCCGCGCCCGCGCAGCCGAACCCCACGACCAGCACGTCGCACTCGTGGTCGGGCCGCCCGATCTCGCGCAGCCCGACCGGCTCCACCGTCGCGCTCACGACGCGGGCGGGACGAAGGCGGGCAGCGGCTCGGCGCCGGACCAGTCGTGGCCCCAGTAGCTGTCGGCGGTGATCTCCTCGGCGGTGTAGTGGCGCTCGTCGACCAGCATGCCCTCGCAGCCGTACTCGATGTCGAAGCCGCCCGGGGCGCGCACATAGAACGAGATCATCTTGTCGTTGGTGTGCCGTCCCAGCGTGGAGGAGATCGAAAAGCCCAGCCGGGTCGCGTTGTCCAGCGCCCGGCCCACCGCGTCGAGGCCGTCGACCTCCACCATCAGGTGCACCAGCCCGGGGTCCCCGTCGTGCGGGGCGGGACATATGGCCAGGCTGTGGTGCCGCCGGTTGACGCCCATGAACCGGATCCGTGCCCGGGGACCGGCCTTCATCGCGCCGCGCGGCAGGAACCCGAGCACCTCGGCGTACCAGGCCGCGACCTCCTCGCTGCGCGGCGTCGGGATGACCACGTGCCCCATGCCCAGCGGCCCGGTCACGAACCTCTGGTCCAGGCCCAGCCGCAGCGGGCCGTGCTCCAGCACCGGGCCGAAGAACACCTCGGTCGGCGTCCCGCCCGGGGCGTCGAACGCGATGCCCGCCTCGAAGTCCCGTTCCTCGGCCTCCTCACCGGTGAGCTCCCGCACCCGGACGCCGGACTTCTCCACCGCCTCGCGCACGGCGGCCAGCGCGTACTGGTCGCGGACCTCCCAGCCCACCGCCAGCACCCGGTCGACGTCGCCGGGCAGCACCGCCAGGCGATGCCTCCGCTCGTCCATCCGCAGATACAGCCCGCCGGGGTCGGCGCCGGAGCCCTCGGCGAACCCCAGCGCGTCGACCGTCAGCTCCCGCCAGCGTCCGATGTCCCGTGCCTGGACCCTCAGGTATCCCAGTCCTCGGATGTGCGTCACTGTGCCCACGCCGCCCAACGTCCCAGACTCCCCCGGCTCCCGCCGACCTCCTCCCGCTCAGCGAGAGTCCCCGGAGTCCGCGCAATCCCCCATGTTCGGCAGAAGCGGCGGATCGACCCCCGGCGCTGGGTGGTCGTCTTCGGATCCGCGGCCTTTGTGCTCCTGCTGGGAAGCGGCGTGTTCTACGGCATGCGGGCGGCGTGGACGTAGGTGTCGGGGTCGAAGGTGGACGTCCGGGTCGAGCGATGCAAGACCACCGGCACGGAGAACGACATCGTCGAATGCAGCGGTTCGTGGACCCTGCCCGACGGAACGCACAGGTCGGGTCCGGTCGAACGCGCAGACCTCGAGGACGAGGGCCGCACGATCCCCGGCCGCGCGACCGCCACCCGTGCGACGGTCGCCACGGGCCGGCAAGTCGTCGTCGGCGTGCTCGGCATGCCGGCGCCAGTGCCGCTTGGGCTCGGCGTGATCGTGCTGACGGTGCGCTACGTGCTGCGGCCACCGGCCTGACCGGCCCGCCGGACCGGGGAGCGCCGATGCGGTCCACCGGGGCACCGGCGAGATCACCGCCGGTGAGGACGGGCGGATCTCGCTCTAGGACGCCTCCTCCTCTGAGATGGGGAACGAGTGGTGTTCGTGGGCGATGACCCACCGGCCGTTCTCTTTGCGCAGTCCGATGGTCAGGCGCAACCGGCGCTCAGGGCGGCGTTCGTGCTCTTCGCGGGTTCCGCAGCGGAGCAGGGCGTGGGCGAAGGCGACATCTTCACCGGCGGTCACCTCCAGCTCGGTGATCTCGAACGTGCCGCCGTGGGCCTGCCAGTCGAAGAACGGCGGCCAGACGTCGCGGTAGGCGTCGATGCCGCGGACGCCCTCGTGCGGCGGCGGAACGTCGAACATCACGATGTCGTCGGCGTGGTCGGCCAGGACGCCGTCCATGTCCCCGGCGTGGACGGCTCGAGCCCAGCGCCGGATGAGGGCCTCGATCCGTGCCCGGTCGTCGCTCGTCATGATCCTCATCTTCAGAGTCGATGGCCTGGGCATTCATACAACTCGGGGACACCGACAGAATTCGTCAGCCGGTCGGGATCCGCTCCGGAGAGGGACACGGGCCGGCGGCAACGAACGCGAGGCCTCGACGACCCGCGCAATGTACAACAAGCCCGCTCGACGGAAGAGCGCGCCGAGTGGAACGGCCTCCTCGGGCGCCACGCCACAGCCGAGCAGCAGCCCACCGTCGAATGCGAGGAGCGCGATAGGTCGATCGGGTGGACAAGACAGGGAAGAAGGCTCGAGGCGGCTCTTCCCGACGGCCCCTCCAACCGAATCCGGAAACGTTCTCGATGCGGGAGTTCCGGAAATGCAACCGCGCCGCCCGGAACATCGAACCGGGAGGGCTGACCCCCTGCACCCACGGTCAGGTCGAGCACGTGATGCGGTACAGCGGGTCGGCCGACCGCCGGACCTGCACCGGGAGTTCCTGCTCATCATGGGCGGAAACCCGCACCCGCCGCCACCCTGGTTCGAACGGCCCTTCCCGGACCCACTACGCATCAAGGACGAAATGCTCGGAGAAACGCGGGAGAAGGGAGGGGACACCTCGTTTCCGGAGGATGCAGTGGTGATCGGTGCGGGTTCCTGCACGTACTGCACATCGAACGTGAGCACCGCGGGAGACGATCCGTCGATCCATGCCTGCGAGCATTTTCGCTACCACGAAAAGCACTACCGCGGCCTCCGCGAACTCCTCTGGGCGGCCGCCGTGGATCAAGAACCCACCGCGAAGGCGCCCGGCCGCCCGCGGGACGCCGCGTGTCGCCTCTCCGTCGGGATCGCCGCGAGCGGTGCGAACGTCACGTCGACCGGTGACCGCGACGACGCCCCCGACCGCGCGGGCGGCGGCCGCACCGCCCTCACGACCGTGAGCGGCGTCACGGCCGCATGCCCGTGAGCATCGTCACGATCTCGGCCGCCCCGCGTCCGCGGATGCGTCCCGTATCACAACGCGGGCCGGCGGCACGCCGCCGCCGCTCGGCGTCCCGTCCCTCACCTGGCGCTTTCCCGATCCCGCGTGTCCTCGGAGGAGCCGGCGCCGGCGTCGTCCGGCGCATCGGCCGCGCTCGGCGGGCGGGAGGAGATCGCCGCGGTGCGTACTATGGTGCTCGATCCGTGAACGGCGGGTGCATGCCCGCCGCATCGCTGTGACGCAGCCGACCCCGGGGACGACGAACCCGGCGGCCCGCACTGTCATCCACCCCCCTTGGAGCCTGTGACGGAGCCGTGCGCCCGCGCACGGCCTGCGGGCCTGTCTGCGCCCAGATCCTTCTCCACCCCCTGTCCCCCCTCCCTCGGATCAGATTGAGCGGTCAAGGAGCGATGTCCAACACGCAGAGCGTTCGCCCCATGCGGCCACGAAAGGAGGCGACCGGATCTCGTCCACCTGCGCCCGAGCGGCTGCGGTCGCTGCGCCGGCGGGTGCAGCCGGCCGCGGTGACCGTCGTCCGGCTCACCGTGCCGGCCACGCTCGCCTACCTGACCGCGCTGCCGATCATCGGCGACGGCGCGCCGCCGCTGCTGGCGCCGCTCACCGCGCTGCTGGTGGTGCAGGTCACCTGGTATCAGACGCTGCGCAGCGCCTGCCAGCGGGTGGTCAGCGTGGTGGCCGGAGTGGTCGTGGCGGTGGGCTTCGCCGTCTGCGCGGGGTTCAGCTGGTGGAGTCTGGCGGTGACGATCGCCGCCGCGCTGGTGATCGGCCAGGCGCTGCGCCTGGGCGACCACAGCCTGGAGGTCCCGATCAGCGCGATGCTGGTGCTGTCGTTGCACGTGCCGGACGCGGTGTCGACGGCGGCGTGGACCCGGGTCGCCGAGACGCTGATCGGCGCGGGCGTGGGGCTGCTGGCCCGGCTGGCGGCCTCGCCGGTGCGGATCCGGCCCGCCGGGGAGGCGGCCGAGGAGCTGGCCCGCGAGATGGCGGGGCTGCTCCGGGCGATGGCCGGTGAGCTGCGCGATCAGCCGCGTCCTCCGGTGGAGCGGTGGCTGGAGCGGGCGCAGCGGCTGCGCCGGGAGATCCTCCGGGTGGAGCGGGCCCTCGACGAGGCGGAGGAGAGCCTGCGGCTGAACCCGCGGGCCGCGGGGCTGGTCACCGCCGCCGTCGCGCTGCGCGGCGGGCTGGAGAACCAGGAGCACGCCACCTTCGCCGTGCGCGGCCTGGCCCGGGGGCTGGCGGATCAGGCCCGGCGGCGCGACGAGCGGGCTCCCCTCTACGGCGAGGAGGTGCGCCGCACGCTGGCCGAGGCGCTGCGGGAGCTGGCCTCGGCCACCCACGCCTACGGGGTGGCGCTGCGGTCGGGCGGCGGCGACGAGGGCCTGGCGCGGGCGCTGCGGGACCATGTGAACGCCGCCCGGGCCGCCCGTGACCGGCTGAGCGGGCTGCTGCCCGCCGATCCCGCCAGCGGCCCGGCGGACTGGCCGCTGCACGGGGAGCTGCTGGTCCATCTGACCCGTCTGTGCGATCTGCTCCCTCCGGTGGAGCGCGCCTGCCCTGCCCGGTCCCGCGTCCGCCCCCGCATCCGCCGTGCGCCCCGCGCCCTGGCCCGATCGCTGCGCGAGGCGCCCCGCCGTCCCGGCCGTGCCCGTCGTCTGCGGCGGCACGCCCCGGCGCTGCGGGTGCCGGCGCCGGCCGGGCACGGC
>NZ_RRYT01000062.1 GCF_006363815.1 Thermomonospora catenispora
GGCGCCCCGGCGCTGGACCGCACCGACCTGACCGCCGCCTGGGCGGCGCTCACCGCCTGGGCGAGCCGGGCCGCCGCCGCCCGGCGGAAGGCGCTGCGCGACGCCCGCGCCCGGCTGGCGAAGGCCCGTGACCGGCTCGCCGCCGCCGAAGACCGGCTCGCCGCCGTGCTCGCCGCCCACCAGGCGGACTTCGACGCCGATCGGCCGCTCGCCGAGACGGCCGAGCCGGCGATCGCGGCCGCGCTGGAGAGGGCCCGCCAGGAGGAGCGGCAGCTGACCGAACGGCGCCGGCAGGCCGCCGAGCTCGACGCCCAACGGCGGGAGGCGGAGCATCGGCGGCAGGTGGCCAGGACGCTCGGCCGGCTGCTGCGCGCGGACGAGTTCCCCCGCTGGCTGGTCACCACCGCCCTGGACGCACTGGTCGCGGACGCCTCCGCGACGCTCGCCGAACTGTCCGGCGGACAGTTCGAACTGACCCATGACAACGGGAACTTCCTCGTCGTCGACCACACCGACGCCGACAGCCGGCGGCCGGTCAGGACCCTCTCCGGCGGCGAGACCTTCCAGGCCAGCCTGGCCCTGGCCCTGGCGCTGGCGGCGCAGTCGCCGGCCATGGCCGCCGCCGGCGCCGCCCACCTGGAGTCGATCTTCCTCGACGAGGGATTCGGCGCCCTGGACGAGGCCGCCCTGGAGACGGTCGCCGCCACGCTGGAGGAGCTCGCCGTCGGCAGGGACCAGATGGTCGGCCTCGTCACGCACGTCGGCGGCCTGGCGGAACGGGTGCCGACCCGGTTCGTCGTCCGCCGGGACCGGTGGACCTCCTCGGTGCGCCGGGAGGAGCCGTGAACGGACCGCGACCGCCCGGACGCTCCCCGAACCGGCGAGCCGCCCGACCGCGGCCGCGACGACCACACTCAAGGCGGACCCCATGAACGAACAGGACCGCAGGAAGGCGCTCGACGCCGCCCTCGACCAGATCGAACGGCAGTTCGGCAAGGGGGCGATCATGTGCCTCGGCGATGATCCCGGCTTCTCCGCCGAGGTCATCCCCACCGGATCGATCGCCCTGGACGCCGCCTTGGGCGTCGGCGGCCTGCCCCGCGGACGGATCGTGGAGATCTACGGCCCGGACGCCTCGGGCAAGACCACCCTCGCCCTGCACGCCGGAGCCAACGCCCAGCGCGCCGGGGGCACGGCGGCGTTCATCGACGCCGAGCACGCCCTCGACCCCGATTACGCCGCGCGGCTCGGCGTGGACATCGACGCCCTGCTGGTGTCCCAGCCCGACGACGGCGAACAGGCCCTGCAGATCGCCGACACGCTGGTCCGCTCCCGGGCGCTGGACGTCATCATCGTCGACTCGGTGGCGGCCCTGGTGCCGCGGGCGGAGCTCGAAGGGGGGATGGGCGATCCCCAGATGGGGTCGCAGGCCCGGCTGATGAGCCAGGCGCTGCGGAAGATGGCCGCCGCGCTCGGCCGCTCCGGCACCACGGTGATCTTCATCAACCAGCTCCGCGAGAAGATCGGCGTGGTCTTCGGTCCGCCGGAGACCACGACCGGCGGGCGTGCGCTGAAGTTCTACGCCTCGGTGCGGCTGGACGTCCGCCGGATCGAGACCCTCAAGGACGGCGCCGATCCGGTCGGCGGCCGCACCCGCGTCAGAGTGGTGAAGAACAAGGTCGCCCNCTGGACGTCCGCCGGATCGAGACCCTCAAGGACGGCGCCGATCCGGTCGGCGGCCGCACCCGCGTCAGAGTGGTGAAGAACAAGGTCGCCCCGCCTTTCAGGCAGGCCGAGTTCGACATCCTCTACGGCGAGGGCATCAGCCGCGAGGGGGGTCTGATCGACCTCGGCGTGGAGCACGGCCTGGTCGACAAGACCGGCGCCTGGTACGCCTACGAGGGCGACCGGCTCGGTCAGGGCAAGGAGAACGCCCGCAACTTCCTCAAGGGCGCCCCCGACGTCGCCGACGAGATCGACGCGAGGATCAGGGAGCGGCTGGGACTCGGGGCCGGGCCGCGCGCCCTGCCGGCGGGCGCGGACGCCGCCGCGCCCGCCGACCCCGACCTGCCCGCCGATCGGGGGTGGGGACGATGACGCGGGACCGCGCCGGCGGCGGGACCGTCCCCGGCCCGCCCGGGAGGGGGAGGCCGGCGCACCCGCCGGCCGGAACCGGCCCCGACGGGGAGAACCAGGCCGTCGAGGCCGCCCTGCGCCCTGCGGGCCTGACCGAGTTCATCGGGCAGCGGCGCATCCGCGACCAGCTGGACCTCGTCCTGACGGCAGCCCGGCGGCGCAGCGGCGCCCCCGACCACGTCCTGCTCACCGGCGCCCCGGGCCTGGGCAAGACCACGCTCTCCATGATCATCGCCGCGGAGATGAAGGCCCCGATCCGCATCACCTCCGGCCCCGCCGTCCAGCACACCGGCGACCTCGCCGCGATCCTGTCCTCTCTCACCGAGGGCGAGGTCCTCTTCCTCGACGAGATCCACCGGCTGCCCCGGCCCGCCGAGGAGATGCTCTACATGGCGATGGAGGACTTCCGCGTCGACGTCATGGTCGGCACCGGGCTGAGCGCCGCCACCGTCCCCGTGCGGCTGCCGCGCTTCACCCTCGTCGGCGCCACCACCCGGGCCGGGCTGTTGGCGCCTCCGCTGCGGGACCGCTTCGGCTTCACCGCCCACATGGAGTTCTATGAGCCGGCCGAACTGGAGCGCATCCTGCACCGCTCCGCACGCCTGCTGGGCATCGATCTGACCCCCGAGGGCGCCGCGGAGATCGCCGCCCGTTCCCGCGGCACTCCCCGCATCGCCAACCGGCTGCTGCGCCGGGTGCGGGATTACGCACAGGTCAGAGCGGACGGCGTGATCACCCGTGAGATCGCCTCCGCCGCCCTCGCGCTGTACGAGGTCGACGGCCGCGGCCTGGACCGTCTCGACCGGGCGGTGCTCGGTGCGCTGGTGGAGCTCTTCGACGGCGGACCGGTCGGCCTGTCCACCCTGGCCGTCGCGGTGGGGGAGGAGCGCGAGACGGTGGCGGAGGTCGCCGAACCCTTCCTGGTGCGGGAAGGGCTGCTGGCCCGGACGCCCCGCGGCCGGATCGCCACGCCCGCCGCCCGGGCCCACCTGGAGTCGGTGTGCGAGAGCGGCGCGGTCCGGGAGACCGCGCGCCCCGCGGGTTTTGTCATTCCTAGATGAGCGGTGGTGCGTGGCCTGGCCGTGGTCCGGTAATGCGGCATCAGCGTGGACGATCCCGCCGTGTACCGCGATCGGCGTTGCGTGAAAGGGACGATGACCGTGTGGGAGGACGTGCGCTGGCTGGTCCGGCTGGCCCGAAGGCGGCGACGATATGCGATCACCGCCCCGGCCGAGCCGGAGGAGATCCGGGCGCTGGCCGCGGTGATGCGGCGGCTGCCGGGCCGGTACGCCGATCGGCTTCCTCCGCGCGTTCTGCGCAGGATCGGCGGCGCGGCCGCGGCCGGGCGGTGGGAGCACGCCGTCGACGGGCTGCTGACCGCCCTGCAGCTCCGTTCGGCGCCGGTCACGGCCGCCGAGTGCGAGGAGCTGCGCGCGGTGCTGTCCGCGCTGCGGATGCCGACCGACCGGGTCGACGCCCTGATCGTCCGGGGCGACGGCCGGCCCGATCGACGCGCCGCACGGTCCGCCCCCCGTCCCTCCGGCGCCCTGACCGGCGCCTCCGGGGCGTGACCGGGCGGCCGCGGACGGCGTGGACACCGCGGCGGCCCGCCCGGTCGGCGGGCGTCTCGACCGGACGAGGCCGGCGAGCGGTGCGCGGCGGGCCCGGCCCGTCGAGGGCCGCCGCCCCCGGGCGCCGGCCGCGCGGCCGAGGGGGAGGCCTCCCGGGCGCGAGCGGGCTCTCCCGGCCCGGTGTTCGTCGCGCCGGCCGCGGGTAGCACGGACTGTACCCCCCACCGGACGAGCTGCGTGACCTGCGTCGACGCCGGGTCGGGGGTCGACGTCGGGTCGGGAGGGGTTGAGATGTCGGAGAGGACGGACCAGCGGCAGACGGCGACCGATCGCCCGGTGAGCCCGTGGGCGGTGGGCTTCGCCCTCTTCGCCGCGTGCGTGATGGTGCTGTCCGGGGTGTTCGGGGCGATCATGGGATTCGCCGCCATCCTGGAGAACCAGGTGTACGTGCTCCGCGGCGACTATGTGTTCAAGTGGGACCTGACGACGTGGGGATGGATCCACCTGCTCGTCGGGATCTTCGTGGCGGCGGCCGGATTCGCGGTGTTCACCGGGCAGGTGTGGGCGCGCACGGTCGGCATCGTGCTGGCCGGCCTGAGCGCCGTCGTCCACTTCATCTTCCTGCCCTACTACCCGGTGTGGTCCCTGCTGATCATCGCGCTGGACATCGTGGTGATCTGGGCGCTCACGGTGTACTCGCGCCAGGCCGCCGCGTCCCTGCGCTGAAGGCGCCGGGCGACCGCCGGCCGCGACGCCGCGCGGCGTCCCGGCGCGCGGACCGGCGTCCGCGGCGCGGATCAGCGGCCGGCGCCGGACGTCCGGTTGCGGCGTGCGATGTCGAAGGTGAGGGCGGTGGCGAACGCGCACCAGGCCGCATAGGGGAGCAGGGCGCGGGCCGCCGACGGGTCGACGCGGGCCGTCCGCCGGATCAGATCGACGTTGCTCACATCCAGCAGCACCGTTCCCACCGCGCCGGCCCTCGTGCTGTGCCGGCCGAAGAACAGCAGGGTCCATGCCGTGTTCAGCGTCAGATTCACCCCCAGGCCGACGGCCAGTGCGCGGCGCCGCCGGCCCCGGGCCCGCGAGAGGGCATGCCCGGCCGCCCAGGCGATCGAGACGTACAGCGGCGTCCACACCGCGCCGAACGCCCAGGGCGGCGGCTGCCACGGCGGCTTGGACAGCGAGCGGTACCAGGCGCTGTCGGCGTCGACCGCGGCGGATCCGACGGCGGCGCTGAGCGCCGTCGCCGCCGCGGCGCCGGCATAGGTCTTCCAGTGCTCCATGGACCCCTCCCTTCCCGCTCCGAGGGCTTTCGTGCGTCGCGGGCGCTCCGCCGCGACCCCGGGGGAGGCGGGACGCGCCCGGCGGCGGGCCCGTCAGGCGATGCGGGCGGCGAGGAGGGCGCCGGGATCGGTGATGAGACGCTCGATCACCGCGCCGGCCGCCCCCAGGACGGCGGCGTCCTCGCCCAGGGCGGAGGCGGTCACCTCGGGCGCCGTCGCCCGGAGCCGGCCCGAGGCGGTGCCCAGCGCCGCCTGGACCGGCCGCCGGATCCAGGGCGCGAGGGTGGAGAAGAGCCCGCCCAGCACGATCGTGTCGGGGTCGAGGAGGTTGGCCGCGCCGATCAGGGCGACCCCCAGGGCGGCGCCGGCGCGGGAGACCGCCTCGGTCGCCGCGGGACGCCGCTCCTCCAGCCGCCGCAGCAGCAGCCTGAGCGCCTCGGGCGAGGAGTCCTGGGACAGCCCGGCCGAACGCAGGATCGCGCTCTGCCCGGCGACCTGCTCCAGGCAGCCGCGCCCGCCGCAGGAGCAGGCCGGTCCGGCGGGGTCGACCGGGACGTGGCCGAGCTCCCCGGCGGATCCGTGCGCGCCCCGGAAGAGCCGGCCGGAGACGACGATGCCGGCGCCGATGCCGATCTCACCGGACACGTAGACGAAGTCGCCCAGCGCCGCGCCGCCCCCGAACCACAGCTCCGCCAGGGCCGCGAGATTGGCCTCGTTGTCCAGGCCGGTGGGGCGCGGCAGCGCGGGCAGGTGGGCGTCGAGCAGATCGGCGATGGGCAGATCGGACCAGCCCAGGTTGGGGGCCGTGCGCAGCAGGCGGTGGTCGAGGACGCCGGGCAGCGCGACCATCGCCCCCTTGACCGCCAGACCCTGCTGCCGGGCGGCGTTGAGGGCGCGTTCGGCGACGGCGCCCAGCTCGGCCAGGACCTCCTCGACGGGCCTGCTCCGGTTGTCGGCGTGGACCAGGTCGCGGTAGCGCACGCGGCGTCCCAGGTCCAGGACGCAGGCGGCGAGGTAGTCGACGTTGACCTCCAGCCCGAGCCCGGCCGGACCGTCCCGGTTGATCGCGACGGCGACGCCCGGACGTCCCCGTTCGCCTTCGTGCACCCGCCCGTCGGCGCGGACCAGGCCGATGTCGGCCAGCACGGCGACCAGGGTGGAGACGGTCGTCTTGGTGAGCCCGGTGACCTCCGCCAGGCGGGCGCGCGTCATCGGTCCGCGGCGGGCGATCTCCCCCAGGAGCAGGGCGAGATTGCGGTCCCGCATGGTCTGCTGCCGGATCGGGCCTGTATTCGTCACCCCACCAGACTAGTGCTCTGCCCTCCTCCCCTTGATGACGCTTCCCCCGAGGTATCTAATTAGTTCATCGACTTGACTTAATAGGAGGCGACATGGCCGACTACACCCCTACGCCGGAGGACCGGTTCAGCTTCGGGCTGTGGACGGTGGGGTGGCAGGCCCGTGACCCGTTCGGGGACGCCACCCGTCCCCCGCTGGACCCGGTGGAGACCGTGCACCGGCTGGCCGAGCTCGGCGCCTGGGGCGTGACGTTCCACGACGACGACCTGCTGGCCACCGAGTCGGACCGGGACAAGGCGGTGGCCGCGTTCCGCAAGGCGCTGGACGACACCGGCCTGGTGGTGCCGATGGCCACCACCAACCTGTTCACCCACCCGGTGTTCAAGGACGGCGCGTTCACCTCCAACGACCGGGACGTGCGGCGGTACGCGCTGCGCAAGGTGATGCGGAACCTGGACCTGGCCGCCGAGCTGGGCGCCCGCACCTATGTGTGCTGGGGTGGCCGGGAGGGCGCCGAGACCGACGCCGCCAAGGACGTGCGGGCCGCCCTGGACCGCTACAAGGAGGCCTTGGACGTCCTGTGCGGCTACGTCCGCGACAAGGGCTACGACATCCGCTTCGCGCTGGAGCCCAAGCCCAACGAGCCGCGCGGCGACATCCTGCTGCCGACCATCGGGCACGCCCTCGCCTTCATCGGCGAGCTGGAGCACCCGGAGATGGTCGGCCTCAACCCCGAGGTCGGCCACGAGCAGATGGCCGGGCTGAACTTCGTGCACGGAGTGGCGCAGGCGCTGTGGCACGGCAAGCTGTTCCACATCGACCTCAACGGCCAGCACGGCATCAAGTACGACCAGGACCTGGTGTTCGGGCACGGGGACGTCAAGAGCGCCTTCTTCCTGGTGGACCTGCTGGAGCACGGCGGCTACGACGGCCCCCGCCACTTCGACTACAAGCCCACCCGCACCGAGGACATCGAGGGGGTGTGGCAGTCGGCGGCGGCCAACATGCGCACCTACCTGATCCTCAAGGAGCGGGCCAAGGCGTTCCGCGCCGACCCCGAGGTCCAGGAGGCGCTGGCCGCATCCCGGGTCACCGAACTGGCCGTCCCCACCCTCGCGCCCGGCGAGACCTACGAGGACCTGGCCAAGGACGACTTCGACCCCGACGAGGCCGGCCGCCGCGGCTACCACTACGCCCGGCTGGACCAGCTGGCCGTCGAGCACCTCCTCGGAGCCCGCTGACCATGGTCCTCGTCGCCGGGGTCGACTCCTCGACCCAATCCTGCAAGGTCGTCGTCGCCGACGCCGAGACCGGCCGGATCGTCCGATCCGGCCGCGCCCCCCATCCGGACGGCACCGAGGCCGACCCGGCCGACTGGTGGCGGGCGCTGCAGGCGGCGATCGCCGACGCCGGCGGCCTGGACGGAGTGGCCGCCCTCGGCGTCGCCGGACAGCAGCACGGCATGGTCTGCCTGGACGAGGACGGCCGGGTGGTCCGCCCCGCGCTGCTGTGGAACGACACCCGCTCGGCGGGCGCGGCCCGCGACCTGATCGCCGAGCTCGGCGGACCGGAGGCGTGGGCGAAGGCGGTCGGCTCGGTCCCGGTCGCCTCGTTCACCGTCACCAAGCTCCGCTGGCTGGCCCGCCACGAGCCGGACAACGCCGCCCGCGCCGCCACGGTGTGCCTGCCGCACGACTACCTGACCTGGCGGCTCACCGGCCGCATGGTCACCGACCGGGGGGACGCGTCGGGGACCGGGTACTGGTCGCCCGCCGAGAACGCCTACCGCCCCGAGCTGCTGCGGGCGGCGTTCGGCCGCGACCTGGCGCTGCCGCAGGTCCTGGGGCCGGCGGAGGTCGCCGGGCGCACCCCCGAGGGCGTCGTGGTGTCGGCGGGCACCGGGGACAACATGGCCGCCGCCCTCGGCCTGGGGCTGGCCGAGGGGGACGTGGTGGTCTCGCTGGGCACCTCCGGCACCGTGTTCGCGGTCTCCGCCGAGCCCGCCGCCGACCCCGGCGGCGCGGTCGCCGGGTTCGCCGACGCCACCGGCCGCTACCTGCCGCTGGTGTGCACCCTCAACGCCGCCCGCGTGCTGGACGCGGCGGCCGCGCTGCTCGGCGTGGACCACGACGAGCTGTCCCGGCTTGCCCTCTCGGCCCCGCCCGGCGCGGACGGCCTGGTCCTGGTGCCCTACCTGGAGGGCGAACGCACCCCCGACCGGCCGGAGGCGACCGGTTCGCTGCACGGGCTGCGGCTGTCCACCTCCACCCCGGCCCACCTGGCGCGGGCCGCCGTCGAGGGCATGCTGTGCGGGCTGGCCGACGGGCTGGACGCGCTGACGGCCCAGGGCATCCGGGTCGACCGGGTGCTGCTGATCGGCGGCGCCTCCCGGTCGGAGGCGGTCCGTCGCATCGCGCCCTCGGTGCTGGGCCGCCCGGTCACCGTCCCGCCCGCCGGGGAGTACGTCGCCGAGGGGGCCGCCGTCCAGGCCGCCTGGGCGCTGTCCGGCGATCCCGAGCCGCCCCGCTGGCGGCGGCCGGGCACGGCGCACTACGAGGCCGGTCCCGTCCCCGCGATCCGCGAGCGCTACGCCGAGGCCCGCGAACGCATCCTCTCCCGCCCGCCGGCCCGGGGCTGACCGCCGGCGGCGGAGCGCGTTCGATCAGGTCGAACGCGAAGGCCTCCTCGGCCCATGCGGGCCGAGGAGGCCTCACGGCGAGCGGGAGGGATCAGGCGCGCCAGGAGCGCACCAGCTCCTCCAGCGTCGTCGGGTCGAACTCGATGCCGCGCTCGGTCAGCTCCTGCCGCACCAGGGCCCCGTCGCCCTTGTGCTTGGCCAGCAGCCGGTACACCGCGTAGGGGAACCAGTGGTTGTCCCGGATCCGCCGGATCTCCTCCTCGGTGGTGGTGTAGCCCTCGGCGCGCACCGCCTCCAGGGCGGCGGTCAGATCGCCCTCGTGCCGCTCCAGCGCGGTCATCGCCGCGTTGCGCAGGTTCTCCGGGTTGACCGCGGAGGACGCCTCCGCGGAGGCGGGGGCCTCCGGCTCGGGGGAGGGGGCGTCCGGCTCGGGGGTGAAGGCCGGCCGCTTGAGCGCGCCGGGGTCCAGCTCGCCGTGCCCGTTGACGCTGGAGCGGGCGGCGGCGCCGACCGCGGCCAGCTCGGGGGCGGGCTCGGGGTCGGGCGCGGCGCGCCGAGGCGAGCGCCTGGGCTCGGGCGCCGCGGCGGG
>NZ_RRYT01000063.1 GCF_006363815.1 Thermomonospora catenispora
CGGAGCGGGCGAACACCGGCATCTGGAGCGGCTGACCCAACCACCGACCGACGCCCGCCGATCCATGCCCGGGGGCTTGGACTTGCGACCCGGAGAGTTCCGGTCACGGGGAACGGCCGGGGCTCTCCGGGTCGGGCGCCGTGCGGTTCGCGGTCGACCCGCGGCAGTCCCGGGGGCGGTGAGCCTTCACCAACCGGCCGGGTCCAGGGGAGACGACCCACCTCCACTGCGGTGAAGGCTCAAGTGACCAGCCGCGTCGGCGGCGAACGACAGGAGGTGAACGGATGGGTGTGCACAACCTGCCCAAGGCGCAGTCCAAGGAAATCGAGATCAGCCGCGACCGGCTCCGCAAGCTCGCCGATGCGCTCCAGAAGGACCTGGACAGTCTGAGGAACGAGCACCTCGTCGAGGGCATCGACGAGGCGTCACCCAGGAGCAGCCACATCGGCAACTACCAGGCGGGGCACGGGCTGAGCCGCACGGTCGAGAGCGCTCGCACGCATGTCAGCAGCACGATCTCGCAGTTCCTCCAGGCGTACCAGAACGTGATCAACGGGCTGTACGCCTCGGCCAGGAACTACGACCGTGCCGAGGACCGCAACCAGGAGACCCTGCGGAACATCAACAGTGGTGGTGGCAACAGCCCTTCGCTGGTTTGATGAGCGGCGCGGGACGGCGGAAGGATTGGGGTGCCGGTAAATGACGACCCACCAGATCCGGCATAACGTCAACTCGAGCAACGAGGGCATCGGCGGGTGGAACTCCCTCAAGATCTGGCAGGACCAGTTCGACAAGCTCCGCCAGATCGTCGACGGGATGGACCCCGGCAAGGTGGAGTCCGGTGCCAACGCCTATGAGAAGGTGGCCTCCCGGATGGAGACCACCGTCAACCTGCTGCGGGAGATCGGCTACAAGCTGCACGGCGAGTGGGGCGGCGAGGACGCCAAGAAGGCCCTCGAGCAGATGAACAAGGCCTACGTGCAGGCCCAGGAGATCCGCGACCGCAGCAAGCAGGTCGGCAAGGCGCTCCGCTCGCACGCCGCCCAGCAGAAGGAATGGAAGTCGAAGTACGGTACCGGCGGTACCACCGATAGCTGGGTGCGCGAGGTCGTCCGGGTGTCGGGGACCCTTCCGGCGGCGGCCAACAACTTCGGTGCCGGCAATGGCATGGACGAGGTGAACACCGGCACCACGCGGACCAACGACATGTTCCCGGACGGCATCCGGCAGGACATGCCCACGGTTGGTGACCGCAGTCCCTGGGAGCCACCGGTCTCCACCAGGCCTACTAACCCCACCAACCCCGTTGGCCCTGGCATGCCCGGCGGGCCCGGGAGTCCCGGAACTCCCAGTTCTCCTAGCGCGCCGAGCGGTCCGAGCGGGCTGACTCCGGAGCAGTTCGACGGGGTCATCGACAACAGGGAGTTCCCCGGGCCGAACTCTCCGGACACCGGCGGGCCGAGCGGGCCGGGTGGACCCGGAGGACCGGGTGGGACGGATCTGACCGGTCCCGGTTCCGGCATCGGCTCCGACCTGGCCGGGGTCGCCCCCGGCGCCGGCGGCGGGACGAGCCTGGGGTTCCCCGGCGGTCCGGGGGGTGCTCCTGGTCTCGGCGCCGGAGGCGGTGCCCTTCCCGGCGGCCCGGGCGGTGCCCCCGGTGCTCTCGGCGGCGGTCTTGGCCCGGGTGTCATGCCCGCGCCTGCCGCCGGTGCCCTGGGCCGTGGCGGTGTGATCGGCGGCCCCACCGGGCCCGGTGGGCCTGGCGGTCCTGGTGGCCCCGGTGCCGGTCGCGGTGGCCTCACCGGCATGGGGATGCCCATGGGCGCTGGTGCCGGTGCCGGAAAGGGCGGCAGGGACGAGGAGTACGAGCGCACCACCTGGCTCAGCGAGGACGAAGAAGTCTGGACCGACGGGGACGGCGTCACTCCCGGAGTGATCGAGTGACATGACTGCATCGCCATTCCGCGCGGTGCGTCCGCAGGGACGGCGATCAAGGTTCAGGCGTGGCCTGTCCA
The DNA here is from genome assembly GCF_006363815.1 of Thermomonospora catenispora. GTDB lineage: Bacteria > Actinomycetota > Actinomycetes > Streptosporangiales > Streptosporangiaceae > Thermomonospora > Thermomonospora catenispora. The sequence continues at coordinate 2,016 of NZ_RRYT01000063.1, forward strand.
GTGGATCACTGGACAGGCCACATCGGTTGTGAGACGGGCAGACCAGGTGGGACCCTGGTCTGCCCGTACTGTTGAGCGAACGGTTGCGACATGCGAGGTGCCATGCTTCGGCCACGGGGTCGTCCCATGCTCATGTCGGCCATGGCGATGCTCCTGCTGGGGGCTGCGGCTGCTCCGGGAGCTGCGGCGACGGTGACCAAACCGCTGCCCGGACAGTGGTGGTTCACCACCTGGGGGATCGAAACTCATCTATGGCCGCATAGCAAGGGCGCCGGTGTGACGGTGGCGGTGTTGGACACCGGGGTCGAAGCGAGCCTGCCGGATTTGGCTGGAGCGGTGCTTCCGGGCGCTGATTTCCAGTGGAATAGTGGTGACGGCCGTGTCGACATGGATCAAGAGAATCATGGCCATGGTACCGGTGTAGCAACGGCGATAGCGTCGCGTGGTACGCACACCGGATTCCTAGGTATAGCTCCTGAGGCCAAAATTCTTCCGGTGGTAACGAAGAGCCCAGAGGCTATTGTTAAGGGGATACGTTTTGCCGTCGATCGAGGCGCTAAAGTAATAAACATATCTCAAGGTGCCCCCGCTCCGTGTCCAGATGATTTGCAGCAAGCTGTTCGTTATGCGATTGAGCGTGACGCCATTATTGTTGCAGCTGCTGGAAATACGGGGGATAGCAGCAATCAGTCGGAGTTTCCTGCTAATTGCAAGGGTGTTCTTGCGGTAGGTGCTACTACCATTAACAATCAGCCCTGGCAAGGATCGCAGCGGCAACCTTATGTGGATGTAGCTGCCCCTGGTGCTCCTCTCATAGGCCTTCTTAAGGAAGGGAAGATTCTCCAGTCGCGCGGGGGAACCAGTGGATCAGCTGCATTTACCTCCGGGGCGATCGCGTTGATCCGGTCGAAGTATCCGCAGATGAGCAACCGTGAGGTCGTCCGGCAGGTGGTGGCTTCGGCCAAGGACATCGGGCAGCCCGGACGGGACGACGCCAGCGGTTACGGGATCTGGAGGCCTCGGCTGATCTTCAGCGGTGAGGTGCCCAAGAACACCGGCAATCCGGTGTTCGAGGAGTACGACCAGTGGCTCAAGAGCACTGGGGCGGACTCCGGTGACCAGGGGCGGCAGTCCGGTGATGACAAGTCGTCGGCGTCGAACGCCGCGAAGTCCGGCGACTCGAAGGACCTCATCGTCTACGGAGCCGTCGGCGCGGTGATTCTGCTGATCGTGGCCGGCGGGTTCTTCGCTCGGCGTCGCGGTCGTCGGCAGGCCGCTCCGGCGTTCTCCACCGCCCAGGGACCGGCGGCGCCCCATCCCGGCATGGCCTACCAGGGGTCGATGCCGCCTCACCCGGGCCAGCAGACCGGACCGCATCCGTCGATGGGGACCGGGCCGATGCCCGCACAGGCCCCCTATCAGCCGAATCCCGGCCAGCCTCAGCCGCAGCAGCCTCAGCAGTACGGGCCGCCGGCCTACGGTCCGCCGCCGTCGATGGGGTCGGGTTCCGCCTACCCGCCGGGCGACGCTCCCTCCGGCCCGGGTCAGACCCCGCCACCGCACTCCTGACACCGAGCGCCGCCGCGAACGCCGACGGTGCCGACGGAACATGATCGGCTTCGTGGACCGCAGGGCGGACGCCGCCGGTCACGGCGATCGGGCGGGGTGTGCGCGCATGCCCTGCCCGATCGGGAAGGGACGCCGAGGAGGGGCCCAGCCGCTTCGCTCGCCGGTTTCCGGCTCCCGCTCGACCAATGCCAGGGCGGGCGACATTCTCGGAGCTCTCGTCGAGAACCCTGTGGGTTCCTCCGACGCCCTGCGGACACTTCTCTTCCCTGACGGCCCTGCGGCGCACCGACCATGGGACGCCGGGTGAGCGCCTTGGTGCGCCGTCGCGCCGCCGGCCGCCGGACGCCGGGCGCCGACGGGGAGCCCTGCCCCCTCCTCATGAATCGGCCGGTCGCCTGAGAGCGGTCGGTCGGCCTGCCGCCTTGGGCCGTCGACCGGCCCGCGGCCTGTCGTCCGCCGTGCGGAATCGCCGGCCCGCGGCACCCCGGGCCGTCCGTGCGACGACGGGTTCACCCGTCCCGGACGGCGCTTCCCCGTCCGAGGGCGGCGGGCCTCATGCTTCGGGGCGACGGCCCGGCGGTCTCGTCAAGGGCCGCCCGGCACGGGCGCACGCTCATCCGCGTCGGCCGATCCGCACCCCCTCGCGGACCTGCTCGGCTCACAGGCTGCTCGACGGTCCTAAGCCCGTGCACGTCCGCTCATGGACGTGTGCGGTGTGCGGCATCGCCCACGACCGGAACGTCGACGCCGCGCACACAGCCCTCGCCGCCGGGCGGGCGGAGGGGCCGGACGCCTGCGGAGGGAGCGTGAGACCCGCCGCCCGGTGCGGGGCGGGACCCGAGGGGACAGGAAGCCGCAGAGGCGCCGCACGCGCGGCACGGGCTGCATCCCCGGCCCGTCAAGGCCGGGGAGCGCGCGTCATTGGATCTCCTTGAGCACCAGGCGGGCCAGGCTGATGGCCTCTTGCTTCGCGGACGCGTACGGCAGGTTCGTGCCCCGCAGGGTCCGGTTGCCGCGGATTGAGGCGGGGTAGTCGGCGGCGACCCAGGTGACCTCGATGATGACGTTGCGGTAGCGCACGTAGAGGTTGGCGCCGCCCATCCAGTAGGCGCGGACGTTGTCCTCGCTGGGCCCGGCGATGATCGGGCTGATCTGGTTGGCGACGATGGCCTCGTCGCCCAGGCCGCGCAGCCGTTCCGGGGAGCGGTGGTACTGGGGGTCGGTGAGGTGCTCCCAGTTGGTCTCCATGTCCTCCCGCGCCCGCTGCTCGCCCGACTTGTCGCCGAGCTTGCTCACCGCTTCGATCTGCACCGCCAGGTTGGCCGCGCGGGTGGTGGTCAGCGACTCCCAGCGGCAGTAACGGTCGGTGGAGCTGTCGGTGCTGCTCTTCTTCCGCGGGAGGTTGCGCGCCTTGGCCGGGCGCGCGTCGGCGATGGTCTCGCACAGGGAGCCCGGCAGGGCGACGATCTCGTCGGTCTGCGGGACGGTGGGCTCCGCGCTCGGGGTGGTGATCCTGGACTGCGGCGGCACGATCACGGGCTCGTCGGTCGGTCCGTGGGCCCCCTTGGGAGAGCTCGTGGAGATGAGCGCGTACGCCCCGATGCCGAGGACGGGCAGCAGGATCACCGCGCAGATCACGATGAGGGCGGCCGCCGCGTTCGAGCCCGAGGAGGGGCGCTGGGGGCCGGGTCCGGGCACCGTCCACGGCTGGGGCGTGGACGGCGGGGAGGGCGGGGGCGTCGAGGGGGTGTGCGCCGGCGCGGGGGGCGCCATCGGGGAGGGCGCCGGGAACGGCGGCGGCGTGATGTGCATCGGGGGCGGGGTGGTCGGCCCCGGGGACGGCGGGACGCCCGGCGTCGAGGGGCTCGGGGGCGCCGAGGGCGTCGGTGGAGGCGGCGGCGTGGACGGCTGCTGGAACACCGCCGGGGGCAGCATGCTCGGCGTCCAGGCCGAGGTGACCAGCCGCTGCGCTCCCGTCTGCGGGTCGCCCTCGTCCCCGACCAGGGCCACCAGCAGCTCTTCGGCGGTCGGGCGGTTGGCCGGGTCGGGGTCCAGGGCGCGGGTGATCAGCGGCAGCAGCTCCTCCGGCACCCCGGTCAGGTCGTGCTCGCCCCGGTGCGCCCTGGTGGCCAGCACCATCAGGTTGCCGCTGCCGTAGGGGTGCCGGCCGGTCGCGGCGAACGCGATCAGCGAGCCCCAGGTGAAGATGTCCGCCGCGGTGTCGACCGTGCCCTCGTACACCTGCTCGGGCGCGATCCAGCCGGGGCTGCCGACGATGAAGCCGGTCTGGGTGTGGTGGGTGGAGGAGTCCACCGCCCGGGCCACGCCGAAGTCGATCACCCGGGGGCCGGTCGACGACAGCAGCACGTTCGACGGCTTGAGGTCGCGGTGCACCAGCCGCGCCCCGTGGATCGCCACCAGGGCGGTGGCGATGCCCGCCGCCAGGGCCTTCAACGGCTCCAGCGGCATCGGCCCGTGCTCGGAGATGTAGTCGCTGAGCGAGGGCCCCTCGATGTACTCGGTGACCATGTAGGGGACGCCGTCGGCCTCGCCGTGGTCCAGCACCTGGGCGGTGCAGAACGAGGCCACCCGTCGGGCGTTGCTGACCTCGTCGGCGAATCGGGCGCGGAACGCCGGGTCGGTGGCCAGTTCCTTGCGGATGACCTTCACCGCCACCGGCCGGCCGTCCGGGCCGACGCCGCGGTAGACCGCGCCCATGCCGCCCTGCCCCAGCTTGCTGAGCAGCCGGTAGTGGCCGATGACGGTGGGGTCGTCGGCGGACAGCGCTTCAGTACCGGGTTCCAGGGGGTCTCCTCTCGACGGCGGGGGCGTGCACCACCGGATTACGGTACCGACCGGACGGAGGGGGGACCCACCCTACACCGGGTTGATCGGGTTCCGTCGGCGGCCGGAGGCGGCCGGCCGCTTCATCAGCCGGTCAGGTGCCGCAGCAGCTCCTGGTGGCGCTTCCAGCCGTCCGCGGACCGGCCGTCGCCCAGTTCGAACCAGGTCATCGTGCCGGCCTTGCGGGCCGGGATGCCGGACGGGCCGGTGCGCTCCCCGGCCACCGCCATCCCGATCGGCGCGGGCTGACCCGTCCAGCGCGGCTCGTAGGTGACGTCCACGCGGCCCGGGCTGAGCTGCGCCAGGAGCGATGAGACCGGCTGGTCGGCGACCAGCGACTCCACCAGCGCCGGGAGCTGTGCGATCTGCGGCGGATCGGCGGGGGGATGGCCGACGGTCAGCGTGGTCACCTCCGCCGCCCCGCCCTGGGAGAACTCCACGATGGCCTGGGCGGTGCGGCCGCCGCCCGAGCCGACCACCACCAGCCGCAGCGTGCCGCCGTGCTCGCGGACCCGGGTGTTCAGCTCGGCCCGCTGCCAGGGCCGGCCGGCCGGTTCGGCCTCGCCCCAGCCGACGGGGGGCCGTCCGGTCAGCATGGTGATCAGCCGTTCCACCTGGCCGCCCAGGGGCTCCTGCGGCAGGTGCCGGGCCCGGTAGGTCAGGGTGAGCTGGGTGCCGATCGGCCCGGTGGGCCGGGTCACGAACCCCGGCGCGTAGTCGCGGGCCTGCGGCACCGGCGCGAACATGCGGCCGTCCCACTGCAGCGGCCGGCCGGTCAGCCCTTCGTAGTAGCCGCCCTGGTCGCGCACCACCCACTGCACGGCCGCGCCCGCCACCCGCAGCGGCATGGACAGCCGGGCGGTGGCCGGGGTGACGATCTGCAGGGTGCGGCCCGAGGAGGCGCACTCGCCCAGCGCCTCGGCCAGCCACGGGGTCAGCGCCGCCACCGGGCGGTCCTGCAGCACCACCATGGCCTGCGGCGTCATCACGTCCAGCACCGCGCTCATCGGCCCGCTCCGCTCCACACGGTCCCGCCGTGCCGGGCCACCAGCTCCTCGGCGCAGGCCCGCGCCGCCTGGTGGGCGTCGGGCAGGTCGGCGGCGGCCCTGATGTCGGTCCACCACACCGGCGGGGCGACCGACACCTGGCCGCCCAGCAGCCGCTCCACCTCGCCGGGGACGGCCACCAGCAGCGGCTCGGCGGCGATCATCACCAGCCGGCCTGATTCGTCATAGAGCCGGCAGCCGTCGGGCTGCGCGCCGACCGCCATCTTCAGCCGCGGCGCCAGCCCTTCCACCACGGCGACGATGTCGGGACGGTCGCCGGTCAGCGCCACCAGATCCGTGCTCACAACGCTCCTCCGCTGAGCGACCGGACGAACACCTCGGTCGCGATCCGGCCCGCCGCCGCGCGGGCGGCGCCGCTCACCCGGTCCAGGCTGATCGCGGTCCCGGTGGCCAGGTGGCGGTCGTAGGGCACCACCTCGACGGGCATCCCGCCGTCGCTGAGCACCTGCTGCGCCCGTTCCAGGTCGGCGTCGCCGCCGGCGTGCGGGGAGTGCGTCACCAGCACCACCACGGTCCGCCGCAGCAGGTCCTCGTATCCGCTGCCGACGAACCAGCTCAGCGTCTGCCGGGCGCTGATCGCGCCGTCCACGGTCCCGGGCGTGACGAACACCTGGGCGTGCGCGGCGGCCAGTACGCCGCGCTGCAGCCGCGCCACGATGCCCGCCCCGCAGTCGATCACCGCGGCGGAGAAGTAGCGGCCCACCCCGGAGGCGGCGGTCTGGAACGTTTCCAGCTCCAGCTCGGTGACCTGGCCGCGCGCCGAGCCCGACATCACCCACAGGCCGTGCTCGGCGGGCGCCAGGAAACGCGCCGTCTCCTCCCAGGTGCGGGGCCGGGCCGCGGCGAGCTGCCCCATGGAGTACTGCGGCTGGACGCCCAGCCGCAGCGGCAGCGAACCCAGCCCCGAGTCGGCGTCCATCGCCAGCACCCGGTCCTCGCGGTACTCGGCGATCGTGGAGGCCAGCAGCGCCGCCACCGTGGTCTTGCCGGCGCCGCCGCGGATGGAGGTCACCGCGATGCGCCGGCAGGACGGCACCGGCGACCGCAGCCGCTGCGCCATGTCCTCCTGCAGCCGGGCGTCCCCGGCCGCCGAGGCGCCGACCACCCTGCGCATGCCGCGCCCGACCCGTTTGAGCGCCGAGTCCCCGTGCACCTGCCGGCGGACCAGCGCCTCCGCCGCCAGCTGCGGGCCGACCGGCTGCTGCTCGGGCACCGCCGGGACGGCGGGCTGCGGCTGCTGGGGCTGCGACTGCTGCTGGTGCTGTTCCTGCGGTTCGGCCGGCGGCTGCTGCGGCGTCGAGGCCGGGGGCACGCCGGGCGCGTCCCCGGTGGGGACGACCACCGCCGGCGGGGGCGCCGCCGGCACCAGCGCGTACGGCGACGCGGACGGCTCCGCCGTGCCCGCGGCGGCCGCCTCCGCGGGCTGCGGCGCGTCGGACGTCGTGGGCGGCTCGGCGGGGGAGCCGGCTGCGGGCCGGTCGCCGTGGGCGGGGGGCGCCGTGTTCGGCTGCCC
>NZ_RRYT01000064.1 GCF_006363815.1 Thermomonospora catenispora
CGACCGGCCGCCCCGACCGGCGAGGGGCGGGCCGACGGACGACGGGACGCCCGGCCGGGCGGTCGACCGGACGGCCGGCCGGGCGGACGACGAGGCGGTCGACGGGGCAGTCGAGGAGCGGGACCGCCGCGTTCGACGGGCCGTGAGCCGCCGCGCGCGGCGCGGCCGGGGGCGCATGGGCGCGTGACGAGGACGACCGGCGCCTTGGGGCGCGCCGCAGGCGAGCGGGGAGCACGCATGACCCCACGGAGCGGAGCGATGCCATGAACACCCGGGTCGAGGTGCGCGGCGGGATCTATCGCGACTCGGTCACCCTGCTGCGGGTGAGCCGGGCCCTGACACGGCGGCCGGGGGTGACCGCGGCGATCGTCGCGATGGCCACCGACCTCAACCTCGACCTGCTGGCGCAGCAGGGGTTCACGGCGCCCGCCGGGGCGGGGCCCAACGACCTGGTGGCGGCGATCCGCGGGGAGGACGAGGCGGCCGTGGAGGCCGCCTGGGAGGCGCTGGAGGAGCTGCTGGCCCGGGCGCCCGCCTCGGCCGCCGACGGGGCGCCGGGGCCGGAGGGGGCCCCGGCCCGGACCACGGGGGCCGCGGCGCGACGGCTGAGGGGGCCGGGCGGCGGGCTGGCGCTGGTGTCGGTGCCGGGGCGGTACGCCTACGCCGAGGCGATGGACGCGCTGGCGGCCGGCCTGAACGTGATGGTGTTCAGCGACAACGTCCCGCTGCACCAGGAGGTCGCGCTCAAGGAGGCCGCCGGACGGCGCGGGCTGATCGTCATGGGGCCCGACTGCGGCACCGCGCTGATCGGCGGCGTGGGGCTGGGCTTCGCCAATGCGGTGCGGCCCGGCCCGGTCGGCGTCGTGGCCGCCTCCGGCACCGGGGCCCAGCAGATGATGTGCCTGCTGGACGCCGCCGGGGTGGGCGTGCGGCACGTGCTGGGGGTCGGCGGCCGGGATCTGTCCGCCGAGGTCAGCGGGCGGTCCACGCTGGCGGCGCTGGCCGCGTTGGACGCCGACCCGGGCACCGAGACGATCGTCGTGGTGACCAAGCCGCCGGCCCCCCGGGTGGCCGACCTGGTGCACGCGGCGGCCCGCCGGCTGGAGACGCCGGTGACGTTCGCGATGCTCGGCGAGGACGCCGCCGACCTGACCGACGCCGCCGCGAAGGTGCTGCGCGCGCTGGGCCGCGAGGTGCCGCGGTGGCCGCGCTGGCCCGCGCCCGCCCCGCCGGCGCCGCCGCGGCCGGGCGCGCTGCGCGGACTGTTCGCCGGCGGCACCCTGTGCGCGGAGGCGGCCCTGATCGCCCGCCGCGAGCTGGGGCCGGACCTGCTCTCCGGCGGGCATGCGTTCACCGACCTCGGCGACGACGCCTACACCCGGGGCCGGGCGCACCCGATGATCGACCCGACGCTGCGGCTGGAGCGCTTGGCCGCCGAGGCCGACGATCCGGCGTGCTCGGTGGTGCTGATGGACGTGGTGCTGGGGTACGGGGCCGACCCGGACCCGGCGGCGGCGCTGGCCCCGGCGATCGAGGACGCGCTGACGCGGCGTCCCGACCTGCGGGTGGTGATCTCGCTGTGCGGCACGCCCGCCGACCCGCAGAACCGGGATCGGCAGGCGGCGGCGCTGCAGGCGGCGGGCGCGGACGTGTTCGCCTCCAACGCCGAGGCCGCCCGGCACGCGACGAGGCTGGCCCGCGGCGCTCCCGCCGCGATCGCGCCCGAGCGGCGTCTTGAGGATGCGTGATGGACCGCCTTGGGGGTGCGTGATGGACACGGTTCGGCTGGGCGGGCTGCTGGACGGCGAGCCGCAGGTGGTGGCGGCGGGCACACCGGTCCTGGCCGAGGCGCTGCAGCAGCAGGCGGTGCCGGTGGAGCAGGTGGACTGGCGTCCGCCGCCCGAGGAGGCGGTGGAGGCGTTGAACGCCGTGCTCGGCGACCCGCGGCACGCCGCGGCCAACGCGACCGCGGTGGAGCGGATGGTGGCCGCCCGCCCGCACCTGGTGGACGTCCGGCCCGCGAGCGAGGCGCTGGGACTGGAGAAGGGGACGTTCCTGCACGCCGGGCCGCCGCTGGAGTGGGAGCGGGCGTCCGGGCCGATGCGCGGCGCGCTGATCGGCGCGATGCTGCTGGAGGGGCTGGCCTCCTCCCCCGAGGAGGCCGAGCGCGCGCTGGAGTCCGGGGCGGCGACGCTGGACTCCTGCCACCACCACGGCGCGGTGGGGCCGATGGCGGGCGTGGTGAGCCCGTCGATGCCGGTGTTCGTCGTCGAGGACGACCGGGGCGGGCGGGTGCGCCGGTCGTACTGCTCCCTCAACGAGGGCCTGGGCAAGGTGCTGCGGTACGGGGCGTACGGGCCGGAGGTGATCGAGCGGCTGCGCTGGATGGGCGCGGTGCTCGGCCCAGTGCTGCGGGACGCGGTGCGCCGCCACGGACCGGTCGACCTGACCGCGATCACCGCGCAGGCCCTGCAGATGGGCGACGAGCTGCACAACCGCAACCGGGCCGCGACGTCGCTGCTGGTGCGGGAGCTGGCCGCCGACATCGTCGCCGCCGACGCGCCGGCCTCGGACCTGGCCGAGGCGCTGCGGTTCGTCAACGGCAACGACCACTTCTATCTGAACCTGGCGATGGCGGCGGCCAAGGTCGGCGCGGACGCGGCGCGCGGGGTGCCGGGGTCGAGCATGGTGGTGGCGATGGCCCGCAACGGCACCGACTTCGGGATCCAGGTGTCGGGCACCGGCGACCGCTGGTTCACCGGCCCGGCGCAGGTGCCGGACGGGCTGTTCCTGGGCTCGTACGGGCCGCAGGACGCCAATCCCGACATCGGCGACTCGACCATCATGGAGACCGTCGGGCTGGGCGGGTTCGCGATGGCGGCGGCCCCGGCGATCGTGCGGTTCGTGGGCGGCGAGGTGCCCGACGCGCTGGCCGCCACCCGGCGGATGTACGAGATCACGCTGGCCGAGCACCCGGTGTTCCAGGTGCCGATCCTGTCGTTCCGGGGCACCCCGGCGGGCATCGACGTGACCCGGGTGGTGCGCACCGGGATCCTGCCGGTGATCAACACCGGGATGGCGGGCCGGGTGGCGGGCACCGGACAGGTCGGCGCCGGACTGGTGTCCCCGCCCGCCGAGGTCTTCGGCGCGGCGCTGAAGGCGCTGGCGGCGCTGGCGGGCTGAAGCGGCCCGCCGCACCGGGCCGCGCGGCGGCCCCGACGCGGCGGGCGCCCGCGGCGCCGGGGCCCGGGAACCGACCTGGCCAGGGGAGGTCAGCCCCTCGTCCCGATCGTATTCGCCGACGCGGCGCGGGACGCCGGGCCTTCCCGGGAGGCGGGCCTCACCGCGATCGTCCGCGGATCGTCCGGGCGCCCGCGGGCGCGGCCGGCCCGACTTGCGGGATCATGGCGGGGTGAATCTGAGCGTTTCCTCGATCGACGACCTGTCCGCGCGGGTGGCGGCGGTCAACGCCGAACACGACAAGCACTTCCCCGGCGCGGCGACCGGACGGCAGCCGGTGCACACCGTGTACGTGCCGGCCGACAGGTTCTCCCGGACCACTCCGGCCGACTTCGGCGCGGAGGCGCTGCGGCTGTTCACCGTGCACACCCCGGATCCGGGCTCGTTCGGCGCGGCGTTCGGCATCGAGCCGGAGCTGGCGGCGACGGTGCACGAACGGGTGGCCGCCAAGCTCGGCACCGAGCCGGTGGAGGATCTGCGCATCGACTTCGAGGACGGCTACGGGGTGCGCCCGGACGCCGAGGAGGACGCGCACATCGCCCAGGTGGTGGAGGCGGTCTCCGCGGCCTATCAGGTCAAGGGGCTGCCGCACTTCTGGGGACTGCGGATCAAGTCCTTCAGCGACGGCGGTCACGAGCGGGCCATGCGGACCCTGGACGGGTTCCTGACCCAGCTGCGCGATCAGCTGGGCCGGCTGCCCGGCGGGTTCGTGATCACCTTCCCCAAGGTGACGACGCCCGAACAGGTGAAGATCTTCGTCGAGTACCTCGATCGTCTGGAGGAGTCGCTCGGGCTGCCGAACGGGATCCTGCGGTTCGAGGTGCAGATCGAGACCACCGAGGCGATCATCGACCGGGAGGGCGCGTTCGGGGTGCGCGGCATCGCGCGCGCCGGGGCGGGCCGCATCACCGCCGCGCACTTCGGGGTCTACGACTTCACCGCGGCCCTCGGGCTCCCTCCGGACCAGCAGCGCCCGGAGCACCCGGCGTGCGACTTCGCCCGGCACGTCATGCAGGTGGCGTTGGCGGGCACCGGGATCCGGATCAGCGACGGCTCGTGCAACGTGGTCCCCCGCAACGACGGCCCCGAGGAGGTCGGCCGGACCTGGCGGGCCCACGCGTCGGCCGTCCGCCACGCCCTGCAGCACGGTCTCTACCAGGGCTGGGACCTGCACCCGGCGCACCTGCCGAGCCGGTACGCGGTGATGTACGCGTTCCTGCTGTCGGGGGTCGACGACGCGATCGCCCGCGTCCGGGCGTGGCGGGAGCAGGCGGCGGGGGCCAAGGGCGTGCTCGACGAGCCGGCCACCATCAAGGCCCTGACCACCCGCCTGCAGCGCGCCGTCGACTGCGGCGCCCTGGACGCCGGCGCGCTGCCGACCTGACCCCGCCCGACCGGACCCGCCGACCGGGCCGGCGGCCCGATCGGCCCGGGCCGGCGGTGCGGCCGATCCCGCGCACCCGTGTCCCGGGCCGTGCGGCGGGCGGTGAGGGGCCGCCCGCCGCACGGCCTTCCGCCGGCCGATGAGGGGCGGCACGGTCGCGGCGCCCCTCCCGTCCGCCGGGCGCGCCGCGGGGCGCGGGGTGCGACACTGGGCGCATGACCCCTGCGCACGACGACGCGGCCTGCGCGATGGCGCACGGCGAGGTCCGGCCCGACACCGGCGACCGGGTCCTGGTGGCGGTCTTCGCCTCGCCGGTGGCCCGGTACCTGCTGCGCTACGGAGCCGACCTGGGCTTCGCGGTCTTCCTGCTGGAGCCCGCCGCCGAACGCGCCGCCGGCTGGACCGACGTCGCCCCGATCGCCCCCGCCGACCTGGACGGGCGGGCCGACGTGGTGGTCACCGACCACCACCGCGAGGAGCTGGGCCCGGTGCTGCGCGACGTGCTGGCCGCCGAGACCCGCTGGGTCGGGGTGATGGGGAATCCCCGCCATCCCGCCCCGCACGTCCCGGCCCTGCGCGCACTGGGGGTGCCCGAGGACGACATCGCCCGCGTGCATCGGCCGATCGGGCTCAACATCGGGTCGCGCACGCCCGCCGAGATCGCCGTGGCCACCCTGGCCGGGCTGCTGGCCGACCGCAACGGCCGCCCGGGCGGCTTCGCCTTCTGAGCCGGCGTCGGACACGCCGGCCGGGCCGGCCGGGCCGGTCAGATCGGTTCGCAGATCACCACGGGGATGACGCGGTCGCCCGCCCGGCGCCGGTAGTCGTCGAAGTCGGCGTAGATCTCCAGCAGGCGGGGCCACAGCGCGGCGCGCTCGGCCTCGTCGGCGGTGCGGGCGCGCATCCGCCGCCTCCTGCGGCCGATCTGGACGACCGCCCGGGATCGGCCCGGAGGTTGAGGCGCCACTGCGGGCGGCCGGGCAGGCCGGCCTGCGAGGCGACGACCACGATGCGCTCGCCGTCGCGCATGTACAGCGGCGGCGTGGTGCGCGGGAGCCCGCTCTTGCGCCCGATGGTGGTGAACAGGCGCACCGGGACGCCGCGCAACCGGGCCGAACCGATGTGGAGCCGCCGTCCGATCAGGCCGCCGGTCGCCCGGTAGACCGCCGCGTGCGTCCTGCCCATCACCTTCATGAGCTTGGGCGTCCACGGCGAGCTCGTAGAACCCGGGACGCGGCCCGGGCTCGGGGGCGGGCATGCGACCTCCAAGCGCTCGCTGCATGCAAGGACTTCCTTATCCCGGCACAGGGGGTCTCAGCCCAGCGCGGCCAGGTCGTCGGGAGTGTCGATGTCGTCCGGGGAGGCCACGTCATCGCAGGGCACCCCGGTCACCAGCTCGGGATGGGCGCGCAGGAACGGCCGGGCCCCCGCGTCCCCCACCGCGGCCTCGGCCGCCTCGCCGAAGTACCGGCCGGAGATCAGCACCGGGTTGCGCGGCTCGCCCCCGTAGGTCGCCACCGCGATCGGCGCGCCCGCCTCATGGGCCCGGATCAGCCGCCGCACCGCCTCCGGCGTCACCCGGGGCTGGTCGACCAGCGCGATCACCACGGCCGGGCAGCCCGGCGGCAGCTCGGCCAGCCCGGCGCGCAGCGAGGAGCCCATCCCGGTGCGCCAGCGCGGGTTGGGCACCACCACCGCCCCGACCGCCTCCAGCGAGGCCGCGCCGATCACCACCAGCACCGGGGAGCACCCTCCCTCGCGCAGCGTCCGCACGCCCCGGTCGACCAGCCGTTCGCCGTCCAGTTCCACCAGCGCCTTGGGCCGTCCCAGTCGGCTGCCCGCCCCCGCGGCCAGCAGCAGCCCCGCCGGGGCGCGCGCCCGCATCACGCCCTCCCCGCCTCGCGCGCCGGGGAGGCCGCCCGCCCGCGGCCGTCCCGGCCCGGGCGGCGACTCTCACGGGGCGCACGGCCGGTCTCGACGTCGATCTCGCCCATGCGTCTCTCCTCTCCGGGGGCCGGACACGGCCCCTCCGTCGCCGACGGCGCCCCAGCGGGCCGTGCCCGCTCGGAACGGTCCGCGCCCGCCCCGGACACGGCGGCCCCCGCCGTTCTCCCCCGAGCCGTCCCCCGAGTCCTCCCCCGAGGCTAGTGCGGCGGACGCGTCCCGCCCGGCACGGACACGGCTCCGAGACCGCCCGGCACGGGCGACGGCCCCCGGAGGCCTCCTCGGCGAGACCCCGAGGCGACCCCCGCCTTCAGGCGAGGGAGGAGGTCAAGCGCGCTCCAGGGGGCCCGGGCGGGCGGGCGGCCCGCCGTGGATGCGGCCGGCGGTCTCGGCGAGCGGGCGCCCGGAGCCGCCCCAGCGGAGCAGGATCATCTCGGCGGCGATGGACACGGCCGTCTCCTCAGGGGTGCGGGCGCCCAGGTCCAGGCCGATCGGCGAGCGCAGCCGGGCCAGCTCGGCCTCGGTCAGGCCGGCCTCGCGCAGCCGGGCCAACCGATCGGCGTGGGTGCGGCGCGACCCCATCGCGCCGATGTAGCCGGCCGGGGTGCGCAGCGCCGCCTCCAGCAGCGGCACGTCGAACTTGGGGTCGTGGGTGAGCACGCAGACGGCGGTCCGCTCGTCCACGGCGCCCGCCTCCAGCAGCTCGCCGAGGAACCGGTGCGGCCACCGGACCACCACCTCGTCGGCCTCGGGGAAGCGCTTGGGGGTGGCGAACACCGGCCGGGCGTCGCAGACGGTGACGTGGTAGCCGAGGAACTTGCCGATCCGGGCGACGGCGGCGGCGAAGTCGATCGCGCCGAACACCAGCAGCCGCGGCGGGGGCGCGAACGACTGCACGAAGACCGCCAGCTCGTCGCGCCGCCGCTCGCCCCGCGGCCCGTAGCGCCGGACGCCGGTCAGCCCCTGGGCGAGCATGCCGCGGGCGTCGTCGTCCACCGCCGCGTCCAGCCGCGCGGCGTGCGGCTCGCCGGGCGCCAGCGAGCCGGTCGCCCGGTCCGGCCGGATGACGCGGCGGGCGCCGAGCGCGCCGGGGCCGGCGATCACGGTCGCCACCGCCACCGGCTCGCGGGCCTCGACGGCGGCGATCACCTCGCCGAACTCGGGGAAGGCGTCCGGGCCGACCGGCTCGATCCACACCTCGATCGTCCCGCCGCAGGTCAGGCCCGCCTCGAAGGCGGCGTCGTCGCCGACCCCATAGCGCCGGAGCACCGGCCGGCCGGTGCCCAGCACCTCGCGGGCCAGCTCGTACACCGCGCCCTCGACGCAGCCGCCGGACACGCTGCCGACCGCCTCGCCGTCCGCCGACACCGCCATCGCCGCGCCGGGCGGGCGGGGGGCGCTGCGGAAGGTGTCCACCACCGTGGCCAGCCCGAACGCGCGGCCCTCCGCGTACCACCGGGCGATGTCGCCGAGCACCTCACGCACGTCGCCTCCCCGTGTGCACGATGCGGGCCAGCCGCTGCAGCGCGGCCAGGCTGTGCCCGGCCACGAAGTCGTCCACATGCGGCAGCGCCGCGGCCATCCCGCCGGTCAGCGGTTCATACCCGGGACGGGCCTTGTGCGGGTTGGCCCACACCACCCGGTGCGCCAGCCGCCGCAGCCGGACCATCTGCTCGCCCAGCAGGGACGGGTCGCCGCGCTCCCAGCCGTCGGAGGCGATCACCACGATCGCGCCGCGGGCCATGCCGCGCCGGCCGAACCGGTCGCAGAACTCCTTGAGCTCCTCCCCCAGCCGGGTGCCCCCGCTCCAGTCCACGATCGCCTCCGACACGGCCGCCATCGCCGCGTCCGGGTCGCGATGCCGCAGCTCCCGGGTCAGCCGGGTCAGGCGGGTGCCGACGCTGAACGCCTCGACGGCGCGGCCCCCGGCGCGGACGGCGGCGTGCGCGAACCGCAGCAGCGCGTCGGCGTAGGGGGCCATGGAGCCGCTCACGTCGATCAGCAGCACCACCCGGCGCGGGCGGGTGCGGTGGGCGCGACGGCGGATCGCGGTGATCTCGCCGCCGTTCCGCAGCGCCTCGCGCACCGTCCGGTGCGGGTCGCAGCGGCCGGAGGGGGCGGGCGCGAACCGGCGGGACCGGCGGCGGGGCGGGTCGGCCTCCAGCAGCGCGATCAGCCGGTTGACCTCGGCGCGTTCGGCGTCGGTGAGGCGGGCCGCGTCGCGGTGCCGCAGCACCTCGGCGCGGCTGGCCGCGGCGAGGCGCGGGTCGGCCCGCTCTCCCGCCCC
>NZ_RRYT01000065.1 GCF_006363815.1 Thermomonospora catenispora
GCCGCCCCGACCACGCCGGAGAAGGCGGTGACCGCGGCGGCCCGGAAGCCCAGGGCCTGGAACGAGGCGAGGGCGTCCTGCCTGCCCTGGCCGAGGGCGAGCGGTTCGGCGCTGATGCCGGGGAAGTGGCCGCGGGCGGTGTCGGTCACGCTCTGCAGGCCGAACACCTCGGCCGTGCGGAGCAGGTCGTGGGAGGAGGCGACGGTGAACCGCGGCACCGTCTGATGCAGGAGGTCGCCGGGGGTGAAGCTCTCCAGGACGCGGACGACGACCCCGGGGGCCGCCTCGCCCTCGGGCAGGGCGGAGCCGTCGGCGACGGGGTGCCGCCCGGCCAGCGCGGCGGCCCCGGCGGCGAGCACCTCCGCGGCGGGCCGGTCGGGCTCCGCCAGCAGCAGGTGGACGTCGATCTCCCCCGAGCCGGTGACGCGCAGCATGGTCAGCGGCCCGCCCGGGGTGTCGGCCGCCCGCAGGTCCTCCAGCGCCCAGGTGGAGCGGCGGAGCGCGGCGATCCGCCGCCCGGCCCAGGGGCCGGAGGAGATCTGCTCCGGCCCTTCGGTGAACGGCTGGTCCCAGGTGGTGTCGACGGTGAGCGCGCCGGCCAGCACCAGCCGCGTGTCCTCGTCGACCGTGACCGGCAGGGCGGGGATGAGCCCGTCGGTCCGCTCGCCGGCCCAGGCGTCCAGCCGCTCGCGGTCCCGGTCGGGGTCCCCGGTCAGCTCGCCGCGGGCGTCCGCCGGGATCTGCCCGACCCATTCCGGCCGCAGCGTCAGCCCGGCCCCGGTCCACAGGCCCAACGCGGAACGGACCGCCGAGGACGCCTCCAGCGTCTCCAGCACGGCGCGGGCGGCCGGAGCGGCGTCGGCGGCGTTCACCCCGACGGCCCGCTCCAGCTCGGCCCGGCCCGCTCCGGCGGCGCCGGCGGCCAGGAACGCCAGCAGGGGCCAGACCCCCGCGCCGGAGAGCACGACCGACTCCGTCCCCCGGCAGGCCGCCGCGGCCCAGCGCACGGTCAGCCCGTTGACCGATGCGATCGGTGCCCTGCCGTCACCAGTCATGCGATGTCCTTCTCCCCCGTCTTCCCGGCAGGATCGTCGCATCGCCCGCGGAGCGGGACAATCGCAATTCCGATCAGGTCATCGGACTTCTAGAGTTGGCACGTGCCAAGTCACCGCATCCTGGTCGTGGAGGACGAACCGGCCATCGCCGATGCGGTGGCCGAGCGGCTGCGGGCGGAGGGCTTCGACGTCGAGGTCGCCCGTGACGGACCCGGGGCCGTCGACCGGTTCCACCGGCGTCCGCCGGACCTCGTCGTGCTGGACGTCATGCTGCCCGGCCTGGACGGGCTGGAGGTGTGCCGGCGGATCCAGGCCGAGCGTCCCGTGCCGGTGCTGATGCTCACCGCGCGCAGCGACGAGACCGACCAGCTCGTCGGGCTGGGCGTGGGCGCCGACGACTACCTCACCAAGCCGTTCAGCATGCGGGTGCTGGTGGCCCGGGTGCGAGCGCTGCTGCGCCGGGTGGAGCGGATGCGGACCGAGCCGCGCCCGGTGATCCGGCTCGGCGGCCTGGAGGTGGACCGGGCGGCGCGGCGGGTGCGGCGCGACGGGACCGAGGTGCATCTGACGCCGACGGAGTTCGAGCTGCTGGCCTTCCTGGCCGGCTCCCCCGGCACCGTGTTCTCCCGGGCCGAGCTGCTGGAGCGGGTCTGGGGCTGGGCGGCGGGGCACGGGACGCGCACCGTCGACAGCCACGTCAAGGCGTTGCGCCGCAAGCTCGGCGGCGAGGTCATCCGGACCGTGCACGGCGTCGGATACGCGGTGGAGGCCCCGTGAGGATCCCCCGCCCGCTCGACCCGCTGCGCTCCATCAAGCTCAAGCTGGGCCTGCTGGTGGCGGCCAGCACCTGCGCCACCGCCCTGGTGTTGAAGGAGGCGCTGGAGGCGGGCATCCGGGGCCGCTACGCCCTGCCGGTGGCCGTGCTGGTCTCGCTGGCGGTCACCCAGCTGCTGGCGCACGGCATGACGTCCCCGCTGCGGGAGATGACCGCGGTGGCGCGGGCGATGGCCCGGGGACGCTACGACCGGCGGGTGCGGGCCAGCTCCCGCGACGAGGTCGGCGAGCTGGCCCGCGCCTTCAACAGCATGGCCGACGACCTGGCCGAGGTGGACCGGCGACGGCGCGAGTTCATCGCCAACGTCTCCCACGAGCTGCGGACGCCGATCAGCGCTCTGCACGCTCAGCTGGAGAACATCGCCGACGGGGTGACCCCGGTCCGGCCGCAGACGCTGCGGGTCGCGCTGGACCAGACCGAACGGCTCGAACGTCTGGTGGCTCAGCTGCTGGACCTGTCCCGGCTCGACGAGGGCGGACGGTTCCTGGAGCGCACCCGCTTCCCCGTCCGTCCGTTCCTGGACGACGCCGTCGACCAGGCCCGGGTCGCGCATCCCCGGGTCCGTTTCACCGCCGAGGCGCCCGCCGGGCTGACGGTGCGGGCCGACCGGGACCGGCTGCACCAGGTGGTGGCCAACCTGCTGGACAACGCCGCCCGGCACGGAGGAGGCGAGGTCGCCGTCACCGCCCGCGCCGCGCGCGCCGCCCTGGTGCTGGAGGTCGCCGACGACGGGCCGGGCATCCCGCCGGACCAGCGGGACCGGGTGTTCGAACGGTTCTCCCGCGGCGCCCCCTACGGCTCCGACGGCGGCACCGGCCTCGGCCTGGCCATCGCCCGCTGGGCGGTGGAGCTGCACGGCGGGCGCATCGAGGTGGCGGACGCCCCGCGCGGCTGCCGCATCCGCGTCCTGATCCCGGACGCGACCTGACCACGGCGCCCTCCCGCGTCCCGCGACGCCCCCGCGGTCTCCCCTCGCGGCCCATCCCGCCCGCCGCGCGGCGGACGCGGACCGCTCTCGTCGATCTTCACGATTCCTGCACGGAACCCGCCCACGACCCCCACCGACGGTGCCTCAGGGGCCGGTATCCAGGTCGGTGACCCGATCCCGAGGAGCCGCCGTGCGCGTGAAGATGATCCTGCCCGCCCTGACCGAGGCGACCTCGCCGCTGTTCCGGCCGATCAAGTACTCGCTGTTCCCGCCGCTCGGGCTGGCCACGCTGGCCGGCTATCTGGACCCCGACGACGAGGTGACGATCACCGACGAGCACGTGCAGAAGGTCGACACCTCCGACGAGCCCGACCTGGTGGTGATCCAGGTCTACATCACCTCCGCGCGCCGCGCCTACGAGCTGGCCGACCTGTACCGGGCGCGCGGCGCTCACGTCTGCCTGGGCGGGCTGCATGTGACGTCGCTGCCGGAGGAGGCCGCCCGGCACGCCGACACCGTCTTCATCGGTCCGGGCGAGGACACCTGGCCGCGGTTCCTGGCCGACCTGCGCGCCGGTCGGCCGGCGCCCCGCTACCGCTCCACCGAGCGCACCCTGGCCGACCTGCCGCCCGTCCGCCGCGACCTGATCGACCGCCGCCGCTACCTGGTGCCGAACTCGATCGTGGTCTCCCGCGGCTGCCCGCACGTGTGCGACTTCTGCTACAAGGAGGCGTTCTTCGCCGGCGGCAAGTCGTTCTACACCCAGACCGTGGACGCGGCGCTCGCCGAGATCGACCGGCTGCCGGGACGGCACCTGTACTTCCTGGACGACCACCTGTTCGGCAACGCCCGGTTCGCCACCGCCCTGTTCGAGGGGATGCGCGGGATGGGACGGCTGTGGCAGGCGGCCGGGACGGTGCAGGCGGTGCTGCGCCCGGGGCTGCTGGAGAAGGCCGTGGAGGCGGGGCTGCGCAGCCTGTTCGTCGGCTTCGAGACCGTCAACGCCGCCAACCTGGCCGACCAGCGCAAGTGGCAGAACATCGACCGGGACTACGGCGCGGCGATCCGGCGGCTGCACGAGCACGGGGTGATGGTCAACGGCAGCTTCGTCTTCGGCATGGACCACGACGACGCCGGCGTGTTCGACCGCACCGTCGCATGGGCGATCGACCACGGCGTCGAGACCGCCACCTTCCACATCCTGACCCCCTATCCCGGCACCCGGCTGCATGAGCGGATGGCCCGGGCCGGGCGGCTGCTGCACTCGGACTGGGACCGCTACGACACCCGCCACGTGGTCTTCACCCCGGCCCGGATGACCGCCCGGGAGCTTCAGGACGGCTACCGGCGGGCCTACCGCGACTTCTACCGGTGGGGGTCGATCCTGCGCGGCGCCGCCGCCAAGCCGACCCTGACCGGCAGGCTGCGCCACCTGGCTTATGCGGGCGGCTGGAAGAAGTTCGAACCCGCCTGGGACCTGGTCATCCGGGCCGGGCAGGTCGGCCGGGCCCTGCCCCTGCTGGAGACGATCCTGGCGGGCGGCCGCCCGCCGGCCTCCGCGCGCGAGGCCTCCGCCGCGCGGCCGTCGGCCTCCTCGGGCGAGACCGCGGCGCGGTCGTCGGCCGCGTCGCGATCGTCCGCCGGCGCCGACCGGGTTCCCGGCGGGGCCTCCTGACCGCCCGGCCCGCCCGCACCGTCTGCGACGCGTCCGTTCCGTCACCGGCGTGTGCGAGCATCGGCGGATGAGCGAGGAGCTGTATCAGGCCGTCACCGACTACTGCGAGAGGTTCCTGGGCGGCGTCAAGGAGTACCCGTTCGGCGGGTCCACCGGCGTCTACAAGGTCGGCGGGAAGATGTTCGCCCTCCTCGCCGAGGACGCCCAGCCGCCCAGGCTCAGCGTCAAGCTCGACCCCGAGGAGGGGTTGGCGCTGCGCGCCGAGTACCCCCGGCACGTGCTCCCCGGCCACCACCTCAACAAGCGGCACTGGAACACGATCGTCCTGGACGGCGCCCTCGACTCCGCCGAGGTGCTCGCCCTGCTCCGGCAGTCCTACGACCTGGTGGCGGCGGGCCTGCCCCGACGGCTGCGCCCGCCCGCCCCGGACCGCTGAGCGGCCTTCCCCGCGCTCCGGCGCACCGGCCCGGGCGGCCTCCCGGGCGCGGGGGAACGCCGCCCGGCCGCCCCTCGCGGGCCGTCTCGGCCTCCCGGGCGCGCTGGCCGGGACGGGCGATGCGCACACAATGACAAAAAGGACGTACGGTGCGGTCCGCGGCGGGACGCCCGTGAGGGGCGGCGTGCTCTGCGGATGCGGCAGGTTGGGGGTGCGGTGCGGATTCCGCGGTTCGATCCGGAGACCGAGCGGGCCATCGCGCGGACGTGGGCGCTGCTGCTGCCGTACGCCGACCAGATCGCCGAGTCCATCACCCAGGCCCTGATGGAGTCCGACCCCTACTGGGCGGAGCAGACCCCGGAGCTGCAGGCCGACCAGCGGCGCGGGGCGCGGGAGCACGTGCGGCGCGGGCTGGCGGCGATGGCGGGGGTGGCGCGGCCGGACGAGCAGCCGATCGACCTGTGGCGGGAGACCGGGCGGATCCGGGCGCGGCAGGGCGTGCCGATGGACCGGGTGCTGAACGCCTACAACCTCGGGTCGCGGATGCTGTGGGAGGCGCTGCTGCGGCTGCGCTGGAACGGCGAGATCGACGTCGACGAGCATCTGCTGCTGCTGGCCGGGCAGCGGCTGTGGGCGGCCCTGGACGTCCAGAACGCCACCCTGGTCGACTCCTACCGCACCGAGAGCGCCCGGTTGCAGCGGCGCGACCTGCAGCGGCGGCAGAACTTCCTGGACGGGCTGGTGGACGGGCGCGGCACCGACCCGCTGTTCTCCAAGGAGGCGCGGGAGGTGCTGGGGCTGGCCCCCGGGGACCCGGTGGCGTGCGTGGTGGCGCTGCTGGAGGATCCGCCGGACGAGCCGCTGCGGGGGCCGCAGGACCGGCTGGAGAGGCTGGGGGTGCTCTCCCACTGGCATGTGCGGGGCGGCGCCTACTTCGGGCTGGTCTCGCACCCCGGCCTGACCGTGGACGAGCTGGTGGAGGCGCTGCGGCCCGGGGTGGCGGGCCGGGTCGGGGTGGCCGAGGCGCCGGAGGGCGTCACCGGGTTCGCCACCGCCTACCGGCTGGCGGCCCGCGCCGCCGAGTCGCTGCCGCGCGGCGCGCAGCAGATCGCGACGGTGCGCGGGCGGCTGCCGGAGGTGCTGGTCACCGGCAGCCCGGAGGTCGTGCCGGTGCTGGTGCGGGAGACCATCGGGCCGCTGCTGGCCCAGCCGCCCAACCACCGGGACGTGCTGCTGCGCACCCTGGCGGCCCTGCTGGAGTGCAACGGCTCCCCCACCCAGGCCGCGCAGGCGCTGTTCTGCCACCGCAACACGGTCATCTACCGGGTCAAGCAGATCGAGTCCCTCACCGGCCGCGACCTGCAGAACGCCCGGGACCGGCTGGAGCTGTCGCTGGGGCTCATCGCCTCCGGCCACGACCTGGGCGGACGGGACCGGGACTGAACGCGCGGCCCCGGCCGGACCCGGGACCGGCCCGGAGCCGATCCGGGGCCGGCCCGGCGCGGCGGGTCGCGGCGGGCGACCGGTCACCGCGCCGGGCGCGGCCTCGGCGCGACGGCGTCCTTCGTCCCCGGCGCGTCAGGCGGCCGGCAGGTCGACCAGGGCGGCCAGGCGGGCGTGGTGGGCGCCCGGGGTGCCGAGGGCGATCTGGTCGGCCTTGGCGCGCTTGAGATACAGGTGCGCCGGGTGCTCCCAGGTCATGCCGATGCCGCCGTGGAGCTGGATCGCCTCCTCGGCGGCCAGGACGGCCGCGTCGGCGCAGTACGCCTGAGCGACCGAGGCGGCCACCGACCGGTCCGGGTCGTCGGCGGCGATCGCGGCGGCGGCGTTGCGGGCGGCGGCGCGGGCCGACTCGACCGTGACGTACAGGTCGGCGAGGCGGTGCTTGAGCGCCTGGAAGCCGCCGACGATGCGGCCGAACTGGCGGCGGACCTTCAGATAGTCGAGGGTGGTGTCCAGGCACCACTGGGCCACCCCGTACTGCTCGGAGGCCAGCAGCGCGGCGCCGGCCTCCAGCGCCCGGACCAGCGCCCGTTCGGTCGTCTCCGCGCCGGCGACCCGGCGGGAGGAGACGCCGGTGAGGTCCACGTCGGCGATCTGCCGGGTCATGTCCAGCGACGTCACCGGCGTGATCCGGGCGTCCCCGCCGCTCACCTCGTGCAGCTCCAGGCCGTCGCCGGTCCGTACGGGGACCAGCAGCAGGTCCGCCTCCAACGCGCCCGCCACCGCGTGCACCGACCCCTGCAGCGTCCCGTCGAGACCGACCGCGGGGATCCGCCCGCCCGGGGCGGTGGAGAACGGCACCGCCAGCGCGGCGGTCCGCTCCCCGGCGGCCAGCTCGCCCAGCCGCTCGGTCGCGCCCGCCTCCAGCAGCGCCGTGGTGGCCACGACCGCGCTGGTGAAGAACGGCACCGGCGTGACGTGGCGGCCCAGCTCCTCCAGCACCACGGCGGCCTCGCGGGCCGAGGCGCCCGCCCCGCCGTGCTCCTCGGGGATCAGCAGCGCGGCCAGGCCCAGCTCGCTCGCCAGCGCCCGCCACAGCTCGGCGAGCCCGGAGCGGTCGCCGTCGTAGACCTTGACCACCCGGTCGGGCGTGGACCGCTTGGCCAGCAGGGACCGCACGCTGTCGCGCACCGACTCCTCGACGTCGGTGTAGAGCAGATCCAGCTCGCTCATCGGGGCAGGTCCTTCCACGGGACGTCCTTGTCGGTGCGCGGCTCGGGGGGCAGGCCCAGCACGCGTTCGGCGATGATGTTGCGCAGGATCTCCGAGGTGCCGCCCTCGATGGAGTTGCCCTTGGCGCGCAGGTAGCGGTAGCCGGCGTCCTTGCCGGTGAACTCCACCACCTCGGGACGCTTCATCGTCCAGTCGCCGTACCGCAGGCCCTCGGCGCCGAGCAGCTCCAGCTCCAGGCCGGACAGCTGCTGCGCCAGGCGGGCGAAGGTGAGCTTGGCCGCCGAGCCCTCGGGGCCGGGCTGCCCGGCGGCCAGCTTCTGCCGCAGCCGCCGGCCGGTCTGCCGGGCGACCTCGGCCTCCACCCACAGCCGCATCAGCCGGGCGTGCAGCTCGGGGGTCCGCAGCTCCGGCCGCTGCCGCCAGGTGCGGGCGACGACCCCGATCATGCCGCTCTCGCGGCCGGGGTCGCTGCCGCTGCCGATGGCGACGCGCTCGTTCATCAGGGTGGCGGTGGCGACCCGCCAGCCCTCGCCCACCTCGCCCAGCCGCAGCGAGTCGGGGATCCGCACGTCGGTGAGGAAGACCTCGTTGAACTCGGCCTCGCCGGTGATCTGCCGCAGCGGCCGGACCTCCACGCCCGGGTCGGTCATGTCGCACAGGAAGTACGTCAGACCGCGGTGCTTGGGCACGTCGGGGTCGGTGCGGGCCACCAGGATCGCCCAGCGGGCCTTGTGCGCGCCGGAGGTCCACACCTTCTGGCCGTTGACGATCCAGTGGTCGCCGTCGCGTTCGGCGCGGGTGGCCAGCGAGGCCAGGTCGGAGCCGGCGCCGGGCTCGC
>NZ_RRYT01000066.1 GCF_006363815.1 Thermomonospora catenispora
CGCGCCCGCTGCCCGGCGGGGCCCCCGAGTCCGCCGACCGCGCCGCGGCGCGGCGGCCTCCCCGACGGCCGGGGCGGGGCCGGTCCGGACGCGGGTCGGCGCCGCTCTTCTTCGGCGCGGCCGCGGCGTTGGCGGTCGTCGTCATCGTCGCCGTCGCGGGGCTGATCGTCGTCTCCGGAGACGACGGGAGGTCGGCGCAGGGCGATCCGGCGAGGGGGATGGGGCGACCCGCCGACAGCGGATCGTCTCCGCAGTCCTACTCCAGTTCGCCGTCCACGGACGCCTATCGGGGCATCGAAGAGCGGGCCAAGGACGCCCGGCCGCTCACCGAGGCGGAGGTGTTCCCCGCCTCCGGCCGCACCCTGACCGTCAAGGAGGCCGGCGCCCGGCTCACCCTGGTCGGCAGCCGGATGGACGCCGACTGCGCGCAGGCGGTGTGGGGGGCGGCGGTCGCCGAGGAGCTGCGCCGGGGCGGCTGCACCCAGGCCGTCCGCGGCATGTACGCCGACACCCGCAAGGGGTACGCGCTCAGCGTCACGATCTTCAACCTGACCACCTCCGCCGACTCCGACCGGTTCGTGGCGGCGCTCGGCCGGATCCACGGCGGCGGGTTCGTCCGCCCGCTGACCGACGTTCCCGGCGGCGTCACCGCGAGCCCGTTCCCTGAGGAGCTGTCCCGGTTCGGGCAGGGCTTCGGGGCGGCCCGGGGCCTGGCGATGGGCCACTACGCGGTGATCGCCTGGGCGCAGCGGCTGGACGGGACCGGCGATCCCACCGACGAGGCGCTGCTGGCGTTGCTGATCGAGGGCGGCAAGGCGTCCGCGGTGCTGGGCCGCGCGGCCGCCGCGCTGTGAACGCCCTGTGACGCCGTCTTGCGAAGCCGTTCTGTGATCGCGCGGGCGGGAGAACGCGCAGATCAGCGCGGACGGGCGGGGCCGTGTTCCGGACGGCCCGGTGAGGATGATCACCGAACCAGGTGATTTGCATCTGTTCAGTGCAAGCTATGCTGGTCTAAACCACTTGTCGGTGGTTTCGTCGGGATGCGAGGAAACGGATCCATACGACGCAACGTGGCGTGGCTTCGCCAAAGCTGGGTATATCCGGCGAAGCCGGGGGATCCGGTCGACCGGTAGGCGATCTTGCCTGCCCGACCCCCGTCCCGACGGTGGGATAGTCTCCCGGTGAAGAAAGCAGCAAGGGCCAGCGCCGTCCCGGACTGCACTGACACGTAAGCAGTGACACGATGACGGGAGGGTTGATGACGGCTGCTGCCCTCACACCTGGCATGCCCCCGCGCCAAGGGCTGTACGACCCCGCCAACGAGCACGACGCCTGCGGCGTCGGCATGGTCGCGGACATGCACGGCCGCAAGAGCCACGACATCGTCGAGAAGGCCCTGACCGTCCTGCGGAACCTCGACCACCGCGGTGCGGTCGGCGCCGAGCCCGACGACGGGGACGGCGCCGGCATCCTCACCCAGATCCCCGACGCCTTCTTCCGCGAGGTCGTGGACTTCGCGCTGCCCCCGGCCGGCGCCTACGCCGCCGGGACCGCGTTCCTGCCGACCGACGGCACGGAGCGGGCCGAGGTCGTCGCCCACGTGGAGGCGTTGTGCGCCGAGGAGGGCCTGACCGTTCTGGGGTGGCGCGAGCTGCCCCATGACCCCGACTTCTGCGGTCCGGCCGCCCGCCGGACCATGCCGCACTTCGCCCAGTTGTTCGTCAAGGCCGCCGACGACGGCCCGCACGCCGGCAAGACCGGCCTGGAGCTGGACCGCGTGGTGTTCTGCATGCGCGAACGCGCCGAGCAGGACGTGGGCGTCTACTTCCCCAGCCTGTCCTCGCGGACCATCGTCTACAAGGGGATGCTGACGACTCCGCAGCTGGAGCCGTTCTACCCCGACCTGTCGGACCGCCGCTACACCACCGCCATCGCGCTGGTGCACTCGCGGTTCTCCACCAACACCTTCCCGGCCTGGGAGCTGGCGCATCCGTTCCGGTTCATCGCCCACAACGGCGAGATCAACACCGTCAAGGGCAATCGCAACTGGATGCGGGCCAGGGAGGCGCTGCTGAAGTCCGACCTGATCCCCGGGGACCTGTCCCGCGTCTACCCGGTGATCGACATCGAGGCCAGCGACACCGCCTCCTTCGACGAGTGCCTGGAGCTGCTGCACCTGGGCGGCCGGTCGCTGCCGCACGCGGTGCTGATGATGATCCCCGAGGCGTGGGAGAACCACGTCGAGATGGATCCGGCGCGGCGGGCCTTCTATGAATTCCACGCCACCTTGATGGAGGCCTGGGACGGCCCCGCCAGCGTCACCTTCACCGACGGCACCCTGGTCGGCGCCGTGCTGGACCGCAACGGGCTGCGCCCGGGCCGGTTCTGGGTGACCGACGACGGGCTCGTGGTGCTGGCCAGCGAGTCCGGCGTGCTCGATGACATCCCGCCCGCGAAGGTGGTGCGCAAGGGCCGGCTGCAGCCGGGCCGGATCTTCCTGGTCGACACCGCCGCCGGCCGGATCGTCGAGGACGATGAGATCAAGGCCGAGCTGGCCGCCGAGCACCCCTACCAGGAGTGGCTGGATCAGGGCCTGGTGCGGTTCGAGGAGCTGCCGCCCCGCCGACGCGAGACCGTCGACCGCGAGGGACTGCTCAAGCGCCAGCAGGCGTTCGGCTACACCCTCGAGGAGCAGCGGGTCATCCTCACCCCCATGGCCAGGACCGGCGCCGAGCCGGTCGGGTCGATGGGCACCGACACCCCGCTGGCGGTGCTCTCGGACCGCCCGCGGCTGCTGTTCGACTACTTCAAGCAGCTGTTCGCACAGGTCACCAACCCTCCGCTGGACGCCATCCGGGAGGAGCTGGTCACCTCCCTGCAGACCACCCTCGGCCCCGAGGGCAACCTGCTGGAGCCCGGCCCCGAGTCCTGCCGCCGGCTGGTGCTGCCCACCCCGATCATCGACAACGACGAGCTCGCCAAGATCGTCCACATCAACGACGAGGGGGACCTGCCGCACCTGCAGGCCCACGTCGTCCACGGCCTGTACGAGGTCGCCGGCGGCGGCGAGGCCCTCCAGCAGCGGCTGGAGGAGGTCTGCGCCGAGGTGTCGCAGGCCATCGAGGACGGGGCGCGGATCATCGTGCTGTCGGACCGCGGCGTCGACCGCGCCCGCGCCGCGATCCCGTCGCTGCTGCTGACCGGCGCCGTCCACCACCACCTCATCCGCCAGAAGACGCGCACCCGCGTCGGGCTGGTGGTGGAGACCGGCGAGGCCCGCGAGTGCCACCACATGGCGCTGCTGATCGGGTACGGCGCCTCCGCCGTCAACCCCTACCTGGCGATCGAGACCGTCGAAGAGCTCATCGCCGCCGGCGCGCTGCCCGACCTCGACCCGGCCAAGGCCGTGCGCAACATGATCAAGGCGTACGGCAAGGGCGTCCTGAAGATCATGTCCAAGATGGGCGTGTCCACGGTCGCCTCCTACACCGGCGCGCAGATCTTCGAGGCCATCGGGCTGGGCGAGGAGGTCATCGAGCGCTGCTTCACCGGCACCACCTCCCGGCTCGGCGGCGTCGGCTTCGACGTCCTCGCCGAGGAGGTCGCCAAGCGGCACCGCCGTGCCTACCCGACGGGCGGCAACGGCCCCGCCCACCGCACCCTGGAGGTCGGCGGCGAGTACCAGTGGCGGCGCGAGGGCGAGCCGCACCTGTTCAACCCCGAGACCGTCTTCAAGCTGCAGCACTCCACGCGCACCCGCCGGTACGAGATCTTCAAGGAGTACACCCGGAAGGTCGACGAGCAGTCCGAGCGGCTGATGACGCTGCGCGGGCTGTTCAAGCTCAAGACGGGGACGCGCCCGCCGGTGCCGATCGAGGAGGTCGAGCCGGTCGGCGAGATCGTCAAGCGGTTCTCCACCGGCGCCATGTCGTACGGGTCCATCTCCGCCGAGGCCCACGAGACCCTCGCCATCGCCATGAACCGGCTGGGCGGCAAGTCCAACACCGGCGAGGGCGGGGAGGACCCCGAGCGCTACACCCCCGACCCCAACGGCGACCTGCGGCGCAGCGCCATCAAGCAGGTGGCCTCCGGCCGGTTCGGGGTGACCGCCGAGTACCTGACCAACGCCGACGACATCCAGATCAAGATGGCCCAGGGCGCCAAGCCCGGCGAGGGCGGCCAGCTGCCCGGCCACAAGGTCTACCCGTGGGTGGCCAAGACCCGCCACTCCACCCCCGGCGTCGGGTTGATCTCTCCGCCGCCGCACCACGACATCTACTCCATCGAGGACCTGGCCCAGCTCATCCACGACCTCAAGAACGCCAACCCGGCCGCCCGCATCCACGTCAAGCTGGTCGCCGAGGTCGGCGTCGGCACCGTCGCCGCCGGCGTCTCCAAGGCCCACGCCGACGTGGTGCTGATCAGCGGTCACGACGGCGGCACCGGCGCCTCCCCGCTGACCTCCATCAAGCACGCCGGCGCCCCCTGGGAGCTCGGACTGGCCGAGACCCAGCAGACCCTGATGCGCAACGGGCTGCGCGACCGGATCGTGGTCCAGGTCGACGGGCAGATGAAGACCGGCCGCGACGTGATCATCGCCGCGCTGCTGGGGGCCGAGGAGTACGGCTTCGCCACCGCCCCGCTGGTGGTCTCCGGCTGCGTCATGATGCGGGTGTGCCACCTGGACACCTGTCCGGTCGGCGTGGCCACCCAGAACCCGGAGCTGCGCAAGCGCTTCAGCGGCAAGCCCGAGTTCGTGGTCAACTTCTTCGAGTTCATCGCCCAGGAGGTCCGCGAGTACCTGGCCGCGCTGGGCTTCCGCAGCCTGGACGAGGCCATCGGCCGCATCGACCTGCTCGACACCCGCGAGGCCGTCGACCACTGGAAGGCCTCCGGGCTGGACCTCAGCCCCATCCTGTACCGGCCCGAGAACCCCTACGGGAACGCGCCGCGCTGCGTGACCGCCCAGGACCACGGGCTGGAGAAGGCGCTGGACAACACCCTCATCCAGCTCGCCGAGGGCGCCCTCACCCGCGGTGAGAAGGTCAAGCTGGAGCTGCCGATCCGCAACGTCAACCGGACCGTCGGCACCATGCTCGGCCACGAGATCACCAAGCGGTACGGCGGGGCCGGGCTGCCGGCCGACACCATCGACATCACCTTCACCGGGTCGGCGGGCAACTCCTTCGGCGCCTTCGTGCCCCGCGGCGTCACGCTGCGGCTCGTCGGCGACGCCAACGACTACGTCGGCAAGGGCCTGTCCGGCGGCCGCATCACGGTGCGGCCCCACCCGGACGCCCCCTTCGCCGCCGAGCACCAGATCATCGCCGGCAACGTCATCCTCTACGGCGCCACCTCCGGCGAGCTGTTCGTCCGCGGCATCGTCGGCGAGCGGTTCTGCGTCCGCAACTCCGGCGCCACCGCCGTGGTGGAGGGCGTCGGCGACCACGCGCTGGAGTACATGACCGGCGGCCGGGCCGTCATCCTCGGCCCCACCGGCCGCAACCTGGCGGCCGGCATGTCCGGCGGCATCGCCTACGTCCTCGATCTGGAACCCGTCCGGGTCAACCGCGAGATGGTGGAGATCGAGGAGCTCGGCGACGCCGACCGCGAGTTCCTGCGCGAGATCGTCGAACGGCATCTGACCGAGACCGGCTCGACGGTCGCCGAGCGGCTGCTGGCCGACTGGGACGCGGCCTTGGGCCGGTTCGCCAAGATCATGCCGCGCGACTACAAGCGCGTCCTGGAGGCCAAGGCCCGCGCCGAGGCCGAGGGGCGCGACGTCAACGAGGCCATCATGGCCGCCGTCACCGGCTGAGCGAGGGGGGTTCCACCACATGGCCGACCCGAAGGGTTTCCTGACCGTTCCGCGGGAGCTCCCCGAGCGGCGTCCCGTCGACGTGCGGATCAAGAGCTGGCGCGAGGTCTATGAGGACTTCGACCGCGGCAGGCTGGAGAAGCAGGCCAGCCGATGCATGGACTGCGGCATCCCGTTCTGCCACCAGGGCTGCCCGCTGGGCAATCTGATCCCCGAGTGGAACGACCTGGTCTACCGCGGCCGCTGGCGGGAGGCCGTCGAGCGGCTGCACGCCACCAACAACTTCCCCGAGTTCACCGGGAAGCTGTGCCCCGCCCCGTGCGAATCGGCGTGCGTGCTGGGCATCAACTCCGACCCCGTCACCATCAAGCGGGTCGAGGCCGAGATCATCGACCGGGCCTGGGAGGAGGGCTGGGTCACCCCCCAGCCCCCCGCGGTCAAGACCGGCAAGAAGGTCGCCGTCGTCGGCTCCGGCCCCGCCGGGCTGGCCGCCGCCCAGCAGCTCACCCGCGCCGGGCACGACGTCACCGTCTACGAACGGGCCGACCGCATCGGCGGGCTGCTGCGCTACGGCATCCCCGAGTTCAAGATGGAGAAGCGGCATCTGGACCGGAGGCTGGCGCAGATGCGCGCCGAGGGCACCGAGTTCGTCACCTCGGTGCACGTCGGCGTCGACATCACCGCCGAGGAGCTGCGCGCCCGCCACGACGCGGTGCTGCTGGCCGGCGGCTCCACCGTCCGCCGCGACCTGCCCGTTCCGGGCCGGGAGCTGGCCGGCGTCCACCAGGCGATGGAGTACCTCCCCGACGCCAACCGCGTTCAGGAGGGCGACTACCCCGAGCCGAAGATCACCGCCGCGGGCAAGGACGTCGTGGTGATCGGCGGCGGCGACACCGGCGCCGACTGCGTGGGCACCGCCATCCGCCAGGGGGCCCGCTCGGTGGTCCAGCTGGAGATCATGCCCAAGCCTCCGACCAGCCGGCCCGACCACCAGCCCTGGCCGACCTACCCGATGCTCTACAAGGTCGAGAGCGCCCACGAGGAGCTCGACGCGCTCGGCGGCCAGCGGCTGTACGCGCTGTCCACCACCGAGTTCGTCGGCGACGAGGACGGGCGGGTCGCGGCGCTCAAGGTGGTCGGGGTGGAGGGACCGGAGACCGGCTTCAAGCCGATCCCGGGCACCGAGCGGGAGATCAGCGCCCAGCTGGTCGTCCTGGCCATGGGCTTCCTCGGCCCCGAGCGCGAAGGCCTGCTCGAGCAGCTCGGCGTGGAGTTCGACCGGCGCGGCAACGTCGCCCGGGACGAGAACTACGCCACCTCGGTGGACGGCGTGTTCGTCGCCGGCGACATGGGCCGCGGCCAGTCGCTCATCGTGTGGGCCATCGCCGAGGGGCGCGCCGCGGCCGCCGCCGTCGACGCGTACCTGTCCGGCGACACCGTGCTGCCGGCCCCGATCCCGCCGACCGCCAGGCCCATCTCCTGATCACGACGGTCGTGAGCGCGACGAGCCCTCCGTCCGGAGGGCTCGTCCCTTTCCGGGCGCTCTTGGGGGCGCCCCAGGCCCTTCGGGCCCGCCGCGGGCGTTCTCGCGCGGACGTTCGCCGCGAAGCCGCCGCCCGCCCGGGCGGTTCGTCGGATCCGCCGCGGACGCTCGTCGGGGCGGCCCCGCGCACCGCGCGGGTCGCGGCCGGTCGCGGCCGGC
>NZ_RRYT01000067.1 GCF_006363815.1 Thermomonospora catenispora
TGGATCTGGAGGACGACCGCCTGGTCAAAGCCCTCCTGGAGAAGGAGGTGGAGCGCTCGGTGAAGCGGGCCTTCGCCGCCTATCCGCCGCCCGGCGGCCCGGGCCCGCAGGGACCGTACGGACCGCCCCCGCAGGGACCCTACGGACCCTACGGTCAGCAGCCCCACGGCCCCCACGGCCAGCCCCCGCACTACCGGCAGGCCGGCCACCCGCACCCGGCGCCCGGCGGTTTCGTCCCCCCGCGCGAGCAGGGCGACTGGTCCGGTGGCGGCGGTGGCGGCGGTTGCTGCTGCGACTGCGGCTGCGGAGGGGGCGGGCACGGCCCCTCGCGGCGGCCCGACCCGCCGATCCCGTGCTTCACCTTCACCCTCACCGCCTGCACCTGCGGGCTCTACCAGCCCCGCTGGAGCAAGTACCACAAGAAGCGCTGGAGCGAGCGCTGCTGGTGCACCCGGCACTGCGACGAATGCGACTGCAACTGCTGCGACTGCTGCGACTGCGACTGCTGAGCCGTCGCACGGTGGTGACGCACGGGGGCGCCGTGCGGGCCGAATAGGGTAGAGGGCGCCCTGTCCCCACTACAGATCGTCATTGCCGCCATGACCAATCCAGCCGGGCGTCTGGGCGCCCTCACCACGGTCCTGCTGCTCTTTGCGGCGGTGTTCGCCGGTCCCGCCGCGGCCCGGGAGCATCCCGCCCCCTCCGTGCGGTCCGCCGTCGTGCGCTCCGTCGCCGACGACGGCCCGCAGGAGGAGACCGAGCGGAAGGAGCTCTCCGGCGCGGCCCGATGGGTGGTGATCGGCAGCGGCCTGCTGATGGGCGTCGGCATCGGCTTCATGGTCGTGTTCCTGCGCAGGGGGTCGTCGTCCGGTGAGTGAGGGCCTGGTCAGGGTGGTCCGCGCCGCCGCGATCGCCGCCGCGGCGGCCGCGGTCGCGCTGGTGGCGGCGATGCTCCTCGGCGGCGCCGCCGCCGAGGAGGTCGTGCCCGGGCTCGGCGACGCGGGCACGGCGACCCGCTGGGGGCTGCCGGTCTCCCGGGTGGTCATGGACATCGCCGCCGCGCTGACCGTGGGGGCGCTGCTCGCCGCGACCTTCCTGCTGCCGCTGGAGGTCGCCGGCGGCCGGGGACGGCTGTCGGCGGACGCCGTCGCCTATCTGCGGGCCGCCTCCTGGCTGGCCGCCCTCTGGTCGGCCGCCGCCGCGGCCGTCATGGTGTTCACCGTCTCCGACGTGCTGGGCGAGCCGGTCGACCTGGTGCTGACCGGCAATCGGCTCAGCACCTACGTGGGAGACCTGCCGCAGGGCACCGCGCTGGTGCTGGTGGTCCTGCTGTCGGTGGTGGTGGCGCTGCTGGCGCGCACCACCGCCACCCCCGGCGGGGCGTTCGGGCTGCTCGCCCTGGCCCTGGTCGCGCTGCTGCCGCCGCCGCTGACCGGCCACGCCGCCTCGGCCGGCAACCATTCGGTGGCGGTCACCGCCCTGGCCGTGCACGTCCTCGCGGTCGCCCTGTGGGTCGGCGGGCTGGCGATGCTCGGCCGGCATGCGCTGAGCGGCGGCGGCCGGCTGGAGACCATGGCCGACCGCTACAGCCGGATGGCGCTGTGGTGCTACATCGCGGTCGGGATCAGCGGGCTGGCCAGCGTGGCGGCCCGGCTGCCCGACCCGATGCAGCTGGTGACCGGCGACTACGGCCGGTTGGCCCTGGGCAAGATCATCGCCTTCGGGGTGCTGGGCTGGTTCGGCTGGTGGCATCGCGAGCGCACGCTGCCCGCCCTGGCCGACCGGCGGCCCGGCGCGTTCGCCCGGCTGGCCACCGTCGAGGTCGCGGTGATGGCCGCGGTGATGGGACTGGCGGTGGCGCTGTCGCGGACCGCGCCCCCTCCGCCGCCCGCCGACCAGGACGCGGCGGAGGTGCTGCTCGGCTTCCCGGTGCCGCCGGAGATCACCCTGGGCCGGGTGGCGACGCTGTGGAAGCTCGACTTCTTCTTCGCCGCCGCGGCGGCGGTGCTCGGCGTCCTGTACGCGGCCGGGGTGATCCGGCTGCGCCGCCGCGGCGACCGCTGGCCGGTCCTGCGCACCGTCTCCTGGGGCATCGGCCTGCTGACCATGCTGCTGGTCACCCAGAGCGGCCTGGCGCGGTACTCGCCGGTGCTGTTCAGCATGCACATGGTCCAGCACATGACGCTGAGCATGCTGACGCCGATCTTCCTGGTGCTGGGCGACCCGATCACGCTGGCGCTGCGGGCGCTCAAGCCCGCCCCCGGACGCGGCGACCGGGGCCCCCGCGAGTGGCTGTTGGTCCTGCTGCACAGCCGCTATGTGGCGGTGATCTCGCATCCGGTGGTGGCCGCCGCGATCTTCGTGGTGACCACGTTCGCGCTGTACTTCACCCCGCTGTTCGAGAACGCGATGCGCGACCACACGGGGCACATCGCGATGGAGATCCACTTCCTGGCGGCCGGGGCGCTGTTCTTCTGGGTGCTGATCGGCTCCGGGCCTCAGCCCCGGCGGATCCCGCACGTCGCCAAGCTGCTGGTGCTGCTGGCCACCATGCCGTTCCACGCCTTCTTCGGGATCGCGCTGATGAACCTGGGCAGGCCGATCGCCGAGGGCTGGTACCGGTCGGTGCATCCGGACTGGGCCGGCTCGATCCTGTCCGACCAGCACGCGGGCGGCGCCATCGCCTGGGGCTTCGGCGAGATCCCCACGTTCATCGTGCTGCTGGCGCTGGTCGGACAGTGGTTCCTGGACGACCAGCGGACCGCCCGCCGCCAGGACCGCCGGGCCGACCGGGCCGCCGCCCGGCGGGAGGAGGACGAGCTGGCCGCCTACAACGCCCACCTGGCCTCCCTGGCCGAACGCGACCGGGCGGCCGGGGCGCGGACCGTCCGGAAGCCCGCCGGGCGGCCCGACGAGGCGCCGGAGACGGCCGAGGGGGGCTGATCCGTCCCCGGACCGGCCGGGCGGGGCGCGCTGTGCTCTGAGCGGATCCGCCGTGGGCGTAAGGCCGCTGACAACGCGCCGCGGGGCGGGGAGGCTGGCGGCATGCGCGACTTCCGATTCGGCTTCAACTTCCTCGACGTCCCCGAGCGCGACGAACTCGTCGCGCGCTGCCGCAGGGCCGAGAGCCTCGGCTACGACACCGTCCTGATGCCCGACCACCTCGGCGGGCCCGCGCCGTTCCCGGCGCTGGTGGCCGCCGCCGAGGCGACCGAGCGGCTGCGGGTCGGCACGCTGGTCCTCAACGTCTGCTTCTGGAACCCCCACCTGCTGGCCCGCGAGGTCGTCACCGTCGACCGGCTCACCGGCGGCCGGCTGGAGCTGGGCCTGGGCGCGGGGCACATGAAGTGGGAGTTCGACGCCGCCGGCCTGCCGTGGGAGCCGTTCGGCGCCCGTGCGGAACGCCTGGAACGGACCGTCGAGGAGCTGGGGCGGCTGTTCGCCGGTCCGGGGTATGCGGAGCTGAAGGCCAAGGCCGAGGCGTTCGGGCTGACGGAGCCCAAGCCGGTGCAGCGGTCCGGCTTCGACGGGTCCGGCCCGCCGCTGCTGATCGGCGGCACCGGTGAGCGGGTGCTGCGGGTCGCGGCCCGGCACGCCGACATCATCGCCTACGGCGGGGCGGTGCAGCTCCCGGGCCGGCCGCCCGGCACGTTCCGGATCGCCACCGCCGCCGAGACCGACGAGCGGGTGGCGTTCGTCCGCGGCCTGCTGGGGGAGCGCGCCGACCGGGTCGAGTCGAGCGTGCTGGTGCAGGCGGTGGTGGTGACCGACGACCGGCGCGGTGCGGCCGAGCGGTTCAGCGCCGAGAAGCTGCCCATGATGACGGCCGATGAGCTGCTGGACTCTCCGTTCCTGCTGATCGGGACGCATGAGCAGATCGCCGAGCAGCTGGTGGAGCGGCGTGAGCGGTACGGGTTCTCCTACATCACCGTGCACGGCCCCTCCATGGAGGCGCTGGGGCCGGTGATCGAGCGCCTGCGCTGACCGCCGGCGTCGTTGCGGGGGATCCGCCCGCCGGAACGGCGGGATCCGGGGATGATCGACCCTTGCGCCGCAGCAACCGAACGCGATTCTATTGGTCCTACCGCTGTGAACGGTGTCACGATCAGGCACTTGGTGAAAGGACGACGATGGGCGCGACGTCTGTGGCCAACCCCGCGCACTGGCCGGCCGGCCTTCCGCGGTCCCTGGACTACCCCGACGTTCCGGTGGGTGCGATCCTCGCCGGGGCCGCCCGCCGCTGGGGCGATCGGACGGCGTTCCACTACGCCGGGCGGGACGTGTCCTTCGCCGAGGTGGCCCGGCAGGCGGCGCGATTCGCGCACGGCCTGCGCGCCCGGGGGATCGGCCGCGGCGACGTGGTGGCCCTGCACCTGCCGAACATCATCCAGTTCCCGATCGCCTACTACGGCACCCTGCTGGCCGGGGCCGTCTTCTCGCCGTGCAACCCGCTGCTGCCGCCCGACGATCTGGCCTTCCAGCTCGAGGACTGCGGTGCGGCGGCGGTGGTGACCCTGGACTTCGTGGCCGGCTCCCTCGCCCAGGTCCTGAACCGCACCAAGGTGCGCACCGTGATCATCGCTCCGCTCGGCGAGGGACCGGCGGACGTGAAGGGATTGTGCGACGGCGCGTTCGCCGAGTGCGGGGTCGACTTCGCCGCGGTCGGCGAGGGCCAGCCGGACACCCTCCCCGAGGTGGACATCGACCCCCGCGCCGACCTGGCCCACATCGCCTACACCGGCGGCACCACCGGCCGCTCCAAGGGAGTGATGATCCCGCACCGCAACGTGGTGGTCTGCTCGCTGCAGTACGCCTGCTGGGGCGCCGGGGCGCTGCCGAAGCCGGACGACGCGGGCGGGCTGACGCTGGAGCAGGTCGGCTCGGAGGAGGAGTACCCGGTCCGGCTGGGCACCGGCGTGCTGGTCAACGTGGCGCCCTGGTTCCACGCCATGGGCACCATCGGCTACCTGAACATACCGATGCTCAACGGCTCCACCGTGGTGGTCCACCCGCGGCTGGACGCCTCGGCGTTCCTGGCCGACATGGAGAGGTTCCGCGCCACCACCCTCGGCGGCGCCCCCGCGCTGTTCTCGGCGCTCATGGCCGACCCGTCGTTCGAGTCGCGGGACCTGTCGTCGGTGCGGGGCATCTCCTCCGGCGCCGCGCCGCTGCCGGTGGAGATGATCAACAAGCTCCGCGAGAAGTTCCCCGACGCCACCCTGGTCGAGGCCTACGGCCTGACCGAGGTCACCATGGGCGTCACCGCCAACCCCCCGCACCGCTCCGGAGAGCGCAAGGCGGGCACCGTCGGCGTTCCGGTCTTCGACACCCAGGTCAAGCTGGTGCCGGCGGACGCCGAGAAGGTCGACGACTCCACCCCCGGCCTGCCGCCCGGGCAGGAGGGCGAGGTCTGCGCCAAGGGCCCGCAGGTCATGGTCGGCTACCTGAACCGCCCGGAGGAGACCGCCGCGGTGCTCAGCGAGGACGGCTGGCTGCGCACCGGCGACATCGGGGTCTTCGACGAGGACGGCTTCCTGTCCATCGTCGACCGCAAGAAGGACATGCTCATCTACAACGGGTACAACGTCTACCCGCGCGAGCTGGAGGAGATCCTCTTCACCCATCCCAAGGTCGCCAACGCGGCCGTGGTGGGCCGTCCCGACCCCAAGGCCGGCGAGCTGCCCACCGCGTTCGTGGTCGCCTCCGGCGAGGTCACCGCCGAGGAGCTGATGGAGTACGTCAACGCCAAGGTCGTCCACTACAAGAAGCTGCGCGAGGTGATCTTCGTCGACGAGATCCCGGTGTCGGCCGCGGGCAAGGTCCTCAAGCGGGAGCTCCGCGAGCGCCTGTGACGTCCCCGTCGGCCGGCCCGGCGTTCGGACCCGGCCGGCCGACGGGAGCGCGTTCCGCGGCGCGGGCGGCCGGTGAGACGGTCGCCGGGGCCGGTGGTCGCCGCGACGGCCGGCCCCGGCGCGGGACCGCGGCGACGCGC
>NZ_RRYT01000068.1 GCF_006363815.1 Thermomonospora catenispora
TACCCCGCCCAGCTGTCGGGCGGCCAGCAGCAGCGCGCCGCCATCGCCCGGGCGCTGGCGATGAAGCCGAAGGTGATGCTGTTCGACGAGCCCACCTCGGCGCTGGACCCGGAGATGGTCAACGAGGTCCTCGAGGTGATGACCGAGCTGGCCCGCGAGGGGATGACGATGATCGTGGTCACCCACGAGATGGGCTTCGCCCGGCGCGCCGCCGACAAGGTGGTGTTCATGGCGGACGGCGAGATCGTCGAGGAGAACACCCCGGACGAGTTCTTCGACAACACGCGCACCGAACGCGCCAAGGACTTCCTCTCCAAGATCATCACTCACTGAGGCCCCCACCGAGCCGCGCATTCGGCAGGAAGCGAAGGTAGACAGACATGCGAGTACGTCAGATCGCCGCGGTCGCGGCGGCGGCGGCGCTGGCCCTGGCCACCGCGGCCTGCGGCAGCGACACCGAGAAGCAGGCGGCCGAGAGCAAGTCGGTCGCGCAGCGGGCCAAGGAGACCGGCAAGCTGGTCGTCGGCATCAAGTACGACCAGCCGGCCCTCGGCCTGAAGAAGCCCGACGGCACCTTCGAGGGCTTCGACGTCGACGTGGCCAGGTACATCGCCAAGGAGCTCGGCGTCCCCGAGAGCGGCATCACCTTCAAGGAGACCCGCTCGGAGAACCGCGAGTCCTTCCTGGCCAGCAACCAGGTGGACCTGGTGGTGGCCACCTACTCCATCACCGAGGCCCGCAAGCCCAAGGTGACCTTCGCCGGCCCGTACTACGTGGCCCACCAGGACACGATGGTGCTAGCCGACAACGACGACATCAAGAAGGCCACCGACCTGAAGGGCAAGAAGCTCTGCAAGGCGGCCGGCTCCAACTCCTGGCGCCGGGTCACCGAGGGTCCGCCGGACGGCCAGCTGAACATCCCGGCCGTCCTGGTCGACGCCACCGGTTACGCCGACTGCACCGCCAAGCTGGCCTCCGGCGCGCTGGACGCGGTGACCACCGACGACCTGATCCTGGCCGGCTTCGCCAGCCAGCAGAAGGGCAAGTTCAAGGTCATCAACGACCCCTTCACCGACGAGAAGTACGGCATCGGCATCAAGAAGGGCGACATCGAGACCTGCGAGGCCGTCAACAAGGCCATCACCAAGATGTACTCCGACGGCACCGCCAAGACGCTGCTGGACAAGCACTTCTCCGGTTCCGGGTTGAAGCTGAACTACACCGTTCCGCAGTTCGAGGGCTGCGCCTGACGCGCTGACTTCCGCCGACCCTCGTCCTGCAGGCCGTGCCGGTGCCCCGGCCGGGCACCGGCACGGCCCTGACCCCGTGGATCCTCATGGACCAACTTCTGGACTTCGGCCCGGTCTTCGACAACCTCGACCTGATCCTGGGCGGTTTCTGGGCCACGGTGCGGCTCGCGGTGGTGACCGCGATCCTGGCGCTGATCTTCGGCACGTTCCTGACCGCGCTGCGCGTCTCCCCCGTCACGGTGCTGTCGCGCACCGGCTCCCTCGTGGTGAACCTGCTGCGCAACACGCCGCTGACGCTGCTGCTGGCGATCTGCATCCTGGCGATCAACGACGAGCTGAAGATCACCCTGTCCGGCACCGAGACGGTCAACCGGTACTGGTGGGGCGTGCTCGGACTGTCGATCTACACCGGCGCGTTCGTCTCCGAGGCGCTGCAGTCGGGCATCAACACGGTGCCGATCGGGCAGGCCGAGGCGGCCCGCTCCATCGGGCTGACCTTCCTGCAGTCGCTGCGTCTGATCATCCTGCCGCAGGCGTTCCGGGCGGTGATCGCCCCGCTGGGCAGCGTGCTGATCGCCATGATCAAGAACACCACGGTGGTCGGCGCGGTCGCCTACGGCTATGAGGCCGCGGCGGTGATGAAGGAGATGTTCGACGACATGGGCGCCTCCATCCCGGTCTTCCTCGGCATCGCGGCCGGTTACCTCGTGCTGACCCTGCCGACCGGGTTCTTCTTCGGATGGCTGGCCAAGCGAATGGCGGTGGCGCGATGAGTCGGCGGGAAGCGACCGTTCTGTTCGACGCCCCCGGCCCCCGGGCGCGGCTGCGGCACAACATCCTGACCGCCGTCGCGGTGGCGGTGCTGCTGGGCATCGCCTACCTGGTGTACGCCAGGCTGAACGAGCGCGGCCAGTTCGCGGGCGAGCTGTGGAAGCCGTTCGTGGAGCCGCAGGTCTGGCAGAACCTCATCCTGCCCGGCCTGAAGAACACCCTCGGCGCCGCGGCGGTGGCCTCGGTGCTGGCGCTGCTGTTCGGCGTGGTGTTCGGGCTGGCGCGACTGTCGGACCACTGGTGGATCCGGATCCCGGCCGGCCTGGTGGTGGAGTTCTTCCGGGCCATGCCGCTGCTGATCCTGATCTTCCTGGCGTTCTTCGTGCCCCCGGCGATCAGCCCGATCATCGCCGACAGCCCGTTCGGCAACGCGCAGCGGATCATCGTGGAGAACGTCCTGTTCGTGTTCGGCGTGGAGATCAACGCCGGGAACGTGACCGTGCCCGCGTTCGCCGCGCTGGTGTTCGGCCTGGTGATGTACAACGGGTCGGTGCTGGCCGAGGTGGTGCGGGCGGGCGTGCTCGCGGTGCCGCGCGGCCAGTCGGAGGCGGCCTACGCCCTGGGGCTGCGCAAGAACGGCGTGATGCGGCTGGTGCTGCTGCCGCAGGCGGTCACCGCGATGCTGCCCGCGGTGGTCAGCCAGCTGGTGGTGCTGCTCAAGGACACCGCCCTGGGGTTCATCATCGCCTTCCAGGACCTGCTGAGCGCCGGGTTCCGGATCGTCCCGGCCAACTACCACAACCTGGTCCCGGCGGCGATCATCGTTTCGATCATCTACATCGGGATGAACCTGGCCCTCAGCCGACTGGCGACCTGGCTGGAGGGCCGCAGCCGGCGCAGCCGCAAGTCGGCTGCGACCACCCTGTCGACCGGCACCGGCGCCCCGGCGGCGGCGGGCATGGGGCAGCAGCTGTCCACCGCCGGCGCGACCGGGACGGCCACCGGCGAGGACTGAACCGACGCCTGCGATGAGGGCGCCGCCGGGTGATCCGGCGGCGCCCTCATCGCATGGGCCCCCTGACGCCCTCGTCCGGCTCCCGGCCGCCCGCCCCTCTCAAGGGCCCCGACGCCCCGGTTCCCACGGCCGCCTCCTCCCCCGGCGCCGACGCCCGGCCTCACGGGCTCCGGCGTCCCGGTCCCGCGACCGTCCCGCCCTCCGCGGCGCCGGCGCCCCGGCCCTCGCGGCCGCCTCGCCTTTCACGCACCGACGCCCGGCGCCCCCGGCCGGCGTCCGGGTGCGGCGCGCGACCCCACGGGCCGCTGAGCGGGTATCTTTCCGAACTCAACCGGCCAGTCAGGTCCCACGGGGTTCGCGTTTGCGGAACGATTGGCGTTATGACCGCTCGTGCAACCCTCCCCTACGGCTCCTGGCCTTCGCCGATATCCGCCGCCGACGTCGCCCGCGCCCGGCTGCGCCTCAGCTTCCCCACCGTCATCGGCGGCGATGTGTGGTGGCAGGAATCCCGGCCCGAGGAGGGCGGGCGCACCACGGTCGTGCACTGGCGCGGCGGCGTCCGGACCGAGCTGCTGCCCGCGCCGTGGGACGCGCGGACCCGGGTGCACGAATACGGCGGCCGGTCCTACCTGCCGATCCCGACCGGCGACGGATACGCGCTGGTCTTCGCCGACCACGAGAGCCAGCGGCTGCACCGGCTCGACCCGGGCGGCGCCGAGCCCCGGCCGCTGACCCCCGTGCCGGCGCTGCCCGGCGGCCTGCGGTACGCCGATTTCACGCTGTCGCCGGACGGGACGGAGGTCTGGTGCGTGTGCGAGGGCCACACCCCCGACGGGGTGCGGCGGGCGATCGTGGCGGTCCCCCTGGACGGGAGCGCCGCCGGTGACGCCTCGGCCATCCGCGAGCTGGTCAGCGGCAACGACTTCTACGCCTCCCCCGCCCCGTCGCCGGACGGAGAGCACCTGGCGTGGGTGCAGTGGAACCATCCCCGCATGCCGTGGGACGGCACCGAGGTGCGGGTCGCCGCGCTGCAGGACGGCAGGGCGGTCTCGCCGCGCACCGTCAAGGGCGGGCTGACCGAGTCGGTGCTGGCGCCGCTGTGGCGGGACTCCGAGAGCCTGTATGTGATCTCCGACTGGCCCGGCTGGTGGAACCTCTACCAGGTGGGCCTGCACGGGGAGTCCCCGCAGGCGCTCTACCCGGCCGAGGAGGAGTTCGCCGTCCCCCTGTGGCAGCTCGGCGGCATGCCGTACGCGGCGCTGGAGGACGGGCGGCTGGCGGTGCTGCACGGGGAGGGCGACCAGCGGCTGGGCGTCTACGACCCGGAGACGCTGGAGCTGACCGATCTGGACCTGCCGTACGACGACTGGCAGGCGGCCCTGTCGGCGGACGGCTCCACCGTCGTCGGCATCGCGGGCAACGCCACCGAGAGCGGCGCGGTGGTGCTGCTGGACCTCGCCACCGGCGCCCACCAGGTGCTGCGCCGGGAGCCCGCGGACCCGCCGGAGGCGGCGTATCTGCCCGTTCCCCGCAAGGAGCGCCTGGAGGGGCCGTTCGGCCGGCCGGTGCACGCCTACCTGTTCCCGCCCACCAGCCCGATCGCCGAGGGGCCGGCGGACGAGCTGCCCCCGTACGTGGTGTTCGTGCACGGCGGCCCCACCTCGCGGGCCTCCAGCGCGCTCAGCCTGGAGCGCGCCTACTTCACCAGCCGCGGCATCGGCGTGGTGGAGGTCAACTACGGCGGCTCCTCGGGGTACGGCCGCGCCTACCGGGAGCGGCTGCGCCGGCAGTGGGGCGTGGTGGACGTGGAGGACGCCATCGCCGTCGGCCGCGCCCTGGCCGAGCGCGGCATCGCCGATCCGGAGCGGCTGGCCATCCGCGGGCACAGCGCCGGCGGCTGGACCACCCTGGCCACCGTCACCCAGAGCACCGTGTTCCGCGCCGCCACCTCCTACTACGGCGTCAGCGACCTGCAGACCATGCTGGAGGAGACCCACGACTTCGAGTCCCGCTACCTGTTCGGCCTCATCGGTCCCGTGCCGGGCTTCGAACGCGCCTACCGGGAACGCTCTCCGCTGACCCGGGCCGATCGGACCGCCTGTCCCGTCCTGCTCCTGCAGGGCGCCGACGACCCCGTCGTGCCCCCGTCCCAGTCGGAGAAGTTCGCCGCCGTCCTGGCCGCCGAGCGGACCCCGTACGCCTATCTCACCTTCCCGGGCGAGTCCCACGGCTTCCGCCGGGCCGAGACCATCGTCGCCTGCCTGGAGGCCGAGCTCGCCTTCTACGGCCGGGTCCTGGGCTTCACCCCCCACGACGTTCCCCCGATCACCTTGACCGTGGGCGAGGCCCCCGCCTCGGAGGCCGAGGCGGACTCCTGAACGGCGCGCCGGGGCGGCCGTCCCGGCGAGGGCGGTCGCTCCGCCGCCGGGTCAGCGGGCGACCTCGGTGGCGCGGGACTCGCGGACGACGGTGACGCGGATCTGACCGGGATAGGTGAGCTCGTCCTCGATCTGCTTGGCGATGTCGCGCGCGATGACCTGGGCCTGGATGTCGTCGACGGCGTCGGGCTTGACCATGACGCGGATCTCGCGGCCGGCCTGCATGGCGTAGACCTTCTCGACGCCCTCGTGCTTGTCGCGGGCGATCTGTTCGAGGCGCTCCAGGCGCTTGACGTAGGCCTCCAAGGACTCGCGGCGGGCGCCGGGACGGCTGCCGCTGATGGCGTCGGCGGCCTGGGTGAGGACGGCCTCGACGGTGCGGACCTCGACCTCGTTGTGATGGGCCTCGATGGCGTGGACGACGTCCTCGTGCTCGCCGTAACGGCGGGCGATCTCGGCACCGATCA
>NZ_RRYT01000069.1 GCF_006363815.1 Thermomonospora catenispora
GGCGGCGCGCCCGCTCCGCGCCTCCCGCGCCGGGCGCGCGGGAGGCGCGTGCGGCCGGCGGCGCCGCTCATCGGCGGTTCCCGTTCCGCGCCGGGCGTACGGTCCCGCCTCAGGCAGGACGGGGGATGGACTTGTGCTCCAGATAGGGGACCAGCCCCTCCGGCCCCAGCTCGCGGCCGATCCCGCTGCTCTTGAACCCCCCGAACGGGGTGTTGGGGTCCAGCACGTACATGTTGACCCCGCAGCTGCCGGTG
Organism: Thermomonospora catenispora; assembly: GCF_006363815.1. Classification (GTDB taxonomy): domain Bacteria; phylum Actinomycetota; class Actinomycetes; order Streptosporangiales; family Streptosporangiaceae; genus Thermomonospora; species Thermomonospora catenispora. Next base: position 255 of record NZ_RRYT01000069.1, read on the forward strand.
CGGATCTGCCGGGCCACCTGGACGCCGTGCTCGACGTCCGCGGTCCACACCGACCCGCCCAGCCCGTACTCGCTGTCGTTGGCGATCCGGATCGCATCGGCCTCATCCTCATAAGGGATCAGCACCAGCACCGGGCCGAAGATCTCCTCCCGGGCGATCCGCATCGAGTTGTCCACGTCGGCGAACACGGTCGGCGCGACGTACCAGCCCCTGTCGTGCGGCCGGGTCAGCCCGCCGGTGACGATCTTGGCGCCCTCCTCCTGGCCGAGCCGGATGTAGCCCTCGACCCGCTCCTGCTGGCGGCGCGCCACCAGCGGCCCGATCTCGGTGGAGTAATCGGCGGGGTCGCCGACCTGCAACGAGCCCACCATCGAGGCCAGCGCGTCGGCGATCTCCTCATAGCGGCTGCGCGGGGCCAGGATGCGGGTCTGCGCCGCGCAGGCCTCGCCGTTGTTCATCAGCGAGGCCGTCTTCAGCCCTTCCATGGTGGTCGCCACGTCGGCGTCCTCCAGCAGGATCGCCGCCGACTTGCCGCCCAGCTCCAGCGTGCAGCGCTTGAGGTGCTCGCCGCACACCGCCCCGATCCGCCGCCCGGCGGCGGTGGACCCGGTGAAGGAGACCTTGTCCACGCCCGGATGCGCCACCAGGTACGCGCCGACCTCCCGGCCGGCGGGCACGAAGCTGACCACGCCCTCGGGCATCCCGGCCTCGAGCATCCACTCGGCCAGCAGATAGGCGTCCAAGGGGGTCTCGGGGGAGGGCTTGGCCACCACCGTGCACCCGGCGATCAGCGCGGGGGCCAGCTTGAGCATCAGGGTGAACTGCGGGACGTTCCACGGCACGATCGCCGCCACCACGCCGACCGGCTCCCGGGTGACGGTCACCGGCCCGAGCATGCCCCGCCGCTCCTCCTCCCAGGTGTAGGACGCGGCCAGGTCCACGTAGTACTGCAGCACCTGCTGGGGGATGGCGGACTGCCCGAACACCGAGAACAGGATCGGCGACCCCATCTCGGCGGTGATCAGATCGGCCATCTGCTGCTGCCGCTCGGCGTAGATGGCCGACAGCCGCCCCAGGATCTCCGCCCGCTCGGCCGGCGTCATCCGCGGCCAGGGCCCGTGGTCGAAGGCCTGCCGGGCCGCGGCCACGGCGCGGTCGATGTCGGCCTCGGTGCCCTCGGGGACCCGGCCGATGACCTCCTCGGTGTGCGGTGAGACCACCTCGATGACGCCGGTGCCGGCGGGAGCCGTCCACCGGCCGCCGATGAACAGCCGGTCGCGCACATGCATGCCGCACCCTCCTGAACCCTGACCGAATGCCTGTTCGGTCCCCAGGCTCACGGGCCGCCGCAGCGCTGTCCATAGCCGTCCCACTCTCGGCGGGCATCGGTCGAGACTCCGGTCTCGATCCGGCGCCTGAGACGGGCCACCCGGCACGAGCCGCCCGGGCGGACGCCTGAGACGGAGGCCCGGGACGGGGACGCCGCCGTGCGTCCCGGCGGCCCGGGCGGGTCCGCGCGATCGGGACGGGATCGCCGGTCCCGGCCGCCCGGCTCAGCCCGTCAGATGGGCGTTCGGCTCCCGGGCCCGGTCGGCCAGCTCCTCGATCCGCACCACCTCGACCCCGGCCGCCCGCAGGACCTCCTCGCCGTTCCCCTCCACGAACAGCGACGGCTCCCGCCACGCGTACACCACCCGCCGGATCCCCGCCGCCGCGATCAGGCGGGCGCACGGCCACGGCCGCGACAGCCGCCGCCCGCACGGCTCCAGCGAGCTGTAGATCGTCGCCCCCGTCAGCTCCAGCGTCCCCAGCGCCCGCAGCACCGCCGCCCGGGCCGCCTCCGGTCCCCGCCCGGCCCCGTCCTCCGGCGTCCCGCCCGCCGCGTCCCGCCCGCCGCCCCGTTCGTCCACCGCGGGCGGGACCTCGCTCAACGGGCGGCCGAGCAGCTTGGCGAGCGCGGACTCCTCGGCGTGCACCGCGGGGTCGGTCTCCCGCGACCAGCCCCGGGCGAGCTCGGAGTCGTCCGCTCCGACGATCACCGCGCCGACCGAGAACGCGGTGTCCGACGGCGGGCACAGCCGGGCCAGGTCGCAGGCGAGCGCCAGCCAGTGACGGTCGCGCCGGTCCTCGGGCGCGGTCGCGTTCATCGCATCCCTCCTGGGCGGTCAGCGGCGGCTCTTGATGAGGTAGCGCATGAGGACCAGGTCGCCGATGCGGGTGACCTCGGCCAGGCGCATGGGCCGGGCGGGGCTCTGCGGGAAGACGCCGGGGTGGACGAAGCGGGGGGCGGCGGGGTCGCCGATGAAGAACGGCGCCACCACCAGCTGGAGCTCGTCGGCCAGTCCCTCGGTGAGGAAGCGGGTGTGCACGCCGCCGCCGCCCTCGACCATCAGCCGCCGCACGCCCCGGCCCGCCAGGTCCGCCAGCATCCGGCGCAGGTCCACCGGGTCGCCGGCGTCGATGACCTCGCCCGCGTCCGCCAGCCGCTCCTTGAGGGCGGGCACCGCGGGGGAGGCGGCGTAGACGAGCTTGGGCGAGTCGCCGGTGGTGAAGAAGCGCGAGCCGGGGTCCAGGTCGCCGCTCGAGGTGAGGGTGACCTTGGTGAGCTGGCGGGGCAGGCCCCGGGCGACCCGGCGGCGTTGCCGCTCCGGGGACTTGATCAGCAGCTTGGGGTCGTCCGCCCGGACGGTGCCCGCGCCGACCAGGATGGCGTCGCAGGCGGCTCGGACGCCGTCCACCCGGTCGAAGTCCGCGGGAGTGGACAGCCGCAACCGCTCGGGGCTCGCGTCGTCGATGTACCCGTCCACCGACATCGCGCAGCTCAGCAGGACATAGGGGCGGTCGTTCACCTTCCCGACGATAGCGTCGGGCCGGTCGCGACCGGCCCGACGCGGGCGAACGTCACCGGACCCGTCGGCGTTTTGCGGGGCCACTGGGGCGAAAGGGCCTTTAGGGTGTGCCGGGACATGCGATTCCTGCACACCTCCGACTGGCATCTGGGGCGCTCGTTCCACCGCGCGGACCTGCTCGACGCCCAGGCGCGGTTCATCGACCACCTGGTCGAGACGGTGCGCGCGGAACGGGTCGACTGCGTGCTGATCTCCGGCGACGTCTACGACCGGGCGCTGCCGCCGGTGGACGCGGTCCGGCTCTGCGGGGAGGCGCTGCGGCGGCTGGCCGAGCGCGCACGGGTGGTGCTGATCTCCGGCAACCACGACTCGGTCCACCGCCTGGGCTTCGGGGCCGACCTGATGGACGCCGCCGGGGTCCACATCCGCACCGACTTCCGCACCGTGGGCACCCCCGTGATGGTCGGGGACGCGGCGGTCTATCCCATCCCCTACCTGGAGCCCGAACTGGTCCGCGAGCCCTGGGGCCTGCGCGGGCGCGGCCATGCCGCGGCGCTGACCGAGGCGATGCGCCGCATCGACGCCGACCGGGCCGGACGCGGCGCGCCCTCCCTGGTGCTGGCGCACGCGTTCGTCACCGGCGGCGAGCCCAGCGACAGCGAACGCGACATCTCCGTCGGCGGCGTCTCCACCGTTCCCGCCGAGATCTTCGCGGGCGTGGACTACGCGGCCCTGGGGCATCTGCACGGCCGTCAGCGCATCACCGACCGGATCCGCTACTCCGGGTCGCCGCTGGCCTACTCCTTCTCCGAGGAGCACCACCGCAAGGGGAGCTGGCTGGTGGACCTGGAGGGCGACCGGCTGGAGACGACCTTCGTCGAGGCGCCCGTCCCGCGCCGGCTGGGCCGGCTGCGGGGACGCCTGGAGGACCTGCTCGCCGACCCCGCCCTGGCCGACCACGAGGACCGCTGGCTGCAGGTCACCCTCACCGATCCCCGACGCCCGCAGAACGCCATGGAACGCCTGCGCGCCCGCTTCCCGCACACCCTGGCGCTGTCGTTCGAACCCGACGACGACGGCGCCCGCTCCGCCCGCCGCACCTGGTCGGAACGGATCCAGGGCCGCTCCGAGCTCGACATCGCCCGGGGCTTCCTCACCGAGGTCACCGGCGCCGACCCCGACCCCGCCGAAGCGGACCTGCTGGAGGAGGCCTTCACGGCCTGCCGGCACCGGGAAGCGGCGCGATGAGGCTGCACCGGCTGCAGATCACCGCGTTCGGGCCGTTCTCCGGCACCGAGACCGTCGACTTCGACGCCCTGTCCGACGCCGGGCTGTTCCTCATCCACGGCCCCACCGGCGCGGGCAAGACCAGCGTGCTGGACGCCGTCTGCTTCGCCCTGTACGGCCGGGTCCCCGGGGTGCGCGGCAAGGCCGACGGACTGCGCAGCGACCACGCCGCCCCCCATGTCGCCCCGCAGGTGGTGCTGGAGACGACGCTGCGGGGACGCAGGTTCCGCTTCACCCGCTCGCCCGCCTGGGAGCGGCCCAAGCTGCGCGGGAGGGGCACCCGGCGCGAACAGGCCCGGGTGCTGGTCGAGGAGCTCTCCCGCGGCGACTGGAGGGGGCTGACCACCCGCATCGACGAGGCCGGGGACCTGGTGCAGCGCCTGCTCGGCATGACCGCGGACCAGTTCTGCCAGGTCGTGCTGCTGCCGCAGGGGGAGTTCGCGACGTTCCTGCGGGCCGGCGCCGAGGAACGCCGCGCGGTGCTGGAACGGCTGTTCGCCGCCGAGATCTACACCCGGGTCGAGAAATGGCTGGTCGACGCCCGGACCCGGACCGGCCGGGAGGCCGCCGAACCGGCCCGGCGGGTGGAGGGGATCGCCGACCGGATCGCCGAGGTCGCCGGGGCGCTCCGCCCGGACGCCGGGTCCCCGCCGCCCCCCGGCCCGGGCGACCCCGATGAGGAGCCCGCCGGGCCGCTGGAGTCCCTGGTGCCGTGGGCGACCGAGCTCGCCGGCCAGCTCGCCGACGTGTGCGCGGCGGCCGAAGAGCTGGCCGCGCACTGCGCACGACGGCGGGACGAGGCCGGAGAGGAGCTGGAGCGGGGACGGACGCTGGCCGAGCGGCGGCGCCGCCGCGCCGAGGCGCTGCGCCGCCTCGAAGAACTCGCCGAGCGGGCCGCCGAGCGGGCCGGCTGGGCGGACCGGCTGGCGGCGGCGACCCGCGCCGACCGGGTCGTGCCGCTGATC
>NZ_RRYT01000007.1 GCF_006363815.1 Thermomonospora catenispora
GCGGCCTCCGGAGCGGCCGCCCGGGCGGCGGGCGCCTCGGCGGCGGGCTCCCGCTCGGCCTCGGCGGTGGCCTGAGCGGCGCGCGCGGGGGCCGGGCCGGACTCGATGGCCTTGTCCGTGCGCCCGGCCCCGACCTGCGGGATCGGACCGGTCACCCGCATCGGCATGAAGGTGATCTGCTGCAGCGTCACCGGCGCGTTGAGGGCGCGCGGCGCCTCGCCCCCGCCCAGCGGCTTGCGCTGCGGGACCTCGGGCCCCCGCTGGGAGACGTAGCGGTGCAGCGTCCGCAGCAGCACGAACAGGCCCAGCATGGACACGATCGGCGGCACCGCCGCGGTGGCCTGGTAGGAGAACTCCGACCGGCCGACGTGCCCCACGTTGAAGATCAGGCTCGCCGTCCAGCCGGCCACCGCGATGGACAGCGGCAGGGCGAAGTCCAGCCAGCTCATCATGTTGCGGCGGTGGATCACGTAGGCGTCGATCGCCAGCAGGAACAGCCCGAGTTCGCCGACGATGATGAACAGGTCGACCAGCAGCGGGAAGGACTGCGCCTTCCAGCCGGTGAGGCCGTGGCCCAGGGCCCAGTGGTACAGGCCGGCGTAGGACTGGGCGAAGCCGCTCGCCGTGGCGGTCAGCACCGCGATGGCCATGAGGGCCACGGCTACCCAGCGTACGATGGCCTGGACACGGTTGGCGGCGGTCATGTGGCGTGCGCTCCCAAGTAATCCACGGGCAAAGGAACTGGAGTAGATCTGTCGGAGACTATCGCTCCGCACCAGTCTCGCGCGGCCTTACTTGTCACGTTCTCCACACCGTTATCGGAACGGCGCCCAATTTGCGAAAAATGCCCATTTTTAGGGTGTTCGGTAGAGTCCGAGAACCGCTCCGTTGAGCGTCGTGTAGAACGGCGAGCGGGTGAAGTCCGGCTCCGTCTCCTCGCCGATGTAGACGTCGGCGTGGTGCTCCCCGCCGTACCCCGGCGCGAGCACGTCCACCACCTCCCAGTACGCCTGCCGGAACCGCTCGCACACCTCCGCGGGGATCGGCCGGCCGGCGTTCCCGGTGCCGCAGTCGACGATGACGAAGCGCGAGCCCCGCTCCAGCACCGTCCGGTCGGCGGCGGCCGTCACCCATGGGCGCAGCGGCCGGTTCACGGCGTCCCGGGCGATGTCGTCCAGCCAGAAGTGGCCGACCCGACGGGACCAGGCGAGATACCTCCCGGTGTGCGGGCCGCTGGTGATCCGCCCCGCCCCCTCGGTCCGCACCGCCTCGACGAACGACTTCGGATAGGAGCCCAGGTCCGCCTCCGGCTTCGCGCATCCGGGCGCCGGGCAGCCCTTCACCCGGACGCGCGGTCCGCCGTGGAACGACTCGACCGGCGTGTAGTAGACGGTGATCCGCCACCCCCGGGACAGCTTCTCGGGAGTGGTCGTGACCGTCGCCCGCGCCCCGATCGTCGGCTCGGGTCCGGTCGGCGGAGGCGCCGGCGCCGGCTGCGTGGACGCCGCCGGCACCGGAGGAGCGATCGGCGGCGGCACCGACGTCGCCGAGGACGCCTCCGAGGAGATCCCGCACCCGGCCGACAATGCGCAGCACGCCGCCATCGCGGCGATCGCCCGCAGGCCCCGCCTCCCGTTGATCAACTCCGGCCATCCCTCCGACGAACGGCACCCGGACCAGGATGCCCGCTCCCGCCCCGACGGGCCACACCCGGCCGCGATCCGATCGCCGGCGGCCGGACCGGCGGGTCGAAGTCGATCCCGGCGAGCGCGTCGGCGGCGGCCCGGTCCAGCACCGTCACCGTGTCCGCCGGAGACGTCGCCCCGGCCCGCGCCCGGGCCATCAGCCGGTTCCAGCGGCGGCGGTGCCGGGCGAACGCCGCCGTGGTGAGCACCCGCCCGCGGGCCACCTGCCCGGCCCGCGCGACCTCCGGCGGCACGTCGAGCAGCACCAGATGCAGGCTCGCCCCGTGCCGGCGGGCCAGCCGGGCCAGCCCGTGCAGCAGCAGCGTCCAGGTGCCCCGGGTGTGGGCCACCACCGGATCCCCCGTGGCCAGCGCCCGCACGATCCACAGCAGGTGGGTGGTGTAGATCAGCGGGATCCGCGCCCGCGGCGGCAGCGGGCGCAGCCGGCGCGCCCACCGGTTGCGGGCCTGCCGGGAGTCGATCACGTGCACCCGCCCGGAGCGCACCGGCCGGGACTCGTCCCCGCGCATCCCGTACAACCGCGCCAGCAGAGTGCTCTTGCCGGCGCCGGGCAGCCCCGCCACCAGCACCAGCGACCGCGCGGGGAAGCGCAGCCTGGAGCCGGCGGGCTCGGCGGCCGGCTCCGCGGCCGACGGGGAGACCTCGTCGCGCTCGAGGATGGGCGGCACTCCTTGAGAGAGGGGGTTTCCACGATATGCGCTCAAGGAGGGGAACCGACCTCCCCGAGCCCCCTCGCGCCCTTATGGAGAACTCGTTCCGAGGCCCTCCCCGCCGATGCGGACGGCCGTGCACCCGCCGGACGGACCGGCCCGGCGACGCCGGAAGACTCCGGAAGCCCTCAAGGGACCCCGGGAACCGGCCGGTTCCGGCGGTGCGGGGACCGGGCGTCGGGGCGACGACGGACGCCGCCCCGACGCCGGACCGCGGCGGGCCGTGCGGTCGTCGGGCCCGGGACTCGCCGGCCGGCCGGTCTCGGGGACGTTCCCGGCGGCCCGAGGGTCACCAGCCCCGTTCGCGCCACTCCGGCAGGCTCGGGCGCTCCTTGCCCAGCGTGGAGTCCTTGCCGTGCCCGGGGTAGAACCACGTCGCGTCCGGCAGCCGGTCGAAGACCCGCTCCTCCACGTCCGTCAGCAGCCGGCGGAACAGCGCCGGATCGCCCCAGGTGTTGCCCACTCCGCCGGGGAACAGGCTGTCCCCGGTGAACAGGTGCGGCGAGTCGGCCAGCCGCCCGCCCGCCTCGTACAGCAGCGCGATCGACCCCGGGGTGTGCCCGCGCAGGTGGATGACCTCCAGCTCGGCCCGCCCGACCCGGATCCGGTCCCCGTGCTCCACCGGCTCGGTCACCGGCTCCGGCAGGCAGGGGGCGTCCAGCGGATGCGCCGTCACCGCCGCCCCCGTCGCCTTGACCACCGCGCTCAGCGCCTCCCAGTGGTCCTGGTGACGGTGAGTGGTCACGATCCGGACCAGCGGCCCGTCGCCGATCAGTTCCAGCAGCCGGTCGGGCTCGTTGGCCGCGTCGATCAGCAGCTGTTCCCCGGTGGCGGTGCAGCGCAGCAGGTAGGCGTTGTTGTCGTACGGTCCCACCGCCACCTTGGTGATGGTGAGCCCGGGCAGCTCCCGCACCGCGGGCGGCCCGCCGACCCGGACGTCTCCGGTGTAGCTCATGCGACCTCCCTCATGCCTCATCCTGGCGCATGCACGGGACGCGCCGCAGGGCGGATGCGGTCCGTTTCGCCCGACTGTGTCCCGCGATCTTCCCGCTTTGCGGCACCGGTCACCGAATTCCCAGGTCCGGCGGTATCTGCTGGGATCGTGGGAGGTGATGCGTTGCTCACCGGACCGAGACCCGACGCCGGGGAACCGTCTTCGGTGCCGCCCGTCGAGCTGCTGCGCGCCGGCGGGCAGGAGGCCGCGATCGCCGGGGGGATCGTGACGCTGGTCCTGGTCGGAGTCCTGGCCCGGCTCCTGGCCGGACCCGTCGAACCGCTCGGCCTGCCCGTCCTGGTCGCCCTCGTCGCCACGTCGTCGACCTCGGCGTCGTACGCCGTCCGCGCCCGATTGACCGTCCTGCGGGCGCTCGGGGAGGTCCGCGCCCGCCTCGGCGCCCCCCTCCATCCCGGGGTGCCGTGGCCGCCCGTCGGCTCGGACGCCGCGCTGCCCGAGCGGCTGCTGAACCGCGAGTTCCGTCGCCTGATCGGCGCCGCCTACCGTTGCCACGACCTGTCGTCGAACGCCCTGGCCTGGGCGTTCGTCTCGGTCGTCGTGCTGGTGGTCTGGCTGCTGATCTGAGTCGCCAGCGGGCGGGCCCAGATGCCCGATCGCCGTCCCGCGGCCCGCCCGCCGGACCCCGCGGACGCGCCCCGCCGGCGGCGAGAAGGCGGCCGCCCGGCGGTCTCCGACCGCTGCCCGGACGACGACCGGCCGCAGGACCGGCCGGAGGACCGGCCGGAGAGCGCCTCGATCAGGTCATGGCGGTCCTCACCGCCGCCTGCCGGGGCGCGCTGCACGGGGCGCGGGACGGCGACCTGCGCCGCCGCGCGCTGGCGATCGTGTTCGACGGACTGCGGCCCCGCGCCCGAGAAACGTTGGCCCGGACGGTGCGGAGCGCATGCGGCGGCCCCGTGCGGACACCTGTGCGGACACCTGTGCGGAAGCGGCGCGGAGGCGCGGGCGCGGTTCCGGTGGCGGCAGATCTTCGAACACGTGTACGGTTCGATGGTGCGCCCGGCAGACGGGGCGGGCGCGGATCACAAACGAAAGCGGGCCGAGACCGGCACGAATGCGGCGGCTCGATGCCGCGTCACGTCCCCGGGGAGCCGTCGCGGCCTCCGGATACCCTGAGGCCGTCGTGCCTCGCCCTCGCGCCCAGACAAGGAACCGGAAGAACGCCGTGCATGACCGACTCATCGTGCGTGGAGCGCGCGAGCACAACCTGAAGGACGTCTCGCTGGACCTGCCGCGGGACTCCCTGATCGTGTTCACCGGGCTGTCCGGTTCCGGCAAGTCCAGCCTGGCGTTCGACACGATCTTCGCCGAGGGGCAGCGCCGGTACGTGGAGTCGCTGTCGGCCTACGCCCGCCAGTTCCTCGGCCAGATGGACAAGCCGGATGTGGACTTCATCGAAGGGCTGTCCCCGGCGGTGTCCATCGACCAGAAGTCCACCTCCAAGAACCCCCGCTCCACCGTCGGCACCATCACCGAGGTCTACGACTATCTGCGGCTGCTGTACGCCCGGATCGGGCGTCCGCACTGCCCCGAGTGCAGGCGGCCGATCAGCCGGCAGTCCCCGCAGCAGATCGTCGACCGGGTGCTGGAGCTGGAGCCCGGCACCCGGTTCCAGGTGCTGGCCCCCGTGGTGCGCGGCCGCAAGGGCGAGTACGTCGAGCTGTTCCGCGAGCTGCAGGCCAAGGGCTACTCGCGGGCGCTGGTGGACGGCGAGCTGATCCGGCTGGACGACCCGCCGAAGCTCAAGAAGCAGGAAAAGCACGACATCGCCGTCGTGGTGGACCGGCTGTCGGTCAAGGAGAGCGCCCGACAGCGGCTGGCCGACTCGGTGGAGACCGCGCTCGGACTGGCCGGCGGCACCATCGTGCTGGACTTCGTGGACCTGCCCGAGGACGACGAACGGCGCACCCGGATGTTCTCCGAGCATCTGTACTGCCCGTACGACGACCTGTCGTTCGAGGAGCTGGAGCCGCGGTCGTTCTCGTTCAACTCCCCCTACGGGGCGTGCCCGGAGTGCACCGGTCTGGGCACCCGGATGGAGGTCGACCCCGAGCTGGTCGTCCCCGACCCCGGCAAGACCCTCGGGGAGGGCGCGATCCAGCCGTGGTCGAACGGCCACGTGAGCGAGTACTTCCTGCGGCTGCTGTCGGGTCTGGGCGACGCCATGGGCTTCGATCTCAACACCCCGTGGGAGAAGCTGCCCGCCAAGGCCCGCAGGGCGATCCTGCACGGCCACGACACCCAGGTGCACGTCAGCTACCGCAACCGCTACGGCCGGCTCCGCTCGTACCACACCGCCTACGAGGGCGTCATCCCCTACATCCAGCGTCGGCACGCCGAGGCCGAGAGCGACGCCACCCGCGAGCGCTTCGAGGGCTACATGCGCCAGGTGCCGTGCCCGGCCTGCGGGGGCGCGCGGCTCAAGCCCTCCGTCCTGGCGGTCACCATGGGCGGCAAGTCCATCGCCGAGGTCGCCGCGATGCCGATCAGCGAGTGCGCCGAGTTCCTGCGCGACCTCGAGCTCAACGAGCGCGAGGCCCAGATCGCCGCCCGCGTGCTCAAGGAGGTCAACGCCCGGCTCGGCTTCCTGCTGGACGTCGGGCTGGACTACCTCACCCTGGACCGCCCGGCCGCCACGCTGGCCGGCGGCGAGGCGCAGCGGATCCGGCTGGCCACCCAGATCGGCTCCGGCCTGGTCGGCGTGCTGTACGTGCTGGACGAGCCGTCCATCGGCCTGCACCAGCGCGACAACCATCGGCTGCTGGAGACCATGATCCGGCTGCGCGACATGGGCAACACGCTCATCGTCGTGGAGCACGACGAGGACACCATCAACGCCGCCGACTGGGTGGTCGACATCGGCCCCGGCGCCGGCGAGCACGGCGGCCAGATCGTGGTCTCCGGCACCGTCGCCGACCTGAAGGCCTCGGAGAAGTCGCTCACCGGGGCCTATCTGTCGGGCCGCCGCCAGATCGAGGTGCCCCGGGTCCGGCGACCTCGCACCAAGGGCCGGGAGATCGTGGTCAAGGGCGCCCAGCAGAACAACCTCAAGAACATCGACGTGGCCTTCCCCCTCGGCGTGTTCACCGCCGTCACCGGCGTGTCGGGGTCGGGCAAGTCCACCCTGGTCAACGACATCCTCTACAACGCGCTGGCCAAGGAGCTGCACGGGGCCAAGACCGTCCCCGGCAAGCACCGCCGCATCACCGGCCTGGAGCACGTCGACAAGGTCGTGCACGTCGATCAGTCGCCGATCGGCCGCACCCCGCGGTCCAACCCGGCCACCTACACCGGGGTGTTCGACCACATCCGCAAGCTGTTCGCGGCCACCACCGAGGCCAAGGTGCGCGGCTACCAGCCGGGCCGGTTCTCGTTCAACGTCAAGGGCGGACGCTGCGAGAACTGCGCCGGCGACGGCACGATCAAGATCGAGATGAACTTCCTGCCGGACGTCTACGTCCCGTGCGAGGTCTGCCACGGCGCCCGCTACAACCGGGAGACGCTGGAGGTCCATTACAAGGGCAAGACCATCGCCGACGTGCTGGACATGCCGATCGAGGAGGCTGCCCGCTTCTTCGAGCCGATCACCGCGATCCACCGGCACCTGTCCACCCTCAACGACGTGGGCCTGGGCTACGTGCGGCTCGGGCAGCCCGCCACCACCCTGTCCGGCGGCGAGGCCCAGCGCGTCAAGCTGGCCGCCGAGCTGCAGCGCCGCTCCACCGGCCGGACCATCTACGTGCTGGACGAGCCCACCACCGGACTGCACTTCGAGGACATCCGCCGGCTGCTGCGCGTGCTGAACGGCCTGGTCGACAAGGGCAACACGGTGGTGGTCATCGAGCACAACCTCGATGTGATCAAGACCGCGGACTGGATCATCGACATGGGGCCCGAAGGCGGCTCGCGCGGCGGCACCGTGGTCGCCGCCGGCACCCCCGAGGAGGTGGCGCAGGCCGAGGGCAGCCACACCGGGGCGTTCCTGGCGAAGCTCCTGAACCGGTGACCGGCGGACCCGCCGGACGGGGGTGGGTGCCGAGGGCGACCGGGGCGCCCGAGAACATAGGGGACATGAGCGACGACAGGACGGGGGAGTCGGCCGCCGCTCCCCGGCGGCGCGCGGTGCTGTGCGGCATGGGCCTGCTGGGGCTGGCCGGGGGAGCGGCCGCCTGCGGCGGCGGCTCCCGGCGGGTGGAGCCGTCGGCGGACCTGAAGGGCAAAGAGGTCGCCAAGGTCGCCGACGTGCCGGTCGGCGGCGGCGTCGTGGTCTCCCGGCACAAGGTCGTGGTCACCCAGCCCGCCGAGGGGACCTTCAAGGTGTTCGACGCCCGGTGCACCCATGCGGGCTGCCCGGTGGACCGGATCCGCGAGGGCGCCGTCTACTGCCCCTGCCACGGCAGCGAATTCCGGATCACCGACGGCACGGTGGTCAAAGGCCCGGCCTCCCGCGCCCTGCTGGAGTACCCTGCGCAGGTCAGAGGCGACGGGGTGGTCGTCGTCTGACCTGCCGGGCGACGTCCGCCCGGTGGGCCCGCCCCGTGATCGCCGATTCGGACGAATCGCCCGCGCACGCGTGAAGCGGCTGCTCAGCGGGGACATCGCGGAGCGGCGGACCCGCGGGACCGCGGGACGCGGATGCGCACGGGCGCGGCCCACAGGCGAGAGGAGACGACGACGATGGGGCAGGAGACCGGACCACGGCCCGCCGCCTCCACGGCGGTCCGGCGCGAGACCCGGCGGACGATCCTGGTGGGCGCCGGACTGATGGGGGTGGCCGGTGCGGCGGCCGCCTGCGGCGGGGACGGGGGCGAGGAGGGCCCGGGCGCCGGGCCAGGGGCCGCCGGCCGGCCCGGGGACGGCCCCCCGGGCGGGGTGCTCGCCCAGACCGGCGAGGTCCCGGTCGGCGGCGGCAAGGTCTTCAAAGAGCACCGAGTGGTCATCACCCAGCCCGTCCGGGGCGAGTTCAAGGCGTTCGACGCCACCTGCACCCACCGGGGCTGCTCGGTCGACTCGGTGAAGGACGGCGTCATCGTCTGCCCCTGCCACCGCAGCACCTTCGGCATCGCCGACGGCTCCCCGCAGGGCGGCCCCGCCGAGCGTCCCCTGGCCGCCAAGCGGATCGTGGTCGAGGGGACGTCGATCAAGCTGGTCTGAGGAGTCGGCCCGAGAAGTCGGTCCGGACGCCCGCCCGGCCGGGGCGCGACCGGCGCACGGGCCGGCCGGGCGTTCGACGGCCGCCGCTCCGACGGCGCGTCGCGCCTTCGTCACGGCGCGCCGTCGGAGCGGCGGACTAGGCTTTCCGACGTGGCAGACCCCGCGACCTATCGCCCCGCCCCCGGATCCGTGCCGGACTCGCCGGGGGTCTACCGATTCCGCGACGAGCACGGCCGGGTGATCTACGTGGGCAAGGCCAAGAGCCTGCGCTCCCGGCTGAACTCCTACTTCACCGACTTCGCGGGACTGCACCCCCGGACCCAGACCATGCTGAAGACCGCGGTCGGGGTCGACTGGACGGTGGTCGGCACCGAGGTCGAGGCGCTGCAGCTGGAGTACTCCTGGATCAAGGAGTTCGACCCCCGGTTCAACGTCCGTTACCGGGACGACAAGTCCTACCCCTATCTTGCGGTGACCCTCGACGAGGAGTACCCGCGCGTGATGGTGATGCGCGGCGCCCGGCGCAAGGGCGTCCGCTACTTCGGGCCGTACTCGCACGCCTGGGCGATCCGCGAGACGGTCGATCTGCTGCTGCGCGTGTTCCCGGTGCGGACCTGCAAGCCCGGCGTCTTCAAGCGCGCCCGGCAGATCGGCCGGCCCTGCCTGCTGGGCTACATCGACAAGTGCTCGGCGCCGTGCGTGGGGCGGGTGGACGCCGAGGGGCACCGGCGTCTCGCCGAGGACTTCTGCGCGTTCATGGCCGGCGACACCGGCCGGTTCATCAAGCGCGTCGAACGGGAGATGTACGCCGCGGCCGAGGCCGAGGAGTTCGAGCGGGCCGCCCGGCTGCGCGACGACATGCGGGCGCTGCAGCGGGCCCTGGAGAAGCAGGCGGTGGTGCTGGGGGAGAACACCGACTGCGATGTGATCGCGCTCGCCGAGGATCCGCTGGAGGCCGCCGTCCAGGTGTTCTACGTGCGGGGCGGCCGGATCCGCGGGCAGCGCGGCTGGGTGGTCGACAAGGTCGAGGATCTGACCACCGCCGACCTGGTCGAGCACTTCCTCACCCAGATCTACGGGGAGAGCGACGCGGTCCCGCGCGAGGTGCTGGTCCCGGTCGAGCCGCCGGACGTGGCGGCGATGACCGAGCTGCTGGCCGGGCGGCGGGGCGGCCCGGTGCGGATCCGGGTGCCGCGGCGCGGCGACAAGAAGGCCCTCCTGGAGACCGTCGCCCGCAACGCCGTCGAGGCCCTCAAACAGCACAAGACCCGCCGCGCCGGTGACCTGACCACCCGCAGCCAGGCGCTGCGGGAGATCCAGGAGGCCCTCGAGCTGGACGAGGCCCCGCTGCGGATCGAGTGCTACGACGTGTCCAACCTGCAGGGCACCCATGTGGTCGCCTCGATGGTGGTGTTCGAGGACGGGCTGCCCCGCAAGAGCGAGTACCGGCGGTTCACCATCAAGACCGTCCAGGGCCAGGACGACGTCCGCTCCATCCACGAGGTGATCACCCGCCGGTTCCGGCGCTACCTGGCCGAGCGGGACAGGGCCGCCGAGGCCGCGGCGGGCGGCGAGCGCGACACCGGGGCCGCCGGCGAGGTGCTGGCCTCCTACGGCTTCCAGGACGCCGGCTCCGCGGACCCCGCCGAGGGCGCGGCCGGCGGCCCGATCGACCCGAACACCGGCAAGCCTCGCAAGTTCGCCTATCCGCCCAATCTGGTGGTGGTGGACGGCGGCCCGCCGCAGGTCGCCGCGGCCCAGCGCGCCCTGGACGAGCTGGGGCTGTCGGAGATCGCGGTGTGCGGGCTGGCCAAGCGGATGGAGGAGATCTGGCTGCCCGGCGACGAGGACCCGGTGATCCTGCCGCGCGGCAGCCAGGGCCTGTATCTGATGCAGCACCTGCGGGACGAGGCGCACCGCTTCGCGGTCGCCTTCCACCGCAAGCGTCGTTCCAAGGCGATGACGGCCAGTGAGTTGGACGGCGTGCCCGGCCTGGGCCCGGCCCGGCGCACCGCCCTGCTCAAGCACTTCGGCTCGCTCAAGCGGCTGCGCGAGGCCACGCCCGACCAGATCGCCGAGGTCCCGGGCATCGGGAGGCGCACCGCCGAGCAGATCGCCGCCGCGCTGCGGGGCGCGGACGGCACGGGGGACCCGGCCGGCGGGCCGGGGGGTCCGGCCGCGGCACACCGCACTGCTGATGGGGGAGGCACATGACCACCAACGGCCATACATGCATTCCGGACATCGTCATCGTCACCGGCATGTCCGGGGCCGGCCGCAGCACGGCCGCCAAGGCGCTGGAGGACCTCGACTGGTTCGTGGTGGACAACCTGCCGCCGGGACTGCTGGCGACCATGGCCGACCTGGGCGGCCGGGTCAGGGACGCGGTGCCGCGGATCGCGATGGTGGTGGACGTGCGCAGCCGCGCGTTCACCAGCGACCTGTACTCGGCGATCGCCGAGCTGGAGGCGCGCGGAGTGCACCCCCGGGTGGTGTTCCTGGAGGCCGCCGACGAGGAGCTGGTGCGCAGGTTCGAGGCGGTGCGCCGGCCGCATCCGCTGCAGGGGGACGGGCGGCTGGTCGACGGCATCGCCCGGGAGCGGGAGCTGCTGCGCACGGTGCGCGCCGAGGCCGACCTGGTGATCGACACCACCGGGTTGAACGTGCACGAGCTGCGCGCCAAGATCGTCGGCTTCTTCGGCGCCGACAGCGGAGCGCCCAGCCTGCGCGCCACCGTGGTCTCCTTCGGCTACAAGTACGGCCTGCCGGTGGACGCCGACCTGGTGGTGGACTGCCGGTTCCTGCCCAACCCGCACTGGGTGCCCGAGCTGCGGCCGATGAGCGGCCGGGACGCCCCGGTCCGCGACTACGTGCTCGGCCGGCGCGGGGCCAAGGAGTTCCTGGACTCCTACACCGAGGTGCTGCGGCTGCTGGCCGAGGGGTACGAGCGCGAGGGCAAGCACTATGTGACCCTCGCCGTGGGCTGCACCGGCGGCAAGCACCGCAGCGTGGCGATGGCCGAGCAGCTGGCCGCCCGGCTGCGCGACATCGGCATCGAGGTCCAGGTCGCCCATCGCGACCTGGGACGGGAGTGAGCGCCGGGCCGGCGCACGGGCCGATCGGGGCTCGATCCGGAGCCGATCCGGGATCGGTCCGGGATTGATCCGCGCCCCACGGGCAACAACCCCGGCCACCGGAGGCCCGGCGCGCGCGCCGGGCCGCGGGTCGCCGACATGTCCGCGATGGCGGAAGATAGTGCCGTTCGTTCGCCCTCACGGGCGGGCGTCGGTCGCGGACGGGGAGGCGAGTCGGTAGTGCGAGCGGAACGGACGGCCGGCCGGGCCGGTGAGGGCGGGGCGATGCCGTGATCGAACGCGGTGACCACAGGGTGGTGGCGCTCGGCGGAGGGCACGGGCTGTATGCGTCGCTGTCGGCGCTGCGACGGGTCACCCGGCGGCTCACCGCCGTGGTGACGGTGGCCGACGACGGGGGGTCCAGCGGCAGGCTGCGCCGCGAGCTGGGGGTGCTGCCGCCCGGCGATCTGCGGATGGCGTTGGCCGCGTTGTGCGGCGACGACGAGTGGGGCCGGACCTGGAGCCGGGTGGTGCAGCACCGGTTCCGCAGCCAGGGGGAGCTGCACGAGCACGCGGTCGGCAATCTGCTGATCGTGGCGCTGTGGGAGCTGCTGGGGGAGGGCGAGGCCGGCGCGACCCGGCCGGAGGCCACGGTGGCCGGCCTGGACTGGGTGGGCCGGCTGTTGGGCGCGCAGGGCCGGGTGCTGCCGATGGCGTCCGTCCCGCTGGACATCGTCGCCGACGTGCAGGGCGCCGACCCCGCCCGGCCCGACGAGGTCGTCCAGGTCCGCGGGCAGGTGGCGTGCGCCAAGACGCCCGGCAAGGTGCTGGGGGTCTCCCTGGTGCCGCCCGACCCGCCGGCCTGCCCCGAGGCGCTGGCCGCGATCGAGGAGGCCGACTGGGTGGTGTTCGGCCCCGGCTCCTGGTTCACCAGCGTGCTGGTGCACCTGAAGGTTCCCGAGCTGGCCGAGGCGCTGATCAACACCCGGGCGCGGCGGATCGTCGCGCTCAATCTGGCGCCGCAGCCGGGGGAGACCGACGGCTTCTCCCCGCAGGCCCATCTGGAGGTGCTCCAGGCGCACGCGCCCGACCTGCGGGTGGACGTGGTGCTGGCCGATCAGGGCGTGGTCGAGGACCCCGACGCGCTCGACAAGGCGGTGCGGATGCTGGGGGGGCGGCTGATGCTCGCCGATGTGGCCGCCGGCGACGGCACTCCGCGGCACGATCCGGCTCGGCTGGCCCAAGCTTTCGCACAGATATTCACTGACTGAGGCACTGCCCGCCGGGAATCGGCGAGACTGCTGGACGGGTTCACAAGGGGGAGGTTTCGTCTATGGCGATGACCGGCGTGGTGAAGGACGAGCTGAGCAGGCTGACGATCATGAAGCCCTGCTGCCGCAAGGCCGAGGTGTCGACGCTGCTGCGGTTCGCCGGCGGCCTGCACCTGGTGAGCGGCCGCATCGTGATCGAGGCCGAGCTCGACACCGGCGCCGCCGCCCGTCGGCTGCGCAAGGACATCGCGGAGGTGTTCGGGCACACCTCCGAGGTGGTGGTGCTCGCTCCCAGCGGCCTGCGCAAGGGCAACCGGTACGTGGTGCGGGTGTTCCGCGAGGGCGAGTCGCTGGCGCGCCAGACCGGCCTGATCGACAACCACGGCCGCCCGGTGCGGGGGCTGCCGCGGCACGTGGTGGCGGGCGCGGCCTGCGACGCCGAGTCGGCCTGGCGGGGGGCGTTCCTGGCGCACGGCTCCCTCACCGAACCCGGTCGCTCCATGTCACTGGAGGTCACCTGCCCCGGCCCGGAGGCCGCGCTGGCGCTGGTCGGCGCCGCCCGCCGGCTCAAGGTCCCGGCCAAGGCCCGCGAGGTGCGCGGCGTGGACCGGGTGGTGGTCCGCGACGGCGACGCCATCAGCGCCCTGCTCACCCGCCTCGGCGCCCACGACAGCGTGCTGGCCTGGGAGGAGCGCCGGATGCGGCGCGAGGTCCGGGCCACCGCCAACCGGCTGGCCAACTTCGACGACGCCAACCTGCGCAGGTCCGCCCGCGCCGCGGTCGCCGCCGGCGCCCGCGTCGCCCGCGCCCTGGAGATCCTCGGCGACGACGCCCCGCCGCACCTGGTGGCCGCGGGCAAGCTCCGTCTGGAGCACAAGCAGGCCTCCCTGGAGGAGCTCGGCCAGCTCGCCGACCCCCCGCTGACCAAGGACGCCATCGCCGGCCGCATCCGCCGCCTGCTGGCCATGGCCGACAAGCGCGCCAGCGAGGCCGGCATCCCCGGCACCGAGGCCAATCTGACCGCCGACATGCTGGCGCCCTGACGTCCGCCGCGGCGGCGTCCGGTGCGCGCCGGCGAAGGCTCCCTCCGCCGGGTGAGGGCGACTCACCCTCCGCTTCACCGTGGGCGGTGTCGGGGCTGAGCGGGCGCATTGGATAGGGTCGCAGGAGGCGGGTTCTTCGGTGATCCGCCCGCAGAGAGGTAGTGCTGCCAGGCCCGGACGACACCGGGCGGGACGAGGTACGAGGAGAGCGGTTCGGTGACCATCCGCGTAGGCATCAACGGGTTCGGCCGGATCGGCCGGAACTTCTTCCGCGCCCTGCTGGCCGGCGGGGCCGACGTCGAGGTCGTGGCGGTGAACGACCTGACCGACAATGCCACTCTCGCCCACCTGCTGAAGTACGACAGCATCCTCGGTCGGCTGAACGAGGAGGTGAAGGCGACCGCGGACGAGATCGTGGTCGGCGGCCGGACCATCAAGGCGTTCGCCGAGCGCGACCCGAACAACCTCAAGTGGGGCGACCTCGGGGTGGACGTGGTGGTGGAGTCCACCGGGCTGTTCACCGACGCCACCAAGGCCAGGGTGCACGCCGACAACGGCGCCAAGAAGGTCATCATCTCGGCCCCGGCCAAGAACGAGGACGTCACCGTGGTGATGGGGGTCAACCACGAGATCTACGACCCCGCCAAGCACACCATCATCTCCAACGCGTCCTGCACCACCAACTGCCTGGCGCCGATGGCCAAGGTGCTGCACGATGCGTTCGGCATCGAGCGCGGCCTGATGACCACCGTCCACGCCTACACGCAGGACCAGAACCTGCAGGACGGCCCGCACAAGGACCTGCGCCGCGCCCGCGCCGCCGCGCTGAACATCGTCCCCACCTCCACCGGCGCCGCCAAGGCCATCGGCCTGGTGCTGCCGGAGCTGAAGGGCAAGCTGGACGGGTACGCGCTGCGGGTGCCGATCCCCACCGGCTCGGCCACCGACCTGACCGTCACGCTGTCCCGCCAGGCCACCGTCGAGGAGGTCAACGCGGCCGTCAAGCAGGCCGCCGAGGGCGCGCTGCGCGGCATCCTCACCTACACCGAGGACCCGGTCGTGTCGGCCGACATCGTCACCGACCCGGCCTCCTGCATCTTCGACGCCGGCCTCACCAAGGTGATCGGCGACCAGGTCAAGGTCGTCGGCTGGTACGACAACGAGTGGGGCTACTCCAACCGCCTGGTGGACCTGGTCAAGTTCGTCGGTTCCCAGCTCTGAGACCCTCCGCCGCCGTGGCCGCGCCGGCCGGCGCGGCCACGGCGGTCCTTGTCTGCCGGGCGGCCCGCCGCCCGCCCGGGGCCGAGGCCGCCACGAGTGGAAGGACATCGATTGCGCACCATTGACGACCTCGACGTACGCGGGAAGCGGGTGCTGGTCCGCGCCGACCTGAACGTGCCGCTCGACGGCGACCGGATCACCGACGACGGCCGGATCCGGGCCAGCCTGCCGACGATCAACGCGTTGCGCGAACGCGGCGCCAAGGTCATCGTCTGCGCCCACCTGGGCCGCCCCAAGGGCGAGGTGAAGCCGGAGTTCTCCCTCGCCCCGGTCGCCCGGCGGCTCGGCGAGCTGCTCGGCGCCGAGATCGCGTTCGCCTCCGACGTGGTCGGCGAGTCCGCGAGGGCGGTCGCCGCGGGACTGGGCGACGGCCAGGTCGCGCTGCTGGAGAACCTGCGCTTCGAACCGGGCGAGACCAGCAAGGACGACGCCGAGCGCGGGGCGTTCGCCGACCGGCTCGCCGCTCTGGCCGAGCTGTACGTGGGCGACGGGTTCGGCGCGGTGCACCGCAAGCACGCCAGCGTCTACGACGTCCCGCGGCGTCTCCCGCACGCCGCCGGCGGCCTGATCGTCGCCGAGGTCGGCGTGCTCAAGCGGCTCACCGAGAACGTGGAGCGGCCGTACGCGGTGGTGCTCGGCGGCTCGAAGGTCTCCGACAAGCTCGGCGTCATCGACAACCTGCTGGACAAGGCCGATCGCATCCTCGTCGGCGGCGGCATGGTCTACACCTTCCTGGCGGCCCAGGGCCACCAGGTCGGCAAGAGCCTGCTGGAGAGGGACCAGATCGACACCGTCCGCGAGTACCTGGCCCGCGCCGAGAAGGCCGGGGTGGAGTTCGTGCTGCCGGTCGACATCGTGGCGGCCACCGCGTTCGCCGCCGACGCCGACCACGAGGTGGTCCCGGCCGACGCGATCCCCGCCGACCGGATGGGCCTGGACATCGGCCCCGCCTCCGGGCGGCTGTTCGCCGAGCGGCTGGCCGGGACGAAGACGGTGTTCTGGAACGGCCCGATGGGCGTGTTCGAGATGGAGCCGTTCGCGCACGGCACCCGCGCCATCGCCCAGGGGCTGATCGACTCCGGGGCGTTCACCGTGGTCGGCGGCGGCGACTCGGCCGCGGCGGTGCGCACCCTCGGCTTCGACGAGGCCGCCTTCTCGCACATCTCGACCGGCGGCGGGGCGAGCCTGGAGTACCTGGAGGGCAAGACGCTGCCCGGCCTGTCGGCATTGGAGGACTGAACGAGCATGGCTTCCGCCAAGACCCCTTCCCGTAAGCCGATCATCGCCGGCAACTGGAAGATGAACAACACCCACTACGAGGCGATGACGCTGGTGCAGAAGCTGGCGTTCGCGCTCAAGGAGGCCGACTACCAGGCCGTCGAGGTGGTGGTGCTGCCGCCGTTCACCGCGCTCCGCTCGGTGCAGACGCTGGTGGACGCCGACAAGCTGGAGATCCGCTACGGCGCCCAGGACGTCTCCGCGCACGCCTCCGGCGCCTACACCGGCGAGGTCTCCGGCGCGATGCTGAGCAAGCTGGGCTGCAGCTACGTGGTGGTCGGGCACTCCGAGCGGCGCCAGTACCACCACGAGGACGACGCCCTGGTCAACGCCAAGATCAAGGCGGCGTTCGCCAACGAGATCACTCCCATCCTGTGCGTGGGGGAGGGCCTGGAGGTCCGCAAGGCCGGGCGGCACGTCGAGCACACCCTGGCGCAGGTCGACGGGGCGCTGGAGAAGATCCCCGCCGAGCAGGCCCGGTCCATCGTGATCGCCTATGAGCCGGTGTGGGCGATCGGCACCGGCGAGGTCGCCACCCCGGCCGACGCGCAGGAGGTCTGCGCGGCGATCCGCGGCCGGCTGGCCGAGCTGTACGACCCGGAGCTGGCGGCCGGGGTCCGCATCCAGTACGGCGGGTCGGTCAAGAGCGGCAACATCGCCGGGATCATGGCCCAGCCGGACGTGGACGGCGCGCTGGTGGGCGGCGCCAGCCTGGACGCCGGAGAATTCGTCAAAATCTGCCGATACCGGGACCTACCGGTCTGACCGGGCTGCACGAAAACGGGGTGACACGCCGATGCAAGGCAGGGTTCTTGCTGAAGGAGCCGTCACTTCGTCGTACCCTCGATGTCTAACGGGTAAACCGCCCGGCTCCGTCAGCCGTTGTCGACCAGCGCCCCGCACCGCGGGGCCGGCCAGAGAAGGCGCTGAACAACCGTGATCCTTGGAACCTCGATCGTCCTGATCATCGCCAGCCTGCTGATGGTCCTGCTCGTCCTGATGCACAAGGGCAAGGGCGGGGGTCTGTCCGACATGTTCGGCGGTGGCATCTCCTCGTCTCTGGGCGGCTCCTCCGTGGTCGAGCGGAACCTCGACCGTTTGACGATCGGCGTCGGGATCATCTGGTTCGCGTCGATCGTCGTGCTGGGGCTGCTGCTGAAGTCCAACGGCGCCGGCTGAGCCGGGTCGCCCCCCAGGTAGTCGCACAGCCGCCGCTTCCCGCTCAAGGTCGGCGGCCGATGAATCGAGGAGTAGTCCGTGGGTAGTGGCAACGCCATCCGGGGTAGCCGAGTCGGGGCCGGTCCGATGGGAGAGGCCGAGCGTGGAGAGGCCGCGCCCCGGGTCTGGGTCAGCTACTACTGCGCCAACCGACACGAGACCCGACCCAGCTTCGCCACCGACGTGGCGATCCCCGACACGTGGGACTGCCCCCGTTGCGGTTTCCCGGCGGGCAAGGACCCCGACAACCCGCCGGCCCCGCCCAAGACCGAGCCGTACAAGACGCATCTGGCCTACGTCAAGGAGCGGCGCAGCGAGGAAGACGGACGGGCCATCCTCGAGGAAGCGCTGGCCAAGCTGCGGGAGAGGCGCGCCGCAGTGAAGGCCGCGATGGAGTCGGCCAACAACCGGAAGTGAACGACCGGTGCACGGCCCGGCCCTCCCGAACGGAGAGGGCCGGGCCGCACGCCGTTCCGGATCAGCGACGGTCGGCGGGCTGCCGGGGCCTGGCGGACGCGTCGGCCCGGCGGGCCCCGGGCGGCAGCCGGCGGGCCACCGTGCGGCCGAGACGACGGGCCGGTTCCTCCACCGTCCGGTAGGTGAGCAGGCTGACCGGGATGAGCACGGCCAGGAAGACCGCCAGCCACCACGGCGCGTCGGAGCCCGGTCTGCCGAACGTCGCGTCCGCGGTCACCAGCAGCACCGGGTGCATCAGGTAGATCGAGTAGCTGATCACGCCCAGGCCGGTGAGCCATCGGGGGATCCGGCGGCGCCGCAGCGCCATCCCCGCCGCGAACGTGGCGGCCGCCAGCAGCACCGCGGCCGTCCACGAGCGTCGCAGTGCCAGCACCCGGTCGTCGGGCAGGTTCCAGCCGCCGGCGTGCCAGACTCCGGCGGCCACGGCGATCGTCAGCACCAGCGCGCCGCCGATCGCCGCGCCCCGGACGGTGATCTGCCCGTGCTCGGCGCGGTGGATCGCGGTGCCGGCGAACATCACCGCCAGGATGATCAGGCTCTCCCACAGCGGCACCCGGGTGTTGGCGGTCAGCAGCACGGCGGCGAGCACCCCGCCCAGCACGGCTCCCGTGGTCCGCACCGCGGGACGCTCGGAGAACGTGCAACCGATCGCGACCGCCAGCACCGCGGCGGCCACCGCGACGACCGGGGCGAGCCCGGCGGCGGCGACCAGCGCACTGGCCGGCAGCAGCCCGCTGAGCGGCACGGCCGCTGCGGCGGCGACGGCCAGTCCCCCCGCCACGCCCGCCGAACGACGGTGCAGGCCCACCGCGAACAGCGCCGCCACCATCAGGTAGAACACCATCTCGTACGACAGCGTCCACAGCACGTTCAGGGCATTGGGCACCGCCAGCAGGTCTTGCAGCATGGTCAGATGGGCGAGGGTCGCCACCCAGCCGCTCATCTCCTGCAGCCCGTCGCGCAGCGGCCACAGCCCGACGGCGGCGATCGCCGTGATCGCCGCCAGCGCGAACAGCAGCAGCGGGTAGATCCGGAAGGCCCGGCCCACCCAGAACCGCGGCAGTGAGCCCGACCGTTCCAGTGAGGCCGGGATGATGTACCCGCTGACCAGGAAGAACACCAGGACCCCGTACATGCCGGGGTCGAACCAGGCGGTCAGCCGGGCGCGCAGCTGCGGAGTGTAGTGGTAGGTGGCGTGGTGGAAGGCCACCGCCATGGCGGCCAGTCCGCGCAGTGCGTCCAACCATGCCAGACGCGCGGTGGTCTCGTTCGCGTGCGCCGCTTCCATCCCAAGCGACCCTATAGGCCGTTCCCGACCGGATGCGCCCCCGGAGCCGGTGGGAGAGGGGCGTTCAGCCCTGCGCGGCGGCCAGGATCACCAGGAGGGGGACGACGCGTTCCGGGGGCACGGCGTAGTGCCCGCGGGCCGTGGTGCGCAGCCAGCCGGCCGCGACCAGCTGCCGAAGATGGTGGTAGAGCTGCCCGGACGTGCCGAGCCGCTCGTGCGCGCCGAGCTCGGCGACGCTCCGCGCGCCGTGCAGGATCTCCCGCAGCAGCAGCAGCCGGATCGGATGGCCCAAAGCGGCCACCGCCGCGGCGTTCTCACTCCAGTCCCGCTCCAGCAGATGCTCGGCGGTGAACTCCTGCTGCCACTCGCAGCGCTCCCCGCCGGGCAGGGTCACCGAGCCGGCGAACAGCACTCGGCCGCCGGGCTCGTCGGCGCGTTCCCTCAGCCCTTCCAGGGCCCAGAACGCCTCGGACCGCGGGGCGGGGCGGCCCGCGTCGGGGCGGGCGCCCTCCAGCGCGGCGACGCGGGCCTCCAGCCGGGCCACCCGTTCGGCGAGCGAGGGGGCCTCGTCGCTCGAGGACTCGGTCACCTCCGCTCCTTCAGGCCCGCGGCGGTGAACACCTGCCGGTTCCTCGGCACGCCGCACTGCTCGGCGCCGTCGGCGCGGAACGCGAAGGCGAACGGCAGTCCCAGGGCGGTCGCCGCCCTGGGGGAGTCCATGAGCTGGAAATGCAGGTGCGGCTCGGAGGAGTTGCCGGAATTGCCGCATTCGGCGATCGGCTCGCCGGCCGTGACCCGCTGCCCGGGACGGACCCGCACCGAACCGCGCCGCAGATGCGCCAGGACCGCGTACACCCCGTCGCCGAGGTCCAGGACGACGTGGTTGCCGAGCACGAAGCGCGGGCTGAGGGCGGCGGCGAGGCCGCGCACGAGGCCCTCGACGAGGAACAGGTAGACCACGCCCGGCCAGGAGTTGCGGCTCCGGTGGTCGCGCTGCCCGTCCACGGCCCGCACCACCACCGCGTCGGCGGGGGCCAGGATCGGGCGGCCGAACGAGGGGAAGGACTCCGGCCGCCGCGCCGGGGGCCAGAACCCTTCGACCGCCGTCCACGCGGCGCCGTCGTCGGGCCGGTGCACCAGGTCGACGGCGTAGGTCTGGCCGAATTCATGGGTGCCGTGGCTGGGGACCCTGTCGGCCGGGCTGTTGATCGCCATCCATCTGCCCGCCACCGGCGGACGCACCTCGACGGGCTCGCGGCGGATCCGTCCGAGCGGTGTGAAGGACAGCACCAGTGCGCCCAGCACCATGATCACCCCGATCCCGCCGAGCGGATCGGAGCCGTGGGCCGGCGCGCCGAACGCCAGGGCGAGTCCGGCGATCAGCAGCGGCATCCGGATCCGGGCGAGATGCCGGGGGAACGAGCCGGTCATGGTGCCTCCTGCGGTGTGCGCCTCCCTCCACTATTATGGACTTACGTAATTTCTGCAATCATGGGCCCGGGTGATGGGCATCAGGTGGATCTGCCCCCCACCACGGAGTGGATCCGCCCGTCCGGCCCCGGGCCGGCGATCGCGCCCCCCGCGGACGCGCCGAGACTTCGTTTACCGCTGTCACCAGCGGGAACCCGCACACCGTGGCGATGCGGGGCGAGGCGAAAGGGAGAGGCTTGGCCGCCCACCGCGGTGACGCCGACGAGATGCACGAGCGTGCGCTCGTCGAGCAGGGCGCCTATGCGATCGCCGCCCGATTCCAGGTCACGTTGGCCGAGGCCTACCGGCACCTGGGCGCACTCGCCAGGGAGTTCGGCATCTCCATGAGCGAGGCCGCCGAGGCGCTGCTGGGCGATCGTCCGCTGACCTCCTTCAACCGGCGGTCCGATTCCGCATTCCTCGACCCGACCAGATACCTGCGCCCTTCATACGAGCCGCCCATGGCGGAGACGGGCCGCGCCGAGCCGGTCCCCGACCCGCCCGAGCCGCCCGAGTGGGTCGACGAGGTGTTCTCCGGCATCCTCGGCAACGCCCTCTACGCCATGCCGCTGTACGACGACGGCCGGATCACCGATTTCGTCATCGTCCGGATCACCGAGGCCGCCGAGTCCGAGCTCGGCGAACTGGCCCGGAAGGCGATCGGCCAGCGGATCCGGGACACCAACCCGCACGTGCTGTCCGGCGGGCTGATCGAGCAGTACATCCGGGCCTTCGAGACGGGACGGCCGTTCGCCCGGGGGCCGTTCGAGCAGATGATCGTCGGCCCCCACGGCACGGAGTCGGTCGTGGTCACCGTGCGGGCCGCCCGCGCCGGGCCGGGGCTGTTGCTCAGCTGGAAGTACACGACCGAAGAGGAACGGCTGCGGGCGCGCTGGGAGCAGAGCGAACGGCTGGCCGGGCTGGGCTGGGGCGAATGGAACCTGTTCACCAACCGGGTCGAGTGGACCCGCCGGATGTACGACATCTTCGGCCGGGACCCCGGCGAAGGGCCCGTCCGGGTCGAGGAGATGCCCGGCCTGCTGCTCCCGGAGGACCTGCCGGCCATGGAGGAGGCCTTCCGGACGCTGTTCGAGTACCGGGAGGCGGTGGACACCGAGTTCCGGATCCGGCAGCGCAGCGGCATCCGGCACGTGAACATGATGCTGGAGCCCGTGCTGGACTCCGACGCCCGGCCGGTGGCGGTGCGCTTCCTGGCTCAGGACGTCACCGACCGCCGCCGCCAGGAGCGGGTGCTGGCGGCCACCCATCAGCGGCTGTTGGAGGAGAACCGGCGCGCCGAAGAGGAACGCCGGTTCGCCGTGCGGCTGCGGCAGGTGATCCTCGCCCAGCAGGACCCCTCCCCCACCGTCTCCGGAATGGACATCGCCGTCCGCTACCACACCACCGAGCGGATCGGCGGCGACTGGCACAAGGCCACCCAGCTGCCGAGCGGACGGGTGCTGCTGGCGATCGGCGACGCGATGGGGCACGGGCTGTCGGCCGCCACCCAGATGGTGCAGATGCGCTCCGGCCTGGCGGGCCTGGCCTACACCGGCGCCGAACCGGGGGAGCTGATGACCTGGCTGAACGAGCTGGTGCGCGCCGAGCCCGGAGGCGGAGAGGCCGGCACCGGGACCGCGGTCCTGGGCCATTTCCTGCCCGAGGACCGGACCCTGCGCTGGAGCCGCGCCGGACACCCGCCGCCGGTCCTGGTCCGCCGCGGCCGGGCTCGGCTGCTGGAGGGCGAGGCGGGCCCGATGCTGGGGGTGCTGGACGAGCCGCGCTACCCGGTGGCGGTCACCGCGCTGGAGACCGGCGACCTGTTGCTGTTCTACACCGACGGGATCATCGATCGCCGCGACATGGACCCCGACGCCGCCACCGCCCGGCTGCTGTCGGCCGCCGCCGGCGCCGACGGCCCGCCGACGGACCGGCTCGACCGCATCATCAAGGAGACCGGCGCCGATCAGATGGAGGACGACGTGTGCCTGCTGGCCGCCGTGGTCCGCTAGGACGGTCCACGGCCGGTCCGCCGGGTCGCCGGGCGCAGCACCGTGATCAGCCGCCAGGCGCCCGGATCGGCCGGGCCGATCCCGGTGAAGTCGCCGTACTGGGCGTCGATCTCCAGCGATCCCGCCAGCCGCACCGCCGCGTCCAGCTCGGTCGCCGTCCAGAACCGATAGGGCACCACGCCCTGGATCACCTCGGTGCGGTCCGGGCGGGTCACCGTGATCGTCACGTGCTCGAGCACCACCTGGGTGATCGGGTCGAGCCGATCACCCGGTGCGCCCCACCGCACGTCGGCCCGCACCCCGTCGCGCTCCACCGACCAGGCGTTGCCGGTGGACGGCTCGTCGGTGAGCCGGTCGGCCGGATGGCTCATCTCCAGCACGTAACGGCCGTCCTCGGTCAGATGCCCGGCCACCCGCTCCAGATGCGCCACGAACGCCTCCAGCGTCATCAGATGCGCGGTGGAGTCCAGCATCGTCACCACCAGGTCGAACCGGCGGCCCAGCGAGAAGTCCGTCATGTCGGCCCGGACGACCTCCAGCGGCACCCCCTCGGCCGCGGCGCGTTCCGCCGCGTACGCGCACATCGCCGGACTCAGGTCCAGCGCGGTCGCCGCGACGCCCCGCCGGGCGAACTCGCGGGCGTGCTCGGCCGGGCCCGCCGCCAGTTCCAGCACCGACCCCGGCGCCCCCGGCCCGGGCCACCACCCCAGCAGCGCGTCGACCTCGGCCCGCACGTTCCGGAACGCGCAGGCCAGGTCATAGGCCCACGGGTTGTCGTAGATCGGGTTGGCTGCCGTCTGGGAGGCATGGACGGTGCGGCGGGACACGCCGTCCATCCTGCCACCGATCGGCCGGCTACCGCCTCGTCCGCAACGGCCCGTTCGCCGCCGGGCGGGCCGCGGCGCGCCCGTCCAGCCGGATCCGCAGCTCCACCACCGCCGGGTCCGCGCCGGACCGGACCCGGGCGCCGGCCGTGGTCAGCAGCCGCCGCATCCGGACGTTGTCGGCCAGCACGGTGGCGCGCAGCTCCACCAGCCCTCGATCACGGCCCAGCATCAGCATCAGATCGGTCAGCTCGCGGCCCAGCCCGCGGCCCTGCCAGGCGTCCTCGACCAGGAGCGCCAGCTCCGCCACCCCCGGCTCCAGCGTGTGCATCAGGTGCGCCAGCGCCAGGACGGAGCCGTCCGGGCCCTCCGCCACCAGCGTGAGCCCGTACGCCGGCTCGCAGAACAGGTCCAGCGCCCGCCGCGGCAGCGTCGGCTTGGGGGAGAAGTACCGGGCCCGGCGGGCGGCCGCCGAGCACCGCTCGTGCATGGCCTGCACCTCGGCGTGGTCCCGTCGTTCCAGCGGCCGGACCACCACCTCGGTGCCGTCGCGCAGCAGCACCCGTCGCGAGGTGGGCCACCGCCCGTCGGACGGCAGCAGGGCCCGCACCATCGCGTCCGCCCGCGCCGCCTCGGTCACGGTGAACGGCAGCCCCGTCCGGCGCAGCCGCACCGCCCGCAACGGCCCGACCGGCACCATCAGCTCGAACGACGGCTGCGCGGTCTGCGACGGACGCACCGTCTGCGGCTCGTCCAGCGCGGCGGCCCCGGTCACCCACTCCGCCGAGTCGGCGCGCAGCAGAGCGGCCAGCACCGTCGGCAGCGAACGCGGTTCGGCCCGCAGCCGGTCGGCCAGCCGCAGCGCCCGGGTCGTCTCGTCGATCAGCTCGCGCGGGCGGGCCGGCACCACCACGGTGTCGCGTCCGCCGGCCGCCTCGATCGCGGCGGTCAGCTCTCGCGGCCACGCCCCGCCTCGACGCACGTCCACCACGAACTCGTCGACCACGCCGTCGGCGTCCACCTGGACCGACAGGTCGAGGATGTTGGCGCCGTGCGCGGCCAGCGCCGCGGTCAGCTCGGCCAGACGGCCGGGCCTGTCCTCGATCCGGGTGCGGATGCGCAGCAAGGGCATCGGAACGTCCCCCCTCCCGTGCGACCCCCTCACTGTGCCGCGCGGCTGTTACGGGGCCGTTGCACACCCGTGAGGAGCCCGTTTCGACGCCCGGCCCCGCCCGGTTCGTTTCCTTGACCTGGGTATGTCCTGGCCAGCGGGCTTGGGGGGCGCCCTCACCCCATGGCCCGGGTCGGGCGGCCGCGGCGGCGGCCTCCGGCGCGTGGACGGGCACGACGAACGCGGGGAGCGGTGGGGATGACGACGCAGCCCGGCGAGCAGACGCACATCGTGGAACTGCTGCGCTCACGACGAGAGACGGCGCTCGACCGCTGGACGGAGCTGGCGGGGGCCGAGCTGCGCGGTCGGTTGAGCCGGGGCGAGCTGCGCGGCGAGCTGGACGATCTGCTCTCGCTCATGCTGCGCGCGCTGGACGGCCCGGACGCCGAGGCCGCCCACGATGAGCTGACCGCGGCATTGTCGGAGATGTCGCGGCGCCGCGCCCGGCAGGCGTTCACTCCCACCGAGACCGCTTTCGGGGTGTTCGCCCTCAAACAGGTGGTGTACGAGCTGGTCACCGAGAGCGGTTCGAACCGGCCGCGGCTGACCGAGGAGCTGATGGCCTTCTCGCACACCGTCGACGAGCTGGGCCTGCTGACGTTCGAAACCTATGCGGCCACCCGCGAGCAGGTCATCTCCGACCAGGCCGAGCAGCTGCTGGAGCTGTCCACCCCGGTGGTGAAGCTGTGGGAGGGGATCGTGGCGGTCCCGCTGGTCGGCACCCTCGACTCGGCCCGCACCCAGGTGGTGATGGAGACCCTGCTGCAGACGCTGGTGGACACCGGCTCGCTGTACGCCGTGATCGACATCACCGGGGTCGCCGCGGTGGACACCGAGGTCGCCCAGCACCTGATGAAGACCATCAAGGCCGCCCGGCTGATGGGCGCCGAGTGCGTGATCTCCGGGATCCGGCCGCAGATCGCCCAGACCATGGTGGCGCTGGGCATCGAGTTCGGCGACATCGTCAGCAAGGCCAGCCTCGCCGACGCGCTGGAGTACCTGCTGGCGCGCAGCGGGGTGCGGATCGTGCGCGAGGAGGCCGGCTGATGGACCGGGTGCCCATCCTCAAGGCCGGGGACGTGCTGCTGGTGTCCATCCAGACGGATCTGGAGGACCGCACCGTGATGGCGCTGCGGGAGGACCTGGCCGAGCGGATCGTGCGGACCGGGGCGCGCGGGGTGGTCATCGACATCACCGCGGTGGAGATCGTCGACTCCTTCATCGGCCAGATGCTCGCCGGGATCGCCGCGATGTCCCAGCTGCTGGACGCCCGCACCGTGGTGGTCGGCATGCGCCCCGCGGTGGCGATCACCTTGGTCGAGCTGGGGCTGTCGCTGGGCGGGGTGCAGACCGCGCTGGACCTGGAGACGGGGCTGCGGCTGCTGGGGGCGGGCCCCCTCGACGGCGGCCCTTCGGAGGCCCAGGACCGCAGATGACCGATGCGCACGAGATCCGGCACGAGATCCGGATCGCGACCGGCGACGACATCGTGCGGATCCGCAGAGCGGTCCGCACCGTCGCCTGCGCCGCCCGGATGTCCCTGGTGGACCGGACCAAGCTGGTCACCGCGGCCAGCGAGCTGGCCCGCAACGTCATCGGGCACGGCGGCGGCGGAACGGTCCGGATCGAACGGCTGATCAGTCCGTCCGGCGTGTCCGGGGTGCGGATGGTGTTCGAGGACGCCGGCCCGGGCATCCCCGACGTGAGGCTGGCCCTGACCGACGGCTGGTCCACCGGACAGGGCCTGGGACTCGGCCTGCCGGGCGCGCGGCGGCTGGTGGACGAGTTCGACCTGCAGACAGTCGTCGGTGAAGGCACTCGAGTGACGGTGACCAAATGGACCCGATGATCGTCGAGTGGAGCGACCTCCCGGCCCGGGACGAGTACCTGTGGACCCGGGTGGAGGACGGCAGCGTCGCCGCCCGGCTGCGCCGCGTGATCGACGGCTGGGCGCCGCGGCTCGGGTTCGACGCCGACCGGACCGCCCAGGTCCAGCTCGCCGTCACCGAGGGCGCGGCCAACCTGCACAAGCACGCCCGGCAGGGGGAGATGCTGCTGCGGGTGAGCCGCGACGGGCCGGTCGCCGCGTTGGAGATGGTGTGCGTGGACTGCGGGCCGGGCATCGCCGATGTGCCCGGCATGATGGTCGACGGGCGGTCCTCGGCCGGCACCCTCGGCGTCGGGCTCGGCTCGATCGTCCGGATGGCCGATCACACCGGGCTGTACTCCCTGCCGGGACGCGGCACCGTGCTCACCGCCCGCTTCCAGGCCTCCGGCTCGCCGACCTCCGTGCCCCGCTGCGGCGGGCTGTTCCGCCCCATCGCCGAGGAAGAGGAGTGCGGCGACGCCTACGCCGCATGCCAAGCCGGGGACGTGGTGTACGCGATGCTGTGCGACGGCCTGGGCCATGGCGCGCTGGCCGCCCGCGCCGCCGCCGAGGCGATCCGCGTCCTGCGCGCGGGGCCGCTCCCGGGCCGCCCCGCCGAGCTGGTGGAACGCATCCACCGCGGAATCGCCCACACTCGGGGCGGAGCGGTCGCCGTCGCCGCCGTGGACGCCGCGGCGGGCCTGGTCACGTTCGCCGGGCTGGGCAACGTGGCCGGGTGGGTCGTGACGGGCGAGCGCCGGC
The DNA here is from genome assembly GCF_006363815.1 of Thermomonospora catenispora. Classification (GTDB taxonomy): domain Bacteria; phylum Actinomycetota; class Actinomycetes; order Streptosporangiales; family Streptosporangiaceae; genus Thermomonospora; species Thermomonospora catenispora. The sequence continues at coordinate 27,622 of NZ_RRYT01000007.1, forward strand.
ACGGCATGGTCTCCACTCCCGGCATCGCCGGCCATCGGGCCCAGGGCCTGCGCGAGCACGTCTATGAGCTTCCTCCCGACGGGGTGGTGGTGATGCACTCCGACGGGCTCACCGGCCGGTGGGGGCCGGGCGACTACCCCCGCCTGTTCGGCTGCCCGCCGCTGGTGATCGCCGCCACGCTGCTGCGGGACGCCGGGGTGCACCACGACGATCAGGCGGTCCTGGTGGTGGGGCCGCCGGAGGCGAGGTGAGCCGGTGATCCGCGAACTGCTGCGCCTGCGCATCCGCGACCAGGCCGCCCTGTTCGCGTTCCGTCAGGCCGGGCGGGAGGCCGGCGACGCGGTCGGGCTGGCCGGCTCCGAGCTGACCCGGATGGCGGCCGCGATCAGCGAGATCGGTCGGGAGCTGTACGCCGCGCACGGGCCGGTGGAGGCGGTGTTCCGGATCCGGCGGGTCGGCCGTCCGGCGCTGGTGGTGGAGATGGGCGTCGTCCGCCGGACCGGGCGGCCGCTGCCTCGGGAGGCGATGACGGTCGCCGCCCGCCTGGTCGACCGGATCGAGAGCGACGAGGAGGAGGGCCGCACGGTGGTCCGGGTGTCCAAGGACCTGCCGCCGAGCGCTCCGCCGCCCTCCGACGATCGGGTGCGCCGGGTGCGCGAGCGGCTGGCCCGCCTGGTGCCCACCTCGGCGCCGACCGAGCTGGAGCGGCAGAACCGGGAGCTGATCGAGGCGCTGGAGAACGTTCAGCGCCAGCACGAGGAGCTGCAGGCCCTGCACGCCGAGCTGGAGGACAAATCCGCCCAGCTGCGGAGGACGGGGGAGGTCAAGAACCGGTTCTGGGCCAACATCAGCCACGAGCTGCGCACCCCGATCAACTCCATGATCGGCCTGGCCCGGCTGCTGCTGGACAGCCGCGGCGACCCGCTCAGCGACGAGCAGCGGCACCAGGTGGAGCTGATCGCGCACTCCGGGCAGACCATCTTGGCGCTGGTGGACGAACTGCTGGAGATGGCCAAGGCCGAGGAGGGCCGGCTGGTCCTGCGCAACGCCCCGGTGGACGTGCCGCTGATGCTGGAGCGGCTGCGCTCGCTGATGGAGCCGATGGCCGAGGAGGCCGGCCTGCGGCTGGAGGTGGACGCCGAGACCGCCGACGTTCAGCCGCTCGCCGACGAGACTCTGCTCACCCGCGTGCTGCGCAACCTGCTGGCCAACGGGGTGAACTTCACCCGTGCGGGAGCGGTGCGGCTGAGCGCCCGCGCCGAGGGCGACCACATGGTCTTCACGGTGTCCGACACGGGGGCCGGCATTCCCGAGGCCGAGCGTGAACGCGTGTTCGAGGAGTTCTACCAGGTGCTCGGCACCCGGGGCGGCGGCACCGGGCTGGGCCTGCCGTACGCCCGGCGGCTGGCCGAGGCGATGGGCGGCGGGCTGGAGCTGGACAGCGCCGTGGGCTCCGGCACCACCGTGACGGTGCGGATCCCGCTGCGTCCGCCGTCGCGGGACGACGACGGGTCCGGCCGGGGGCGGCGGTGATGGACGCCGCGTCGCTGACCACCTTGGTGGTGGACGATGCCGCGACCAAGCGCTACATCATCGGCAGCTGGCTGCGCCGCGCCGGGCACACCGTCATCGAGGCCGCCTCGGCCGCCGAGGCCTGGGAGCGGCTGGCCGAGCGCCGGCCCGATCTGGTGGTGCTGGACGTGCGGTTGCCCGACGCCAGCGGGATCGAGGTCTGCGAGCAGATCAAGTCCGATCCCGACACCGCCTCGCTGCCGGTCATCCACATCTCCGGGGCGGCGGTCGAGGTCGCCGACCGCGCCCGCGGGCTGCGCAGCGGCGCCGACGCCTACCTGACCGATCCCATCGATCCAGACGAGTTCCTGGCCACCGTCCAGGCGGTGCTGCGCTACTACCGGGCCCGCCGCATCGCCGAGCGGCTCGCCGAGCGGCTCGCCGCGCTCACCCGCGCCTCGCTGGCCATCAACGCCGCCGACACCTTCGACCGGCTCGCCGCCGCGGCGGCGCGCGGGGCCGCCGAGGTCTTCGGGGTCCGGTCGGTGGCGATGATCCTGCCGGTGGGCGGGCGGCTGCGGCGGATCGCCTGCCTGCCGCCCGCCATGGAGCTCCGGCCCCGCAGCGCCCGCCCCGACATGCTGGAGCGGCTTGGCCGGTTCGTCGCCCTCGGCCAGGGCACCGGGACGGCGGTGGCCACCGTCTCCGGCGAGCGCTGGCGGGAGGTGCTGCCGGACGCCCTCCTCATCGGCGACGTGTCCATGGTGATGTCGCGCACCAAGGTCGGACGTCCGCCGGTGTGCCTGGCGGTCGAGGCGGAAGGGGCGGGCGACGAGGACGGCTTCAACATGCTGCGCCAGCTCGGCCAGACCGTGGCGATCGCGGTGGAGGCGCTGCGCAGCTACACCGAGGAGCGCTCCATCTCCGAGACCCTCCAGCGCAGCCTGCTGCCCGCCGCGCTGCCCCATGTGCCGGGGTGGGCGTTCGCCCTCCGCTATGCGCCGGCCAGCCGGGAGGCCGAGGTCGGCGGCGACTTCTACGAGGTGCTGCCGATCGGCGACCGGGTGCTGGTGGCGATCGGGGACGTGCAGGGCCACTCGCTGCACGCCGCCACCGTGATGGCCGAACTGCGGCACGCGCTGCGGGCGTTCGCGGTGGAGGGGCATGACGCGGTACGGGTCCTGGACGGGCTCAACCGGATGCTGCGCCGCTACCACGAGGACCAGACCGCCACCATCTGCCTGCTCACCCTCGACCCCGACGAGGGCGCCGTCCAGGTCGCCAGCGCCGGGCACATGCCCCCGTTGTTCGCCGTCGGCGGGCGGGCCCGGTTCGGGGCGGGCGGCGGTCTGCTCCTGGGCTTCCCCGCCGAGGACATCGGCGTGGAGAAGGTGCAGGTTCCGCCCGGCGGGCTGATCCTGCTCTACACCGACGGCCTGGTGGAGGATCGTCACGTGCCGATCACCGACAACCTGGAACGGCTCCGCGGCCTGGCCGAGAACGCCGACCCCGACCTGGAGGCGTTCAGCGACCGGGTGCTGGCCGCGTTCGGGCGCCGTGAGGACGACGTGGCGATGATCGTGCTCCGCCGCGACCCCGGCTGAGCGCCGCCCCCGCCCCGCCGCCTCAGGGCGAGGCGATCCGCTCCAACCCGGGCGGCAGCTTGGCCGCCGCCGCCCGGTCCAGCAGGAACAGCGTCCGCTGCCGGCCGCGCGCCCCGGCCACCGGGACCTGCACCGGCCCCGCCCCCGACAGGCCCAGCCGCACCGCGTCCGCCTTGGCCTCCCCGGCCGCCAGCACCCACACCTCTCGGGCCGCCCGGATCGCCGGCAGCGTCAGGGTGATCCGGGTCGGCGGCGGCTTGGGCGCGCCCCGCACCGCCACCACCGGCCGCTCGTCGTACAGCGCCGGCATCTCCGGGAACAGCGACGCCACGTGCGCGTCCGGCCCCACGCCCAACAGCAGCACGTCGAACGACGGCACCGGGCCGTGGTCCTCCGGCCGGGCGGCGGCCCGCAGCCAGGAGGCGTACCGCGCGGCCGCCGCCTCGGGGTCGGGGCCGTCCGGGCCGTCGCTGGGCGGCATCGCCCGCACCCGCTCCGGATCGACCGGGACGTGGTCCAACAGCGCGGCGCGCGCCCCGGTCTCGTTGCGCTCGGGATGGCCGGAGGGCAGGAAGCGCTCGTCGCCCCACCAGATGTCCAGCCGGCCCCAGTCGATGGCGTCGCGGGCGCCGGTGGCGTTCAGCTCGGCCAGCACCGCGGTGCCCACCCCGCCGCCGGTCAGCACGATCGACGCGGTGCCCCGGGCGGCCTGCACGTCCACGAGCCGGGTCACCAGCCGCGCCGCCGCGGCCCTGGCCAGCAGGGTCTGGTCGCGGTGCACCAGCACCGTGGGGGTGGTCATGAGGCGCCCCCCATGCCCAGGTCCTTCAGGTAGCGGGTCGCCGCCTCGTGGTACACCTCGTCGGGGTCCAGCCGGCGCAGCTCCTCGGCCAGCAGCTCCGACATCGGCCGCCGCTGCAGCGACACCTGCCGGTCCGGCTGTCCCGGCCGCGACAGCGTCGCCACCCGGCCGTCCGGCCGGGTGATCGCGATGTCGCCGTCCAGGGTGTGCAGCCGCACCGCGGTCAGCCCCGGCCCCTCGGAGATCTCCCGCCGGATCGGGACGCCCAGCCGGATCGACAACCAGGCGGCCAGCAGCTCGGCGCTCGGGCTGTCCGGCTCGCCCTGCACCAGGCCGCCGGTGATCTCGGCGTGCTCCAGGTCCAGCGCCGAGGCCAGCAGCGTCCGCCACGGCGTCAGCCGGGTCCAGGTGAAGTCGGTGTCGCCCGGCTGGTAGCCCTCGGCCAGCCGGGCCAGCGTGCCCAGCCGGTCCTGAGCGGCGTAGGCGTCGGTGATCCGCCGCTGCGCCAGCGCCCCCAGCGGGTCCGAGCCGGGCCGCGACGGCGGCCGGCCGCCCGGCCACCAGGTCACCACCGGCGTGTCGGGCACCAGCAGCGGCACCACCACCGAGTCGGCGTGCTCGGCCAGCGGCCCGTACATCCGCAGCAGCACGGTCTCGCCCGGCCCGGTCTCGCCCATCCGGATCTCGGCGTCCAGCCGCGAGGAACGGCCCCGCGACTCCCGCGAGATCACCGTCAGCACCCGGCAGGGGTTCTCCCGGGCGGCCTCGTTGGCCGCCCGCACCGCGTCGTACTGCGCCGACTCGTCGGTGACGATCACCAGCGTGAGCACCATGCCCACCGCCGGGCCGCCCATCAGGTGCCGGGCCTGCCGCAGCGAGCTTTGGATCCGCCGGGTCGTGGTGTCGGTGAGGTCGATGTTCAACGCTCCGTCCCCCCGCTCGTCACAGCCGCCGCCAGGCGCGCCCGTCGCGGGCCATCAGCAGGTCGGCCGACTCGGGCCCGTAGCCGCCGGCCTTGTACTGCTCGGGCTTGCCGTGCTCGGCCCAGTACTCGGTGATCGGATCCAGGATCCGCCACGACAGCTCCACCTCCTCCTGCCGCGGGAACAGCGGCGGATCGCCGATCAGCACGTCCAGCAGCAGCCGCTCGTACGCCTCGGGGGAGTGCTCGGTGAACGACTCCCCGTAGGCGAAGTCCATGTTCACGTCGCGGATCTCCATGGCCGTGCCGGGCACCTTGGAGCCGAACCGCACCGTGATGCCCTCGTCCGGCTGCACCCGCATCACCAGCGCGTTCTGGCCCAGCTCCTCGGTGTCGGTCTCGGAGAACGGCAGGTGCGGAGCGCGCTGGAAGATCAGCGCCACCTCGGTCACCCGGCGGCTCAGCCGCTTGCCGGTGCGCAGGTAGAACGGCACCCCGGCCCACCGCCGGGACTCGATCTCCAGTTTGATCGCCGCGTAGGTCTCGGTGCGCGAGTCGGGCGGGATCCCGTCCTCCTCCAGGTAGCCGCGCACCTGCTCGCCGCCCTGCCAGCCGGCCGCGTACTGGCCGCGCGCGGTGGCCCGCGACAGGTCGGACGGCACCCGCACCGAGGAGAGCACCTTGGCCTTCTCGGCGCGGATCGCCTCGGCGCTGAAGGAGGTCGGCTCCTCCATCGCGGTCAGCGCCAGCAGCTGCAGCAGGTGGTTCTGGATCACGTCCCGGGCCGCGCCGATGCCGTCGTAGTAGCCGGCCCGCCCCCCGATGCCGATGTCCTCGGCCATGGTGATCTGCACGTGGTCGATGTAGGAGCGGTTCCAGATCGGCTCATACAGCGTGTTGGCGAACCGCATCGCCAAGATGTTCTGCACCGTCTCCTTGCCCAGGTAGTGGTCGATCCGGAAGATCGACTCCTCCGGGAACACCCGGTGCACGGTGCGGTTCAGCTCCTGGGCGCTGGCCAGGTCGTGCCCGAACGGCTTCTCGATCACCACCCGCCGCCACGAGCCCGGTGCGGCCTCGGCCAGCCCCGCCCGTTGCAGCTGTTCGACCACCTGCGGGAAGAACTTCGGCGGGATCGACAGGTAGAACGCGTAGTTGCCGCCGGTGCCGCGGGTGGCGTCCAGCTCCTTGACCGCCATGGCCAGCGCGTCGAACGCCCCCGGGTCGCTGAACTCGCCCGGCACGAAGTGCATCCCCTGGGACAGGTGCGTCCAGACGTCCTCGCGGAACGGGGTGCGGGCGTGCTCCTTGATCGCCTCGTAGGCCACCTGGCGGAAGTCCTGGTGCGCCCACTCGCGGCGGGCGAACCCGATCAGGGAGAAGCCCGGTGGCAGCAGTCCCCGGTTGGCCAGGTCGTAGATGGCCGGGAGCAGCTTCTTCCGGGACAGGTCGCCGGTCACTCCGAACAGCACCAGCACGCTGGGCTCCGCCACCCGGGGCAGCCGCTTGTCGCGTGGATCCCGCAACGGATTGGATCTGAAGGTCACCTCTGGGTCCCCCTGCCGGCTTCCTGGACCGTTCCTATCAGTGGTATCGGGCCGTCGCGGCGTTCTCGGCGCCCGGCCGGCGCGCCGCGTGCGGCCCGCACGTCCGGTCTGTCGAACCGGACATATGCGGTCAACATCAGATATACGTCCCTCTTTCCCCGGTCGTTCGGTGCCAAGCGGGAGGATCACCGCCGCCGATCGTCTCGACCAGCCGCGCCGCGCCCGTCACCGGATCGCGCAGGTGCAGCCACAGCACCGGCAGCCCGTGGCGGCGCAGCGCCCGCACGTCCGCCAGCGCCCGCGCCGCCCGCAGGCCGCCCAGCGTGTAAGGACGTCCCGGGACCGGCCGGTCGCCGGCCTCCTCCCCGGTGAGGACGACGAACGCCCCGGTGCGCGGCCCGTCCAGGTGGAACGAGCCGGTGCAGTGCAGATGTCCCGGCCCCGTCCCGCAGCCGACCGGACGGCCGCTGCGCCGCGCCAGCGCCGCCGCCACCCGCCGCACCGGCTCCGCGCCGGTCAGGTGGCCCACCACGGTCAGATAGCCGGCGGGCGGGACGTCGGCCAGCAGGGCCTCCAGCGCGCTCCGCACGGTCGGACGCCCGAACCAGCCGCCCGCCGTCGCGTCGCCGCGGACCTCGATGTCGCCGTCCACGAAGTCCGGGTCGCCGGCCGGCCTCCCCCCGGCCCGCAGCAGGGCCGCCGCGTCCTCCTCGACCCGTCGCGCCCGGGCCGTCCCCTCCTCGAACGGGTCGACCTGCAGCAGCCACGCGGCCACCGCGGTGGCGTACTCCCACACCAGGAACTGCGCGCCCGGCGGCCCCCACACCGCGGTGTCGGCGGCGCCGCCCGCCGCGGCGTCCAGCGCGACCGTGTGCGCGTCGGGCGCGCCGTCGGGGGCCGGGCGGCCGGCGGCCCCCACCGGCAGGATCCCGCGGCCCCGCCGGCCGGTGCCGGTCGCCACCAGCTGGGTCAGCCAGCCGACCAGACCGTCGGGGCCGTGCAGCACCACCTTGTCGCGGGCCGGGGCCTCAGGTCCCGGGCGGGCACAGCCGCCCAGCACCGCGCCGAGCAGCAGCCCCGGATTGTCCTCGCCCGGGCCAAGCGCGGGCAGCGCCGCCGCGGCCTGGTCCAGCAGCGCGGGCACGTCCGCGCCGGCCAGCAGCGCCGGCGCCAGCCCGTACGCCGACAGTGCCCCGAAATGGCCGGGCAGCCCCGGATCGGTCAGCCCGACCCGGTGGCCGCACCCGTTGGCGAACCCGTGCAGGGGGCTGCCGTGGTCGGTGATCACCAGGAACCGCGCGGCGATCTCGGCGTCGCCCATCCCCAGCTCCCGGAACGCCGCCATCAGGATGCGCCGATGGGCGTCGCCCTCGAGGGACACCCCGGCCTTGCTGGACAGCACCACCATCGTGCGGTCCAGCCGCCGCAGCGTGCGCTCCAGGGCCGTGGGGTCCCCGCCGTCCAGCACCGTCAGCGCGTCCGCGGCGGTCCCGCCGGCCTCGGCGACGGCGCGCGCGGCCAGCCCCTCCGGGCCCACCGCGAGCAGCGCCACATGGTCCAGGCCGCCCCGGCGGGCCTCGGCGGCCACGACGGCGAGCCGGTCCACCAGCGTTCGGGAGGTCTTCGGCAGGTTCAGCCAGCCGAGCCGGGCGCGGTCGGCGCCGCGGCGGCCCCACGGCCGCGGATCCCGGTCCGCCAGCGCCTGTGTCAGCCCGGAGCCCGCCAGCCGTTCCCGTGCCCGCAGCACCGCGTCGAGCACACCGCCGCCGGTGATCACATCGAAGGCCGCCACGATCCTCCCTCCCGGTCCATCGTTTCAGGACCGGGCCCCGCCGCGCAGCGGAAAACGCCCGGATCTCGTGTCGATCTGACTCATCGACACAAGATCCGGGCGAAATCCGGGCGAATGACGCTGGTCAGTTCAACGCGGACAGCAGCTGCTCCAGCCCGGCCGCGCGATCGCGCAGATGGATCCGGACCGCCGGACGGCCCCGCGAGCGCAGCGCCCGCAGGTCCCCGAAGGCCTGCGCCAGCTGCAGCGTCCGCAGCGTGTACGGCTTGCCCGGCACCGGCACGTCCTGCGCGGACTCCCCGGTGATCTGCAGGAACACCCCGTTCTGCGGACCGCCCTTGTGGTACTGGCCGGTCGAGTGCAGGAACCGGGGGCCCCACCCGAACGTGACCGCCGCCGGCGTCTTGCGCAGCCGCTCGGCGGCCCGCGCCAGCAGCGGCCGCAACCGCTCGGCGCCCGCGTCGGCGGACCGGTCCAGATAGGCCATCACCGCCAGATAACCGCGCTCGGGGATCGCCGTCACCAGCGCCTCCAGCGCCCCCGTCAGATCGGCGGCGCCCTTGAGCAGCTCGGCGGGGGCGTGCACCTCCACCGCGTCGACCACCAGCGCGGGCGCGCCCGCCACCACCGTCGGGGCCTCGCCCTCGGCCGCCCCGCGCAGCAGCGCCGCGGTGTTGTCCTTGGACTCCTGCACGTTCGGCTGGTCGAACGGGTTGATGCCCAGCACCCGCCCGGCGACCGCGGTGGCGTACTCCCACGCCAGGAACTGCGCGCCCAGCGGCCCGGACACGCCCAGCCCGGAATCCTCCGGCCGGGCCCCCAGCAGCACTCGCCGCGTGTCCTCGGTCTCGGCGAACCCGGGGGCGTCGGGGCCCTCGACCACCACCGGCAGGATCCCCTTGCCCTCCTTGCCGGTGGACTCGGCGATCAGCTGCTCGGCCCAGTCGCCGAACCCGCCGATCCCCGACCCCTGATCGGCGATCGCCAGCTTGTCGCGCCCGCCGAGCGCCGAGGCGCCCAGCGCCGCCCCCAGCGTCAGGCCGGGGTTGTCGTACGGCTGGTGCAGCGCCGGGACCAGTGCCGCCGCCTCGTCCAGCAGGGCGGCCACCTCCACGCCCGCCAGCGCGCTGGGCACCAGCCCGAACGCCGACAGCGCGCTGTAGCGACCGCCCACGTTCGGATCGGCCAGCACCACCGTGTAGCCGGCCTCGCGGGCGATCTTCTCCAGCGGGGAGCCGGGGTCGGTGACCACCACGAACCGGCTGGCCAGCTCCGCGCCGGTGATCCCGGCGTCGCGGAACGCCTGCTCCAGCACCCGCCGGTGGCTGTCGGTCTCGATGGTGCCGCCGCTCTTGCTGGAGACCACCACCACGGTGCGGTCCAGCCGGTCCGCCGCCACCGACGCGACCTGCTGGGGATCGGTGGTGTCCAGCACCGTCAGCTCCGCCCCGGCGGTGCGGGCGATCACCTCCGGGGCCAGCGACGAGCCGCCCATCCCGGCCAGCACCACCCGGTCCAGGCCGTCGCCGCGGACGCGTTCGGCGAGCGCGGCCAGCTCCGGCAGCAGCGACCGCGAGGTCTGCGGCAGGTCCAGCCAGCCCAGCCGCCTGCTCGCCTCCTCGACCGCCGCCGGTCCCCACAGCTGGGCGTTCTTGGCCATCAGCGAGGCCGGGACCCCGTCGGTGACCAGCCGGTCCAGCACCGCCTCGGCCTCGTCGATCACCGGGCCGCGCATCGTCACCGACACGCCGCCCGCAGTGACCACCGACGTCACCGGGCGCCCCCCTTGTCGGCCAGCTCGCGTTCGACCGTGCCCAGCAGCTCCTGCCAGGACGCCTCGAACTTGTCCACGCCCTCCTCCTCCAGCACCCGCACGACGTCGTCGTAGTCCACGCCGGCCTCCTGCAGGGCGGCCATGTGGGCGCGGGCCTCGTCGTAGGCGCCGCGGACCGAGTCGCCGCGGATCCGCCCGTGGTCGGCCACCGCCTCCAGCGTCGCCTCCGGCATGGTGTTCACCGTGCCGGGCGCCACCAGCTCCTCCACGTAGAGGGTGTCGGGCAGGGAGGGGTCCTTCACCCCGGTCGAGGCCCACAGCGGACGCTGCGGCCGGGCCCCGGCGTCCTTGAGGGCCTTCCACCGGTCGGAGGCGATCTTCTCCTCGTACAGCGCGTAGGCCAGCCGCGCGTTGGCGACCCCCGCCTTGCCCTTGAGGGACTTGGCCTCCGCCGAACCGATCTTGTCCAGCCGCTTGTCGATCTCGGTGTCCACCCGGCTGACGAAGAACGAGGCCACCGAGGCGATCTGGGAGATGTCCCGGCCCGCCGCGCGCGCCTTCTCCAGGCCCTCGAAGTAGGCGTCGATGACCTGGCCGTACCGCTCCAGCGAGAAGATCAGCGTCACGTTCACGCTGATGCCCTCGCTGATCGCCTGGGTGATCGCGGGCAGCCCCTCCCGGGTCGCCGGGATCTTGATGAACAGGTTGGGCCGGTCCACCAGCCACCACAGCGCCCGCGCCTCGGCCACGGTCCTCTCGGCGTCCCGGGCCAGCCGCGGATCCACCTCGATGGACACGCGGCCGTCGACGTGGTCGCTGCGCTCGTACACCGGCCGCAGCACGTCACAGCTCCACCGGATGTCGTAGGTGGTGATCATCCGGACGGCCTCCTCGACGTCCACGCCGCGCACCGCCAGGTCGCGCAGCTGCTCGTCGTAGGCCCGGCCCTTGCTCAGCGCCTTGGCGAAGATGGTGGGGTTGGAGGTGACCCCGACCACCTGCCGGTCGCGGATCAGGTCCTCCAGGTTGCCGGTGCGCAGCCGGTCCCGGCTGATGTCGTCCAGCCAGATCGCCACGCCCTCGCTCGAGAGCTTGTGCAGTGTCTCGCTCACCGGTGTCTCCTCGCTGTGACGGGTGTGTCAGTTCCCGGTCGTCTCGCCGCGGCCCTGGCCCTCCACACCGGCCTTGATCAGGCTGGCGTGCGCGGCGGCGACCACCCGGTCCGGGGTGAAGCCGAACTGCTGGAACAACGTCTTGTAGTCGGCCGAGGCGCCGAAGTGCTCCAGGCTGACGATCTCGCCGGCGTCGCCGACGTAGGTCCGCCAGCCCAGCCCGGCCCCGGCCTCGATCGCGACCCGGGCGCGCACCGAGTGCGGCAGCACGTGGTAGCGGTACGACTCCTCCTGCGCCTCGAACCACTCCACGCACGGCATCGACACCACCCGCGTCGGGGTGCCCTCGGACTCCAGGATCCGCCGCGCCTCGAGCGCGATCGACACCTCGCTGCCGGTGGCGATGAGGATCACGTCCGGGCGGCCGTTGGAGGCGTCGGCCAGGATGTAGCCGCCCTTGGCGACGCCCTCGGCGGACGCCAGCTCCCCGTTCCGCTCGAAGGTCGGCACCTTCTGCCTGGTCAGCGCCAGCCCGGCGGGCCGGTCGGTGTGCTCCAGGATCGTCCGCCACGCCACCACGGTCTCGTTGGCGTCGGCCGGGCGCACCACGTCCAGGCCCGGGATCGCGCGCAGCGACCACAGGTGCTCCACCGGCTGGTGGGTCGGCCCGTCCTCGCCCAGCCCGATCGAGTCGTGCGTCCACACGAACGTCACCGGCAGCTTCATCAGCGCCGCCAGCCGCACCGCCGGCCGCATGTAGTCGCTGAACACCAGGAACGTGCCCCCGTACGGCCGGGTGCCCCCGTGCAGGGCGATGCCGTTGCAGATCGCCCCCATCGCGTGCTCGCGGACCCCGAAGTGCAGGGTGCGGCCGTACCGGTTGCCGGGGAACGCCTTGGTCTGGAACTCCTCGGGGATGAAGGACGGCTCGCCCTTCATCGTGGTGTTGTTGCTCTCGGCCAGGTCCGCCGACCCGCCCCACAGCTCCGGCAGCACCGGCGCCAGCGCGGTCAGGATCTCCCCGGACGCGGCGCGGGTGGCGATCTCCTTGCCCGCCGGGAACGTCGGCAGCGCGTCGGTCCAGCCCGCCGGCAGCCGCCGTTCGGAGATCCGGTCGTACTCGGCGGCCCGCTTGGGGTGCGCCGACCGCCACGCCTTGTACGCCTCGGTCCACTCGGCGTGCAGCTCGCGGCCCCGATCGATCACCTTGCGGGCGTGCGTGAGCACCTCGGGCGGCACCACGAACGTCTGCTCGGGGTCCATGCCCATGATCCGCTTGGTGGCGGCCACCTCCTCGGGGCCCAGCGCCGCCCCGTGGATCTTGCCGGTGTTCTTCTTGTTGGGGGCGGGCCAGCCGATGATGGTGCGCAGCGCGATGAACGACGGCCGGTCGGTGACCGCCTCGGCCTCCTCCAGCGCCCGCGCCAGCGCGCCCACGTCCTCGCGGTACTCGCCGCCGGCGGTCCAGTCGACCCGCTGCACGTGCCAGCCGTAGGCCTCGTACCGCTTGAGCACGTCCTCCGACATCGCGATCGCGGTGTCGTCCTCGATGGAGATGTGGTTGTCGTCGTAGAGGACGATCAGATTGCCCAGCTTCTGGTGACCGGCCAGGGCCGAGGCCTCGTGGCTGATGCCCTCCTCGATGTCGCCGTCGGAGCAGATCACCCAGATGCGGTGGTCGAAGGGGCTGGTGCCCGGATCGGCGTCGGGGTCGAACAGCCCGCGCTCCCGGCGCGCCGCCATCGCCATGCCGACCGCGTTGGCCAGGCCCTGTCCCAGCGGACCGGTGGTGGTCTCCACGCCCGCGGTGTGCCCGTGCTCGGGGTGGCCGGGGGTGAGGCTGCCCCACTTGCGCAACTGCTTGAGATCGGTGATGTCCAGCCCGTACCCCGACAGGTACAGCTGGATGTAGAGGGTGAGGCTGGAGTGCCCCGCCGACAGCACGAACCGGTCCCGGCCCGGCCAGGCCGGGTCGGTCGGATCGTGCCGCAGGAAGCGCTGGAAGAGCAGGTAGGCGGCCGGGGCCAGGCTCATCGCGGTTCCCGGGTGCCCCGAGCCCGCCTCCTCGACCGCGTCCATCGCCAGGGCGCGGATCACGTCCACGGCCCGCCGGTCCAGATCGGACCACTCGATCGTGCTGCTGTCCGTAGTCACCGGAACGCTCAGTTTCCTCTCCAGGGTCCGCGTCCGCCTCCCACAGGCGGACGCACTGCTCACTCCGCCGTGCGGCCCGGACCGTCGTCCGGATCACGCCACCGCTCGTCGCTCCATTCGTCAGGACCGGGACCGCCTGCGCACCGCGGCTCCGAGCCTATCCAAGAAGCATCCGGCCTGATCGTCCCGCGGGGCCTCGGCGGGCGTGCCGCGGCGCACCGGCATGCCCGTCCCACCCTTGCCCCGACCCCCGCGCCCCTAACCACCCGTCGGGGGGAACGCCGGGGTGGTCTCGCGCTCACCCGGCGGGGCGTCCGGCGGCCCCCCGGGCGTCCCCCGTTCGGTGCCCCGGTGCAAGGACCTCGGGGGCGCCGCACTACAGTGATTGCGCGGTTGACGACAGGCCGCTTTGTTCACATTCCACAGACGAGGTGCGGCCCGGTCTCGGGGGCACCGACGGGGGTCGGGGACCTCCGGGACGTACATGGACATGGATCAGCTGTGACGGTGCTCATCAACAAGCCCGGGACCGAGATCGCGGGCACGGCCACGGTCGGCGCGGTGGACGCCGCCGTGCCGGCGCACGCGGCCCGCCGCCCGTTCGGCGCCCTGCTGCGCGCCTATGTGGCGTTGACCAAGCCGCGGGTCATCGAGCTGCTGCTGATCACGACGCTGCCGGCGATGTTCCTGGCGGCCGGAGGACTGCCGCCGCTGGAGACCGCGCTGGCCACGTTGGTGTTCGGCACCATGTCCGCGGGCGCGGCCAACGCGATCAACTGCTACATCGACCGGGACATCGACGCCAAGATGCGGCGCACCCGGCGGCGCCCCCTGGCCCGCGCCCAGGTCACCCCCACCGAGGCGCTGACCTTCGGGATCGTGCTGGCCGCCGCGTCGACCGTCGGGTTCGCGCTGACGGTGAACGCGCTGGCCGCGGCGCTGTCGGCGGGCGCCATCGTCTACTACGTGTTCGGGTACTCCCTGCTGCTCAAACGGCGCACCCCGCAGAACGTGGTGTGGGGCGGGATCGCCGGCTGCATGCCGGCGCTGATCGGCTGGGCCGCCGTCACCGGCTCGCTGGACTGGCCCCCCTTCGTGCTGTTCATGGTGGTGTTCCTGTGGACCCCGCCGCACACCTGGACGCTGGCGATGCGGTACCGCGAGGACTACGCGGTGGCCAAGGTGCCGATGCTGCCGGTGGTGGCCGGCGAGCGGCGGGTCGTGCTGGAGAGCCTCGCCTACACCTGGGCCACCGTGCTGTGCTCCCTGGTGCTGTGGCCGGTCGCCGGGATGAGCGTCGTCTACGGGGCGGTCGCCCTCGTCCTCGGCGCGGTGCTGCTGGCCGAGGGGCATCGGCTGCTGCACCGGGTCCGCTCCGGGCTGACCGGCGTGAAGCTGCGGCCGATGCGCTTCTTCCACCTCTCCAACGCCTACCTGGCGCTGCTGTTCGCGGCGGTCGCCTTCGACCCGCTGCTGTTCTGACCCCGCCGGCCGCGATCCCGCCGCCCCCGGCCCACCGGCGCGGGCGGCGCCCCGGCCCCGCGCGCGGTCCCGCGGACCGCTCCCGGCGGACCGCGGGGCGGGTCCGTGACCTGCGGAGAGCGGTCGCCGGTCGATTACGCTCGCCGCATGGTGCGCGTGGATTCCAAGGCGGTGCTGGAGGGACGGGTCCCCGGACGGCCGCCCATCGGCCTGATCATCGGCCTTGTCGTCTCCTCGTTGTGCGCGCTGATCATGCTCGGCCTGTACGCCTGGTTCGGCGGGGTCGGGTTCGTGGCGGCGCTGCTGCTGGCGATCCTTCCGGTGCCGCTGCTGACCGCGCTGGTGCTGGCGCTGGACCGGATGGAGCCCGAACCGCCCCGCACGGTGCTGCTGTCGTTCATGTGGGGCGCCGGGGTGGCGGTGCTGGGCGCGCTGATCCTCAACACCGCCGGCATGATCTATCTCACGGTGCCGACGTTCGGGGAGGCCGAGGGGCACTTCATCAGCGCCACCCTCGGCGCCCCGCTGGTGGAGGAGACCCTCAAGGGCGCGGTGCTGTTCGGGCTGCTGTGGTTCCACCGCAGCGAGATCGACGGGTTCGCCGACGGGATCCTCTACGCCGCGATGGTCGGCCTGGGCTTCGCGATGATGGAGAACGTCACCTACTACATCCGGGCCCTGGAGGAGGGCGGCGCCCAGCAGCTCACCGCGGTGTTCGTGCTGCGCGGGATCATCGCCCCGCTCAGCCATCCGCTGTTCACCTCGATGCTCGGGCTGGGCGTCGCCTGGTCGGCCACCCATCGCACCGGCCGGGTCGTGGCGCCGGCGCTGGGGCTGCTGGCGGCGATGGTGCTGCACGGCCTGTGGAACGGCGCCACCGCGTTCGGCGCGTTCGGCCTGGTCGTCGTCTATGTGATGGACTTCCTCCTGCTGCTGGCGCTGATCGTCGTGGTGGCGGTGGAACGACGCGACACCGTCCACCGGATCGCCCGCTATCTGCCCGCCTACCAGCCGACCGGGCTGGTCACGCCGCAGGACGTGCGGATGCTGGGAAGCATGGCGACCCGCCGGGCCGCCCGCCGGTGGGCCCGCTCCGTCGGCGGCCCGGCGGCGGCGCGGGCCATGAGCGACTACCAGCTGGCGGCCACCGAACTGGCGCTGCTGCACAAGCGCGCCGAACGGGGGACCGCCGACCCGGCCTGGCTCGTCCAGCGGCGCGACGCGCTGCTGGAGCTGATGGCGGCGGCCCGCCGGGCGTTCCTGTCCGTTCCCGGGCTGCGACCGGCGCCCGAGCCCTGGGCGGACCCGCCCGGGCCGCCGCCCGGGGCATGAGCCGCGGGGGCCCGGACGGGACCTCGGGGGTGCGGCCATACCATGAGTGCCGTGACCGACCGCACCCGCAATCCCCTGGTCAGACTCCGTGACGCGATCTGGCGCCCGACCCCCGGGTCGGTGCGCGCACTGGCGCTGTTCTCAGTGATCGTCAACGCCGGAATCATCGTCACCGGCGGTGCGGTCCGGCTCACCAAGTCCGGACTGGGCTGCTCGACCTGGCCCAAGTGCACCCCCGAGAGCATGATCCCGACGTCCTCGCCGGACCACTCGCCGGTGCACATGGCCATCGAGTTCGGCAACCGGACGCTGACCTTCCTGGTGCTGGGCGCGGCGGTCGCGGTGCTGACGGCGACGTGGCGCTCGGCGCCGCGGCGGCGCGACCTGGTGCTGCTGGCCGCGCTGCAGCCGGCGGGGGTGGTGGCGCAGGCCCTCTGGGGCGGCCTGACCGTGCTCAGCGACCTGCACCCGGCGGTGGTGGCCGGGCACTTCATGCTGTCCCCGGTCGTGCTGGTCCCGGCGGTGGCCCTGTGGGTGCGGGCCGGGGAGGGCGACGAGCCGGCCCGCCGTCTGGTGGGGGAGCGGGTGCGCGCGCTGACGCTGGCCCTGGTGGCCGCGACGGCGGCGCTGATGGTGGCGGGCACCGTCGTCACCGGCACCGGCCCGCACGCCGGCGACGACCGCGCCGAACGGTTCTCCTTCGAGATCGTGCAGGTCACACGCGTGCACAGCCTGCTGGCCTGGCTGACCGTGGCGCTCACCGCGACGCTCGTGGTCGCGCTGTGGCGGACCGGCGCGCCCGCCGCGGTGCGGCGGCGCGCCCTGGAGGCGCTGGCGCTGGAGCTCGCCCAGGGCGCGATCGGGTACGTGCAGTACTTCCTCGGCGTGCCCGAGATCCTGGTGGCGCTGCACATGCTCGGCGCGGCGGTGCTGTGGATCGCCGTGCTGCGGGTCTGCTTCGCCACCCGCACGCGCGGTCCCCTCGTCGTCCCCGGCGGGGCGCCCGCCCCGGCCGGGGGCCCCGTCCCCCAGCCCGCCTGAGGTCCCCCCGCCGGGGCGGCCCGGCTCGGGTTTTCAGGCCTCGGGCGCCTCGGGCGCGCCCCGGGTGGCGCCGATGCAGGCGACCATGACGCACCCGATGGCGGCCCACTCCACCGGCGACAGCACCTCCTGCAGCACCACCAGGCCGATCAGGGCCGCCACCGCCGGCTCCAGGCTCATCAGGATCCCGAAGACCCGGGCCGGCATCCGCCGCAGCGCCTCCAGCTCCAGCGAGTACGGGATCACCGACGACAGCAGGCCCACGCACAGCCCGAGCAGCAGCGGCACCGGGTTCAGCAGCGCCGTCCCGCCCGCGGCGGCGCCCAGCGGCAGCATCGCCGCCGCCGCCGCGATGCTGGCCACCGCCAGACCCGAGGAGCCGGCGAACCGCCTGCCGGTGGCCGCGCTGAGCAGGATGTACCCCGCCCACGCCGCGCCCGCCAGCAACGCGAAGCCCACCCCCGCCGGATCGACGGCGCCGTCGCCCCGGGCCAGCGACGCCACCCCCAGGAACGCCAGCGCCGCCCACACCAGGTCCAGCGCCCGGCGCGAGGAGGCGATGGCCACCGCCAGCGGCCCGAGGAACTCGATGGTGACCGCCACCCCCAGCGGGATCCGGGCGAACGCCTGGTAGATGGAGGCGTTCATCACCGCCAGCGTCAGCCCGAACGCGATCGCCACGGCCAGGTCGCCGCGGGTGTGGTCGCGCGGCAGGGTCCGCAGCGCCCGGCGGCTGAGGAACCCCAGCACCGCCGCCGAGGTCGCCAGCCGCAGCAGCACCACCGCCGACGGCGGCAGCACCGCGAACAGGTGCTTGGCGACGCCCGCGCCGGCCTGCACCGACACCACGCCCAGCAGGACCAGCGCGGGCGGCGGGATCGCCTCCATGGACAGCCGGCGCGGGACCCGGATCCGCCGGCTCGGGCGCCGATGCGAGCCGTCCGCCTCGGCCGAGGCCGTCATTCCCACTTGAAGAACAGGGCCGCCAGGACCGGTCCGACCACCGCCC
The DNA here is from genome assembly GCF_006363815.1 of Thermomonospora catenispora. GTDB lineage: Bacteria > Actinomycetota > Actinomycetes > Streptosporangiales > Streptosporangiaceae > Thermomonospora > Thermomonospora catenispora. Next base: position 45,705 of record NZ_RRYT01000007.1, read on the forward strand.
ACGCCAGCAGGGTCGCCAGCGCGCCCGCCGGCAGCGCGACGCCCTGCTGCAGCACCTGGCGCAGCCCGTCCGACAGGGCCGCGATCGGCAGCAGCTCCAGCGCGGCGGCCATCCCGGCGGGGAAGCGGTCCAGCGGGAACACCACGCCGCCCAGCGCCAACAGCAGCAGGTAGACCAGGTTGGCGGCGGCCAGCGTCGCCTCCGCGCGCAGCGTCCCGGCCATCAGCAGCCCGAACCCGCTGAACGCCGCCGTGCCCGCCAGCACCAGCGCGACCGCCGACAGCGCGCCGCCGATCCCGCCGTGCGGGCTCCAGCCCAGCGCCAGGGCGACCGCGCAGATCAGCGCCGTCTGCATCAGCTCGACCGCCAGCACCGCGAGGGTCTTGGCGGCGATCAGCCCGCCGCGCGGCAGCGGGGTGGCCCCCAGCCGCTTGAGCGCCCCGTACCGGCGCTCGAACCCGGTGGCGATGGCCTGTCCGGTGAACGCCGTCGACATCACCGCCAGCGCCAGCACGCCCGGCGTCAGGAAGTCCACCCGCTCCCCGGGCCCCAGGTCCAGCAGGCCGGTCGTGGAGAACAGCACCAGCAGCAGCACCGGGATGACCATGGTGAGCAGCAGCTGCTCCCCGTTGCGCAGCAGGGTGCGCAGCTCGAACGACGCCTGCGCGGCCACCATCGCGCGCAGCGGCGCGGCGGCCGGGGCGGGCGTCAGGTCCAGCGTGCCGCTCACGAGCGCAGCTCCCGTCCGGTCAGCTCCAGGAACACGTCCTCCAGAGTGCGCCGCTCGATGCGCAGATCCTCGGTGGTCACCCCGTGCGAGGCGCACCAGGCGGTCACGGTGGCCAGCAGCTCCGGCTGCACGTCCCCCTCGATCAGGTAGTGCCCGGCCGGGGACTCCTTGGCGACACTGCCGGGCGGCAGCGCCGCCAGCAGCTCCTCCAGCCCCAGCCCGGGTCGGGCGCGGAACCGCAGCTGCCGCTCGGCCCCGGTCAGCTCGGCCGGGGTGCCGCGCGCCACCACCCGGCCCCGGTCCACGATGACCACCTGGTCGGCCAGCCGTTCGGCCTCGTCCATGTGGTGGGTGGTCACGATGACGCTCGCCCCCGCGTCGCGCAGGCCGGTCACCAGCTCCCAGGTGGCGTGCCGGGCCTGCGGGTCCAGCCCGGCGGTGGGCTCGTCCAGGAACACCAGCTCCGGCCGCCCCACCACGGCCGCGGCCAGCGACAGCCGTTGCTGCTGGCCTCCCGACAGCCGGCGGAACGGGGTGCGCGCCTGCGCCGCCAGGCCCAGCCGGTCCAGCAGCGCGGCCGGATCCAGCGGCCGGGCGTGGAACGAGGCGATCAGGCGCAGCCACTCTCCGGCGCGGGCGGTGCCCGGGATCCCGCCGGACTGCAGCATCACCCCGATCCTGGGGCGCAGCTCGCGGGCGTCGCGGACGGGGTCCAGGCCCAGCACCCGGACCGTTCCCGAATCGGCCCGCCGGTAGCCTTCGCAGATCTCGATCGTGGTGGTCTTGCCCGCGCCGTTGGGCCCGAGCAGCGCGGTGATCGCGCCGTGCTCGGCGCGCAGGTCGATGCCGTCCACGGCGGTGATCGAGCCGTAGCGCTTGACCAGCGCCTCCAGCTCGACCGCGCACTCGCCGGGGGGAACCATGACCCTGAGTCTAGGTCGGTCTCCGGGCCCTCCCGCGAGCGCCCCCGGTGACGGGAGGGGAGGGGGTGCTCCCCGGGGCGTCCGGGCGGCCCGTCGGCCCGTCCTCCCCGCCGTCCGTCCCGGCCTGGAGCGGGCCGGCGCCGGGCACCGCCCCGGCTCCGCGCCGCCGCGTTTTCGCAGCTTAGGTAAGGCTTACCTGCGTGAGGTACTGCATCCGGCGGCGTTTGTGGCGGGGGAAGGAATTACGCCACACTGATGTTGTGAAAAACGTGGGCGGGAGGACCAGCGTGCCTTCGCTCGCCGGGACGGCCGACGGCCACGGCGAGCGGAGCACGCGTGCCCGCGTGGCGCGGCTCATCCTCGAGCACGGCCCGATCACCGCGTCGGCGCTGGGCGAGCGGGTCGGCCTCACCCCCGCCGCCGTCCGGCGGCATCTGGACGCGCTGCTGGCCGAGGGCATGATCGAGGTCAGGCGGGTGCGTCCGCAGGCCCGCCGCGGGCGCGGCCGGCCGGCCAAGTGGTTCGCCATCACCGACGCCGGGCGCAGCGCGTTCGTGCACGCCTACGACGACCTGGCGACCGCCGCGCTGCGGTTCCTGGCCGAGAAGGCCGGCGGCGCCGCGGTGTCGGAGTTCGCCCGGCGCCAGATCGCCGATCTGGAACGGCGCTACCGTCCGGTGGTCCGCGCGGCTCCGCCGCACCAGCGGGTCCGCGTGCTGGCCGAGGCGCTGTCGGCCGACGGTTATGCCGCGGCCGCCGTCAGCGCCCCCCGCGCCGGCGGGCAGCAGCTGTGCCAGCACCACTGCCCCGTCGCGCACGTGGCCGCGGAGTTCCCGCAGCTGTGCGAGGCCGAGACCGAGGCGTTCAGCCGGCTGCTGGACACCCCCGTGCAGCGGCTGGCCACCATCGCGCACGGCGACGGGATCTGCACCACCCACGTCAGCCCGCGCGACCTGAGCGCCGGGACCGACGGCGCATCCCAGGCGAGACGAGACAACGACGACGAGGAGTCCGGGAGGGCCTCCCTATGACTATCGAAACCCACCCCGAGCTGGAAGGGTTCGACAAGTACAAGTTCGGCTGGGCCGACCCGGACACCGCGGGCGCCTCCGCCAAGCGCGGCCTGAGCGAAGAGGTCGTCCGTGACATCTCCGCCAAGAAGAACGAGCCGGAGTGGATGCTCGAGCTGCGCTTGAAGGGCCTGCGGCTGTTCGAGAAGAAGCCGCTGCCCACCTGGGGCTCGGACCTGTCGGGCATCGACTTCGACAACATCAAGTACTTCGTCCGCTCCACCGAGAAGCAGGCCGCCAGCTGGGACGAGCTCCCCGAGGACATCAAGAACACCTACGACAAGCTCGGCATCCCCGAGGCCGAGAAGAAGCGCCTGGTCGCCGGGGTGGCGGCGCAGTACGAGTCCGAGGTCGTCTACCACAAGATCCGCGACGACCTGGAGCGCAAGGGCGTCATCTTCGTCGACACCGACACCGGGCTGCGCGAGCACCCGGAGTTCTTCCAGGAGTACTTCGGCACGGTCATCCCGCCCGGCGACAACAAGTTCGCCGCGCTCAACACCGCGGTGTGGTCGGGCGGCTCGTTCATCTACGTGCCGCCGGGCGTGCACGTGGAGATCCCGCTGCAGGCCTACTTCCGGATCAACACCGAGAACATGGGCCAGTTCGAGCGGACCCTGATCATCGTCGACGAGGGCGCCTACGTGCACTACGTCGAGGGGTGCACCGCGCCGATCTACTCGTCGGACTCGCTGCATGCGGCGGTCGTGGAGATCATCGTCAAGAAGGACGCCCGCTGCCGCTACACGACCATCCAGAACTGGTCCAACAACGTCTACAACCTGGTGACCAAGCGCGCCGTCGCCTACGAGGGCGCCACCATGGAGTGGGTCGACGGCAACATCGGCTCCAAGGTCACCATGAAGTACCCGGCGGTCTACCTGCTGGGCGAGCACGCCAAGGGCGAGACCCTGTCGATCGCCTTCGCCGGTGAGGGCCAGCACCAGGACGCCGGCGCCAAGATGGTGCACGCCGCCCCCCACACCTCCAGCACCATCGTCTCCAAGTCGGTGGCGCGCGGCGGAGGCCGCACCTCCTACCGCGGCCTGGTCCAGGTGCAGGAGGGCGCCGAGCACTCCAAGTCCACGGTCAAGTGCGACGCGCTGCTGGTCGACACCATCAGCCGTTCCGACACCTACCCGTACGTGGACGTCCGCGAGGACGACGTGGAGATGGGGCACGAGGCCACCGTCTCCAAGGTGTCCGAGGACCAGCTGTTCTACCTGATGAGCCGCGGTCTGAGCGAGGACGAGGCGATGGCGATGATCGTGCGCGGGTTCGTCGAGCCCATCGCGCGCGAGCTGCCCATGGAGTACGCCCTCGAGCTGAACCGCCTGATCGAGCTGCAGATGGAAGGAGCCGTCGGCTGATGGGGCTGGAGACCAGGCCTCTGTCGACCCTGCACAAGAAGTCCTCCTACGACGTGGCGGACTTCCCGGTGCCCACCGGTCGTGAGGAGGAGTGGCGGTTCACCCCGCTGCGTCGCCTGCGGGACCTGCACAAGGGCGCCGAGGGGCGCGGCGAGATCCGCCTCGAGATCGAGGCGGCCCCCGAGGTGAAGGTCGAGCGGGTGGGGCGCGACGACCCCCGGCCGGGCGGGACGTACGTGCCCGGCGACCGGGTGAGCGCTCAGGCCTACGCCTCGTTCACCGAGGCCACCGTCGTCACCGTGCCCAAGGAGGCGGTCGCCTCCCGGCCGACCGTGCTGCGGTTCGACGGCGAGGACGCGGCCCGGGCCGCCTACGGCCACACCACCGTGATCGTGGAGCCGTTCGCGCAGGCCACCGTGGTGCTGGCGTATCACGGGTCGGCGACCTACGCCGACAACGTGGAGTTCGCCGTCGGCGACGGCGCCAAGCTCACGGTGATCAGCCTCCAGGACTGGGAGGACGACGCCGTCCATCTGTCCCACCAGCACGCCCGGCTCGGCCGCGACGCCCGCTTCACCGGGTTCGTCGTCTCGCTGGGCGGGGACCTGGTGCGGATCGCCCCCTCGGTGTCCTACCAGGCGCCCGGCGGCGACGCCGAGCTGTACGGCGTCTACTTCGTCGACGCCGGCCAGCACATCGAGCACCGGCTGCTGGTCGACCACGCGGTGCCGCACTGCCGCAGCCGGGTCGACTACCGGGGCGCCCTGCAGGGGCAGGACGCGCACGCCGTCTGGATCGGCGACGTGATCATCCGCGCCGAGGGCGAGGGCACCGACACCTACGAGCTCAACCGCAACCTGGTGCTCACCGACGGCACCCGGGTCGACTCGGTGCCCAACCTGGAGATCCTCACCGGCGAGGTGGTCGGCGCCGGGCACGCCAGCGCCAGCGGCCGGCTCGACGACGAGCACCTGTTCTACCTGCAGGCCCGCGGCATCCCGCGGGACGAGGCGCGGCGCATGGTGGTGCGCGGCTACCTGGGGGAGCTGGTCGACAAGATCGAGGTCCCCGAGGTGCGCCAGAAGGTGCAGGAGGCGATCGAGGCGGAGCTGGACCGGGAGTTCGAGCGGTGAGCGACGAGGAGTTCGTGAAGGTCTGCCGCCTGGCGGAGATCCCCGAGGACGGGGCGCTGCCGGTGGAGATCGACGACACCCCGGTGGTGCTGGTGCGCACCGGCGGCGAGGTGTTCGCGCTGCGCGACGTGTGCTCGCACGCCGAGGTGGCGCTGTCGGAGGGCGAGGTCTACGACGGCACGATCGAGTGCTGGCTGCACGGCTCGTGCTTCGACCTGCGCACCGGCAAGCCCACCAACCCGCCGGCCAGCGCGCCGGTGCCGACCTACCGTGTCCGGCTCGACGGGGACGATGTGCTCGTCTCGCTGCGGTCCGGCTCCCAGGACGACTAAGACCACATCCACACGAAGGTTTCGAGACAGATATGGCCACGCTAGAGATCCGCGACCTCCACGTCTCCGTCGGCGACGGCTCCGGCGGATCCAAGGAGATCCTGCGCGGTGTCGACCTGACCGTCCGGTCCGGCGAGACCCACGCGATCATGGGGCCGAACGGCTCCGGCAAGTCCACCCTGGCGTACGCGATCGCCGGGCATCCCAAGTACGAGGTCACCGCCGGCTCGGTCACGCTGGACGGCGAGGACGTGCTGGCGATGGGCGTGGACGAGCGCGCCCGCGCCGGCCTGTTCCTGGCCATGCAGTACCCGGTCGAGGTCCCGGGCGTGTCGGTGTCGAACTTCCTGCGCGCCGCGGTGACCGCGGTGCGCGGCGAGGCCCCCAAGCTGCGGGTGTTCACCAAGGAGATGAAGGAGGCGATGGAGGCGCTGTCCATCGACCCGGCCTTCGCTCAGCGCTCGCTGAACGAGGGCTTCTCCGGCGGTGAGAAGAAGCGGCACGAGATCCTGCAGCTGGAGATGCTCAAGCCGAAGATCGCCGTGCTGGACGAGACCGACTCCGGGCTGGACGTGGACGCGCTCAAGGTGGTCTCCGAGGGCATCAACCGTTTCAGCGCCGCCGGCGACACCGGAGTGCTGCTGATCACCCACTACACCCGGATCCTGCGGTACGTCAAGCCCGACTTCGTGCACGTGTTCGCCGGCGGCCGGATCGTCGAGGAGGGCGGTCCCGAGCTGGCCGAGGTGCTGGAGAACGAGGGCTACGAGAAGTACGCGAAGGCGGGGGCCGTCTCATGACCCTGCTGCCCGAGGAGATCAAGAAGGACTTCCCGCTGCTGTCCAGGACGGTGCGCGGCGGGCGTCCGCTGGTCTACCTCGACTCGGGCGCGACCTCGCAGAAGCCCGTTCGGGTGCTGGACGCCGAGCGGGAGTTCTACGAGCGGCACAACGCCGCGGTCCACCGGGGGGCGCACCTGCTCGCCGAGGAGGCCACCGACGCCTTCGAGTCGGCGCGCTCCACCGTCGCCTCCTTCATCGGGGCGGCGCCCGGCGAGATCGTGTTCACCAAGAACGCCACCGAGGCGATCAACCTGGTGGCCTACTCGCTGAGCAACGCCGCCACCGCGGGCCCGGAGGCGGAGCGGTTCAAGGTCGGCCCCGGCGACGAGATCGTGGTGTCGGAGATGGAGCACCACGCCAACCTGGTGCCCTGGCAGCAGCTGTGCCGGCGCACCGGGGCCACGCTGCGCTGGTTCGGCCTCACCGACGACGGCCGCCTGGACCTGGACGACCTGGACGAGCTGGTGAACGAGCGGACCAGGCTGGTCGCCCTCACCCACCAGTCCAACGTGCTGGGAACGATCCCGCCGATCGAGCCGATCGCCGCCCGGGCCCGGCAGGTCGGTGCTCTGGTGCTGCTGGACGCCGCCCAGTCGGTGCCGCACCAGCCGGTGGACGTGACGGCGCTGGACGTGGACTTTCTGGCGTTCTCCGGCCACAAGATGCTCGGACCGTCCGGGGTCGGCGTGCTGTGGGGCCGCCGTGAGCTGCTGGAGGCCATGCCTCCGTTCCTCACCGGCGGGTCGATGATCGAGGTGGTGCGGATGGAGGGCTCGACCTTCCTGCCGCCGCCGCAGCGCTTCGAGGCCGGCGTCCCCATGACCGCCCAGGCGGTCGGGCTGGCCGCGGCCTGCGACTACCTCACCGAGCTGGGCATGGACAAGGTGCACGCGCACGAGGAGGCGCTGACCGCCTACGCGCTGGAGCGGCTCGGCGACATCCCCGGCGTGCGCATCATCGGCCCGACCACCACCGAGGCGCGCGGCGGTGCCGTCTCGTTCGTGGTGGACGACCTGCACCCCCACGACGTGGGACAGGTCCTGGACGAGCTGGGCGTGGCCGTGCGGGTGGGGCACCACTGCGCCTGGCCGATCTGCCGGCGGTACGGCATCCCGGCCACCACCCGGGCGTCGTTCTACGTCTACAACACGCTCGCGGACGTGGACGCCCTCGCCGAGGGGGTCCGGCACGCCCAGAAGTTCTTCGGAACAGTCTGACCCCCCCGGGCTGTTCCACCCAGCAGGACAGGTCGTCGCAGGAAGGACGTCATGCAGCTCGAGTCCATGTACCAGGAGATCATCCTGGACCATTACCGCAACCCCCACCACAAAGGGCTGCGGGAGCCGTACGAGGCCGAGGTGCACCATGTCAACCCGACCTGCGGCGACGAGGTGACGCTGCGCGTGCACCTGGAGGGCGTGGGGGACGACGCCGTGATCGCCGACGTCTCCTACGACGCGATGGGCTGCTCCATCAGCCAGGCCAGCGCGTCGGTGATGAGCGACCTGGTGATCGGCAAGTCGGTCAAGGAGGCGATGGTCATCCAGGACGAGTTCCTGGAGCTGATGCAGTCGCGCGGCCAGGGCGAGCCCGACGAGGACGTGCTGGAGGACGCCGTCGCCTTCGCCGGGGTCTCCAAGTACCCCGCCCGTGTGAAGTGCGCCCTGCTCGCCTGGATGGCGTGGAAGGACGCGACCGCCCGAGCCCTGGGAGAGGCATCATGAGCGAGACCGAGACCACCGGCGCCCAGGAGACCACCGGCGCCCAGGAGACCGCCGGGGCCGAGCGGGCCGTCGGCGAGATCGCACCCGAGCACGAGGAGATCCTCGAGGCCCTCAAGGACGTCGTGGACCCCGAGCTCGGCATCAACGTGGTCGATCTGGGCCTGGTCTACGGCATCGACGTGGTCGACGGCGTGGCCGTCGTGGACATGACGCTGACCAGCGCGGCCTGCCCGCTCACCGATGTGATCGAGGATCAGGCCGCCAGCGCCCTGGACGGCCTGGTCAAGGACGTGAAGATCAACTGGGTCTGGCTGCCGCCGTGGGGCCCGGACAAGATCACCGAGGAGGGGCGCGAACAGCTGCGCGCCCTCGGCTTCAACGTCTGAGCCGGACGCTCTCCGGTCGCCGATCGGGCGTCCGCGGTCTTCGCCGGGACGCCCGATCCGGCGTTCACACCGACGCTCCTCGCCTCTCCTCGGAGCGACGGGCGTCGTCCCCCTTGGGCTTGGCGGGCCACAGAGTGTAGGTGATCGGCCACAGCGACCAGATCCCCAGCACCATCGTCAGCCGGCCCGTCCACGCCAGCAGCTCCCGGGTGCGCTCGGCATCGCCCACCAGGGCGACCGCGCCGAGCAGCAGGGCGCAGCTGACCGCCCAGGCCACCGTGGCCTTGCCGAACTCGCGCCACTCGTAGCGGGCCCGCGCCATCCCGTACTTGGGCGGCTTGGGCGGCGGGGGACCGTCGGCGAAGCGGTGGGCGAACCGCGCGTCCGCCCAGCGGATCATGCTGTGCCCGAACGCCACCGAGAACCCGATGTAGGCCGCGGCCAGTCCATGGGTGAAGTGGGCCGTGGCCCCGCCGCGCAGATCGATCACCGTGGCCGCCAGCAGCACCAGATCCACCAGGGGCACGCTCACCAGCAGCACCGCGCCGGTGCGCCGCATCCGCAGCAGATAGCGGGCGGCCAGCCCGGCCAGCAGCAGGACCCAGAAGCCGATCTCGCAGCCGACGATGACGCCGAGCAGCAGCGCGTTCCCACCGTTGTCGTCCATGCTCCGATCCTCCCGGCGAGAGGACGCCGGATCCTCCGCTTGCCCGCCGAAATGCCGGGTCCTCCGAAGGATGTACGGGTGCGGGGGAAGGCTCCGCGTCGGGGAGGAGACGGGGGAGAAGAGCGCCTCCGCCATGGAGATGGTGAGATGGACGGGTGCGTTCCACCGGCCTCACCACCCGTCATGACCTGCTGCTGGCCGTCGCGGCGCTGGCAGGGGGGCTGCTGGTGCTCAGCGCCCACGGATACAGCCACTGGAGCCCCGACGGCTCCGGCCCGGGGATCGGCTGGCGGGTGCCGCCGCTGCTGGGGGTGTGCGCGGCCATGCTGTTCCGGCGCACCTCGCCGCTGCTCGACCTGGCCGTCGCCACCCCCGCGGCCGCCGTCGACATCGTGCTCGGCCCCAGCCTGGGCACCATGCTGATCTACACCGACGCGCTGTACGCCGCCGCCCTGTACGGGCCGCGCCGCGCGGCCGGGCGGCTGCTGGCCGCCACGGCGGTCGTCACCGCGCTGTTGGCCGGCGCGGTCCTGCCGCTGGCCGCCGACTGGCGTGCGGCGGTCATCGTCGGCGGAGTCGCCGGGATGACCTTCGTCAGCCCGGTGCTGACCGCGATGGTGGTGCGCGGCCACCGCGATCGGGCCGAGCTGGAGCGGCAGCGGGCCGAGCAGCTGGCCCGCCTGGCGGAGCTGGACCGGCGCAACGCGGTGACGGCCGAACGCGCCCGGATGGCCCGCGAGCTGCACGACGTGGTCGCCGGGCATCTCAGCGCGGTGGCCCTGCATTCGGCGGCGGTGCTGCGGATGCCCGACATGGACCGCGACGGCGTCCGCCGGGCCATGACCGTGATCAGGGAGAACAGCGTGCAGGGGCTGGCGGAGATGCGCCGCATGATCGGTCTGTTGCGCGAGGGCCGCGAGGAGGAGGCCGATCCGCCCGCCGCGCCCCGCCTGGCCGATCTGGAGCGGCTGGCCGAACGCGCCGCCCGGCCCGACCTGTCGGTGGGGCTGAAGGTGACCGGAACGGCGGGGGAACTGCCCGCCGCCGTCGAGCTGGCCGCCTACCGGATCGTCCAGGAGTCGCTGACCAACGCGCTCAAGCACGCCGGCCCCGGTCGCGTCGAGGTGCTCCTGGAACATCGCCCCGGCCGGCTGAGCATCACCGTGGAGAGCCCGCTGGGCGCGGAGCCGACCGAGCTGCCCGGCGCCGGCAGCGGCCTGATCGGGATGCGCGAGCGCGCCTCGATCCTGGGCGGGACGTTCGACGCCGGCCCCGACGGCGCCCGCTGGCGGGTGCGGGCCGAGCTGCCGACCGCCCCGTCCGACGACGAACCGGAGGGAGGACGGCGACGGTGATCAGGGTGCTGGTGGCCGACGACCAGGCGGCGGTGCGCGCGGGACTGGTGCTGATCCTGCGGTCGGCCCCGGGCGTCGAGGTGGTCGGGGAGGCCGCCGACGGGCGGGAGGCGGTGGAGCTGGCCCGCCGGCTGCGGCCCGACGTGGTGCTGATGGACGTGCGCATGCCCCGCCTGGACGGCATCTCCGCGACCCGGGAGCTGACCGGGCTGGGCGTGGACGTGCTGGTGCTGACCACCTTCGATGTGGACGAGTACGTCTTCGGCGCGTTGCGCGCGGGCGCGGCCGGGTTCCTGCTCAAGGACATCGACGCCGACCGTCTGATCGAGGCGGTGCGCACGGTGGCGGCGGGAGAGGGGATCCTGGCGCCCGCCGTCACCCGCAGGCTGATCCGGGAGTTCGCCGCGGGGCCGGGACGGCCCTCCGCCCCCGCGGCCGCTCCGCCGGGGCTGTCGGAGCTGACGCCGCGCGAGCGGCAGGTGCTGGGCTGCCTGGGCGAGGGCCTGTCCAACGGCCAGATCGCCGCCCGGCTGAACATGGCCGAGACCACCGCCAAGACCCATGTCAGCCGGATCCTGGCCAAGCTGGGGCTGCGCAGCCGCGTCCAGGCGGCGATCCTCGCCCAGGAACTGGCCCTGGGGGAGGACGGGCGGTGGGAGGCCCGGGACGCCGCGGGACCCGCCTGAGGGGGCGCGGGGGCGTTCAGGGGGTTCAGGGGGACAGGCTGCGGATCAGGCCATCGGGTCGCCGACCCGCACGATGCCCGGGCACCGGCCCGTCGGCCGGCGGATCCGGCGGGACGCGGGCGACGCCCGCTCCGGCCGCCCCGATCAGACGTCCCGCTCTGTGCGGCTCGGGCGGGGCGGCCCGCACCGCGGACGCTTGACGCAGGACATCCGGGAGGGGCGCGGCGGCATCCGCCGCCGTACCCGCTCGCCGCGCCCGCCCGGCGGGCGCGGCGAGCGGAAGTCCGCGCAGGATTCGGATGATCTACATGATCCTGCCGGCGATCATCGCCGACAGCGTGTAGACGACTCCGGCCAGCGCCGCCGGCCACAGGTAGGGCAGCCACTCCCCGTCCCGCAGCGCCTGCACCACCACCGCGCCGACCAGGGCGGCCGCCGTCACGTCCCCGGTGAACGCGGCGGCGCGCAGATGGACGCGCGCCCGATGGCCGCTGCCGAACGCGGGGCTGAGCGGCAGCGCCGGTTCGTTCCGCCGGTAGGCCAGCTGCCCGGCGTACCCCGCCAGCACCGCCAACGCGGCCAGTCCCGCTCCGGTCCGGCCCTGCAGGGTCAGCGCGACCGCCAGCGCCACGCCCGTCGCCAGCGCCAGGCCCGGCACGATCCAGCGCCGTCCGCTGCGATGCTCGGGTGCGAACCACATGGGGACATCTTCCATGATCCGCCGATCTCCGGACCAGCGGATCTTTTGCGGCGAACCGGGTCCTTCGGGCGGCGGTGCGGACGTCGCGGGTTCCCCCGTCCGGAAACGGCCGATCACCGGTGGTCCGGGCGCCGGCCGGCGGCCGACCGTTATGTTGGGGGCTTGTGGCGCAATTCAGGCTGAACGGCTCGAAGATGCTCGCCGTGGACCTCATGGGCGAGACGATCAGGGCGCTGAACGGCTCCATGGTCGCCTATGACGGCCAGATGACGTTCAAGCGCCAGGGGATCACCGGGGGCGAGGGACTGCGCGGGGCGCTGCGCCGCCGGGTCGCCGGCGAGGGCATGACGCTCATGGAGGTCACCGGTCACGGCACCGTGTACCTGGCCCACGAGGCCGCCGAGGTCACCCTGATCCCGCTGCAGGGCGACACGCTGTACGTGGAGTCGGAGAGCCTGCTGGCCCTCGACGCCGGGCTGCGGACCGGGGTGCAGTTCGTCGGGTTGCGCGGCATGAGCTCCGGACAGGGCCTGGCCACCACCAAGGTGGAGGGGCACGGCATGGTGGCGATCCTGTCCGACGGCCCGGCCGTGGCGCTGGAGGTCGTCCCCGGCGAGCCGCTGCAGGTGGACCCGCACGCCTACGTCGCCCATCGAGGGCAGCTGCAGCAGGACTTCGTCACCGACGTCAACTGGCGCACCGTCCTCGGCCAGGGCTCGGGGGAGAGCGTGCAGTTCCGCTACCAGGGTCACGGAGTCGTGTACGTCCAGCCGGCCGAGCGCGGCGGCGGAGTGTTGGAGATCTGACGATGCCCGCTTTCAGCCCGATCAACTCCAAGATGCTCCAGGCTCCGGTCGGACCGGGCCGGGAGCTGTACAGCAGGCGCGGCGCCATGCTGGCCTACGTCGGCCAGGTCTACTTCGAGCCGACCGTCACCGCCGGCGCCGGGATCGGCGGAGCGCTGGGGCGCGCCATGGCGGGGGAGCACGTCCCGATGATGCGCGTCACCGGCCAGGGCACGGTGATGTTCGGGTACGGCGGCCTGGACGTCACCGTGATCGACCTGCAGGGCGACACCCTGTACGTGGAGGCCGACCGGCTGCTGGTCCATGACGCCTCGCTGCAGTCGGGGACCATGTTCCTGGGCGAGCAGGGCGGGCTGGCGGGGGTGATCCGCGGCCAGGTGACCGGGCAGGGCCTGTTCACCACCACCCTCACCGGCCACGGCTCGGTGGCGGTGTTGTCGCACGGCGGCGTCATCGAGCTGCCGATCACCCCGCAGCGCCCCGTCCACGTCGACCCGCAGGCGTACGTGGCCCATCGCGGCAACGTGCAGAACAGGCTCAGCACCTCCCTGGGCCTGCGGGATCTGATCGGCCGGGGCTCCGGCGAGGCGTTCCAGCTGGAGCTGTCCGGCCAGGGCACGGTGTACGTGCAGGCCAGCGAGAAGAAGATCTGAGGGCGAGAGCCGAACCGATGACCACTCCCACCTACAACCGGGTGTCCCTGCCCTCCAACGACAACGTCAACCCGTACGTGTTCTGCGTGGACCTCAACGGCCAGTGGTTCGCGCAGAAGGGCAAGATGATCGCCTACTACGGGCAGATCCGCTTCGAGTCGCTGTCGGCGGGTCCGCTGGACGCGCTGGTGGCCGCGAACTTCCACTCGCCGCTGTACGCCCGCGACTGGATCGTGGCCCAGGGGCAGGGCAAGCTGCTGCTGGCCGACCGGGGCTTCGACGTCAACTCCTACGACCTGACCGACGGCAACCTCACCATCCGGGCGGGCAACCTGCTGGCCTTCGAGCCAGGCCTGGACCTCAAGCAGTCGATCATCCCCGGCTTCCTCACCCTGATCGGCACCGGCCGGTTCATCGCCGCCTCCAACGGCCCGGTGCACTTCGTGGAGCCGCCGGTCCGGGTCGACCCGCAGGCGCTGCTGGGGTGGGCGGACTGTCCGTCGCCGTGCCATCACTACGACCACAGCTATGTGCGCGGCGTGCTCGGCACGGCCGGTTCGCTGCTGGGGATCCGCGGGACGTCGGGGGAGGAGCACCAGTTCGACTTCACCGGCGAGGGGACCGTGCTGATGCAGTCCTCGGAGGTGGTGAGGGACACCGAGACGGTGCTGCGGGACCTGGAGGGGCAGATCGGCATGCTGGGCGCGGGCGGGCTGCAGCGCCTGCAGCACTTCATCGCCCAGCGCCTGGCCGTCGAACGGGACTGACGGGGCGTCCCGGCGCCGGGGCCGTGACCGGCCGGCCGGGACGCGCTCGGCCGGGGCGTTCCGCGCCGCCCGGGTCGCCCGGGGCGGGGGCCGCAGAACGCGCACGGACCCGCACGGGCCGGTGAGGGCGGTGACGCCCCGGACCGGTGCGGGCCGCCGCGGGAGCGGCCGGACCCGCCCGCTCCCGCAGCGGCTCAGGCGGGTCCGCGTTCCGTCGTTCGCCCGCCCCCGGCCAGGGAGGACAGCAGCTCCCAGGTCCGCCGCCGGTCGTCGGCGTCGCCGATCAGGCCGGCCGCCAGTTCGGTGGCCCCCGCGTCGGCGTAGGCCCGCAGCGTCCGCTCCACCTCCGTCTCGTCTCCGGCGATCACCGTCTCGTGGACCGCCGACAGGCCCTGCCGGTCGAGCATCGCCCGGTAGGCGGGGAGCCCGTTCGCCATGCCCAGGCTCTCGGCGACCCGCTCGCGGACCCCCTCGGGATCGGCGGTGACGCTCACCAGGGCGGTGACGACGATGCGGGGATCGGGGCGTCCCGCGGCGGCCGCCGCGCGCGTGATCGCCGGTGCGACGTGCTCGCCGATCCCCTCCGGGCGCGTCCAGGTGGTGACCGTTCCGTCCGCCAGCTCCCCCGCGAGCCGCAGCATCATCGGTCCGAGCGCCGCCAGCAGCACGGCGGGCGGCGCGGGGACGGGCACCCGGACGCCGCCGGAGGCGCTGAGCGTCTCCCCGCGGAAGTCCACCTCTTCGCCCCGCAGCAGGGACGTCAGCACCGTCAGGTACTCGCGGACGTGCCGGACGGGCCGTTCGTAGCGCAGCCCGTACCGGCCCTCGACGATCGGCGGATGGCTCGGCCCCACGCCGAGGGTGAGGCGGCCGCCGGCCGCCGCCTGGGCGGTGAGCGCCTGAGCGGCCATCGCCATCGGGTGGGTCGGATAGGTGGGCGTCACCGCCGTCCCGACCTCGATCCCGGACACCTCGCGCGCGACCAGCGCGGCCAGGCCGAGGGCGTCCCAGGAGTCGACATGGCTGAAGTAGACGCCGTGGAATCCGGCGGCGGCCGCCGCCCGCGCCCGGGCGACGATCTCGTCCACCTCCGACGGGAGGTCGAACAGGTGCACTCCCAGCAGCATGATCACTCCAACATGAATCGGATGTTCCGCTTCCGATAAGCGAGCCTACAGTAAGAGGAATCCGTGATTCCGATTCCTGGGGGGGCGAGGCCATGCGTGCCGACGCACGACGCAATCGCGCGCGCATCGTCGGCGCCGCGATCGAGGCGTTCACCGAACAGGGGCCGACGGCCTCGATGGAGGAGATCGCCCGGGCGGCCGGCGTGGGCATCGGCACGCTCTACCGCCACTTCCCGGATCGGCGGGCGCTGATGGAGGAGATCGCCGCCGACACGGTGCGGCGGCTGCTGGAGGCGGCCCGGGAGTTCGCCGCGCGGCCCGTCTCGCGGTGGCAGGTCCTGCTGCTCATCGTGGAGCACAGCGTCGGGCTGCCGCTGGCCCTGCTGAAGTCCTGGTCGCCCGCCGAGGACGAGCGCTCGGAGGTGTGCGGCCTGATCTCCGCCCTGAACGCGCTCTACGCCGAGATAGCCGAGGGCGCGCAGCGCGAGGGCGCGCTGCGCACGGACATCGCGCCGCAGGAGGTCGTGGAGCTGCTCAGCGTCGTCATGTGCCGTCCGGGGGCGCGGCCGGACGACACCCTCGCCACCGTGATCCTCGACGGTCTCAGGGCGGACCCCGGCCGGGGGCGGCTCCCGGCGGCGGACGCCGCCGGGTGACCGGCGCGCGGATCACCGCCGCACCGCCAGGGCGCCCGGCCCGCGCCGGACGCGGAACGTCCCGCCGCCTGTGGCGCGGAGCCGTGCCGGGCCCTCCTCCCGCGGCCCGGCCGGGGACCGCGGCTCCCGGCCGTCGCACCGCGCTCCCGTACACTGGGCGGATGCCGCTGTCGATCTGACAGGCCCTCCGGACGCGCCGTGGCGACCGCTTCCCGGCGCGTCCCGTCCTGACCACGCCCCTCCGGCCGCCTGTCGCCTCCTCACCGGTCCATGAGCGGCCCGTCGTCCTGGGAGCCCTGTCATCGTGATCAACGCCACCGATATCGAGCTGCGCGCCGGATCCCGACTGCTCATCGAGAAGGCCACCTTCCGGGTCAACCCCGGCGACCGGGTGGGCCTGGTGGGCCGCAACGGCGCCGGGAAGACCACCTTGACCAAGGTGCTGGCCGGCGAGGCGCTGCCCGCCGGCGGCACGGTGACCCGCAGGGGCTTGATCGGCTATCTGCCGCAAGACCCTCGCGAGGTGGACCTGACGGAGTCGGCGCGCGATCGCATCCTGTCCGCCCGCGGACTGGACGAGGTGCTGCGCGGGCTGCGCGCCGCCGAGGAGGCCATGGCCGCCGCCTCCGGTGCCGAGCGGGACCGGGCGGTGCGCCGCTACGGACGGCTGGAGGAGCGGCTGCACGTGCTCGGCGGGTACGCCGCCGAGGCCGAGGCCGCCTCCATCGCCTCCAGCCTGGGACTGCCGGACCGGGTGCTGGGGCAGCCGCTGGGCGCGCTGTCGGGCGGGCAGCGCCGGCGGGTGGAGCTGGCCCGGATCCTGTTCTCCGGGGCGGAGACGCTGCTGCTGGACGAGCCCACCAATCACCTGGACGCCGACTCCATCGTGTGGCTGCGCGAGTTCCTGCGCTCGCACTCCGGCGGGCTGGTGGTGATCAGCCACGACGTCGGCCTGTTGGACGCGGTGGTCAATCGGGTGTTCCACCTGGACGCCAACCGGTGTGTGATCGATATTTACAACGTCGGTTGGCAGGCATACCTGAAACAGCGGGAGACCGACGAGCGGCGCCGCAAGCGTGAACGGGCCAACGCGCAGCGGCAGGCGGCGGCGCTGATGGCTCAGGCCGACAAGATGCGCGCCAAGGCCACCAAGGCGAAGGCGGCGCAGCAAATGGACCGTCGTGCACGGCGGCTGCTCGCCGGAGTGGAAGAGGAGCGGAAGGCGGACCGGGTCGCGAAAATCCGTTTTCCGGATCCTGCACCCTGTGGGCGAACACCGCTCATCGCCGAAGGTTTGTCGAAAACCTACGGATCCTTGGAGATTTTCACCGATGTGAGTCTGGCCATCGACCGCGGCAGCAGGGTGGTCGTTCTCGGCCTGAACGGCGCGGGGAAAACCACGTTGCTGCGGCTGCTGGCCGGGCTGGACAAGCCCGATACCGGGCGAGTGGTGGCCGGACACGGGCTGCGGTTGGGCTACTACGCCCAGGAGCACGAGACGCTGGACGCCGAGCGCACCGTGCTGGAGAACATGCGCTCGGCGGCGCCCGACCTGCCCGAGACCGAGATGCGCAAGATCTTGGGTTCGTTCCTGTTCACCGGGGATGATGTGGATAAGCCCGCCGGAGTGCTCTCCGGGGGAGAGAAGACCCGATTGGCGTTGGCGACGCTGGTGGTCTCCAGTGCCAACGTGCTGCTGCTGGACGAGCCGACCAACAACCTCGATCCGGCCAGCCGGCAGGAGATCCTGGCGGCGCTGCGCACCTTCCGCGGCGCCATCGTGCTGGTGACCCACGACGAGGGCGCGGTGGAGGCGCTCGCCCCGGAAAGAGTGATTTTGCTGCCCGATGGTGTCGAGGACATCTGGAGTGACGAGTTTGCCGATCTGGTGGCACTTGCGTGACCGGCACGGCAAACAGACAGATCTTTTCTGGCGTAGTGGGTAGCCGATCGGGCGGGAATGACTGATCATGGCGGGGGATAACGCAGCGGTCACCACATCACTACGGGAGGTACTCGTGGCCGAGACCCTCAAGAAGGGCACCCGCGTGACCGGTGCCGAGCGCGACAAGCTGGCAGCCGAACTGAAGAAGAGGTACGACTCCGGCGAGAGCATCCGTGCCTTGGCCGCCGCCACCGGCCGCTCTTATGGGTTCATTCACCGGATTCTCACCGAATCCGGGGTCAACCTGCGCGGGCGCGGCGGCGCGACTCGCGGTAAGAAGTCCTGACCGCCGGGGCGGGAGGCCGCCCCGGGAACGGTGCGCCGGCGCCGGTCGTCCGGCCGCACCGCCTCGGTGCGAGCGTGCGCCTGGACCGCCGCCGCACCGTGACCGAGTAAGGTTCGGTCGCGGCGGCGGTCGGGCGGGCGCCCGGCCCGCGCAGGCCGCCACGACGGAAAGGAGACGTCCTGGTGGACGCGAGGGCAGAGCAGGACGGGTCGCCGGTGCCCGCCGAGACGCTGGCGGAGGCCGGGCTGCGGCTGGACGTCGCGGGCCCGGTGGCGACGATCACGCTGGACCGGCCGGACAAGCGCAACGCGATGACGTTCGCGATGTGGCGCACCCTGGCCCGGATCGGGGAGACGCTGCCCGGCTCGGTGCGGGTGGTCGTCGTGCGCGGCGCCGGCAAGGCCTTCTCCGCGGGCATCGACCTGGGAATGTTCAACCAGGGGCCGTCCGGGGAGGACCCCCAGGAGGCCGACCGCTTCATCGCCGAGCTGCAGGCCGGCTACCTGTGGCTGCGCCGCCCGGAGATCGTCTCGATCGCCGCGGTGCACGGCTACGCCATCGGCGGCGGCTTCCAGCTCGCGCTGGCCTGCGACCTGCGGGTGATGACCGACGACGCCTGGTACTGCATGAAGGAGCCGACGCTGGGCCTGGTGCCCGACCTGACCGGCACCAAGCCGCTGGTGGACATCGTCGGGCCCAACCGGGCGATGGACATCTGCCTGACCGCTCGCAAGGTCCCGGCCGCCGAGGCCGAACGGCTCGGCCTGGCCGAGCGGGTGGTCCCCGCCGCCGAGCTCGACACGGCGGTGGACGAGCTGGTGTCGGCCCTGCTGGCGGTGAACGCCGAGGCCGCGGTCGCCACCAAACGGCTGCTCCGTCAGGCCCCCTCCAACACCCTCGAGGAGCAGTGCGCCGCCGAACGCCGCGAGCAGCTGGCCCGACTGCGGGCGCTCTCGGCCTCCTCGTGAGGCCCTCGACGGGAGGGCCCCGCACGGTCTTCGCCGGAATCGGGACGGCGAAGGGGATCTTCGCCCATAGCTGATCCGGGAAGCAGGCCGGTGCTCGGTACGTTGAGGCCGGGTGCCGGCTGATTACTTGATCACGCGGGAGGGCGTCGATGGGGATGCCGGGAATGCCGGGCAACGGCTGGCAGGTGATGGCCTCATACCGCCGCGACCGGTCGGTCACCAACGCCAAGCTCAAGCCCGGGACCGTCCGCCGGATCGCCGGATACGCCCGTCCCTACGTCCGCGAGCTGGTGCTGTTCCTGCTGCTGAACGCCTTGGCGGCGGCGATCGTGGTGGCCGGGCCGCTGCTGCTCAAGGCGATCATCGATCACGGCGTGCTCCCGCGCCGCTCGGACGTGGTGATCTGGCTGGCGCTGGCGGTCGCCGGCCTGGCGCTGGTGGAGGCCATGCTCTCGCTGGCGCAGCGCTGGTATTCGGCGCGGATCGGCGAGGGGCTGATCTACGACCTGCGCACCCAGGTGTTCGACCACGTGCAGCGGATGCCGGTGGCGTTCTTCATGCGCGCCCAGACCGGCTCGCTGACCAGCCGGCTCAACACCGACGTGATCGGCGCCCAGCGCGCGCTGACCACCACCCTGCAGTCGGTGGTCTCCAACGTGATCAGCCTGGCGCTGGTGCTCGGCGCGATGTTCTGGCTGTCCTGGCAGGTCACCGTGATCGCGCTGGTGCTGCTGCCGATCTTCATCGTGCCGGCCAAATGGGTGGGCAGGCGGCTGCAGCGCATCAGCCGTGAGCAGATGCAGCTGGACGCCGAGATGAGCTCGCTGATGACCGAGCGGTTCAACGTGGCCGGCGCCATGCTGGCCAAGCTGTACGGCCGCCCGGAGGACGAGTCGCGGATGTTCGCCGAACGGGCCGGACGGGTCCGTGACATCGGCGTGGTCTCGGCGATGTACGGACGGGTGTTCTTCGTCGCCCTCACCCTCGTCGCCGCGCTGGCGACCGCGATGGTGTACGGCGTCGGCGGCGTGCTGGTGGTGGGGGGCGGCTTCCAGCTCGGCACCCTGGTCGCGCTGGCCGCCCTGCTCACCCGCATGTACGGTCCGCTGACCGCGCTGTCCAACGTCCAGGTGGACGTGATGACCGCGCTGGTGAGCTTCGACCGGGTCTTCGAGGTGCTGGACCTGGAGCCGATGATCGCCGAACGGCCCGACGCCGTTCCGCTGCGCCGGGCCGACGACCGCCGGGCCCCCGCCGTCGAGTTCGACCGCGTCGGGTTCCGCTACCCCTCCGCCGAAGAGGTCTCGCTGGCCTCGCTGGAGTCGATCGCGCGGACCGACACGGCGCCGGGCCGGCAGGTGCTGCGCGATGTGACGTTCACCGCCCGGCCGGGCGAGCTGGTGGCGCTGGTCGGGCCCTCGGGGGCGGGCAAGACCACCATCACCCACCTGGTGGCCCGGCTGTACGACGTCACCGAGGGGGCGGTGCGGCTCGACGGGCAGGACGTGCGGGACGTCACCCTGCAGTCGCTGCGCGACACCGTCGGCGTGGTCCCCCAGGACCCCCATCTGTTCCACGACTCGATCCGGGAGAACATGCGCTACGCCCGCCCGGACGCCACCGACGAGGAGATCGTCGAGGCGCTGCGCAGCGCGCAGATCTGGGACCTGGTGGAGGCCATGCCCGACGGGCTGGACACCGTGGTGGGGGAGCGGGGCTACCGCCTGTCCGGCGGGGAGAAGCAGCGGCTGGCCATTGCCCGGCTGCTGCTCAAGGCCCCCTCGGTGGTGGTCCTGGACGAGGCCACCGCGCATCTGGACTCCGAGTCCGAGGCCGCCGTGCAGCGCGCGCTGCGGACCGCCCTGGCCGGGAGGACCTCACTGGTGATCGCGCACCGGCTGTCGACGATCCGGGAGGCCGACCAGATCCTGGTGGTCGACGACGGGCGGATCGTCGAGCGCGGCCGGCACGAGGAGCTGCTGCTGGCCGGCGGGCTGTACGCGGACCTGTACCGCACCCAGTTCGCCCGGCAGGAGTCCGGGTCCGACGACGGCCGGCGGCCCGCCCCGCTGGCCGCCGAATGACCGGATCATTGCCGACCGTTGCCGCCGGCCGGGCGAGGGGAACGGGCCCGACGGGGTACCGCACCGCAGTGACCGTCGTGACCGGCGGGACGTCGGGGGCCGAGGTTAGCCCGGCCGAGAGACGTTCGCAAACCTCCCGTCATCGGACGACGTCATGGTCGAGACTCATCCAGCGTCAGGACGCGATCACTGCGATGTGGAGGTGAACGGAATGCGTCCGGCCACCCTTCCGGCCGCCCGCTTCAGACTCAGAGTCGGCAACCCGCTGCGCAGCGGGGCGGGGCGGTACGCCATCCTGTTCCTCGGCCTGGGAGCCGCCGGCATGGTGATCGGCTGGGTCGCCCCCCACGTCCCGGGCCTCGACCGGTTCATCCGGCGACACTGAGGGTGTAGCCCAGGCGGCGCAGCTCCCGGCCCGCGACCCGCTCCACCTGCACGAGCTGCCGGGGGGTCAGCCGGTCGCGCCAGGCCCCCACGGCGCCGGGACCGCGGTCGGCGATCCGCACCAGCTCCGCCTTGGGCAACGGGGTGATCTGCGCGCCCAGATACTCCGACACCCGCTCGGTGACCTCCTCCGGACGCGTCACCAGGTCCTCGTACCGGACCGTGTAGAGCTGATCCTCAGGGGTCTGGGCGCGCAGCCGCGCCGACAGGCGCACCGAGCCGCGCCACCGCAGCGCGCACTTGACCGCCGGGGCGGCCTTCGGCCACCGGTCCCGATCGATGGGCTCCTCCACCCCCAGGAACGGGTTGGGGAACACCTCGTCCAGGTTGGCCACCCCGGGCTTGAACCAGGCCAGGCAGCGCTCGTCGTTCAGCATGTCGGCCACCACGTCCCGGCCGTCCCTGATCACCTGCAGCAGCTGGGCGTCGGGGAACGCGTCCAGCAGCACGTCGGCGCTGTAGAGCAGGTCGGGGGCGGCGTCGGCGTACCGGTACACCCCGCGGGGCCGCTCGCAGGTCTGCGGGGCGGTCCGGGCGGCGGGGGAGTCGGCGGGCGGCAGCCCCGCCGCGGCGCGGCACTCCGGCGGGCACTGCGCGCACCCTTGCGGAGTGAGCTGCCATGTCGTGGCGTAGGCGTCGCGCAGCACCCGGGCCGCGCCCCGGCCCCGCTCGCCGGCGATGGCCGGGCGGCGGGCGAAGGCGTAGGTGACCCGGAGCAGCTCGGGACGGCCGTGCGTCAGGTGGAAGCCCGGCGACCTCTTCACGGCGCGGGCCAGCAGCTCGGTCCCCGAGTGCGGGGCGCCCAGGATGAACACCGGCCGGCGGACCTTGGTGCCGTTGATCACCAGGATGTGCGGGGTGGGCCTCATAGCGACCTCCAGTCTCCCACTCGTGGCCGGGTTCCGCGGCCTGCGCCGCGTCGTGACGTGGACTTATTACCGACCGTGACGAGGTCGGGCGGGTGAGACGAGCCGGACGCACCACCGCAGGTCCGGCGCCCGGACCTTAATCTTGGGGCATGGACCTGCCCGACTCCCTCGCCGCATGGCTGCCGCAGGCCCGTTCGATCACCGTGCTGACCGGCGCGGGCATCAGCACCGACAGCAGCATCCCCGACTTCCGCGGGCCGCAGGGCGTGTGGACCAAGGATCCGGCCGCCGCCGCGCTGTCCTCCATCGACGCCTACCTGTCCGACCCCGCGGTGCGGCGCCGCTCCTGGCAGGCCCGACTGAACCACCCCGGGCTGACCGCCCGCCCCAACGCCGGCCACGCCGCCCTGGTGGAGCTGGAGCGCACCGGCCGGCTGCGCGCCGTCGTCACCCAGAACATCGACGGGCTGCACCAGGCCGCCGGGTCGAGCCCGGACCTGGTGATCGAGATCCACGGCACCATGCACGAGGCCGAGTGCCTGGCCTGTGGGGCGCGCACCCCGATGCGCCGGGTGCTGCGCCGGGTGGAGCAGGGCGAGGAGGATCCGCTCTGCCTGGAGTGCGGCGGCATCCAGAAGTCGGCGACGATCTCGTTCGGGCAGGCGCTCAAGCCGGACGTGCTGGAGGCCGCGGTGCGGGCGGCGCGCGAGTGCGACCTGTTCCTGGCGGTGGGCACCTCGCTGACCGTGCACCCGGCCGCCGGGCTGTGCCCGGAGGCGGTCGAGCACGGGGCCCGGCTGGTGATCGTCAATGCCGAGCCCACCCCCTATGACCCCCTCGCCGACGCGGTGGTGCGCGAACCGATCTCCGACTCGCTGCCCCGACTGGTGCGGGCCATCGCGGGCGCGCCGATCGACGGCGCTTCGTGATCGGCGGGACTTTCCTTCGTGACCTTCGCCTGCCAAGCTCTATCCGTTGCGGAGCAAGGAGGGGTGGGATGCACGGGGGCGCTCTGAACGAGGCGGACGGCACCTTGGACTCGCTCGTCGTCCTCGTGGCGGAGAGCCTCGGGTACGCCTGCCGGAGAATGCCGGGCGACATCATGCTGCTGGAGGGGGCCAGCCGGCTGCACGTCAGCATGCGCAACCTGCGTCAGCTGGCCCGGCAGGTGCCGCGTGACGACTGGCCCGCACTGGTGTCGGACCACATCTCCACGATCGTCACCGCGATCGAGGAGCCGCTGGACCTGTCGAACTTCGAGCTGGCGCAGCATCTGCTGCGGACCCGCATCTACCCGGCGGAGGCCGACAACGGGATGCTGGCGTCCCGGCCGTTCGCGCCCGGGCTGATCGAGGCGGTGGTGGTGGACACCCCCACCACGGTCCGCACGGTCACCGTCGACGAGATGAACGGCTGGCCGGTGTCCGGGGACGCGCTGTTCATGCTGGGCCGGGCCAACGTGCGCGCCGACGGCCCGCTGCAGGTCGAGGACTCGACGCTCGGCGGGGCGCCGGTGGCTGCGCTGCACGGCTGGAGCTTCTACGCCGCCACTCATCTGGCCTGGCTGGAGGAGTACCTGGACATCGGCCCCTGCGGGGCGCTGGTGATCGCACCGAACCGCAGCCTGATCATGGCCCACCCGATCCGGCCGCGCGCCGGCTACCGGATGGTGCTGGCGGCGGCGCACGAGCTGCAGGTGCAGGCGCATCAGGCGTACGAGCAGGGGCCGGGGTCGCTCAGCCCGCACCTGTTCTGGCGGCGCGGCGGAGAGATGATCCTGCTGGAGACCCGGTACGAGGACGGGGCGCTGAGGCTGCCGCGCGACTTCGTGGACGCGTTGAGCACCCTGGCCGCCGAGTCCTGAGGGGCCCGCCGGGATGCGCGTGGTGCTCGCCCCCGACTCGTTCAAGGGCAGCCTGGACGCCGCCGCGGTGTGCGCGGCCCTCGAGGAGGGGGTGCGTCGGGCGGTGCCCGACGCCGAGGTGGTGCGGGTGCCGATGGCCGACGGCGGCGAGGGCACCGTGGACTGCTTCCTCGGCGCGCTCGGCGGCACCGAGGCGTGGCTGGAGTGCACCGACCCGCTGGGCCGCCCGGTCCGCGCCCGCTACGGGCTGTCGGGCGACGGCCGGTCGGCGGTGGTGGAGCTGGCCGCCGCCTCCGGGCTGCCGCTGGTCGCCGAGGACGAACGCGACCCGTTGCGCGCCGACACCGCCGGCACCGGGGCCCTGATCGCCGACGCGGTGCGGCGGGGGGCCGAGGAGGTGCTGGTGTGCCTGGGCGGCAGCGCCACCAGCGACGGCGGCGCCGGCCTGCTGCGCGCGCTGGGCGTCCGGTTCATCGGCGCCGACGGTGCGGAGCTGCCGCCCGGGGGAGGGGCGCTGGCGCGGCTGGCCGACATCGACGACTCCGGCGTGCCCGAGCCGATCCGCCGGACGCGGCTGCGGGTCGCCTGCGACGTCACCAACCCGATGGTCGGGCCGGACGGTGCGGCGGCGGTGTTCGGGCCGCAGAAGGGCGCCACGCCCGAGCAGGTGCGGGAGCTGGACGCGGCGCTGACCCGGCTCGCCGACGTGATCGCCGCCCGGTTCGGCGTCCGGGTGCACGATCTGCCGGGCGCCGGGGCCGCGGGCGGGGCCTGCGGCGGGCTGGTCGGGGTGCTCGGAGCCGAGACCGCCCCCGGCGGGGAGCTGGTCGCCGACCTGGTGGGGCTGGACGCCGCGGTGGCCGGGGCGGACCTGGTGATCACCGGGGAGGGGAGGCTGGACGCCCAGAGCGCCGCCGGGAAGGTGGTGTCGGTGGTCGCCGGACGGGCCGCCCGCGCCGGGGTGCCGGTGGTGGCGCTGGCCGGAACGGTGGCCGGCCCGCTGGCCGGGCTGCACGCCCGAGGGCTGACGGCGGCGTTCAGCATCGCCGACGGGCCGCGCGGCACCGCGGAGATGATCGCGGACGCGGGCCGGCTGCTGGCCGACGCCGCCGAGCAGGCGGTGCGGCTGCGGCTGGGCTGAACGCCGGGCGCGGGCCTCGGCCTCGACCGCGCCCGCCCCGCGCCACGGGCCCGGCGCGAGGCGGGCGGAGGCGGATCGCCGCGGCGCCCTGGAACGGTCCGCCGAACACCCTCCGACGTGGGACTTTTCCGCACGGCCGGAACGTGCGACGGTGTCAGCAAGAGCCTTGCACCCTATCCCTGGCGGAGTGTGGTCCATGCGCATCAGCGACATCTTGCGGAAGAAAGGTCATGCGGTCGCCACGGTGCGCCCCGACGCGACCGTCCGGGAGCTGCTGGCCCGGCTGGCCGAGCTGAACATCGGCGCGGTGGTGGTCTCTCCGGACGGCGCCGCGATCGCCGGGATCGTCTCCGAGCGGGACGTGGTCCGGCGGCTGCACGAGCGCGGTGCGGCCCTGCTGGACGCCCCCGTGTCCCAGATCATGACCGAGCAGGTCCGCACCTGCGCCCCCGACGAGGCCGTGGACGACCTGCGCAAGACCATGACCGAGCATCGCATCCGGCACGTGCCGGTCGTCTCCGACGGTCGCATGGTCGGCCTGGTCAGCATCGGCGACGTGGTCAAGAGCGCCATCGACGAGCTGGAGACCGAGCGCGAGCACCTGGTCGGCTATCTGCACGGGTGACGCCCCGACCGGGCCGGCGGCCGCGACCGCGCCGGGGAGACGGGCCCGCGGCGGGCGGTGCCGCCCGGGCGACCGGGACGTCCCGCGAGAGGCGATCCCCGAGGCCGGGCGGGCCGGTCGCGCGCGGCGGCCGGGGACCGGCTCCCGGGGCGCTCAGACGTAGGCGGGGAGAGGCCGGGGCGGCGGGGCCGTCTCGATCTCCCGGTAGGCGCCGGCCAGCCGCTCGACCGCGGTGCGCAGCCGGTCCGGCGGCAGCACGTACGGCAGGCGCAGGCAGTCCTCCAGGACGCCGTCGACCGCGAACGCCGGGCCGGGCACCACGCGGACGCCGCGCCGCCACGCGGCTTCGGCGACCAGGGTGGCGACCGGGGCGCTCAGCCGCGCCCACACGATCATGCCCCCGCCGGGGAGGGTGAACCGCCAGTCCGGCAGCAGCTCGCGCAGCGCGCCGGCCAGGGCGTCGCGGGAGGCGGTCAGGGCCCGTGCGCGTTCGGCGCGGATCTGTTCGATCCGCTCCATCAGCCGGGCGGTGATCAGCTGGTCGACCACCGGCCCGGCGATGTCCACGGACTCGCGGGTGGTCACCAGCCGGCGCAGCAGCGGGGCGGTGGCCCGGATCCATCCGACCCGCAGGCCGCCCCACATCAGCTTGGAGGCCGAACCCACGCTGATCACCCGGCCGCCGGCGTCGTGGCGGGCCACCGGCAGCGGCCGGGGGGCGTCCGGGTCGAGTCCCAGCTCCGCGAAGGTCTCGTCGACGATGAGGAACGCGTCGGCCGCCCGCGCCGCCTCCACCAGCGCGGCCCGCCCGGCGTCGTCCAACAGGTGGCCGGTCGGGTTCTGGAAGTCGGGGATGACATAGGCGGCGCGGACCGCGGCCTGCCGCATGCTCGCCGCCAGCAGCTCCAGGTCCCAGCCGCCGGTGACGCCCACCGGCACCAGCCGCGCGCCCCGGCGGCGCAACGCGTCCAGGGCGTGCGGGTAGGTGGGGCGCTCCACCAGCACCGGATCCCCGGGGTTCAGCAGGGTCTGGACGATCAGGGAGAGCGCCTGCTGCCCGCCGGTGGTCACCATGATCTGATCGGCCCGGGTGGGGACGCCCCGTTCGGTGTAGCGGGCCGCGATCGCCTCTCGCAGCACCGCCAGCCCGGCCGGTTCGTATCCGGCGCCGCGGGCGTACTCGGGCAGCTCGGCGACGGCCTCGGCGGCCGCCTCCGCGAAGACGGCGGGTGCGGGGGGCGCGGCGCATCCCAGGTCGATGGTCTCCGTGTCGCCCGCGGGGGCGGAGACGATGCCGAAGCGGGTGACGGCCTGGCGGGTCGTGGCCGGCGGCGTCTGCGGCAGCGCGGTCCAGCTCCCGGCCCCCTGCCGGCTGGCGATGTAGCCCTCGGCGCGCAGTGCGTCGTAGGCGGCGGTGACCGTGGTGCGGCTGACGCCGAGGGCGGCGGCCAGGTCCCGCTCGGCGGGCAGCCGGACCCGCGGCGGCAGCTGTCCGCCCAGGATCAGACCGCGGACCGCCCGGGCCAGGGCGGTGTAGTAGGGCCGTTCCCGCGGCGGGGCTCCGAGCAGCCGGGCCAGTTGCGGTCCGCTGATGTGGCGGGTGCTCATACAGGCCACTTTCATTGATTGGCTCTTAAATGGCAAGCCAATCCGGTCCACCCTGGGATCGGTTTTCCGCAAGTGGCCTCAAGTCTCGGTGAGGAACGACGTCCATGGTGATCGCTCACGCGCTCCGCGCGTCCCGGCTCGGCGCCGATTCCCGCGGTGGACCGGGTCCGGCCGCGAACCGGTCCGGATCGACGGACCGGCGCCGCCACGGGCCGTCCGGCGGGCGGACGGGGCTGTGGATCCGGCGATTGGTCCAGCTGTACGGCGGATTGGCCCTCTACGGTCTCGGCATCGCCCTGCAGGTGGCCTCCGGGCTGGGCAACGACCCCTGGGACGTGTTCCATCAGGGCCTGGCGCTGCGGTTCGGGCTGTCCATCGGAGCCTGGATCATCATCGCCGGAGCGGTGGTGATGCTGCTGTGGATCCCGCTGCGGCAGCGGCCCGGCCTCGGCACCGTCAGCAACGTGATCTTCGTCGGGCTGTTCGCCGACCTGTTCCTGGCGGTGCTGCCCGATCCGGAGCCGACCGCCGCGCGCTGGGCGTACCTGATCGCGGCGATCCTGGTCGGCGGATTCGCCACCGGCTGCTACATCGGCGCCGGCCTGGGGCCGGGCCCGCGCGACGGCCTGATGACCGGGCTGGCGGCCCGGGGCCACTCCATCCGCGTGGTCCGCACCGGCATCGAGGTGACCGTCGTGACGGCCGGCTGGCTGCTGGGCGGCACGGTGGGGATCGGCACCCTGCTGTACGCGGTGACCATCGGGCCCCTGGCGCATGTGTTCATCCCGGCGCTGGAGATCAAGCCGCTCCCGGCCTCTCCGCCGCCGCGGGCGTCCGGGACCTGAGCGGCGAACCGCGGCGCCGCCCTCACGCCCGGGAGCGCACCCGCGCCCGCTCCAGTGCGCGCCGCTCCTCCTCCGTCAGCGGCCCGCCCTCCACCCGGGTGACGTGCTCGCGGACCCAGCGGGCGATCACGTCGGGATGGGTGCGCGGCACCCAGTGACCCGCCCGGACGGTCCGCAGCGACAGGTCCGGGGCCCGCTCCGCCAGCCCGGCCACCAGGTGCGGGGACACGAACAGGTCCCGGGTCGGCACGATCACCTGCACCGGCACGTCGGTGCGCCGGTCGCGGGGGCGGCGCAGCCGTTCGCGCATGTCGGCCCGGTACAGCCCCAGCCCCGCCACCGCGTCGTCGGTCAGCGTCCGCGCCGGATGTCCGGGCCGGGGCCGCACGCCCTCGCCGCGCAGCGCGACCGTGAAGAGGCGTCCGCCGCCCGCCCGCCACATCGCCTCCGGCAGCACCGGAGCCCGGAAGAACGCGATGTAGGCCGACCGCAGCGCCTGGCCCGCCGCCTGCCGCAGCCCGCGCGCCGACCGTCCGGCCAGCCGCGTCCGCATCCACTGCCCCACATGGTCCAGGCACGGCCCCGAGATCGAGGTGAACGAGGCGAAACGGCCGGGCATCGTGCAGACCGCCTCCCACCCCTGGATGGACCCCCAGTCGTGGCCCACCAGATGGACGCGGCGATCCCCGGCGACCGCGTCCAGCACCGCGCCGAGGTCGGCCATCAGGTGCTCGAACGCGTACGGCTCGACCCCGGACGGGCGGGAGGAGTCCCCCGCGCCGCGCACGTCGTACCGGACGAGGTGGAAGCGCTCCGCCAGGGCGTCGACGACCTCGTCCCACACCGCCTTGGTGTCGGGATAACCGTGCACCAGCAGCACGATCGGCCGGGAGGGGTCGCCCTGCCGCCGGACGGCCAGCCGCACCCCGCCGGGCGCGGTCACCACCTCGTCGCGCACCACCGAAGCATTGGACACCGGGTCAATGAATCGCACGGCGGCTCCGCGGGTCAAGCGACGCGCCGCGCCGCCGCGGTCAGTACGGGGCGTACCCCGCGGCGCGGGCGGCGGGGGAGCGCATCAGGTACTCCAGCGCCTGCCGGGTCGAGCACACCTTCGACGGGTGGTGCGAGGGGCGCAGATAGACCGGGGCCTGGCCGAGCAGCAGCTTGAAGATCCCGGGGATCAGCCCCTTGCGCACCGAGCGCCGGTAGGAGCGGTACACCCGCCACGGCGTCACCTCGCCCTTGACGTAGGGGTCCTGCTTGAGGAACAGCAGGGTCCCCCCGATCAGCGCCCAGTACAGGAAGAACAGCGCGACCGCCCAGGAGGCCGCCCGCATCAGGTATCCGCCGCCCAGGTGCCGGTAGACGTCGAACACCACCGACCGGTGCTCGACCTCCTCGGCGCCGTGCCAGCGCAGCAGGTCCAGCATCATCGGGTCCACCCCGGCCGCGTCCAGCCGGTCGTTGTCCATGACCCACTGCCCGAGCACCGCGGTGTAGTGCTCGATCGCCGCCACCGCCCCCAGCTCGAACAGCAGCCGCTTGCGGAACAGCCGGGGCCGCCGCCGCTCCAGCTCGGCCATCCGGGCGGTCCACTCGGCGTTGCCCCGCGCGGCCGGCTCGGTGATCGGCTTCACGTCGATGCCGTGGGCCGCCAGCAGGTCGTCCAGCACCCCCTGGTGCGAGCGGGAGTGCACCATCTCCTGCCCGATGAAGCCCTTGATCTCCTTCCGCAGCCGCTCATCGGCGACGTAGGGCAGGGCGGCCTTGACGCAGTTGATGAACCACTTCTCGCCCTCGGGCAGCACCACGTGGAACGAGTTGATCATGTGGGTGGCCACCGGATCGCCGGGGATCCAGTGCAAGGGCGTGTCGGACCAGTCGAACGACACCCGTCGCGTCTTGATCGGGGGATGCCGCTCGTCGATCTCGAACGCGGCGCCGCCGGATCCCGCCGAAGTCGTCATGTCCTCTCCTCACCTCGGCCGTGGCACCGAAAGAGTGCAGGTCGTCATGCAGTTCAGGCAGAGCAGTCAAGCCCGGCCGCGGGGCGCCGTCTTGCCCGTCAGGCCACAAATTCCCCCACGGGATTGGCGCCGCGATGACAAACGCCCGAGGGGACGCCGGGATCAGACCTGGAGCCGGCGGGCCCCGCAGTAGACGTTCATGGACTCCCCGCGCAGGAACCCCACCAGCGTCATCCCGCTCTCCTCGGCCAGCGACACGGCCAGCGAGGACGGCGCCGACACCGCCGCCAGCACCGGGATCCCCGCCTGCAGCGCCTTCTGCGCCAGCTCGAACGAGGCCCGCCCGCTGACCATCAGGATCCGCCCGGTCAGCGGCAGCAGGTCCGCCCGCAGCGCCCAGCCGATCACCTTGTCCACCGCGTTGTGCCGGCCCACGTCCTCGCGGATCGCCAGCAGCTCGCCCGAGGCGTCGAACAGCCCTGCCGCATGCAGCCCGCCGGTGCGGTCGAACACCCGCTGCGCGGCCCGCAGCCGATCCGGCAGCTCCGCCAGCACCCGGGGATCCACCCGCACCGGGTCGGCGGTCAGGTCGTAGCGGGCGAAGGTGCGCAGCGCCTCGATGCTCTGCTTGCCGCACACCCCGCAGGCGCTGGTGGTCTGGAACGCCCGCGCGGCCAGGGCGTCCGGCGGCGCCACCCCCTCGGCCAGCGTCACGTCCAGCACGTTCTGCTCGGCGGCGTCGGCGCAGTACCGCATCGTCCGCACGTCGCCCGGTCCGGCGATCACCCCCTCGGCCGCCAGGAATCCGGTGACCAGGTCGAAGTCGTCACCGGGGGTGCGCATGGTCATGGTCAGCGGTCGGCCGTCCACCCGGATCTCCAGGGGCTCCTCGACGGCCAGGGTGTCGGGGCGGCGGATCGGCTCCCCGCTCACCTTCAGTTTGAGAACCGGTCTGCGGACGGTCACTCGGCCCATGGGGCGACCGTACCTCGTCGCGTGCGCGGAGAGGACCGACGATCCGGCGGTGCGGCCCACCGGCGGACCCGGGCGACCGCCCGCACGACTCCCCTTCCGGCGCCTACCCCGCCCCCTGCCGGGGCGGCGCGGACGATCGCCCCGTGGGCCGAGCGACCGTCCGGGGCCGGCACGGCAGTTCGATCCGCACCCGGGTGCCCTTCCCGGGCGCCGACCACAGCGTCGCCCGCCCGCCGTGCGCCGTGGCGATCGCCTCCACGATCGACAGGCCCAATCCGGTGCCCTTGCCGGACGTCCGGGAGGCCCGGTGGAACCGGTCGAACGCCCGGGCCGCGTCCTGCGGCGCCATGCCCGGCCCCCGGTCCTCGACCTCCAGCACGACCTCGTCCGCCCGTCGCGCCAGCCGCACCTCGGCCGCGGTGCCGGGCGGGGTGTGGTCCCGCACATTGGTCAGCAGATTGGCCAGCACCTGCCGGATGCGGGCCTGGTCGACCTCGGCGACCAGCTCGTCCGGAGCCCGCAGCGTCACCGGATGGTCCGCGCCGACCGCCTGCGCGTCGGCGACGGCGTCGCGCGCCAGCGCCACCAGATCCGTCGGAGCGGGCTGCAGGCCCGCGTCCCGGTCCAGCCGCGCCAGCTCCAGCAGCTCCCCGACCAGCCGGTTCATCCGCCCGGCCGCCTCCTCGATGCGGCGCATCGCGTCCGGCAGGTCCTCCAGCGCGCCGTGCCGGTACAGCTCGGCGTACCCCTGGATGGTGGTCAGCGGGGTGCGCAGCTCGTGCGAGGCGTCGGCGGCGAAGTCCCGCAGCCGCTGCTCGGACCGGGCGCGGGCGGCGAACGCCTCGGCGATCCGGTCCAGCATCACGTTGATCGCCACTGCCAGCCGCCCCACCTCGCTGTCGGGCCGTTTCACCGGCATCCGGGCGCGCAGGTCCCCGCCGGTCGCCACCGCCTGCGCGGTGGCGGCCATCCGGTCCAGCGGCGCCAGCCCGCGCGCGATCAGCCACCGGCTCGCCAGCGCCAGCCCCGCCATCAGCGCCGCTCCGGTCACCAGCTCGGTGAGCACCAGCCGCCGCACCGCCGCGTCGATCTCCTGCAGCGGCGCCGCCACCACGACCACCGTGCCGGTCCGGTCCCTCCGGGCGACCGCCCGGGCGCCCCCCAGGTCGAACGGCCCACCGGAGGCCGCCCGCCGCGCCAGCGCCGCAGGATCCGTTCGGCGCAGCTCCTCCAGGACGGGGGAGGGATCGAGGACCGTGCCGCTGTAGACCCGGATCTCCCCGTCGGGCCGCACCCCGACCACCACGTACCGGGCCGGCGCCGGCCCCTCGGCGGGCAGCCCCGGTCGCACCAGCCGGATCACCGCCCGCTTGCGCGCAGCCTCCAGCTGGGCGTCGACCCGGTCCAGCAGGTAGCCGCGCAGCACCAGCGCGCTCACCGCGCCCAGGATCAGCAGTCCTGCGCCGGTCACCGCCAGCAGTCCGGCGACCAGCCGGGCGTTCAGGCTCACGGCCGCAGCGTGTAGCCGATCCCGCGCCGGGTGTGGATGATCGGCGGTCCGTGCGGATGCAGCTTGCGGCGCAGATAGCTGATGTAGGTCTCCAGGATCTGCGTGTCGCCTCCCCGGTCCCAGCCCCACACGTGCTCGACGAGCTGCGCGCGGGTCAGCACCCGTCCGGCGTTGCACATCAGATACGCCAGCAACCGGGACTCGGTCGCCGACAGCTCCACGACCGCATCGCCGCGCCGCGCCGTCCAGCTCGTCTCATCCAGCTCCAGGTCGCCGACCCGCAGCACCTTCTCCTCGTCCCGCGGCGGAGGCGGCGGCGCCGCCCGCCGCAGCACCGCCCTGATCCGCGCCACCAGCGCCTCGATCGAGAACGGCTTGGTGACGTAGTCGTCGCCGCCCAGGGTGAGGCCGGTGACCGTGTCCGAGGGGGTGTCCCGGGCGGTCAGGAAGATGACCGGCACGTCCCGTCCGGCGGCGCGCAGCCTGCGGCACACCTCGAACCCGTCCAGGTCCGGCAGCATCACGTCCAGCACCATGAGGTCGGGCCGCTCCTGCTCGGCCAGGCGCAGGGCCTCGGCCCCGGTCGCCGTGGCGACCGGGGCGAAGCCGTGGAAGCGCAGCGCCACCTGCACCAAGTCGCGGATGTCGGGCTCGTCGTCGACGACCAGCACCCGCCGCGGGCGACCGGCGTCGTCCGCGCTCATGAGGGATTTCATGAGGAAGATGGTGCTATGGGCGGCGCGGTGCGATCACCCCCTTGGCGGTGCGGACCGTGCCGGCCCGGACGCCGAGGACCTTGACCCGGTCTCCCCGGGCCAGGGCGGACGCCTCGGCCTTCTCCCCGTTCTTGCGGATCCTGGCCTGCGGGTCCAGCGTCCACTGCCAGGCGACCCCGTCGGCGCTGCGGACCGTGATCGACCCGGCGGACGCCGCGACGATCTCGCCGTTCTGCCATGCCATCGTCACGAAACGGTCGTCGCGGCGCACCACGGTCTCGCCGCGGACGGTCCGTCCGCCCCGATCGCGCAGCCGCTCGAAGGGACGGCGGGCGCGGTCGTCGGGCGCGACGGCGGTCGGAGCCTTCCCGGAGGCCGTCGCGGGGGCGGGGACGGCGGCGTACAGACCGGCGCCGAGCAGACCGGTCACCGCCACGGCGACGGCGGTGGTCTTGACATCGAACCTCATGCCTCCCAGCCAACCGGGAGAGGCTGGGATCAAGGCCGGGGAATCCTGGGAAGAACCTGGGAAACGGTCCCCGGTCAGCCGTCGGTCCCCTGGCGGCGCCCCCACAGCCGGCGACGGGCCGGGCGCTCCTCGCCGCCGGGGACGGTGAGCGACCCGATCTTCGGCGGGGCCACGGAGATGAACGTCGATCGGGCGTGGGCGGCGCAGTGCCGGTGCACCGACGGGCGCACCAGCCGCGACAGCAGGCTCCGCGAGCTGCGCCCCACCACCAGGATGTCCTCCTCGCGGGCCAGCCGCACCAGCGCGTCGCCGGGCGCGCCGAGGAGCGTCATGCCCGACACCCGGGCCGGGTCGCAGCCGCCGCTGGAGCGCAGCTCGGCGAGCAGCCGGGTGATCAGCTCGCTGCCCGCCTCCCGCAGCTCGCACGCCGTGCCGTGGGCGGGCACCCCGGCCGCCGCCGCGTACGAGGGCACCGGGGCGACGTGCACCAGCAGCAGTTCCATGCCGCGCAACCGGGCCTCGCCGAGTGCCCAGGACAGCGCCCAGCGCGAGGCGTCGGACTCGTCGACTCCGACGATGATGCGCGGCGGGGCGGATGATGCGGACACGGCGGCCTCCTGGAGTGCGGGGATCCAGGCTCCCGGCGCAGGCGGCTCGGCGGAGGGCCTCACCGCACTCCCAGCTTACTTGTGCAAAGCCTTCCGATCACCCTTCGTTCACGGTCGCAATAGAACCTTGATGGCCCCGTCCCGCTTCTTCTGGAAGATCTCATAGCCGTACGGGGCCCGTTCCAGCGGCAGCCGATGGGTGGCCAGATCCTCCGTGCCCAGCGGGTCGGCGGGGTCGGTCACCAGCGGCATCAGATCGTCGATCCACCGTTTCACGTGGGCCTGCCCCATCCGCAGCGTGACGCCCTTGTCGAACATCCGCAGCATCGGCAGCGGGTCGGTCATCCCGCCGTACACCCCGATGATCGAGACGGTGCCGCCGCGCCGGACGATGTCGATCGCCTGGTGCAGCGCCGCCAGCCGGTCCATCCCGGCCCGCTCCATCAGGCCGGCCGCCGCCCGATCCGGCAGCAGACCGGTCACCGTCTGCGCGAGCTTGGCGCCGGGGGAG
This sequence comes from Thermomonospora catenispora, assembly GCF_006363815.1. Taxonomy (GTDB): domain Bacteria; phylum Actinomycetota; class Actinomycetes; order Streptosporangiales; family Streptosporangiaceae; genus Thermomonospora; species Thermomonospora catenispora. The sequence goes on from NZ_RRYT01000007.1 coordinate 81,070, forward strand.
CCGTGCGCCTCCATCCCGACCGCGTCGATCACCGCGTCGGTGCCGCGCCCCTCGGTCATCTCGCGGATCTCCTCGGCGGCCGCGTCCACCCGGCCGGGGTCCAGCACCTCGACGCCGTGCCGGCGGGCCATCTCCGCCCGCTCGTGGACCCGTTCCACGCCGATCACGCGGTATCCCAGGTGGCGGGCGATGCGGGCGCACATCTGCCCGATCGGCCCGAGTCCCAGCACGGTCACGCTGCCGCCGTCCGGGACGTCGGCCCAGGCGACCGCCTGCCAGGCGGTGGGCAGCACGTCCGACAGGTACACGAACCGTTCGTCCGGCATCCCCTCGGGCACCTTGATCGGCCCGAACCGGGCCTGCGGCACCCGCAGGTACTCGGCCTGCCCGCCGGGCACCTCGCCGTACAGCCGGGTGTAGCCGAACAGCGCCGCGCCCATCCCCTGGTCGCGGACCTGGGTGGTCTCGCACTGCGCGTACAGCTCCATGGCGCACATGCGGCAGTGCCCGCAGGCGATGTTGAACGGGATCACCACCCGGTCGCCCGGCTTGATGTGGGAGACCTCCGGACCGACCTCCTCCACGATCCCCATCGGCTCATGCCCCAGGATGTCGCCCTCGGCGAGGAACGGCCCGAGCACCTCGTACAGGTGCAGGTCCGAGCCGCAGATCGCGGTGGTGGTGATCTGCACGATGGCGTCGGTCGGCTCCTTCAGCGCGGGGTCGGGCACCCGCTCGACCCGCACGTCGCGTTTTCCGTGCCAGGTCACTGCTTTCATCCGCACTCCTCCACGTCCCCGCGGGGCGTCGGGCCTCCGCCGTCGGACCGGGCCCCGGCACGGGCCGTGTCCGCCGCCGGGGGAGACGGCCTCCGCGGCGCGGCGCCGGCTTTGCGGCGGCGGGCGGTTTCCGGGGTCGCGGACCCGGCGACGACGCCGGCATGCGGGCGGTGGGGGAGCCGCACGCACACGCCGCCCTCCCGGCGGTCCTTCACCCCGCCCTTGCGCTCCTCGGGGAGCGACTACCCGCACGGGGCGTTCCAAACGGAGCGCCGGGAGGCCGGGCGGAGCGCAGGGAGGAGGTCCGGCGGCGGTGCGCCCCGCCCTCGGCGTGCGGGCGGCCGGGCCGTCGTGACGGGCCGCGCCGCCCGGCCTCCGGGGCCGGGCGGCCGACGCGCGAACGGCCGGCTCGTCCCGCGACCGCCCTCGCCTCGGCTCGCCGGGGCGCCAGGGGGATGTCGGGGAGCGTCGAGGAGCCCGGCGCGGCGGAGCCGGCGACCGCGCCGGTGCCGACCGGTCCGCCTCAGCGCCCGGCGTTCCGGGTCATGAAGGCGGCGAACTCCTCCAGCGACATCTTCCCGTCGCGGCTGCCGTCGGCCTCCACCATCACCTCGACCGCGCGGGCATGGCTGATCTCCTGGCCGAGCGCCTTCATCAGGCTCTTCAGCTCCTCCACGGAGATGAACCCGTCCCCGTCGAGGTCGACCATCCGGAACGTGGGGGCGTATTCCTGCACGGCGTCGTTCACATCGCTCACGACGGGCACGCTAGCAGGCCGGCCGGGGTCAGTCCTCGGCGCAGCGGGCGGCGAACTCCCGCAGTCCCGGCAGGTCCAGCACGGTGACCTTGCGGTAGGCGGTCTGCACCAGCCCGCGTTCGCGCAGCTCGCCGAAGCCGCGGGCGGCGGTCTCCCGGGAGGCGTCCACCCAGCTGCCCAGGTCGGCCTGCGACAGCGGGGGCAGGATCGGGATCTGGCCGTCCGGCCCCGGCTCGGTGTACCGCAGCGACACCTCGGCCAGGTGCACCAGCAGGTGCGCCAGCCGGCAGGTGCCGTCCGCGCCGGCGTTCACCCGCAGCCGGTTGCCCAGCTCGCCCATGCGGTCCACGATGGTCGCCATCAGCGGCCACCAGCTGCGCGGGTGCTCGTCCAGGAACGCCTTGAACCGGGCCGCCGGCACGCTGAGCGCGCGGAGCGGCACCAGCGCCTGTACGGTGGCGGTGCGGGGCCGGTCGAACATCGCCGAGATCTCGCCCACCATGTCGCCGGGCCCCCGTACGGCCAGCACCACCTCCTTGCCGGAGTCGGTGGGGGAGACGACCTTGGCCCACCCGTCCAGGATGACGAGCATGTGCGCGGAGACGTCGCCCTCGAAGGTGAGCGCCTCGCCGCCGGGGCGGAAGGTGCGGATCCGGCCCGCCCGGCTCAGCGCCGCCCGCTCCTCGTCGGTGAGCGCTTCCCAGAAGGGGCGGGTCATCGGGACCCGTTCCATGGGTCCTTCGCGCACGGGCGCCTCCACTGTGTCGTGCCCCCCGTCGGGAGGTGAACGGACCGTGAAAGCAATTGACCCATCTCCCGCTCCCCGTGACAAGCGTTGCCGGACGCGTTCGTGACGCTACCGTGAGCCCGGCTTGACCATGAAGGGGCCGTCCCGTCCGGCGGGCGTCCCACGCGGTCGGGGCGCGGGATCCGGCGATCGGGACGTCGGTCCGGGCGGGGTCCCGCCGCTCGTGCGGTCGGCTCACACGGCGCCCCGAGCCGGGTTGGGAATCGCCACAGTGCCGCCTTCGCGCCCGGAACGGCGGTGACGCACGGGGCTATCGTCCCCGTATGCGACGCATGGTCACTTCTGTGGTGGTGTGCGGTGTGCTGCTCGCCGGCTGCGGCGGCGGATCCGACGACGGCGCCGCCGGGAGCCCCGCGGCCTCGGGGCCCGCGACGAGCGCCGCCGCGGACGCCGGCGGCTCGAGCGGCGGGCCGGGGAGCCTGGCGCCCGACGAGCGGATGGCGTACATGACCACGCTGGTGGAGATCGACCCCTCCCTCGCCGCGAACGAGGAGACGGCGATCGGCAACGCCCGGGCCCTCTGCCGGGAGATCGCCGAGGGCGCGTCCTCGCGGCGGCTCGTGGAGGACGTGCGCGCCCGCTTCGGCGGCGGGCTCGGCCCGGACGAGGCCGAGCGGGTGCTCGAAGCGGTCCGGCGGTACGTGTGCTCCTCCTGACCGCCCCGGGGTCCGGCCGGGCGGGGACGCGGGAGGCGAGGCGGGGGAGGGCGACGGAGGCGTACGGGAATCGAACCCGCCGACCCGAGATGCTCGGGTCCGCCGGCTTTGAAGGCCGGGGAGCCCACCAGGCGCTCGCACGCCTCCGCCGACGACCTTACGTCATCGCCGCGCCGTCCCCGCTCAGGACCGGTACAGCTCCTCGATGACGTCGGCGTACTTGGCGTGCACGACCCGCCGCTTCAGCTTGAGGGTCGGGGTCAGCTCCTCGCTCTCGGCGGTCCACTCGGTCGGCAGCACCCGCCACCTCTTGACCTGCTGGACCCGCGCCAGCCGGGCGTTGGCGTCCTCCACCGCCTTCTCGATCTCGGCCAGCACCACCGGATGCCGCGACAGCGCGGTCAGGTCGGTGGCGTCGATCCCGGCCGCGGCGGCCCACACCGGCGCGACCTCGCCGTCCAGAGTGATCAGCGCGACCACGTACGGGCGACGGTCGCCGTAGGCCAGCGCCTGCCCGACCAGCGGGTGCTCCTTGAGCAGGTTCTCGATCAGGGACGGGGCGATGTTCTCCCCGCCGGCGGTGATGATCAACTCCTTCTTCCGGTCGACGATCTTCAGGAAGCCGTCGGCGTCCATCTCGCCCACGTCGCCGGTGTGCACCCAGCCGTCGGAGTCGATCAGCTCGGCGGTGGCCTCCGGCCGGTTCAGGTAGCCGGGGGTGCAGGTGGTGCCGCGGATCAGGATCTCCCCGTCCTCGGCCAGCTTGACCTCGATGCCGGGGAACGCCCGGCCGACCGTGCCCAGCCTGAAGGCGTCCTCGGTGTTGCCGGTGGCCGCCCCGGTGGTCTCGGTCATGCCGTACACGTCCATGATCCGCATCCCCAGGCCGGAGAAGAACCGGGCGACCTCGATCGGCAGCGGGGCGGCGGCGCTGAGGGCCTGCACCACCCGGTCCAGCCCCAGCAGCCCGCGGATGTTGCTCAGCACGGCGGCGTCGGCCTTCTCGAAGGCCTCGCGGACCTCGTCGGAGACGGTGTTGCCGTACTCCTGCCCCCGCACGTAGGCGCGGCCGGCCTCCATCGCCTCGGCCACGGCCTGCTTCTTGGCCTCGTCGGCCTCCCCGCCCAGCGCCGCCTGGACGCCCGCCATGATCTTCTCCCAGACGCGGGGCACCCCGAAGAAGAAGTGCGGCCGGGCCTCCCGCAGCACCGTGGTGAGCTGGGCGGGGTCGGGGCACATGTAGACGTGGGAGGCGCGCAGCGCCGGCAGGTACATGCTCAGCACCCGGTCGGCGATGTGGGCGTAGGGCAGGTAGGAGACCGAGACGCTGTGCGGGGGCAGGTTGGAGAGCGCCTCGGACACCGCGGCCTCATACAGCGCCATCCGGTGGGTGATCAGCACGCCCTTGGGGTTGCCGGTGGTGCCGGAGGTGTACAGCACGCACAGGGTGTCGTCGGGGGTGATCGCCTGCCAGCGCCGATCGATCTCGGCGGCGTCGGCGGCCAGCCGCTCCCGGCCCAGCGCCATGAAGTCGTCCCAGGTCATGAACTTCTCGCCGTCCGGGCAGGCGGCGGCGTCCACGACGATCACCTTGCGCAGCGCGGGGAGCCGGTCCAGCACCGGCAGCCACCGGTTCAGCTGGTCCCGCCCGTCCAGCACCGCGTAGGCGGCCGAGCAGTTGCCCGCCACGAACGCGACCTGGTCGGGGGCCAGGGTGGCGTAGACGGTGGTGGGAGTGCCTCCGGCGTGCACGACGCCGAAGTCGGCCAGTACGTGCTCGGCCCGGTTGGGCATCATCAGCGCCACGACCTCGCCGGGCGCCAGGCCGAGCGCGACGAACCCGGCCGCGGCCTCCAGCGCCCTGCGTCGGACCCGGCCCCAGGTGAGGGTGACCCACTCGCCGTCCGTCCCCCGGTCGGAGTAGGCGGGCAGATCCGGATGCCGTTCGGCGGTGTCGCGCAGCCGGGTGCACAACGTCATGCCGTCGATGGACCGCTCGAACTCGGCTCTCTGCTCGAGGATCTCCGCCTGCATAAGGCGCCCCTTCGATGTCAGTGATTGCTTGCAGCGGAGGTATCGCACCACACAGAACGTCGTTCGGACAAGCCTCGCGGCCCGCCCTCGTCCTCGGCGTGCGTGCGCGTGCACGACGCCGGGACACGGGGCGGCGCGGACGTTGCCCGGCGGCGGGCCCGGTGCGATAGTGACCGGGTGACCTCCGTACGGCTGACCGGTTACGCCCACGGCGGCGGGTGCGCGTGCAAGATCCCCCCGGGCGAGCTGGAGAGCATGGTCGCCGGGCTGGGCGCCGCCTCCGGTCCCGAGCAGGGGATGCTGATCGGACTGGGCGACGACGCCGCGGTGCTGTCCATCGACGGCGACCGGGCGGTGGTGTCCACCGTCGACTTCTTCACCCCGGTCGTCGACGACCCCTACGACTGGGGCCGGATCGCCGCCGCCAACGCCCTGTCGGACGTCTACGCGGTCGGCGGACGCCCGCTGATGGCGGTCAACCTGCTGGGCTGGCCGCGCGACACGCTGCCGATGGAGCTGGCCCGCGAGGTGCTGCGCGGCGGTCACGACGTCGCCGCCAAGGCCGGCTGCCAGGTGGCCGGCGGGCACAGCGTCGACGACCCCGAGCCCAAGTACGGGATGGCGGTGACCGGCGTGGCCGACCCCGATCGGCTGCTGCGGATGGACGCCGCCCGCCCCGGACTGCCGTTGTCCCTGAGCAAGCCGCTGGGCATCGGGGTGCTCAACACCCGGCACAAGGCCACCGGCGAGTCGTTCCCGCAGGCGGTCGCCGTGATGACGGCGCTGAACGATGTCGCCGCCCGGCTGGCCCTGGAGGCCGGCGCCGAGGCCGCCACCGACGTGACCGGCTTCGGCCTGCTCGGCCACCTGTACAAGATGGCCCGCGCCAGCGGGGTCGCCGCCGTGGTGGACGCCGCCGCCGTGCCCTACCTGGAGGGCGCCCGCGAGGCGGTCCGCGACGGATTCGTCTCCGGAGGCACCCGCCGCAATCTGGCCTGGGTCGCCCCGCACACCGACTTCGGCCGGATCGCCGAGTCCGAACGGCTGCTGCTGGCCGACGCCCAGACCTCCGGCGGGCTGCTGGTGGCCGGCGAGGTGCCCGGCTCGACCGTCATCGGCGAGCTGGTCGAACGCGACCCGGACGGCCCCGTCCTCATCGTCCGCTGACGCCGCCCCGCCCGGTTTCCGCCCCCCGGCCGGGGTAGGCACCGGTCTGCGGACGCGACGGAAGGGGACCGTTCATGGCCATCGGGGGCATCGTCACCGCCATCGTCTTCGGCGCGCTCATCGGGGTGCTGGGCCGGCTGGTGATGCCGGGCAGGCGGCGCATGTCGATCTGGCTGACCGTCCTGGTCGGCGTCATCGCCGCCATCATCGGCACCTGGCTGGGCCATGCGGTGTTCGGCTGGGGGCGGACCTTCCCCTTCCCGGTGGTGCTGCTGCAGATCCTGCTCGCCGCCGTCGGCGTGTTCGCGGTCACCGCGCTGTGGTCGCACCGGGGCGTCTAGCCGCCGGAACGCCCCGTCACCCACACCCGGCCCCGCTCGTCCATCCGACCGATCACGCCGGTCAGGCAGTGGCCCGGACAGCGCGACAGGTACCGCTCCATGAACCGGTCGTCCTCGCGCCACAACGAGGACAGCGTCCCGGGCGGCAGCGGCAGCCGGACCGCCAGCTCCCCCTGCCCGCCCGGCGGCACCGGCTCGCCCGCCGGGTCCAGCACCCGCAGGTCGAACCCCGGCGCCGGGAGCCCGACCGAGTCCGCCGGGACCGGCGGCGGCTCCAGCGCATGCGGCGCGCAGGCGAGCGGGCGGCCGTACTCCGGCTCCTGCCATGCCCCGGCCGCCGGGCGGCCCAGCGCCCGCGCCGTCCACCGGGCGATCTCCCCGCCCGGCGCGCCGTCCGGCAGATGCAGCGCCTGCAACGGCGTCAGGTCGCAGTCGGCGGGAGGCTCGCCGTCCGGGCCCGCCGCGCGGAGGGCCGCCAGCTCCGCACGGGTGATCAGCATCGCCTTGACCCGGTGCCGGGCGATCGTCCGCCAGGGGGCGAAGCCCGCCGGGCACAGCACGATCGTGCTCCCGGTCAGCAGCGGCGCGTACACCGCGCCCGGCAGCGCCGCGGGGGGCACGGCCGTGGAGACCCCGACCGCCTCGCCGGGGCCGACCCCGTAGAGGTTCTCCAGCGACCAGCGCAGCGCCACCGCGGACCCGCCGTTGTCGCGCACCACGCCTTTGAGCGGCCCCGTCCGGTCCGGGGCGAACACGATCTGCAGCGGATCGGTGGCGGCCACCGGCACGCATCGGGCCGGACCGGCCGACGCCATCGCCTCGTCCCAGTCCACGTCACGCGGCGGCGCCGGCTCCGCCCCCGCGCCCGGCCGGCGCCACAGCACGCAGTGCGCCGCCCGATGCGTCGCCAGCCGCAGCGCCGTCGCCATCGCTGGCTTGCCGGTCCCGGCCCCGGCCGCGGTCACCACGACCTTCGGCCCGGTGGCGTCGATCATCGCGGCCAGCTCCTCCGGCTCGGGATCCGCATCGGCCGGGATCACATGGACCGCCCCCAGCCGGGCGCACGCCAGCATCGCGACGACGGCGCGCGCCCCCGGCGGCAGGTGGACCAGGACCCGGTTCCCCGCTTCGACCCCCAGCTCTGCCAGCACCCCTGCGAACCGGGCCGTCAGCGCGGTCAGCTCCGCGTACGTGTAGCTCCGCGCATCGCCCCCCGGGCCCGCGACGACCAGCGCGGGCAGGTCGCCGCGGCCCTGCTCCACGTGCCGGTCCAGCGCGTTGTCGCAGGTGTTCAGCTCACCTCCGGTGAACCACCGGTAGAACGGCGGGGCCCCGTCGTCCAGCACCCGGTCCGGCGGCACCGACCAGCGCACGTCCCGGGCCGCCGGCCCCCAGAAACGGGCCGGGTCGGAGATGCTGCGCCGGTAGACGGTCGGGTAGGCGCCCATGCGGTCCTCCAGGACGGGTGCGGCTGGCGCGTCATGGGGACGTGCCCCCATGGGGCATCCCCGGCGGGGCGTTCGTCAAGGGCCGCGACCGGACCCGGCCGTCAGCGGGCCGGGGACCGCTCTCCGCCGCGGTGCCGCACGCCGTGCAGCGCGGCCACCCCCGCCGCCAGCGCCGCGCCCACCGCGGCGATCGCGAAGCACCACACGTATCCCCGCAGCTCGGGGGCGACCGCGCCGGCCGGGGTGCAGGCGGCGAGCACCGAGGCGGTGACGGCCCCGCCGACGCTGCCGCCCGCCACCCGCACCAGCGAGTTGATCCCGCTGGCGATGCCGCTCTGGTGCATCGGCACGTGCTGCACCGCCAGCGTGCCCATCGCCGCGTACGCCGTGCCCAGGCCCAGGCCCTGGATCGCGCCGAACACCATGAGGTCGACCGGGCCGTCGTGCCATGCGACCAGCCAGGCGAAGCTCAGCGCCGTGAACGCCGCCCCGCCCGCCAGCGCGAACGCCGAGCCGAGCCGCAGCACCGCCCGCCCGGCCAGCATGGAGGCCGCCAGCATCGTCACCGTGCTGGGCAGCGACAGCAGTCCCACGTCCAGCACCGACCCGCCCATCCCGTATCCGGTGGTGCGCGGGGTCTGGATGAACTGCGCCGTGAGGGTGAACCCGGCGAACATCGCGAACCCCAGCAGCAGCGCCGTCAGGTTCGCCGCCAGCGACTGCGCGCCGGCCAGCAGCCGGATGTCGACCAGCGGGGCGCGGACCCGCAGCTCCACCAGCGTCCACACCGCGCACCCGGCCGCCGCGGCGGCGAACAGGCCCAGCACCCTCGCCGAGGACCACCCCCAGGAGTCGCCTTGGCTGATCCCCAGCAGCAGGCAGGCCAGCCAGCCGCCGAGCAGCACCGCGCCGAGGACGTCCGGCCGTCCGCCCACCCGGGCCCCCACGTCCCGGGCGCACGCCGCCACCAGCAGCAGCACCGTCGCCGACAGCGCCACGTTGATCCAGAACACCGGCCGGTGGCTGTCGGTGCGGGCCGCCACCAGCCCGGTCACGATCATCCCGAGGGTTCCGCCGATGCCCATGGTGGCGCTGATGAAGCCGATCGCGGTGGCCACCCGCTCCCGGGGGAAGGTGTCCCGGATCAACGCGATGGCCAGCGGGACCAGCGCCATCGAGGTGCCCTGCAGGGCGCGCCCGGCGATCAGCGGGCCCAGCGAGCCGGACAGCGCGCACACCACCGACCCGGCCAGCTGCAGCCCCAGCGCCGTCACGATCATCGGCTTCTTGCCGTACAGGTCGCCGAACCGGCTCAGCAGCGGGGTGGTGACCGCCCCGGCCAGCAGGGACACGGTGAACACCCAGGCGACCGCGGTGACCGACGCGTCCAGGGCGACCATCAGCCGCGGCAGCAGCGGCAGCACCAGGGTCTGCTGCACCGACACCACCAGACCGGCCGCCGACAGCGCCGCCAGCTGGGCGACCGTGCCGCGGCGCGCGCCGCTCCGTCCCCCGGCGACGTCGGACACCGCAGGAACGGCGGCGGTCATCGGCAACCTCCCTGGTCGATCGCCGCAGCAGCATACAAGTTGCTTAACTTGGGTAACGACTCCGATTCCGTCATACGGGACGCCGGGCGCTCGGCGGGGCAGATGCGGATCAGCATCGCACACCCGCGCCGTGCGCTTTGAAAGGCCCGACGAGGTCCATAGAGTTACCTCGCGTGAGCTCCAGGCGACAGGTGCCCCGTACCGACGTCGTGCTGGCCGACCCGCGCCTGGTGGAGGCCGCCGAACGGCTCGGGCGCACCGTGGTGAAGGCGGCCGTCGCCGGGGCGCAGCAGCGGGCCCGGGAGGGGGAGATCCCGCCCGACGCCGTCGCCGACGCGGCCGTCGCCGCCCTGCCCCCGCACGCCGCCACGCTGCGGCCGGTGGTGAACGCCACCGGGGTGCTGCTGCACACCAACCTGGGCCGCGCCCCGCTGTCGCCCGCCGCCCGCGAGGCGGTCGCGGCCGCCGCCGGATGCACCGACGTGGAGTACGACCTGGCCACCGGTCGGCGCGGCGTCCGCGGCCGGGGCGCGCTGGAGGCGCTGCGCGAGGCCTGCCCGGCGGCCCAGGACGTCATCGTGGTCAACAACAACGCCGCCGCGCTGGTGCTGGCCGCCACCGCGCTGGCGGCCGGTCGCGAGATCGTGCTCAGCCGCGGCGAGATGGTGGAGATCGGCGACGGTTTCCGCATCCCCGAGCTGCTGGTCTCCACCGGTGCGCGGCTGCGCGAGGTCGGCACCACCAACCGCACCACCACCGCCGACTACGCCGCCGCCCTCGGCCCCGACACCGGGTTCGTCCTCAAAGTCCACCCGTCCAACTTCCGCATCGAGGGGTTCACCGCCCAGGCCCCGGTCGCCGAACTGGCCGCCCTGCCGGCGCCCGTCGTGGTGGACATCGGTTCCGGCCTGCTGGCGCCCGAGCCGCGGCTGCCGCACGAGCCGGACGCCGCCACCGTGCTGGCCGCCGGCGCCGACCTGGTCACCGCCAGCGGGGACAAGCTGCTCGGCGGCCCGCAGGCGGGGCTGATCCTCGGCCGCGCCGAGGCGGTGGCCCGGCTGCGGCGGCATCCGCTGTACCGGGCGCTGCGCGTCGACAAACTCACCCTCGCCGCCCTGGAGGCCACCGTGCGCGGTCCCGAGCCGCCCGTCACCCGAGCGCTGCGCACCGACGTCGTCGAGCTGCGCCGGCGGGCCGAGCAGCTGGCCAAGGAGCTGGCCGCGCACGGCGTGGCCGCCGACGCCGTCGACAGCGAGGCCGCCGTCGGCGGCGGAGGAGCCCCCGGCGTCACCCTGCCCAGCGCCGCCGTCGCGCTGCCCGGCGAGTACGCCGGGCCGCTGCGGGAGCGCGGGATCGTCGGCCGCGTCGCGCGCGGCAGGCTGCTGCTGGACCTGCGCGCCGTGCCGCCCGACGAGGACGCGCCGCTGGCCCGCGCCGTCGCGGCCGTCGCCCGCGGGGAGGCCTGATGCAGGTCGTCGCCACCGCCGGGCACGTCGACCACGGCAAGTCCGCGCTGGTGCGGGCGCTCACCGGGATGGAGCCCGACCGGCTGGAGGAGGAGCGCCGCCGCGGCCTGACCATCGAGCTGGGGTTCGCCTGGACCGCCCTGCCCTCGGGGAAGAGGGTGGCGTTCGTGGACGTCCCCGGGCACGAGCGGTTCGTCACCACCATGCTCGCCGGCGTCGGCCCGGTCCCCGCCGTGATGATGGTGGTCGCCGCCGACGAGGGCTGGATGCCCCAGTCCGAGGAGCATCTGGCCGCCCTCGACGCCCTCGGCGTCCGTTCCGGCCTGCTGGTGATCAGCCGAGCCGACCTGGCCGACCCCACCCCGGCGCTGCGGCAGGCCCGGGCCCGCCTGGAGGGCACCGGGCTGCGCGGCGTGGAGACCGTCGCGGTCAGCTCCGTCACCGGCGAAGGGCTGCCCGAGCTGACCGCCGCGCTGGACCGGCTGACGTCCCGGCTGCCGGTCCCCGCCCCGGACGCCCCGGTCCGGCTGTGGGTGGACCGGGCGTTCACCGTCAAGGGCAGCGGCACCGTCGTCACCGGCACCCTCCCCGCCGGCACGATCTCGGTCGGCGACGAACTGGTGCTGACCCCGGAGGGCCGCCGGGTGCGGGTCCGGGCGCTGGAGTCGCTGAAGGAGCCCGTCGAGACGGTCCGCGGGGTGGCGCGCGTCGCGGTCAACCTGCGCGGCGTCGACCACGACCGGGTACGGCGCGGCATGGCGCTGGTCGGCCCCGACCAATGGACCATGACCACCTGCGTCGACGTGCGGATCGGCTCCGCCGAGGCGTCCGGACGGCTGCCCCGCCAGATGATCCTGCACATCGGTTCGGCCGCCGTTCCGGTGCGGCTGCGTCCGCTGGGCCCCGACACCGCCCGGCTCACCCTCAACGCCCGGATCCCGCTGCACGTCGGCGATCGGGCCCTGCTGCGCGACCCGGGCCGCCGCTCCGTCGCCGGGGTCCGGGTGCTGGACGTGCAGCCGCCCCCGCTGGTGCGGCGCGGCGCGGGGGCCCGACGCGCCCGGGAGCTGGCGGCCTGGCCGGATCGGCCCGGCGGCGAGCTGCTGCTGCGCCGGCACGGGGTGCTGCGCGAACGCGAGCTGACGATCATGGGCTGCGCGCCGCCCTCCGGCGCGATCCGGATCGAACCGGACTGGCTGGCCGATCCCGACCACTGGGAGCGGCTGCGCCGCCGTCTCGCCGAGGAGGTCGCCCGGCAGGCGGCCGAGCAGCCGCTGGCCCCCGGGATCACCCTGGAGGCCGCCCGGCTGCGGCTGGGCCTGCCGTCCCGGCGGCTGGTGGCCGAGCTGGTCCGCCCGCCGCTGCGGCTGGACGGCGGCCGGGTGCACGGCCCGCGCACCGGGCCGCCGCCCCAGGTCGTCGAGGCGGTGCGGCGGCTGCGCGCCGAGGTCGCCGCCGCCCCGTTCCGCGCCCCCGACGCCGGGCGGCTGGCCGAGCTGGGGCTGACCGGCCGCACCCTGGCCGCCGCGGTGGCCGCCGGAGCGGTGCTGCGGTTGGACGAAGGGGTGGTGCTGCCGGCCGGCGCCGACGAGCAGGCAGCCCGGGTGCTGGCCGAGCTGCCCCAGCCGTTCACCGTCGCCCAGGCCAAGCAGGCGCTCGGCACCAGCCGCCGGGTGGCGATCCCGCTGCTGGAGCATCTGGACCGGCGCGGCCTGACCGAGCGCGACGGCGACCACCGGCGCGTGCGCGCCCGCTGAGCGGAGGGAAAACCGGTTGCCCTCCGGGCGGCGTCTCTGGCGTCATTGATCTGGCCGCGGAACCGCGCGGCGATTGGCGTCCGCATACGGGAAGGGGCTGGGGAGATGCCGTACACGACCCTCGACGGCGGTCGTGTTCCGATCCGCATGTGGACCGACCCGGCGCAGGTCGAGTCGGCGGCCCTCGAGCAGCTGCGCAACGTGGCCGAGCTGCCGTGGGTGCACGGCGTCGCGGTGATGCCCGACGTGCACTACGGCAAGGGCGCCACCGTCGGCTCGGTGATCGCGATGCGCGACGCGGTGTCCCCGGCCGCCGTGGGGGTGGACATCGGCTGCGGCATGACCGCCGTCCGGTCCAGCCTCACCCTCGAGGACCTGCCCGACGACCTGTCCCGGCTGCGGTCCGATCTGGAGAAGGCGATCCCGGTCGGCCACAACGCGCACAAGACCCCGGTCGACCCCTCGGCGGTGCCCGGGCTGCGCGAGCGCGGCTGGTACGAGTTCTGGAAGGGGTTCGACGCGCTGATCCCCTCGGTGCGCGGCCGGTTCGGCCGGGCCCGCGCCCAGATGGGCACCCTCGGCGGCGGCAACCACTTCCTGGAGGTGTGCACCGACGACGAGGGCGCGATCTGGATCGTGCTGCACTCCGGCTCCCGCAACATCGGCAAGGAGCTGGCCGAGCGGCACATCGAGGTGGCCCGCCGACAGCCGCACAACCAGGACCTGCCCGACAAGGACCTGGCGGTGTTCTTGAGCGGCACCCCCGAGATGGAGGAGTACCGCCGGGACCTGTTCTGGGCGCAGGAGTACGCGCGGCGCAACCGCGCCCTGATGATGGCGCTCGCCCAGAACGTGGTGACGCGGTTCTTCGGCGGCCGCACGATCCGGTGGGACGAGCACATCTCCTGCCACCACAACTACGTGGCCGAGGAGGAGTACGACGGCGTCAGGCTGCTGGTCACCCGCAAGGGGGCGATCCGGGCGGGGAACGGCGACCTGGGCATCATCCCCGGCTCCATGGCGACCGGCACCTACATCGTGCGCGGCCTGGGCAACCCGCGGGCGTTCAACTCCGCCTCGCACGGCGCCGGCCGGCGGATGAGCCGCAACAAGGCCCGCAAGACCTTCACCGTGGAGGACCTGCGGGCCCAGACGCAGGGGGTGGAGTGCCGCAAGGACGCGGGGGTGCTGGACGAGATCCCCGGCGCCTACAAGGACCTGGAGTCGGTGATCGCCGCCCAGACCGACCTGGTCCGCGTCGAGGCGCACCTGCGGCAGCTGATCTGCGTCAAGGGCTGAGATGGCGAGGGGCGCCGCACGGCAGCGGCCCGCCAACGCGCGGGCCGTCGGGGACGGCCTCAAGCTCCACCGCCGCGTCCTGCGACTGGCCGGACGCGAGTACACGGTGATCGGACTGCGTCCCGGCACCGCCGTGCGGTTCAGCACCAACCGCTTCCACGACACCTGGCACGTCCTGTCCGACCAGCGCGGGGCGAGGCTGCTGGCCCGGCTGATGTGGGGCCTGGCCCACCAGTCCCGCCCCGGCACGCTGGTGCTGGTCGACCGGCCGTTCCTGGTGCCGACCCCGTTCGACGCCGACCCGGCCGACCCGTTCGTGATCGTGCCCGGTTGGCACACCGCGCTGGACCGGCGGGCCGCCCGCGCGCTGGCCGCCCGGCTGCCGCTGCGCTCCGCGCCCGACGGCACGGTGCGCTGGCGCACCCACGGGCTGGACGCCGCACGGGCCGATCGGCGGCCGTTCTGGGAGCGCCATCCGGACCACCGGTCCGGCCCCGACCGCAGCCGGGTCACCCGGATGCCCGGCGGCCTGATCTCCTTCCTCGCCCACCGGCCCGATCAGTTGCGCCGCTGGGCGGAGTCGATCGACCGCCTGCGCGTGACGAACGCCCGCGGCATGGACTACTGCTACCTCGGACCCTGGGAATACGGCCCTCCGGGGGAGGTGCAGATCTTCCGGACGTTCCGCCGGGACGTGGGCGTCGCCCGCCGCGCCCGTGCCGACGTGCTGGCCCGCCCGCACCCGCCCGCCGACCCCTTCGAACGGCGGGTGCGGATCTGGCGGCAGTGCGGCGCGATCGAACGGGGGAGGGACAAGTCGATCGCCAACTGCCGCAACCTGGATCCCGGCTCCGCCGAACGGCTCGCCCTGATCGGCATCGAGACCCTCGACGACCTGGCCGAACGCGGCGTCGTGCAGGCCTGGCTGGACCTGCGCGACGCCGGTGCGCCGGATCTGGACCACGCCCTGCTGTGGGCGATGGAGGGCGCGCTCACCGACACCGACCGCCGCGCCCTCCCGCCCGAGCGCAGACAGGAGCTGCTCAGCGAGCTGAAGCGCGCAGAACGCGATCGACGAAGGCGATCACATCGCCCAGCACCTCGGCCGAGTTGATCTCGTTGAACACCTCGTGCCGGGCCTGCGGATAGATCTTCTCGGTCAGGTCCGAGCCGCGGATCGCCTCGATCCCGGTCCGGGTGCCCTCCAGCGGCACCAGCCGGTCGTCCTCGCCGTGCACCCACAGCGTCGGCAGGTCCCCTAGCGAACCGTGCTCGTTGATGGTCTTGATGCAGCGGTCCAGCGCCTCCACCGTCGGCCGTTTGAACGGCCCGTGCCACACCAGCGGGTCGGCGGCGTAGGCCTCTCCGACCGCCGGATCCCGCGACAGGGTGGTCGGGTCGATGGGGATCTCGGGGATCTCCTCCAGCCCCAGCAGCGCCTCCAGCGCCTCCCAGCGGCCCAGCACCGGGCCCGACAGCACCAGCGCCGTCAGCCGGTCGCGGTGCAGCTGCGCGTACCGGGCGGCGATCATCCCGCCCATCGAATGGCCGATCAGCACCACCGGGAGCTCCGGGGCGTCGGCGCGGGCGTCGGTGACCAGGGTGTGCAGATCGGCCACCACGTCCTCGAAGTCGGTGATCAGCACCCGCTCCCCGGCCGACCGGCCGTGCCCGATGTGGTCCAGCCCGCACACGCTCGCCCCGTGCTCGGCCAGCGTCCGCACCACGTGCCCGTACCGGCCCAGGTGCTCGCCGTACCCGTGCACCAGGACGGCCAGGTAGCGGGGGTCGGGGTGGGGCCAGGAGCGGGCGGCGATCGCGCCGTTGCGTCCCGCGAACTCCCATTCCCGCGGCGTGTCCATCGCGATCCTCCTCGTGCGCCGGATGGGGATCAACCGTGCCCCGCGCGGCGCCGGCGCGTCAATCGCCCGAATACAGTGGGACGGTCCATGTCGACAGGAAGGGGCCGCCCGTGCTGGTCGACGGTTTCGGCCGGGTCGCGACGGACCTGCGGGTCTCCCTCACCGACCGGTGCAACCTGCGGTGCTCGTACTGCATGCCGCCGGAGGGCCTGCCGTGGCTGCCCAAACCCGAGCTGCTCACCGATGACGAGGTGGTGCGGCTGGTGACGCTCGGGGTGACGCGGCTGGGCATCACCGAGGTCCGCTTCACCGGAGGGGAGCCGCTGCTGCGCCGCGGGCTGCCGGACATCGTCGCCCGCACCGCCGCGCTGGAGCCCCGCCCGCAGATCTCCCTGACCACCAACGGGATCGGCCTGGACCGGCTGGCCCCGGTGCTGGCCGAGGCGGGCCTGGACCGGGTGAACGTCTCGCTGGACACCCTGGACCCGGAGACGTTCCGGCGGCTGGCGCACCGGGACCGGCTTCCCGACGTGCTGGCCGGGCTGCGCGCCGCCGCCGAGGCGGGGCTGCGCCCGGTCAAGGTGAACGCGGTGCTGATGCGCGGCCTCAACGAGCACGAGGCGGTCCCGCTGCTGCGGTACTGCCTGGAGCACGGCTATGAGCTGCGGTTCATCGAGCAGATGCCGCTGGACGCCCAGCACGCCTGGCGCCGCTCGGACATGGTCACCGCCGAGGAGGTCCTGGACCTGCTGTCGGAGGAGTTCGACCTGACCCCCGAGGAGTCCGAGGCCCGCGGCAGCGCCCCCGCCGAACGGTTCCTGGTCGACGGGGGCCCCGCCCGGGTCGGCGTGATCGGCTCGGTCACCCGGCCGTTCTGCGGCGCCTGCGACCGGGTCCGCCTCACCGCCGACGGCCAGATCCGCAACTGCCTGTTCGCCACCGAGGAGACCGACCTGCGCGCCGCCATGCGCGCCGGCGCCACCGACGAGGAGCTGGCCGAACGCTGGCGCGCCGCCGTCCGGGGCAAGAAGGCCGGCCACGGCATCGACGACCCCGGCTTCCTCCGGCCCGCCCGCCCCATGTCCGCCATCGGCGGGTGACCGGCGTGATCGGCGACGCCTTCGACGCCGTGATCCTCGCCGGCGGATCGGCCCGCCGGATGGGCGGTGCGGACAAGCCCGCCGAGACGGTCGCCGGACGCTCGTTGATCGCCTGGACGGCCGACGCCGTCGCCGGCGCCGGCCGGCTGGTGGTGGTGGGGCCTCACCGCCCCGAGCCCGCCGGGGCGGTGTTCGTCCGGGAGGACCCGCCGGGCGGCGGGCCGGTGCCGGCGCTGCGGGCGGGGCTGGCCGAGGTGACGGCGCCGTGGACGGTGCTGCTGGCGGCGGATCTGCCGTTCCTGCGGAGCCGTCAGGTGACGGAGCTGCGCGGGGCGGCGGCCCGGCGGGGGACGGGCGCGGTGCTGGTGGACGCCGGCGGGCGGGAGCAATGGCTGATCGGGTGCTGGAGCACCGGGCGATTGCACGCGGCGCTGGAGGGGTATGCGGGCGGATCGTTGCGGGGGCTGCTGGAGCCGCTGCGGCCCGCCCGGGTGAGGGTCGCGGCGGAGGGGCCGCCCCCCTGGTACGACTGTGACACACCGGAAGCACTGGGACAGGCACGACGCATCGCGGAGGGTCGGATGCTGGAGGAGTGGATCGAGGCGGTCTGCCGGGAGCTGGGCTTGGACCGGGAGCAGATCGACCGGGACCTGGTCCTGGACCTGGCACGGGACGTGGCGCACGGCGTGGCGCGTCCCGCCGCGCCGCTGACCGCCTATCTGCTCGGCCTGGCGGTGGGCCGCGGCGACGCCGCCCGGGACGCCGCCGCGCGGATCACCGACCTGGCGGAGAGCTGGGCCGACCGGCCCGTCGCCAGCTCCTGACGGCGGGCCCTCAGCCGTCGTCCTCGGTCAGCTCCTCGACCGGCACCACCTCCCGCAGGAAGCCGCGGCGGCCGAGGAAGGCCGACAGGTGCTCGCGGTGGTCGGCGCAGGCCAGCCAGACCTTGCGGCGCTCGGGGGCGTGGATCTTGGGGTTGTTCCACCGCAGCGCCCACGCCGCGGTCCGCCGGCAGCCCTTGGCCGAGCACAGCAGCGGCTCGGCGGTCTGTTCGCTCGCGTTCACGGCTTCAGTCTGGCCTGCGGCGCGCGGCGATGCGCACCCCTCGTGCCCGACGTTCGTGCGCGGACGTCATGCATGAACGGCGGTTTTGGTGGCATGTGCAGGGCCAAGGGGATCTGACGGTTGGAGGGAACGTGGGAGATCAGGCGGTGAGGCGACGGCTGCGCCGGCGACGGGCGACGGGGGTGCCGGCCGAGCCGAAGCTGCTGGAGATCTACCTCAACGACCATCTGGCGGGGGCGGCCGCCGGCACCGAGCTGGCGCGGCGGCTGGCCCGGGCGCATCAGGGCACGCCGGCAGGGCCGGAGCTGGCCCGGCTGAGCACCGAGATCGCCGAGGACCGCCGGACGCTGCGGACCATGATGACGACGCTGGGGGTTCCGGTGCGGCGCTGGATGACGCTGGCGGGCTGGCTGGGGGAGAAGCTCGGACGGCTCAAGCCCAACGGCCGCTTCCTGTCCCGTTCGCCGTTGAGCAGCGTGATCGAGCTGGAGATCATGCGGCTCGGGGTGGAGGGGAAACTGTCGGGCTGGCGGCTGCTGCGCACGGTCGCCGACCATGATCGGCGGCTGGACCGCGAGCGGCTGGACCGGCTGATCGAGCGGGCCGAGCGGCAGTCGCGGCTGCTCGAGGAGCTGTGGATGCGCTCGGTGGAGGACATCATCGGAGTCCCCGAGCCCACCAAATGATCTACAACGTAAAGGCGTCGGGCCGTCGTCTCCGCGTCGCGTGCGACAGACGCCCGCCGGCGGCCCGGGCCCTCCGCCCCCGCCCCCGGGGCGCTGTCCGTCCGCGGCCGGAGGCAGAGCGGCTCCTCGGCCGGAGGGGACCGCCGTGACCGCCCCGCCCGCCGGAAGGACGAGAAGACCGTCGCCCGGAGGCCGTTCCGCCGGATCGCCCGGCGTGCGGAGTCGGGACGCCGCCCCTTCGCGCGAGCCGGCGGGCGCTTCGGCGGCCCGGAGGAAGCCGGTTAGTTCCGGCCGGCAGCGGGCACCGAGTCAACTCGCCGAGGACCAATCCGGAAGGGAGCGGTCGAGATGCAGCATGACCAGTTCATCGGCCTGGTGCAGCACCGTGCCCGGCTGGCCAGCCGAGGGGAGTCGGAGCGGGCGTGCCGGGCCGTCCTGGAGACGCTCGGCGAACGGGTGCCCGAAGGACTGGCCGACAAGCTCGCCGCGCAGCTGCCCCACGAGATCGGCGAGCATCTGCGCCGCACCGAGGTGTACGGCGGGGCCGGCACCGGCGAGCGCTTCGACCGGCACGACTTCGTCGAGCGGGTCGCGGCCCGCGCGGGCGTGGACGGACCCAGGGCCGCCTACCTGATCCGCGCCGTGCTGGAGATCGTGCACCAGGCCACCGAGGGCCGGATCACCGAGAAGGTCGAAGAAAGCCTGCCGCCGGACATCCGCCAGCTGGTCACCGCGGGCACCAGGGGCTGAGCGAGGCCCGGAGCACGAGCGGCGGCGGGGCGGACCTTCCCGGCGGCCGGTCGACCGCGCGTTCGGCCGCCGAGCATCACGGCCGCCTCCCGGAGCACGGAGAGGACCCCGTGGAGGACGATGACCGAGCCCACGCTCCACGACCGGTCTCCCGCGATCGGTCTGTTGGGCTCCTACGGGGGCCTGAACCTCGGTGATGAGGCCATCTTGGAATGCGTACTGGGCTGCCTGCGGCGTCACCGGCCCGCCGGGCGGCCCGTGGTGTTCAGCCGCAATCCCGAGCACACCCGCGCCCACCACCGGGTCGCCGCCACGGTCGCCTGGCAGCGGGTGGGGCGTGAGCACACGCTCGGCTCCATCCGGCGGCTGGACGGGCTGGTGATCGGGGGCGGCGGCATCATCTACGACGGCGAGGCCGCCGGCTATCTGCGCCTGGTGCGCGACGCCCAGGAGCACGGCGTCCCCACCTTCGCCTACGCGATCGGCGTCGGGCCGCTGCGGGAGGCCGAGGACCGGCGCATCGTCCGCGAGGTGATGAACGACCTGACCGATCTGACCGTGCGGGACGAGGAGTCCAAGCTCGTCCTGGAGGACGTCGGGGTCACTCGGGCCATCACGGTGACCGCCGACCCGGCGATGCTGCTGGAGCCGGAGCCGTTCACCCACGAGATGCTCCGCGACGAGGGCGTCCGGCCGGGCGGCCGGCTGATCGGCATGTCGGTGCGCGAGCCGGGCCGCGCCGCCGAGCATCTGGACGTCGACAGCTACCACGCGCTGCTCGGCGAGGTCGGCGACTTCCTGGTGCGCAGGCTGGACGCCCATCTGCTGTTCGTCCCGATGGAGGCCGACGACGTGCGGCACTCTCACGCCGTGCTGTCGCACATGACCGCCGCCCGCCGCGGGCGGATCCTGTACGGCCGCTACCGCCCGGCGCAGATCCTCGGGCTGGCCCGGCACCTGGATCTGGCGGTGGGGATGCGGCTGCACTTCCTGATCTTCATGGCGTTGGCGGGCGTACCGTTCCTGCCCCTGCCGTACGCTGGGAAGGTCTTCGACTTTGCGCAGGTCGTGGGCGCTCCCGCGCTGACGGGCGTGGCGCGCTCGGAGGCCGGACCGTTGCTGGCCGAGGTGGATCGGCTGTGGGATGAGCACGACGAGCGGATGCCCGTGCTGCGCGAGCGGGTCGCCGCACTCCGTGAGCGGGCCCGGGCGACCTGCGAACGCTTCGGGGACTTCATCGACAAGATCGGCTGACTGATCCCGAGGAGAACCCCCCATGCCGCCCCTGCGACCGCCCGCGGACGCGGTGCACGTCACGCTGCCTCCCCGCCGGGCCCGCTACGGCGCCCGCACCCAGGTGCTCGTGGTCGGCGGGGGACCGGCCGGACTGGGCGCCGCGCTGGGCGCCGCGTCCGCCGGAGCCCGCGTCGTGCTGGCCGAGCGGTACGGATTCCTCGGCGGCAACGCCACCGCCGCCCTGGTCATGCCGTTGATGTCGTTCCACAACGAGAAGCGGCAGCAGACCCCCGGCGAGGAGGTCCGGCTGCTGCCCACCGACCACGGCGAGGGCGACCCGCTGGTCGGGGGAGCGCTGTGGCGGCTGCTGGAGCGGCTCGCCGGGCGCGGCGGCGCCGTCGCCCCGACCGTGCGGACCGGCTACACGGTGCCGTTCGATCCCGAGCAGTTCAAGCTGGTCGCCCTGGAGCTGCTGGACGAGGCCGGCGTCGAGCTGCTGCTGCACTCGCTGGCCTCGGACGTGCTGACCGGCCCCGACACCCGGCAGGTGGTGTTCGAGACCAAGTCCGGCCCCATCGTCATCGAGGCCGACGTGGTGATCGACTGCACCGGGGACGGGGACGTGGCCGCGGCGGCCGGCGCCCGGTACGAGGTGGGCCGCCCCGAGGACGGGCTGGTCCAGCCGATGACCTTGATGTTCCGGATGGTGGAGTTCGCCCGGCCGCGGTTCGCCGAGTACGTGCGCGAGCACCCCGACCAGTGGCGCGGCGTGCACGGGTTGTGGGAGCTCATCGAGCAGGCCGCCGCCGCCGGCGAGCTGGAGCTGCCCCGAGAGGATCTGCTGTTCTTCGCCACCCCTCATCCGCGGGAGGTGAGCGTCAACAGCACCCGGGTGACCGGGGCGCTGGGCACCAGCGTGTGGGACCTGACCCGGGCCGAGTGCGCGGGACGTCGGCAGATGGAGCAGATCGCCCGTTTCCTGCGCAGGCGGGTGCCGGGGTTCGAGGACGCCTACGTGGTCCAGAGCGGGGTGCAGATCGGCGTGCGCGAGACCCGCCGCATCATCGGCGATCACGTGCTCACCGGCGAGGAGGTCCTGGGCGCCCGCAAGTTCGACGACGCGATCGCCCACGGCGCCTATCCGGTCGACATCCACAACCCCCGGGGGAGCGGGACGACGCTGCGCCGGCTGCCGTTGGGGGAGTTCTACGACATTCCGCTGCGGTGTCTGCAGCCGGCCGGGGTGGAGCGCGTGCTGGTGGCCGGGCGCTGCATCTCCGGCACCCATGTGGCGCACTCGTCCTATCGGATCATGCCGATCTCCATGGCCACCGGTCAGGCCGCCGGCGTCTGCGCGGCGCTGGCCGTGCGCACCGGGAGGCCGCCCCGCGAGGTGCCCGCCGCCGCCGTGCAGCGGGAGCTGCTGCTCCAGGGGGCGGTGCTGCGCGAGGAGCTGCGCCGAGCGGTGGCGGGGTAGCGGGCCGGTGAAATCCGAGCAAAATCCTCCGCCGGATCGGACCATGGAGCGCCCTGCGGACGGCATGCCGCGCGTCGATCGCGGAGCGGGGCGGAGGGCCGGGCAGGAAAGGCGACGCCGGGTGGATACGGGGGCAATCCACCCGGCGTCGCATCATCATCGGTGTTCCGACGGGGGCCCGGAACACCGGTATGAGCGCTCCGACGGGGGACCAGAGCGCCGGAATAAATCGTACACCCGATCCCCCTGCGGTTAGTCAAGGAAAAGTCATGCACCGATTTCCGGAGGAGGTCCGGAAATCTGCTTTCGGTCTGTCCCCAGACGGGGGGCCGAGCCGGCCGGATCGTCGGTCGGCTCCATCCGCGGCTGCGGCTCCCGCCCGCCGTTGGCCATGACCACGCTCACGTACGGCAGGACCGTCGCCCCGACGACCAGCAGGAGCGCCACCCAGAACGGGGCCCCCGCCGCCGCCGCGATCACGGCCGTCACGAAGCACACCGTGCGGACGCCCATGGAGAGCAGATAGCGCCGCTGGCGGTACCCGATGTCCTGGGACAACGGCACCGGGGCGTCGGTGACGGTGTACACGTCGGCGCGTCTGCGGGGAAACACCTTCACACATCCACGTTAGGCGCAGGCGGTGCGCACCACGACATCGGGGAGCACTCATGACCGACCGCACGTACCGGGTGACCGAGATCGTCGGAACCTCACCGGAAGGGGTGGAGCAGGCCATCCGCAACGGCGTCGCCCGGGCCGCCCGGACCCTGCGGCATCTGGACTGGTTCGAGGTGACCGAAATCCGCGGACAGATCGATGAGGGCCGGGTGGCGCACTTCCAGGTCGGGTTGAAGGTCGGCTTCCGGCTCGAGGACGCCTGAACGCCGGACGGGCCGCCGCGGGCGCCTTCGACGGCGGGGCCCGCGGCGGCCCGTCCGATCCGGTCAGGAGGCCTGGCTGACCGTCGACATGTTGAAGTCGGCCACCCGGACCGGCGGCATCGCGGCCCGGGTGAAGTAGTCCGACCACTCCCGCGGCAGGGTCCGCTCGGTCGCGCCGACGTCGGTGATCCGCGACAGCAGGTCGACCGGGCTCTCGTTGAACCGGAAGTTGTTGACCTCGCCGACCACCTCGCCGTCCTCCACCAGGTACACCCCGTCGCGGGTGAGCCCGGTCAGCAGCAGCGTCTGCGGGTCCACCTCGCGGATGTACCACAGGCAGGTCAGCAGCAGCCCGCGCTCGGTGCGCGCCACCATCTCCTCCAGCGACGCCGACGCGCCGGCCGGCCCCCGCATGATCAGGTTGTCCGCGCCGGGGGTCAGCGGCAGCCCGGTCAGGCCCGCCGAGTGCCGGGTCTGGATCAGCGCCGCCAGCGTGCCATCGCTGATCCAGTCGACGGCGCCGATCGGCAGCCCGTTGTCGAACACCGAGGCGGTCGGGCCGGAGGCGTGCGCGATCACGAACGGGGCGCACTCCAGCCCCGCCGCCGTCGGGTCGCTGGACAGCGTGACCGGCAGATCGGCCAGCTTCTCGCCGACCCGGGTGCCGCCGCCCGGCGCGCTGAACACCGTCCGCCCGTCGTGGGCGTCGCGCGCTCCCGCGCTCCAGTACAGATAGACCATCAGGTCGGCGACCGCGCTGGGCGGCAGGATCGTCTCATAGCGCCCCGCCGGCAGGTCCACCCGGCGGCGGCTCCACTCCAGCCGCCGGGCCAGATCGC
This sequence comes from Thermomonospora catenispora, assembly GCF_006363815.1. Taxonomy (GTDB): domain Bacteria; phylum Actinomycetota; class Actinomycetes; order Streptosporangiales; family Streptosporangiaceae; genus Thermomonospora; species Thermomonospora catenispora. The sequence goes on from NZ_RRYT01000007.1 coordinate 105,028, forward strand.
CGGTCAGGGCGTGCACGTCCACGTCGGTGAAGTCGCGGGTGCTCACCCCCGCCCACGCCGATCCGCCGCCGGAGGCCCCGGCCAGCTTGGCGTTCAGCTCCACCAGCCCGGTCGGCTGATCGTGCCGCAGCCGTAGCCCGCCGGACGTGCCGAGGTAGGTCGAGGTCACCATGTGGTTGGCGAACCCGTACAGCCGCCGCCCGGCGGCCTCGGCCTCCGCGAACGCCTCGCCGAGCGCCGGGGCCAGGTCCGAGAACACCCCGATCTCGGTCTCGGCGGGCGGCTCGTCCCACGACCCGCCGTCGGCGATCTCCGCGGGGACGTCGGTGATCAGCGGCGCGGCGTCCTCGGCGGGACCGCTGGCGGCGGCGACCCGTTCGGCCTCGCGCACCACGTCCTCGATCTGCGCGTCCTGCACCGCGGACCGCGACACGGCCCCGGCCGCCACGCCGTCCCCCGACCTGCGCATCGCGATCACGGTGAGCCGCCGCGACCGGGTGACGCCGTTGGTGGTCAGCGTGTTGCCCGCCCACCGCAGGTTGGCCGTGCCGGACTCCTCGGCGATCACCACGCACTCGTCGGCCCGCGACAGCGACAGCGCCTTCTCCACGGTCTCCTGCGGGGTCACTGGCCGGCCTCCTTCATCGTGTTGAGGATGTTGACGCCGCGGAACAGCGCCGACGGGCATCCGTGGCTGACCGGGGCGACCTGCCCGGGCTGGCCCTTGCCGCAGTTGAACGCCCCGCCCAGCACGTAGGTCTGCGGGCCGCCCACCGCCTCCAGGGAGTTCCAGAAGTCGGTGGTGGTGGCCTGGTACGCCACGTCCCGCACCTGACCGGCCAGCCGCCCGCCCTCGATCCGGTAGAACCGCTGCCCGGTGAACTGGAAGTTGTACCGCTGCATGTCGATCGACCAGCTCTTGTCGCCGACGATGTACAGGCCGCGCTCCACCCCGGCGATCAGCTCCTCGGTGGACGGCCCGTCCGGGGCGGGCTGCAGCGACACGTTCGCCATCCGCTGCAGCGGCATGCTGGAGGCCGAGTCGGCGAACGCGCAGCCGTTGCTGCGCTCCCGCCCGGCCAGGTGGGCGATCCGCCGGTCGAGCTGGTAGCCGACGAACAGGCCCTCGGTGATGATGGGGAACTCCTGGGTCTGCACGCCCTCGTCGTCGTAGCCGATGGTGGCCAGCCCGTGCTCGGCGGTCCGGTCCCCGGTCACGTTCATCACCGGCGACCCGTAGCGCAGCTCGCCCAGCTTGTCGGGCGTGGCGAACGAGGTGCCCGCGTACGCCGCCTCGTACCCCAGCGCCCGGTCCAGCTCGGTGGCGTGCCCGATCGACTCGTGGATGGTCAGCCACAGGTTCGACGGGTCGATCACCACGTCGTAGCGGCCCGGCTCGATCGACGGCGCCGCCAGCTTCTCGGCCAGGAGCTCCGGCAACCGCGCCAGCTCCCCGTCCCAGTCCCAGGCGCCCGACTCGGGACCCGCGGTCAGCCACTCGTATCCGCGGCCGACCGGCGGGGCCAGCGTCCGCATCGTGTCGAACCGCCCGTCGGCGACCGCCACCGCCTCCAGCACCGGATGCAGCCGCACCCGCTGCTGGGTGGTGACCGTCCCGGCCAGGTCGGCGTAGAACTTGTTCTCCCGCACCTGCAGCAGCGCGGCGTCCACGTGGTCGACGCGCTCGTCGGCCAGCAGCCGCCGGCTCCACTCCTCCAGCAGCGCCACCTTGTCGGCGGTGGCCACCGTGAACGGGTCGATCTCATAGGACGAGACCCAGGTCCGCTCGCCGTGCACCGGCTCAGGGGCCAGCTCGATCGGCTCGCGGTTGACCGGGCGGGCCACCTCCGCGACCCGGACCGCCTGCTCGGCGACCTTGACCGCCCCGTCGGCGGTCAGGTCCACCCCCGCGGCGAACCCCCAGGTGCCGTCCTTGATCACGCGGACCGACAATCCCAGGTCGTCGGCGTCCAAGGCGGTCTGCAGGTTGGCGTCGTGCAGCCGCAGCGTCTGGCTGCGGATGCGTTCCAGACGGAAGTCGGCGTGCGCGGCGCCCAGCTCGCGGGCGCGGGTCAGCGCCGCGTCGGCCAGCGCGCGCAACGGCAGCGCGGTGAAGGCAGGATCGATCTCGTGCACGCCCTCGAACTTACCGGCGTACAAAGACACCGGAGGGTTCTTGTCGGGATGCCACATCTCCTCGCGAGCGGCCCCGCCACTAGTCTCGAGCGCTGATGAGCGCCGGTCCGTGCACCGGCCCGCCTGCCATGCAGCGCCTTCCGCGGGCCGTGCGCCGCGCGGGGACATCCAGGAGGTAGCAGATGAGTCGGTCCGTCCTCGTGACGGGGGGCAACCGCGGGATCGGCCTGGCGATCGCCCGGGAGCTGGCCGCCGCCGGCGACGCGGTGGCCGTCACCTACCGCTCCGGGGAGCCGCCCGAGGGCCTGTTCGGGGTCAAGTGCGACGTCACCAGCGCCGAAGAGGTCGACGAGGCGTTCGGCAAGGTCGAGGCAGAACAGGGCCCGGTGCAGGTGCTGATCGCCAACGCCGGGATCAACAGGGACACCCTGCTGGCGATCATGAGCGAGGAGGACTTCACCGCCGTCCTGGACACCAACCTGACCGGGGCCTTCCGGGTCGCCAAGCGCGCCGCCAAGCAGATGATGCGCAAGCGCTACGGCCGGATCGTGCTGGTGTCGTCGGTGGTGGGCCTGATGGGATCGGCCGGGCAGACCAACTACGCCGCCGCCAAGGCCGGGATGGTGGGCTTCGCCCGATCGCTGGCGCGCGAGCTGGGCTCCCGCAACGTCACCGTGAACGTGGTCGCGCCCGGCTTCGTCGACACCGACATGACCCGCGCGCTCAGCGAGGAGCGCCGGGAGACGATCAAGTCGCTGGTGCCGCTCGGCCGGATCGCCGAGCCGGAGGAGGTCGCCAAGGCGGTGCGGTTCCTGGCCAGCGACGACGCCTCCTACATCACCGGGGCCGTGATCCCGGTGGACGGCGGACTGGGGATGGGGCACTGAGATGGGCATTCTCGAAGGCAAGCGGATCCTGGTCACCGGCGTCCTGACCGACGCCTCGATCGCCTTCCACGTGGCGCGGCTGGCCCAGCTGGAAGGCGCGCAGATCGTGCTGACCGCCTACCCGCGGCCCACGCTGACCCAGCGGATCGCCAAGAGGCTGCCGTCCGGGCTGGAGGGCGACCCGCCCCCGGTCATCGAGCTGGACGTCACCGACGCCGACCACCTGGCCGGGCTGGCCGACCGGGTCCGCGAGCACCTGGACGGCCTGGACGGGGTGGTCCACGCGATCGGGTTCGCGCCCGAGACCGCGCTGGGCGGCAACTTCCTGGACACCCCGTGGGAGGACGTCGCCACCGCGGTGCACGTGTCGACCTACTCGCTGAAGTCCCTCACCATGGCCTGTCTGCCGCTGATGAAGGACGGCGGGTCGGTGGTCGGGCTGGACTTCGACTCCAGCGTGGCCTGGCCGGTGTACGACTGGATGGGCGTGGCCAAGGCCGGGTTGGAGTCCACCGCCCGTTACCTGGCCAAATACCTCGGCCCGCAGGGCATCCGGGTCAACCTGGTCGCCGCTGGCCCGCTGGGCACCATGGCGGCCAAGAGCATCCCCGGCTTCAACGAGATGCGCGACCTGTGGCCCAAGCACGCCCCGCTCGGCTGGGACGTCGCCGACGCCGAGCCGGCCGCCAAGGCGTGCGTGGCGCTGCTGTCGGACTGGTTCCCCGCGACCACCGGGGAGATCGTGCACGTGGACGGCGGCGTCCACGCGGTCGGCGCCTGAACGCCCGAGCGGTGCCGCCCGGGCGTTCGCCGGCGCCCTCCCCCAAGGCTCGGGGGCGCCGGCGCGTCCGCCTTCTTCCCCGTCCTCTCCCCGGCTCCGCCCGATGCGCGGACGGGGCCTCGCCGCGTCCCGCCGGCTAGCCGAGCGCCCGGCGGCGCAGGCTGCGGGACAGCACGCTCAGATGCAGCGCCCCCACCATGCCGGCGGCGCCGGAGGCGATCGCCACCCACGTCATCCGGTCGCCCTGCCGCGGTCCGGCGGCGGCCAGCGGGGCGATCCGGGTCTGCTCCAGCGTCCGGTCCACGGGCGGAGGGGCATCGGGCGCCACCTGCGGAGCGGGCAGCGCCGACGACAGCTTCGGCGCCTTCGGGGCCTCGTACGAGCGCAGGTCGCCGTTCACCGTGGGGATGTCGGTCGCGAGGCCGCCGACGGACGTCCGGCTCGGCGCCCGGAAGGGCTTCCGGGCGCCCTTGCGCTGCGACCGAGTGGTCGTCTTCTCACCGGAGCCGGACGTGCGCGGCCCGGTCGACGCGCTCGATTTGGGCGCGGTGGTCGTGGTCTTCGCCGGGGCGGGGGAGGGGGCCGAAGGGGAGGCCGTGGGACGCGGATTCCAGAAGTTGTTCCACTGGCATTCCCAGTTCTTCAGCGTGCTCTCCAGGTCGGTCCCCGGGGGGCACGGGTCGGCCGCCAGAGCAGGGGCCGCCCCGATCGCCATCGCCATGACCCCCGCCGACATCGCCGTGGCCACCGTACCGATCCGCCGCAACCGCGTGCGCTGGGACATCGCCCTCCTCTGCGAGGCCGCTGTTGACGACAAGTCTAAAGAAGCGATCGGAGAAAGGCCATGCTCATCGAGGGCTCATCGACGGCTCGCTGAGGGCTCGCTGAGGGCTCATCGGCGGCCCGGTCGCGGCGTCCCCGCGCCGAGCTCCACAGGGTCCCGGGCTCCCGAGGCCCCGGCCGGCGGCTCACTGCCGCAGCAGCCGCACCAGCCGGGTCTCGCGGGGCGCGCCGGTCTCCTCGCGGACCGCCCGGGCCAGGGCCGCTCCGGCGTTGTGCACCACCGACAGATGCCGCCGGGCCAGGCCGAACGCGGTCACCGCCAGCGGGCGCGACAGCGCCCCGGCCGCCTCCTGCGGCAGCACCGCCACCACCGCCGGCGGACGGGCCGTCCGTGCCAGGGCGATCGGGGCGGCCCAGCCGTGCCGCAGCCGGGACAGCGCCGTCGCCGGCACCGCCACCGGGTCCCCGTCCGCTCCGAACGCCACCCGCAGCCCGGCGGGGGAGGCGTCGGCCACGGTGCCGATCTCGCCCGCCGCGACCCCCTCCACCGGCACCGCGACGATCACCCGGTCCCCCGGGTCGAATCCGCCGCACACCCCGGGACCGGGGTTGAGACGCGCCTTGAGGGCGGCGTTCAGCGCCCCGGCCCCCGCCTCGCCTCCGGTCAGCGGCGTCACCACCTGGACGTCCCGGGCGGGAATGCCCAGCGCCCGCGGGATGGAGTCGGTGACGAGCTGGACCGCACGGTGCACCGCCTCCCGTTCCGACCGCGTGGGGACCACCACGACCTCCCGGTCCGGCGCCTCCACCGTCGCCAGCCCGCCGTTGCGCACCGCGCCGGTGAACTCGGCCAGCGGGCCGTCCCCCGGCGCCAGGTCGATCACCGGGACGGTCTCGGAGGCGGCCAGATCCGCCAGCACCCGGCCCGGCCCCGCCGACGGCAGCGCCGCCGGATCCCCGCCCAGCACCAGATGGGTCCCGTCGGCGCACGCCTCCACCAGTGCGCCGACCGCCTCCACGTCCAGCGCCTGCGCGTCCGGGACGATCACCAGTCCGGCCTCCAGCGGACGCCGCCCGTCCCGCCCGAACGCCACCGTCCCGGCCGCGGCCCCCGGCGGACACGAGGCCTCCAGCAGGCCGTACAGCCCGGTGCCCGCGCCCAGATGCCGCGCCGCCGTCATCGTGGCGGAGACGACGGCGACGTCCACCCCCTGCCCGGCGAACCCCCGCGCGATGAGCAGGGCGGTCTGCTCCACGTCGTCGGGGGCGCCGTGCAGCACGCTCACACCCGTCCGGTCCGCCGCCGTGAACGCCAGCGCCCGGTCCTCGGGCAGCTCCGCGCGCAGCGACCGGACCGTCTCCTCCGGCAGCAGCGGCCCGGCGGTCGCCGTCAGCCGCCGCAGCCCCTCGCCCGCGGCCTCCTCGGCCAGCGCGTAGCGGGCCAGTCCCAGCGACTCCTCCGGCTCGGGCGGCTCCTCCCCCTCCGGCGCGTCGAAGTCGGGCTCCTCCAGCAGCGGCACCACCTCGGCCCCGTCCAGCGCCGCCTCGATCGCCCGGTCGGCGTCGGGCGCCCGCAGCGCGCCCAGCGCCGACCGGACCGCCTGCGGCGTCATCGCGGTGTGCCCCCGGCGCGCCGCCTCGGTCAGCACGTGCACCACCAGCGCCCGGCCGCGCCGCGGATCGTCGGGGCGCGGCCGCTCGCCCAGCCGTTCCAGCACCCGGCGGGCGAAGTGGTCGGCCTGGTCGGGCCGCACCCCCGGCACCCGCAGCAGCCGCCACGGGTCCTCCCGCAACAGCTCGGCCGCCCGCGCGCCGAGCCGGTCGGCGGCCCGCCGGGCATATCCCTCCGGAGCGCCGGCGATCGCGAACAGCTCCGCCAGGGCGGGGTCGAGAGCCGGCTCAGACATCGGAGATGTCGTCGAGGGCATCGCGGATCTCCTCCGGCAGGGTCACCTGCTCGGTCGCCAGGATCGCGGTCAGCTGGGCCGGGGTGCGCGGGCCGACGATCGGGGCGGTCACCCCCGGACGGTCCCGTACCCACGACAGCGCCACCGCCAGCGGCGACACGCCCAGCCCCTCGGCGGCCGTGACCACCGACTCCACGATCAGCCGGCTCTGCTCGCCCAGATAGGGGCGGACGAATTCGGCGTACCGGGCGGTGGCCGCGCGCGAGTCGGCCGGGATCCCGGTGCGGTACTTGCCGGTCAGCACGCCGCGGCCCAGCGGGGACCACGGCAGCACCCCCGCCCCGGCGTCCTCGGCGGCCGGCAGCACCTCCCGCTCGATCTCCCGGTGCAGCAGCGAGTACTCCATCTGGGTGGACACGATCGGGGCGCGGCCCGGCCAGGCCCGCTGCCAGGCGGCGGCCTTGGCCAGCTGCCAGCCGGCGAAGTTGGAGACCCCCACATAGCGGGTGCGGCCGGAGGCCACCGCCTCGTCCAACGCGGACAGGGTCTCCTCCAGCGGGGTCGCCGGATCGTAGGCGTGCAGCTGCCACAGGTCCACGTGGTCGACGCCGAGCCGGTCCAGGGAGGCGTCCAAGGCGGCCAGCAGATGCCGGCGGGACCCGTCGTAACGGCCGTCCGGGCGGATCGCGGCCTTGGTGGCGATGATCAGGTCCTCGCGGGGCACCACCTCCCGCACCAGCCGGCCCAGCACCAGCTCGCTGGCGCCGTCGCCGTAGACGTCGGCGGTGTCCACCAGGTTGCCCCCGGCCTCCACGAAGGCGGTCAGCATCGCGGCGGCCTCCTCGGGAGGGGTGTCCTGCCCCCAGGTCATCGTGCCCAGTCCCAGCCGGGAGACCACAAGCCCACTCCGCCCGAGGTGACGCAATTCCATAGCTGCGCAGACTAGCGGTCACCGGCTGCGACGTCGGTGCGGCGGGCCGTGCGCCCGGTCGTCCCGCGGCCCTCTCGCCGCCCCGCGGCGCGGCGGGCTCCCGCGGGCGCGCGGGGCCGGGGTGATCGTCCGCACCGGATCTTGCGTAGAGTCGGGACCGTGACCACGCTTCTGCTGGTGCGGCACGGCCTCACCGAGCTGACCGGCCCCGTCCTGGCCGGCTGGACTCCCGGGGTGTCCCTGAACGACCGGGGACGCGCCCAGGCGCGGGCGGTGGGGGAGCGGCTGGCGTCCGTCCCCCTGGCGGCGGTGGTGTCCAGCCCGCTGGACCGCTGCCTGCAGACCGCCGAGGCGATCGTCTCCGCCCCCGGGCGCGACGGACCGCACGAGATCCACCGCGACGAGCGGTTCGGCGAGGTCCGCTACGGCGACTGGACCGGGCGGCCGCTTGAGGAGCTGGCCGCCGAACCGCTGTGGAAGGTGGTGCAGACCCATCCCAGCGCGGTGACCTTCCCCGGGCCCGAGGGGGAGGCGATGGCCGCCGCCCAGCACCGGGCGGTCGCCGCGGTCCGGGACTGGAACGCCCGGATCGCCGCCGAGGCCGGACCGAACGCCGCCTACCTGGTGTGCAGCCACGGTGACATCATCAAGGCGATCGTCGCCGACGCCCTCGGTCTCCACCTGGACCAGTTCCAGCGCATCCACGTCGAGCCGGCGTCGCTGACCGTGATCCGCTACACCGAGCTGCGGCCGTTCGTGATCCGGCTGAACGACACCGGCGGCGGCGTCGACGGGCTGCTGCCGCCGCCGGACGCCGCGCCGGAAGGCGACGCGCCGGTGGGCGGCGGTGCGTAAGGTCATGCCACAGGGGCGTCGACTCACCGGTCGGCCTCTGGGAGGGAGGTCTCCTCATGCCCGTCATCAGCTATGACCAGCCGGACAGGTTCGTGGCCGGCGCCGTGGGGCGCCCGGGCGAGCGCACCTTCTACCTGCAGGCCCGCGCCGGCGGCCGGATCACCAGCGTGGCGCTGGAGAAGTTCCAGGTGAGCATGCTGGCCGAACGCCTGGAGGAGCTGCTGGACGAGGTGCTGCGACGCAGCGGCGGCACCGCCCCGGTGCCCGCGGTCACCCCCGCGGAGCTGCGGGACGAGGACCCCCTCGATCAACCGGTGGAGGAGGAGTTCCGGGTCGGCACCATGGCGCTGGCCTGGGACCCGGAGGACGAACGGGTGGTCATCGAGGCCCAGGAGGCCACCGACCGGGAGGGGCCCGAGCCGCTGACCGCCGAGCCCGGCGAGGACGACCCGCCGATCTCGGTGCTGCGGGTGCGGATCACCGCCGGGCAGGCCCGCGCGTTCGCCGAGCGGGCCATGAAGGTGGTCTCCGCGGGACGTCCCCCCTGCCCGCTGTGCGGGCTGCCGCTGGACGCCGCCGGGCACGTGTGCCCCCGGCAGAACGGGCATCTGCGGTGACCGGCCGGAGACGGCGCGGCGGACCGGGTTGGCCGTCGCCCCCCGCGATCAGGACAATGAGCCCATGACGCAGCCCTCCCGCGACCCCGCCGCGGCCTCCGGCGGCACCGTCGACCCGGCCGACGTGGCGACCGCCGAGCGGCTGCTGGCCGAGGGCCGGCTGACCGTCGAGGGGCGCCTGGTGCAGGCCTCCAACGCCACCCTGTACTGCACCGTCGAGCACGACGGGCTGCGCGCCGCCTGCGTCTACAAGCCGGTGGCGGGGGAGCGGCCGCTGTGGGACTTCCCCGACGGCACGCTGGCCGGCCGGGAGGTCGCCTCCTACCTGGTGTCGGAGGCGATGGGCTGGCACATCGTCCCCCCCACGGTGCACCGTGACGGGCCCTACGGCCCCGGCATGGTCCAGCTGTGGATCGAATCCGACCCGGACGTGGACGTGGTGGCGCTGTCGCGCTCGCAGGACCCGGCGATTCGCCGGGTGGCGGTGTTCGACGCGGTGATCAACAACGCCGACCGCAAGATCGGGCATCTGCTGCCGCCCGGCGACGCCCGACCCGGCCACGTGTACGGCTGCGACCACGGGGTCACGTTCTCGGTGGACTACAAGCTGCGGACGGTGCTGTGGCAGTGGCGGGGCGAGCCGTTGCCCGAGGAGGCGCTGGAGGCGCTGCGGCGCCTGGACGGGCGGCTGCGCTCCGGGCCGCTGCGGCGGCGGCTCGGCGAGCTGCTCACCGCCGAGGAGATCGACGCCACCGTGCACCGGGTGGAGCTGATGCTCAAGCACCGCATCCACCCCTACCCGCCGGAGGACTGGCCCGCCGTTCCCTGGCCCCCCTACTGAGCATGCGCGCCCGTAATGATCCAATGGGGGCATGTGTACGGCGGTGGTCGCTTTCGACCCCTTGTCTCCTTGTCCGGTGCTCCTGGCCGGGGTGCGCGACGAGTTCGCCGACCGGCCCTGGCTGCCCCCCGATGCGCACTGGCCGGACCGCCCCGGCCTGATCGGCGGCATCGACCTGCAGGCGGGCGGCACCTGGCTGGCCGTGGCCCCCGACGCGCCGCGGGCGGCGTGCGTGCTCAACGGGCAGGGCCGCCCGGCCCCGCCCGACGGCCGGATCTCGCGCGGTGAGCTGCCGCTGCGCGTCGCGGCCGCCGGCGAGATCGGCGACCTGGACCTGGCGCGGTTCGACCCGTTCCACCTGGTCTGCGTCGAGCCCGCGACGGCGCGGCTGTGGAGCTGGGACGGCGTGGAGCTGACCGAGCGCAAGCTCTCGGCGGGCCTGCACATGATCGTCAACACCGGGCTGGAGGGTCGGGAGCCGCACCCGGAGGCGCATCCGCAGGCCGTCGCCCAGATGGCGGCGCGGGTCGCGCACTTCCGGCCGCTGCTGGAGGCCGCGCCCCGTCCCGAGCCGCGCGGCGGGACCGTCGCCGAGGCGTGGGGCGCCTGGCTGCCGCTGGTGGAGGGCGGCGGCCTGGACCGCGAGGACCCCCGCGCCCTGGTGCTCAGCCGCGACTTCGGCGACGGGCGGTTGTGGGGGACCTCCTCGATCAGCCTGGTGGCGCTCTCGTCCGACGGCGTCCGCTACGACTTCACCGCCGCCCCCGGCGACAGGAGCGCCTGGACGACGGTGCTGTCCGCCTGATAACGGGACGGCGGGCTGCGATCTCCGCTTCAAGGTCGATTCGGTGCACAGATAAGCTTTCAGGCATGCGATCGTGGTCCGCCCCCGAGGTGCCCCGTCTGTCCGACGCCGGTCTCACCGGACCCGCGGTGCCGTTGCGCCTTCACGACACCGCCTCCGGCGGGATCCGGCCCGTCGAGCCCGAGGGCCCGACCGCACGGATGTACGTGTGCGGCATCACCCCCTACGACGCCACCCATCTCGGCCACGCCGCCACCTATCTGGCGTTCGACCTGGTCAACCGGGTGTGGCGGGACGGCGGCCACGAGGTTCGCTACGTGCAGAACGCCACCGACGTCGACGACCCGCTGTTGGAACGTGCCCAGCAGATCGGCGAGGACTGGCGGGCGCTGGCCGACCGGGAGATCGCGCTGTTCCGCCGGGACATGACCGCGCTGCGGATCCTGCCGCCGGACGAGTACGTCGGCGCGGTGGAGGCCATCCCGCTGATCATCGAGATGGTGGAGCGGCTGCGCGCCCGCGGCGCGGTCTACGAGGTGGACGGCGACCTGTACTTCCCGATCGCCGCCGACCCGGAGTTCGGGCAGGTCAGCGGGCTGTCCCGGGACCAGATGCTGCCGCTGTTCGCCGAGCGCGGCGGCGACCCGGACCGGCGCGGCAAGAAGGACCCGCTGGACGCGCTGCTGTGGATGGCGCAGCGGCCGGGCGAGCCCGCCTGGGACTCCCCGTTCGGCCGCGGCCGCCCCGGCTGGCACGTGGAGTGCTCGGCGATCTCCATCCGCTATCTGGGCATGGCCTTCGACGTCGAGGGCGGCGGCTCGGACCTGGCGTTCCCGCACCATGAGATGAGCGCCTCGCACGCCCAGGTGGCCACCGGCGAACGCCCGCACGCCAAGGCGTACGTGCACGCCGGCATGGTCGGCCTGGACGGCGAGAAGATGTCCAAGTCCCGCGGCAACCTGGTGTTCGTCTCCCGGCTGCGGGAGGGCGGCGCCGACCCGATGGCGATCCGGCTGGCGCTGCTGGCCCACCACTACCGCTCCGACTGGGAGTGGACCGACGGGGACCTGACCCGCGCCGCCGAACGCCTGGAGCGCTGGCGCGCCGCCGTGCGGCTGCCCGCCGGCCCCGCCGCGGCCCCGGTCGCCGCCGAGGTCCGCCGCGCCCTGGCGAACGACCTGGACGCCCCCGCGGCGCTCGCGGCCGTCGACCGCTGGGCCGAGCGGGCCCTGTCCGCCGCGGGCGACCCGGACGAGGCCGCCCCCGCCCAGATCCGCGCCCTCGCCGACGCGCTGCTGGGCGTCGAGCTGTAGCCGGACCGGCCGGGCCGCCGCGAGGCCGCCCGGCGACGGGCCGGGCGGCCCCCGCTACACCAGCCCGGCCAGCTTGTAGAGCACCAGCGATCCGGCCACCGCCACGTTCAGGCTCTGCCCGGTGCCCACCATCGGGATCTCCACCGCGGCGTCCAGCAGATCCAGCGCCTCGGGGGGGATGCCGTGCTGCTCGTGCCCCAGCACCACGACGGTGCGGGTCCGCGCCGGAGGCAGGTCGGCCAGCCGGATCGCCTCGTCGGCCAGCTCCACCCCGATCACGCGGCTTCCCCGGGCGCGCTGCCGTTCCAGCCACGACAGCGGGTCGCCGACCCAGTGCACGCAGGACGGGTGCCGCAGGGTGTTGCCGCGCCGCAGCGCCTCGGGCACCCAGGGGAACCGCGGCACGGCCAGGCAGGCGCCCACCGCGTCGCAGGTGCGCAGCAGCGTCCCCAGATTGGCGCCGTGCAGCGGCCACAGCGGGGCGGCGATCAGGTGGTCCCAGCAGGAGTGCGCCCGGCGGCGCCGCTGGCGGCGCAGCTCGCGGCGGGGCCGGACGCGGAGCGCGGGGGAGGCGGGCCGCCCGGCCCGCACGGCGGTCATCGCGCCGAGGGGCGCACACCCCTCCGGAAGGTCGGAACGTCCATGCTTCGGCGCACTTGGCGGCGTGCGCGGGCCATCGACGACACGGGGCCGGCGAACGGTCGTTCCGCCAGCCCCGTCAAGTGTAGATCACGTCTCAGCCGTTCTCCCGGCCCCGCAGATACCGCTCGAACTCCCGGGCGATGGCCTCGCCGCTGGCCTCCGGAAGCTCGGCGGCGTCCTTCTGCTCCTCCAGCGCCCGCACGTACTCGGCCACCTCGGTGTCCTGCTCGGCGAGCTCGTTGACGCCGTGCTCCCAGGCGCGGGCCTCCTCCGGCAGCTCGCCCAGCGCCACGGTGAGTCCCAGCAGGTCCTCGACCCGGCGCAGCAGCGCCAGCGTCGCCTTCGGGGACGGCGGGTGGGACACATAGTGCGGCACCGACGCCCACAGCGCCACCGTGCCGATGCTGGCCTTGGCGCAGGCGTCCTGCAGCACCCCCAGGATTCCGGTCGGACCCTCGTAGCGGCTGGGCTCGTACCGGTGGGGCTCCAGGTGCAGGCCGCCGGCCGCGCTCGGGCCGGAGGTGGAGCCGCTCACCGGCACCGGGCGGGTGTGGGGGGCCTCGGCCAGCAGCGCGCCCAGCAGCACGCCGGTGCGCACGCCGAGCCGCTCCAGCGCCTCGATCAGCTCGCGGCAGAACGACTTCCAGCGGATGTTGGGCTCGATCCCGCGGATCAGCACCATGTCGCGCTCCGATCCGGGCGGACGGGCCCACGAGATGCGGGTGGTGGGCCAGGTGATGCTGCGGTGGACGCCGTCGACCAGCTCCACCGTCGGGCGGGTCACCTGGAAGTCGTAGTAGTCCTCCGGATCCAGCTCCGCGAGCGGGGACGCGTCCCAGGCGGACTCCAGATGCCGGATCACCCCGCTGGCCGCCTCCCCGGCGTCGTTCCAGCCCTCAAAGGCGGCCACAAAGACCGGGTCGACCAGCTCGGGCACGTTTTCGAACTCGATCACCCCGCGCCTCCTTCCGACCTAGGTACAGCGTCACGGCGCGCGCCGTTGTTCCCGGGCGGGGCCGGGCCGGCGGCTGCGGTCGGCCGCTCATGATCGAATGAAGCCACCCTACGTCCTGGGGCGCCCGCGCGTCCTCCGCCGCGGGTCCCGGCCCGGCCGGGCCGGGACCCGCGGCGGACGGGTCACTTCCTGCCGTCGGTGGTGTGCACGATGAGGATGTCGCACGGCGCCCGGTGCGACAGGTTGGCCGGCACCGAGCCCAGGATCCTGCCGGCCAGGCTGTTGAGGCCTCGGTTGCCGACGACCAGCAGGTCCGCCTTGCGCTCCTTGGCCGCCTTGACGAGCACGTCCACCGCGTCGCCCTGCACCGCGATCTCTTCGATCTCCGTGGCGCCGGCCGCCACCGCCCGCTCCCGCGCCGCCCGCAGCGCGTCCTCGGCCGGAGTCGCCCCCTGGACCTTGTAGGCCAGATCGCCCAGCTGGTCGGCCGCGCTGAGCCGGTCGCGCTCCCGCATCGGGTAGTACGCCGTCACCAGCACCAGGGTGGCCTCGGTGTCCGCGGACAGGCGCGCGGCTGCCTCCACCGCGCGGAAGGAGGAGTTCGAGCCGTCGGTGCCGACGAGGATGGTGCGGTACGAGCCCATCGCCGCTCCTTACCGGGGAGTTAGTTACCGAAAGGAAACTTATCCGCTCCCCTATCGTCCCGTCACGGGATGCGGTGTTATTCACCTCCCTCTCCGAGGGTTCGGGAAAGGGCTGCGGCTAGAGTTGTGGGCTATGAGTGCATCCCCACAGTCGTTGCGTCAGGCTCTCCGGGAACGAGTCGTCGTGGCGGACGGCGCGATGGGGACGATGCTCCAGGCGCAGAACCCCACCCTGGACGACTTCCAGGGCCATGAGGGCTGCAATGAGATCCTCAACGTCACCCGTCCGGACATCGTCCGGGCGGTGCACGAGGCCTACCTGGACGTCGGCGTCGACTGCATCGAGACCAACACCTTCGGCGCCAACCTGGGCAACTTCGGCGAATACGGCATCGTCGAGCGGATCGAGGAGCTGTCCGAGGTCGGCGCCCGCATCGCCCGCGAGGTCGCCGACGCCTACTCCACGCCCGACCGGCCCCGCTGGGTGATCGGCTCCATGGGCCCCGGCACCAAGCTGCCGACGCTCGGCCACGTCACCTACGCCGAGCTGCGCGATGCCTACGAGCGCAACGCGGCCGGACTGATCGCCGGGGGCGTCGACGCCCTGCTGGTGGAGACGTGCCAGGACCTGCTGCAGGCCAAGGCCGCCCTGAACGGCGCCCGCCGGGCCATCGAGGCCGCCGGCGTCGACGTGGTGCTGATCGGCCAGGTCACCATCGAGCAGAACGGCGCCATGCTGATGGGGTCGGAGATCGGCGCCGCGCTCACCGCGTTGGAGCCGCTGGGCCTGGACCTGATCGGCCTCAACTGCGCCACCGGCCCCGCGGAGATGAGCGAGCACCTGCGCTACCTGGCCCGGCACGCCCGCATCGGCCTGTCCTGCATGCCCAACGCCGGGCTGCCCGAGCTGACCGCCGACGGCGCCCGCTATCCGCTGACCCCGCAGGAGCTGGCCGACGCCCACGAGATCTTCGTCCGCGACTACGGCCTGTCCCTGGTGGGCGGCTGCTGCGGCACCACCCCCGAGCATCTGCGCCTGGTCGTCGAGCGCGTCCGGGGGCGCGAGGTCGCCGCCCGCCGGCCGCGTCCCGAGCCCGGCGCCTCCTCGCTGTACCAGCACGTCCCGTTCCGCCAGGACACCTCCTACCTGGCGATCGGGGAGCGCACCAACGCCAACGGCTCCAAGGCCTTCCGCGAGGCGATGCTGGCCGAGCGATGGGACGACTGCGTGCGGATCGCCCGCGACCAGGCCCGCGACGGCGCCCACATGATCGACCTGTGCGTCGACTACGTGGGCCGCGACGGCGTGTCCGACATGCGGGAGCTGGCGTTCCGGCTCGCCACCGCCTCCACCCTGCCGATCGTGCTGGACTCCACCGAGCCGGACGTGCTGCGCGCCGGGCTGGAGATGCTCGGCGGCCGGGCGCTGGTCAACTCGGTCAACTACGAGGACGGCCGGGGCCCCGGGTCCCGGTTCCACCGCACCATGACCGCCGTCCGCGAGCACGGCGCCGCGGTGGTGGTGATGTGCATCGACGAGAACGGCCAGGCCCGCACCGCCGCCGACAAGGTCCGCATCGCCTGCGAGATCATCGAGGACCTGACCGGCGAGTGGGGGATGCGGCTGGAGGACATCGTCGTCGACTGCCTGACCTTCCCCATCGCCACCGGCCAGGAGGAGACCCGCCGCGACGCCCTGGAGACCATCGAGGCGATCGCCGAGCTCAAGCGCCGGTACCCGGACGTGCAGACCACGCTGGGCGTCTCCAACGTCTCCTTCGGCCTCAACCCGGCCGCCCGGATCGTGCTGAACTCGGTGTTCCTCAACGAGTGCGTCAACGCCGGGCTGGACTCGGCCATCGTGCACGCCTCCAAGATCCTGCCGATGGCGCGGATCCCCGACGAGCAGCGCCGGGTCGCGCTCGACCTGGTCTACGACCGGCGCCGCGAGGGCTATGACCCGCTGCAGCGGTTCATGGAGCTGTTCGAGGGCGTGGACGCCGCGTCGATGCGCGCTTCCCGCGCCGAGGAGCTGGCCGCGCTGCCGCTGTGGGAGCGCCTCAAGCGGCGCATCATCGACGGCGAGGCCGACGGCCTGGAGGCCGACCTGGACGAGGCGCTCACCCAGCGCCCCGCCCTGGAGATCATCAACGACGTGCTGCTGGACGGCATGAAGACCGTCGGCGACCTGTTCGGCTCCGGACAGATGCAGTTGCCGTTCGTGCTGCAGTCCGCCGAGGTGATGAAGACCGCGGTGGCCTACCTGGAGCCGCACATGGAGAAGGTCGAGGGCGAGACGGGCTCCAAGGGCCGGATCGTGCTGGCCACCGTCAAGGGCGATGTGCACGACATCGGCAAGAACCTGGTCGACATCATCTTGAGCAACAACGGCTATGAGGTGATCAACCTCGGCATCAAGCAGCCGATGTCGGCCATCCTCGAGGCCGCCAAGGAGCATCGCGCCGACGTCATCGGCATGTCCGGGCTGTTGGTCAAGTCCACGGTGGTCATGAAGGAGAACCTGGAGGAGCTCAACGCCCGCGGCCTGGCGCGCGAGTGGCCGGTGCTGCTCGGCGGCGCCGCGCTCACCCGCTCCTACGTCGAGCAGGACCTGGCCGAGATGTTCGAGGGCGAGGTCCGCTACGCCCGCGACGCCTTCGAGGGTCTGCGGCTGATGGACGCCTTCATGGCCGTCAAGCGCGGCGAGGAGGGCGCCCAGCTGCCGCCGCTGCGCAGGCGGCGGGTCAAGGCCGGGGCGACCCTCAAGGTCACCGAGCCGGAGGACATGCCGGCCCGTTCCGACGTGGCCGTCGACAACCCGGTGCCCGAACCGCCGTTCTGGGGCGACCGCATCGTCAAGGGCGTCCCGCTGGCCGACTATGCGGCCTTCCTGGACGAGCGGGCCACCTTCATGGGCCAGTGGGGCCTCAAGCCCGCCCGCGGCGACGACGGCCCGAGCTATGAGGAGCTGGTGGAGACCGAGGGGCGTCCCCGGTTGCGGATGTGGCTGGACCGCATCCAGTCCGAGGGCCTGATCGAGGCCGCCGTCGTCTACGGCTACTTCCCGGCCGTCAGCGAGGGCGACGACCTGGTGATCTTGAACGAGGACGGCTCGGAGCGGGAGCGGATCACCTTCCCCCGGCAGCGCCGTGACCGGCACCTGTGCCTGGCCGACTTCTTCCGGCCGCGCGAGTCCGGGGAGACCGACGTGGTCGCCTTCCAGCTCGTCACCGTCGGGTCGAAGGTGTCGCAGGCCACCGCGGAGCTGTTCGCCAAGAACGCCTACCGCGACTATCTGGAGCTGCACGGCCTGTCGGTGCAGCTCACCGAGGCGCTGGCGGAGTACTGGCACGCCCGGGTGCGCGCCGAGATCGGGTTCGGCGAGGAGGACCCCGACGACCTGGAGGGCTTCTTCAGGGTCGACTACCGGGGCGCCCGCTACTCCTTCGGCTACCCGGCCTGCCCGGACCTGGAGAACCGCGCCGTGGTGATGCGGCTGCTGCGGCCGGAGCGGATCGGCGTCGCCCTCTCGGAGGAGTGCCAGCTGGTGCCCGAGCAGTCCACCGACGCCCTCATCGTGCACCACCCCGAGGCCAAGTACTTCAACGTCTGATCCAGCGGCCTTCAACGTCCGAACCAGCGGCGTTCGCGCCGCCGATCCCGGGCCGGGCCCGGGGAAGGGGGATGTGCGTGCCCGACACCGGGCCGCAGGCCGTCCTGTTCGACATGGACGGCCTGCTCATCGACTCTGAGCGGATGTGGTTCGAGGTCGAGACCGAGGTGATGGCCTGGCTCGGCGGTCCCTGGGGTCTCGAGCACCAGAGGAAGATGGTCGGCGGCTCGCTGGGCCGGGCCGCCGCCTACATGCTGTCCCTGACCGGGCCGGTCGCCTCGCAGCGGGAGGTCGAGCGGCGGCTGCTGGAGGGCATGGCGGAGCGGCTGAGCGAGTCGGCCCCCCTGATGCCCGGGGCCAAGGAGCTGCTCGCCGAGGTGCGCGCCGCGCAGATCCCCACCGCCCTGGTCTCCTCCAGCCACCGGGTGCTCATCGAGGCCGTGCTGGACGGCGTCGGCCGGGAGAACTTCGACGTCACGGTGGCCGGCGACGAGGTCGCGCGGCACAAGCCCGACCCCGAGCCGTATCTGACCGCCGCGGCGCGGCTGGCGGTCGATCCGCGGCGCTGCGTCGCCCTGGAGGACTCGCCGACCGGCGTGGCCGCCGCCGAGGCCGCCGGATGCGTCACGGTCGCGGTGCCGGGGGTCGTCCCCGTGCCCCCCGCGCCCGGCAGAACCGTCGTCGAATCGTTGCAGGATCTTGATCTCGCCGTGCTGCGGGACCTGGTCCGCGGGGCCCGCTGAGGCCCTCGGGAGGACCTCCGTCGGGAGGATTCGCGGAGAACGGGAACCCTGCGCCCGGATGAGGAGTCTTTCGTTATGTACGTGTGACGATGGTCGTGGACGCGTACGCGAGGACGAAGGCGGGGGACCCGGCATGGGAGACGAGATGCTCTTCATGATCAGCCTCGGGATCACGGTGCTGGGGCTGGTCATCAGCTACGGAGTGGGCAAGCGCCGGGGCGCCGCCTCGGGGTTGCGCGGCGTCTCGCTGTCGCTGATCCCGCTGGCGGCCGCCCTGACCGGCGTCACCGAGTTCATCGCCGATCTGGTGCTCAGCCCCGCCCGGTGGGTCGGCGTGGCCCTGGCCGGGCTCGCCGTGCTGCTGTACCTGGTCTCCGGCGTCATGCTCAGCCGCCGGGGCCCCGGCGGCGCCCTGGAGGGCGGCGGGCGGACGGCGCGCGGGGAGCAGGGGGCGGGCCGCCCCCGGCGGGCCGTCGAGCGCTCTGCGGGCCCCGCCGCCGACCCCGAGATGGCCGAGATCGAGGAGATCCTGCGCCGCCGCGGCATCACCTGATCCGCCGGCCGGGCCGGAAGTCCTCCCGACGAGCGGCGGCCTCCACGGCTGATCGGTATCACCTCGGACTCGGAACGGTAAAGCTTCCTGCGGCGCCCTCGGTTCGATTTGGCACCGGGTACCTACTCGCACGTAATATCTGGGCGTTTTGTCCTCCCGGGTGATCCTGACCCGTCAGCGCCCCAGATGACGACGTGATCACAAGTCGGACACGGGTACTTTCGGGCATTGGTCCCGGGATGGATGCTCAGTGCTGGAGGGCTAGGTTTCCCTCCAGCGAACGCGCTGTCAGGAGCAGGAAGCCCCGGGTGCGCCCACCCGGGTCCGTGCCCTGACTGCTCGGCAGCGTTGCCGACGTGCAGGGAGGTACCGAGCGTGACCGCGCCGATCGAGGTGTCCGGGTCTGAGACGCAGGCTCAGCCCGAGGCCGTCCTCGAGGGGGTCGAGAAGAAGTCCATCCAGGGCCGTTCGCTCGGCCAGATCGCCTGGATGCGGCTCAAGCGCGACAGGGTCGCCATGGCCGGCGGCGTCGTGATCGTCCTGCTGATCCTGCTCGCGGTGTTCGCGCCCCTGGTGGTCCGTCTGCTGGGGCACCCGCCCAATGAGTTCCACCAGGACCTCATCGACCCCACGCTCGGCAAGCCGCTGAAGCCCTTCGGCGGCGTCAGCGCCGACTTCCTGTTCGGTCTCGAGCCGGGCAACGGCCGGGACGTGTTCAGCCGGGTCGTCTACGGCGCCCGGGTCTCGCTGCTGGTCGGCTTCCTGGCCACCCTGGTCGCGGTGGTGATCGGCACCACCCTCGGCGTCGTCGCCGGCTACTTCGGCGGCTGGGTGGACTCCCTGATCGCCCGGCTGATGGACATCTTCCTGGCCTTCCCGCTGCTGCTGTTCTCCATCGCGGTGGTCGGCGTGATCCCGCAGCGGATGTGGGGACTGAGCGGGAACGGGCTGCGGATGGCCGTGCTGGTGTTCATCATCGGCTTCTTCAGCTGGCCCTACATCGGTCGTATCGTGCGCGGCCAGACCCTGTCGCTGCGCGAGCGCGAGTTCGTGGACGCCGCCCGCAGCCTGGGGGCGAGCAACACCTACATCATCGTCCGGGAGATCCTGCCCAACCTGGTGGCGCCGATCCTGGTCTACGCGACCCTGCTGATCCCCACCAACATCCTGTTCGAGGCGGGACTGTCCTTCCTCGGCGTCGGCATCAATCCGCCCACCCCCGCCTGGGGGAGCATGCTGTCGGACGCGATCGGCACCTACCGCATCGCCCCGCACTTCGTCCTCGCGCCCGGCCTGGCGATCTTCGTCACGGTCTTGGCCTTCAACCTGTTCGGCGACGGTCTGCGGGACGCGCTCGACCCGCGCACGCGCTGAACGGATGCCTGGGAACACCGATCTATGAAAGGGCACTTGATGAAAAGTCCCAGATTGCTGGCCCTCACAGCGGCCGGAACACTCGCCCTCAGCCTGGGGCTGACCGCCTGCGGTGGTGACGACGAAGGCGGCAACGGCGGAGGCTGGAACGCCGCGGTCAACAAGGTGCACAACCCTTCCGACAAGAAGGGCGGTGTCCTGCGGATGGCCATCAGCAGTGACATCGACAGCACCGACCCGGGCAACATGTACTACGCCTGGTCCACCAACTTCTCCCGGCTGTACTCGCGCAGCCTGCTGACCTACCCGGCCAAGCCGGGACCGGAGGGCGGCAAGCCGGCGCCGGACCTGGCCGAGTCCCTGGGCGTGCCCAGCGACAACAACAAGACCTGGACCTTCAAGCTCAAGAAGGGCCTCAAGTACGAGGACGGCTCGGAGATCAAGGCCCAGCACATCAAGTACGCGGTGGCCCGCACCTTCGACCGCGGTGTGCTGCGCAACGGCCCGTCCTACTTCTCCCAGCTGCTGGACGCCGACGGCTACAAGGGCCCCTACAAGGACAAGAACCTCGACAACTTCAAGGGCGTCGAGACCCCCGACGACTACACCGTCGTCTTCAAGCTGAAGAAGCCGTTCCCCGAGTTCAACGAGCTGGTGAACTTCTCCGGCCAGACCGCGCCGGTCCCGCCGGAGAAGGACACCGGCGAGCGCTACGGCCTGCGGCCGTTCTCCTCCGGCCCCTACAAGTGGGAGGGCAACTACCAGCCGGGCAAGGGCGGCACGCTGGTCCGCAACGAGTACTGGGACCCCAACACCGACCCGCACCGCAAGCAGCTGCCCGACAAGATCGAGGTGAGGGCCGGCCTGGACGCCCAGGAGCTGGACAACCAGCTGCTGTCCGGCCAGATCCACGTCGACCTGGCGGGCTCGGGCGTGCAGGACAACGCGCGTGCCCAGATCCTGCAGGACGAGAAGCTCAAGAACAACGCCGACAACCCGCCCGGCGGCTTCCACTGGTACATCCCGATCAACACCAAGGTGATCGACAACGTCGAGTGCCGCCGGGCGATCGTGTGGGCCACCAACCGTGACGCCCTGTGGCGCGCCTACGGCGGTGACGTCGGCGGTGAGCTGGCCACCTCGATCATGCCGCCGACCGTGGTGGGCCGTGAGAAGGGCACCGACCACTTCACCAAGGCCGAGAAGGGCTACACCGGTGACGTGGAGCAGGCCAAGGCCGCTCTGCAGCGCTGCGGCAAGCCCAACGGCTTCGAGACCACCATGGTCTACCGCAGCGACCGGGACAAGGAGAAGGCCGTCGCCGAGGCGATGCAGCAGTCGCTGGCCCGGGTGGGCATCAAGCTGAACCTGCAGGGCTACCCGGCCAACACCTACACCAACGACCAGTTCGGCTCCCCGTCCTTCAACAAGAAGAACAACATCGGGCTGGGCACCTACGGCTGGCTCGCCGACTGGCCGACCGGGTACGGCTACCTGCAGGCCATCACCGACGGCGACGCCATCGTCGAGAGCGGCAACGCCAACCCGTCCGAGCTGGACGACCCGCAGATCAACAAGTGGTGGGACGAGGTCATGACGATCGAGGACCCCGCCGAGCGGGCGAAGATCTACAACCAGATCGACGACCGCGCCCGCAGCGAGGCCGCGATCCTGCCCAACGTCTACGCCCGGTCCCTGCTGTACCGGCCGGAGACCCTGACCAACGTGTTCTTCCACCAGGGCTACGGCATGTACAACTACTCGACCCTGGGCGTGACCGAGTAACCGTTTCCACCACCTGATTCACGCAGAAGGCAGGTGAGGGCCGCGAGCGGCCGGCCGGGACCGGAGGTCCCGGCCGGCCGCCAGGGCCGACCACTGTGATCGCATTCTTGATACGCCGCATCATCGGAGCGGTGGCGCTGCTGGTGGTCATCAGCATGGTGACCTTCGCCATCTTCTTCCTGCTCCCCAGACTGGCCGGCACCACTCCCGATGACCTGGCCTCCCGGTTCGCCGGACGCGCGCCGACCCCGCAGACCGTGCAGGCGATCAAGGAGCGGTTCGGCTTCGACGACCCGGTCCCGGTGCAGTACGGCCGGTTCGTCAAGGCGATCGTGCTGGGCGACACCTACGACACCGGCACCGCCAAGATCGACTGCCCCGCGCCCTGCCTGGGCTACTCGTTCCGCACCAACACCAGCGTCACCGAGCAGTTGCTGGACCGGATCCCGGTCACCTTCTCCCTGGTGATCGGGGCCGCGGTGATCTGGTTGCTGGTCGGCGTCTCGGTGGGCGTGCTGTCGGCGCTGCGGCGGGGCACGGTCTTCGACCGGGCGGCGATGGTGATGGCCTTGGCCGGTGTCTCACTGCCGATCTTCTTCACCGGGTTGCTGTCCCTGACCTTCGTCGTGCACGCCTGGGGGCTGCTGCCGTCGGTGTCCTATCACTCCTTCACCGACAACCCGGTCAAGTGGGCGTCCTCGCTCATCCTGCCCTGGACGACGCTGGCGTTCCTGTACGCCGCGATGTACGCCCGGCTCACCAGGGCGGGGATGCTGGAGACGATGAACGAGGACTTCATCCGCACCGCACGGGCCAAGGGACTGCCGGAGCGCACCGTCGTCACCAAGCACGCGCTGCGCGCCACGCTGACACCGCTGCTGACCGTCTTCGGCCTGGACCTGGGACTGCTGCTGGGCGGTGCGATCCTCACCGAGCAGACGTTCTCCCTCAAGGGCCTGGGCAGGCTGGCCCTGGACGGGGTGATCGGCAGCGACCTGCCGGTCGTGCTGGGGACGGTGATGACGGCTGCCCTGTTCATCGTGCTGGCCAATCTGATCGTGGACATTCTGTACGGCGTGATCGACCCGAGGGTGAGGCACAGCTGATGGCCGAGCACAAGCGACCCGCCGAGACACTGGACGGGGCACCGGCCACCGTGACCGCGGACTCGCCCCCGCCGACCGCCTTCCTGGAGGTCCGCGACCTGCGGATCCACTTCCCGACCGACGACGGCCTGGTCAAGTCGGTCGACGGGCTGTCGTTCAAGCTCGAACGCGGCCGCACCCTGGGCATCGTGGGCGAGTCCGGATCCGGCAAGTCGGTGACCAGCCTGGGCATCCTGGGCCTGCACAACCGGCGCAACGCCAAGATCTCCGGGGAGATCTGGCTGGACGGGCAGGAACTGATCAGCGCCTCTCCGGAGGAGGTCCGCAAGCTGCGCGGACGCCGGATGGCGATGATCTTCCAGGACCCGCTGTCGGCGATGCACCCGTTCTACACCGTCGGCGACCAGATCATCGAGGCGTACCGGGTGCACAACGACGTCAGCAAGAAGGTCGCCCGCAAGCACGCCATCGACATGCTGGGCCGGGTCGGGATCCCCAAGCCCGAACGGCGGGTGGACGACTATCCGCACCAGTTCTCCGGCGGCATGCGGCAGCGCGCCATGATCGCCATGGCGCTGTCGTGCAACCCCGAGCTGCTGATCGCCGACGAGCCCACCACCGCGCTGGACGTGACCGTGCAGGCGCAGATCCTGGACCTGATCCGGGACCTGCAGGAGGAGTACAACTCCGCGGTCATCATGATCACCCACGATCTGGGCGTGGTGGCCGAGCTCAGCGACGAGATCCTGGTCATGTACGCCGGGCGCTGCGTGGAGCAGGCCAGCGTGGAGGACGCCTTCTACCGGCCGCAGCACCCCTACACCTGGGGCCTGCTGGGCTCGATGCCGCGGCTGGACCGCGACCGCGGCGACCGGCTGCTGCCGATCAAGGGCACTCCGCCCAGCCTGATCAACGTTCCGGCCGGCTGCGCCTTCAGCCCGCGCTGCGCCTATGCGGAGCTGACCAAGGGCCGCAGCGAGGAGAAACGGCCCGAACTGGTCGAGGTCGAGCCGGGACACCGGGTCGCCTGTCACCTGCCGCTGGAACGGCGCAGGGAGATCTGGGAAAACGAGATCAAGCCGAAGCTGTGACCGATACCGGCGCGAAGGAAGGCGAGAACACAGTGAGCACCTCGCAGACGGGGGGCGGTGAGGGCACCGCGGCGGTGTCGGTGACGAAGGACGCCCGGCCGCAGCGGACCGACGAGCCGCTCCTGTCCGTGGAGAACCTGGGCAAGCACTTCCCGGTGACCGCCGGGCTGCTGCGCCGCCAGGTCGGCGCGGTCAAGGCGGTCGACGGCGTGTCCTTCACCGTGCACAAGGGCGAGACGCTGGGCCTGGTGGGCGAGTCCGGCTGCGGCAAGACCACCACCGGGCGGATGATCATGCGGCTGCTGGACCCCAGCTTCGGCCGGATCGTCTTCGAAGGGCGCGACATCACCCGCCTGTCGCAGCGGCAGATGCGCCCGCTGCGCCGCGACCTGCAGATGATCTTCCAGGACCCCTACTCGTCGCTGAACCCGCGGCAGACGGTCGGCGCCATCGTCGGCGCCCCGTTCCGGCTGCAGAAGATCCAGACCGAGCAGGGCGTCAAGAAGGCCGTGCAGGAGCTGCTGGAGCTGGTCGGGCTCAACCCCGAGCACTACAACCGGTATCCGCACGAGTTCTCCGGCGGGCAGCGGCAGCGCATCGGCATCGCCCGCACGCTGGCGCTGCGCCCCAAGCTGATCGTCGCCGACGAGCCGGTCTCCGCGCTGGACGTGTCCATCCAGGCGCAGGTGGTCAACCTGCTGGAGGACCTGCAGGACGAACTGGACCTGACCTACGTGTTCATCGCGCACGACCTGTCGGTGGTGCGGCACATCTCCGACCGGGTCGCGGTGATGTACCTGGGCAAGATCGTGGAGATCGGCGAGGCGGGCGACCTGTACGACTCGCCCATGCACCCCTACACCAACGCGCTGCTGTCGGCGGTGCCGATCCCCGACCCCGCCAAGCGCCGGGAGCGCGAGCGGATCCGGCTGACCGGCGACGTGCCCAGCCCGCTGGACCCGCCGCCGGCCTGCCGCTTCCACACCCGCTGCTGGAAGGCGCAGGAGATCTGCAAGAGGGTCGAGCCGCCGCTGGTGGAGCTGCGGCCGGGACACCAGACCGCCTGCCACTTCCCGGAGAACGCCCCGGAGGGCGCCACCGAGCTGGTGGCCAAGGCCGCCGGCGAACGCGTCACCACGGGGACGGTCGAGAAGATCGACGGCTGAGCCCGCCCCCCGCCCCGACCGACGAACGCGCGCGCCCCGCACGGCCTGCTCCGTGCGGGGCGCGTCGTCATGCCGGGGTCACTCGGTGGCGATCGCCTTGAGGATGTCCATCCGCGCGGCGCGCCAGGCCGGCCACACCGCCGCCAGCATCCCGATCACGGCCGCCACCACCAGGTAGACCACCAGCGTGCCGACCGGGATGTGCAGCACGGTCAGGCCCTCGTCGGCCAGCGCGTTCTGGATCGCCGCCCCGAACACCACCCCGATGGCGATGCCCAGCAGCGCCCCGAACACCGCGATCACGATCGACTCCAGCCGGATCATCCGACGCAGCTGACGGCGGGACAGCCCGACCGCCCGCAGCAGCCCGATCTCCCGGGTCCGTTCGATCACCGACAGCGCCAGGGTGTTGATCACGCCGACCGCCGCGATGATGATCGACATGGTGAGCAGCACGGTCAGGAAGCCGACCAGCCCGTCGATCTGGGCGCTCGCCTCCTTCTTGACCTCCGCCCGGTCCTGGACCTGCAACGCGGGGTGGTCGGCCAGCGCCCGCCGCAGCGCCTGCGCGGTCGCCGCGTCGCTCCGGGCGGTGTTGACCACCAGCATGAACGGCGGGGCGCTCTCGTGCGCCTTGTAGGCCGCCGTGGGCAGCACCCGCGCGCCCAGGAAGTCGTTCTTGGCGTAGACGCCGACGACCCGCAGCCGTTCCTGCTCGCGGTCGCTGAACCGCACCTGGACGACGGTGCCGACCTTCCAACCCTTGGCCTCGGCCTCGTCGGTGGAGATCAGCATGCCGTCCTCGCCCATGGCGGTCGTCCCCGACCGCAGCTTCACGGTGGTCCCGGCCTTCACGGTGGCCTCGTCGGCGGCCACATAGGCGCCCTTCTTGCCGTCGAACCGGCCCTGACCGATGTAGACCGGCAGCGCCTGCTCCACACCGGGCACGGACCGCACCGCCTCGATGGCGGTGGCGTCCACGCCGGCCTGGCCGCCCTGCGCGGAGACCAGGTAGTCGGCGCCGAGCTGGGTGTCGATCGCCCGGTCCACCGACGAGCGCATCGACGCGCCCAGCACGTTCACCACGGTGACCAGGGCGAGTCCGATCATCAGCGCGGCGGCGGTGGCCGCGGTGCGGCGCGGGTTGCGCAGGGCGTTGCGCTGCGCCATCCGGCCCGGCGCCCCGAACAGCCTGGGGTAGGCGGCGCCGAGCACCCGCACCACCGGGCCGCTGATCACCGGGGCCAGCATGGCCACCCCGAGGAACACCGCGAACGCCCCGAACCCCACCGGGATCATCACGTTGCCGCCGAGCTCCACCCCGACCAGGCCCAGCACCATCAGCGCCGCGCCGACCGCGGTGAGCAGCCCGCCGATCGCCAGCCGGATCCGCAGCGACCGCTGCGGCAGCGCCACGTCGTCGCGCATCGCCGCCACCGGCGGGACCTTGGCGGCCCGCCGCGCCGGGAAGTAGGCCGAGATCACCGTGACGCCGACCCCGACCGCGTACGACCAGATCACCGGCGTGGGGCCGAACACCAGTCCGTTCTCGACGTCGATGCCGACCAGCTCGCGCAGCAGCACCGCCAGGCCCGCGCCGGCCGCCAGGCCCAGGGTGGAGCCGACGAGACCGACCGCCACCGCCTCGCCCAGCACCGCCCGGGTGACCTGCCCCCGGGCCGCGCCGATGGCGCGCAGCAGCGCCAGCTCCCGGGTGCGCTGGGCGACGAGCATGGAGAAGGTGTTGAAGATGATGAACGCGCCGACGAAGATCGAGATCAGCGCGAACACCAGCAGGAAGGTCTGGAAGAAGCCCAGGATCGCGGCGACGTCGCTCTCGGCCTCCTCGCGCATCTCGGTGCCGGTGATGGCCTCGAACTGGGGCGGCAGCACCGCGGCCACCCGGTCGCGCAGGGTGTTCTCGTCCACCCCGTCGGAGCGGACCGCGATGTCGGAGAAGTAGCCCGGCTTGAGCAGCAGCCGCTGCGCGGTGGCGGTGTCGAACGCGATCGCCGAGGCGCCCATCAGATGGCCGGCGTCCAACAGCCCGACCACCGTGGCCTGCTGCGTCGGGTGGTTCCTGACCACCAGCCGGACCCGGTCGCCGATCCGGAACCCGGCCCGCTCGGCGGTCTTGGTGTCCAGCGCCACCTCGCCGGGGGCCTGCGGCTTGCGGCCCTCGGTGAGGTCGAAGTCGCCGTCCACCCAGTTGAACCCCACCGCCGGGGCGCCGTTGGTCGACAGCACCTTGCCGTCCTTGCCGACCAGCGCGGTGTACCCGACGACGTTGCCGAACGCGCTGTGGACGCCGTCGACCCGCTGCAGCGTGTCGATCAGGGAGGCGGGGACCGGAACGGCGGGACCGGTGCCGTCGTCGACGAAGTCCGGATCCCGCTTGGCCCGGACGTCCACCGCGATGTCCTGGCTGATGTTGGAGAACAGCTTGTCGAACTGCCGCTCCATGGTGTCGGTGAAGATCAGGGTGCCCGCCACGAAGGCGACCCCCAGGATCACCGACACCGCGGTGAGCAACAGCCTGATCTTGTGCGCCGCCAGGTTGCGGAGCGTGACCTTGAGCATCATGTCAGGCCCCGCCCCCCGGCAGGTCGAAGCCCTTCATCCGCTCCAGGACCTTCACGGCGGTCGGCTCGACCATGGTGTCGGTGATCCGCCCGTCGGACAGGAAGATCACCTCGTCGGCGTAGGCGGCCGCCGCCGGATCGTGGGTGACCATCACGATCGTCTGGCCCATCCGGCGCACCGAATCGCGCAGGAACTCCAGCACCTCCGAGCCGGACCGGGAGTCCAGGTTCCCGGTCGGCTCGTCGGCGAAGATGATCTCCGGCTTGGAGGCCAGCGCCCGGGCGCACGCCACCCGCTGCTGCTGCCCGCCGGACAGTTCGCTCGGCCGATGCCCCAGCCGGGGCCGCAGTCCGACCGTGTCGATGACCTGGTCCAGCCACTCCTTGTCGGGCTTGCGGCCGGCGATGTCCATCGGCAGCGTGATGTTCTCCAGCGCGGTCAGCGTGGGGACCAGGTTGAACGCCTGGAAGATGAACCCGATCTTGTCACGGCGCAGCCTGGTGAGCCGCTTGTCGTCCAGCTTGTTCAGCTCCACGTCGCCGATCAGCACCCGGCCGGAGTCGATCGAGTCGAGCCCGGCCATGCAGTGCATCAGCGTGGACTTGCCGGATCCGGACGGACCCATGATGGCGGTGAACCGTCCGCGCGGAATTCCCAGTGTCACACCGTCCAGGGCGGTCACGCGGGCGTCGCCGCTGCCGTACACCTTGGTGATCTGCAGGGCGCGCGCGGCCAGATCGCCCGCTTCCGGGCCGGTGAGCGCTTCCTCGGTGATCGGGGCGCTATATGTCACGAGAACTCCTGTGAGGGGATGGGGATGCGATGGGCCCGGCCGTCCGGCCGGGGCATGACCATCACGCTACGGGGTCGACATGCCCGACAGATGAGCCTGTGGACGGGAATCGACGGTACTGCCTGCGCAGGAGTCCACCGCACCGGCGCTCCTCCGGAAGTAGCAGCCGGATGCTCCCGACAGAGGAAGGCCCCTGGACCTCGGGAGGAGGGACGGCGTGGCCGCGCCTCGGCTCGGCGCCCCGGCCCGGACCGGGCGGCCCCGGCCGTCTCGGCTCTCGGGCCGGTCTCAGCTGGGATCGTGCTGGCCCGGGCGGCTCAGTCCCGTCTCGTAGGCGTACACCACCGCCTGCACCCGGTCCCGCAGCCCCAGCTTGGCCAGCACGTTGCCGACGTGGGTCTTGACCGTGGTCTCGCTGACCACCAGCTCCCGGGCGATCTCGGCGTTGGACAGGCCCCGCGCCACGTGCCGCAGCACCTCGCGCTCCCGCTCGGTGAGCGTCTCCAGGCCCGGCGCGGGGGTCGACTCGCGCATCGACGGCAGCCGCGAGGCGAACTTGTCCAGCAGCCGCCGCGTCACGCTGGGCGCCACGATCGCGTCGCCGGCCGCCACGATCCGGATCGCCGACACCAGGTCCTCGGGCGGGGCGTCCTTCAGCAGGAACCCGCTGGCGCCCGCGCGCACCGCCTCGATCACGTACTCGTCCAGGTCGAACGTGGTCAAGATGAGCACCCGCGGATCGTGCGCGGCCGCCCCCTCCCGGACGATCCGCCGGGTCGCCTCGATGCCGTCCATGCCGGGCATCCGGATGTCCATCAGCACCACGTCCGGCAGCATCGAGCGGGTCAGCTCCACCGCCGTCGCACCGTCCCCGGCCTCGCCGACCACCGTCAGATCGGGTTCGGCCTCCAGGATCAGCTTGAACCCGGTGCGCAGCAGCGGCTGATCGTCGACGAGCAGGACGCGTACGGTCATACGGTCATTCTCCCGTCCTCCGCGGCCCGTCCGCACCGGCGGGCCGACTCCGATCGCGGGCGGGCCGGCTCATGCGTCCAAGGGGAACCGGGCCCGCACTCCGAACCCCCCGCCGACCCGCGGTCCGATCCGCAGCTCCCCGCCGTACAGCGCGACCCGCTCGTACATGCCGACCAGTCCGTGGCCCGGCCGGTCGCGGTCGCCCGACAGCAGCGTCTGCGCTCCGCGGCCGTTGTCCTCGACCTCCACCGTCAGGTCGGTCTCGGTGTAGCGCAGCCGCACCCAGGCGCGGGCCTGCGGCCCGGCGTGCTTGAGGGTGTTGGTCAGCGCCTCCTGGACCAGCCGGAACGCCGCCAGGTCCACCCCCGGGGAGAGGGGCCGGGCCTCGCCCTCGATCCACAGCTGCACCGCCAGCCCGGTCTCGCGGACGTGCTCGACCAGCTCGCCGAGATCGGCGACGCCCGGCTGCGGGGACAGCTCCCCGCCGGCCTGCTCCGGGTCCCGATCGGTGCGCAGCACCCCGACGATCCGGCGCATCTCGCTGAGCGCGGTCCGCCCGACCTCCTCGATGGTGGCCAGCGCCTCGCGGGCGTTGTCGGGGTCGCGGTCCAGGATCCGCCGGGCCGCGCCGGCCTGCACGGTCATCACGCTGACGTGGTGGGCGACCACGTCGTGCAGCTCCCGGGCGATCCGCGACCGCTCCTCCATCCGCGCCGCCCGTGCGCCCGTGCCGCGGGCCCGCTCCAGCCGCTCCGCCCGGTCCTCCAGCTCGGCCAGATAGGCGCGGCGCAGCCGCAGGTTGCGGCCCAGCGCCCACATCCCCGCCAGCAGCGCCCCGTCGGTGATGTAGTCCATCAGCGAGATGCCGCTCTCGTGCAGCAGCAGCATCACGTTGAACGCCGCGAACGCCACCAGCCCGCCCAGCGCGCTGCGCGCCAGCCCGCGGTGCGCCGCCACGGTGTAGATCGAGACGAGGAACGCCCCCACGTCCGCCGACGACGGCAGATAGCCCAGCGCCGCCAGCGTGAGCTCTCCGCCGGTCGTCCACAGCAGCACCGCCGTCGGCGCACGGCGCCGCCAGGTCAGCGCCAGCGTCGTCGCGACGACGATCGCGACGTTGCGGGCGTCCGGCTCGGCGAGCCGTTCCGCATGGGTCTCCGGCAGCTCGGCCAGCACCAGCTGCGGCACCCCCACCGCCAGCAACAGCAGCGCCAGCAGCAGGTCGGCGACCTGCGGGTGGGCGCGCAGCAGACGACGGCCCTCGGCGATGCGGATGCGGGGTGACACGCTCCTCACCCTAGGACCTCGCGTCCGGGCGCGACCCCTCCTGTGCGGGGAGGGTCGGTCCTCCCTGAGGAGGACCCCGGAGGGGGCGGCGACGGGTCAGACGGTCGCAGGTCGTCCGGTCACAGGTCGTCGACGCGGGCCAGCCGCGACGGCCCCGGCTCCAGGTCGGCGGGGGAGCGGCGCCGGGCGGGCTCGGCCGGCAGCGGCGGCGGGGTCCCCCCGAACTCCGGGCAGCGTTCCTTGTGGTCGCACCAATCGCACAGCCGGCTGCGCCGCGGACGCCACTCGCCGGTGTCCATCGCCCGGCGGATCGCCCGCCACAGCGCCTCCACCTTGCGCTCGGTGGCCCGCAGGTCCGCCTCGTCGGGGACGTACCGCAGGACCTCGCCGTTGCCCAGGTACATCAGCTGCAGCATGCGCGGCACGGTGCCGTGCAGCCGCCACATCACCAGGGCGTAGAACTTCATCTGGAACAGCGCCCGCGCCTCGAAGTCGGCGCGCGGCGCGCTGCCGGTCTTGTAGTCGACGATGCGGATCTCGCCGGTGGGCGCGACGTCCACCCGGTCGATGTAGCCGCGCAGCTTCAGCCCCGAGTCCAGCACCGTCTCCACGTACAGCTCGCGCTCGGCCGGCTCCAGCCGCCGCGGATCCTCCAGCGTGAAGTAGCGCTCCACCATCTCGCGCGCCCGCGCCAGCCACGCCTGCGGGTCGGCGTCCGGGTCGCCGGCCGCCTCCGGATCGGGCTCCTCGGGGAACATCGTCCCCAGCTCCGGCTCCTCCGACAGCAGCCGCTCCCACTGCGGGCCGAGCAGGTCCAGCGCCGCGGCCACCGTGCGCCGCTCGGCCGGCAGGTCGTACAACCGCTCCAGCACCGCGTGCACCAGCGTGCCGCGCACCGCGGCGGGACTGGGCCGCTCGGGGATCTGGTCGATCACCCGGAACCGGTACAGCAGCGGACAGGTCATGAAGTCCCCGGCCCGCGACGGCGACAGCGCCCCGACGACCGCCGGCGCGGCCGGATCGGCGTCCGCGGAGGGGTGGGAGGGGGCTTCGGTGGTGGCCATGGCGACAGGGTAGGCGACTCCTGTGACGGAATCCGTCAGGCGCGTGCGGCGGAACCCGACGGGCGCGGTCGTAGCATCGATGGCGTGGCAGACACCCCTCCCGGGACCGGGACCCCACCGCACGGCGCGGACCCTCGCCCGGGATTCCCCATGGGCAGGCCGTTCGGAGTCCCGGTGTACGTGTCGCCGAGCTGGTTCCTGGTCGCCGTGCTGATCACGGTGCTGTTCGAGGACCAGGCCCGCACGGTCGCGGCCCCGCCGCTCAGCCACGCGGTGGCCTTCGCCTACGCGGTGCTGCTGTACGCCTCGGTGTTCGTGCACGAGCTCAGCCACGCGCTGACCGCCCGGCTGTTCGGGCTGCCCGTCCGGTCGGTCACCCTGCACATCCTCGGCGGCGAGACCGTCATCGAACGCGAGTCGCCCACCCCGGGCCGGGAGTTCCTGATCGCGTTCGCCGGTCCGCTGACCAACCTGGTGCTGGCCGCCGCGGGGCTGGGGGCCCTGCTGGCGCTGCCGCTGCCGCCGGTGGCCGAGCTGCTGGTCACCGGGCTGACCCTGGCCAATGCGGTGGTCGGGGCGTTCAACCTGCTGCCGGGGCTGCCGCTGGACGGCGGTCGGCTGGTGCGCGCGGCGGTGTGGAAGATCACCGGCCGCGGCCGGGACGGCACCGTGGCCGCCGCCTGGGTGGGCCGCGGCATCGCGCTGTGCACCCTCGCGGCCGGGGCGCTGGCCGTCTCCCTGCCCTCCGGGGCCGTGGGCGGCGACTGGCTGGTCCTGCTGTGGTCGGTGCTGGTGGCCTCGTTCATCTGGGTCGGCGCCACCCATGCGCTGCGCGCCGAACGCGTCCGCGCCCGCATCCCGGCCCTGCACGCCCGCGCCCTGGCCCGCCGCGCCGCCCTGGTCACCGCCGACCTGCCGCTGGCGGAGGCGATCCGCCGGGCGCACGAGCAGGCCGCCGGCGCGCTGGTGATCGTCGATCACCGGGATCGGCCCGTGGCGCTGGTCAGCGAACGGGCCGTCACGGCCGTGCCCGAGCATCGCCGTCCCTGGATGACGAGCGGAGAGGTGTCCCGCAGCCTCACGCCGGGGCTGACGCTTCCCGCGGACCTGTCCGGCGAGGAGCTGATCGCGGCGCTGCGGCGGGCTCCCGCCTCGGAGTACCTGCTGGTGGAGCCGGACGGGCGGGTGTACGGGGTGCTGGCCGCGGACGACGTGGGACGGGCCTTCACGGGGGCGTGACCGTCCGCCGCCGGCCCCTCGTCCCCCGCCCGCCGGGGCGCTCCAGGCGACCCGCTCCCGCCCCGTTCCGGAGCGGTCCGAGCGGGCGATCAATCCCGATAACCTTGACGACCATGACCGAACCGCAGCCGACCGGAGAGCCCGGACCCGACGAGACCCCCGCCGCCCCCGCCCCCCGGGTCGTCGGGCGCGTCCCGCACGGGCCCTTCCGCGCCGGCGACCGGGTTCAGCTGATCGACCCCAAGGGCCGTGTCAAGATCATCACCCTGCGGCCCGGCGGGCAGTACCACTCGCACAAGGGCGTCATCGCCCACGACGACGTCATCGGCAGCCCCGAGGGCAGCGTGTTCCGCTCCACCGGCGGCGTCGACTATCTGGCGTTCCGGCCGCTGCTGGTCGACTACACGGTGCGCATGCCGCGCGGCGCCGCGGTGGTCTACCCCAAGGACGCCGCCCAGATCGTGGCGATGGCCGACATCTTCCCCGGCGCCCGGGTCGTCGAGGCCGGCGCCGGCTCCGGCGCGCTGAGCTGCTTCCTGCTGCGCGCGGTCGGCGAGCACGGGCTGGTGTCGTCCTATGAGCAGCGCGAGGACTTCGCCGAGGTCGCCCGCCGGAACGTGGAGACCTTCTTCGGGGGCCCGCATCCGGCGTGGCGGCTGACCGTCGGAGCGCTGGAGGAGAAGCTCGCCGAGACCGAGGTCGACCGGGTGGTGCTGGACATGCTGGCCCCCTGGGAGTGCCTGGACGCGGTGGGCAAGGCGCTGGTCCCCGGCGGGCTGGTGTGCGTCTACATCGCCACCACGACCCAGATGTCGCGGATCGTGGAGGCGCTGCGCGCGCACGGGTCGTTCGCCGAGCCGTACGCGTTCGAGACCATGCTGCGCTCCTGGCACGTCGACGGACTGGCGGTCCGCCCCGATCACAAGATGGTCGGTCACACCGGGTTCCTGGTGACCGCCCGTCGGCTCGCCGACGGGGTCGCCCCTCCGCCGCGCCGCCGCCGTCCGGCCAAGGGCGCCCACCCCGCCCCCGAGGAGGCCCCCTCCGCCCCCGACGAGGGGTGAGCGGCCCTCCGCCCGCGGATCCGCGGGCGGGCCCGGACGGCCCGGTGAACGTGTTACATCGAATTCACATATCCGGTCAGGATTTTCAGATCGTTCACGGGTACCGCTTCCGATGCGAGAACCTCGCGCCAGGGCGGGAATGAAGACAGATCCTCGTGGCGTTCCAGTATTTTCCGTGATGTGTTCGCGGGTCGCGAAGCGCCGGGAAATGGACCTCTGGTCGATCCGGCACGACACGAGCACCCCAAGGGCAGGTTACGGGAGCCCTCCGGATAGGTAGGGTCTGAGTAGGTCGTCGGCTCTCTCTTGAGGAGGTGACGGGGCGTGGCCGCTCGTGACGATGCTGGGGCGCGTAAGGCGCAGCACGACATGGAGGTGCGCGACCTTCAAACGCAGGTCTCCATCTTGGAGGAGGAGATCTCCGTGCTGCGCCGTAAGCTCGCGGAGTCTCCGCGTCAGGTTCGTGTGCTGGAAGAGCGCCTTCAGGAGACGCAGGCCAACCTGGCCGCCGTGACCGGGCAGAACGAACGTCTTGTCGCGACCCTCAAGGAGGCACGGGAACAGATCGTCGCGCTCAAGGAGGAGGTCGACCGGCTGGCGCAGCCGCCGTCCGCCTTCGGCGTCTTCCTGCAGGCGCGGGACGATGGAACGGTCGACATCTTCACCGGCGGCCGCAAGCTGCGGGTGAACGTCTCCCCGTCCGTCGACGTCTCCGAGCTGCGGCCCGGCCAGGAGGTCATGCTCAACGAGGCGCTCAACGTCGTCGAGGCGCTGGGCTTCGAGACGCAGGGCGAGGTCGTCATGCTCAAGGAGGTGTTCGACGACGGTGAGCGCGCCCTGGTCATCGCCCACGCCGACGAAGAACGGGTGATCCGGCTCGCCGAGCCGCTGCGCGGGGTCCCGCTGCGCGCCGGCGACTCCTTGATGCTCGAGCCCCGTTCCGGCTACGCCTACGAGAAGATCCACAAGGCCGAGGTCGAGGAGCTGGTGCTGGAGGAGGTCCCCGACATCTCCTACGAGGAGATCGGCGGCCTGGGACCGCAGATCGAGCAGATCCGCGACGCGATCGAGCTGCCCTACCTGCACGCCGACCTGTTCCGCGAGCACAAGCTGCGCCCGCCCAAGGGCGTGCTGCTGTACGGCCCGCCGGGCTGCGGCAAGACCCTCATCGCCAAGGCCGTCGCCAACTCGCTGGCCAAGCAGGTCGCGGAGAAGACCGGTCAGGAGGGCAAGAGCTTCTTCCTCAACATCAAGGGCCCCGAGCTGCTCAACAAGTACGTGGGCGAGACCGAACGGCACATCCGCCTGGTCTTCCAGCGCGCCCGGGAGAAGGCCTCGGTCGGGGCCCCGGTGATCGTGTTCTTCGACGAGATGGACTCCATCTTCCGCACCCGCGGCTCGGGGGTCTCCTCGGACGTGGAGAACACCATCGTCCCGCAGCTGCTCAGCGAGATCGACGGCGTGGAGGGCCTGGAGAACGTCATCGTCATCGGCGCCTCCAACCGCGAGGACATGATCGACCCGGCGATCCTGCGGCCCGGCCGGCTGGACGTCAAGATCAAGATCGAACGGCCCGACGCCGAGGCGGCCAAGGACATCTTCTCCAAGTACATCAAGCCCGACCTGCCGCTGCACCCCGACGATCTCGCCGAGCACGGCGGCTCGCCCGAGGCCACGGTCGAGGCCATGATCCAGCGGGTCGTGGAGCGGATGTACGCCGAGACCGAGGAGAACCGCTTCCTGGAGGTCACCTACGCCAACGGTGACAAGGAGGTGCTGTACTTCAAGGACTTCAACTCCGGCGCGATGATCCAGAACATCGTCGACCGCGCCAAGAAGATGGCCATCAAGCAGTACCTGGAGACCGGCCAGAAGGGCCTGCGGGTGTCCCACCTGCTGGCCGCCTGCGTCGACGAGTTCAGCGAGAACGAGGACCTGCCCAACACCACCAACCCCGACGACTGGGCCCGCATCTCCGGCAAGAAGGGCGAGCGCATCGTCTACATCCGCACTCTGGTCTCCGGCAAGCAGGGCGCCGAGGCCGGGCGTTCCATCGACACCGTCGCCAACACCGGCCAGTACCTGTAAGCGCCCCTCGAGCCGGCGACATCGGACGCGGCGGCCGCCCGCGGGCGGCCGCCGCGTCCCGCGTCGAGGGGGCGTGCGGCCGATCGACAGGTAAACCTCCGAGGCCGGGGTAATAACCCGGCGATGATGTACGACAGTGAAGACCGGAGGCGGGGCGCCGCGCGACGCGTCGAGCGCCGACGCCGGCGGACGGGCGGGACGGCGGCGCCGGCGATGTCCGATTCCGTCCCCCCGAAGTGGCACCGATCGGCACTAGGCTCGACGATATGAGTGTTCGGCGGGTGATGGGGATCGAGACCGAGTACGGCATTTCCGTGCCCGGTCAGCCAGGGGCCAACGCGATGGTGACGTCCTCGCAGGTCGTCAATGCCTACCAGGCGGCTTCGGCGGCTCGGGCCAGACGGGCCCGCTGGGACTTCGAAGAGGAGAACCCGCTGCGGGACGCGCGCGGCTTCGACCTGGCCCGCGAGGTGGCCGACCCGAGCCAGCTCACCGACGAGGATCTGGGGCTGGCCAACGTCATCCTCACCAACGGGGCGCGGCTGTACGTCGACCATGCGCACCCGGAGTACTCGGCGCCCGAGTGCACCAACCCTCGGGACGCCGTGATCTGGGACAAGGCGGGAGAGCGGGTGATGGCCGACGCGGCCCGCCGCGCCGCGATGGTGCCGGGCACTCATCCCATCCAGCTCTACAAGAACAACACCGACAACAAGGGCGCCTCCTACGGCTGTCACGAGAACTACCTGATGAAGCGGGAGACGCCGTTCGCCGACATCGTCAAGCACCTGACGCCGTTCTTCGTCTCCCGGCAGGTGGTGTGCGGCGCGGGCCGGGTCGGCATCGGGGTGGACGGCCGCGGCAGCGGTTTCCAGATCAGCCAGCGCGCCGACTTCTTCGAGGTGGAGGTGGGCCTGGAGACCACCCTCAAACGGCCCATCATCAACACCCGCGACGAGCCGCACGCCGACCCCGACAAGTACCGGCGGCTGCACGTCATCATCGGCGACGCCAACATGAGCGAGGTCTCCACCTACCTCAAGCTCGGCACCACCGCGCTGGTGCTGTCGATGATCGAGGACGGGTTCCTCACCGTGGACCTGTCGGTGGACATGCCGGTGGCGGCGCTGCGCGCGGTCTCCCACGACCCCACCTGCAAGCACCTGATCACCCTGCGGGACGGCCGCAAGATGACCGCGGTGCAGCTGCAGATGGAGTACCTGGAGCAGTCCCGCAAGTACGTCGAGGACCGTTTCGGCTCCGACGTCGACGAGCTCACCCGGGACGTGCTGGACCGCTGGGAGTCGGTGCTGCACCGGCTGGGGGAGGACCCCATGCAGCTGTCGCGGGAGCTGGACTGGGTGGCCAAGCTGGAGCTGCTGGAGGGCTACCGCAGCCGCGACGGGCTGGACTGGTCGCATCCGCGGCTGCAGCTGGTGGACCTGCAGTACACCGACGTCCGCCCCGACAAGGGCCTGTACAACCGCCTGGTGGCGCGCGGCCGGATGGAGCGGATCGTCACCGACGCCGAGATCGAGGCGGCGGTGGAGAACCCGCCGACCGACACCCGCGCCTACTTCCGCGGCCGGTGCCTGTGGCAGTACGCCGACTCGGTGGCCGCCGCCTCCTGGGACTCGGTGATCTTCGACGTGCCGGGGCGGGAGTCGCTGCAGCGCGTGCCGACCCTGGAGCCGCTGCGCGGCACCAAGCAGCACGTGGGCGCCCTGCTGGACCGCTGTCAGACCGCCGCCGAGCTGGTCGCCGTGCTCACCGGGGAGAACTGAGACCCGGTGGACCGGATGGACTGACGTTGCCGATGCGAGGTCGTGA
Source organism: Thermomonospora catenispora (assembly GCF_006363815.1). Taxonomy (GTDB): domain Bacteria; phylum Actinomycetota; class Actinomycetes; order Streptosporangiales; family Streptosporangiaceae; genus Thermomonospora; species Thermomonospora catenispora. The sequence continues at coordinate 143,479 of NZ_RRYT01000007.1, forward strand.
CCGATATGACCGTTTCAGTGGGGGTCCGGCGGGCGATAACCGTGTCGAGACAGCCCCCGGACGTCACAAGGCACATCGGACATCGAAGTCCGCTGGCCGTTGGTGATCGCAGGTAGGGTTGAGGGCACCGGCACTGAGTGGAGGTAACCGATGGCCACCAAGGACACCGGCGGTCAGAAGCGGACCACGCGCCGCCACGAGGAGGTCGAGGAGACCCAGGCGGCGGTCGGTGAGGACGTCGCCGAGCGCCACGAGAAGCTGTCCGAGGACGTCGACGCCATCCTCGACGAGATCGACGAGGTGCTGGAGGAGAACGCCGAGGACTTCGTCCGCTCCTACGTGCAAAAGGGCGGACAGTAACCGCCGCCGCGGTCCGATCGCCTCCCGCCGCCGAGCGTCCGGCGGTGCGGATCTTCGCGCAGGGGTCCGGGTGACGCCGGTCGGCGTCACCCGGACCCCTGCGTCTTCCGGTCGGGCTCCTCCGTCTCCCGGTCGTCCTCGCCGTCGTCCTCGGGGCGCGGGCGTTCCGCGGTCGTCGGCCCGGTCAGCGCGGCGGCGAACGCGTCGGGGACGGCGAAGCCCTCCGGCGGAATCGGGGTCTCGTGCGCCAGCCGGCACCAGGCCAGGTCCACCGCGGCCGCCGCGCTCATGGCCCGCAGCGCGATCTCGGCGTCGGCCGGCCGGAAGTCCCCCGGCATCCCGCCCTCCGCCGGCCACAGCCGGCGCAGCTCGTGCTCCGGCCGCTCCAGGACGTCGGTCAGCAGCCCGCGCAGCTCGGGATCCAGCCAGGTGCCGATCTGCTGCGCCAGGTCGGGCCGGTGCCCGGCCAGGTCGGCGGCCAGCAGCGCCACCGCGGCGTGCCGCGGCTCGATGAAGTCCGGGCCCTCCGGGTCCCCGCACATGGGGACCAGGGCGTCGGCCAGGTCGTACATCGCCATCTGGAAACGCTGTCCCGGCGCGGCGTCGAAGAACAGCGTGGCGCCCAGCCCCGGCGGGCAGCGGCTCATCCACTCCCGTTCCACCGCCTCGTCCCCGTACGGCAGGGCCCTGTGGTCCAGCGCCGGATTGGCCTGCAGCGGCTCGGCGATCGACAGCAGCGCCTGGGCGCGGACCTTGAACCGCGGATCGTCGCGCAGCGCCTGCGCGGTCATCACCATGCAGCGCACGATGTGCCCTGCGGCGTCGGGTCGCCCGGCCCGCATCCGCTCGGCGTACAGGGCGATGATGGTGCGCAGCAGCGGCGGCATCACCCAGCGCAGCCTGCCCCGGCCGTCGAGCGGGCGCGACAGGTACGGCTCCCACAGGTTCAGCAGTCCCGCCCGGCCGCCCTTCTCCGGGTCGGGATCGAACACCGGGACCGCCGCGCACCACAGCATCGCGCTCCAGGTGGCGGCGACGGTGCTGGGAGTGCCGTGCAGGAAGTGGCTCCAGCCCAGCGGATAGTCCAACGGCGGGGCCGCCGCCGCCTCGGCGATCACCGAGCGCAGCCGGTACAGCAGCGCCCCGGACACCGGACGGCCGGCCACCGCCAGCGGCGGCCCGTAGTCGTAGGCGAAGTCGGGCCCGGAGGGCAGGATCTCCACCGGTATCGCCGGAGGGTTCAGCCCGGGCCGGGCGGTCTGGGCCGAGCGGCGCACCTGCACGCTGCGCGGCGGGAAGCAGGGGAACCAGCGGCCGTCGGCGGGGTGCCAGCGGTACCAGCGCGCCCACGCCCCGTACATCCACCAGGAGCCGTCGGGCAGGTGCACCAGACGGGTCACCAGCGCCTGCTGGCGGTGCACCGGGGCGGCGACGGCCCACCAGGGGGCGGCCACGGTGGCGCGGGTGTCGTGCTCGGCGCGCTCGAACGCGTCGCCGTCGTCGGGGGGCGGACCCTGCTCGCCCGGTGCTCCCGGGTAGGGCGGCGGGAGGGGGTAGGGAGGGGGCGGACCGGGCAGCGGCGGCCCGCCCTGCGGCGCGGGCGTGCCGGGCCATACCGGCGGGCCCTGATCGCCGGGCCATGTCGGCTGCCCGTGAGGGCCCGGCCAGCCCGGCTGCCCGGGCGGCGGGCCAGGAGGTCCCCAAACCACGCCGTCATCGTAGTGTCCCACGGCCCGGTTCGCCGTGGGCGGACTCCCGGAGCGATGCCAGATATGCGCCTCGCGCTGGTTGAACGTTAGGGTCGTAATCGTCCGCGCCGGTGAGACCCCTGGGGGTGCCGGTGCCATGGTGGAGGGAAGGAGTCGCGTGGCGTCCCACGATTCGTACACCGGACGTCTTCCGGGGGTGTTCATGAACCCGGGCACGTCCTCGTTCACCGAGTTCCTCGGGTCCTACGCCCCCGACCTGCTGCCCGGCCGCCGCATGAGCAACCTCGCCGGGGGAAACCCGGAGGATGTGGAGGTACCGCACGCCACCACGATCGTGGCGGTGACGTTCCCCGACGGGGTGGTGATGGCCGGCGACCGGCGGGCCACCGCCGGGAACATGATCGCCCAGCGTGACGTGGAGAAGGTCTTCCGCGCCGACGAGTTCTCCGCGGTGGCGATCGCCGGCACCGCCGGGATCGGGATGGAGATCGTCCGGCTGTTCCAGGTCGAGATCGAGCACTACGAGAAGATCGAGGGCCGCACCCTCTCGCTGGAGGGCAAGGCCAACCGGCTGGCCACGATGATCCGCGGCAACCTCGGCATGGCGATGCAGGGCCTGGTGGCGGTGCCGCTGTTCGCCGGGTACGACACCGACCGCGGGGTCGGCCGGATCTTCAGCTACGACGCGGCCGGCGGCCGCTACGAGGAGCACGACTTCCACGCGATCGGTTCCGGCTCGGTGTTCGCCCGCGGCGCGCTGAAGAAGCTGTGGCGGCCCGACCTGGACGCCTCCGACGCGGCGCTGGTGTGCGTTCAGGCGCTGTACGACGCCGCCGACGACGACGCGGCCACCGGCGGACCGGACCTGATCCGCAAGATCTACCCGGTGGTCGCGACGGTCACCGGCGACGGCTACCGCCGGCTGACCGACGAGGAGGTCGCCGATCTGGCCCGGACCGTCGTCGACGGGCGCCACGACTCGCCGGGCGGCCCGACCGCCCCGCTGCGATAGAAGGGACCCACTCCGGTGACCATGCCGTTCTACGTCTCGCCCGAACAGATCATGAAGGACAAGGCGGACTACGCGCGCAAGGGCATCGCGCGTGGCCGCAGCGTCGTCGTGCTGCAGTACGACGGCGGGATCCTGTTCGTGGCCGACAACCCCTCGCGGGCGCTGCACAAGATCAGCGAGATCTACGACCGGATCGCCTACGCGGCGGTCGGCAAGTACAACGAGTTCGAGACGCTGCGGCTGGCCGGCGTCCGCTACGCCGACATCAACGGCTACCAGTACGACCGGGGCGATGTGACGGCGCGCGGCCTGGCCAACGCCTACGCCCAGACGCTGGGCACGATCTTCACCGACTCCAGCAAGCCGTACGAGGTGGAGCTCGTGGTCGCCGAGGCCGGGGTGGACCCCGACTCCGACCAGATCTATCGGCTGACGTTCGACGGCTCGGTCCGCGACGAGCACGGCTATGTGGCGATGGGCGGGCAGGTGGAGGCCGTGGAGCAGGCCCTCAAGGAGCGTTTCCGGGAGGGCCTGTCGCTGTCGGCGGCGTTGCGCGCGGCGGTGCAGTCGCTGGAGGCCCAGGAGGCCGACCGGCGGCTGGAGGCCAAGGCGCTGGAGGTGGCGGTGCTGGACCGCAGCCGTGAGCATCGGCTGTTCCGCCGGCTGCCGGCCCCGCGGATCGAGGAGCTGCTGGCCCAAGGCGCCGGCACGGAGTCCTGACCGACCGCGCGGGCGACGCGGTCCGGTGAGCCCGATCCCCCGTCTGCGGCGGCAGACGGGGGATTTGTCGTCATGTAAAGCCATATGAATCAGTCCCTCCATATGGGGTGGTTCGAAGGTTTTCGTCAGTGTCGGCGGCGCGCCGGATCATGCCGGTTCGGCATTCGTGCGTCGCCGGGCACTGTCGGGCGGGCCCTTCGCCGCATAGGGTCGAGATGTGGACAGGCGCATTTTCGGGCTCGAAAACGAGTACGGGGTCACCTGCACCTTCCGCGGACAGCGGCGGCTGTCGCCCGACGAGGTGGCGCGCTACCTGTTCCGCCGGGTGGTGTCATGGGGACGCAGCAGCAACGTCTTCCTGCGCAACGGCGCGCGGCTGTATCTCGATGTGGGCAGCCACCCCGAGTACGCCACACCCGAGTGCGACAGCGTCGTCGACCTGGTGACGCACGACAAGGCGGGCGAGCGGATCCTGGAGGGACTGCTGGTCGACGCCGAGCGGCGGTTGCGCGAGGAGGGCATCGCCGGCGACATCTACCTGTTCAAGAACAACACCGACTCGGCCGGCAACTCCTACGGCTGCCACGAGAACTACCTGGTGGGGCGGCACGGGGAGTTCGGCCGGCTGGCCGACGTGCTGATCCCGTACCTGGTCACCCGGCAGATCATCTGCGGGGCGGGCAAGGTGCTGCAGACGCCGCGCGGCGCGGTGTACTGCGTTTCGCAGCGGGCCGAGCACATCTGGGAGGGGGTCTCCTCGGCCACCACCCGGTCCCGGCCGATCATCAACACCCGCGACGAGCCGCACGCCGACGCCGAGCGCTTCCGCCGGCTGCACGTGATCGTGGGCGACTCCAACATGAGCGAGACCACGATGCTGCTCAAGGTCGGGGCGACCGACCTGGTGCTGCGGATGATCGAGGCCGGGGTGGTGATGCGCGACCTGACCCTGGAGAACCCGATTCGCGCCATCCGCGAGGTCAGTCACGACATGACCGGCCGCCGCCGGGTCCGGCTGGCCAACGGCAGGGAGGCCTCCTCCCTGGAGATCCAGAAGGAGTACTACGGCAAGGCCCGGGACTTCGTGGACCGCCGCGGCGGCGACGCGGTCACGATGCGGGTGCTGGACCTGTGGGAGCGGACGCTGCGCGCGGTGGAGACCGGGGATCTGGACCTGGTGGCCCGGGAGATCGACTGGGTCACCAAGTACCAGCTCATCGAGCGCTACCGCCGCAAGTACGACCTGCCGCTGTCCTCGCCGCGGGTGGCCCAGCTGGATCTGGCCTACCACGACGTGCACCGCGGTCGCGGCCTGTACTACCTGCTGGAGAGGCGCGGCTCGGTCGAGCGGGTCACCCGTGATCTGGACATCTTCGAGGCCAAGTCGGTGCCGCCGCAGACCACCCGGGCGCGGCTGCGCGGCGAGTTCATCCGGCGGGCCCAGGAGAAGCGCCGGGACTTCACCGTCGACTGGGTGCATCTGAAGCTGAACGACCAGGCCCAGCGGACGGTGCTGTGCAAGGATCCGTTCCGCTCGGTCGACGAGCGGGTCGACAAGCTCATCGCAGGGATGTGAGGCGGGCTGCCTTCGGGGGTGACCAGCCGGTAAGGTGACGCGCAAGTCCGCTCCGTCACCCCCGAAGGACGCTCATGCGCCGTCGTCTGCTCCTGCCGGCGGCCGCTCTGGCGGCCGCGTCGCTGCTGTTGTCGGGCTGCTCGCTGGGCCGGGGCATGCCGGTGGAGGTGTCCGGAGAGTACGGCGGGCAGCCGGAGGTGAAGTTCGATTCCGACGCCGAGCCGGGCGACAAGCTGAAGATCGAGACCCTGGTGGACGGCGAGGGCGCCGAAGTCCGCAAGGGCGACCTGGTGGTGGCCTCCTATGTCGGCTACCGCTGGAACGGCGCCGGCGCCAAGCTGGTGGCCAACAGCTACACGGCGGGCAGGCCGGGGGCGTTCCCCTCCGGCAAGCTGGTGCCCGGTCTGGAGAAGGCGCTGGTCGGCGCGAAGGTCGGCAGCCGGGTCGTCGCGCTGATCCCGCCCGACCAGGGGTACGGCGACCGGGGCGACGAACGGCACCAGATCGGCCCGAACGACTCGCTGGTGTACGTGCTGGACGTGCTGGCGACCTACGGCAAGGACGCCGCCGCCAAGGGCGCCCCGCAGCCGCTGGCCGACGCCCGGCTGCCGCAGGTCGCCGACGCCGGCGCCGGTCGCGCGCCCCGGGTGCGGGTGCCGCGCACCGCCCCGCCCGCCAAGCTGCAGGTCCGCACGCTGATCCAGGGCACCGGGCCGGCTCTGCGCGGCAACCGGCTGGCGGTGCTGCACTTCACCGGGGTGCTGTGGCGGACCGGCAAGGAGTTCTACTCCACCTGGAGCGAGGGGCGTCCCGCCGGCGAGGTCATCGGCGTGGGCCAGGACATCAAGGCCTTCGACGAGGGCCTGGTGGGGCAGCGGATCGGCAGCCGCGTCCTGCTGGTGGTGCCGCCGGCCTGGGGGTACGGCTCCAAGGGTCTGCCCCACTACGGGATCAAGGGCGACGACACCCTGATCTACGTGGTCGACATCCTCGGCGCGCACTGATCCCGTTCCCCGCGCGTCCCGGCGTCCCGCCGCGTCCCGCGTCGCGGCGGGACGGGCGCCCGAGCGGGGCCGGGGCGGCGGGCGGTCCGCGCCGCCCCGGCCCGCCCGATCGTCCTTCTATCGCCTGAGCCGGTTGTTTTCAGACTGGCCGGATGGACGATGTCGAGGCGATAGCCGCCCTGCGCGACCCGGTCCGGCGGCGGCTGTATGAGTACGTGACCGCCCGGGACCACGAGGTCGGGCGGAACGAGGCGGCCGCGGCGGTCGGCGTCCAGCGCACCTTGGCCGCGCACCATCTGGACAGGCTCGTCGAGGCGGGCCTGCTGGAGACCACCAGCCGCCGGCTGAGCGGCCGCTCGGGGCCGGGGGCGGGCCGCCCCGCCAAGCTGTACCGGCGGGCCGCGGGGGAGCGGACGGTGTCGCTGCCGCCCCGGGACTACCGCACGGCCGCCGAGCTGCTGGCCGAGGCCGCCGAGGAGAGCGGGCTGGACGAGCCGCTGCGCCGGGTCGCCCGCCGCCGGGGCCGCGAGCTGGCCGCGGGCGCCGATCTCGGCGGCGGCCTGGAGGCGGTGCGGGCCCTGCTGGCCGCCCGCGGTTACGAGCCCGTCGTCGAGGAGTCGCCGGACGGCGCGGTGCTGCGCATGCGCAACCGCCCCTTCCACGCGCTGTCGGAGGGGTTCCCGCCGCTGGTGTGCGGGATGAACCTGGCGCTGCTGGAGGGGCTGCTGGAGGACGCGCCCGGTCTGACGCCCCGCATGGATCCCCGTCCCGGACGGGGCTGCGCGGTGCTGACGGCTTTTAAAAACAGTGAACGTTGACATGTGCTGCCGGGCACGAGCGACTTCCACCTGGCCCAGTTCAACATCGCCCGGCTGAAGGCTCCCCTGAACGACCCGTCGATGGCCGACTTCCTGGAGCTGCTGCGGCGCGAGGGCCCCATGCCCCGGGCGTTCACCTTCCGCGACCACTGCACGCCGGAGGAGGCGGCGCGCGCCGAGGCCGAGCGCGCCGCCCGGACGGTCGCCGCCGGGGCGGACTGACGGCCGCGCCGCCGCGGCCGCCGGAGCGGGGCGCTAGAGCAGCGAGGCGGCGTGCCGGCCGGCGGCCGCGGCGGCCAGGAAATAGGCCGGGTCCTCCTCCAGGCCGCGGCCCATGGTCGACAGCCGCACCCCCCAGTCCCGCTCGGCCGCCCGCAGCTCGTCGGCCAGCCCGTCCACCGGGACGTGCACCAGCTCGTGCCGCTCGGCCAGCGTCTCGGCCTGCCCGCGCACCCGCTCCCCGAACTCCCCGGGCAGCTCCGGCACCACCACCTGCGCCCTGGCCAGCGCGACCCGTCCGTAGGCGGTCAGGCTGTGGTGGGAGACCCCCACGTGCCGCTCCCGCGCGTCGCCCTCGCTGACCCGCAGCGACGCCACCGGCCGCCCCGACAGCACCGCGGCGGCGTTGATCGCCTCACCCGCCGAGACCCCCGAGAACCCCCAGCGGGTCCCGGTGCCCAGGTTCCCCGGCCCCTGCGCCAGCACCGCGACCTCGGCCTCCAGCACCAGCCGCGCCGCCAGCAGTCCGGTGTGGACCGTCACCGCCTCCACGTCACCGCCGAACGCTTGCCCGACCGTGACCGTGGCGGCCAGTGCCCCCGCCGCCCGCAACCGGCCGACCGCCATCGAGAACCAGGCCGGCAGCGCGCCCCCGTCCAGCATCACGTACACCACCCGGGTGCCGGGACGGGCGGCCAGCAGCCCGGCCAGGATCGGCGGCAGCGCCGAGTGCAGGTCCGCCACGATCACCGGCATCCCCTCCAGGGAGTCGGCGTCGCGCAGCGTCTCGTGATGCGGGGAGTCCTGCTCGTCGACGCCCAGCACGGTGGCCTGCAGCGGCGTGTAGCGGGCCTTGACCAGGTGCCCGGGACCGGAGGGGTCCGGCGGCAGCCGGTCGGGGACCGCGACCACCAGGGCGTAGCCGCCGGTGCCCAGCCCCAGCGCCAGCGCCGTGGTGTTGAGCAGCACCGCGTCCCCCGGCTCGGGACGGCCGACCAGGGCCGGATAGGCCAGCGCCCGCACCGTCTCGGACCCGCCGTCGAGGACGACCTCCAGCTCGACCGACCCCGGCCATTCCCGGCGAATGCGTTCCACCCTGCCTTGACGCCATCGGATCACGCCGGAAACGGTAGCGTCTTGACCTGAGGGGGCGGAGGCACTCCGCGCAAGATCCGGGCGCCCGAGGATCGAGGTGGTGGCGTTGTCGCGGCGCAAGACCGAGCGCCTGCTGAACCTGGTGGTCTGCCTGCTGGCCACCCGGCGCTATCTCACGGCCGAGCAGATCCGCCGGGCGGTGCCGGGCTACCCGGACTCCGGCGAGGCGTTCAAGCGGATGTTCGAGCGCGACAAGGAGGAACTGCGCGAGCTCGGGGTGCCGCTGGAGGTCGGCAGCGAGGAGGAGACGGGGGAGATCGGCTACCGGATCCCGCCGCAGGACTATGAGCTGCCGGAGATCCACCTGACCCCGGACGAGACCGCGGTGCTGGGGCTGGCCGCCCGGGTGTGGCGGCGCGCCGCCCTGGCCGAGGCGGCCTCCGGGGCGCTGCTGAAGCTGCGGGCCGCCGGGATCGAGACCTCCGAGACCGACTCGCTGGGCATCGAGCCGCGGGTGGACACCGAGGAGCCGGCCTTTCCGGCGCTGTGGGAGGCCGTCAAGAACCGCTACCCGGTGGCGTTCGACTACCAGGGCGTGGGACGCACCGCGGCGACCCGCCGGCACGTGCGGCCGTGGGGGGTGGTCAGCCGCCGCGGCCGCTGGTACCTGGTCGGATACGACACCGACCGGCAGGACACCCGGGTGTTCCGGCTCAGCCGGATCGTCGGCGAGGTGGCCGCCGACGGCCCGCCCGGCAGCGTCACCGTGCCGGAGGGGGTGGACATCCGCAGGCTCGCCTTCGAGCGGATGGAGACCCCCGCCGAGGCCCGTTCGGCGACCGTGCGGCTGCGCGCCGGGGCGGCGCAGGGCCTGCGCCGCTGGGCGACGGACGTGCGCCCGGACGGCCCTGGGTGGGACACCGCGCGGCTGTCGTTCCACGAGGCCGAGCGGTTCGCGCCCTACCTGGCCAGGTTCGGCGCCGACGTGGTGGTGCTGGATCCGCCCGATCTGCGCGACGCGGTGATCCAGCGGCTCAAGTCGGTGCTGGCGGGACACGATCGGGGAGAGGCGAGAGGGGACGCCGGGTGAGCAGGCACACCACCTCCAGCGACCGGCTGGCGCGACTGCTGGCGTTGGTTCCGTACGTGGTCAGCCGGGACAGCGTCGCCCTGGACGAGGCCGCCGCCGCGTTCGGGATCACCGAGAAGCAGCTGATCGACGACCTGAACCTGCTGTGGTGCGTGGAGTTGCGCGCCCCCGACCCCTACTGTCCGATCGACCTGTCGTACGAGGGCGGGGAGATCACCGTCAGCGAAGCCGAGTCCATCGCCCGGCCGCTGCGGCTGAAGGCCGACGAGGCCGGGGCGCTGCTGGTGGCGCTGCGGATGCTGGCCGAGATCGGCGACCCCCGCGACCGGGACGCGCTCAGCCGGGTGATCGCCAAGCTGGAGAACGCCGCCGGAGAGGGCGCCGCCGCGGTCAGCAGCCAGATGTCGGTGCAGGTCGACTCGGCCGGGGAGATGTCCGCCCGGGTCCGCGACGCGATCGCCCGGGGTCGTCGCCTGCACCTGACCTACTACGTGCCCGGGCGCGACGAGAACACCGAACGCGACGTGGACCCCATGCGGCTGCTGGTCGTCGACGGCCAGGCCTATCTGGAGGGCTGGTGCCGCCGCGCCGAGGGGGTCCGGCTGTTCCGGCTGGACCGGATCGTGGAGTTGACCGTGCTGGACGTCCCCGCCGAGGTGCCCGCGGAGGCGCGGCCCCGGGACGTGCGCGCCGGCCGGCTGTTCCACCCCTCGCCCGACGACATCGAGGTCGCCTTCGAGCTGACCCCGGCCGGTCGGTGGGTGGCCGACCACTATCCCTGCGAGAGCGTGGAGGAGCTGGGGGAGGGGCGGCTGCGGGTGGTGCTGCGCACGCCCGACCCCCGATGGGTGCGGGGCCTGGCGCTGCGCCTGGGCGACCAGGGCCGGATCGTCGGGCCGCCGGAGCTGGCCGAGGCCGTCCGCGCGGACGCGGCCCGGGCGCTGGCGCAGTACGAGGCGGCGTCGGCCTGACCGTCCCCGCGGCCTGTCGTGCGTCCCCGCCATTCGCTACCGTGGCGGTGTGGGTTGGGCTCAGGTCTTGGTCGCACTGTCCTCCGCGGGGCTGCTGGTGCTGGCGTTGTGCACGGCCAAGGTGTTCCGCGCGGTGCAAGGGCTGGGACGTGAACTCGAGCGCACCCGTCGGCGACTGAACGAGGAACAGTCGGCGTTGCAGGGTGAACTTCACCGGTTGCGGGAGGCGAGGGGGTCTCACACGCCCGCCGACGGCGTACGATCGTCATGAACGGCACCCACTGAGAAGGAATGACATGGCTGGACTTGGCTGGGGCGAGATTCTGATCATCCTCGCGGTGGTCATGCTGCTGTTCGGATCCGCGAGGCTTCCGCAGCTCGCGCGTTCGCTGGGCCGGTCCGCCCGCATCCTGAGGGCCGAGGCCAAGGGGTTGCAGGAGGACGACGAGGCGCCGCAGCCGCCGCAGCCGCCGGCGCAGCCTCAGCAGTACGCCCCGCAGCAGCCGCCGGCGCAGCCCCAGCTGCCGTCCGGGGAGCCGATCCAGGGCGTGCCGGTCGATCCCGACCAGGCCCGCAACCGCTGATCCGCGGGCCGGCGTCGATCTGCACGCGGTGACCGACAGTCGGGATTGACCCACGCTCATGTGGAAGCTGACCAGGCGCCGCCCTCCGGCCGATCCGGAGGGCCGCATGCCGCTCATGGACCACCTGCGCGAGCTGCGCAACCGGCTGATCAAGGCCATTCTCGGCCTGCTGGCCGGCACGGTCGTCGGCTGGATCGTGTTCCAGCCGGTGTGGGACTTCCTCAAGGAGCCCTACTGCGAGCTGCCCCAGTCGCATGACCTCAACGGCGCCTGCTCCCTGGTGGTCAACGGGATCTTCTCCTCGTTCTTCCTGCGGCTGAAGATCGCGTTCATCATCGGGGCGGTGGTGTCGGCGCCGGTCTGGCTGTACCAGATATGGGCGTTCGTGGCGCCCGGGCTGTACCGCCGGGAGCGCCGGTGGACCTACATCTTCCTCAGCGCGGCGATCCCGCTGTTCTTCGTCGGCACCGTGCTCGCCTATCTCACCGTCGACAAGGGCTTGTCGATCTTCCTCGGGTTCGTGCCCGACGACGTGGCGGCCCTGATCACGGTGGACCACTACCTCGGCTACGTGCTGGCGATGCTGCTGGTGTTCGGCCTGACGTTCGAGCTGCCGCTGTTCGTGGTGGTGCTCAACCTGGCCGGGGTGCTCAGCAGCGCACGGATCCGCAAGTCCCAGCGGATGATCATCTTCGGGATCTTCGTGTTCTCCGCGGTGGCCACGCCCAGCGCCGACCCGTTCACCATGCTGGCGCTGGCGTTGCCGACCGTCGGCCTGTTCGAGGTCGCCGCGCTGCTGGCGTTCCTGAACGACCGGCGGCGCGCCCGGCGGCCCGATCCGTACGCCGGGCTGGGCGACGACGAGGCCGCTCCGCTGAACCTGGAGGAGCTCGACGCGGAGCTGGAGAAGGGCGAACGGTCCCGCTGACCGCGCCCGGCGGTGTCGGCCGTCGGTTGGGAACGCCTCGCGCGAGACCATAGGCTCGGCACCATGGATTCCCCTGCTACCACGCCCGCCGAACGGTATGCCGCGCATCGCGCGCGCGTCCGCGAGAACGGGCCGGCGCTGCTGGACTTCCAGACGCTGTACGACTTCGAGCTGGACCCCTTCCAGCTCCGGGCGTGCCGCGCCCTGGAGGCGGGCAAGGGCGTGCTGGTGGCCGCCCCCACCGGATCGGGCAAGACCGTCGTCGGGGAGTTCGCCGTCCATCTGGCGCTGGCGAACCGGCAGAAGTGCTTCTACACCACTCCGATCAAGGCGCTGTCCAACCAGAAGTACGCCGATCTGGTCCGCCGCTACGGCCCGGAGAAGGTCGGCCTGCTCACCGGCGACAACAGCATCAACGGCGAGGCCCCGATCGTCGTCATGACGACCGAGGTGCTGCGCAACATGCTCTACGCCGGATCGCACACCCTGGCGGGGCTGGCCTTCGTCGTCATGGACGAGGTCCACTACCTGGCCGACCGGTTCCGCGGCGCGGTGTGGGAGGAGGTCATCATCCACGTCCCGGACTCGGTCCGGATCGTGGCGTTGTCGGCCACCGTCTCCAACGCCGAGGAGTTCGGCGAGTGGCTGCAGGCGGTCCGCGGGGACACCGCGGTGATCGTCGACGAGCACCGGCCGGTGCCGCTGTTCCAGCACATGCTGGTCGGCAACCGGCTGTACGACCTGTTCGTCGACGGCGGGGACCCCGACGGCCGGCCCCGGATCAACCCGCAGCTGCGCAACATCGCGGTCGACGAGATCCGCCGCGCCAAGATCAACCAGGGGCGCCGCACCGGCCGCAGGCGGGTCGCCCGGCCGCCCCGGTTCCGCCCGTCGGCCCGTCCCGAGGTGATCCAGCGGCTGGACCGGGCCGGGCTGCTGCCGGCGATCGTGTTCATCTTCAGCCGGGCCGGATGCGACGGGGCCGTGCGGCAGTGCCTGTACGCGGGGCTGCGGCTGACCTCCCATGAGGAGGCCGAGGAGATCCGGGCGCACGTGGAGATGCGCACCGCCGACATCCCGGACGAGGACCTGCGGGTGCTCGGCTACGACGAGTGGCTGGACGGGCTGATGCGCGGGATCGCCGCCCATCACGCCGGGATGCTGCCGACCTTCAAGGAGGTCGTCGAGGAGCTGTTCACCCGCGGGCTGATCAAGGTGGTGTTCGCCACCGAGACGCTGGCGCTGGGCATCAACATGCCGGCCCGCACCGTGGTGATCGAGAAACTCGACAAGTGGAACGGCGAGACCCACGCCGACCTGACTCCCGGCGAGTACACCCAGCTCACCGGGCGGGCCGGTCGGCGCGGCATCGACGTGGAGGGCCATGCGGTGGTGATCTGGTCGCCCGGCATGGACCCGTTCGCGGTCGCCGGGCTGGCCGGCACCCGCACCTACCCGCTGAACTCCAGTTTCCGGCCCTCCTACAACATGGCGGTCAACCTGGTCGGCGCGGTGGGCCGGGAGCGCGCCCGCACCCTGCTGGAGGAGTCCTTCGCCCAGTTCCAGGCGGACCGGGCGGTGGTGGGCCTGGCCCGGCAGCTGCACAGGAACGAAGAGGCCCTGGCCGGGTACGCCGAGGCGGCGAGCTGCCATCTGGGCGACTTCATGGAGTACGCGACGCTGCGCCGTCGGCTCTCGGACCGGGAGGCGGAGCTGGCCCGCCGGCGGAGCGCAGCCCGCAGGGCCGAGGCCGTCCGGTCGCTGGAGCGGCTGCGTCCCGGTGATGTGATCGTGGTCCCCGCGGGCCGCCGCGCCGGCCTGGCGGTGGTGATCGACCCGGGGCTGGGCCGGCGGTCCGACGGTCCGGCGCCGCTGGTGCTGACCGCGCAGCGGTCGGTGCAACGGCTGTCGCCGCTGGACTTCCCCTCCCCGGTGGAGCCGCTGGAGCGGATCCGCATCCCCCGGTCGTTCAATCCGCGCAGCCCGCAGCAGCGCCGTGACCTGGCGTCCACGCTGCGCACCAAGGTGCCCGAACCGGACCTGAAGGCGCATCGCCGCCGCCGGGGCGGCGGCCCGGGCGCGGGGGAGGACGCCGAGATCGCCCGGCTGCGGCGAGAGCTGCGGCGGCATCCCTGTCACGGCTGCAGCGAACGGGAGGACCACGCCCGCTGGGCGGAGCGGTACTTCCGGCTGGAGCGGGAGACCGAGGCGCTGCGCCGCCGGGTGGAGGGCCGCTCCCAGGTGATCGCCCGCACCTTCGACCGGGTGTGCCGGGTGCTGGAGCAGCTCGGCTATCTGGAGGGCGACACCGTCACCGAGGAGGGCCGCCGGCTCGGCCGGATCTACAACGAGCTGGACCTGCTGACCGCCGAGAGCCTGCGCGCCGGCCTGTGGGAGGACCTGGAGCCGCCGGAACTGGCGGCGTGCGTGTCGGCGCTGGTGTACGAGTCCCGCCAGCCCGAGGTCGCCTCCGCGCCGCGCGTCCCGCCGGGTCCGGCGCAGGACGCGCTGGCGGCGATGCTGCGGTTGTGGGGCGAGCTGGACGCGATCGAGAAGGACAACCGGGTGTCGTTCCTGCGGGAGCCGGATCCGGGGTTCGCCTGGACCGCCTACCAGTGGGCGTCGGGACGGCCGCTGGAGGAGGTGCTGACCGAGTCGGACATGACCGCGGGCGACTTCGTGCGGGCGGTCAAGCAGCTCATCGACCTGCTCGGGCAGATCGCCGACGCGGCTCCCGAGGACGGCCGGATCCGCAAGGTCGCGAACCGGGCGATGGACGCCATGCGGCGCGGAGTGGTCGCCTACTCGTCGGTGGCCTGAGCCGATCGCGAACCATCCTGCTCTACAAAAATGTAAAAATCGGACTTACTATGTAAAGGTCCGGGGTTGGATCGCGCCGAACCCGCCACTACACGGACCGAACGCCCACCAAACGGACGCCGCGACGAGGGCCGGTCACCGATCGCCGTGAACGATTTTGTCGCCGGCGACCACGTCGCCGTGCACGGTCACGTTCCCGAAGAACGCGATCCCTCCGGCCGGTCCCCTGGGCACCGCTCGTTCCCGGGGGACCGGCCGGAGGGAGGCGGCCTCCCGCAACGCCGGGGTTCCGGCGGGGGAGTGCGGCAGATGCACCCAGCCGCGCGTCCGGGTCTGCTTGACCTCCACGGTGACCGGCCAGAACGCGGCGGGGTCCACCGGACCTCCGGCGTGCCGGACGACGCTGTCGTAGAAGTAGTCCGAGACGATGAGCGCCGCCTCGCCGCCGGAATCTGCCAGCGCCCGCTTCAGCGGCGGCGCGTCCAGCAGCCGGACCAGGTGATTGACCGCGGTACCGACCAGGCCGTGCGCATCGTGATGGACCTCGCCGATGTGCGCCGCCACCCGCAGCCGGACGAGGTAGGGGCCGGACGCCCAACGGTTGTGCCGGCGCAGCCGCTCGACCAGCCGCCCCAGCAGCGGATCGACCACCGTGATCGTCGGCATCCGGGCCGGGATCACCACCAGCATCCCGTCCCCGCGGTCCTCGTGCAGGCAGTCGTCCCAGCCCAGCGAGCAGTCGTCGAAGGCGCCCGCCACCGCCTCGTACAGCGTTTCGCGGAGCGCCAGCTGCACCCGGTCGGTGCGCGCCGGATCGGTGAACGACGCCATGTCCACGGCCAGCAGCACGCAGTGCTGGGAGCGTCGCGGACGTGCCGCGACGGGTCCACCGGGCCGATCCGGCGGCCCCGCGGTGTCATCGACGATGTCCATCTCCTGCCGTCCCGCCGGCGAGGCCGGCGCCCTGGGAGAAGGGGGGAGTGGGTGTCACCGTCCCGGACGCCGACCGGCTGAACGACCGGCCGTGGAAGGACCGGTCACCCGTCATGCTGTGCCGATCCGTCCTCACGGTCTGTGTCGTGTGACACACGGTGGATCACGACCGCCCCGCCAACGCCTGCACCAGCCGGTCGACGGGACTGCGCAGGTTCCACTCCTCGGCCAGCGACGCCAGCGCCTCGGGGTCGCGCGGAGCGGGCGGCAGCGCGTCGTCCAGCCCGTCCAGTTCGGGCGCGTCGATGTCGGTGACCACCCTGACCACGGTTCGGGCGGCGGTCAGATAGTCGCGGGCGGCGGCCAGCTTCGACCGGCTGCCCGCCGGGAACCCCGCGGCGGCGCCGGCGTCCAGCGCGCGCAGGATCCCCTCGACCGACCCGAACCGGGTGACCAGCGCGGCGGCGGTCTTGTCGCCCACCCCCGGCACCCCCGGCAGCCCGTCGCTGGGGTCGCCGCGCAGCGTGGCGTAGTCGCCGTAGGCGCGGCCGGGGATGCCGTACTTGGCGGCGACCTCCTTCTCGCCCATCACCTGCAGGTTGCGGATGCCGCGCGCGGTGTAGAGCACCTGCACCGGACCGCGCTCGTCGACCAGTTGGAACAGGTCGCGGTCGCCGGTGACGATGTCGACCGCGCCGCCGGCGGCCGTGCAGCGGGCCGTCAGCGTGCCGATCACGTCGTCGGCCTCATATCCGGGCACCCCGGCGCGCACCAGGCCCACCGCGTCCAGCACCGCGTCGATGATCGGCAGCTGCGCCGCCAGCGCGCCGGGGGTCTGGTCCCCGCCGTCCTCGGCGACCCGGTGCGCCTTGTACGACGGCAGCGCCGCCACCCGGAACGCCGGACGCCAGTCGGCGTCCATGCAGCACACCAGCCGGTCGGGGGCACGGTCCCGGATCAGGCGGGCGATCATGTCGATCAGCCCGCGGACCGCGTTCACCGGGGTCCCGTCCGGGGCGGTCACCGACTCCGGCACGCCGAAGAACGCCCGAAAGTACAGCGACGGGGTGTCGAGCAGCATCAGCGTGCTCGTGCGCCCCCCGGTGGCCTGCGGCTCGCTCATGCCGCCATCGTGCCATGCGCCGGGGACATCCCGGCGCGCCCGCCCGGCCCGGGTGCTGGAATGCTGTAACCACGCCGAACGACGAAGGACCAGATCGATGAAGCCGGATGTGACGACGGAGTTGTATCCGCCCGCCCGCCTCGCCCGTGTCCGTGAGGCCACCGCCGAGGCCGGGCTGGGGGCGCTGCTGCTGACCCCCGGTCCCGACCTGCGCTACGTGACGGGCTATGACGCGATCCAGCTGGAGCGGCTGACCTGCCTGGCGGTCCCGGCCGAGGGGGACCCGTTCCTGGTGGTGCCGCGGCTGGAGCTGGCCGCCGCGCAGGCCTCTCCCGCCGGTTCGCTGGATCTGGAGATGGTGCCCTGGGAGGAGACCGACGATCCGTACGCGCTGGTGGCGCGGCGGCTGGGCGGGATCGACGCGGTCGGGGTGGCCGACCGGATGTGGGCGGTGATGGCGTTGCGGTTCCGCGACGCCATGCCGCAGGCCCGGCAGGTGCCGGCGAGCCGGGTGATGAGCCGGCTGCGGATCCGCAAGAGCCCCGCCGAGGTGGCGGCGCTGCGCGAGGCCGGCGCGGCGATCGACCGGGTGCACCGCCAGGTCCCCGCCCTGCTCAAGGCCGGCCGCACCGAACGGGAGGTGGGACGCGACATCGCCGAGGCGATCGTCGCCGAGGGCCACGCCCGGGTGGACTTCGTGATCGTGGGGTCGGGCCCCAACGCCGCCAGCCCGCACCACGAGCTGTCGGATCGGGTGATCCGGCCGGGCGAGCCGGTGGTGGTCGACATCGGCGGCACCATGCCCAGCGGCTACTGCTCCGACGAGACCCGCAACTACTGCATCGGCGAGCCGCCCGCCGACTATCTGGCCTACTACGAGGTGCTGCAGCGCGCCCAAGAGGCGGCGTGCCGGGCGGTGCGCCCCGGGACGACGCCGGAGGAGGTGGACGCCGCCGCCCGCAGGATCATCGCCGACGCCGGGTACGGCGAGCACTTCATCCACCGCACCGGGCACGGCATCGGGCTGGAGACCCACGAGGACCCCTACATCGTGGCGGGCAACACCGAGCCGCTGGAACCGGGCATGGCGTTCTCGGTGGAGCCGGGCATCTACCCGGGCGCGCACGGCGCCCGGATCGAGGACATCGTGGTGTGCACCGAGGACGGCTTCGAACGCATGAACCACGTGGACCGCGGCCTGATCATCGTGGACTGACCCCGGCCGACGCGGCTCATCGGACCGGGACGCCCCACGGCGTCCCGGTCCTTTTTGTGCGCTCAGGTTGGATAACGATCTCTTTACGAACCTTCAGCACGGCGCATGATGGTTGCGCCGTAGGAGGTGACAGGAGTACCCAATTACGTGTTCCGCCGGGGTTACGTGCGGATGTCAGCAGCGTTGCTCGCCTGAAAAGGAGACACCGTGGCCGAGGTCGTCCTGGCAGGAGTCGGCAAGGTCTACCCCGACGGAACCCGGGCGGTCACCGATCTGAACCTCCACATCGGCGACGGGGAGTTCCTCGTGCTGGTGGGCCCCTCCGGCTGCGGCAAGACCACCGCGCTGCGGATGGTCGCCGGGCTGGAGGACATCTCCGAGGGGGAGATCAGGATCGGCGACCGCGTCGTCAACCGGGTGCCGGCCCGGGACCGGGACGTGGCGATGGTGTTCCAGAGCTACGCCCTGTACCCGCACCTGTCGGTGCGTGAGAACATCGGCTTCGGGCTGTCGCTGCGGAAGGTCCCCAAGGACGAGATCCGCCGCAAGGTCGAGGACGTCGCCGAGCGACTGGGCCTGGCCGACCATCTGGACCGCAAGCCCCGCAACCTGTCGGGCGGCCAGCGGCAGCGGGTGGCGATGGGCCGGGCGATCGTCCGCGAGCCGCAGGCGTTCCTGATGGACGAGCCGCTGTCCAACCTGGACGCCAAGCTGCGGGTGCAGATGCGCGCCGAGATCGCCCGCATCCAGCGGGACCTGGGCGTCACCACCATCTACGTCACCCACGACCAGACCGAGGCGATGACCCTGGGCGACCGGGTCGCGGTGATGAAGAAGGGCGTGCTGCAGCAGGTCGCCCCGCCGCAGGAGCTCTACGACCGGCCCGCCAACCTGTTCGTCGCCGGCTTCATCGGCTCCCCGGCGATGAACATGCTGATCGGGCGGCTGACCGGCGAGGGGGACGCGCTGCGGGTGGAGTTCCGCGGCGGCCAGTCCCTGCGCGTGGAGCCGGAGACGCTCACCGCCCGCCCGGCGCTGCGCTCGTACCTGGACCGCCCGGTGGTGGTGGGGATCCGGCCGGAGGACATGGAGGACGCCGAGCTGGCCCCCGGCCCCGAGGACGCCCGGCTGACCTGCACCGCCGACCTGGTCGAGGCGATGGGCTCCGACGTGCTGGTGCACTTCTCGGTGGACGCCGACCTGGTCGTCACCGACGACACCCGAGAACTGGCCCGGGACGTCGGCGCCGACGATCCGCAGCCGGCGGCGCAGGGCGGGGCCCCGATGGTCGCCCGGTTCAGCCCGCGCACCCGCGTCAAGGTCGGCGACCCGGTGATCGCGCAGGTCGACACCGCGCGCATGCACTTCTTCGATCCCGAGACAGGCGCGTCGATCTGGGACTCGGCGCAGCCTTCCCCGAGGAAGGAATCCGAATGAGGGACGCAATGTGGAGCCGCCGGCGGATGCTGGGCGTCACGCTGGCGGCCGGGCTCGCGGTATCCGCCGCGGCCGCCTGTGGCGGCGGTGACAGCGGCGGCAACGACGGGCCGTTGAAGGGGCAGACCGTCACGGTCGCCGCGATCTGGACCGGTGACAACGAGGGCGCCAAGTTCCAGAAGGTCCTGGACGAGTTCAGCAAGCGCACCGGGGCCAAGGTCACCTACACCCCCACCGGCGACAACGTCGCCGCCTACCTGGGCTCCAAGGTGGACGGGAACGCCCCGCCGGACGTGGCGTTCCTGCCGCAGCAGGGCGTGCTGGTGGAGTTCGCTCAAAAGGGCTGGATCAAGCCGTTGCCCGACGACACCCAGAACCTGGTCAAGCAGAACTTCGCCCAGGTCTGGCAGAACCTCGGCTCGCACAACGGCACCATGTACGGGGTCTACTTCAAGGCCTCCAGCAAGTCCACGATCTGGTACCGCAAGCAGGCCTTCACCGACGCCGGCATCACCCAGCCGCCCACCACGTGGGCGGACTTCGTGAAGACCGCGCAGACCCTGGCGGACTCCGGCGCCACGCCGATCTCGGTCGGCGGGGCCGACGGCTGGGTGCTGACCGACTGGTTCGAGAACGTCTACCTGTCGGTGGCCGGGCCCGAGAAGTACGACCAGCTGTCCAAGCACGAGATCCCCTACACCGACGACACGGTCAAGGAGACGCTGCGCAAGCTGGCCGAGATCTGGAGCAAGGACGACTTCCTGGCCGGCGGACGCGACGGTGCGCTGCAGACCGAGTTCCCCGCCTCGGTGCCGGCGGTGTTCGGCGACTCGCCGAAGGCCGCGATGCTGCCGGGCGCCGACTTCGTCGCCTCGGAGATCAGCACCAACACCAAGTCCAAGGTCGGGACCGACGCCGACTTCTTCCCCTTCCCGGCGGTCGGTGACAAGGCCCCGGTGGTGGGCGCCGGCGACGTCGCGGTGATGATGAAGGACACCCAGGCCGCCCGCGAGCTGATGAAGTTCCTCGCCTCGGCCGAGGCCGCCGAGATCTGGGCCAAGCAGGGCGGCTTCATCTCCCCGAACAAGGCGGTGGACCTGTCGACCTACCCCGACGAGGTGCAGCGCCGCATCGCCAAGGCGGTGATCGACGCCGGCGACGACTTCCGGTTCGACATGTCCGACCTGGCGCCGGCGGCGTTCGGCGGCACCAAGGGTCAGGGCGAGTGGAAGATCCTGCAGGACTTCCTGCGCAACCCGTCCGACGTGGACGGCACCGCCAAGAAGCTGGAGGACGCCGCCAAGGCGGCGTTCAAGTGATCCGCTGACGACCCGGGTGGGACGGGCCGCGGTGCCCCGGCCCGTCCCACCCGTCGGCCCGGTGCCCGCCTGACCTTCGTTCCACCCGCCGAGCAGCCCTCCGGGAGAGTGCGCGATGACAGACACCTCCGACCCGCCCGCGCCGCGCGAGCAGCGGCCGGACGACGCGTCCGCCGCCGACTCGTCCCCGCCCGCTTCGGCGTCCCCCGGCGACCGTGCCGCGGCGGTCGCCGCGCCCTCGTCCGCCACGAGCGGTGTCGCGGCCGGAAAGGGGCGGCTGGGACCCCCGCCCTGGCTGGCCGGAGGCTTCCTGGCCCCGGCGCTGATCCTGCTGGGCCTGCTGGTGGTGTACCCGATCCTGTACACGATCTGGCGGAGCCTGTACGACGCCGACGGGGAGACCTTCGTCGCGCTGGACAACTACGTGGCGATCTTCACCGACTCGGCCACCTTCCAGGCGTTGAAGAACAACGCCATCTGGGTGGCGGTGGCGCCCGCGTTGATCACCGCATGCGGATTGATCTTCGCGGTGCTCACCGAGCGGGTCCGGTGGGCCGCCGCGTTCAAGATCATCGTGTTCATGCCGATGGCGATCTCGATGGTCGCCGCCGGTGTGATCTTCACCCTCGTGTACGACCACGCGCCCGAGCGCGGCGTGCTGAACGCGATCGCGGTCGGCGTGCACGACACGTTCAAGTCCCCCTCGCCGTATCCGGGGGTGCGGCCTCGTGAGCAGGGCAGCCCGCTGCGGCCCGACGGCAGCGGCGGGTTCTCCACCACCGCGCAGGTGCGCCCGGGCCAGTCGGTGGCGCTGCCGCTGGTGGCGCTCTCCCCGGCCAAGCAGCGGGACCTGAAGGCGGCGAAGGCCGCCCCCGCCCAGCCCGGCGCCGTCACCGGCACCGTGTGGGCCGACTTCGCGCCCGGCGGCGGCAAGCCCAACCAGATCGACGCCAACGAGAAGGGCCTGTCCAAGGTCAAGGTCGAGGCGTTGCAGGGCGGGAAGGTCGTGGCGACCGCCACCACCCGCGACGACGGCACCTTCCGGATCGCCGTGCCCGACGGCGCGTACACGCTGCGGCTGGCCGAGTCCAACTTCACCCCGCCCTACAACGGGGTGACCTGGCTGGGGCCGAACCTGGTGACCCCGGCGATCATCGGCGCGTACGTGTGGATGTGGGCCGGGTTCGCGATGGTGCTCATCGGGGCGGGGCTGTCGGCGATCCCGCGGGACGCCCTGGAGGCCGCCCGCGTCGACGGGGCCACCGAGTGGCAGGTGTTCCGGCGGGTGACGATCCCGCTGCTGGCGCCGGTGCTGGTCGTGGTGTTCGTGACGTTGGTGATCAACGTCCTGAAGATCTTCGACCTGGTGTACATCATGGCGCCGGGCTCGTCGATCCAGGACGCCCAAGTGCTGGCGCTGCGGATGTACCTGGTGTCGTTCGTCGGGGAGAGTCCCGACCAAGGGCTGGGCAGCGCGATCGCGGTGGTGCTGTTCCTGCTGGTGCTGCCTGCGATGATCTTCAACATCCGCCGATTCCGGTCCGAACAGGGGTGAGCCGCCGATGACCGTCACCACCAAGGCCGAGTCGGGCAGCGGACTGGCGGCGGGTGCGCCGCGCCGGTCCGTGGCCTCCCGGATCGTCGGCAGGCTGGGCAACGGGTTCGTGCAGGCGCTGCTGGCGCTGATCGCGCTGATCTGGCTGGTGCCCACGATCGGGCTGTTCGTGGCGTCGCTGCGCAGCGCGTCCGACAGCGCCAACAGCGGCTGGTGGACCGTGCTGACCGCGCCCGCCCAGCTCACCCTGGCCAACTACGGCAACCTGCTGGGGAACGACGCGATCGCGCGGAGCTTCGTCAACACCTTCCTGATCACCGTGCCGAGCACCCTGCTGGTGGTGGTCATAGCGGCGCTGGCGGCCTACGCGTTCGCCTGGATCGACTTCCCCGGCCGGGACTGGCTGTTCCTGGGCGTGGTGGCGCTGCTGGTGGTGCCCATCCAGGTCGGCCTGATCCCGCTGATCCAGCTGTTCGGCGACATCGGCCTGTTCGGCACCATCCCCGGCATCGTGCTGTTCCACACCGCCTACGGGCTGCCGTTCGCGATCTTCCTGCTGCGCAACTACTTCGCCGGGATCCCGCGGGACCTGCTGGAAGCGGCGCGGATGGACGGCGGCACCGAGTGGACCATCTTCCGCCGGGTGATCTTCCCGCTGGGCGGTCCGGCGATCGCCTCACTGGCGATCTTCCAGTTCCTGTGGGTGTGGAACGACCTGCTGATCGCGCTGATCTTCGGTGACGAGGACTCTTACCCGCTGACGGTGGCGATCCAGCAGCAGACCCGTCAGTTCGGTGCCAACATCGACATCATCTCCTCGGGAGCCTTCTTGTCGATGCTGGTTCCGCTGATCGTGTTCTTCGCCTTCCAGCGCTACTTCGTCCAGGGCGTGCTGGCCGGCTCGGTCAAGTAGCCGACCGAATGAAGAGGACGGCGCCGCCGCCCGAACCCGCGACGGGCTCGGGCGGCGACGCCGTTTCCAGGCCGCCCCGGAGCGAGCGGCCCTCCCGGCCACCACAGATCAAGATCATTTATCGGTGGTGCGGGGCTTTGGGAGACGTTTGGGAGACGAACTCGCCGGTAACTTCCAGCCTGGGGGGAGTGGCTTCCGCGCCACCGCCGTCGAGGTGGGCGACACTGCCCCAGACCGGTGCCATCGCCGGGTTCTGGAGCATGCGGCGGTGCTTTCGACCACGGACGGCCGCGGAGGTCCGCACCCGCCGTCGACTCTCGGTCCGTGTTCGTCCCTGCGGTGCAGCAGAGACAGGGGAGCTTGTGCCGTAGTTGTGGGAAATTCCCGCACTATTGCCGGTGGACGTGATTGGGTTGCTCCGGGCATGCGGAAAGACCGAGGAAGGTGGCGATGTCCGAACCGCCGCGTCCACTACTGAGTCGAGCGTCCATCGGGGCGATCGCGGACCTGGCCCGATCACAGCCTCAGGTCGAGGCAGCGCTCGCCGGAACGGAGTTGGAACTGGTCGAGGTTCCGGTCGGCAGGCACGGTGGGACGGTCATCGTCCCGCACGTCTCGCAGCGGTTGTTCCGGACGCTCCAAAACCTGGACCTGACCGACCGGGCGGTGGTGAACACGGTGCTGGCGGTGACGGCCAGGCTGGCCGAGTCCTATGCCCAGTCTCCGGACGCCGATCCGGGACGGCTGTCGCACCTGCGGAGATGCCTGGCCAACGACGGCTACTTCCTCGATCAGAGCGGCGATCCGAGGGCGGTCATCCGGGAGCTGGCGGCCCTGGCCACTGCCCGGCTGACTGATGCATCCGCTCTGCGGGTCGAGCTTGCCCGGTTGGAACGCGGCCTGGACGAGGATCCCGGCCGTGACATCGGCACCGCCAAGCGCTTGGTGGAGTCCACCGCCAAGATCGTCTTGACCAGGTGCGGCGAAAAGTACGACAAGAACGCTAGTGTGCCCTGGCTGGTGGACCGGGCGATGGACCAGCTGGACCTGACCGCCGCGGGCAAGCCGAAGGCGCAGAGCGAGCTGCTCGAACATCTGACGGGCCTGGCCAAGAAGGTGAACACGATGCGCAATCAGGCGGGTGACGGGCACGGTCAGGCCACCGCCGTCAGCGGGATCGACTCCCGCGACAGCCGCCTGGTCGTCCGCGCGGCCATCGCCTGGTGCGCCTACTTGCTCGACACTCTGTCCGACATGCCGGAACGGCGGCAGAACACTTGACGTTCCGCGGACGGATGCGGCCCGCGATGGTCGGCCGCCCGTGTGCCGATCGCGCGACGGATGCGGGCGGCACACGGGCGGGTGTTCACTCCGAGGGAGCGCTCTGGCCTGTTCGCTGCACGTACTCCAGGCGCAAGATCGCCAGCGGCGTCAGCTCGCCGTCCAGCGAGGCGCTCCAGAACTCCCAGCCGTTGCGGTGGCCACCGGCGGCCGCCTTGGCGGCGCCGCTCGGCGAGTCGTAGATCTGCCCCTCGAACTCGACCTGGCCGGTGGAGGTCACGGTGGCGCTGACGTGGTTCTCCGCCCCGATGAGGATGCAGCCCGGCTCCAGCAGCCCATGCTCCAACAGGTGGGAGAGATCGACTCCGTACACCGCGCGTCCGCCTTCGCTCACCGGCCTGCCGGGGGCGGGGTAGGCCGCGGTGTAGCCGGGGTCGCGCAGCAGCTGGAAGGCCTCCCGGATCACCTGGGCCATCAGCACGCGTCGGGCCTTGAGGAAGGACTGGTAGTCCATCTCGTGCCAGCCCTCCGGCAGGGCGTGCAGGTGCATCTGCCGGGCCACCTCTTCCGGCGTCAGCCCGCTGGCCTCCACCTCGGCGGGCCAGTACCGGGACGGGTCGGCGCCGGGGACGGACCCGGGCCACTCCACCAGCGTCATGTTCGCGATCTGGTTGATCTGCCCGGTGGTGGTGATCCGGTAGGCCTCCTGCAGGTAGGTCCGGCGGAACAGGTGGTCGCGATTGATTCCTCGCCGGCTGGTGACCGCCGGGTCCATGGCGGCGCGCACGCTGGTGCGCGACAGCAGCACCGGTGCGTCGTGGATGTTGAGCGCCGCCAGGTAGGCCGACAGGTTCGGCGACCGCGAGGCCGAGGTCTCCAGGTCGTCGGGCAGCCGGATGTTCCAGTAGTCGGCGGTGAGGGTGTTGTCCACCACCCGGTCCAGCACCTGGCAGAAGCCGTCGGCGTCGCCGGGGGCCACCTCGTCCAGCAGGCGGAAGTCGCGTTCGGCCTGGGTCTCGAAGCTGCCGGTGTAGCGGGAGGTGGTGTGCGCCATGAAGAACCAGCGGGCGATCACCTCTCGCAGTCGCTGCGCCGGCACCGCGAACTCGGTGCGGCCCAGCAGCCACAGCGCGTAAGTGAACACGATGGCCGTCTCGCTGGTGATCATCTTGCCGCCGCGGAACCCGGCGCGTTCCAGGCACAGCAGGAATTCGTGCCAGTTGCCCAGGTCGAGCACCTGGGCCTGGGCCTGCTCCAGCCGCGCGAACTGCTCTTCGCGGGTGTGCCCCTCAAGGGTCTTGCCGCGCAGCAGCGTGTAGACGTCCTTGAGCACCGCGCGCCGGAACGCCAGCGCCACGCTCACTCGCAGCAACTGGTCGGGCTGCGGACGCAGGTACCAGTTGAAGGCGGTCGTGCCGTCCAGGGAGGGCTGCCGGGCGCCGCGGCAGAACTCCTCCAGGTCGCGCCGCCCCTTCTCCCAGAACACGCTCATCAGCGTGAGGATGAAGTCGGACTGGTTGAGCGTGACGCCCGCGCTGTTGATCCGCACGAAGATCTCGGCGACCTGCTCTTCGTCGGTGGACTTCGACAGCTCCACCACGTTGGAGCTGTAGTTGCTCAGATCGCGCAGCCGGTTGAGGGCCTCGACGAGCCGGTCCTCTTCGTCCTCGCTCACCTCGCGGCGTTCCCGCAGGCCCTTGATGAATTCCCGCACCACCCGGTGGAAGCTCGGCGCGGTCCACAGCACGCTGATGTCGGGGATGTACTCCGGATCCTGCTCGGTGGCCGCGTCGGTCACCTTGAAGGTGGCGTCGGCGGGCCGGAAGGCGATGCGGATGCGGGTCTTCTCGTAGTTCTCCCGCACCACCTCCTTGCCCCGCATCACCGCATACAGCGAGGTGAGCCGCTGCTGCCCGTCCACGATCACGTGCCGGGGCACCGCGTCCCCGGTGCCGATGCGCCGCGCCCCGGGCTCGGCGTCGGTCTCCCAGAACAACAGGAATCCGACAGGGAACCCCTTGTGCATCGAATCGAACAGTGAGCGGACTTTCGTGGCCTTCCATACGAAAGGTCGCTGAATGTCCGGAAGGGCGATGTCTCCCCGGTCGATCGACTCGATCAGGTGGGAGACCGAATAGTCCGCGGTGCGGTAGAGCGTCGTGGCCATGGTCACCTTGTAACGTGCTTGAGCATTCAAGGTGAATCTATTGCTTTAAAGGGGTCGTTTCTTTCGAACGACATGACCCCTCGCGCTTTCTCTGATTGAGGGTGTGCAAAATCGCCTTTCCAGGGCGTCCAAAATAAGGATCCTCGTTTTCGTGTGAACTCAATCGACCGGCAGATCGCCTGATGTCAGCCGAAACGGTGGCAAGTGGGCGGTCCGCCTGGCAGGATGTGGAGCGCTCACAACCGCAGGCCGGTGAGGGGAAGCGGCGATGGACGTGTTCGACGTGCACCAGCGGCTCATCGACAGCTACTCGGAGTTCACCTCCTCGCTGGTGCAGGTACGCGATGAGCGGATCGCCGAGCACCTGCGCGCAGAGCGCGACCGTAAGACGCGCTGGCCCGACCCCTGGTTGTCACTGAACCCCGGCTTCGAGGCGGGCGGCACCATCACCGAGCTGGTCGCCCAAGGACTGCTGCACCCCGGCTGCGACCGCTTCTTCCGCGACAAGACCGGCCCGCAGGACCCGGGGGAGTGGCCGCTGACCCTGCACCGCCACCAGCGGGAGGCGATCGAAGCGGCTGGCAGCGGCGACAGCTACGTGCTGACCACCGGCACCGGCTCGGGCAAGAGCCTGACCTACATCATCCCGATCGTCCACTCGGTGCTGAGCGCCCCCGAGCCCGGCCGCATCAAGGCCATCGTCGTCTACCCGATGAACGCCCTGGCCAACAGCCAGCTCCTGGAACTGGAGAAGTACCTCAACTGGGGCCTGCCCGAGGAGGAGCGCACCGTCTCCTTCGCCCGCTACACCGGCCAGGAGGACGCCGAGCAGCGCGACCGCGTCCTGCGCCGCCCGCCCGACATCCTGCTCACCAACTACGTCATGCTCGAGTACCTGCTGACCCGCCCGGTGGAGCGGCAGCAGCTCATCGGCGCCGCCCAGGGCCTGCGCTTTTTGGTCCTGGACGAGCTGCACACCTACCGGGGACGGCAGGGCGCGGACGTGGCGCTGCTGGTACGGCGGCTGCGGAACGCCTGCGACTCACCCGGCCTGCAGTGCGTGGGCACCTCGGCGACCATGGCCACCGCCGCCACCTTCGCCGAGGCGCAGCGCGAGGTCGCCGACGTGGCCGGGCGCCTGTTCGGCGTCCCGGTGCGGCCCGAACGGGTCATCGGCGAGTGGCTGCGCCGCAACACCGCCCGGGCCGAGCCCGGCCCGGCCGAGCTGCGCGAGGGCATCGCCGCCGCGCTGGCCGACACCGACCGCGACTACCGCACCCTGGCCGCCGATCCCCTGGCGGGCTGGGTGGAGACCACCTTCGGCCTGGCCACCGAACCGGGCACCGGACGCCTGGTGCGCCGCGATCCCCGCACCCTCCCGCAGGCCGCCCGCATGCTGGCCGAGCAGACCGGCGAGGAGGAGAAACGCTGCGCCGAGGCCATCGAGGCGATCCTGCAGCAGGGCGCCAAGGCCCGCCACCCCGAGACCCGCAGGCCGCTGTTCGCCTTCCGGCTGCACCAGTTCCTGTCCAAGGGCGACACCGTCCACGTCAGCGTCGAACCCGAGGCGACCCGCTACATCACCAGCCAATACCAGGTCAGCGTTCCCGGCCGGCGCGAGAAGATCCTGCTGCCGCTGGCGTTCTGCCGCGAGTGCGGTCAGGAGTACCTGGTGGTGCACCGCGTCCGCCGCGACGGCACCGTCTTCTACGAGCCCCGCCACGACCGCGACGCCTCCGGCGGCGACGGCGTCAACGGCTACCTGTACATCAGCACCGACCACCCCTGGCCGTTCGAAGACCCCATCGGCGCCGGGCGGCTGCCCGACCACTGGTATGACACCGGCGACGACGGCAGCCCCTATGTGCTGCCCCGCTACGCCGACCACCTGCCCCGCGAGGTGTGGGTGGGCACCGACGGCGCCGAGCGGCCCCCCGGCGAAGGGGTGCGCGCCGCGTACGTGTCCACCCCGTTCCGGTTCTGCCTGCATTGCCGGGTCTCTTACGACCGCAGTCGGGGCCAGGACCTGGCCCAGCTGGCCACCCACGCGGTCGAGGGCCGAAGCTCGGCGGTGTCGGTGATCAGCGCCGCCGTGGTGCAGGCCCTGCGCGCCCAGCCGGAACTGGACGACAAGGCCAAGAAGCTGCTGACGTTCGTGGACAACCGCCAGGACGCCAGCCTGCAGGCCGGGCACTTCAACGACTTCGTTCAGGTCACCCAGATCCGCGGGGCGCTGTACCGGGCCGCCCGCCGGGCCGGGCCGGCCGGGCTGACCCATGAGAACGTCGCCCAGGCGGTCGAGGAGGCGCTGAATCTGCCGATGACCGCCTTCGCCCAGAAGCCGGACGCCAAGTTCAGCCAGAAGGACAACATCCGCCGGGCGCTGCGCCAGGTGCTGACCTACCGGCTCTACACCGACCTGGCCCGCGGCTGGCGGGTCACCATGCCCAACCTGGAGCAGACCGGCCTGATCCGCTTCTCCTACATCGACGTGGCGGAGATCGCCGCCGACGAGGAGTGCTGGGAGGGCACCCACCCGCTGCTGCGCGGCGACGAACCCGCCCACCGCGCCAAGCTGGCCCACATCATGCTGGACGAGATGCGCCGGGTGCTGGCCGTCGACGCCGAGGTGTTCACCCAGGAGGGCTTCGACCGCATGGCGGCGATGTCGGGCGAGCACTTGATCGCCCCCTGGGCGCTGTCGGACGGCGAACCGCAGATCAAGGCCCGCACCGTGTTCGCCGCCTCCTCCGGCCGGGGCGGCAGCCGCGGCGTCGTCCCCTTCACCGGCCGCACCGCGCTCGGCCGCTACCTGCGCCGCCCCCGGGAATTCCCGAACGCCCTCGGCCGGCAGGTCACCGTGGACGACGCCCACCGCATCATCGTCGACCTGCTGCACGTGCTGTCCAAGTACGGCCTGCTGACCGTGGCCGAGGAGACCAAGGACGGCACCCCCGGCTACCGGCTGAAGTCCTCGGCGATCCTGTGGCGTCCCGGGGACGGCGAAAGCGGCGCCCCCGACCCGCTGCGCAAGGTCGTCGCCGACGACGCCGACATCCGCGTCAACACCTTCTTCCGCGACCTGTACCGCCACACCGCCACCGAGCTGGCGCAGCTGCAGGCCCGCGAGCACACCGCCCAGGTCCGCGGCGAGGACCGCCTGCAGCGCGAACGGGATTTCCGCAACGCCGACCTGCCGCTGCTGTACTGCTCGCCCACGATGGAGCTGGGCGTGGACATCTCCGACCTGAACGCGGTCGGCATGCGCAACGTCCCGCCCACCCCGGCCAACTACGCCCAGCGTTCCGGCCGCGCCGGCCGCGGCGGCCAGCCCGCGCTGGTCACCACCTACTGCTCCACCGGCAACGCCCACGACCAGTACTACTTCCGCCGCTCGGACCTGATGGTGGCCGGCAAGGTCCGCCCGCCCCGCCTGGATCTGACCAACGAGGACCTGCTGCGCTCGCACGTCCACGCCATCTGGCTGGCCGAGACCCGCGCCTCGCTGCACAGCCGGATGCCGGAGGTGCTCGACATCTCCGGCGAGAACCCCACCTTGGAGATCCACCCGCATCTGCGGGAGCAGTTCAGCGACGAGAACGCCCGCCGCCGCGCGATCAAACGCGCCCACGAAGTGCTGGCCGACTGCATGCCGGAGATCCACCAGGCCCCCTGGTGGTATGAGGGCTGGATCGAGGACGTGGTCCGCGGCGCGGCCCGGCGGTTCGACGCCGCCTGCGACCGCTGGCGGCAGCTGTACCGCTCGGCGCTGGAGGAGCAGCGCAAGCAGAACCGCATCGTCGTCGATCACGCCAGCACCCGGGACGCAGCCGAGCAGGCCCGCCGCCGCCGCACCGACGCCGAGAACCAGCTCAAGATCCTCAAGAACGAGGACTCCGAGCAGGAGTTCAGCGACTTCTACACCTACCGCTACTTCGCTTCCGAGGGCTTTTTGCCCGGCTACTCCTTCCCCCGCCTGCCGGCCGCCGCCTACATCGGGGGACGCCGCCGGCGCGGCACCTACATCCAGCGGCCCCGTTTCATCGCGGTCGGCGAGTTCGGCCCCGGCGCGCTGATCTACCACGAGGGCTCCCGCTATGAGGTCTCCCGCGTGCAGGTGCCGGTGGGGGCCGAGAGCGGGGACGTGGCCACCACCCAGGCCCGCATCTGCGGCTCGTGCGGCTACTGGCACAAGCGCGAGGCCGGCACCGACCGCTGCCTGGAGTGCGGCGCCGAACTCGGCGGCACGCTGCCGAACATGCTGCACCTGCAGACCGTCTACACCGTGCGGCGCGACCGGATCTCCTCCGATGAGGAGGAACGCCGCCGCGCCGGTTTCGAGCTGCAGACCGTCTACCAGTTCAGCACGCACGGCGCCCGGCCGGGACGGCTGCCGGCCGCCGTGCGTGCCGCCTCCGGCGAGGCGCTGGCCGACCTGGTGTACGGGGACGCCGCCACCCTGCGCGTGATCAACCGGGGCCGCCGCGGCCGCCGCGACCGCGGCAACGTCGGTTTCTGGCTCGACCCGGTCAGCGGCAAGTGGCTGCGCGAGCCCCGGGCCGCCGACCTGACCCCCGAGGACTCCGGGCTGGAGGTGCTCCAGGAGGACCGCCGCGCCGTCAAGGTCGTCCCGTTCGTGCAGGACACCAAGAACATCCTGGTGTTCCGCCTGACCCGCCAGGTCTCCGAGGAGCAGGCGGTCACCTTGCGGTATGCGCTGGAACGCGGCATGGAGGCGCTGTTTCAGCTGGAGGACGCCGAGCTGACCAGCGAACCGCTGCCCGACCCGCAGGGCCGGGGCCGGATGCTGTTCGTGGAGAGCGCCGAGGGCGGCGCGGGCGCGCTGCGGCGGCTGCACGCCGAACCCACCGCCCTCGCCGAGGCGGCCCGCACCGCCTTGGAGATCATGCACTTCGACCCGCGGACCGGCGAGGACCTCGGCGGCGCCCCCGGCGCCCGCGAACGCTGCGAACGCGGCTGCTATGACTGCCTGCTGTCCTACACCAACCAGCTCTACCACCGCCTCATCGACCGCATGGCGATCACCGGCCTGCTGCTGGAGCTGGCCGCGTCCCGCACCGAAGGCGGCCACGGCACCGAGCTCACCCCGGCCGAGCGCGCCGCCCGCCTCGCCGAGCAGGCCGGCAGCGACTTGGAACGCCGCTTGGTCACCTTCCTGGCCGAAGGCGAGTACCGTCTTCCCGACGAGGCCCAGCACCTGGTCGCCGAGGCCCTGGCCCGCCCCGACTTCGTCTACCGGCTGCCCGCCGGCCCGGTCGCCCTGTTCGTGGACGGCCCCCACCACGCCCACCGGGCCGTCGCCGAACGCGACCTGCAGGCCGAGTACCGGCTGATGGACCTGGGCTGGCTGGTCATCAGATTCGGACACGACGCGGATTGGAACGAGATCGTGCGGCAGTACCCCAACGTCTTCGGCACTGGACGGGAGGGCGCCCGATGACCGCCGCCTACGCCCCCGGCTCGCTGGTCGCGGCCCGGGGCCGCGAATGGGTGGTGCTGCCGGAGAGCAGTGCGGACTTCATCGTCGCCCGCCCCTTGAGCGGCGACACCGCCTTCACCGCCGGGCTGTTCGCCGACGAGGTCGCCCCCGCCACCTTCCCCCGCCCCACCGCCGACCCAGGCCAGATCGGCGACAGCGTGGCCGCCGGGCTGCTGCGCACCGCGCTGCGCATCGGCTTCACCTCCGCGGCCGGCCCGTTCCGCGCCTCGGCCGCCATCGCCGTCGAGCCCCGCCAGTACCAGTTGCTGCCGCTGCTGCTGGCGCTGCGCATGGACACCGTCCGGCTGCTGATCGGCGATGACGTCGGCATCGGCAAGACCATCGAGGCCGCCCTGATCGCCAAGGAGCTGATCGAGCAGGGCGAGGCCGAGCGGATGACCGTGCTCTGCTCCCCGGCCCTGGCCGAGCAGTGGGCCGAGGAGCTGCGCACCAAGTTCGGCATCGACGCCGCCCTGGTGCTGCCGTCCACGGTGACCAAGCTGCAGCGCGGCCTGCGCGCCGACCAGTCGCTGTTCCACCACCACCGCTTCACGGTGGTCTCCACCGACTTCATCAAGAACCCCTCCCGCCGCACCCTGTTCGTCCGCGACTGCCCCGACCTGGTGATCGTGGACGAGGCGCACACCTGCGTGCCCGCCGCCGGGTCGGGCGCCGCCCAGCGGCAGCTGCGCTACGACCTGCTGCGGCAGGTGGCCGCCAAGACCGACCGGCATCTGATACTGGTCACCGCCACCCCGCACAGCGGCAACGAGGACGCCTTCCGCGACCTGATCGGTCTGCTCGACCCCGAGCTGGCCGAACTGGACCTGGGCACCGAAAAGGGCCGCGAGCGCCTGGCCCGCCACTTCGTGCAGCGCCGCCGCCGCGACATCCGCCACTACCTGGATGAGGAGACCCGCTTCCCCCGCGACCGGATGCTCCGGGAGGTCCCCTACGAGCAGTCCGGCCAGTACGCCGAGCTGATCCGCAACGTGCTGGACTACGCCCGCCACAGCGTCACCGACCCCGCCACCGGGGAGCGGCACCGCACCGTCCGCTGGTGGTCGGCGCTGGCCCTGCTCAGCTCGGTGGCCTCCTCGCCCCGTGCCGCCGAGGCCACCTTGACCGCCCGCGCCGCCGCCGCAGTCGCCGAGACCGCCGCCGAGGCCGACCGGCTGGGCCGCGCCTCCTTCCCCGACCTGATCGACGAGGAGTCCCACGAGGGCGTGGACGCCGCCCCCGGCGCCGTCGATGAGGAGCTGCCCGCCGCCGCCCGCAACCGCCTCAAGGCCTTCGCCGCGCAGGCCAGGCAACTGGAGGGACCCCAGCGCGACGTCAAGCTCGCCACCGCCATCACCGAGGTCAAGGGGCTGCTGAACGACGGGTACGACCCGATCGTCTTCTGCCGCTACATCCCCACCGCCCAGTACGTCGGCGAGCACCTGGCCAAGGCGCTGGGCCGCAAGGCCACCGTCACCGTCGTCACCGGCAACCTGCCGCCCGCCGAACGCAGCGCCCGCATCGAGCGGCTGCGCGAACAGGGCGGACGGCACGTGCTGGTGGCCACCGACTGCCTGTCGGAGGGCGTCAACCTGCAGGCGGTCTTCAACGCCGTCGTCCACTACGACCTGTCGTGGAACCCCACCCGCCACGAGCAGCGCGAAGGCCGCGTCGACCGGTTCGGCCAGCGCGCCTCCACCGTCCGCGTCGTCACCTTGTACGGCGTGGACAACGGCATCGACGGCGCGGTGCTGGACGTGCTGATCCGCAAGCACCACAGCATCGCCAAGGCCACCGGGGTGGCGGTGCCCGTGCCCGGCCGCACCGAGGACGTGGTGCGCGCCCTGGTGGAGGGCCTGCTGCTGCGCAACGCCGAACCCGACCAGCTCACCCTCGACCTGGGGCTGATGCAGACCCGCGACGTGCTGCACCGCGACTGGGAGAGCGCCGCCGCCCGCGAGTCCAAGGTCGTCACCAAGTACGCCCACTCGGGCGTCAAGGAGCTGGAGGAGGTGCGCCGCGAGGCCATGGCCGTGCGCACCGCCATGGGCCGGCACACCGAGGTCGCCCGCTTCGCCCGCGAGACGTTCTCGGCCCTCGGCGGCGTCGTCCAGGCCCGCGAGGACGGCTTCACCGTGCACGCTCAGGCCCTGCCGGTGGGGCTGCGGCACGCCCTCGGCCTGACCGGCGACCGCGATGAGGCCCGCGAGCTGGTCTTCCGCCACGACCTGCCGGTCAAGCCCGGAGAGCACGCCCTGGTCCGCAGCGACCCGGCCGTGGTGGCGCTGGCCCGCTACGTGGTGGACGCCGCCTTGGACTCCCGCATGCCTCCCGAGCAGCGGCCCGCCCGCCGCTGCGGCGCCATCCGCACCAACGCCGTGCGCACCCGCACCACGCTGCTGCTGGTGCGTTACCGCTTCCACCTGAACCTGCCCGGCCGCGCCCGCACCCGCGAGGTCGTCGCCGAGGACGCCCAGGTCGTCGCCTACCGCAACGGCCCCGACGGCCGCCAGTGGCTGACCGAGGAGGAGGTGACCGCCCTGCTCGGCGCGGCCCCCGATGCCAACGTGCTGCCCGAACTGGTGCAGCGCGCCGTCGCGATGTCGATCGAGGAGCTGGGCGAACCGCCCGAGCCGGGCCGCCCCGCCGCTCCCGGCACCGTCCAGGCCGACCTGGACGCCCGCGGCCGGGAGCTGGCCGAACGCCTGGAGGCCGCCCACCGCCGGGTCCGCGGCGCGGTCGGCGCGATCCGCCGCGGCCTGAGGGTCCGCCCGCACGAGCACGCCGACGTCCTCGGCGTCTACGTCTACCTTCCGGCAGGAGGTGCCCGGTGAACGCCGCCCAGTACACCGCCGTCCGCCTGGAGGGCGACCTGCTGTCGGCCGACCTCATCGAGCGGATCGCCGCCGCCGACCCCGACCTGCCCGGCAACCGTCCCGACGACTACCACCTGGCCGCCGGCGAACGCCTCGGCGATGCCGCCAGCCGCAAGTGGGAGTACCTGCTGGGCGCCTACCGCGCCTTCCGCGACCGCATCGCCGCGCTGCCGCCCACCGCCTCGCTGACCCGCGAGACCCGCGAACGCTGGCTGCTGCGCCTGCTGGACGAGCTGGGCTACGGCCGCCCCGCCTACCTGCAGGGCGGCATCACGGTGGGGGAGGAGACCTACCCCATCTCCCACCAGTGGGGCGGGCACGTCCCGCTGCACCTGCTGGCCTGGGACATCGACCTGGACCGGCCGCGCGGCGGCCCCAACCGGCAGGCCGCCCGCGCCCCCCAGTCGATGATGCAGGACTTCCTCAACGTCAGCGACGCCCACCTGTGGGGCGTGCTGTCCAACGGGCGGCGGCTGCGCATCCTGCGCGACTCCCAGGCCCTGGTCGGCTCCGCCTACGTGGAGTTCGACCTGGAGGCGATGTTCGACGGCGAGCTGTATTCGGACTTCGTCCTGCTGTTCGCCCTGCTGCACGTCTCCCGCCTGGAGCTGCTGCCCCGCGACGACGGCGAGCAGCCCACGGTCGAGGACTGCTGGCTGGAACGCTGGCGCACCGAGGCGGTGCAGATCGGCGGCCGCGCCCGCGACCAGCTCCGCAAGCAGGTCGAAAAGGCCCTGAGCGAACTGGGCACCGGCTTTGTGGAAAGCGACCCGGCGCTGCGCGAGGAGCTGGCGTCGGGACGGCTGAGCCGCGACGACTTCCTGCACGAGCTGCTGCGCCTGGCCTACCAGCTCATCTTCCTGTTCGTCGCCGAGGACCGCGGCGTGCTGCACCCGCCGATCCCCGAGAACGCCTCACCGGAGGAGGTGGCCGCCCACCAGACCGCCCGCGAGCGGTACGCGGCGTACTTCTCGGCCGGCCGGCTGCGCCGCATCGCCGCCACCCGCCGCGGCGACGCCCACACCGACCTGTGGCGCACCCTGGTCATCGTGCTGGACGCCCTGGGCAGCGACGGCGGCCGGCCGGAACTGGCGCTGCCCGCCCTGGGCGGCCTGTTCTTCCGCGCCCAGGACCCCTGCGCCGAGGGCACGGTTCCCGACCTGCTGCGCGACAGCCGGCTCAGCAACCACCGGCTGCTGGAGGCCGTCCGTCACTTGTCGGAGATGGCCGACCACAAAGGCCGCAGGCAGCGCATCGACTACCGGCACCTGGGCGCCGAGGAGCTCGGCAGCGTGTATGAGTCGCTGCTGGAACTGCGGCCCCGCTTCGATGCGGACGAGCCTCGCTTCTGGCTGGAGGAGCTGCCCGGCAACAAGCGCAAGACCACCGGCTCCTACTACACGCCCCCCGCGCTGATCGAGGAGCTGCTCAAGACCGCCCTCGACCCGGTCATCGACCGCTATGCGGCCTCCGGCAACCCCGAGGACCTGCTGAAGTTGACCGTCTGCGACCCGGCCTGCGGATCGGGGAACTTCCTGGTGGCCGCCGGACGCCGCATCGCCACCCGGTACGCGGCCTTGTGCAGTGGGGACGACGAACCCACCCCCACCGATGTGCGCCGGGCCATGCACAAGGTGGTGCGGCACTGCCTGTACGGGGTGGACATCAACCCGCTCTCGGCGGAGCTGACCAAGTTCTCCCTGTGGATGGAGTCCCTGGAACCCGGGCTGCCGCTGGCGTTCTTGGACTCCCACATCAAGGTCGGCAACTCGCTGCTGGGCACCACGCCCGCGCTGCTGCTCAAGGGGATTCCGGACGAGGCGTACAAGCCGCTGGTCGGCGATGACAAGAAGACGGCGAACCGGCTCCGCAAGGACAACGCCGCCGAACGCGCCGAGCAGTTCGACCTTTTGGCCTCGCAGGAGGACAGAGCAGCGGTGCCGGTGGACACCGGGACCCTCGCCCGCCGGACCCGCGAGGTGGAGCGGATGGGCGTGAGGTCCGTGTCCGACATCCGCGAGCAGGCCCGGCGCCACCGGCTGCTGCTGGAATCTCCGGACCGGGCCGTGCGCAAGCGCGTCGCCGACGCCTGGTGCGCGGCGTTCGTGTGGCCCAAGCACCCGGACGCGCCCCGTGCCGTCACCACCGCCACCCTCAAGATCATGGCCGGGGACACGGAGATGGCCGGGATGTATCCCCAGGCCGTGCCCGGTGAGGACACTGAACGGGAGCTGCGCAGGCTCACCGAGCAGTACTCCTTCTTCCACTGGCACCTGGAGTTCCCCGACGTGTTCCGGGTTGGGGACGATAACGCTCGCGACGCCAACCCCGACACCGGATGGCAGGGCGGGTTCGACTGCGTGCTGGGCAATCCGCCGTGGGAGCGGGTCAAGCTCCAGGAGCAGGAGTTCTTCGCCTCCAGGGACGAGAAGATCGCCAAGGCCCGTAACGCCGCCGAGCGCAAGAAGCTCATCGAAGCGCTGGCTGATAGCGACGAACTCACCGACCGGGCGCTATATGAGGAATTCCAGCGCGAGTTGCGCAAGGCTGCGGGGTGGAGCCACCTGCTGCGTACCTCCGGGCGTTACCCGCTGACCGGCCACGGGGATGTCAATACATACTCGGTCTTCGCTGAGACGGCTCGTACAGTTATCGGGCCGATGGGACGCAGTGGTCTGGTGCTTCCTACCGGCATTGCCACTGACGCTACTACCGCACCCTTCTTCGGTGATTTGGTGCGTAGTGGCCAGTTGGTTGCGTTCCTCGAATTCGAGAACGAAGAGTTCCTGCTGAGCAGGGACGTTCACCACAGCTTCCGCTTCTGCTTGATGACGGTCGGGGGGTGCGAGGTTAAGGTATCGAGAGCTGATTTCGCCTTTGGCTCTCGAAAGATCTCTGATATTGAGGCTCGGCGGTTTACGATGCCGTCGGAGGATATTCTTCTTCTTAACCCTAATACTGGTACTGCACCGCTATTTCGTTCGCGGCGGGATGCCCAGATAACCCTTGGCATTTATCGCCGTGTTCCGATCCTGTGGAGGGAGCGCCCTGGTAGTAATCCGTGGAACCTGTCATTCATGACGATGTTCCACATGGCTAATGACTCAGGGCTGTTCCGTACCCGTGAGGAGCTAGAGACTGCAGGATGGGAGCTCCAAGGGAACCATTTTGTTCGTGGCGACGAGAGGATGCTTCCTCTGTACGAGGCGAAGATGATCCATCACTTTGATCACCGCCTCGGTACCTACGAAGGGCAGACTCAGGCCCAGGCCAACATGGGTACTCTGCCCCGTCTTTCTCTTGAGCAGAAGCGAGACCCAGACTATGAGGCCTTGCCTCGATACTGGGTTCCAGAGGAGAGGGTAAACGAGCGGGTTGAAGAACGCTGGGATAAGCGTTGGTTTATTGGTTGGCGCGACATCTGTCGCAGTACTGATGAAAGAACTTTGATTAGCTCGGCCTTCCCATGGGCTGCTGTTCCGGGCGGTACGCTCCTCATGTTCCCTGGAATCTCACAGGTGGGACCTTTGCTAGGGAATTTGGCGGCGTTCGTTCTGGATTTTGTTGTACGGCAAAAGAGTGGCGGGACGCACCTGAATTATTTCACTGTGAAACAGTTGCCTGTGCTGCCACCGAAGTCATACGAGATTCCCGCTGGTTGGGATAGAGGGGTTCTGCTGCGTGATTGGATTGTTGATCGAGTTGCAGAGCTCTCCTGTACTACGTGGGATATGGAACCGCTGGCTCGAGACCTGGGGGTGAATGGTCCGCCGTTTGTATGGGATGAGGAGCGGCGGTTGGTGAT
Organism: Thermomonospora catenispora; assembly: GCF_006363815.1. GTDB lineage: Bacteria > Actinomycetota > Actinomycetes > Streptosporangiales > Streptosporangiaceae > Thermomonospora > Thermomonospora catenispora. The sequence goes on from NZ_RRYT01000007.1 coordinate 182,510, forward strand.
GCGGGCCGAGCTGGATGCCGCCTACTTCCGGCTGTACGGGGTGGAGCGGGATGACGTGGGCTACATCATGGACAGCTTCGGGGCATTCCGGCGGAACGATCCGGAGCGGTTCGAGCGCACGAAGGCGTTGATCCTAGAGATCTACGACGCGATGGGGAAGGCAGAGGAGAGCGGCGAGCCGTACAAGAGCCTCCTTGACCCCCCTCCGGGGCAAGGGCCGCGCCACCCGGAGAGGTGACGGCACCGCCCTGCCGTGCTGGTCCGGAGAGCACGGCAGGGCGGTTTGCTGGTCAGCCGCTGTTGGAAGCGCCGGCCTTGATCGTCGTCAGGAGGGTGGCCCACTCTGCGCGGTTGACGAGGATGATCCGGTCGGGATGGCCTTTGGAGTCGCGGATGCCGATGGTGTCATCGGAGGTCCGGGCGACTTCGACACAGCAGCGGTCGGGGCCGCTGTGTCGCGACTTGCGCCAACGAAAGCGCTGCATGGTTACCCGTGAACTTCCTTGATCCGGTTGAGTAGCCTGCTCCAGTCGTGGGGCGTGAACTCCAGGACGACGCGGGGGATCTTCCTTGGAGGCTCGGACGCCGGTGGTGTTGTTGGGGGCTGCCTCACCTCTACACGAGTTGCCACTAGGCTCGCTGGATAGTGACTTGCGCCAGTGGATGCGCTGTACGGTCACTCGCTACTTTCCTTGATCTGGCTGAGTAGCCTGCTCCAGTCGTGGGGCGTGAACTCCAAGACGACGTGAGGGTCTCCTTTGGAGTCTCGGACGCCGATGGTGCCGTCAGCGGCTTGNAGACGACGTGAGGGTCTCCTTTGGAGTCTCGGACGCCGATGGTGCCGTCAGCGGCTTGTGCTACCTCCACACAATCCCCGTTCGGCTCACTGTGCCGTGACTTGCGCCAGCCGGTGAAATCCCTGGTCATAGGCCCGATCCCTTCTGCTCGATTAGCCGGTCGGCCATCCGCTCGAGGAACGCCAGGCTCTCAGCGGGAGGCAGTGCGGCTTCTCGGACACGGTTGTACACACCGGTATACCGTGCAACCTCACGTCGCTGGGTGAGGATGAGGTCGGTGGTCACGGTGTCCACCACAGCTATCTGGGGGTCTGCAGGGTCGGGGAACGTGTAGAGCGAGAAAGAGCTCTTGGGCAGGAAGCCACCGGGGATCGGGACGTTGTGGGGAAGTATGCGGATAGTGATCTGTGGCTTGTCGGTAAGGATGCTGACGAGATGACGGAGCTGTACGGCCATCACTTCTGCTGGCACGGCAAGCCGGTGGAGTACGCACTCGTCCAGCACGGCCTCGTATGTAGGCCCGTCTTCTTTCAGTAGATGCTGCTGGCGGCGTGCGCGGGCCTCAGCCATCCTCTCCGGTATGTAGTCGAGCGGCCCCTGACACTCGTCCAGTGCGATCATTGCGCTTATGAAGTCGGGGTGCTGCAAGGCAGCGGGCATCGCCGTCTGGTTGTAGCTACGGATTGTCTCCGCACCCGACTCAAGATCGGCGTACAGGCGCTGCCGAGGCCCCATGACCTTGGCGTACTGGTCCCACCACCCCTTCTGAGCGGCGGTCCGGGCCAGATGAATGATCTTGTCGTACTCCTTGCCGGTGACGTTCAGCCGTTCCAGCATGCCCATGATCTCGAACGCCTCGGGGCGGGTCTGCGCGGTCTCCAGTTTTGAAAGCTTCCCCCGCGACTGGAAGACGGTCTTGGCCACCTCGTCCGCCGTGAGATTGCGGTCCTCGCGCAGTTTGCGCAGCGCTTCGGCCAGACGAAGCCGGCGAACGTAGGGGCTGAACATCACTGGCCTCCCCGATGAGCGTCCATGGCCGTAATTGCTTGACTACTTGACGTATAGCCCACGACTCGGCTGGTCAGGACGCGTCCGCTGAAGATCGGTCAGGCCGCATGTGGCCAAAAAAGAACCGTCACGCTGCCGGGCCGTTCCGCTGTCGGGTCGTTCCGCAGCCGAACCGTTCCGGTGCCGGACGGTGAAAAACCGCCAAGACACCAGGGCCGGGCGTCGAATCAGCGGACCGGGGGCGCGCTGTGGTGTGAACATGCCATTGCCAAGCGTGACCGCCTGTCGATCACACACCGAACGTCCTGCCCAGGAGGTGCCCTGTGCTCCTGATGAATCCCCCTGCCGCCGGGATGGCCCCGCCCCTGTACTGGCGCCGGGACTTCCCCGGCGGCCTGATGCAGGCCCGCGCCGCCCGCCGTTTCGTGGCCTGCCTGCTGGAGGGCTGCCCGTTCCTGGACGACGTCCTGCTGGCCACCGACGAGCTGGTCGCCAACGCCGTCCGCCACACCAAGTCCGGCCAGACCGGCGGCTCCTTCACCGTCGAGGTGCTGCGCACCCCGCAGTGCGTCGCCGTCTCCGTCGCCGACCAGGGCGGCCCCGACGAGCCGGTCGCCCGCGAGGCCGACCCGATGGCCAGTCCGGCCGCGGCCTGCGCACCGTCTCCCTGACCGCCACGAGCTGGGGCTGGCACGGCAACTCCTCCGGCCGCACCGTCACCGCCGTCTTCGAAGGGAAGTGGCCCGCGTGACCCCTCAAGGAAGACCGGCGGCCGGCGGCGGGCGAGGGGAGACGCCCGGCGGGAAACCCCCGCTCGCCCGGCTCCACCCGCACCTGCACGCCCGGGTGCGCGCCCTGCTGACCGCCGCGCTGCGCGCCGACGCCGCCGCCTTGGACGCCGCGGCCCGCCACATCGGCGACGCCCACACCGCCGAGTTCGCCCGCCACTCCCGCCGCCTGGCGCTGGCCGCCGGGGCCGCGTTGTCGTCCGTCCTGGACGCCCACCGCCCCGTCACCGTGACCGGCGCCGAACTGTGCCGCGAGTGCCGCACCCACCGCTGCCGCACCCTGGAACGCCTCCTGGACGTCCTGGACGCCTACGCGGTGCACCCGGCCGAACTCGACCGCGCCGAGGCCTGGCGCCGCGCCGACCGCTACTTCAACAACGGCGCCGGCCCCACCGCCCCGGTGGCCATCGAGGACATCGGCGACGCCTTCGTGGCCCGCGCCTTCGTCCCCGACGCCGAACCCACCAGCCCCCTGCTGGTCATCGACCGCCGCACCGGCCACCTGTCCACCTGGCCCCCGATGCCCCGCCAGGTCCTCATCGAGCGCTACCGCCGCTACATCCGCGACCACCCCGGCCCGTCGAGCCCGAGGTAGCACGCCCGGGCGAGCGGTGGGCGCATCCGGCACCGCCGCCCCGGGCGTCTTTCCACCGGCACGGGAACGGAGCACCGGGCCGCGTGCTCCAATCGAAAATCGAAGAGGCGCACAGAGAGGGGACGCCGTTGAGCGAGGACACTCCACCGCACGGCACCGGACCCCGGCCCTCGCCGGAACCACCGCCCGATAGCCGCCTGGCCGACCCCTTCCTGAAGGACGAGGGCGACTTTCGTGCCAGGGGGTCGGTGTCGGCCATGGTGCCCCACATGGTCGAGGTCGCCACCTACCTCGGTGCCGCCGCGTTGGGCGGGATCATCGGCAACCGTGCCGATGCGGGCACGGTCGCCACCGTCCAGCGCATGTTCAAGGCCATCCGCGACCGCCGGCAAGAGCGGAACACCGATGACAACGCCCCGCTCACCCGGGAGGAGGCGATCGAGGCCGCCACGGCGGCCGTGCTCAGCCAGTCGCTCCCCGTGCCCGCCTCCACCGACCTGCGGGCCACCCGGCGGCCGGACGGCTCTTGGGAGATCACGTTCTATGAGGACTCCGCCAACCCCGTCATGGTCGTGACCGTGCCCCGGGCGACCTCGGCCGGGCCACGATCGTCGTCCGGGTGGACAGCACCTACGAGCACCGCCACCGGGCGGACTCAAGCCCGTAGCCGACACGCTCACAAGGCCGGTTCGCCCGCTCCCGGCGGCCGGGGACATCCGGCCCGCGCGCCCTCCGCCCAAGACGCGATCGAAAATTCGGCGCAGACGGTCGCAGGGCCGCGCGGCCGGCACTTATTCCGGACGACCCTCACCGCCGTTCTCGATGCGCCCACTTCACCCGAGGCCGTGACGAAAAACCGGACCGCGTGCTCCAATCAAATGAATCGAGCATCCGCGCAGGGAGGGACGCGCCGATGAACGAGGACACTCCGCCGTCCAACACCGAACCCCGGCCTTCGCCGGAACCACCTCCCAAGGCCGCGTTCGAGGGGCATCTGGACGACCTGGACCATTCGCCGTATCCGGTGGCGGGTCCTCCCGTGGCGGCCTACAGAGACTCCCTCCTGGTGACCTACCTGGTGGACGTCGCGACCTACCTCGGCGCCGCCGCGTTGGGCGGGATCATCGGCAACCGGGCCGATGCGGGCACGGTCGCCGCCGTCCGGCGCATGTTCAAGACCGTCCGCAAGCGCTGGAAGAAGCGGAACACCGGCCCGAACACCCCCCTCACCTGGGAGGAGGCGATCGAGGCCGCCAGAGCGGCCGTGCTCACCCAGCCGCTCCCGGCCCCCTCCGCCACCGACCTGCGGGCCACCCGGCAGCCGGACGGCTCCTGGCGCATCGTCTTCTACGAAGACTCCCATCCCGCCGTGACCGTGACCGTCCCCGCCGGCGACCCCGCCAGAGCCACAATCCTCATCCAGGCAGACGCCACCTATGGCGCGGATTCGAATCCGACGCGTTCACAGGACGACTGACCGTTCCCATCGGCCCGTTCCTTCCGCCACTTCACCGAGAGATCCGGAATTGATTCAGCCGGCCGTAGGGCAGGTGGCGCGGCCGCCTTTCCCGAATCCGGAGCAGAAGGCCGGGTTGCGTGCTCCAAACAGAAGAAAACGAGCACACGCGCAGGGGAAGGCTCGCTGAACGAGGAGATTCCACCGCCCAATACCGGGGACCGCCCGCTCCCGTCGAAGGCGCCGCCCGAGGTCACGCCCTTGAACCCGGCAGCCGCCCCCTCCTCGTCCACGGATGGGCCGACCGGCATCCGGGTCCAGGCGCCGGACGGCAGCCGGGTGCATGTGCCGGTGACGGACATGGTCTCCAACGTGGTGGAGGCCGCGGCCTGCCTCGGTGCCGCCGCGTTGGGCAGGGTCATCGGCAACCGCGCCGATGCGGGCGCGGTCGCCGCCGTCCGGCGCATGTTCGAGAACGTCCGTCAGCGGTGGCGGGAGCGGAGCACGGATCCGGCCGCCCCGCTCAGTTGCGAGGAGGCGGTCGAGGCCGCCCGAGCGGCCGTGCTCAGTCAGGCGCTTTCCATCTCCTGCGACGACCTGCGGGCCACGCGGCAGCCGGACGGGTCCTGGCGCGTCGTGTTCTATGAGAACCTCCACCCCGCCGTGACCGTGACCGTGCCCGCGGGCGACCCAGGCAGGGCCTCGATCGTCGTCGTGGTGGCCCCGGCCCCCGGACCGGGCTTCGGCCCGCACGTCGATGGGCCCATGGACCCCTTGCCCGGCTCCGTCGGCTCTGGCGGCGGGACGCCTCGCAGAGGCCGGATCGGGGACCGGCTCAGGCGGGCGTGGAGGAGACTGCGCGGCCGGTGACGTCTCCCGGCGGCCCTCGCCGGCCTCGGCCGCCGTTCGCCGGCGGGCCCGGCCGCGGACGTCCGCGGCCGGGCCCGGAGACCCCGATCACCCGCACCGGCCGGGGCGGGGGCTCAGGACGAGACCGCGCACTGACCCCGGTCCGCCCGGCGGGGCCCTTCGGCCGTCGGGCGGATGTCGAAGTCGAAGATGGCGGTCGGCAGGTACAGCGAGCAGCAGGCGTTGGGGATGTCCACCACTCCGCTGACGCGCCCTTCGATCGGGGCCGCCCCCAGCAGCAGGTACGCCTGCTCGCCGGTGTACCCGAAGGTCTTGAGGTACTCGATGGCGTTCAGGCAGGCGTTGCGGTAGGCCACGGTGGCGTCGAGGTAGAGGTTCCGGTCCTCGGAGTGGTCGACCGAGATCCCGATGAACGACAGGAACTCGCTGTAACGCGGCTCCACGTTCCCGGGCATGAAGATCGGGTTCGTGCTCACGCCGTACTTGCTCATGCCGTCCTTGATCAGGTCGACGTGAAGGTCGATGAAGCCGCCCATCTCGATGGCGCCGCAGAAGGTGATCTCGCCGTCCCCCTGGCTGAAGTGCAGGTCTCCGCCGGAGAGCAGCGCCCCGGGCACGTGCACCGGGTAGAGGACGCGCGAGCCCCGGCTGAAGTTCTTGATGTCGTGGTTGCCGCCGTTCTCCCGGGGCGGCACCGTGCGGGCGCCCTCCCGGGCGACCTTGGCGAGGGCCTCGCCTTGGAGCGTGCCGGCGAGCGTGCCCTCCTCCAGCGGCGGCAGCGCCAGCGGCGGCACCCGTTCCGGGTCGGTGTCGATCAGCGCCTGTTCTCGTGCGTTCCACTTCGCCAGCAGTTCCGGCGAGGGCGCCGTGCCGAACAGTCCCGGGTGGGTGATGCCGGTGAAGCGCACGCCGGGCAGGTGCCGTGAGGTGGCCACCTGGCCGTGGAAGTCCCAGATCGCCTTGTAGGCGTCGGGGAAGTGGTCGGTGAGGAAGCCGCCGCCGTTGTGCTTGGCGAAGATCCCGGTGTAGCCCCATCCCTGGCCGGGGGCGTCGCCGATCTGCTGGGGGACGGGGCCGAGGTCGAGGATGTCGACGACCAGCAGGTCGCCCGGTTGGGCGCCCTCCACGGCGATGGGGCCGCTGAGCATGTGGGCGCGGGACAGGTCGACGTCGCGCACGTCATTGGCCGAGTCGTTGTTGCCGATCTGACCGTCGGTCCACTCCCGGCACTCGATCCGGAACTCCGAACCCGGCCGCACCGTCGCCACCGGCGGGATGTCGGGGTGCCAGCGGTTGTGGCCGGGAGGGGACTGCTCGGTCATCGAGCGGGACTGATCGACGCTGAACACGACTTCGGGCATGGTGAGCCTCCTGATGGGAAGCGCGCGAGGAAACGCGCGATGGAGCTGTCCGGGCGTCAGCGCCCGGCGGGGGAGCGGGGTGGGGCCGTGGAATGAGAACGCGTGCGCGCCGGTCCGGCGACGACCCACAGCAGAGCGAAGACGACGACCGCGAACGCGGCCAGGCCGACGGCCCATGCCGCCGACGGCTCGTACAGGCCGGTCAGGATCAGGAAGGCGGGGACCACCGCGGTGACCCACGCCTGGACGAGCGTGACCCAGCCGGTGTAGCGCGTGAACTCCTCCCGTTTCAGCCCGAGGGTCACGAAGAACAGCAGCCACAGGAACGACCACATCAGCCAGATGACGCCGAACGGGTGGTCGTTGAGCCGGAAGAAGTTGATGAGGGCGAACACGATCGCGGAGATCGACACGAACAGCGAGAACCATCCCACGCCCGAGGTGTCGATCCCGGCCAGCAGCCCGATCCCGACGTACAGGTAGGTGAATCCGAACAGGTAGATTCCGGCCGCCGCGCTGATGGCCTTGATGTCGCCGCCCGCCTGCAGGATCAGCAGGGTGGGCAGGACGACCTGGAGCGCGCCGACGAACAGGTTCAAGATCGCGGCGGCCTTGCCGTCGACGCGGTCGAGCAGCAGCAGGGCGTTGACGAAGAGCACCGCGCCGACGTACAGCAGGCCCACGCTCGCCATGGCGCCTCCTCCGGTCAGGGCCCGCTGAGGCGACGCGCCCGAGGGCCGGTCAGGGGCGGGGGACGGCGGCCCGGCGGCACGCGGTCGACGATCTGGGGCTCGTAGGCGCTCGCCTCCTGCGCGGCGAGGGCGCGGGCCAGCGGGCGGGGGGTCCGCACGAGCATCGGGGCGGTGAACACCCGGCGGGCCATGGCGCCGCACCTGCCGCAGCGTTGGGGTTCACCGGACTCCCTCAGCGGCTTGATCACATCGAAGAGGCCGCATTCAGGGCATTCGTAGCGATATGTCGGCATAGCTGCCCCTGGTGGAATTCCTGAGAAAAATCCTTTTTGTTCCGGTCGGTGTGTCAGTGGCTGACCTTACCCGGAGACGATGCGTTCTCACGTGGGGTCGGCGGCTTCACCGGGGAGTCCTCGCCCAGGGGCGCGAAGGCGTCGAGGGATCCGGTGCGCGACGGCGGGCCGATGTCACGATCCGCATCCCCGCCCACCGCTCGTAGTGATTACTTTGCGTAATTGATCGTTACTGATCGTTGTGCCGGGGGAATCTTGCCCGGGCGTCCTCGTCGTGGACGCCCAAGCGAAGGGAGCGACGCTCTTATGTCCGTCCGTACGCGGATCATCACCCTGTTGTCGGGGGTCGGGACGAGCACGGGGCTGGCCGTCGTGACCGCGGCCCCTGCTCACGCCGGGGGCCTGGGGTCGCTCAGGGACCTGCTCGGCGGTCTCCCCGTGCTGGGGCTGCTCAGCGACCGCGAGGCCAAGACCGACATCGTCCCGGTGCGCTGGGAGCGGTGAACCCGCTTCGTCTCCGGCGGGGCGTCCGGCGGGGTCGTCAGGCTCCGCCGGACGCCGGGGGAGCGGCGGCGGGCGGCGCACCGGCCGCGCCGGTCGACGGGCATGAGGTGCTGGAGAGGCTCGCGTCCCTGCCGGTCGGCACCTGGCGTTACCGGTGGGAGCCCGAGCACGTCCGGCACCTGGGGCCCATGGCCCAGGACTGGCACGCCGCCTTCGGGCTCGGCGGCCGCGACACCGTGATCCCTCTGGTCGACGCCCACGGCGTCACCGTGGTGGCCATCCAGGCCCTGTACCACCGGGTCGTCGACCTGGAACGCAGGCTCGCCGACCTCGCCTCTCATCCCGATCCGCATCCGCCCGTCGCCGACTGAGCCGGTCCGCGACGGCGACGTCGCGCACGGAACGGACACCGGGCGACCTCCGCCCGTGAGCGGGCGCGCACCGGCGCCCGGCGGGCGGCGCCGTGATCGGCGAGGCGGCCTCCGCGCCGCCCGCCTTCCGTCCGCCCATCGCGGCCGGGGCGGCCGCGATGGGCGGATCGATTCCGCCGGGCCTTTGCGCCGTCGGCCGGACGGCCCCGTCCGGCCGACGACGGATCCGGCGCGCGCTCGCCTGCGGTCAGGAGCTCTTGGTGAGCCGGGTCTTGGCGGCGGGGCCGTCGGGGTGACCGATGGCCAGGCCGGTGTCGGGGTCGAAGAAGTGCAGCCGGTGGGTGTCGACGGCCAGGTCGATCGGACGGCCCGGGCGGACGGAGGACCGGGCGTTGACCCGGGCGGTCCACAGCGCCTTGTTCTCGTTCAGCGGGATCGCCGCGTCGTCCTCGCTCGCGGCGTCGGCGGCCAGGTCGGCGGTGTCCCGGTGCTCGACCGGCGGGGCGTCGACGGTGAAGATCACGTTGATCTCGCTGCCCAGCTCCTCGATCACGCCGGCCTCGACGGTGAAGGTGGCCCAATCGGGCTTGGCGTGGGCGGCGTCCTCGAAGTCCGAGGGGCGGATGCCCAGGATCACCTTGCGGCCCAGGTAGCCGTCCAGTCCCGGCCGGGCGGTGAGGGTCTCCTCGGGGACCGGCAGCCGGATGCCGGCGAACACGGCGTGCACGCCCTCGTCACGGACCAGGTCGGCGGTCACGAAGTTCATCGGCGGGGAGCCGATGAAGCCGGCCACGAACAGGTTCACCGGGTGGTCGAACAGCCGCTGCGGGGTGTCGACCTGCTGCAGCCTGCCCTCGCGCAGCACGCAGACGCGGTCGCCGAGGGTCATCGCCTCGATCTGGTCGTGGGTGACGTAGACGGTGGTGACGCCCAGCCGGTCGTGCAGCTGGTTGAGGGAGGCGCGCATCGACACCCGCAGTTTGGCGTCCAGGTTGGACAGCGGCTCGTCCATCAGGAACGCCTGCGGCTCGCGGACGATCGCCCGGCCCATCGCCACCCGCTGCCGCTGGCCGCCCGACAGCGCGGCGGGCTTGCGGTCCAGGTACTGCTCCAGGCCGAGCATCTTGGCGGCCTCCTGGACGCGGCGGTTGCGCTCCTCCTTGGGCATGCCGCGCAGCTTGAGACCGAACGCGAGGTTCTGCGCGACGGTCATGTGCGGGTACAGGGCGTAGTTCTGGAACACCATGGCGATGTCGCGGTCCTTGGGGGCCAGGTCGTTGACCACCCGGTCGCCGATGGTGATGGTGCCGGCGCTGATGTCCTCCAGGCCGGCGATCATGCGCAGCGCGGTCGACTTGCCGCAGCCCGAGGGGCCCACCAGCACCATGAACTCGCCGTCGCGGATCTCCAAGGTGAGCCCGTCCACGGCCTTGACGCCGCCGGAGTAGACCTTGTCGACCCCGTCCAGCACGATCTGCGCCATCGCAACCTCCGGTGAATACGTTTCCACAGAACTTCATCAGGACACCCGTCCGCTGTCAAGAGTGGTATGGACCAATCCGCTGCATCGCCGAACGGATAAGGCCACGTGAACGCGGTGACGACCGCATTCGAAGATCCCGGCCATGTCCTCATCGCACATCTGTCCGCACCTCGGTGTGGAATCGTTTCCAATACGCTCGACATGGGAAGATGTGTGCTGACCGAGCACGGGGAGGACCATGTCCGGGAGCGGGCGATGAGCCGCGCGGCGACGATCAAGGACGTCGCCCGCCGCGCGGGGGTCGGCGTCGCCACGGTGTCCCGGGTGCTGTCGGGCTCGGGCCCGGTCAGCCCCGCCACCCGCGACCGGGTGCTGGCGGCGGCCCGGGAGCTGGAGTACCGGCCCAGCGCGCTGGGCCGCGGCCTGAAGACCCGGCGCACCGGCACGCTCGGGCTGGTCGTCCCCGACGTGACCGACCCGTTCTGCGCGGAGTTGGCCGCCGGAGTGCTGGAGTGCGCCCGCACGTTCGGCGAGAACGTGCTGCTGGACGCCGCCCACGACGATCCCGAGCGGGAGGCCGAGATCGTCGACCGGCTCGTCGAACAGCGCGTCGACGGCATCATCGCGGTGTCGGCCGGGGAGGGGACGGCCTGGGAGGCGGCGATGCGGGCCGGCGTCCCGGTGGTGTTCGCCGACCGGGCCCCGGCGGGGCCGCCGCAGGCGCCCACGGTGCTGGCCGACGACGCGGCCGGGGTGCGCGCGGCGGTGGAGTACCTGGTGGGGCTGGGGCACCGGCGCATCGGTTTCCTGGGCACCACCGCCGCCGACACCGGCGTGCGGGAGGAGACGTTCCGCGCCACCCTGGCCGAACGGGGCCTCGCGGTGCGGGAGGAGCTGCTGGTCCGCGCCCGGCCGCAGCGCGACAGCGCGTTCGCCGCGGCGGCGGGCCTGCTGCAGAGCCGCCCGGACATGACCGCGGTGCTGGCCGCCACCCACCTGCTCGGCGAGGCGGCCGTGCTGGTGGCGCGGGAGCTGGACCTGCGGATCCCCGCCGACCTGTCGGTGGTGATGGTCGACGACGTGCCCTGGGCGGAGCTGTGCGACCCGCCGCTGACCGCGGTGGCGCGACCCGGACGACGGATCGGCTACCAGGCGTGCGAGGTGCTGCTGCGCGACCCGGCGCGGCGGGACCGTTCCCGGCCGGTGGTGTTGGCGGCCGAGCTGGTGATACGCGGCAGTTGCAGCCCTCCGGCCGGATTGTCCGGCGGCACCGCGCGATCGGCGCGAACACGCTAGATTTCCTCCGTGGAGGAGATCGACCGCCAGATCATCGCCCTGCTGGCCCGGGACGGCCGGATGAGCTTCACCGATCTGGCCAAGGAGACCGGGCTGAGCGTGTCCGCGGTGCACCAGCGGGTGCGCCGGCTGCAGAAGCGCGGCGTGATCAAGGGGTTCGCCGCGCAGCTGGACGCCGAGCAGATCGGGCTGCCGCTCACCGCGTTCGTGTCGATCAAGCCGATCGACCCGGCCGCGCCCGACGACGCCCCCGAACGGCTGGCGCACCTGGACGCGATCGAGGCCTGCCACTCGGTGGCCGGGGAGGAGAGCTACATCCTCAAGGTCCGCGTCGCCACCCCCAACGACCTGGAGGATCTGCTGCAGCGGATCCGGGCGGCCGCCAACGTCTCCACCCGCACCACCGTCGTGCTCAGCACCCCCTGGGAGGACCGGCCGCCGCCGCTGTGACCGGCGACGGGGTCAGCGGCCCGGCCGCAGCGCCTCCAGCACCTGCTCGGCGCGTTCCATCGAGGCGGCCGGGTCGGCGCCGGCCCCGGTGATCTCCGGGTCGAAGTTCAGATCGACGAACAGCTCGGTGACCCCCTGTGCGGCCAGCCAGGCGATGTCGTCGGCGATCTCGTCCAGCGACCCGGTGAGCCGGCGGCGGTCTGCGTCTCCGGCGGGCCGCACCCGGACCGCGCCCCGGCACACGAATCGCAGCGCGTCCGGATCCCGCCCGGCCTCCTCGGCGGCGGCGCGCACGATGCCGATCTGGTCGGCCAGCGTGTCCAGGTCGGCGCGGCTGGAGCTGATCCATCCGTCGGCCAGCCGCCCGGCGCGGCGCAGCGCGGGCGCGGCCGTGCCGCCCAGCAGAACCGGCGGGCCCGGCCGCTGCACCGGCTTGGGCTCCATCCGCACCGGCGGGATGCGGTGGAACTCTCCGTCGAAGGCGACCGACTCCTCGCTCCACAGCGCCCGCAGCACCGCCAGGAACTCCTCGGCCCGCTCGCCGCGGCGCCGCATGGCGGCGCCGGTGGCGGCGAACTCCTCGGGCATCCAGCCCAGGCCCAGCCCCAGGTCCAGCCGCCCGCCGCTGACCCGATCGAGGGTGGCGGCCGCCTTGGCCAGCAGCGGAGGGGAGTAGAACGGCATGTTCACCACCGCCACCCCCAGCCGGATCCGGCTGGTGCGGCCGGCCAGGTAGGCCAGGGTGATCAGCGGATCGGGGACCGCCCGGTAGGGTCCGGGGTCCTCGCCGGCGGGGTTGAGCAGCCGTTGCAGCGTCCACACCGAGTGGTAGCCGAGCTCCTCGGCGCGGCGCGCGATCCGCTCCTGGTTCCGCGGGGTCGCCCAGGATCCCGACATCGGCACGGCGAATCCGATCCGCATGCCCCGTCACCTCCTCTGTCCCGGTCCGCACCTTACAACGTCAAGGGCGGGGCCTGAGAGGAACCCCCTTCCGTCGGGAACGTCACGACCGAGCCCGGACGGATCGTCGTTACGCTTGCGACGGGAGGTGCCGATGCAAGGCCTCGAGCAGGGCGCCGGCCGGATCGGACAGGGCGCCGACTGGGTGAAGCCCAGACTGCGCGGCTGGCTGCATCTGGGGGCGTTCCCGCTGGCGCTGGTGGCCGGCATGGTGCTGGTGGCGCTGGGGCCCACGGTGCAGGCCCGGCTGGTGGCGGCGGTGTACGCGCTGACCTCCGCGCTGCTGTTCGGGGTGTCGGCGCTCTATCACCGGGGCCGCTGGTCGGCGCGGACGGAGGGCCTGCTGCGGCGGCTGGACCATGCCAACATCTACCTGATCATCGCCGGCACCTACACGCCGTTCGCGGCGCTGGTCCTGGACGGGGCGGCGCGGGCGATCGTGTTGTCGGTGGTGTGGTGCGGCGCGGTCGCCGGGGTGCTGTTCCGGGTGTTGTGGGTGAGGGCGCCGCGGTGGCTCTACACCGCCTTGTACATCGGGCTGGGCTGGGCGGCGGCGTTCTTCGTGCCGCAGTTCCTGGAGGGCGCCGGCTGGACGGTGGCGACGCTGGTGATCGCAGGCGGGGTCCTCTACAGCCTCGGCGGCCTGGTGTACGGGCTGCGGCGGCCGGATCCCTCGCCGCGGTGGTTCGGGTTCCATGAGGTGTTCCACGCGCTGACGGTGGCGGCGTACGCGCTGCAGTACATCGCGGTGTCGGTCGTGGTCCACCGGGCCGGTCCGCTGTGAGGGCCGTCGGGCGCGCCCGCGAGGACCGGTACCGCCTGATCGTCCGCGGCTGATCGGCTGCGGCGGCGTCGGCGCCGAGGAGCCGCCGGGGCCGCCGCGACGCGACCGGCGCCGCGGGATCAGGCGGCGGTGACGATGAAGGTGGAGTTGCCGAAGCCGACCTCGTCGCCGGGCCGCACCCGGGCGGGGCCGGTCAGTCGCCAGCCGTTGATGCGGGTGCCGTTCATCGAGCCGAGGTCGGCGAGCATCCACTCGCCGTTCTCGGCGAACAGCTCGGCGTGGAAGCGGGAGACGGTCAGGTCGGTCAGCACGAAGTGGCAGCCGGGTGCGCGGCCGATGAGGATGCGGCCGACGTGGGCGGGCGGGAGTCGGAACCGGGGCAGCCGGGGCGTCCGCCAGGCGGCCTCGATCCGCGCGGTCATCGCCGACACCGAGGAGACCAGTGAGGTGATGCGCTCCACCACGCCGTTGCGCGGGGGCAGGTCGTGCACGATGTCCTCGAGCTCGGCGCGGCTGCGGGCGGCCAGCACCTGGTCGACCCGCCGGAGGAAGGTGTCATGGGAGATCCGGCCCTCGGCGACGCGGTCGCCGAGCGCCTGCAGCACCCGGTCGCGGTCCTTGTCGGACGCCCGAACCGGGTACGAGGCCTGACCGTCCATGATGGCGAGTATCCAGTTCCCTTCGGCGGCTGTCCAGATGATCGCGCCGGTGGCGCCGGCCTCCGCGCCGAGGCCGGCCCCACCGACGTTTCCGACGCCTGCGATGCCGGTTTTGTTCGCGCCGGGGCGCCCGTCGGGTTGCGGGCCCGCCGCGGCGTTCAGCGGGACAGCAGGTCGCGGGCGATGTGGGTGATCTGGATCTCGTCGGTGCCGGCGTAGATCTGGAACGACTTGGCGTCGCGGGCCAGCTGTTCGACCCGGAACTCGCTCATGTAGCCGTTGCCGCCGAACAGCTGCACCGCCTCGCCGGTGACCTCGACGGCGGCCTGCGCGGCGTACAGCTTCATCGCCGAGGCCTCCGCCAGGGTGGGGGTGCGGCCGGCGCGCTGCATCTCGATGTACCGGAAGACCAGGTTCTGCACGTTGAGGCGGGCGATCTCCATCTTGGCGAGCTTGAGCTGGATGAGCTGGTACTCGCCGATGGGCTTGCCCCACAGCACGCGGTTCTTGGCGTAGTCGACCGACAGGCGCAGGCATTCCTCGATGACGCCGAGGGCCATGGCGGCCAGCCCGGCGCGTTCGGTGACGAAGTTCTGCCTGGCCGACTCCTTGCCGCTGCCGCCGCCGGACAGCAACCGGTCGGGGCCGACCCGCACGTCGTTCAGGAACAGCTCGCCGGTGGGGGAGGAGTGCAGGCCCATCTTGCGCAGCGGCTTGCTCTGTTCCAGGCCGGGCATGCCGCGGTCCAGCACGAAGGTGAGGATCTCGCGTTCCCTCGGGGGTCGGCCGTCGTCGAGCTTGCAGTAGAAGACGATGGTGTCGGCGTAGGGGCCGTTGGTGATGAAGGTCTTGCCGCCGTTGAGGACGTACTCGTCGCCGACCTTGCGGGCGGTGGACTGCATGCCGCCGAACGCGTCGCTGCCGGAGCCGGGCTCGGTGATCGCCCAGGCGCCGATCTTGTCGAAGGTGAGCAGGTCCAGGCCCCAGCGCTCGCGCTGCTCAGGGGTGCCGCGCTTCATGATGGTGCCGGCGGCCAGGCCGAGGCTGACGCCCATGGCGGTGACCATGCCGGGGGAGACCTTGCACAGTTCGATGATCGGCAGCAGCGCCATCGAGACGTCGCGTCCGCCGCCCGACCCGCCGCCCTCGCCGGAGAGGCGCTTGCGGAACGAGGCGCGCGCCATCTCGTCCATGCCGAAGGTGCGCATCAGATTGCGGATCAGGTCATAGGGAGGGATCCGCCCGGAGTCCAGGTCGTCGAGGCGGGGCCGCACCTCGGCGTCGACCCAGTCGCGGACGGCGTCGCGGATCATGAGTTCTTCCGCGGACCATTCGAACATGCTCGGTTCCTTTCGCCCGACCGGTGCGAGGACATCCAAGCAGACCGTGCAAGCGCATCCTTACTCGGGTGCGGCGGGCGGGCGGCGCCGGTGCGGGCGCCGACGGCCGGCGCCCGCACCGGAGGGGCGTCAGCGGGCGAAGGAGACGACGTCGGCCCGGATGCCGCCGTCGGGGGTGAGCCGTGCCGCGGCGGGGCTGTCGTAGACCACCAGCAGGGTGGGGCCGGGGCCGTGGGACTCGTCCAGGACGGCGATGCCCTCGGCGTGGTCCTCGCCGTCGCCGTGCGGCAGGTCGCCGAGGTGGTCGAGTTCGCTGCGGTGCACGATGCCGGGGGCGGCGGCCTTGGCCGCGCCGCGCCAGCGCAGCACCCGGACCGGGCCGCTGAGCGCCATCGTGGGGCCGGCGAGGATGAGCAGGTCGTCCCCGTCGGGGCACAGGTCGCGGATGCCCAGGCCCCCCAGGTCCAGGAAGTGGGTGCGGTAGCGCTCGTCGCCGTCGATGCGGCGCAGCTTCAGCCGGCCCGGGTCATCGGGGTGGGTCTTGGGCCGGATCTCCACCAGCACCGCCCAGCCGCGCAGCACCGGGCCGCGGAACCCGATGTAGAGACGCTCGCCCACGGCGGCGATGCCCTCGATGTCGACGCCGTTGTCCTTGCCGGGGATGTTCAGGAACGGTGCGAGGTGGGGGTCGTCGGCGAGCAGGTCGGTGAGGGAGTCGCCGCGGCCGCCGAGCACGGCGGCGGTGCGGTCGCCGTCGGCGCGGACCGCCTGGGGGAGACCGTCGGGGCCGGTCGTCAGCGGGATCCGCACCAGGATGTGCCGGTTCTCCTCGCGGACGACGGTGGCCAGCCGTTTGCGGGCCTTGGCGTCGGAGTGGCCCTCTTTGATCCGCTTGCGTTTGAGGCTGTGCGATCCGACCGCCCACAGCCAGCCGTCGGCGCAGGCCAACCCTTCGATGTCGGCCTCCTCATCGGGGCCGGCGGGCAGGTCGACCAGGTCGGCCAGCGGGATGGTGCGCTGGTCGCCGTATCCGGTGACGGCGCCGTCGGCGTCGAGTTCGGCGGTGAGCCGTTCGACGGTGGCGGTCTCGTCACCGGCGACCCACAGGCAGCGGCCGTCTTGGCGTACCGCCGAGAGGTTGACGTGCGTGAGGGCGGCCTGGCTCTCGGGGGTGAACCGCAACTCGACCTGACGTTCGACGATCATCCGTCGATGCTGCCACAGGACGCCCCGCCCCGAGCAACTAATCTACAATGTAAAGCCCTCGGGTCAGGTGCCCACCCCGTTCCTCCCCGACATCGATCACCCGGCGGCCCGCTCGCGCCACCAAGCCTGTCCGGCGGGCGGGAGGGTGTGGATCGGGTCGTAGTACTCGTAGCGGCGGGTGAGGGCCTCGGGGTCGTTCCCCTCCAGGGCGGTGCGGTAGTTCTTGGTCCAGTAGGAGATGCCGCGCTCCCGGTCGTAGTCGGCGGGCTGGTGGACCCAGCGCTTGCCCACGTAGGGCACGTCGCACACGATGCGCGGGGTGGCGAAGCCGGGCAGATAGCCCATGATCGCGTGCTGCAGCTCCTGGGCCCGCCACAGCGGCAGCCGCCAGTGCTCGCTGCCGGGGATCATGTCGCACATGTACAGGTAGTACGGCATGATCTGGGCCTCGTCGAGCAGCGCGAACGACAGGTCCAGCAGGTCTTCCGGGGTGTCGTTGACGCCGTGCAGCAGGACCCCCTGGTTGCGGACGTCGCGGATGCCGGTGTCCAGCAGGGCGCGGGCGGCGCGGGCGACCAGCGGGGTGAGGGAACGCGCGGTGTTGACGTGGGTGTGCACGGCGATCTGGACGCCGCGGCGGCGGGCCTTGGCGGCCAGGCGTTCCATGCCGGCGCGGACCTCGTCCTGCAGCCAGTGCTGGGGCAGTCCCATGAGGGCCTTGGAGGCCAGCCGGATGTCGCGGATGGAGTCGATGTCCAGCAGCGCGTCCACGAACGCCTCCAGCCGCGGCCAGGGGAGGTTGGCGACGTCGCCGCCGGAGACCACCACGTCGCGGACGCCGGGGGTGCGGCGCAGGTAGTCGAGCATGGCGGCGTGCCGGTCGGGGTTCTTCAGGGTGAACCGGTGTTTGGCGACGGCGGGGGTGGAGGTGCCGACCAGGTCCATGCGGGTGCAGTGGCCGCAGTACTGGGGGCAGGTGGGCAGCAGCTCGGCCAGGACCTTGGTGGGGTAGCGGTGGGTGAGTCCCTCGACGACCCACATCTGCGCCTCGTGCAGGGAGTCGCGGCTGGCGCGGGGGTGGGAGGGCCAGTCGGCGCGGCGGTCGCCGGCCACCGGGATCATGTAGCGGCGCACCGGGTCGGCGTAGAACGCCTCGGTGTCGCTGGTGTCCATGGTGTTGAGCATCTGCGGGGTGACCAGCATCGACATGGTGGCGTGGGTGGTCTGGTCGCGATGCAGGTCGGCGTAGAAGGACTCGTCGATCAGGTCGCCGAGGACCTCGCGCAGCTGCCGGATGTTCTTGATGCAGTGGGCGCGCTGCCACTGGGCGGACTCCCATTCGGCGCGGGTGACGTCACGCCAGCCGGGCAGGCGGCGCCAGTCGGGTTCGACGAGGGGGCGGCGGCGGTAGGTGTAGGGCTGGGGCGCGGGGCTCGGCGCGGCCGCCGACGGCGTGGCGGTGGTCATGGTGGTCATGGGCACCCTCCGTTGGGTGTCGACGCCCAAGGGAATCCGGATATGTTGCGGTCTCGATCAGACCGTACGGGAAGAATTTCGTTTAATCCAGTGGTACCCAGGATGTTCTCAAGCAAGCGGGGGTCGGGCTACCGTGAACGGATGGATCACAGCACTGCATCGCCCGCATCGTCCCCCCTCGGGCTGCATCGGGTCCTGGACCCGCCCGGGGTGCTCCCGCAGGCCGCCCGACGGCTGGACCCCGATCCGCGGATCGCTCCCGACGAGGTCAGGGTCCGCCTGGAACGCCTGAACCTGGACGCCGCCTCCTACCGGCAGCTGCACGATCGGCACGGCGGCGACGGGGCGGCCATCCGCGCCGCGGTGTTGGAGATCGTCGCCGAGCGCGGCAAGATGCACAATCCGGTGACCGGGTCGGGCGGGATGCTGATCGGGACGGTCGAGGAGGTCGGCCCGGACTCCCCGCTGGGCCTCGCGGTGGGGGACCGGATCGCCACGCTGGTGTCGCTGACCTGCACGCCGTTGGCGATCACCGACGGGCTGGCCCGCTGGGACGGGTTGGAGGAGCAGGTCCCCGCCGAAGGGCACGCGATCCTGTTCGCCCGGTCGATCGCCGCGGTGCTCCCCGACGACCTGCCCACTCCGTTGTCGCTGGCGGTGCTGGACGTGTGCGGCGCCCCGGCGCTGACCGCCCGGGTGGTGCGCGCCGCCGGGACCGCCCCGGTGGTGGCGGTGCTGGGGGCGGCGGGCAAGAGCGGATCGCTGTCGCTGGCGGCGGCGCGGCGGGCGGGGGCCCGCACCTTGATCGGGGTGGTCCGCGACGACCGGGAGGCCGCTTCGCTGGAGTCGGCCGGGCTGGCGGACCGGGTGACGGTCGCCGACGCCCGCGACCCGGTGGCGGTGGAGACGGCGGTGCGGGCGGCCGGAGGGCCGGCGGACGTGACCGTGGTGTGCGTGGACGTGCCCGGCTGCGAGCACGGCGCGATCCTGGCCACCGCGCAGGGCGGGACGGTGGTGTTCTTCTCGATGGCCACCTCCTTCACCGTGGCGGCGCTGGGGGCCGAGGCGCTGGCGGCCGATGTGACGATGCTGATCGGCAACGGGTACGTGCCCGGCCACGCCGAGGCCGCGCTGGAGCTGGTGCGGTCGACGCCCGGTGTTCGTGATCTTTTCACCGCCCGGTTGGGGCTCTCTCCGCAAGAATGATCTTGCTTTCCCCTGAGGCGCCCGGCCCGACCGCGGCGTCTCAGGGGAGGGGTTCGACGACCCCGAGCGAGACGAGCGGAGGGAGCGCACGGTGAGCATCGTGGAGTCGTTGCGGCGGCGAGAGCCCGCGGAGCGGCAGGCGCAGATCGTGAACGTGCTGGTGGAGACGTTCGCCGACCTGATGCGGCGCAGCCCGGCGGAGTTCCGCCGCCGGTTCCGCAAGATGGCCTCCGACCCGTTCGCGTTCTACCGGGGCAGCGCCTGCCTGTACTACGCCGACATCGTCCACGACGAGGACCCCTGGGCCGATGAGCGCACCTCCCGCGTGTGGATCCAAGGGGACCTGCACGCGGAGAACTTCGGCACCTACATGAACGACGACGGCCTGTTCGTCTTCGACGTCAACGACTTCGACGAGGCGTACCTGGGGCACTTCACCTGGGACGTCAAGCGGCTGGTGGCGAGCGTGGCGCTGCTGGCGTGGATCAAGGCGATCTCCGACGAGGACATCCGCCGGATGATCGAGGCCTATGTGCGGGCCTACCTCGACCAGGTCCGCTACTTCCAGGCCAATCCCGGCGACACCGACTGGGCGATCACGCTGGACAACGCCGAGGGCCATGTGCGGGAGGTGCTGAACCGGGCGCTGGCCTCCACGCGGATCGCGCTGCTGGAGCGCATGACGCTGGTGGAGCGGCACGAGCGGCGGTTCGCCTCCGGCCCGGGGATGCGGCGGCTGGAGGAGGCCGAGCGGGCCAAGGTGGAGGCGGCGTTCGCCGAATACCTGGAGACGATCCCGGCCCAGAAGCGGTTCTCCAGCATCACCTACCGGGTCAAGGACATCGTCGGCAGCCACGGCTTCGGGATCGGGTCGGCGGGGCTGTCGGCCTACACCGTCCTCGTGGAGGGCCGCACCCAGGCGCTGGAGAACGACGTGATCCTGTCGATGAAGCAGGGGAACGTGGCGGCGCCGAGCCGGGTGGTGGACGATGCGCGGATCCGGGAGTTCTTCCTGCACCACGGGCACCGCACGGCGGTGTCGCGGCGGGCGTTGCAGGCCAACACCGACCCGTGGCTGGGCTACACGCAGATCGACGGGGTCGGCTATGTGGTGCAGGAGCTGTCGCCGTACGAGGAGGACCTGGACTGGTCGGGGCTGACCGAGCCGGCGGAGATGCTGCCGCTGCTGGAGGACCTGGGCCGCGCCACCGCCAAGATCCACTGCGTGTCGGACCGGGACTCGGACCACTCGCTGGTGGACTTCCAGGTGGAGGAGGCGATCCTGGAGGCGATCGGGCGGACCGGCGAGGAGGCGTTCGTGGACGCCATGATCTCCTTCGGCATGGGGTACGCCGAGGTCGTCCGCGACGACCACCGTCTCTTCGTCGACGCCTTCCGCAACGGCCAGATCCCCGGCCTGTGACCGCGCCGCGCCCGTCGCCGCCGGCCTGACGGGCCGGAGAGGCGTCGCGCGCGGCGCGCCGGCGGCGGCCGCGGGGACGGACCGGCCCGGACC
>NZ_RRYT01000070.1 GCF_006363815.1 Thermomonospora catenispora
CCGGTCCACTTCTTGTCGATCTGGGCGATCGGCGTGCCGTAGGCGTCGATCACCTCATAGCGGCGGCCCACCTTGCCGGCTTTGAGCAGGCCCACCCGCCGTCCGGCGTGGTCGAGGATCGCGCGGCTGTGGTACAGCTCTCGTTTGGCGAACTCGAACGAGCCGACCCGCGCCCCGTTCGGCCAGGACACGAACGCATTGCCCTCGGTGCGGGCCTCGATCAGCAGCAGCGCCGCGTCGTCCGGTCCGCGCACCTCCACTCGACGCCGGATGGCGCCGCCGGACACGGCCCGCAGCGCACCCCGCGCCAGCGAGACCCCCTGCTCGGCGGCCTTGGCGATCACGGCGCCGTCGCCGTTCAGCACCTTGTACCGGGACTTGGCCACGGGGACCCGCAGCGGTTGCTCCACCCACAGCAGCGGCGAATTGAACAGATCACTCACCGGGCACCTGCGCTTTTCATGAAGACCTCATCACGGCACGGCGGGCGGCGCGCGGCCGCCCGCCGCCCCGAACGCAGGTGAGACCCCGCCGCCGCGCGCGAGGTTCCATGATCGGCGGGATGAAGATCACAGAACCCGGAAGGAGATCCCCGCCTTCACCAACCGGTCGATCAGCGCATCGCCCATCGCCACCGCGGTCGTCACCTGGCCCGCGGTCTGCGGCAGGTCGTCATAGGCCAGGCACAGCGCCGACTCCGCCAGCATCTTGGCGGTCTCCCCGTAGCCGGGGTCGCCCCCGGAGACCTCGGTGACCACCCGCCGCCCGGCGTTCACGCCCTCGGTGACCTCGCCGACGAACGTGACCTTGAACCAGTGCCGGGCGCGCTGCTCCGGTCCGGGCCCCTCGCCGGGGGAGCGGTACTTGAGCAGCAGGGAACGGGTCTGCGGGAGCTTGGCCAGCGCCATCATGGCGGCCGATCCGGCGATCACGGCCGCGGCCGTGGTCGGCCGCCGGACCGCCAGATAGTGGCCGTAGGAGAAGTCGGGGCCGTACCGGTCCAGGGCGGCGGCCGAACGGGTCACGATCAGCGGGTCGATCGTCGGCAGCGGCAGCGCGTATCCGCCGATCCTGGTGTGCGGCACCGGGCGGCGCGAGACCCGGATGCGGCGGCCCGCCGGGCGCCGCTCCACGCGGTCGCGCTCTGCCGCCAGCCGCTGCATCGCGCGCATGTCCTCCATCATGCCGACGGCCGAGTGCAGGGTGCCGCCGGACAGGTCGCCGCGGAGGCGCAGGAACCCCTCCACCCGCAGCGGCGAGCCCTCGGGGAGCTGCTTGACGGTGAAGTACGCCCCCAGGTCGTGGGGGATGGAGTCGAACCCGCAGGCGTGCACCAGCCGCGCCCCGGTCCGCACCGCCTCCTCGTGGTACCGCAGGTACATCAGGTCCACGAACGACGGCTCGCCGGTCAGGTCCGCATAGTCGGTCCCCGCCCGGGCGCACGCGGCCACCAGCGGCTCCCCGTGCTTCAGATACGGGCCGACCGTGGTGACGACGACCTTGGCGGATTCGGCGATCTCGCGCAGCGCGCCCGCGTCGGCGGCGTCGGCGTGCAGCAGCGGCAGGTCCGCGCACGCCTCGTTGACGGCGGCGAGCCGTTCCCGGACGGCCTCCAGCTTGGCCCGGTTGCGGCCCGCCAGCGCCCAGCGGGCGCCCGGCGGGGCGTGCTCGGCCAGGTATTCGGCGGTCAGCCCGCCGGTGAAGCCGGTCGCGCCGAACAGGACGAAGTCATAGGTGCGGTCACCGGCCATGGAGTCTCGCCCTCCTCCACTGCAGTCGTGATCGCGATGCTACCGGTGACGACCGGTCACGGGTCGGGCGGCCTCCAGCCCGGCGCCTGGAGCAGATGCTCGACGAACAACCGGGTCGTCGCGGTCGGCGTCGCGCCCGCCACCGCGTGCCAGGGCCGGTGCAGCGGGGTCCCCGGCGCGTCGATCACCACCAGCCGCCCGTCGGCCAGCTCCGCCCGCACCGCGTCCCGCGACACCAGCGCCGCCCCCAGGCCCGCCGCCGCTCCCGCGATCACCGCGCCGTTGGAGCCCAGCACCAGCTGCGGCGGGTCCACGTCCCGCTCGGCCAGGTACGCCTCCGCGGCGGCGCGGGTGCCCGACCCCGGCTCCCGCATCACCCACGGCGTGGTGCGCAGGTCGAACTCCACCCCGGGAGCGGTCACCACCACCAGCTCGTTCGGCCGGATCGCCAGCACCGTCGCCGGAGTCCCCGCCGGCGGTCGCCCGCCCAGCACCAGGTCCGCCTCGTGGTCGGCCAGCCGGCGCCACACCTGCCGGCTCGGCCCCACCTCCAACGTCAGCTCCACCTCGGGCCACCGCCGCCGGAACCCGGCCAGCAGGGCGGGCAGGATCTGGTCGGCCGCCGTGGTCACCGCCGCCAGCCGCAGCGACCCCCGGCCCGGGTCGGCCTCGCCGCGCGCCGCCGCCCGGCCCTCCTCCAGCAGCCCCAGCACCCG
The DNA here is from genome assembly GCF_006363815.1 of Thermomonospora catenispora. Lineage (GTDB taxonomy): Bacteria > Actinomycetota > Actinomycetes > Streptosporangiales > Streptosporangiaceae > Thermomonospora > Thermomonospora catenispora. Next base: position 2,468 of record NZ_RRYT01000070.1, read on the forward strand.
CCGGGCGTAGCCGGCGTACACCTCGCCCGCCGGGGTCAGCCGCACCCCGCGGCCGTGCCGTTCGATCACCGCGACGCCCAGCTCGCGGGACAGCGCGGCCACCGCCGCCGACACCGCCGACTCGGTCACATACAGCCGTTCGGCCGCCGCCCGCACCGATCCGGTGTCGGCCAGCGCCACGAACGTGCGCAGTCGCCCCTCAGTCACTTGAGCTTTCGCTTGATAGTCGACGCAAAACACTTGATGGACATGCCAAGTATCGCTCCCGCACCCTGGATCCGTCCACCACGGGACGGTCCGCCCGGCGCGCTCCGGTGCCCCGGTCGCGGCGGACCGTCCCGTCCCCTCGGCGGAACAGGCGCACGGGAGCACGTGATGACGGAGAACGGCACATCGGGCGGGCGCTGGTCGGCGGGTGTGATCCCGTACGCGGAGATGGGCTACTGGAGGCCCGACTACCAGCCCAAGGACAGCGACATCCTGGCGGCGTTCCGGGTCACCCCGCAGCCGGGCGTGCCGCCGGAGGAGGCCGGGGCGGCGGTCGCCGGAGAGTCCTCCACCGCCACCTGGACGGTGGTGTGGACCGACCGGCTCACCAGCTACGAGACCTACCAGGGCAAGTGCTACCGGGTCGAGCCGGTGCCGGGGCGGGAGGGCGAGTTCATCGCCTACATCGCCTACGACCTGGACCTGTTCGAGGAGGGCTCGATCGCCAACCTGACCTCCTCGATCATCGGGAACGTCTTCGGCTTCAAGGCCCTCAAGGCGCTGCGGCTGGAGGACATGCGGATCCCGCCGCACTACGTCAAGACCTTCCAGGGGCCCCCGCACGGCGTCGTCATGGAACGCGAGTACCTGGGCAAGTACGGCAGGCCCCTGCTCGGCGCCACCGTCAAGCCCAAGCTCGGGCTGTCGGCCCGCAACTACGGCCGCGTCGTCTACGAGGCCCTGCGCGGCGGCCTGGACTTCACCAAGGACGACGAGAACATCAACTCCCAGCCGTTCATGCGCTGGCGCGACCGCTTCCTGTACTGCATGGAGGCGGTCAACAAGGCCCAGGCCGCCACCGGCGAGATCAAGGGCCACTACCTCAACGTCACCGCCGCCACGATGGAGGACATGTACGAGCGCGCCGAGTTCGCCAAGGAGCTCGGCAGCGTCATCGTCATGATCGACCTCACCGTCGGCTACACCGCCATCCAGTCCATGGCCAAGTGGGCGCGGCGCAACGGCGTCCTGCTGCACCTGCACCGCGCCGGCCACTCCACCTACACCCGGCAGAAGACCCACGGCGTCTCGTTCCGGGTCATCGCCAAGTGGATGCGGCTGGCGGGCGTCGACCACCTCCACGCCGGGACGGTCGTCGGCAAGCTCGAGGGCGACCCCAACTCCGTCGCCGGCTTCTACGACACCCTGCGGCTGGACAAGGTCGCCGCCGACCCCGTCAAGGGCCTGTACTTCGACCAGGAGTGGGCCTCGCTGCCCGCGGTCATGCCGGTGGCCTCCGGCGGCATCCACGCCGGGCAGATGCACCAGCTCCTGCACCACCTCGGCGAGGACGTGGTGCTGCAGTTCGGCGGCGGCACCATCGGCCACCCCATGGGCATCGCCGCCGGCGCCACCGCCAACCGGGTCGCCCTGGAGGCCATGGTCAAGGCCCGCAACGAAGGGCGCGACCTGCTCAAGGAGGGCCCGGACGTCCTGCGGGCCGCCGCCCGGCACAGCCGCGAGCTCGACGTCGCCCTGTCCACCTGGGGCGAGGTCACCTTCGCCTTCGAGTCCACCGACACCCCCGACGTCGTCCCCACCCCGGTGAGCATCTGATGCGGATCACCCAAGGAACCTTCTCCTACCTGCCCGACCTGACCGACGAGGAGATCACGGCGCAGATCGCCTACGCCCTGGACAACGGCTGGTCCTGCGCGGTGGAGTTCACCGACGACCCGCACCCGCGCAACTCCTACTGGGAGATGTGGGGCCTGCCGATGTTCGACCTCACCGACCCGGCCGGCGTGCTGCACGAGATCAATGAGTGCCGCAAGGCCTACCCCGACCACTACATCCGGCTGAACGCCTACGACAGCAGGTACGGGCGGCAGACCACGGCGCTGTCGTTCATCGTGCAGCGCCCGTCGTCCGAGCCGGGCTTCCGTCTCGACCGCCAGGAGACCAGCGATCGCCGCGTCCGCGTCAGCCTGCACCCCTATGCCGCAGACCGGCCCGCCGGCGAACGCTACCGGTCGTGACGGACGCCCGCGCCGCGGCCGGTTCCTCTCACGCCTGGCCGGCCGCGGCGCGGGGCGCCCCCGCCCGATGGACCTGCGGGACCGCCGCGGAAAGCGGCCGGCCGAGACCGGCGGCCCCGCCCGCGACGAGCCCGCCGCGGGCCCGCGGGGCGCGTGCGGCGCG
>NZ_RRYT01000071.1 GCF_006363815.1 Thermomonospora catenispora
GCGGCGGCGCTGCTGCGACTGCGGACGGCGGCGGCCGAGCACGCCGCCGCGGCCGCGCGCGGCGAGGCCACCGCCCGTCTCGGGCGGCGGCTGGCCCGGCTGGAGGCGGAGGTGAGCGCCTTGGCCCGGCGTTCCCCCTCCGGCGGCGGGCCGACGCCGGCCGCCGGCGCCGCGGAGGTGATCGAGGCGCTGGGGGCGCGGGCGTTGATCGAGCTGGTCCGGGTCGGCGACGAGCTGCACGCGGTCACCGTCTCCGGCGGGCGATGCCGCCGCTGGGAGATCGGCCCCTATCAGGAGGCGGCGCGGGACGCGGCGCTGGTGCGGTACGCGGTGCGGCGGCTGGTCCGGCTCGGCGAGGACGACGCCGCGCTGCGGGACGCCGCGGCCCGGGCGGCGGACCGGCTGCCGACGGGGCTGTGGCGGGCGGTGGAGGGCCGGGAGCTGGTGATCGCCCCGACGGGGACGCTGCACGGCCTGCCGTGGGCGGCCTTGCCGCCGCTGGCGGGCCGGGCGTTCGCCCTCGTCCCCTCGGCGACGGCATGGCTGCGCGCCGTCGCCGCCGCGCCCTCGGGCGGCCGCGTGGTGCTGGCGGCCGGACCGGACCTGCCGCACGCCGAGGCCGAGGTCCTCGAACTGGCGGACGCCTATCCGCGGGCCCTGCTCCTGCGCGGCCCGGCGGCCACGGCCGAGGCGGTCCGCCGGGCGCTGCAGGGGGCGGCGCTGGCCCATGTGGCGGCGCACGGCGAGTTCCGGGAGGACAACGCGCTGTTCTCGCACCTGCGGCTGGCCGACGGCCCGCTGATGGCCTACGACCTGGAGGAGCTGGCGGCGCCCCCGCACGTGGTGGTGCTGTCGGCCTGCGACACCGGTCGGACCGGCGGCGGCGACGGGACGCTCGGCATGGTCGGGGTGCTGCTGGGCCTGGGCACCGCCGCCGTGATCGCCAGCGTCGCACCGGTGCGGGACGAGGACGCCCGGGCGTTCATGACGGGGCTCCATGCGGGTCTGCGCGCCGGCCTGTCCCCCGCCCGGGCGTTGGCCCGTCTCCCCCGCCCGGCGGGCGCCCTGGGCTTTGTGTGCTTCGGGGCGGGCTGAGCGGTCCGCGGGAGCCGGGGCCGGCGCGCGGCGGTCACTCCTCGCCGGTCGCCACGGGGTTGGCGGGGTCGGCCACCCAGTTGGACCAGGAGCCGACGTACAGGGCGGCGGGGAAGCCGGCGAGCTCCAGCGCCAGCACCTGGTGGGCGGCGGTCACCCCGGACCCGCAGTAGGCGCCGACCTCGACGGCCCGGTCGACGCCGAGGCTGGCGAAGCGCTCCCGCAGCCGCTCGGGCGGCAGGAAACGGCCGTCGGGGCCGACGTTGCCGGTGGTGGGGGCGCTGACCGCGCCGGGGATGTGGCCGGCGACCGGGTCGATGGGCTCGACCTCGCCGCGGTAGCGTTCGGCGGCCCGGGCGTCCAGCAGCACGCCGCGCTCGGCGACGGCGGCGGCCCCCGCGGCGTCGAGCACGGGCAGCGCGCCGGGGCGCGCGGTGAAGTCCCCCGGTTCGGGGGTCGCCGGCCGGTCGGTGACCGGGCGGCCCGCCGCGACCCAGGCGCGGTAGCCGCCGTTGAGCACCCGCACCCGCGGATGCCCGAAGTAGCGCAGCACCCACCAGGCCCGTGCGGCGGCGGTGGAGTCCGCGTCGTCGTAGACCACGACCTGCCGGTCCGCCGACACCCCGGCGGCGCGCATCGCCTGCTGGAAGGCCTCCGCATCGGGCAGCGGGTGGCGGCCCGCCGGGCCGGGCGGGCCGGACAGGTCGCGGTCCAGGTCCACGAAGACCGCGCCCGGCAGGTGTCCTGCGCGGTAGTCCTCGATCCCGGGCGGTCCGGCCAGCCGCCAGCGGACGTCCAGCAGCACCGGCGGCTCGGGCGCCTCCAGCAGCGCGGCCAGCTCCTCGACCTCGATGAGCGTCGTCATGTCGGCCGAGCGTAACCGGGTCGGACGGGCGCGGCGAGGCGGGGACCGGCGCCTCGGTCTCCCCAGGGGTCTTCAGGCCCGTTCCCGGCGGGGCGGCCGCGGCCGGGCGGGATCGCCGGCGGCTCCCGGGAGAGGTCGCGCGCCCGGCGGNCGGGATCGCCGGCGGCTCCCGGGAGAGGTCGCGCGCCCGGCGGAGGGGGTCAGTCGCGGCGGACGGTGAGCAGCGGGATGAGCATCTCCGCGGGGACCAGGGAGCCGTGCATGCCGATCATCTGCGCCAGGAACGGCTCCCGTTCGGACGCCACGATCGCCAGGTCGCCGCGGGCGACGGCCACCACGTCGCCGATGCGCGGCAGCAGCTCCGGCGACACCGCCCCGAACCAGCCGGCGGCCACCGCCTCCTCCCGGGTGCGCACCCAGGCGCGGTCGCCCAGCGTCTCGCGCCAGGCCGCCAGCACGTCCGCCTCGGCCCCCGGCACCGCGTAGACGTATCGCGACCGGGCGTCCCCGCCGAGATGCGCCACGCCCTCCTGCAGCGCCTCCACCGCGTCGGCGTCCACCCGGTCGGCGGGGTTGGTCATGCCGTGGTCGGCGGTGATGTAGAGGGCGGCGCCGGACGGAAGGACCTCCGCGATGTGCCGGGCGAGCTGGTCGGCGAAGGAGAGCTGGTAGCGCCAGGCGGGCGAGCCGACGCCGTGCCGGTGCCCGGTGGAGTCCAGGTCGGGGTGGTAGACGGTGACGAACGACCGGTCGCCCTTGCCGAGCTCCTGTTCGGCCCGGGCGACCAGCTGTCCCAGGCTGTCGGCGGGCTCGTAGGCGGCGCCGCGCGCGGTCGCCCGGGTGAGGCCGCTGCCGCGGTACGCGCCGTGGGCCACGTACGCCACGTGCACTCCCGCCGCCGCGGCCCGTTCATAGCCGGTGGGCGCCGCCTGGAACTCCTCGGGGTCCACCGAGTCGTCCCACCGCAGGCAGTTGATCAGCCTCCCGGTCCCGGGCACCGCCACCTGGAGGTGCATCAGGCCGTGCCCGCCCGGCGGCAGTCCCGTGCCGAGGGAGGCCAGGCTGGTGGCCGTGGTCGCGGGGAACCCGGCGGTCAGCTCCCGGCCGGGCAGGGAGGCGAGGAACGGGGCGCAGTCGGCGTGCTCGCGCAGCTGTTCCCAGCCGAGCCCGTCGATGAGCAGCACGCACACCCGGCGGCTCTCCGGAAGGTCCAAGACGTTGCGGCCTCCGGGGACCCCGAGCGCCGCCAGCACCGAGGGGGTCAGATCGGCCAGCGCCCCGGCGCCGTACCGCGGCAGTTGCGCACCGTCCAGCTCGAACCCCACGTGACCTCCCCTTCGCCCGACACGCCGGAACCACGGTATCCCCGGGCGGCCCGTGCCGTCCCCTCCTCGTCGCGGGACCGTCTTCTCCGGGGCCGCTGCGCAGGCCCCGCGGGCTCCCGTGGACCTCCGCGGGCGCGGGGCGGTCGCCGTCGGGGGCCGCCGGGTCAGCCGGCGGCGGCGGTGGCCTCGGAGAGGGCCTGGGCGAAGTCGAGCACCTGCACGACCGCGTCGGGACCGTCCGCGGCCTCGCTCACCCGCAGCGACATGTCGTCGGCGGTCACGTTGCCGGTGTAGCCGTGATCGGCCTCGCAGGACTCGTCCCCGCAGGTGGCGGGCTCCAGGTCGACGTGGGCGATGGCCCCCCACCCGATGGTCAGCACCACTTCGGAGGGCGGAACCCCCGGCACGTACGAGGCGGGGTCGGGCACCACCCGCGTCACCGCGACGGACTGGATCCGGTCCAGCCGGACCGCCTCGGTGGTGGTCGACGCATGGGCCTGCGGCACTCCCTCGCCGGGCGGATGCTCGTCGGTGTGGCACACCAGCAGCCGGGTGGGCGACAGGACCAGCACGGTCACATGCCGCCGCACCTCCATGGCCGGGTCGAACGTGGCCTCGTGGTGCACCACGTAGGCCAGCACCGGTTCGTTGCCCAGCGCAGATTCCACCGCATCCGCGACGAGTGCCGGATAATAGCCGCTGCGCTCGATGGCGGTGCGCAACCCGTGAGCCGTCGCTCGGGTGTCCCTCATGGGGTCCATCCTGCCCTGTTCCCGAAGTCCACGCACATGCCGCGCCCGGTATCGGCGGTCATCTGACCTCCGGCGGGTACGACCAGGGGCATGACCACCCCTGTGACCCTCCCCGCGGCCGCCGTCGTCTCGACGCCGGGGCCGCCTCCCGTGCCGCCGCCCCCGCCGCCCGAGCCGCCGGGGCCGCGTCCGCCCATCCCGCGGCCCGAGCCGCCGGTCCCTCCCCCGCAGCCGCCGCCG
>NZ_RRYT01000072.1 GCF_006363815.1 Thermomonospora catenispora
AGCCCGGTCGCCCGCAGCGCCGGGGCCAGCTCGCGGGTGCGGGCCGCCGACAGCCGGCGCGGCGGCGGCAGCACCGACCGCGGGGTGCCCGCCCCCTTGCGCAGCGCGTCCCCGGCGAGCAGCCCCGCCCAGGTCAGCGCCCCCTGCGCCCGAGGCGTCGCGGTCGTCAGCGGGAGCACGAACGGAGCGGCGGAGACCAGATGGGGGGCGATGCGCCGCATCAGCGCGTCGCGTTCGACGGCGCTCTCGCGGGCCACGTCCAGCCGCCCGGACGCCAGGTAGCGCAGCCCGCCGTGGACCAGCTTGGAGCTCCACCGGGAGGTGCCGAAGGCCAGGTCGTGGGCGTCGATCGCGACGACCGACAGGCCCCGCGCGGCGGCGTCCAGGGCCGCCCCGGCGCCGGTCGCGCCGAGGCCGACCACCAGCAGGTCGACCACGCGGTCGGGCAGCTCGGCCAGTTCGCGGGCGCGGCGGGCGGCGTTCAGCGAGGAGTTCACGGGGTGAGTGCCCTTTCCAGGATGTCGCGGAGCTCGTCGTCGAGGGCCTCGAGGGGGTGCTCCTCGTCGGCCATGGTCGGTCCCGACAGCGCGAACGACTGGGCCACCAGCAGCACCGAGCGGGCCTGGCGGACCGGGTCGCCCGTCCGGATCGAGCCGTCGCCGTGTCCGGCGCGGATGGCCTCCTCCAGATGGCGGAGGAAGGCGTTCTGGCTGGCCCCTCGGCGCTGCAGCAGGTACGGCAGCAGCAGGTCCGAGTCGACCTCCATCGTCTTGCGCAACAGCGGATGGGAGCGGATCGCCCGGACTCCGGCCACCAGGGCGCGCACCAGCCGGTCGCGCGTCGTGCCGTCCGCGCCGGCCGCCGACGTCGCCGCGTCGGCGATCGCGGCGAGCTCGCGGGTCATCAGATCGGCGAGGATCCGCCGGGCGTCCGGCCAGCGGCGGTACAGCGTCATCCGGGACACCCCCGCGCGCCGGGCGATGTCGGTGAGCGTGGTGCGCCGCACCCCCACCGCCAGCACGCAGTCCCGGGCCGCGTCCAGCACCGCGTCCACATCCGTGTTCTTGTGACGAATGGACGGCATATGTCACAGTGTAAGCGCATGCTGTGCGCATCGACCCGACGGCGGGAGGTAAGGGTGGAACCGCAACGGATGGCGTGGAACGGGTGGGGGGATCCGGCCCGGGCGACGCCGCTGCCGGACTCAGTGACCCGTCTGCTGCGCGACCTGCTCGGCGTGCGGCCCGCTCAGACGCCCCCGCTCCGGCTCGACCAGGTCAAGGTCGCCGACCCGCGGCTGCCCGGGGACGCCCTCACCGCGCTGGCCCAGGCGGTCGGCGACCCCTACGTGCGCGCCGACGCCGAGACCCGCATCCGCCACACCCGCGGCAAGTCCACGCCCGACCTGCTGAGGATCCGCGCCGGGGAGGTCGCCGACGCCCCCGACGCGGTGGTCCTGCCGGCGGACCACGACGAGGTGCTGGCGGTGCTGCGGATCTGCGCCGAGCGGCGGATCGCGGTCGTCCCGTTCGGCGGCGGCACCTCCGTGGTGGGCGGCCTGGCCCCCCGGGCGGACGGCTTCACCGGCGTCGTGGCGCTGGACCTGTGCCGGCTGGACGCCCTGGTGGACCTCGACCCGGTGTCCCGCACCGCCGTCCTGCAGCCGGGCCTGCGCGCCCCCCGCGCGGAGGAGCTGCTGCGCGAGCGCGGGTTCACCCTCGGCCACTACCCCCAGTCGTACGAGTGGGCCACCATCGGCGGATTCGCCGCGGCCCGCTCCAGCGGCCAGGCCTCCGCCGGATACGGCCGCTTCGACGAGATGGTCCAGGCCCTGACCGTGGCCACCCCCGAGGGGACCCTGGAGCTGGGCCGCGCCCCCCGCTCGGCGGCCGGACCGGACCTGCGCCAGCTCGTGCTCGGCTCGGAGGGCGCGTTCGGCGTCATCACCGCGGTGACCGTGCGGGTCCGCCCGGCGCCCGCCGTCAGCGCCTACGAGGGCTGGCGGTTCCCCTCCTTCGACGCCGGGACGGCCGCGCTGCGGCGGATCGCCCAGGACGGGCCGCTGCCGACCGTGCTGCGCCTGTCGGACGAGACCGAGACCATGGTCGGCCTGGCCCGGCCGGATCGGATCGGCGCCCTCCAGGAGGACGGCTGCCTGGTCGTCGCCGGATACGAGGGCGCTGAGGAGGAGGTCGCCGCCCGCCGCGCCGCCGTGGCGCGCACGCTGCGCGAGGCCGGCGGCGAACCGCTCGGCGCCGAGCCGGGCGAGAGCTGGGCGCACGGCCGGTTCAGCGCCCCCTACCTGCGGGACGCCCTGCTGGACGTCGGGGCGACGGCCGAGACGCTGGAGACCGCGACGTTCTGGTCGAAGATCCCCGCGCTGTACGCGGCCGTCCGCGACGCCCTCACCGGAGCCCTCACCGAGGCGGGCACCCCGCCGCTGGTGATGTGCCACATCTCGCACGTCTACCCGGCGGGCGCCTCGCTGTACTTCACCGTCGTCTCCGCCCAGGGGCCCGATCCGGTGGAGCACTGGCGGCGCGCCAAGCGCGCCGCCAACGACGCGATCATCGCGGCGGGCGGCACCATCAGCCACCACCACGGCGTGGGCACCGACCATCGCGACTGGTACGCCGCCGAGATCGGCCCGCTCGCGGTGGACCTGCTGCGCGCGGTCAAACGGCGCGTCGACCCCGTCGGAATCCTCAACCCCGGTGTTCTGCTGCCCTGAGGTGACCATGGCCCTGCGTTCCTTCACCGCGGTCGTCAACCCCTCCGCCGGAGGCCCCGGCGCCTCCGCCTCCGCCGCGATGCTGCTGCGGCTCACCCGGCTGCTGCGCGAGGCCGGAGCGCAGGTCGAGGTGGAGTACAGCGACTGCCTGGGGCACGCCGCCGACCTGGCCCGCGCGGCGGCCGAGGCGGGCCGGGTGGTGCTGGCCGTCGGCGGCGACGGCATGGCCGGATGCGTGGGCGGCGCGCTCGCCGGGACCGACGCGGTGATCGGGATCGTCCCGGCCGGGCGCGGCAACGACTTCGCCCGTCAGCTCGGCCTGCCCACCGACCCGCGGGAGCTGGCGGCGCTGCTGCTGCACGGCGAGCCCCGCCGGATCGACGCCATCGAGGCCAACGGGGTGCCGGTGCTCGGCAGCGTCTACACCGGGGTCGACGCGCTGGCCAACCACTACGCCAACCGGTCCAGGCTGCGCGGGGCCGCCGCCTACTACGTCGGCGGCATGCGGGCGGTGGCCGCCTGGCCCCCGGTCGCCTACCGCGTCACCGTCGACGGGACCGCCTACCGCCGGGAGGGCTACACCGTCGTGGCGGCCAACTCCGGCTACTACGGCTTCGGGCGGCGGGTGGCCCCCCAGGCCCGGGTGGACGACGGACTGCTGGACGTGGTGATCATCAATCGCTCGTCGCGGCTGCTGTTCTTCACGGTGATGCGGGAGCTGACCGAGGGGACCCACGTGCGGCGTCCCCAGGTGGAGGTGCTGCGCGGCCGCGAGGTGCGGATCGAGCAGGCGGCCCCGGTCAGGAGGCGGCTGCGGTACGGCGCGGACGGGGAGCTGCTGGGCGGCCTCCCCGTCACCGCCCGCGTGCTCCCCGGCGCCCTGCGCGTGCTGGCCCCGCCGGACCCGACATGACGGGCGTGGCGGGCATGACGCGGCGTGATGCCGGTCACCGCTCCCGGGGGCCGGCCTGGACAAGCGCCCGGGGCACAGCCACTATGAACGCCATGTCAGGCGCGACCCCGCTGCCCCGGGACGGAGAGGTCTTCTTCGACGACCGGGGCAAGGACCGAGCGCTGCGGCTCAGCTGGCATCCCGATGCCCAGGTCATGGTGATCAGCATCTGGAACGGCGGGGTCTGCAGCGGAACCTTCCGGCTGCCGGCCCGTGACGTGCCCGCGTTCATGGAGTCGTTGTCGCAGGCCGTGCCCTCCTCGCCGCCGCGGGGCCGTCGGCACGCCGCACCCGACGGCCGGGCCGAGGCGCCGGCCGGGAGCAGGCCCGCCCCGCTGCCGGGCCCCGACGACGACGGTCCCGGCCCCACGACCCAGGCGCTGGACGCCCTCAAGAGCCTGTCCTCGCCCGCCCCGGCCCCGCCTCCCGCACCGCCGCAGCGGCCGCAGCCGCCGCGTCATCGGCCGCCCGCGC
>NZ_RRYT01000073.1 GCF_006363815.1 Thermomonospora catenispora
CGACCACGGCGGCCGGCGCCTGCGCCGCGCCTCCGGGCGGCGCGGGAGGGGGCCGGGCGCGGCGAGGGGCCGCACGGCGCGGCCGGGGAGCCGGCGGGCGAGGCCGGCTCCCCGGAGGCGTGCGCCGTCGTCGGCGGCGGTGTCGCGATCAGCTGCAGCCGCTGGTGGAGCCGCAGCCCTCGCACACGTAGCAGCTGCCCGCCGGGCGCATCTTGGTGCCGCAGGTCATGCACAGGGGCGCGTCGTCGGCGGTGCGGCCCTGGCGGCTCTCGATGACGGACCGGCCGCCGGCGGAGGGCTGCTCGGGCTGCGGACGCGGCGCGGGCTTGGCGATCTCGGCGGTCTGCGCCAGGGTCTCCCGCGCGACCTCCGCGTCGGTGTGCAGGGCGGCCGGGTCCTCGCCGTTGGCCTGCATGGCGCGCTCCTCGGCGGTGAAGATGCCCAGCTCGGCCCGCTTCTCGTACGGCAGGTGGTCCAGGGCCAGCCGGCGGAAGATGTAGTCCATCACCGAGGTGGCCATCCGGATGTCGGGGTCGTCGGTGATCCCGGCCGGCTCGAACCGCATGTTGGTGAACTTCTCCACCCAGGTCTCCAGCGGCACCCCGTACTGGAGGCTGATGGAGATCGCCATGGAGAACGCGTCCATCACCCCGGCCAGGGTCGACCCTTGCTTGCCGAGCTTGAGGAACACCTCGCCCAGCCCGTCGTCGGGGTAGGTGGAGGCGGTCATGTAGCCCTCGGCGCCGGCCACCGAGAACCGGGTGACCGTGGCCGGACGCTGCTTGGGCAGCCGCTTGCGGACCGGGCGGGGCGGGACCGGGGCGGACTCGGCCTTGCCCTCCTGCTTCTCCTGCTTCTTCTTGGCGGCCGAGAGCGGCTGGCCGACCTTGCAGTTGTCCCGGTAGATCGCCAGCGCCTTGAGGCCCATCTTCCAGCCCTCGAAGTACACCTTCTCGACGTCTTCGACGGTGGCGTGCTCGGGCATGTTGATGGTCTTGGAGATGGCGCCGGACAGGAACGGCTGGACCGCGGCCATCATCCGCACGTGGCCCATCGGGCTGATCGCCCGCTCGCCCATCGCGCAGTCGAACACCTCATAGTGCTCCGGGCGCAGGCCGGGCGCGTTCACCACGTGCCCGTGCTCGGCGATGTACTCGACGATCGCCTCCACCTGCTCGTCGGGGTAGCCCAGGGTGCGCAGGGCCCGCGGGACGGTGTGGTTGACGATCTCCATCGACCCGCCGCCGACCAGCTTCTTGAACTTCTTCAGCGCCAGGTCGGGCTCGATGCCGGTGGTGTCGCAGTCCATCATCAGCCCGATGGTCCCGGTGGGGGCCAGCAGCGAGGCCTGGGCGTTGCGGTAGCCGTGCTTCTCCCCCAGGGTCAGGCACTCGGCCCACTGCCGGGTGGCCTCGGCGTGGATCGCCTTGTCCATCTCGCCGAGGGTGCGCAGGTCGTCGTTGGCGGCGGCGTGCTTGCGCATCACCCGCTTGTGGGCCTCGGCGTTGCGCGCGTACCCCTCGTAGGGGCCGACGACGGCGGCCAGCTCGGCGGAGCGGCGGTAGGCGGTGCCGGTCATCAGCGAGGTGATCGCCGCGGCCAGGGCGCGTCCGCCGTCGGAGTCGTAGGCGTGCCCGGTGGCCATCAGCAGCGCGCCGAGGTTGGCGTAACCGATGCCCAGCTGCCGGTAGGCCCGGGTGGTCTCGGCGATCTTCTCGGTGGGGAAGTCGGCGAAGGTGACCGAGATGTCCATCGCGGTGATGATCAGCTCGGTCAGCTTCACGAACCGCTCGACGTCGAAGGTGTTGTCCTCCCGCAGGAACTTCAGCAGGTTGATCGACGCCAGGTTGCAGGAGGAGTTGTCCAGGCTCATGTACTCCGAGCACGGGTTGCTCGCGGTGATGCGCCCGGTCTCGGGGTTGGTGTGCCAGTCGTTGATGGTGTCGTCGTACTGGATGCCCGGGTCGGCGCACTCCCAGGCGGCCTGGGCCATGGCGCGGAACAGGTCGCGGGCGCGGACGGTCTCGATGACCTCGCCGGTGAGCCGGGCGCGCAGGCCGAACTCCTCGTCGTTCTCCACCGCGCGCATGAACTCGTCGGAGACCCGGACGGAGTTGTTGGCGTTCTGGTACTGGACGCTGGTGATGTCCTTGCCGCCCAGGTCCATGTCGAACCCGGCGTCCCGCAGCGCGCGGATCTTGTCCTCCTCGCGCGCCTTGGTCCAGATGAACTCCTCGATGTCGGGGTGGTCGACGTCCAGCACGACCATCTTGGCGGCCCGCCGGGTCGCCCCGCCCGACTTGATGGTGCCGGCCGAGGCGTCCGCGCCGCGCATGAACGACACCGGTCCGCTGGCGGTGCCGCCCGAGGACAGCAGCTCCTTGCTGGAGCGGATCCGCGACAGGTTCAGCCCGGCGCCCGAGCCGCCCTTGAAGATGATCCCCTCTTCCTTGTACCAGTCGAGGATCGACTCCATGGTGTCGTCCACCGACAGGATGAAGCAGGCGCTGACCTGCTGGGGCGAGTTGGTGCCGACGTTGAACCAGACGGGGGAGTTGAAGCTGAAGATCTGGTGGACGAGGGCGTACTTGAGCTCGTGGTCGAAGATCTCGGCGTCCTCGTCGGAGGCGAAGTAGCCGTGCGCCTTGCCGGTCTCGGTGTAGACGTCGACGACCCGGTCGACCAGCTGCTTGAGGCTCCACTCGCGCTGGGGGGTGCCGACGGCGCCGCGGAAGTACTTGGAGGTCACGATGTTGACCGCGTTCACCGACCAGAAGTCGGGGAACTCCACTCCGCGCTGCTCGAAGTTGACCGACCCGTCCCGCCAGTTCGTCATGACGACGTCCCGGCGCTCCCAGGTGACCTGGTCGTACGGATGGACCCCCGGTGTGGTGAAGATCCGCTTGATCTTCAGCCCTTTGCGGCTCTTGCCTCGTCGGGACGCCGAGCCGCTCACCGTTTCGGTCATGACTATCCCCCTTCAGGCCGCAGTCGGCCCTCTACCAGGAACAACGATGTCTCACGGCCGGTTCGTCCGCCGGCCGGGATTTTTCACTCGTCGCGCTCCGCCCGATCCCGCTCCTTGGCGGCGCGCAGCGCTCGGATCTCCCGCTCGAAGTCCTCCAGCGACTCGAACCCCCGGTAGACGGAGGCGAATCGCAGGTAGGCGACCTCGTCGAGCTCGCGGAGCGGCCCGAGGATGGCCAGGCCCACCTCATGGGAGGCGATCTCGGCGACCCCGGTGGCCCGGATCGCCTCCTCCACCTGGTGCCCCAGCTTGGCTAGCGCATCCTCGTCGACCGGACGGCCCTGGCAGGCGCGCCGGACCCCGGCGATGATCTTGTCTCGGGAGAACGGCTCGGTGACCCCGCTGCGCTTGGCCACCATCAGCAGCACGGTCTCCTGTGTGGTGAAGCGCTTGCCGCACCGGGGGCAGGAGCGGCGGCGCCGGATGGCCGCGCCGTCCTCGGCGGACCGGCTGTCGATCACCCGGCTGTCGGGGTGCCGGCAGAACGGGCAGTGCACGTCTCTCGACCTCCCCTGACAGACCGCCACAAGACCACAACTTGTGGATAATCACATCGGTGTAACTACTAGATGTTGTGGTCAACCGTAGGGGTCGGCCGGGTCCAGTGCAAGCCGGAACGATCACCTCGGCCGTAGACCCTCATCACACGGGGCGCAGCGGTCCCCCGTCGGCGTGTCGCCTTCCCCCGTCGGTCACCCGCCCGGTATCCGCAGCGCCTGCCCCGGCCGCACGGCCGCCCCGCCCAGGCGGTTGGCCTCGATGATCCGCTGCACGGTCGTGTGCGGGTCGGCGTCGGGCCTGGCCCGGGTCGCGATGGTCCACAGCGTGTCCCCGGACTGCACGACCACCCACGCGTCCTGCCGTGGGGTCGTCTCCTCGCGTTCTCCGCTCATCGTCCCGAGCCAGAACGACCCCGCCATCAGCCCGGCCACGCCGATCCCGACCACGACCTTCCCCCGCCGGGTGAGCCGCACCGGCCCGGCGTCGGCGACGGGCGTCGCCGGCCGTCGGCGCGGCGCGGGCCGGGAGGCGCCGGGGCGCCCTGCGGCGGGGCGTGCGGCC
>NZ_RRYT01000074.1:0-1169 GCF_006363815.1 Thermomonospora catenispora
TCCTGCACATCGGCACCGTCTCTGACGCTGGCCGGTGCGCGTACTGCGGCGGTGTTCGTCGTGCGGCTCCCTGCTCGTGCCCCGATCACACTGCGAAGAAGGCGCAGCGGGGAACCGGGAGGACCGCACGGCGCGCCAGCGCCGAGGACCGCACCGGAGCCCCGCTCCGCCTGGACGCTGTGCCGGTCACTGCGGGTCTGCCTGCGGACTGTGCTGGTCACGCTTCCGACAATGCAGATACATGCGTGGCATGATTGCACTCACAAAGCAGGAGAGACGGGCCGCGTCAACGGCCCGTCTCCGAGTTCCTGTCACTCTCCATGTGAAGGATGTTCCCCAATGGTAGGCGCTGACGCCGACACAAGCCAGGCACCCGGCCTCACGGCCGCGCTGGAGGCCCCTACGGGGGCCGACGGCCCCGGGGCTTGTCATATGCGCCATATCTGCCCGGAGGGCGCTCTAGAGGTCCCCTCGGACCTCTCGGCCCTGGGCGGTCATGGTCGCAACTTCCCGTCTCCTGACCTCGTCTCAGCGGCCCGTGATCTGTTCCCGGCCGTGGAGCGGTGGGGCAACACGCGGGCTACCGGGGAGGAAGCTCCGGCGAACCGCTACCGCGTGACGGTCGCTCCCGGTGTCGTCCAGGTGTCCCGGACCAACGTGCAGAAGCGGGATCGTTCGATGGATCGGGCTTCGACCTCGGCCCGGTTCGCGGCCGATCAGGTAGCCGTGGGCCTGCTCCACGACGAGCCGCTAGGCGAGGAAGAGCAGCAGGGCGGCGGCGGGACTCGGGACGTGATTTCCGAGTGGTCCCGCAAGTCCCGGGCGAACATGATCAAGTCGCTCGCGCAGTTGGACTATGAGCCCTTGTTCAGCGGCGGTGGTGTCCCGGCGATGCTCACGCTTACCCTCCCGGGGGAGTGGGAGTCGGTCGCTCCCTCGGCGGCCGCCGCCGCTGAGCTGATGCGCAAGTTCCGGAAGCGCATGGAGCGGGCGTGGTTCTCCAAGGACGAGAAGCTGTGCGCGGTGTGGAAGCGGGAATTCCAACGGCGCGGGGCTCCGCACTGGCACCTGTTCATGGCGATCCCCCAGGGGACCCGGCCGCTCGTGCGCTGGGGTCAGACTGAGGCGGCAGAGCTGACGTTCCCCGAGTGGTGCTCGCAGACCTGGGC
>NZ_RRYT01000074.1:1228-3821 GCF_006363815.1 Thermomonospora catenispora
AGACCTGGGCCGACGTGGTGAACCACTCGGACCCGGAACAGCGCCGCCGCCACATTCTGGCCGGGACCGGCGTGGACTACGCCGACGGCCTGCGGGCCTCGGACCCTCAGCGGCTGGCGGTCTACTTCTCCAAGCACGGCGGCTCGGCCGGTGGGGCGAAGGAGTACCAGAACACCGCTCCCGAGCTGTGGGAGGGGCAGTCCGTCGGCCGGTTCTGGGGCCGGTGGAACTTGGAGAAGGTCACGGCCGGTGTGGACGTCTCCCCGGAGGACTTCTTCAAGGTCTCCCGGACCCTGCGCCGTCACCATGACGCCAAAGGGCTGACCCGGCGCGTGCGGGTCTTCCGCGTCCGGCGCGGTCCCGACGGCTTCCCCCTGGTGGACGAGGACGGGAACGTGCGCGGCCGGTGGCGGTGGCAGACACGGCGCTCCGTGCGGCGGTTCTCCGGTGGCTCCGGGTTCGTCACGGCCAATGACGGCCCGGCGTTTGCGTCTCAGCTCGCCCGGTCGCTGGCTCCGTCTCCGATCCGGCCTCATGCCTTCCAGGCGGACCGCATTCGGGACTACCGGGCGTGGCTTCTGCTGGAACAGGATGCGGTGGATTTCCCGGCCTCGTTCTGAGGTCACGGCTCCGGCCGGCCGGAGGGCTCGGCATCCGGTGGGGTTCCGGCTGCCGAGCTCGTAGGCCGTCCGGGCACGCAGAAGGCCCCCGGGATGATCCGTCCCGGGGGCCTTCTGGTGATGTGCGTCAGACACGGGGGGGGTGTCGGTTGACGTGCGTCAGCGTATCAAAAGCTCCCATAGCGTTTGACCAATCCACAGGGCCTCCAGGTAGAACAGCGCGCCGGTTCCCCACTGTCCCGTGCTCATGCGAAGAAGTCCCCGCACAGCACGCAACGGGTGCCCTTGATGCCGGGGTTCAACGTGATCGCGTAGCGGTGGCTCGTCTTGTGCTCGGCCGCGCCTCGGACCCGGGCCTCCTGGATCGCGGATGACNGCCGCGCGGGTCGGTGTTCGTGAGCCGGGCTCGTGTACGTGATCGCTTCACGTACAGCGCCGACGTCGCGGCGGTGGTCAAGATAAGCAGTGTGCTCGTTCGCATGGTGTGTCCCTTGGGAGAGTGACAGCCGGTGTTCGGCTGGCGGTGTGCTGAGGATAGGTCGGCGGGCTGACGGTCTCCAGGGGCACCGTCCCGGCCGTGGGTTTGGGCCGGGGCGCTGCGCCTGGGGACTGGTGACGTGGGGCTGAGAGTTACCGTCTCGTAATGAAACGTCACGAACGCAAATCCGTGAATCTGAATGGTCAGCGCCGGTTAATACTTCTCTCAGACGTGCGGCCCGGGAGACGGGCGGCGACTCGCGTGAAAGCTCCCCCTAATGGACTTCTCACGGTGGCGGCAGGCCCTTATGGATTGAGCCCCTGGGCCTGCCGCAAACATCACGCTACGCGCTACCGGCTGTGACCGGGCGCATTCAAGATGGAGAACTCTCATGGCTAACCTCGTGCGCGTCACTGGTGACTGCGGTATCCCGGTCACGGACGTCGTCCGTTCCAACAAGGACGGCAAGGAGTACACCTTCCACAGCGTTCCCGTGATCGTCGCGGCCTCCGGCGTCTCGATCCTGCGCTTCGACCCGACCCGCAACGGTCGGACGTTCAACATGGGCGACAAGGTCGATGTCCTCGCCNNNNGCGACAAGGTCGATGTCCTCGCCAACGCCGACGTCTACGGTCAGCGGCCGACCCTGGACTACGTCGCGGACTACCCGACGGCGCTCCGTCGGGACGAGGCCGAGAACCTGCTCACGGCCGCTGAGTAGTCGTCGTGGCTGATGTGCTGGCATCGGTCGAGGCGTTCTCGCCTGACCGGGTGCTGATCGCGGCGGGGGTCGTGGTGCTGGTCGCTCTGGTCGGCGGTCTGCTCGTGATGTGGGCGGGCGGTCGTGGCTGATGGACACGGAACCGGAGCCGTCCGGGTCTCCGGAGCCGACCGAGCCCCCCACCCCGGACCCTTCCTCGTCGTCGCCTCCGGCTTCGCCGTCTCCCTCGGAGTCATCTCCGGAGCCTTCGTCGGCACCGGAACCGGCTCCGTCTCCCTCGCCCTCGTCGTCTGCGGAGCCGTCTCCGCCGTCGTCTTCGGAGGGGTGGTCTTCCTCGGATTCCGAGAACCTCGCTCTACTCGCGTCCTACGCCGAGCCGTTCGCCGTGGTGCTCGTCCTGCTCCTGCTGTTCCTCTGCGTCCTCGTGGCACAGAAGCTCGCGGAGCGGTGAGTCCCGGTGTGGTGGCCGACCTCCGAAGCGGATTGGTTGGCGCTCGGTGAGTTCGCGGCCTTCGTCCTCGTCTACTACTCGGGCCTGTGCCTGTTGGGAGCCGTGTTCCTGTGAGTCCAGAACTGGTGGTCCTCGCGGCCGTGGTGGGTCTGTGCTGGCTGAGCCTGATCTATGCCTTCTGGCTCTCCAGCAGAGAACTCGTTCGGTCATGGCGGGCGGCGTCAGCGCTTACCCCTGGGCCGGTCGTCCGCTTCCCGGAGGCCCGCCAGGGCCGCAGGGCAGCGGATGAACGGGCGTCCCGCCGGGAGGCAAAAACCCGGCCG
>NZ_RRYT01000075.1 GCF_006363815.1 Thermomonospora catenispora
GGCCCGCCGACGGGGCGGCCGCGTCCCCTCCGCCGCCCGGCGCCCCTCGTCCGATCGTCCCGGCCCGGTGCGCCCGGCCCGGGAGACGCCGCAGTCGACCGGGCCGCCCGCGGTCCGCTCTCCGCCGCCCGGCCCGTCCCCGGCCGAGGCGGGCTCATCCAGGGCGCCGGTGCGGCGACGGCCGGGCACGGTGAACGGCCGCCGCGGCGCACAGGGCAGGATGTGAGCACTAGACTTCCCCGACGTACTCGATGATCGGTCCAATAGCCGTCTCGGCCCGAGCCAGGGAGCCAGCCCAATGAACATCGCGATCGTGACCGGGGGCGCATCGGGCATCGGCCGCGCCATCGCCACCGAACTCGTCGCCCGCGGCGACACCGTGGTGGTCGCCGACCTCAACGCTCCCGGCGCCGAGAAGGTGGCCGACAGGCTCAACACCCTCGGCCGCGGCCGGGCCGTGGCCGCGGAGCTGGACGTCACCGACCCCGAGGCGGTCACCGCCCTCTACACCGGCGTGCGCGACGAGCACGGGCGGCTGGACCTGGTCTTCAACAACGCCGGCATCGCGATCGGGGGCCTGGCCGAGGAGCTGACCCTCGACCACTGGAACCGCGCCATCGACGTCAACCTCAAAGGCGTCGTCCACGGCGTGCAGGCCGCATACCCGATCATGCTGGAGCAGCGCTCCGGCCACATCGTCAACACCGCCTCGCTGGCCGGGCTGGTGCCCATGCCGATGGGCATCCCCTACACCGCCACCAAGCACGCCGTCGTCGGCCTGTCGCTGGCGCTGCGCGCCGAGGCCGCCGGCACCGGCGTCAAGGTCAGCGTGGTGTGCCCCGGTTTCGTGGACACCCCGCTGCTGCAGAACATCAACCCCGACCTGCCCGCCACCCCGATGAGCGGCGACGGCCGCGGCGAGATCAAGAAGCAGGCCGGCGGCTTCTACAGCCCCCAGCGGCTCGCCCGCGACGTCATGCGCGGCGTCGACCGCAACCAGGCCATGATCGTCGCCCCCAGGATCGGCCGGGCCGCCTGGCGGGCCATGCGGCTCAGCCCCCTCGCCGCGATCCGCGCCGCCGCGTTCGCCGCCTCCCGCTACCGCCGCGAGCACCACGGCCGCTGACCGGGCGGCGCGGTCACCCCGACCGCGGCTCCCCCTCCGGCGGCGGCCCCTCCTGCGCCCCTCCGCCCACCTCGCCCCGGGCCCGGGAGCCCGAGCCCAGCTCACCGCTCTCCAAGGTGTGCGGGTAGTGCAGGTCGAACGCCGGACGCTCGGACCTGATCCGCGGGATGGCGTGGAAGTTGTGCCGCGGCGGCGGGCAGGACGTCGCCCACTCCAGCGAGTTCCCATACCCCCAGGGGTCGTCCGCGTTCACCCGCTTGCCGTGCCGGGCGGTGCGGTACACGTTGTAGAGGAAGAACAGCGTGGAGACCCCCAGCAGGAACGCCCCCGCGCTGGAGACCCGATTGAGGGCCAGGAACTCCTCCGGATAGTCGGCGTACCGCCGCGGCATGCCCTCCGCGCCCAGCCAGTGGTGCACCAGGAACGTGGTGTGGAAGCCGATGAACAGCGTCCAAAAGTGCCACTTGCCGAGCGTCTCGTTCAGCATCTTCCCGGTGAACTTGGGCCACCAGAAGTAGAAGCCGGCGAACATCGCGAACACCACGGTGCCGAACACCACGTAGTGGAAGTGGCCCACCACGAAGTAGGAGTCGTGCACGTGGAAGTCCAGCGGCGGGGAGGCCAGGATCACCCCGGTCAGCCCGCCGAACAGGAACGTCACCAGGAACCCGAGCGCCCACAGCATCGGCGTCTCGAAGCTGAGCTGCCCCCGCCACATGGTGCCGACCCAGTTGAAGAACTTCACCCCGGTGGGCACCGCGATCAGATACGTCATGAACGCGAAGAACGGCAGCAGCACCTGCCCGGTGGGGAACATGTGGTGCGCCCACACCGTCATCGACAGCCCGGCGATCGCGATCGTCGCCCCCACCATCCCGATGTAGCCGAACAACGGCTTGCGGCTGAACACGGGGATGACCTCGGTGATGATGCCGAAGAACGGCAGCGCGATGATGTAGACCTCCGGATGCCCGAAGAACCAGAACAGGTGCTGCCACAGCAGCGGGCCGCCGTTAGCCGGATCGTAGATGTGCGTCCCGAGATTGCGGTCGGCGTACAGCGCCAGCAGCGCCGCCGCCAGCACCGGGAACGCCAGCAGCACCAGGATCGAGGTGAGCAGGATGTTCCAGGTGAAGATCGGCATCCGGAACATCGTCATGCCCGGGGCCCGCATCCCCACGATCGTGGTGATGAAGTTGACCCCGCCGAGGATGGTGCCCAGGCCGGACAGCGCCAGCCCCATGACCCACAGGTCCCCGCCGACCTCCGGCGAGTAGGTCTTCTCCGTCAGCGGGGTGTACCCCGTCCAACCGAAGCTGGCCGCCCCGGAGGAGGTCAGGAACGAGGCCATCACGATCGTCCCGCCGAACAGGAAGAGCCAGTAGCTGAACATGTTCAGCCGGGGGAACGCCACGTCCGGCGCCCCGATCTGCAACGGCATGATCACGTTCCCGAACCCGATGAACAGCGGGGTCGCGAACAGCAACAGCATGATCGTGCCGTGCATGGTGAACATCTGGTTGTACTGCTCGTTGCTGATGAACTGCAGCCCCGTGTCCGCCAGCTCGGCGCGGATCACCAGCGCCATCACGCCGCCGATCAGGAAGAACACGAACGCGGTCGTCAGATACAGGTAGCCGATGACCTTGTGGTCGGTGCTGGTGATCCAATCGATGATCACCGACCCTCGGGGACGCCGCTGCGACGGCGTCTCCTGCAGCGGTCGACCGAGCAGTACCATGCCTGGCTCCCCGGGATGAGAACGTCATGGACACCGCTCTCCCTGTCCCCAATTGGCGCACTTCATGCACCGGTCACCGGAATCATGCGCTCTCGCGCAGCACTCCTTACTCACAGCTGAATCAGGCCGGCGCCGCGGGTAGCGTGAGAAGCGTGGAACGCGTCCTGGTCAGTGCCTGTCTGCTGGGCCGGCCCGTCCGCTACGACGGCCGCAGCAAGCCCGTCCACGCCGAGATCCTGGACCGGTGGCGGGAGGAAGGCCGGCTGGTGCCCTACTGCCCCGAGGTCGGCGGCGGCCTCCCCGTCCCCCGCCCGGCCGCCGAGATCAGCGGCACCGGCGGCGGCGAAGGCGTCCTGAACGGCACTGCCCGTGTGGTCACCGGCAGCGGGGAGGACGTCACCGACGCCTTCCTGCGCGGCGCCCACCAGGCCCTGGAGACCGCCCGGCGCTTCGGCGTCCGGGTGGCGGTGCTCAAGGAGTTCAGCCCGTCCTGCGGCGTCACCCAGATCAACGACGGCACCTTCACCCGCCGCCGCACCCCCGGCATCGGTGTCACCACCGCCCTGCTGGAACGCCACGGCATCCGGGT
>NZ_RRYT01000076.1 GCF_006363815.1 Thermomonospora catenispora
CGGAGCGGGCGAACACCGGCATCTGGAGCGGCTGAGTCGACCACCGACCGACGCCGGCATGCCGCTGCCGCCATGAACGAGAAGACGCATCGAGGAGCCCTGGCCGTTCGACGACGCCAGGGCTTCCTTGGGTCGGGCGCCGTGCGGTTCGCGGCCGATCCGCGGCAGTCGGGGGAGCGAGCAAGCGCCGCGACGGCGACGAACGACAGGAGGTGAACCGCTGTGGGCCTGCGCAACTTGCCTGTGCCGGGCAGCAAGGAGATCAAGGTCTCCTCCAGCTATCTGCGGGAGATCGCGAAGGAATTCCAAAAGGATCTCGACAAACTGGAAGAGAAGCGGTGGAGCACTGTCCTGGAGGACACTCTTCCGTCGGAAGAGGCCTTCGGGGACTATGACGGCGGGCACTCGTTCCGCAACGGCACCGTGCGCTCGGCCCGTATGCACATCGGCTCCACCATCGACGAGTTCGTCATGGCATACCGGAACGTCATCCAGGCGCTGCTCAGGTCGGCCGAGAACTACGAGCGGGCCGAGGAGAACAGCAAGCAGGGCATCGAAGCCGCCGGGAGGAGCGGCAACAACTCCGGCGGCGGGCCCAACAAGATGATCTGATCCGATTCCATCGGGAGGGAGGTGTACAGCCATGGGGCAGGAAAAGGCCATCCGGCAAAATGTTGATGAGGGCTGGGACAGCACTGGCTGGTCCATCCTGAAGTCCTTCAAGGTCTGGGAGAACCAGGCCACGGAATTGAAGAACATGGTCGACAAGATGCGACCGGACCTCATCAGGAACCATGCGCAACAGTACGGTCAGGTCGCCGATGCCTTCCAGAACACGATCAGACTGATCGAATACTATGGGAACAGGCTGGGAAAGCAGTGGGGCGGTGACGCCGCCCGCGGCGCTCTGGAACAGCTGAACAAGGCTTACCGGTCGGCGCAGGAGATCCAGAGCAAGAGCAAGCAGGTCAGCCAGGCGCTGAACAACCACGCCACCCGGCAGACGGATTGGCAGAACAAGTACGGCAGCGGCTCGTGGGCGGACAAGTTCGTCGCCGACTCGCGTAGCTGGGTCGAGAATCTCATGGCGTTCCATCCGACGACCGCGCCTGCCGTGATCGGGAAGTGGCTGGGCGAGAACTGGAGCGCCGCCTACGGCATGAGCGAGATCAACAGCGGGACTCAGCAGTCCAACAGCGAGTTCCCGGCCGAGATCATCTCGAACATGCCGACCGCCAATCCCAACCAGTACGAGATGCCGCCGAACACTCCCCAGCCCCCGAACCCGAACATCGGCGGCGGGCCGGGCGGCGGCCTGCCCAACGGTCCCGGCGGTCCCGGTGCGGGGGACCTCCCCAAGGGCCCGAGCTCCCCGAATTTCCCGGACTCTCCGGCCATCCCAGAGGGACCGACCGGTCAGCCCGGCAACCCCAACCTTCCCGGCGGTCCCGGCGGCTCCGACCTGCCCAAGGGGCCCGGCTATCCCGGCGGTCCCGGTTACCCCGGCGGTTCGGACTTCCCCGGCGCAGACGGCGGCTCCAGCCTGGCCGGGCTGGGCGGCGGCGGAGGCGGAGGCGGTCTCCCCGGTGGTCCGAGCGGTCTGGGCCCCGGTGGCGGCGGAGGCGGTCTCCCCGGCGGTCCCGGCGGCCTGCCCAACGGCCCGGGCGGTCTGGCGAACGGCCCCGGTGGCGCTCTGCCCGGCAACGCTCCGGGGATGGGGCCCGGCGGCCTGCCCCCCGGTGGGACGCCCGCCGCCGGTCGCGGCGGCTTCGCCGGCATGGGCATGCCCATGGGCGCCGGCGGCCATGGAGGCGGCAAGTCGGAAGAGCACGAGCGCAGCACCTGGCTGACCGAGGACGAAGACATTTGGACCGGCGACCAGGAGGCGGGTCCCTCGGTCATCGGCTGACGCCGCCGGAAGGACGGCAGGTATGGTACGGGCAGATCGGCCGGAGGCCGGACTGCCCGTACTCGTTGAGTGAACGGTTGCGCCATGCCCCTACCTGCGATTTCGCGGCGATTGCAGAGGATCGCCACATCCCTGGTGGCCGTCATCGCGGTGGCCGTGACGGCGTCCCCCGGAATGGCCGCCACAGCACCGCAGCCACTGCCGCAGCAGTGGTGGTTCGGCATATGGGCGGTGCACAACGAGCTGTGGACCTATAGCAAGGGGCAAGGCGTCGTCGTCGCGGTACTGGACACCGGGGTCGATGCCGACCTGCCGGAACTGTCGGGGGCCGTGCTTCCGGGGGCGGACTTCGAAGGCGGCGGCGGTGACGGGCGCACCGACACCGACACGAACGAGACCAACGGGCATGGCACCGGAATCTCCGTGTTGATCGCCTCTCGCGGAGGGAACAGCGGATTCTTGGGGATGGCGCCGGAGGCGAAGCTGCTTCCGGTGGTGACGCAGTCGGCCCAGGCTTATGCGAAAGGATTGCGTTTCGCGGCCGATCGCGGTGCCAAGGTCATCAACATGTCGCAAGGGCTCCCTGGTGCTTGCCCGTCTGAACTCCAGGAGGCGGTCCGATACGCCATCGAACGCGATGCGGTCATCGTGGCCGCCGCGGGCAATGACGGATTGAACGGGAACCCCTCTCACTATCCCGCCAACTGCAAGGGCGTGCTCTCGGTCGGGGCGGCCGATGTCAACGCCCGGCCATGGGAGAAGACAGAGCGTCAGCCCTATGTCGACATCGCGGCACCCGGTGTCAACGCGGCCACGGTAGCCAGGGGCGGTGCCTTCCAGCAAGGCATCAGCGGAACCAGTATCGCCACCGCGCTGACCTCCGGTGTGGTCGCCCTGGTGCGGAGCAAGTACCCGCAGATGAAGAACCGTGAGGTCGTCCAGAAGATTGTGGCATCGGCCAAGGACATTGGACCTCCGGGACGTGACGACATGACCGGTTACGGCTTTATCAGGCCGTACCGGGTCTTCACCGGAGAGCTGCGGGACATGGGCAACCCGGTCTTCGAGGAATACGACGCCTGGGCGAAGAACGCTCCTCCTCCGAAGAAGGACGGCAGCGACGGCGAGCAGGCCGAGGAGGCCTCGGGCCTCGGCAGGGCGTTTGAGGAGCTGCAAGGCGTCATCGTCTTCGGGGCACTCGGCCTGTTCGTGATCGGTGCCGTGATCTACTCCCGGATGAGACAGCGTCGCCTCGCTGCTGCCGGCGTCGGCAGGCCGGGCATGCCCATGCCGCCCGGCGGTGCGGCGCCAGGGGCGACGCCCGGCGCCGGTATGCCGACGGCGCCCGGGCAGATGCCGGGGGCGCCTCCGGCCGGTGGCCCGTTCGTGCATCCACAGGGCGGTGGGCAGCATCCCGGTGTGCCGCCGCAGCAGCCCTCTTATCAGCCTCCCTACCAGGGGCCGGGGTATGGGCCGCCGCCGTCGATGGGCG
>NZ_RRYT01000077.1 GCF_006363815.1 Thermomonospora catenispora
GAAGGCGGGCACGAGCCGGTCGGCGAGCTGGTCGGCGCTCAGCCCGAGCGTCTCGCCGAGCCGGTGGATCTTGGATCGCGCCGCCTCCCGCAGCCCCGTGAACTTGACCTTCTCGGAGATCCCGTGGAGCTGGAGCAGCGCCGTGTCCGAGCCGATCGCGGTGAGCACGTCCAGGCCGGCGACCGCCTTGCGATGGCCGCTCTGCCCCGGCCAGGCGCGGATGACGGGCGTCAGCCGCCGGGCGGTCTCGTCGTCGCCGAACCAGGCGAGCTGATGCAGCGCCCAGTAGCCCTCCGTCGGCTCGCCCGTCTTCCTCCACTCCTGGAACAGCGCCCAGGAGAACTCGGCGAGCGACTCCGGGTCGCACAGCTCGCGGACCAGGTCCACGCCCGGATGCACCCCGTAGGGGGCGGACAGGGTGAGCAGGGTGATCACATGGCCGATCGCCGTCAGGGGCAGGGCCTTGTCCTTGTCTCCGCGCAGCGGCACCTGGGGGAGCCTGGCGGGGACGATCCAGGGGACGCTCTTGGGCCTCTTGGCCGGGAGCAGATCGGGCGGGCCGACGGTCAGCAGCTCGGCGATCGCGTCGGCGGCCCGGTCGCCGTGCTCGCGCGCCGCGGCGATGATCGGCTCCTCTCCGAGGCGGAGGGAGAACGCCAGCAGCGCCCGTTCGGCCGCGCGGCGCGGCGCGTGGGCGTGCCGATCGAGCGCCGTGGGGATCAGCAGCCGCGCCGCCTGCACGCCGTGCCGGTCCAGCCAGCGGAGCGCCACGTCGCGCAGCGGCCCGGTGCCGTGGAACCACTCGACCATCAGCTTCGCCACCCGGGCGTCCAGGAACGGCACGAGCAGGTCGGCGAACACGGCCGGCCGGGCGCGGGCCGCCGACAGCGCCGCGGGCAGGGCGTCCAGCTCATGGCGGGCGAGGATCGAGCGGAGCCGGGCGGCGTCGCCCCCCTCGATCCAGGGGCCGTCCTCGGCCCCGGCGGCGAGCAGCGGCCGGACGATCTCCTCCGGTCCGGCGGTGAAGAGCGCGAGGGCCTCCTGACGGGGCAGCCGCCCGTCCCGATACCGCGCGGCGAGCTCCTCCCAGTCGGCGTCCGCCGGCGGCTCCGGCAGCGGGAACGCGGCCCAGCGCTCCCGCTCGCCCTCCTGCCACGTCACGCCCGCCTCGACCGCGGGCGTCAGCTCCGGGATGACGACCGGCTCGGCCTTCGTGCGCCCCTGCTCCCACGGCGGCCGGGCCAGCAGCGGCGGCAGGGCCTCCAGGGGCGCCTCCGGGAGCCGCACGGCGGACGACAGCACCGGCTCGAGCACCGCGCGGCAGGGGTCCGGCAGCTCGTCCATGGTCCGCGCCGCCGCGTCCGGGTGGTTCAGCACCTGTCCCTGGAGCAGGTCGGTCATCGCGGCCGCGCCCTCGGCGTCGCCGGCGGCGTTCAGGTCGACGACGGCCCGGGTCAGCAGCCGCAGCGCCCGCATCGGGAACCGCGTCATCGCCGCCAGCAGCACCGGCCGGGCGATTTTCCCGTCGTGCCGCTCGAGCAGCGCCGCGAGCGCCTCGTCGGTGGGGATCACGCTCACCGTCTCCAGCACCCGCCGCCGGGTGGCGTCCCCGACGGGCAGGCCGGAGGCGCTCACGAGGAGGGGCAGCGCGTCCGCGCCGAGCCCGTCGAGCAGCGTCGTCGCCAGCTCGGCGTCGACCTCGCGCCAGGTCGGCCAGATCTTCCCTTCGACGGCCTCGACGTGCTCACGGGCGCCGAGCGACAGGAACAGCGCCCTGCGCTCCCCGGACCGCCACTTCCAGGTGTCGTCCGGGCCCTCCTCGCAGCACTGCGCGACCCACTCGTGCCGGGTCGGGACCAGATACGCCGCCAGCAGCCGGCGGACCCGGGTGTCGCGGTGCTCCTCCAGCCGCTCCGCGGCCTCCCGGTAGTCGGCGTCGTCCGCGCCCGCCAGCAGGGTCCGGACGCGGCGCGCGCAGCCGCGCCCGGTGAAGTCGAAGTCGTCGTCCCCGACGCGGGCGGCGGAGCGCTGCTCGGCGTGCCGGGAGCCGTCCGGGAGACGCTTGACCCTGATCGAGGCCAGCTCCATGACCGCGCAGGCCGCGAACGCCGGCCCGTGCTCGGCCGCCCACGCGTCGACGAAGGTCCGCAGGGCGTTGTCCGGCGAGGAGGTCTCCATCGCCGCGAGCTGAGCGACCACGGCCGCCCCGGCCGGATCGGCCTCTCCGCGCAGATGGCGTCGCGTCCGCTCGATCAGGTCGGCGTCGCTCGCCTCCGGGGCCAGCGCGGCGAAGACGCCCGCCTCCTCCGCCTTCGCCACCAGCCTGGCGGCCCTCGTGCCGGGGTTCGCGGCGACCTTCAGGGTCGCCGGGACGCGCCCGCCCCGCCGCGGATGCACCGACCGGTGCCACTCCTCGGGGATGACCAAGGTGCTCTCGTCCGTCATGGCGCCTCACCGTAGAGGAGGGCGCCGACATAACGCCCGGATCTCTGCTCACCGTGCATCGCGCCCATCCTTCAGGTTCCGCGCGCTTCGCGCAGGCCGCGCCCGCCGCGCACCCGGGATGCGCGGCGGGCGCGGTGCGTCGCGGCCCGTCGCGGTCAGACGGCCGCCTCGGCCAGGGCGGTCAGATCGGCCAGCACCTCCGAGGCGACGACCGGGGAGAGCAGGCCGAAGGTCAGCGGGGTGCCCTTGCTGGGCCAGTACCAGTCGGGCTCGGGGGCGATCCACACGTAGGTCAAGGCATGGTGGTCCCCCGTCGCGTCCGGCCCGATCGCGGCGATCCCCGGATCCAGCTCGAGCACCACGTGCACGCCGTCGGCGACGTGCAGGGAGATCCACGCCCGCTCCCCGCCGTCCTGGGGCTCACCGAGCTCCCAGCCGCGTCGCGTCAGCGCGAGCAGCGGCCCGTACGGCACCTCGAGACCCTCGAACCGCTCCAGCCGTCCGGAGGCGCGCTCCTGCTCGGTCAGCGCGTGGACCGGGCGGGCCAACTGGGGGAACGGCTGGACCAGCTCGTAGTCGGCGAACACCTCCGACCAGGCCGCCACGGCGTCCGCGCCCAGGTCGACCGGATGGGCGATGCGGACGCGGGCGGTCTCCGGCAGGACGAACGTCTCGTCTGCGACGTCGGCGAACGTGCGGTCCTCGGCGATGCGGAACGCCGTCGCGCCCTCGCCGGTCTCGGCGAGCCACACCAGCCGGCGGGCGATGTGCCACACCAGCGGATGCTCCACGAGGTGGCGGCGGAACTCCTCCGCCGACCAGGTGCGGCCGCGGGCCATCGCCCGTTCCATCCGGCGGAGCTGGACGTCGGCGACCGTGCGGACGTCCTTCTTCAGGCCGGTGAACCGCTTGTGGGCGGCGGGCGCCAGCTGT
>NZ_RRYT01000078.1:0-1256 GCF_006363815.1 Thermomonospora catenispora
GACTGGACCAACATTCGGGAGACGTCCCCCGAGCGGGTCGATTGCAAGTGGGGCTCCTACTCGGTGGCCTCGTCCTCCTGCAACACCCTGGAATGCGTCTACTGGCAACAGGGGTGCCCGGCTGAGCCTGGCAACATCGACGGCAACCCCGAGACGGTGCCCTACGTCCCCCCGGGGTGGTCCGGTCCGCCGACGACCTATCCCGAGCCGGAGACGGAGCCGACCACGGACCCGGACCCCGAGCCCGAGCCCGAGCCGGACCCGGTCGAGCCCCAGCCGGAGCCGACCTCGGACCCGGACCCGTGGGGGCCGTACAAGGACCCTGACTCCCCGCTCTATGACCCTCGGTGCAACCCGATGGAACCGGACTATGACCCGGCCACGGACCCGTGCAAGCCTTCGACGGAGCCGAGTGTCCCTCCGGTCCCGGAGCCCTCTCCGGAGCCCTCACAGCCCGCTGAGCCGTCTCCGGAGCCCTCGGAGCCCACGGACCCGGAGCCGTCGGCTTCACCGACTGCGCCCGGGGAGCCGGAGCCGACCTCGGACCCGTCGGTGCAGCCGTCGGCGGACCCGACTCCGACCACGGAGCCGACCCCGGCCGTGCCCCCGGCGACTCCGGCCCCGGAGCCCTCTCCGGAGCCTTCCCCGGTCCCGACGTATCCGGTGCCCGGCCCGGAGAACCCGGAGCCCTCCCCGGGTCCGACGGAGGCCCCGAACCCGGAGCCGACCCCGGAGAACCCGGAGAACCCGAACCCGGTCCCGACGACGGAGAACCCGGACCCGGAGAACCCGACGGACCCGGTGCCCGACCCCACGGACCCGGACCCGGACCCGGTGCCGGACCCGGAGAACCCGGACCCCACGGACCCGGACCCGGAGGCCCCGCCCACGGACCCGACGGACCCGGACCCGGAGGTGTCGATTTCCTCGCTGTGCATCCCCGGGCTGATGGTCTGCGGCGGTCNCGGAGACTCCGACCCGTGACCGGCCCGAGTGCCGGGAGTGGGACGGGGAGAAGTGCCGGGAGGACGACGACGACGACGAGAACTGTCTCTCCGACGACTGGAAATTTAACCCGGTCGATTTCGTGTATGAGCCGACGGTCTGCGCGATTCTCTACACCTTGGAGCCGGAGGACGAAGCGCTCCGCTACCTCGGGTCGAAGCTCGATCAGGAGATGGAGACCACGGCCGTCCACACTGCGGCCATGAAGTTCCGCTCCGAGCTGGACGAGGTCATCCCGGAGGGGACCGGCG
>NZ_RRYT01000078.1:1391-1990 GCF_006363815.1 Thermomonospora catenispora
ATCACGGACAAGATCCTCTATTGGCTGGCGTCGCTCATTGACGACAGCCCCGAGCCCCCTGCGGAGGGCTCGCTTCCCGGCTGGGTGGACTCGGCCTCGGGCTACGCCGGGCACGTCTTCGGGATCGCCTCCGGGGTCGGGGCCTGGGTGGACTTCGGCCTCTTGGCCGTCGTCGTCTCGGCCGTCCTGCTCTCGCTCGTGACCGGCTTCGGCATCAAGGTCGCGCGCCTGGGCGTGGGCTTCACCACCGGGCGGAACCTGTGAACGCCCGTACATCGGTCGCCGTGTGGGTGACGGGTGTCGTGCTGGTGCTCTGGTCGCTGGTCCAGGTGCTCCACCTGCGGGCGGTGCTCTCGTGAGGCGCTGGGCGCTGAGGATCAGCTTCCTGCTCCTGTTCCTCTGGATCGCACGGGCGCACGGCAACGTGGTGCCGGTCTTCCTGGGCTACTGCCTGTGGGCCTACCTCGTGTGGGCCGCGTGGCCGCGCCTCGTCCACGACGCCCGGCGCCTGTGGTCCTACGGCGACCCGCTCCGGGTCTCCCTCTCCCGGCTCCCGCGCCGGAACCCTAACTCCGGTTTCTAGGACAGCTGCCGGGCCC
>NZ_RRYT01000078.1:2038-2238 GCF_006363815.1 Thermomonospora catenispora
GGACAGCTGCCGGGCCCGCACGAGGAAGCGTTCTTCTTCCTCGAGCGCGCCCGGCACCTGTCCGACCCGGCCACACTCACCCCCGAACTCGGCCCGGGCCGGCGCTTCTGCATCCGGTGGTTTTCCGGCTGCAGAAGGGCCTGCCAGGGCTCACGCTGGAAGGACTCAACATCATGTCTTTGCTCTACACGCTCGGTAAC
>NZ_RRYT01000078.1:2261-2618 GCF_006363815.1 Thermomonospora catenispora
ACACGCTCGGTAACTCGATCTTCGACGGCAAGCGATCCGAGAAGGCCCGGGCCATGCGCCGGACCCACCCCATCCGGGGCTATTTCGGCTTGAACGGGTCCGGCAAGTCCTGGGCAATGGTCCATGACGCGATTCCCGATCTGGAGGCCGGTCGGCCCTGCCTGTCCACGGTCCGCATCCTCGACTACACCAACCCGCGCCGCTGTGAGCTGACCCAGGAGACGTGCGACGACTGGGAAGCGCACACCTCCGTGGATATGGAGGGCCGTCCGGTCGGCCACGGCCACCCGCACCCGCTCTGGATTCCGCTCACCGAGTGGAGCCAGGTTCTTGAGTTCAAGGGTGGGCCGGTGCTCT
>NZ_RRYT01000079.1 GCF_006363815.1 Thermomonospora catenispora
CGCCCTCCCGGCGACCGGCGCATCGGCGGCCGACCCCGCCGGACGGGCCTCGCCGGCGACGCCGGCGGCCTCCCCGACCGTCGACGCCGTGGGCGGCTCGTCGTCCCCATGGGGCGCGCGAAGGCCGGGCCCGGCGGCGCGGGCGGCCTCCCCGGCGACCGGAACGTCGGCGGGGGCGGTCGCGGGCGGCCGGGCCTCGCCCGGGCGGGGCCCGGAGTCCGATCCGGCGGGCGGCGGACCGGACGGCGCCGCGTCGTTCCCGGCGTCCGTCCCCCCGGGGACGGGACGCCCCTCCGGTCCGGGGGCGGGGGCGTCGGAGGCCGCGAGGGCGGAGGAGAGCGGACGGCCGGAACGGGCGTGTTCCGCGACCCGCCCGACGGTGTCGGCGTCGATGTAGGCGGCGCTGGGAAGCCGGGTGTTGATCGCCAGACGCCAGGCGGGATCGGGCCACTCGGCGGCGAGCTCGGCGAACGTGGTGCGCCGGTAGTCCCGCAGCGGCCCCTCCAGCGCGGAGTCCATGGCGTCGGGGGAGGTGAACGCCAGCAGGTAGGTGCCGTCGTGGTAGTCGGCGGTCAGGTACCGCCCCTCCGCGGTCACCGGCACGTACAGCCGGGCGCGCAGCACGATGTTCAGGTAACCGGTCCGGTCGCCGCGGTTCTTGGCGGCGGCCAGGGCGGCCTCGACCTCCGGGTCGGCGTGCCGGGCCGAGCCGGCGGGCGCGCCGGTCCGGGCCGCGGGCAGCGGCGGGCTGGTCTTGCGGATCTCCGTCCGGGACGGGTCGGCGGGCGGGATGCCCAGCTCGGTCAGCTCCACGTACGAGGGGCCGATGAACGCCTCGTACACCAGGTCGTCGGGGTCGCGGGCCGACTGGACCTCGCGCAGCGCGACCACCATCATCTCCGCCAGCCGCCGGAACTCCTCCGGCTCGGCCCCGGCGGGCAGGTCGAACGTCCAGTTGGGGTGATCGCCGGGCCAGCGCCATCCCACCGCGGCCAGCCGTTCCTCCCGGGCGGCGTCGAACACCGGGACCCCCGGCGGCAGCGCCTGCCCGCTGACCGCCTCGGCGTGCACCCGCCGGGCGTCGCAGAACGCCTGCACGTAGTAGCTGTCCCGACGCCGCTGGGAGATCACCAGCCCCATCTGCGGCTGCATCGACGCCAGCTCGCAGGCGAGCTGCTCGGTGAACACCGCCCACTGCGGCGGGGGCGGCGGTCCGGCGGGCGCCGGCTCCTGGTCAGCCCGGGCGATGCCCAGCCCCGGCATCGACAGCGGCTCGGGCCCCTCGCCCTGACGGGCGGCCTCATAGCACAGGTCGGCCACCGACGGCACGCCGTACACGTCGCTGAACGCGGCGGCCATCCGCTCGGCCAGCGCCCGGCACCGGGCGGCCTGCTCCCGGGTGATCTCGGTGGGGTCGGCCGGCAGGGTCACCCGGCACCACCAGTTGCGGCGCTTGTCGCCGTCGGGACGCTGCCAGCCCAGTTCCGACAGCGTCGACTCCTGCCGCGGGCTCAGCGGCTCGGGCAGGTAGTCGCTGCTCACCGCCTCGGCGTGCAGTCCGCTGCGGTACCGCATCGCCTGCACGTAGGGCATCCCGCCGAATCCCTGCACGACGACGTACGCGTCGACCGGCAGGTGCATCAGCTCGCGGGTCAGGCGCTGGGCGAACTCGTTCCAGTCCAAACGGGGGCACTCCAGGCGGCCGGCATTTCGGTGGAAGGAGACGTTAGCGCGTCGAGCGCCGCTTCACCGTCCGGTGTACCCGGAATCTCCCGTCATGTCGCCGGGACCGGCGTCCAACCACCGCTGGCGGCGTCGTAGACCGCGACCGGCCGCGGCTCCCCGCCGTCCCCGGCGTCGACCCACAGCCGCACGCCGTGCGGCAGCCGCATCGCCGCCCGCTCGCCGACCTTTGGCTCGGGGCGATCGTCGCCCGACCGCCGCGGCAGCGGCGGCACGACGCCCGGGTCCGGCGCGGCCTGCGCGCCCTCCTCCACGGCGGCCGGCGCGGCGATCCCCTGCTCGCCGGTCGCGAGGGGACCGTACGGCGGGGCCTCCGCCCGGCCCTCCTCGGGCACGGCCGCCTGAGGCGGCCGGGACGGGCCCTGCGGCGGGGCGTCGGGCCCGACGGGCGACGGGGCGCCGGACGCCGGGGTCTCCGGCCGGGTGCTCTCGGACCGGACGGCCAGCCGCGTCAGCGCCTCCAGGTCCGGCAGCGGCCCGGTGCCCTCGGCGGGCGCCGGCGACGCGCCGTGCGGGACCTCCGGCGCGGGCGGGGCCGGGACGTCGTGGGGGACGTCGTGGGGCGCGCCGTGCGCGGCCTCAGGCGACGCGCCGTACGGCGCGTCCGACGGGCCGGCGTTCTCGGCCTGCGCCGGCTGCGGCGTCCCCTGCGGAGGGGCGCCCGGCGCGGAGGGCTCGCGCGCCCCCTCCGGGGAGGGCGGCTCCGCCGGGTGCGGCCCCGTGGACGTCGCGGCGTGCGACGGCCCCG
>NZ_RRYT01000008.1 GCF_006363815.1 Thermomonospora catenispora
GGCGGCCAGGGCATGGCCATGATCATCGAGCGGCTGAGCTGACCTCGTTTTCGATCGCGGCCCGCGTCCGATGGACGCGGGCCGCTCGTCGTTCACGGCGAATGATCTACGTTACGCACCGGATAGGTCCTCGTTGGGGGGTTGTCACCGGCCCTTCCCTGTTGCATTGTCGGCACAAGAGCCCGCCCCGGGAGGTGCCGATGTCCCTGAACCACTCGCCCGAAACGCACTCCAAGCTCCTCGAGCGCATCCCCCAGGTCACGGGACGTGACCTCGCCGAGTGGTTCAAGACCATCGAGAACGGACCGTCGTTCCTCCGCTGTGAGGAACGCTCGCACTGGCTGGCCGACGAACACGGGCTGTCCCACGGTTATGCCGCGGCGATCGTCCGCGAGCACGAGCGCAGCCGCCGGCTCCGCCGGCTCTGACCGACGGCCTCATCGCCCCCTGGATCCCATCGACGAAGCGCGCAAGGAACACTGAAGACGCCGAGCGGCCCCCGTCACGGCGTGACGGGGGCCGCTCGGCGTCTTGCGCGTGTGGCGCCGGGGCTCTCCCCCGCTACTCGCGGAGGTAGGACAGCAGGCGCAGCAGCTCCAGGTAGATCCAGACCAGGCTGAGCACCAGGCCGAAGGCGCAGTACCAGGCGAACTTCTCCGGCATGCCGGCGTAGACGCCCTGCTCGATGGTGTCGAAGTCCATCAGCAGGAAGAAGCAGCCCAGCAGGATGGCCACCACGCTGAAGGCGATGCCCAGCGGACCGCTCTCCCGGATGCCCAGGCTGGTGTCGGTGAACGCGGTGAGCAGCAGGTTCACCAGCATCAGGCCCAGCATCGCGAATCCGGCGGCGACGACGAACCGGGCCAGCTTGGGCGTCATCCGGATGATGCGCAGGGCGTGCACCGCCAGCGTGCCGCCGAACGCCAGCGCGGTCCCGATCACCGCCTGGAAGACGATGCCGTTGTAGAGCGTCTCGTAGTAGTGGCTGATCGCGCCGACGCCCACGCCGTACACCCCGGCGAACGCCAGCACCAGCGGCGCGTTGGCCTTCTGCCCGAAGCTGATGAACAGTCCCAGCCCGAGCTGAAGCACGAAGGCCACCACGGCGATCGCCAGCGCGGTCTCCAACGGCACCAGCGCCCAGGTCAGCGCACCGGTCAGCATCAGCGTGCCGAGCGCCATGAAGCCCTTGACCACGACATCGTCGATGGTCATCGTGCGCTGTGCCGGAGCCGGGGGCGCGTAGGCCGGCCGGCCGTACATGTCATGAAGCTGCTGCGGGCCGGGCGCGTACCCCGCGCCGCCGCCCATGTGCCGACCGAAGCGGTCGCTCCGGAAAGCGGGGTTGTGGCTCTGCATCCCTGGCCTCCGAACCTAACGTTCCTGCGACCAGTGTAGACGTGCCAGGCCGCCCCGACGTTCCCGGCGAACATGACGGGTCGATATCGATGCCGGGCGGCTGCGGGCGGCGCGGGACCGCCCGCAGCCGCCCGAAAAAAGGAACTGCGACCGGTTCGTGCCCCCGGTCGGATTCGAACCGACACCGAAGGCCCTTTTAGGGGGCCTGCCTCTCCCGTTGGGCTACGGGGGCGGTGTCAGCCTATCGAAACCGACGGGAAAATAAGGCACTCCCGTATTGGTCCGAGCCCGGCTTTTGCCCTTTCCAGGGGCAGACATTTCCCGGACTCCGACAATTCCCCGCAAATTCCCCGCCTCGGTTCAGCGGCCTCCGGAACGCGCGGCCAACGCGTCCGCCAGCGACTCCCCGGCCCGGCCGTCGCGATCCCGGCGCACGGCGTGGATCTCGTGCACCCCGATCCGACCGGTCTCACAGGCCAGCGCGGACGCGGCCAGATACAGCAGCCACACCCGGGCCCGGCCCGGAGTGGCCAGCTCGCCGCACTCGTCCCAGTGCCGGCGCAGATTGTCCGCCCAGGCGCGCAGGGTGCGGGCGTAGTGCTCGCGCAGCGCGGTGACCCGCCGGACCTCCAGTCCGGCCTCCTCCAGCAGCGAGATCACCTCGCCCAGCGGCCGCAGCTCGCCGTCCTCGGGGAACATGTAGCTGGTGGTGAACGTGCGGCGGACCTGATGCGGACCGGGCCGGCGCAGCGTCTGCTGCACCAGCAGCCGCCCGCCGGGGGCCAGCAGCTCGTGCAGCCGCTCGGCGGACAGCCCGGCCGTGCCGATCCCCCCGCCCAGCTCGGCGCCGCCCAGCCCCACGATCGCGTCGTAGGGCCCGTCCCCGGCCACGGTCAGATCCCCCAGCCGCGGCTCCACCCGGTCGACCAGCCCCATCTCGCCGGCGCGTTCCCGGATGTGGTCGGCCTGGGCGCGGGAGCGGGTCAGCCCCACCACCCGCACCGACTCCTTGCGCGCGACGTGGAAGGCGAACGCGCCCCAGCCGCAGTTCAGGTCCAGCACCCGGGCGCCGGGGAACAGGCCCAGCCGGTCGGCGACCGCCTCGCGCATGGCGCGCTGGGCCTCGTCCAGATCGTCGGCGCCCGTCCAGTCGCCGCAGCTGTAGGCCATGCTGTCGCCCAGCAGCAGCCGGAAGAACTCCGCCGACTCGCCGAACGGGCCGGCCCCCTCACCGCCCCGCCCGGCCGGGAACTCCTCCGCCGGCGGCTTGGGCTCGGGCCCCACCGCGCCCAGCATCACCGCGGTGCGGACGATCTCCCGCTTGTCGTCGCTGCTCAGCCTGATCGGCTCGTCCCCGCGCCGCATCACCGACTGCACCGCGCCCAGCGCGGCGAAGATGTCGCCCTCGATGTCCAGCTCGCCCGCCACATAGGCGCGGACCAGTCCCATCTCGCCGGGTTTCCACAGCAGCCGGCGCAGCGCCCGGCGGTGCCGGATCACGAACGCCGGAGCCGTGTCCGGGCCGATCGAACTGCCGTCCCAGGCCCGCACTCGGACCGGCAGCTTCGCGGCGTCCTGGTGCGGATCGCCCGAAGCACGGTCCGTGCCCAGCATGATCCTGGTCAGCAACGGCGCGAGCCGTACGGCGACACCATCTTGCATGCCCGGCCCACCTTCCTGTCATCGCCACAGCGAGGCCTCCCGGCGTCCCGCCGCCAACGAGAACTCCTCCCGCGGACGGTGAATCTCCCCCATGGAGACGATCTCACGCCGGAAGAACAACGCCAGCGTCCAGTCCGCGGTCACCCGCACCTTGCGGTTGACCGTAGGCATTCGAGACAGATGGTAAGTGCGATGCAGGAACCAGGCAGAATACCCCTTGAGCCTGATGCCATAGACGTTCGCCACGCCTTTGTAAAGCCCCAACCCGGCCACCGACCCGGCGTAAGCATGCCGGTACGGACGGCGGGGCCTGCCGTGCAGATCGGCCACCAGATTGTCGGCCAGCCGGCGGGCCTGCCGGACGGCGTGCTGGGCGTTGGGGGCGCAGAACTCGCCGGGCTTGGTCAGATCGGGCACCGCGGCGCTGTCGCCGGCGGCGTACGCCCCCTCCCGCCCGACCACCACCAGGTCGGCGCCGACCTTGACCCGGCCGCGCTCGTCCAGCGGCAGGTCGGTGTCGGCCAGCATCGGGTTGGGCTTGACCCCGGCGGTCCACACCAGGGTCCCGGCCTCGAACTCCCGGCCGTCGCTGAGCACGATCCGGCCGTTCTCGGCCGACTCCAGACGGGTGTTCAGCGCGACCTCGATGCCGCGGCGGCGCAGCGCCTCCACGGTCCACCGCCCCATCTCCGCGCCGACCTCCGGCAGGATCCGGCCGGTGGCCTCCACCAGCACCCACCGCATGTCGCCGGGGTCGATGGACGGGTAGTAGGCGCAGGCGTCGCGGGCCATGTCCTCCAGCTCGCCCAGCGCCTCCACCCCCGCGTAGCCGCCGCCGACGAACACGAACGTCAGCGCCCGGCGGCGGACGTCCGCACGCTGGGTGGAGGCCGCGATGTCCAGCTGGGACAGCACATGGTTGCGCAGGTAGATGGCCTCGCCGAGGCTCTTGAAGCCGATGCCGTGCTCGGCCAGGCCGGGGATCGGCAGCGTCCGGGAGATGGAGCCGACCGCCACCACCAGCCTGTCGTAGGGCAGCTCGCGGTCGCTCTCGCCGTCGTCCTCGGCGCCCGCCACGCGGACGGTGGCGCGCCGGACGGCGTGGTCGATCCGCACCGCCCGACCGTTGAGGATGGTGCAGCGGTGCAGCACCCGCCGCAGGGGGACGACCACGTGCCGGGGCTCCAGGTTCCCGGCCGCCGCCTCGGGCAGGAACGGCTGGTAGGTCATGTAGGACTGGGGCTCGACGACGGTGATCTGCACCCGCCCCCGGGAGATCTCCCGGCGGAGCCGGCGCTGCAGCCGCAGGGCGGTGTACATGCCGACGTAGCCGCCGCCGACGATGAGGATCCGTGTGGTGTTGCGCGTACGCGTAGCCGACATGCGGGTCCGGTACCCCCGCACGCGGACGCGTCACGTGACCCGGTGTCTCCGCGGCCGGCAGGGCCCCTCCCCCGGCAGGCCGGGGACCCTCCGAAGAAATCCCGTGAATCCGCCGAACCAGACCGGGCGCGGGCGCATCTCAACGGGTGAACGGGGGACACCGGCGGGTCAGGGCCCGACGGGGGCGCCCAGCGATCACGCGTCGCTGGGCAAGGCCCTGGCCCGATCCGCGTCCTGTTCCGCGAGGCGGCGGGCGCGGGCGAACACGGCGTCCAGCATCTCCTCGGTGACCCGGCCGGTGAAGGTGTTCTGCTGACTGGGGTGGTAGCAGCCCAGCAGCGTCACCCGGTCCACGTCGGTCCCCTCCGGCGGGACCAGCGCGACCTCCACGCCGTGCCCGAACCGGGGACGGGGGCGCGGCAGGCCGTAGCCCGCCTTCCGCAGCGCCGGCCATACCCCCTGCCAGGCGAAGCCGCCGAGCGCGACGACGACGCGGACCGATCCGGCGACCTCGGCGACCTCGCGTTCCAGCCACGGCAGGCAGGCGGTGCGCTCGGCGGGGGCGGGCTTGTTGTCGGGCGGGGCGCACCGGACGGTGGCCGCCATCCGGGCGCCGAGCAGCCGCTGGCCGTCTCCGGCGTGCACGCTGGTCGGCAGCGCCGCCAGACCGGTGCGGTGCAGGGACGCGAACAGCCAGTCGCCGCTGCGGTCCCCGGTGAAGATCCGGCCGGTGCGGTTGCCGCCGTGGGCGGCCGGGGCCAGCCCGACGATCAGGATGCGGGGCGCCTCCTCGCCCCAGCCGGGGACCGGACGTCCCCAGTACTCCTGGTCGGCGTACGCCCGGCGGCGCTGCACCGCGACCCGCTCGCGCCACTCCACCAGCCGCGGACAGGCCCGGCACACCGACTGGCGGGCGCACAGTTCGTGCAGGGTGGGGGCGGCGGCGGCCAGGGCGCGGACCTCATCGGGGGTGCGGGCGACGGGAGTGGCGGGGGTGGCCGGGTCGCCGGGCCACCCCGACCCCGGGGGAACGAAGGGAGCGTTGCCGGAGGACATGGCTCGATCCTCGCACGCGCGCCGGTCCCCCAGACCTGCTCGGCAGAACAGCGTTTGCGCGGTCGGGCGGGGGATACGATCAAGCCAGTGCGGGTGCTCGGAGGTGCGCGTTGAGTCAGCCGGGTTGGTACTCCGATCCTCTCGGCTCGGGCCGCCTGCGGTGGTGGGACGGGCAGCGCTGGACCGAGCACGTCCATCCGCCCGAGGAGCGGCCCGCCCAGCAGTCCCCACAGGCCCAGCAGGCGCACCAGGCGCAACAGGCCCAACAGCCTCAACAGCCCCAGCAGGGCGACGCCGACGCGGTGGTCGCGGACGTGCGCGGCTATCGCCTGCACGCCGACCAGCGCGGCATCGCCTACGGCGCCATCTCGATGATCTGGGCGGTCGTCGAATGGGTGGCGTACTGGCCGACCGGCCAGGGCCAGTGGGTCTTCCAGGTCGGCCGCGAGCCGTTCCACGGAGGGGCGCGCGTGGAGGTGGTCTGCGACCAGGAGGACCTGTGGAGCCAGCTGGTGGAGCTGTGCCGTTCCCAGGTCGAGCCGCGGCTGGTCGCCGAGCTGGCCGGGCGGGTGCGCGCCGGCGAGCAGATCGACGTGGGCGCCGGGCTGGCCGTGCACCCCGACGGGCTGAGCGGCGGGCAGGTCTCGCTGAGCTGGGCCGAGGTCGGCGGCGCGAGCATCCGGGACGGCCGGGTGTGGCTGCACCGGGCCGAGTCGGAGACCCCGGTGCTCTACGTCCCCCAGCAGAACCCGAACGCGGTGATCATCCCGGCGTTGCTGAGCGAGCTGAAGCGCTGAACCGCCCCGCACGGCGGCTCGTGCGGCCCGCCGGCCCCGTCCCGCTCCGCAGGGGTCCGCCCCTCCCCCGCCCGAAGGGGGCCTCCTCGGAGGTCTCCGACGACCCGCGGTGCGTCCCGCCGCGGGTCACGCGGGACCGCACCGCCCGCGGACCGGCGTCCCTCAGACCAGCGACCAGGCCAGTCCGTCCAGGATGTCGTGCTCGCTGACCACCACCGCGCCGAACCCGTACTCGCGCATGATCCGGTCCAGGATCAGCGCGCCCATGCCGATCACGTCGACCCGGCCGGGGTGCATCACCCCGATGGCCGCCCGCTCCTCGTGCGTCATCCGCAGCAGGTCGCGGGTGATCTGGTGGACCTGGGCGGCGGTGATCCGGGACAGGTGGATCCGGCTGGAGTCGTACTCGGACAGCCCCAGCGCGATCCCCGCCACCGTGGTCACCGACCCGGCCAGCCCGACCAGCGTGCGGGCCTCGTCCACCGGGACGGTCTCGCGGACGGCGGCCAGCGCGGCGTCGATGTCGGCGACCGCGGCGGCGATCTGCTCGGGGGTGGGCGGCGCGCCCGGCTCGGTCCGGCCGGGGCGGACGTGGCGCTCGGTCATCCGCACGCAGCCGATGTCCACCGACCGGGCGGCCTGCGCGTGGGAGGAGCCCACCACGAACTCCGTGGAGCCGCCGCCGATGTCCACCACCAGATAAGGCCGCGGAGGGCGCAGCCCGGCCAGCTCCCGGGTGGCGCCCAGGAACGACAGCTCGGCCTCCTCGTTCCCGGTGATGACCTCCGGCTCGACGCCGAAGATGTCCAGCACTCCGGCGGTGAACTCGTCCCGGTTGGCGGCGTCGCGGGTGGCGCTGGTGGCCGCCACCCTGACCCGCTCGGCGCCGTGCTGGTCGATCAGCTTGGCGTAGCCGCGCATCGCGGTGAAGGTGCGCTCCAGCGCCTGGGGGGCCAGCCGCCCGGTGCGGTCCACGCCTTCGCCGAGCCGGACGATCTCCATCCGGCGTTCCAGATCGGTCAGCCCGCCGTCGGCGATGTCGGCGATCAGCAACCGGACCGAGTTGGTCCCGCAGTCGACGGCCGCCACCCGGGTCATCGGTCTCCACCTTCCTGCTCGACCTGTACGCAGGGACCGTCCTGCCACCACTGCGGCAGGGCGTCCAGGGCCTCCCTGCCGAACGGATTGGCGCCCGGGACGGCCAGTTCATGGGCGACCAGCGCATGCAGGCACTTGACCCGCGTGGGCATGCCGCCGGCGCTCTGGGTGCCGGGCGGCAGCGGCTCGACGCCCTCCTGGCGCGCCGCCTCCTCTCGGCGTCGCAGATAGTCCTCGTGCGCGGCGGCGTACCGCTCGGCCAGCTCGGGGTCGTGGGCCAGCCGCTCCTGCATCCGGCGCATGACGCCGTCGGCCTCCAGGGTGCCGATCGCCGAGGCCGCCCGCGGGCAGGTCAGGTAGTACAGCGTGGGAAAGGGGGTGCCGTCGGGCAGCCGCGGAGCGGTCTCGATCACATCGGGCAGTCCGCACGGGCAGCGGTGCGCCACCGCGCGGACCGCACGCGGGGTGCGGCCGAGCTGCTCGGCGACGACGGCCAAGTCCGCGGGGGTGGGTCCGTCCTGGCGTCGGTCGGTCACGCCTTCCTCGCAATCGAGCCGGTCGATCCGGCCGGTCAGGGACGGTCGGCGGCCTGCACCGACCGCCACAGCGTCTCATACCAGGGGGGTTTGCGGGCGGGACCGGTCTGCCGGGGGGCGTCGTCGGCGTCGTCGTCCAGCACCACGTAGCACTTCTCCCCCGGCATGCAGTAGTGCAGCCGCCGCCGCGCCTCGCGTTTGATGTACGCCTCGTCCGACAGCCGCCGCTTGTGCTCGGCGAGCCGCTGCACCTCCCGGTAGGCGAGGCGCTCTCGGTGGCGCAGCTCGGCGATCTCCCGGCGCTGGGCGATGTACTCGCGCACCGGATAGGCCAGGGTGAGCGCGATCGCGCACACCACCAGCGCCAGGATGGCCGCACGGCCGGTCAGATGGCCGCGGGGCCGCCGGTCGTCGTCGCGGACGACGTCGCCGGCGGCCCGGGGATCGCGTGCGCTCGGCACGGCGGTCGGTCAGCCGTCCCAGGAGAAGCGCGGGAACGCGGAGGCGCCCGCGTAGCGGGCCGCGTCGCCGAGCTGCTCCTCGATGCGCAGCAGCTGGTTGTACTTGGCGACCCGGTCGCTGCGCGCCGGGGCGCCGGTCTTGATCTGACCGCAGTTGGTGGCCACCGCCAGGTCGGCGATGGTGGTGTCCTCGGTCTCGCCGGACCGG
The DNA here is from genome assembly GCF_006363815.1 of Thermomonospora catenispora. Taxonomy (GTDB): domain Bacteria; phylum Actinomycetota; class Actinomycetes; order Streptosporangiales; family Streptosporangiaceae; genus Thermomonospora; species Thermomonospora catenispora. Next base: position 8,561 of record NZ_RRYT01000008.1, read on the forward strand.
TGGCTCATCATGCAGCGGTAGCCGTGGGCGTGGGCCAGCGCGACCGCGTCCAGGGTCTCGGTCAGCGTGCCGATCTGGTTGACCTTGACCAGCAGGGCGTTGGCGGTGGAGCCGTCGATGCCGCGGCGCAGCCGCTCGGGGTTGGTGACGAACAGGTCGTCGCCGACGAGCTGGAGCCGGTCGCCCAGCCGCTCGGTCAGCGCGCGCCAGCCGTCCCAGTCCTCCTCGTCGAGGGGGTCCTCGATGGACAGCAGCGGGTAGGCGTCGGCCAGCTCGGCGTAGTAGTCGCCCATCTCCTCGGCGCTGCGCTTGCCGCCCTCGAACGCGTACACCCCGTCGGAGCAGAACTCGGTGGCGGCCACGTCCAGGGCCAGCGCGACGTCCCGGCCGGGGGTGAAGCCGGCCTGGCGGATCGCCTCCATGATCAGGTCGAGGGCCTCGCGGTTGCTGGGCAGGTCGGGGGCGAAGCCGCCCTCGTCGCCCAGGCCGGTGGCCAGCCCGCGCCCCTTGAGCACGGACTTGAGGGCGTGGTAGACCTCCGAGCCCCAGCGCAGCGCCTCGCGGAAGGTGCCCGCGCCGATCGGGGCGATCATGAACTCCTGGATGTCCACGTTGGTGTCGGCGTGCGCCCCGCCGTTGAGGATGTTCATCATCGGCACCGGCAGCAGGTGCGCGTTGGGGCCGCCGACGTAGCGGAACAGCGGCAGCTCGGCGGACTCGGCGGCGGCCTTGGCCACGGCCAGCGAGACGCCGAGGATCGCGTTGGCGCCGAGCCGGGACTTGCCGGGAGTGCCGTCCAGGTCGATCAACCGCTGGTCGATCAACCGCTGGTCGCTGGCCAGATAGCCGACCAGTGCCTCGTCGATCTCGTCGTTGACGGCCTTGACCGCCTTCTCCACGCCTTTGCCGCCATAGCGCTCCCCGCCGTCGCGCAGCTCCACGGCCTCGAACTGACCGGTGGAGGCGCCGGAGGGCACCGCGGCGCGGCCCTCGGTCCCGTCGTCGAGGAGCACCTCGACCTCGACGGTGGGGTTACCGCGGGAGTCGAGGATCTCCCGAGCGAACACTGCCTCGATCGAGGACACGGATCACTCCCTGTGGTGACGGCTGAGCTGTTTCGCCCACAGAGCCTATCGGGGGGCCGTCCGGCCCGCCCACCGGGCACGCCGCAGGGCATAGCGGACACCGATGAGCGAATCAGCGACGGCGGACCGCGCCCGGCGCACGACTTGACCAATCCCTACCAGGATTGTCTACTATCCGCCTTAGCAAATAGACATGATTAGTAGGGAAACTGTCCAATGCTACGCACATGGAAACGGCGCGCCGTCGCCGCCGCACTCGTCCTGTTCGCCGGCACCGGGGCGCTGACGGCCTGCGGCGGCGGCTCCGAAGAGGGCGCCGGAGGGGCCGAAGAGATCAAGCTGGGCTTCTTCCCGAACGTCACCCACGCTCCCGCGCTGGTCGGGATTGAGAAAGGCATTTTCACCAAGCACCTGGGCGTCGCCCCCAAGACCGCCACCTTCAACGCCGGCCCCTCGGCGGTGGAGGCGCTGTTCGCCAAGGGCATCGACGCCACCTTCATCGGACCCAACCCGGCCATCAACGCCTGGTCGCAGTCCAAGGGCCAGGGAATCAAGATCATTTCCGGGGCGGCCTCCGGCGGCGCCATGCTGGTGGTCAAGCCCGAGATCAAGTCCCTCGAGGACCTCAGGGGCAAGAAGATCGCCACCCCGCAGCTGGGCAACACCCAGGACGTGGCGGCCCGCTCGTACTTCAAGTCCAAGGGCCTGAACGTGGGCAAGGACGGCAGCGGGGACCTCACGATCGTCCCGCAGGAGAACTCGCAGACCATCGAGACCTTCAAGCAGGGCGTCATCGACGGAGCCTGGGTGCCCGAGCCGCACGCCTCCCGGCTGGTGGTGGAGGCCGGCGCCAAGGTGCTGGTGGACGAGAAGGACCTGTGGCCGGACGGCAAGTTCGTGGTGACCCACCTGATCGTGCGGACCGACTTCCTCAAGGAGCACCCCGAGACGGTCCGCAAGCTGGTCCAGGCCACCGTCGAGGCCGTCGACTACATCAACGCCAACCCCGAGGACGCCAAGAAGGCGGTGAACGACCAGCTGGCCGAGCTGGCCGGCAAGCCGCTGGCGAAGGAGATCATCGACGCCTCCTTCAAGAACATCACCTTCACCGTCGACCCGGTGGCCTCCTCACTGATCACGGGCGCCAAGAACGCCGAGGCCGTGGGCCTGCTGAAGCCGGTGGACCTGAACGGCATCTACGACCTCACCATCCTCAACGACGTGCTCAAGGCGAGCGGAAAGGCTCAGGTCAACGCAGGATGAACCAGGCCATCACGGCCGCCTCGAGCCGGGCCGCGACGGACGCCGTCGCGGTCCGGCTCAGTGGCGTCCGCAAAGCATTCGGTTCCGGCGACACGGCGCTGCTGGCGCTGGACGACGTCTCCCTCCAGGTGGCCCCGGGCGAGTTCGTGTGCCTGCTGGGCGCCTCGGGGTGCGGCAAGAGCACCCTGCTCAACCTGGTGGCCGCCCTGGACGAGCCCACCGCGGGCAGCATCGACACCGGCGGCGCCCGGATCGCCCTGATGTTCCAAGAGCCCGCGCTGTTCCCGTGGCTGACCGTCACCGGGAACATCGAGCTGGCCCTGCGTCAGCGCGGCGTCCCCAAGGCCGAGCGCCGCCGGCGCGCCGCCGAGCTGCTGGCCTCGGTGCACCTGAGCGGCTTCGAGAAGAAGCGCCCCCACCAGCTGTCGGGCGGCATGCGCCAGCGCGTGGCGCTGGCCCGCGCGCTGGCGCTGACGGTGCCGGACGAGAGCCACGACGACGGCAAGGGCACCGTGCTGCTGATGGACGAGCCGTTCGGCGCGCTGGACGCCATGACCCGCGACCTGCTGCACGACGAGATCGAGCGGATCTGGCGGGAGCGTGCGCTGACCGTGCTGTTCGTCACCCACAACGTCCGCGAGGCGGTGCGGCTGGGCGACCGGGTGGTGCTGCTCAGCAGCCGTCCCGGCCGGGTGGTGGAGGAGTTCCCGGTCACGTTGGAGCGTCCCCGCCGCATCGACTCCCCCGAGGTCGCCTCGCTGGCCGCCACCATCACCGACCGGCTGCGCGAGGAGGTCAGCCGCCATGGCTCTTGAGACCCACAAGTCCCCCGACCTGGACCGGCAGCTGGCCGGGCTGGACGCGCTGGAGCTGGCGACCGGGACCCGACGCAGCCCGCTGGCCAGGGCCTGGTCGGCGCTGTGGCCGATGCTCACCGCGGTGGCGATCGCGCTCACCGCCTGGGAGCTGGTGGTGCTCAGCGGCTGGAAGGAGCCGTGGGTGCTGCCCGGCCCGCGCGATGTGCTGCCGGAGTTCTGGAACGTGGTCAGCGAGGGCGACTTCTGGGCGGCGGTCGGGCTGACCATGCGGCGGGCGCTGGTCGGGTTCGCGGTGGCCATCGTGATCGGCGTGGTGATCGGCTCGCTGGTGTCCCAGTCGCGGATCCTGCGCCGGGCCTTCGGATCGCTGATCACCGGGCTGCAGACCATGCCGTCGATCGCCTGGTTCCCGCTGGCCATCCTGTTGTTCAAGCTCAGCGAGAGCGCGATCCTGTTCGTGGTGGTGCTGGGCGCCGCCCCGTCCATCGCCAACGGGCTGATCACGGGGGTGGACTACACCCCGCCGATCCTGCTGCGGGTCGGCAAGGTGATGGGGCTGCGCGGCCTGGGGCTGTACCGGCACCTGATCATCCCCGCCGCGCTGCCGTCCTTCGTGGCCGGGCTCAAGCAGGGCTGGGCGTTCGCCTGGCGCAGCCTGATGGCCGGCGAGCTGCTGGTGATCATCAACAACACCCAGTCGGTGGGAACCCTGCTGCACTACTCCCGGGAGCTGTCCGACACCCCGCGGATGATCTCGGTCATGATCGTGATCTTGATCATCGGCATCCTGATCGACCAGCTGTTCGGGCTGGCCGACCGGACGCTGCGCAACCGCTGGGGCCTGCGCACCGAGACCGGCTGAGCCTCAAAAGACCAGCACCGGCTTGACCGCGTCGCCGCCGTGGGCGGCGAACACCCGGTCGATGTCGGTGAAGGAGTAGGTGCGCACCAGCCGCTCCAGCGGCAGCTCGCCGAAGCGGTAGTGCTCGATCAGCCGGGGGATGAAGCGCTGCGGGATGCCGTCGCCCTCGATGCAGCCGCGGATGCCCCGGCCCATCATCAGCAGGCGCTGGTCCAGCTCGACGGGGTTGGCCGGACCTCGGAAGCCGAGGGTGACGCACATGCCCGGGGCGGTCAGCGAGGCGACCGCCGCCTGCACCGCCTCGGGCCGGCCCACGCACTCCACCGACTGGTCCACCCCGCCGGTCCGGGCGAGGATCTCCGCCGCCGGATCGCCCTCGGCCGGGTCGAGCACGACGGTGGCGCCCAGGGACTCGGCCAGGGCGCGACGGCGCGGATCGGGGTCGACCGCGATGATCGTCCCGCAGCCGGCGATCCTGGCGGCCATCACCGCGCTCAGCCCCACCGCCCCGGCGCCGAACACCGCGATGGAGGAGCCCCGCCGGGGCCGCAGCACGTTGAGCACGGCCCCGGCGCCGGTCTGCACGCCGCAGCCCAACGGGGCCAGATGCTCCAGCGGCAGGTCGGGGTCGACGCGGATCACGTTGCGCTCAGTGGTCACCGAGTGGGTCGCCCAGGAGGACTGGCCGAAGAAGTGGGAGCGGATCGGCCGGCCGTCCCGGCTCATGGCGGTGCTGCCGTCCGGCCTCGTCCCGGTGTAGTTCAGCTTCAGGAAGGACTCGCAGTAGGCCATCGCGCCCCGGCCGCAGTTGGCGCACAGCCCGCACCAGCCGTAGCTGAGCACCACATGGTCGCCGGGCTCCACCGCCCCGACGTCCTCGCCCACCGCCTCCACGATCCCCGCGCCCTCGTGGCCGAGCACCAGCGGCGGCGCCTCGGGGTCGTGACCGGCGGCCGTCACCAGATCGGTGTGGCAGATCCCGGCGGCGACCATGCGCACCAGCACCTCGTCGGGCCGGGGCTCGCCCAGGTCGACCTCCTCCAGCCTCGGCGGTCCGGCGGGATCGCGCAGCACGGCGGCGGTGATCTTCAACGGGCCTCCTCCAGTTGCGCGCGCAGCACCTGCGGCGCGGTCACCAGCGACGGTCCGTACCAGGTCAGGTGGCGTCCGCTGACCAGGGCGCACGGGATGCCGGGAAAGCTCTCCGGGCCGTCGTCGGCGGTGAAGCGGTAGGGCTCGTCCGGCAGCACGACCAGGTCGGGACGGGCCGCCACCAGCTCCTCCAGGGCGACCTTGGGATAGCGCTCGGGATGGCCGGCGTAGAGGTTGTCCACGCCGAGCCGGGCCAGCACGTCCCCGGCGAAGGTGTCGCGGCCCACCACCATCCACGGCCGCCGCCACACGGGGATCACCGCGCCGCGCCGCCGCCGCGGCCGCGGCCGGGGCCGCGCCGCCCAGGCCCGCCGGGCCTCCTCCAGCCAGGAGGGGGCGGGCAGCCGGCAGGCCTCGGTGAGGACGCGGCGCAGCGAGACCAGCGCCTGGTCCACCGTGCGGATGTCGGTCACCCAGACCGGCAGCCCGGCGTCCCGCAGCGCCGCCAGGTCGGCGGGCCGGTTCTCCTCGGCGTTGGCCAGCACCAGGTCGGGGCGCAGCGCACCGATCAGCTCCACGTCGGGGTTCTTGGTGCCGCGCACCCGGGTGACCTCCAGGCCGGGCGGGTGGTCGCACCAGTCGGTGGCGCCGATCAGCAGCTCGGGATCGGAGGCGGCCACGGTCTCGGTGAGCGAGGGCACCAGCGACACCACGCGCCGCACCCGATCCGGCACGGGGACCACGGCCCCGGTGTCGTCCCGCAGCACCATGCGTTCTCCCGGTTGACCTCAAACAGAATGCGATTCTAGTGTCAGCCCATGAATGCGGAACAGCGGCTTGCCAAGATCATCGAATCCGGCGGGACATGCGACCGGGACACCGTGGAGGAGCTGTACGACCGCCTGGCGCCGGTGTCCGTGGACTTCATGCTGGGCACCTGGCGGGGCGGCCTGTTCAACCGGGACGACGCGCTGGCCGGGATGCTGCTGGGGATGAACTGGTACGGCAAACGGTTCGTCGACCCCGACCACGTCGAACCGCTGCTGTGCCGCTCCCCCGACGGCTCGATCTACTCCTATGAGAGGCTCGGCCTGGCCAGGCTGCGCGAGGTCGCCCTGCGCGGCACGGTGTCGGCGGCCATGGTCTACGACAAGCAGCCCATCATCGACCACTTCCGCCGGGTCGACGACCGCCTGGTGGTGGGCGCCATGGACGCCAAGGGCCAGCCCGACATCCTCTACTTCCACCTGACCCGGACCCGCTGAACCCCCGCCGCCCGTCCGCACCCGGCGATCCCCGCCCTCTGCGCCCCGGGCGCCGCAGAGCGTCCGCGCACGCCCGGCGTCCCGCCGCGGCGGGACGCCCGGGTCCGCCGCGGCGGGGCGATGCGGTCACACGTTCCGGCGATGGTCACACGTTCCGGCGATACTGGCCGCCGGCCTCGAAGAAGGTCTGGGTGATCTGGCCGAGCGAGCAGACCCGGGAGACGTCCATCAGCACCTCGAAGACGTTCTCCTCGGACATGGCGGCCTCCCGGAGACGGCGCAGGGCGGCGGGGGCCTCGGCGGAGTGCGCGGCGTGGAACTCGGCCAGGCGGCGCAGCTGGCTCTGCTTCTCGGCCTCGGTGGCGCGGGACAGCTCCAGCGGGCCGCGCCCGGTCTCGGCGCCGTCGGGCCGGGTGAAGGTGTTGACCCCGATGATCGGCAGGCTGCCGTCGTGCTTGCGCTGCTCGTACAGCATCGACTCGTCCTGGATGCGGCCCCGCTGGTAGCCGGTCTCCATGGCGCCGAGCACCCCGCCGCGCGCGCTGAGCCGCTCGAACTCGGCGAGCACGGCCTCCTCCACCAGGTCGGTCAGCTCCTCGATGATGAACGAGCCCTGGTTGGGGTTCTCGTTCTTGGCCAGTCCCCACTCCTTGTTGATGATCAGCTGGATGGCCAGGGCGCGGCGCACCGAGTCCTCGGTGGGGGTGGTGATCGCCTCGTCGTAGGCGTTGGTGTGCAGGCTGTTGCAGTTGTCGTAGAGGGCGATCAGGGCCTGCAGCGTGGTGCGGATGTCGTTGAAGTCCATCTCCTGGGCGTGCAGCGACCGCCCCGAGGTCTGGACGTGGTACTTGAGCTTGCAGCCGCGCTCACCGGCCCCGTACCGCTCGCGCATGGCGATCGCCCAGATCCGGCGGGCCACCCGGCCCAGCACCGTGTACTCGGGGTCCATGCCGTTGGAGAAGAAGAACGACAGGTTGTGGGCGAAGTCGTCGACGTGCATCCCGCGCGCCAGGTACGCCTCCACATAGGTGAAGCCGTTGGCCAGCGTGAACGCGAGCTGGGTGATGGGGTTGGCCCCGGCCTCGGCGATGTGGTAGCCGGAGATCGACACCGAGTAGAAGTTGCGGACGCCGTTGCGGACGAACCACTCCTGGATGTCGGCCATCATCCGCAGCGCGAACTCGGTGGAGAAGATGCAGGTGTTCTGGCCCTGGTCCTCCTTGAGGATGTCGGCCTGCACCGTGCCGCGCACAGTGTGCAGCACCTGGGCGCGCAGCGCGGCGGCCTCCTCCTCGGAGGGCGGGCGGCCGTGCTCGGCGGCGAACCGCTCGATCGCCTGGTCGATCGCGGTGTTGAGGAAGAACGCCAGGATCGTCGGGGCCGGCCCGTTGATCGTCATCGACACCGAGGTGGTCGGGGCGCTCAGGTCGAATCCCGCATAGAGCGCCTTCATGTCCTCCAGCGTCGCGATCGACACCCCGGACGTGCCGATCTTGCCGTAGATGTCGGGGCGCTCGGCCGGGTCGTGGCCGTAGAGGGTGACCGAGTCGAACGCGGTGGACAGCCGCGCCGCCGGCATCCCTTCGGAGAGCCTCTTGAACCGCCGGTTGGTGCGGAACGGGTCGCCCTCCCCGGCGAACATCCGGGTCGGGTCCTCATCCTCCCGCTTGAACGGGAACACCCCGGCGGTGAACGGGAAGAAGCCGGGCAGGTTCTCCGAGCGCAGGAAGCGCAGCAGGTCGCCGTCGTCGGACAGCCGGGGCAGCGCCACCCGCGGGATGCGGGTGCCCGAGAGGGTCTCCCGCCACAGCGGCGTGTGGATCTCCTTGTCGCGGACCCGGACCACCAGCTCGTCGCGGGAGTAGTCGTCGCGGATGCGCGGCCAGCGCTCCAGCAGGGCGCGGGCCTCCTCGCTGATCCGCTCCTCGGTCTCGGCGAGCAGCCGGTCCAGGTCGGCGACATCCCCGCCGCTCTGGGCGACCAGCTCGCGGGCGGTCCGCAGCCGCTGGCGCCGGCGCACCAGCTCGGCCTGCTCGGCGGTCTCGGCGTGATAGGCCCGCACGGTGCGGGCGATCTCGGCCAGGTAGCCGGAACGCTCCGGGGGAATGACCGTCTGGATCTTCGAGGAGGCCTTCACCGACACCCGCGGCAGCGCCCCGGGCTCATAGGGCAGCCCGTGGTCGGCGAGCCGCGCGCGCAGCTCCTGGTACAGGGCGGTGACGCCGTCGTCGTTGAAGCGGGCGGCGATGGTGCCGAACACCGGCATGTCCTCCGGCCTGGCGCCGAACGCCTCCCGGTTGCGCACCAGCTGGCGGCGCACGTCCCGCAGCGCGTCCTCGGCGCCGCGGCGCTCGAACTTGTTGATCGCCACCGCGTCGGCGAAGTCCAGCATGTCGATCTTCTCGAGCTGGGAGGCGGCGCCGAACTCCGGCGTCATCACATACAGCTTGACGTCGGCGTACGGCACGATCGCGGCGTCGCCCTGGCCGATGCCGGGGGTCTCCACGATCACCAGGTCGTACCCGGCGGCCTTGCAGGCGGCGATCACGTCGGGCAGGTGCTCGGGCAGCTCGTGGGCGCCCCGGGTGGCCAGCGACCGGAAGTAGACGGTGTCGCCGTCCAGGGAGTTCATCCGGATCCGGTCGCCCAGCAGCGCACCGCCGCTGCGGCGCCGGGTCGGGTCGATGGCGATCACCGCGATCCGCAGCTTGTCCTCGGTGTCCAGCCGGAACCGGCGCACCAGTTCGTCGGTCAGCGAGGACTTGCCCGATCCGCCGGTCCCGGTGATCCCCAGCACCGGCACCTGACGGCGTCCGGCGGCCTCGCGGACCGTCCGCAGGTCCTCCTCGGCGGCCCCGCCCGCCTCGATCACCGTGATGGCCCGTGCCAGCGCCCGCACGTCGCCCGTGGTCAGCGCCTCGCCGAACGCCTCGCCGGGCTGCGCCGCCAGGTCCACGTCGCAGGCCTCGATCATCGTGTTGATCATCCCGGCCAGCCCGAGCCGCTGCCCGTCCTCGGGCGAGAAGATCCGCGCCACCCCGTGCCGGTGCAGCTCCTCGATCTCCTCGGGCACGATCACGCCGCCGCCCCCGCCGTACACCTTGATGTGCCCGGCGCCGCGCTCGGCCAGCAGGTCCACCAGGTAGCGGAAGAACTCCATGTGGCCGCCCTGGTAGGAGCTGACCGCCACACCCTGCACGTCCTCCTGGATCGCCGCCTCGACGATCTCGGCGACCGACCGGTTGTGGCCCAGGTGGATCACCTCGGCGCCCTGCGACTGCAGGATCCGCCGCATGATGTTGATCGCCGCGTCGTGGCCGTCGAACAGCGCCGCCGCGGTGACGAACCGGACATGATGCTCAGGACGGTGCAGGGTACCCATACGCAAAATGCTAGGACGTCCAACTATCTGGCGTCCACACATCGGGCGCCCGGGCGGGCAAAGAACAGGTCAGTTCGCCGGAGATGCCCACGGATCGGCGACTTCGGGGCCGAAGTCCCCCGCCGCCTGCCGGATCTTGCGCAGCAGCCCGCTCAGCCGCACCGCGTCCTGCTCGGTCAGCGCGCCCAGCCCGAAGGAGATCCCGTTCAGCACCTCGGTGGCCTCCACCGCCACCTTGCGCCCCCGTTCGCTGATCTCCGCCAGCACCCGCCGCCGATCCGCCGGATCGGGCACCCTCCGCACCAGCCCGGCCGCCTGCAGCCGGTCGATGGTGTTGGTGATGCTGGTCGGGTGCACCATCAGCCGCTCGCCCATCTTCCCCAGCGGCAGCCGTCCGGCCCGGCTGAAGTGCAACAGCACCAGCGCCTCGTAACTGGCGAACGTCAGCCCATACGGCTTGAGCGCCCGCTCCACCTCGGCCAGCAGGATCTGCTGCACCCGCATCACCGAGGTGATCGCCGCCATGTGCTCAGCCTGCTCGGGCCACCGGTGCAGCCACTGCCGGCGGGCCTCTGCGATCGGATCCAAGGGGGCCGTCATCACCGGTCACCGTACAGCCCTCCGGCGGACGAACGCCCCCGACACCCGCGGGCAGCCCCCGCCGCGCACGCCCCGGCCCGGCGTCCACCCGCCCTCCGGCCGACCGGAACGCCGCCCGGGCACCGCGCTCCCGGGCCCCGTCCCCCCAGGTCACCGGACCCTTCGGATCACGCCTCCTCGAGCCGGTCCTTGAGACGGTCCCGGATCGCCTCGAGGTTGGCGATCATGGTGTCGCGCTCCTCACGGGCGGCCAGATCCGCACCGGCGTCCCCGAAGTCCTGAGGCTCGCCGGTGGGGGGATCGCGCTGGGCGCGCAAGGCGGCCAGATCGGCCTCGATCTCACGCAACCGGGCGCGCAGGCGATCGGTGTCCTCGTCGCTCATATCGGCCCCCCGTTCTGGCACTGACTGCCGCGAAGGGCACATTCCCTGCGAGAGGGCGACCAATCGAAGACCCCCGCCGCCTCAGCGCGCGGCCGGGCCGCGCGGCCCGCGGCCTCCGGCCCCCCCGTCCCGCGGCGGCGGGTCGCCGGCGTCACGGCTCCCGGGGCCGGCGCGGGGACCGGTCCTGCGGCTCGTCGGAGACCTCCTCGGGGTCCGGCCCCTCCTCCGGCTCCTCGTCCGCCGCGGGCCGTCCGCTGCTCGGCCGGATCGTCACGATCGTGCCGGGCTCGTGCGCGGTGCCCGGCCCCGGCTCGATCACGGCGACCCGCCCCTTGGGCTCGTCGGAGTCCACCGGCTCGCCGACATCGACCCCGAACCCGGCCGCGCGCAGCCGGGCGATGGCGGCCGGCAGCCGCAGCCCCCGCACGTCCGGGACGCGGACCCGGTCCTCGCCGCTGCCCCGGCTGAAGTACCGGGCGGGCGGCCGGTGGAAGGAGCCCGCGGGCCGTCCCGCCAGCGCCCCGATCATGCTGTCGCGCCAGATCGGGGCGGGGATGGTGGCGCCGAACACCGGTCCGTAGCAGCGGCCGTCCATGCACAGGTTGGACATCGGGTACTTGTAGCCGCCGCGCGGATCGCCGACCCACACCGCCGCCGCCAGGTCCGGGGTGTACCCGGCGAACCAGGCGGCCGAGAAGTCGTCGACGGTCCCGGTCTTGCCCGCCGCCGGGCGCCCGATGCCCATCCCGCGGGCGGTGCCGCGGGTCAGCACCCCCCGCAGCACGTAGTTGACGGCGTCGGCGACGCCCTCGTCCATCACCTGCCGGCAGTCGGCGGACGGGACCTTGAGCCTCCTGCCGCTGCTGTGGGTGACGGAGGTGATGGCGATCGGCTTGCAGTACCTGCCCCGGGCGGCGAACGCGGCGTAGGCGGCGGCCAGGCGCAGCGGCGAGACGGTGTTGGCGCCGAGCGTGAAGGAGGGGACCTGCTCCAGCGGCTTGCCGTCGGCCCGCTTCATGCCCAGCCGCTGGGCCATCTTCACGGTGTCGCACAGCCCCACCTCGCGCTGCAGCGCGAGGAAGAACGTGTTCACCGAATGGTGGGTGCCGGTGACCAGGCTGAAGCTGCGCCCGCCCTCGCTCTCCGCGGAGTTGCGCAGCCCCACCGAGGGGTCGCCGACCGGCTCCCCGTCGCAGTTCCGGTAACCGGTGGGGACGAACCGGCGCGGCGCCGTCAGCCGGGTGCCGAACGGCATCCCCTCCTCCAGCGCCGCCGCCAGCGTGAAGACCTTGAACGTGGACCCGGCCTGCATGCCGATGCTGGAGCCGTGGCTGGCGTCGGCGGCGAAGTTGATCCAGGTCTTGCCGCGCTCGGAGTCGGGGCCGAGCTCGCGGTCGATCACCATCCCCCTGATCTTGCCGGTGCCCGGCTCGATGAGGACCTCGGCGGCGGCCTTGCCGGCGGAGTTCTTCGGCGGGACGTACCGGTCGACGGCGCGCTGGGCGGCCCGCTGGGTCTGCGGGTCCAGCGTGGTGCGGATGGTCAGCCCGCCCTGCTTGAGCAGCCGCTCGCGCTCTGCGGCGGTCTTGCCGAACACCGGATTGGTGAGGATCTCCCGCAGCACGTAGTCGCAGAAGAACGGGGCCTTGCTCTCGGTGCAGCCGTTGGGGGTCTGCGTGACGTTCAGCTCGATCGGGCGGGCGGCGGCCCGGCGGGCCTGCTCCCGGTCGATCCACCCCAGCTCGACCATCCGGTTCAGCACCAGGTCGCGGCGCTTGCGGGCGGTCCCGGGATGCAGCCGCGGGTTGTAGGCGTTGGGGTTGCGGATCACCCCGGCGAGGGTCGCCGCCTCGCCCAGGTCCAGCCGCGCGGCGGGCTTGCCGAAGTACCGGCGGGCGGCGGCCTCGATCCCGTACGCCCCGTCCCCGAAGTAGGCGATGTTGAGATAGCGCTGCAGGATCTCGTCCTTGGACAGCCGCTTCTCCAGCGCCACCGCGTACCGCAGCTCGTTGATCTTGCGGGCCGGCGTGACCTCCAGCGCCCGGCGCTGCTCGGCCTCGGTCTCGGCCTGCCCCAGCAGCAGGTTCTTGACGTACTGCTGGGTGATGCCCGAGCCGCCCTGGGTGATCTCGCCGGAGTTCAGATTGCTGACCAGCGCCCGCAGGGTGCCGCGGACGTCCAGCGCGCCGTGCTCGTAGAACCGGCTGTCCTCGATGGCCAGCACCGCCTTGCGGACCACGGGCGCGACCTGGTCGAGCCGCACCTCGATGCGGTTCTGGTAGTAGAACGTGGCGATGGTGGAGCCGTCGGCGGCCAGGATCCGCGACCGCTGGGGCGAAGAAGTCAGGGCGAGGTCGTCCGGCTCCCGCTGGAACCACTCGGCCCCGTCCCGCGCGCTCACCCCGACGGTGCCGACCAGCGGCAGCGCCAGCAGCGCCACCAGCACCCCGGCCAGCGCGCCCATGCCGACCAGGCCGCGCACCGCCTCCGCGGCGGTGGCGTGCCGGTCGCTGTCGAACAGTCGTGGCGGCACGCCACGATCGTAGACCGGAGGAAAAACCCGCCCTCAGCGCCTCGCCGATGCTCCACCGAACGGTGACCGCCCCCGACGGGCCGGCCGCGGCGCCGGGGCGCCGTTCAGTCCTCCCCGTCCGCCCGGCGGTCGCGCTCGCGCGACTCCCAGGCGCGGATGCGGTCGGCGTACCGGCGGGCGACGGTGCGCAGCGCGGCCTCGGGGTCGACCCCGTCCCGCTGGGCGCGGCGGGCCGCCGCGAACAGCTCGGCGCCGACGCCCTCGCCGAGGTCGGCGTGCAGCTCCTCGGGGGCCTCGGCCCGGAGGGCCCGCCGGTAGAGCTGCGCGGCCAGCGACAGCGCGGGCTGGCCCATCGCGACCCCGTCCAGGATCGACCGCTCGCCGCCCTTGGCGGCCCGCTCGGCGGCCTTGATCCGCTCCCAGTTGGCGTTGACCTCGTCGGCGTCGGCGACCGACACGTCCCCGAACACGTGCGGATGGCGGCGCACCAGCTTCTCGACGATCCCGGCGGCCACGTCGTCGACGGTGAAGCGGGTCTCGTCGGTGCGCTCCTCGGCCACCCGGGCGTGGAAGACCACCTGCATCAGCACGTCGCCGAGCTCCTCGCGCAGCGCCGCGTGGTCGCCGTCCTCCACCGCGTCGGCCAGCTCGTAGGCCTCCTCCAGCAGGTAGGGGACGAGGGTGGCGTGGGTCTGCTTGCGGTCCCAGGGGCACTCACGGCGCAGCCGGTCCATCACCGACACCAGGTCCAGCAGCCGCGCCCCCGGCAGGTCGTAGGAGCCGTGCAGCACCTCCACCTCCACCGGGTCGGCGGCGTGCACCACCAGCTCCCCGACCCGGCGCATCAGCGGCTCGTCGCCGTCGGGGTCGGCCACCCACACCACCGTGCCCGCGGCCGCGGCCGCCACCAGCTCGGCGGCCAGCTCCGGCGCCTCCCGGTCGACGACCTCCACCGCGACGCCGGCCTCCCGCAGGTACGGCAGCTGCGGCTGGTCGCCGCGGGCCAGCACCCGGTCCGCCGACCGCAGCGTCTCCCACGCCCGCCAGCTCAGCAGGCCCGCCGCCACCCGGTGGGTGGTCGCCAGCATGATCAGCCCCATGTCAGCTCGCGTCCTCCGGCGGCTCCCCGGTGCCGGTCTCGCCGCGCGACAGGCCGTACACGGTGGGCATGACGGCCAGCCGGGAGACGTCGAACTCGCCGTAGCGAGGGTTGATCTTGACCTTCAGCCGGCGGGCGGCGTCGGCGTACAGCCGCACCACCTGTTGCTGGACCTGCCTGATGCGGTCGCGGGAGGCGTTCGGCTCGAAGCCGTGGCGTGTCAGCACCTCCTGCTGGATCAGCTCCTGCCGCGCCAGGTCCCGGGTGTAGCGCACCGGCAGCCCGTTGGCCAGCGTGATGGACCCGGCCCGCCGCTGCCCGCCGGCCTGCTCGATCAGCTCGTCGACCTGGCCCGTGGAGACGTCGATCCGCTCGGTGCGGGCCACCTCGTCCGCCAGCCGGATCATCACCAGCCGGGTCAGCGCCTCCCGGATCTGCGACTCGGAGATCGCGTCGATCGGCAGGCGCTGGTCGGGGGCCAGCGAGCCGACGCGCCGCATGTTGGCCTCCGGGTCGGCGCGGAACTGCTCGTTCCACTCCTCCACGGTGCGGTGCAGCGCGGCCGTGGTGATCCGCTCATCGCCGATGATGGCCGCCGAGCCCATCTTCATCGGCTGGCAGCCGGTCAGCACCATCGCGGCGGCCCCGGCGGCCAGTGCCGTCTTGACAGCGGTACGGAACACGAGGCTCCCATCGTCGAAGATCGTCCGAAGAACGGTCCTGCGACCGTGCGGACCCGTCCTGGGGTCCGCGCCATCCTAGGCGCGGGCCGGCTCCAACAACAGCGCCTCCACCAGGTCGGTCGCCCACTTCAGCAGGGCGACGTCGCGCAGCGGGCGCCCGCCCAGCGGAGCGGTCTTGGGGGCCGGCACCAACAGGGTGCCGGTCGCGGCCTTGTAGACGCTCTTGGGGTACAGCCGCTGCAGCCGCACCTGCCGGGAGTCCGGCAGCTCCACGGGCGCGAACCGGACGTGGTTGCCCTGCAGGGCCACCTCGGTGAGCCCGGCCTTGCGGGCGCGGACCCGGAACCGGGCGACCGCCAGCAGGTTGAGCACCGGCTCGGGCGGCTCGCCGAACCGGTCCTTCAGCTCCTCGAGCACCGCCTCGACCTCCTCGTCGGAGGTGATCGCGGCGATCCGCCGATAGGCGTCCAGCCGCAGCCGCTCCCCGGGCACGTAGTCGTGCGGCAGATGCGCGTCGACCGGCAGCTCCACCTTGGTCTCGGGAAGCTCCACCGGCTCGGCCTCGCCGCCGGTCTTGGCCTTCAGCTCGCGGACCGCCTCCCCGACCATGCGCACGTACAGGTCGAACCCGACCCCGGCGATGTGCCCGGACTGCTCGACGCCCAGGATGTTGCCGGCGCCGCGGATCTCCAGGTCCTTCATCGCCACGTACATGCCGGCGCCCATCTCGGTGTGCTGGGCGATGGTGGCCAGCCGCTCGTGGGCGGTCTCGGTCAGCGGAGTCTCCGGCGGGTACAGGAAGTAGGCGTATCCGCGCTCCCGGCCCCGGCCGACGCGGCCGCGCAGCTGGTGGAGCTGGGAGAGGCCGTAGGTGTCGGCGCGGTCCACGATCAACGTGTTGGCGTTGGGGATGTCCAGGCCGGACTCGACGATGGTGGTGGCCACCAGCACGTCGTAGTTCTTCTCCCAGAAGTCGACCATGACCCGCTCGAGCTGGTGCTCGTTCATCTGACCGTGCGCGGTGGCGATCCGCGCCTCCGGGACCAGCTCCCGCAGGTGCGCCGCCACCCGGTCGATGGACCGCACCCGGTTGTGCACGAAGAACACCTGGCCCTCGCGCAGCAGCTCACGGCGGATGGCGGCGGCGATCTGCTTGTCGTCGTAGGGGCCGACGAACGTCAGGATCGGATGCCGCTCCTCCGGCGGGGTGAGGATGGTGGACATCTCCCGGATGCCGGTCAGGCCCATCTCTAGGGTGCGCGGGATCGGGGTGGCCGACATCGCCAGCACGTCCACCTGGGTCCGCAGCCGCTTGAGCTCCTCTTTGTGCTCGACCCCGAACCGCTGCTCCTCGTCGATGATCACCAGGCCCAGGTCCTTGAACCGGCTCTGCGCCGAGAACAGCCGGTGCGTGCCGATCACCAGGTCCACGCTGCCGTCGGCCAGGCCGCGCATGGTCTGCTCGATCTCGGCGTCGGTCTGGAACCGGCTGACCGGCCTGATCACCACCGGGAACGGGGCGAACCGCTCGGTGAAGGTGGACAGGTGCTGCTGCACCAGCAGCGTGGTCGGCACCAGCACCGCCACCTGCTTGCCGTCCTGGATCGCCTTGAACGCCGCCCGCACCGCGATCTCGGTCTTGCCGTAGCCGACGTCGCCGCAGATCAGCCGGTCCATCGGGACCGGCTTCTCCATGTCCCGCTTGACCTCCTCGATGGCGGCGAGCTGGTCGGCGGTCTCCACGTACGGGAACGCGTCCTCCAGCTCCCGCTGCCAGGGGGTGTCGGGGCCGAACGCGTGGCCGGGGGTGGCCATCCGCGCCGAGTACAGCCGGATCAGCTCCCCGGCGATCTGCCTGACCGCCTTGCGGGCCTTGGACTTGGTCTTCTGCCAGTCCGCGCCGCCGAGCCGGTGCAGCGTGGGCGCCTCGCCGCCGACATAGCGGGTGATCTCCTCCAGCTGGTCGGTCGGCACGAACAATCGGTCGCCGCGGGCGTACTCCAGCACCAGGTACTCGCGGGTGGCGCCCTGCACGGTGCGGCTGACCATCTCCACATAGCGGCCGACGCCGTGCTGCTCGTGCACCACATAGTCGCCGGGCCGCAGCTGCAGCGGGTCGATGCCGCCGCGCCGCCGGGAGGGCATCCGCCGCATGTCGCGGGTGGAGGCGCGCTGCCCGGTCAGGTCGGTCTCGGTGAGGACGGCGAGCTTGACCGACTCCCAGACGAACCCGCTGCCCAGTCGTCCGGTGGCCACATGCGCCACCGCCGGCTCGGGCGGCTCGGGCAGGTCCGACAGGCGGGCGCCCAGGCCCTCCTCGCGCAGCACCTCGGCGAGCCGTTCGGCGGGGCCGTGCCCGGCGGTGACCAGCACCACCCGCCACCGGTCGTCGACCCAGCGTTTGATGTCGCCGATCACCCGGGCGGTGTCGCCCCGGTACTGCTCGGCGGCGTGCACGTCCAGGTGGACCGCGGCGTCGCTCTCGCCGGTGAGCGCGGTGACCGTCCATCGCGGCAGACCGCGCCGGGCGGCCTGGTCGCCGACCTCCTCCAGGGAACGGAACGCCGCCGCGCCCAGATCGATCGGGGCCTGCCCGCCGACGGCGGCGTTGACCCAGCTGGCCTCCAGGAACTCCTGGCTGGTGCGCACCAGCTCCTCGGCGCGGGTGCGGATCCGCTCCGGCTCGCACACCAGCAGCGCCGAGCCCTCCGGCAGCAGCTCGACCAGCAGCTCCATCCGGTCGACCAGCACCGGGGAGAACGCCTCCATGCCCTCCACGGCCTCGCCGTCGGCGATCCGGGTGAGGATCTCGGCCAGCTCGGGGTGCCGGTCGGCCAGGGCGCGCGCCCGCTCGCGGACGGCGTCGGTCAGCGGCAGCTCACGGCACGGCGGGGCCCACAGCCCCTCGTCGGCGACCTGCAGGGACCGCTGGTCGGCGGCCTTGAAGTAGCGGATCTCCTCGACGGTGTCGCCCCAGAACTCCACCCGCAGCGGATGCTCCTCGGTGGGCGGGAACACGTCCAGGATCCCGCCGCGCACCGCGACCTCGCCGCGTTTCTCCACCAGGTCGACGCGGTGGTAGCCGGCGTCGGTCAGCCGCCGCACCGTCTCGTCCATGTCGGCCTCGTCACCGGTGCGCAGCCGCACCGGCTCCAGGTCGCCCAGGCCGGCCACGACGGGCTGCAGCACCGCCCGCACCGGGGCGACCACCACATCCAGCGGTCCGCTCGCCGGGTCGTCGGGATCGGGGTGGGCCAGCCGGCGCAGCACCGCCAGCCGCCGCCCCACCGTGTCCGAGCGCGGCGAGAGCCGCTCGTGCGGCAGCGTCTCCCAGGCCGGGAAGTGCGCCACCCGGTGCGGGTCCAGGAAGCAGGTCAGCGCCGCCTCCAGGTCCTCGGCCTCGCGGCCGGTGGCGGTGACCGCCAGCAGCGTGCCGGAGCCGGAGGCGCGCGCCAGCGCGGCGGCCAGCACCGGCCACAGTGACGGCGGGGCCACCACGTCGCGGTCCGAACGGGCCTGGGCGTAGGCGCGCAGCGCCTCGGCGAAGGGGCGATCGCCGACGGCGACGTCGAGAAGTCCGGTGAGAGTCATCGTCATCCAGGGTTCGGCCCGGTGCCCGGCCGACGGCCCCGATCCCGTGTCGGGGCAGCCCGAAGACCCGGGACGGGCGTCGACCCCCGGGTCGGCCCCAGTCTACGCCGGGCCGGCCGGAGACCGGCGCGGCCGCCGCGGTCACGGAGGGTTGCCATGAGACACGTCAAGATGAGGCAAATGGCGGACGCTGCGGAGTCGAATGGCTACTCTGCGAAACGTGACCGATCTGCGTACGCCGCCGGTCAACGACGGCGATCTGTTCTCCGCACGAGCCCGCCAATACGCCCTCGAGCGTCGCGGGCAGACCATCGAGATCCTGGAGGCCGGCTGCGGCTGGGGCCACGGATTGGGGCTGACCGATCTGGACTGCCAGGTCGTCGGGGTGGACGCGGATCTGCCGGCGCTGCGCGCGCACGCCGAGGCCCGCACCGACCTGCACGCCCGCCATCTGGGCGACCTGCGCACCGTGCCGATGCCGCCGCGGACCTACGACATCGTGCACGCGCCGTACCTGATCGAACGGGTGCCGCACGCCGAGCTGGTGCTGGACCGCATCGTGGCCGCGCTCAAGCCCGGTGGGCTGCTGCTGGTGCGGCTGCGGGACCGCGGCACCGCCTACGGCCTGGTGGACCGGCTGCTGCCGGGCCGCCAGCGGCGCGCCCGCAACGCCGGCGGCCTGCCGCCGGCCGTCTACGACGAGATCGCCTCCCGCAAGGGCATGCAGTGGTACTGCATGATGCGCGGGCTGGTCATCACCGAGGAGCACGCCTCCGCGCAGATGCTGACCGCCGCCGGACGCGCCACCGCCACGCTGTGCCGGCTGATCGCCGCGGTCACCCGGGACCGGCTGCCGGGCGGGCACAGCGAAGTGGCGATGGTGATCCGCAAGCCGGAGAGCCGGTTCGCCCGGGTGATCTGAACCGTGATCCGCATCACGGCGGGGACGCCCCGGACGCCGGTGCGCGCATCGGCCGCGAACGCAGTATTTTTTGGCGCGTACCCCATGAACCCTTTTTTCAACGCGCGGCCTCGGCCCTGCTGTGGAGGGAGCGAACCCGCATGGGCATGACCGGCGACAGGAGCGTTGAGAGAGGATTCGCCGACTTGGCCGGCCCGATGAAGAATCCGGGCCGGGAACGGAGACTGCGGTGACCGCCGAAGCCGGCCATCTTGACCAGCTGCCCGACACGTTGCGCGACCTGCCGTCCTGGACCCCCGACCCGGTCGAGCTGGCTGATCTGGAACTGCTGCTCACCGGGGCGTACCGTCCGCTGACCGGGTTCCTCGGCGCCTTCGACGCGGCCATGGTGATCGCCGGAGGCCGACTGGCCGACGGGACCCCGTGGCCGGTGCCGGTCACGCTGACGGTCCCTCAGGACCTCACCTCCCATGAACGGCTGGTGCTCCAGGACCCCGAGGGCGTCCCGCTGGCGGTGCTGCAGGTCACCGAGGCCTGGCAGGACCCCACGACCTCCGACTGGCGGCTGGCCGGCCCGCTGGAGCCGCTGCGCGCCCCCGCGCACGGCCCGTTCCACCGGCTGCGCCGCCGCCCCGACGAGGTGGCCGCCGAGCTCCCCGAGGGGGCGGTGCTGGCGGTGGCCACCCGCGAGCCGCTGCACCGCAAGCAGCTCGGCCAGCTCCGCCAGCTCGCCGAGAAGCTGAACGCGACGGTGCTGGTGATGCCGCTGCTGGGCGGCGCCCACGACGAGTCGCTGGTGCGGGCGCTGCTGGCGGTGCGCCGCGACCTGCCCGACGGCGCCCGGATCGTGCCGGTGCCGCTGCCGCCGCGCCCCGGCGTGGACGACGAACGCGATCTGCGGCTGCGCTCCCATGTCGCGGCGGCCTACGGGGCCACCCATCTGATGGGCGCCGAGGCCGACGAGGCGAGCGAGGAGACCGAGGACGCCACCACCGCGATCCCCGTCGTCCGCCCCGAGCCGTGGGCCTACGACGCCGACGTGGAGGTGTGGCGGCCGGTCGCCCGGATCGAGCCCGACCATGTGCAGGCCGAACTGACCCGGGCCGAGCTGGAGGACCTGCTGGACCGCGGGGAGCCGATCCCCGAATGGTTCACCCCGCCCGCGGTGGCCGCCGAGCTGGCCGTGGCGCGCCCGCCGAAGCTGCGACGCGGGCTGACGGTGTTCTTCACCGGCCTGTCGGGGTCGGGCAAGTCCACGGTGGCGCGGGGGCTGTCCGACGCCCTCATCGAGCGCGGCGGCCGCACCGTCACGCTGCTGGACGGGGACGTGGTGCGGCGGCTGCTGTCGGCCGGGCTGTCGTTCTCCAAGGCCGACCGGGACCTGAACATCCGCCGGATCGGCTACGTCGCCGCCGAGATCACCCGGCACGGCGGGGTGGCGATCTGCGCGCCCATCGCCCCGTACGCCGAGACCCGCGCCGAGGTGCGGCGGATGGTGGAGGCCACCGGGGACTTCGTGCTGGTGCACGTGTCCACTCCGCTGGAGGAGTGCGAACGCCGCGACCGCAAGGGCCTGTACGCCAAGGCCAGGGCCGGCCTGATCCCCGACTTCACGGGCATCTCCGCCCCCTACGAGGAGCCCGACGACGCGGATCTGGTGCTGGACACCTCGCAGCTCACCCCCGAGGAGGCGGTGAACAAGGTGCTCGACCTGCTGGTGGCCGGAGGTTGGGTCCGCCCCGAGTGAGACGCGGGCACGCCCCGTCGTCTATCGTGGGCGTGCTTTGCCCAACTTTCCGACCTACCAGGTAGGACATCCCGATGCACTTCGACTACTCGATGGCCCTCGGCTCCTTCCTGGTCGCCATCGTGGTCGGGCTCACCGGCATGGGCGGCGGGGCCCTGATGACCCCGATGCTGGTCACGTTCTTCGGGGTGTCACCGCTCACCGCGGTCTCCAGCGACCTGGCGGCCGCCGCCGTCATGAAGCCGGTCGGCAGCGCGGTGCACTACCGCCACGGCACCATCCACATGCCGCTGGTGCTGTGGCTGTGCGTCGGCTCGGTGCCGGCGGCGTTCTGCGGAGTGCTGGTCGCCCGCGCCCTCGGCGACGGGGAGGGGGTCCAGGACGTCATCCAGACCTGCATGGGGATCGCCCTGCTCATCGCCGCCGGCGGCCTGACCGTGCGGATCTACCAGGCGATGGTCGACCGGGCGGCCCGCCACCCCGACGCCCGCCGCCGCACCGCCCCGCCCGGCGAGCCCGCCGCCGTCGCCCCGCCGCAGATCACGGTCAAGCCGGTGCGGACCGCCCTGGTCGGCGCGATCGGCGGCCTGATGGTCGGGATCACCTCGGTCGGCTCCGGCTCGCTGATCATCGTGGCGCTGCTGGCCCTGTACCCCACGCTCAAGGCCAACCAGCTGGTCGGCACCGACCTGCTCCAGGCGGTGCCGCTGGTCGTCTCCGCCGCGCTGGGCCATCTGCTGTTCGGCGACTTCCACCTGGAGGTCACGCTGGCGCTGCTGGCCGGCTCAATCCCGGGCGTCTACCTCGGCTCGCGGATCTCCTCACGCGCCCCCGGCGGCCTGATCCGCCGGGCGCTGGCCCTGGTCCTGCTGGCCTCCGCGTTGAAGATGTTCGGCCTCGGGCCCGTCCCCATGGCCTGGATCCTCCTGGGCTTCGCCGCCGCCGGCGTCCTCACCTGGCTGTGGGTCCGGCACCGCCACGGGCTGCCGGTCCTGCCGGTGCGCGGCGGCCAGGAGCCGCCGGCCCGGCGGGCCGCGGTCGACGCGGACCTGTGAGACGGATCCACGGCCCCCGGGGCGCGGTCTCGGGGCACGGCCCCGTGAGGTCCCGGACCGCCGCGGCTCAGCCCACCGCGAAGAAGACCTCGTCCAGCTCCCCGTGGAACTGGTCGTTGCGGATCGCCGCGTTCGCCGCTCCGGCCACCACCGGCATCCCGGCCGGGGCGACGACGAGGCCGGGCGCGACCGCCGCGGCGCCGACGACCTCGCCGTCCACCAGGATCTGCAGCTCCCCGGCGGTGCGGCGGCAGACCACCTCGTGCCACCGGCCGTCGGCGACCCCCGCGCGCGCCCGGACCAGCGTGAACGGCGCGCCGCCGGCCGCCCGCACCACGCAGCTGGGCCGTCCGCCGCGGGCGTCGTCGATCTGCAGCTTCCACTGGGAGGTCAGGGAGGAGCCCTTCTGCATCAGGTTGGAGCCGTGGGCGGGGGTCAACTCGGCGCGCTCCACCCGGACCCGCACTCCGAACGTGAACGGCGCCGTCCCCGGATCCAGCGCCGGATCGGCGGGCCCCTGAATCGCCGCGCGGGGGCATCTGCCGTCGACCTCGATGCACACGGCCGGGAAGCGCACCGCTCCGCCCACGCCGTCATGTCCCGGCCGCACCGCCTCGACCCGCCCGCCGGAGGAGGCGATCGCCGTGCCCGTCCGGCCCTCCCCGCTGGCGTCGGCCACCTCGGTCACCGGGTCGGTCACCTCGTCGAACCGCCAGTGCAGGCGCAGCTCGGCCGACCGCGGCACCGCGCCGGGACGGGACGTGGAGGGCGCGGCGGTCGGCGCGGCGCCGGAGCCCCCTTCGCACCCGGCGATCAAGATCAGGGCCGCTGCCGCGGCGCCGGCCGTCCGGCCGCATCCCTGCATGCGTCGACGCCCTTTCCCAGCACGCGAGCCGGATGCCGCCGGCCCTCTCCGAGCACGGAATGTATCCCATCGCCCACTGAGACGGGCATGCTCGGCACCACTGTGCGGATCCGCAGGATACGGCGCGATCCGGGCGAGTAACGTATCCCCCCGGATCAGTCACCAAGAGGGAGATCAGTCCCGGTGAAGCACTACCTCGGCCCGTCTCGCATCTCGCTGCGCCGCATCTGGGCGCTGCTCGCCGCCGGCGCGCTGCTGCTGCTCGGCCCGCTGTCGGGCCCCGTCGGCGCCGCGCCCGTGGCCGACGCGCAGACCATCGTCGACTCGCTGCTGGAGCATGAGGGTCTGTACGTCCACTCGCAGGCGAGCCGACGGTTCGACGACGCCGTGCTGGAGCGGCTGCGGACCGCCCGCGACTCCGGGCGGCTGCCGGTGTACGTGATCGTGCTGCCGACCAAGGCCGCCCCCGCCGACGCCGCCGCGCAGGACGAGCTGCTGCGCCAGGTGGCCCAGGGGATCGGCCGGTCCGGCACCTACATCCTGCAGGCCGGGCCCGCCCTGCGGGTCCACTCCACGGCGCTGACCCAGCAGACCGTGGACCGGCTGACCGCTCAGGCCAGGTCCACCGGGCGGGGCGGCGCGGTGCAGACGCTGATCGCCTTGACCGGCCTGGCCGCCCAGGCCAAGCAGGAGACCTCTGCGCCGGGCCCGCACGCCGACGGCGGCAAGGTCATCCCGCCCGCCCCGAAGGAGGACGACGGCGGCGGCCTGGTCCTGCTGCTGGCCGCGGGCGGGGTGCTCGTGGCGGCCCTCGCCGGCATCGGGTTCTGGCTGCTGCGCAAGCGCGGCAAGGACGGCAAGGGCGGCGCCCCCGCGGCGGGACGGCCCGCCGACGCCCCGCAGCCCGACGCCCCGCAGCCCGGTGCGCCCGCTCCGGCGGCCGGGCAGGGCCCCGCCCCGGCTCAGGTCCCGGCCTCCGGTCCCGCCCAGGCCCCGGCGGCGCCCCAGGGGCCCCCTTCCGCCTCCGGCCCCGACGGCGCTCCGCCCGCGGGCCGCTGACCGTGCGGTGCGGCGCCGGTGAGGTGACCGCACCGCGCGGGCGAGTCTGCGCTCACCCCCGCGCCGGACAAAGGTCAAGGTAATGTAATCTCGGCTTTTCCGGCCCGCTCCCATGCCCTGTGCGCCCCGTCGATCGAGGAGTTCGCGCAACCGATGGACCCGTCACCCAGGCCGGACACGACCGAGATCACCGACTACGCAGCGATGCTGCGCCGCCGCTGGCGGTTGATCGCGGCCTGCACCCTCGGCACCTTCCTGGTCTCGCTGCTGGCCTTCCTGCTGACGCCGAAGTCCTACACGGCGCAGGCGTCGGTGCAGGTCACCCGTACCGGCGCGGAAGAGGTCGGCGCCAACAACGGGCGCACCAACGACGGCATCAACCTCGACACCGAGGCCCAGCTGGTGCGCTCCGCCGAGGTCGCCAACCGGGCCAAGGCGCTGCTGAAGTCGTCGGAGTCGGCCGGCGCCCTGTCCAAGAGGGTCTCGGTCACCGTTCCGCCGAACTCCACCATCCTCGACATCGCCTACAGCGGCGACTCGCCGCAGGCCGCCCGGGCGGGGGCGGACGCGTTCGCGCAGGCCTATCTGGACCACCGGCGCGGCAGCGCCGAGGCCCGGCTGCGCGAGAGCATGCAGACCATCAACGAGCGGATCACCAAGATCTCCGCCGAGCTCCAGGAGCTGACCGCCAAGATCCGGGTGCTGCCGCGCGGCTCGGCCGAGCGCGGCGCCGCCGCCACCCGCCATCAGCTGCTCAGCGACGAGCTGGAGAAGCTGAACAACCAGCTCTCACAGGCCAGCGTCACGGCCGCCAACCTGACCCCCGGGACCGTCATCACCAAGGCCAGCGCCCCGCGGCGCCCCTCGTCCCCCAAGGCCCAGCTCTACCTGCCCGGCGGGCTGATGGCCGGGCTGCTGATCGGGCTGCTGGGCGCGGTGATCCGGGACCGGATCGACAAGCACGTGCGGCACCCCGCCGACATCGAGCGGGCCACGGGGCTGCCGGTGCTGCTGGCCACCCCGTTCGGCCGCAAGCCCGCCCCGGTCGGCCTGTACGACGCGCGCAGCCGCATCGGCCAGCGGGTCAACCAGCTGTGTCATCTGATCTCCGCCACCCTCGGCCACGGCCATCACGTCATCTTGGTCACGGGGGCCAGCGACGGCGCGGGCACCGGCATCGCCGCGGCCAACCTGGCCGCCGGGTTCGCCCGCACCGAGTCGCGGGTGCTGCTGCTGTCGGCCAACCTGCACAGCACCGCCAGCTGCCGGCTGCTGGGGGTGCGGCCCGGCCCCGGCCTGGCGGAGGTGCTGCTGGGCCGCAAGGGCCCCGGCGCCGTGGTGCAAGAGTCCCCGGCGGTGCCGAACCTGCAGGTCATCCAGCCCGGCACGGACGTGGAGGAGGCCGCCGAGCTGCTGCAGCGCAGCGCGATGGAGCAGCTGCTCAACCGGCTGCGCAAGACCGCCCGCTACATCATCGTGGAGACCGCCTCCCCGGTGGAGAGCGCCGACGCCCAGGCCGTCGCCGACGTGGCGGACGCCGCCGTGATCGTGGTGGAGATCCCGCGCGCCCGCTATGAGGACATCTCCGACAGCGTCCGCCAGCTCGACCGGATGGGCAGCGCGGTGCTCGGCGCGATCGCGATGCCGGTGCAGGAGCAGGTCCTCGCGCCCGCCGGGCGGGCGTCCGCCCCGACCCGGTCGTCCGGCCACGGCCGCGGGGCGCAGCCGGGACGCGGCTCGACGGGCCGCGCCGCGGGGAGCCGCGCCAAGCCGGGCCGGCGGGCGCTGCCGACGCCTCCCGCCGCAGAGCCCGCCGAGCCGGGCGACACGGTCGTGTGGACGGGGTCCTCCGCAGGCGATCCCACCTCCACCGCACCCGATGCCGGTGCGTCGGACACCGAGCTCCGGCCGGAGTCCGGAACCGTCGACCGGGTCAACCGGCCGGCCGACCCGGCCCCATGGTCGTAACGGAACGGCGCGACAAGGCCCCGCAGGCCATCCAGTCGCTGGAGGGGGGCAGCCTCCCCGGCCTGCGGCGAATGCCCGTCTGGCCGCTGTACGCCCTGTTCCTGGGCTACCCGCTGTGGTGGGCGCTGGGGCTCACCTCGGTGATCTGGGTGCTGGCCGCGATCCCGATGACGGTCGCTCTGGCCCGCCGGGGCCGGATCCGGGTGCCGCGCGGGTTCGGGCTGTGGCTGCTGTTCCTGCTGTGGGTGCTGGTCGGGGTGACCGCCCTCGGCATGGTCGCGCCGGACACCATGCCGGACTCCGGCGGGTTCCTGGGTTATGCCCACCGGCTGGTGCTCTATCTGACGGCCACCGTCATGCTGCTGTACGTCGGCAACCTCACCGAGGAGGAGATGCCGCAGTTGAAGGTGGCCGGGCTGCTGGGCTTCCTCGGCGTGGTGACGGTCGTCGGCGGGCTGGCCGGGGTGCTGGTGCCGTCCCTGGAGTTCACCTCGCTCCTGGAGATGCTGCTGCCGCAGCGGCTCACCAAGGACAAGTGGATCGAGGAGATGGTCCACCCGGCCGTCGCCCAGCTCCACCAGGTCATCGGCAGCGCCCCCGAGCCGCGACCCAAGGCCCCCTTCGAGTACACCAACACCTGGGGCAACAACCTGTCGGTGCTGCTGATCTGGGCGGTGGTGGCCTGGTGGGCGCACGGCTCCCCCCGGCGGCGGTGGCTGACCGGGCTGCTGGTGGCGGTGGCGATGATCCCGATCGTCTACTCGCTCAACCGAGGCGTGTGGGTCGGGCTGATCATCGCGGTGCTGTACGTGGCGTTCCGGATGGTCCTGCAGGGCCGGGTCATGGTGATCGGGGCGCTGATGGTCGCCGCCCTGCTGGCGATACCGGCGTTCGCGGTGACCCCGCTGGGGGGCCTGGTGCAGGCCCGGCTGCAGAACGGGCACAGCGACAGCATCCGCACCACACTGGCGATCAAGTCGGTGGAGGCCGCCCGCAGCTCCCCGATCATCGGGTACGGCACCAGCCGGGCCATGCGCGGCAGCGCCCGGTCCATCGCGGTCGGCCGCTCCCCCACCTGCCGGCAGTGCGGCAACGCCCAGATCGGCAGCACCGGGCAGCTGTGGCTGGTGCTGATCTCGCACGGGCTGGTCGGCACCGTGCTGTACTTCGGGTTCTTCGTGCACGCCATGTGGCGGTACCGGCGGGACGACTCCGCCATCGGGATCGCCGGGTCGCTGGTGGTGCTGCTGTCGTTCTGGTACGCCACCACCTATCCGTCCGCGGGCTCTCCGCTGTGCCTGACGTTCATCGCGATCGCCCTGCTGTGGCGCAACGACCTGGCCCGCCGGGAACGGCTGGCCGCCGAGCGGGCGGAGCGGTGGCGGCGGCTCAAACGGGCGCGGACCGAGCACCCCCGCGGCCTGCAACCGGTCAAGCCGCCTCCCGGGCCCGCCGGGCGCACGAGGATCGGGACGACCGTCCCGTTGGTCAAGGACAGGAAGACGCGGGTGAGCGTCACGTGAACGACAACGATGCGCGGCTTTCCGGCCGGGTCCGCTATCTCCGCCAGATCGGGGCGCTGCTGTGGCCCGGCCAGCAGGTCACGATCGGCCGGGAGCGCTCGGGACGGCCGGTCCGGGAGTATCTGCTGGTCCCCCACGCCCGGGAGCCCAGGCTGATGCTGCCCGCCCCGCGGCGGGCGGCGGCCGCCGCGGTGATGGGCTTCAACAAGGGCCGCTCCCGCAAGGCGGCGGCGCTGTCCCGGGTGCTGTGGGCCGCTCTGCGGTCGGGGGCGGCCGGTCCGCTGCTGCGGGACCGGCTGCGGGTGTACGGCGACGGTTCGGGCATCGAGGCCCATCTCGGTCGGGTGCTGGGCCGGGAGGTGCTGATGGGGCTGCACGTGGGCCCCGACCGGGCCAACCGCAAACCCGTCGCCCAGCTGCTCACCCCCCGCGGCGTCACCGTCGGCTACGCCAAGATCGGCTTCAATCCGCTGACCCGGGAGCTGGTGCGGGCCGAGCGGACCGCGCTGGAGGTCCTGGCGGAGCGGCCGCTGCGGACGCTGCGGGTGCCGCGGGCCGTGCACGCCGGCCGCTGGAACGACCTGGAGATCCTGGTGCTGGAGCCGTTGCCGGTGTGGAACCGGCAGGTCCCCCTCGACCGGGACCGGCTGCACGCCGCCATGCGCGAGGTCGCCGAGGCCGGCGGGGTGGAGCGGCATCGCCTCACCGGCGGCCCGTACTGGAAGGACCTGCGAGAGCGGCTCGACGGGCTGGACGGCCCGCAGGCGAGCGGCATCCGCGGCGCCTTGGAGCGGCTGGCCGCCGCGCACGGCGACCGGGAGGTGCCGCTGGGGGCCTGGCACGGCGACTGGACCGCCTGGAACATGGCGGTGCTAGCGGACACGATGCTGGTGTGGGACTGGGAGCGGTTCACCCAGGGCGTCCCGGTCGGGTACGACGCCGTCCACTTCCACATGTGGGACGCGCTGACCGAGCGCGGGGTGGAGCCGAGGAGGGCCGCCGACGAGGCGGTCGCGGCGGCGCCCCGCCTGCTGGCCTCCTTCGGCCTGGACGCGCCGACGAGCACCGTGGTGGCGCTGCTGTACCTGGCCGAGCTCGGCACCCGCTATCTGATCGACCGGCAGGACGAGGCGGGCGCGGCGCTGGGCCGGCTGGACACCTGGCTGCTGCCGGTGCTGACCGACCGCACCGCCCGGGTCGCCGAGCGCTGACCCGCCGGGCCCGGGGACCGCGGGGCCCGTGGGCCCCGGTCCGCCGGACCGCAGAGTCCGCCGAGCCCTGAATCCGCACGGAGCCGGGCCCGAGGCCGCCGGTCGCGGCCTCGGGCCCGGCTCCGCTCATGGGGGCGTCTCACGTGCGCGTGATCGGCCGCCCGGAACGCACGAGCGGGGCCGCCGCGGCGGCCCCGCTCTCAGGCGTCTCCCCGGGTCACGGGGCGGGGTTCAGCACGATCGTCCACATCAGGCCGTTGTTGGCGGCCACGTTCGCGGTCGCCGTCAGCCCGCCGTAGGACCCGACCGGGACGGACCCGCCGGAGTCGGCGACGAGCGTGCTGATGCTGGCGGTCGTGCCGCTGCCGCTACCGGCCCGGCGGGTCACCGCCGAGGGGGCGGTCCACGAGGTGGTGGTGCCCTTGTCGGACCAGTAGGAGACCACCCAGCGGCCCGCGCCGGTCACGTTGACCGTGGGGGTGGTGCGGACGGTGCCCTGGGGGTCCATCCGCGAGACCGCCTGCGCGATCGGGTTGCCGCCGTCGACGTTGCGGTACACCAGCAGCCGCAGGTCGGTCTTGATGATGGCGCTCAGCGGGATGGTCACATCCGTGCCGGCGTCGGCGGCGGTGGCGGTGCGACGCCACACCCGGCTGTTCATCGCCGCGTTCCCGGCGGTGGCGACCTGGGTCCAGCCCGACGGCGGGGTCACCGTGGCGCTGGTGTTGTTGGCCGTCAGGATCAGCAGCATCTGGTCACCGGGCTGGACACTGGTCGGCACGGTCACCTTGGGCGCGTTGCTGTTGCCGTTGTAGCCCGCGGTGGCCCGGTAGCCGATGGAGCTGTCGAGGACCTGGACCTGCTTGCTGGTGGTGCCGATCGCCCCCTTGTTGTCGGTCACCGTGAGCTTGACGGTGTAGGTGCCCGCCTGCTTGTAGGTGTGGTCGGGCGAGACCCCGGTGCCGGTCGAGCCGTCGCCGAAGTCCCACGAGTAGGACTCGATCTTGCCGTCGGGGTCGGTGGAGGCGGCGGCGTCGAAGGAGCACTTGACGGCCTGGCAGGACGCGGTGAACGCGGCGTTCGGCGCGGAGTTGGGGGTCCCGTCGAACAGGAACAGGGCGCGGGCCCGCCAGTCCCCGGTGGCGACGGTGGTCGCGGTCCCGGCGACGGGCTTGCCGTTGGTGAACTGCACGCTGCGCAGCGCGCCGTTGTTGCTGCGGCTGGCGTAGTAGAGCTTGTTGCCGGCCTTGAACATGCCCTGCACGTCGGACCAGTTCACCCCGGTGATGGAGCCGGAGGCGGTGTAGGCCTCGGCGCCGACGATGTCGGACTCGGGCTCGAAGTACCGGTAGTACAGCTTCGAGTCGCCCGACTTGGTGTAGTAGATCCGGCCGTTGTCGAAGAACATGCCGGTGATGGACTTCACCTCAGAGTGCCAGGTGGTCATCCGGACCAGCTGGTCGGCGGTGTCCACCTTGCTCGCGGCGCCGTAGCTCTGGCCGTTGTAGGTCCGCTTGTACAGCTCGCCGTCCGACATGCCGTAGTACAGCGTGCCGTCCAGCATGAACCCGCCGCGGACCGAGGACCAGTCGATCCCGCCGTTCGCCACGGAGGCGGGCGCTCCGGCGGTGGTGCCGTCGAAGGAGCGCTTGTCGACGTTGTCGTCGGGGTTGAAGGTCTGCACCCCGCCCGCCAGGTACACGTCGCCGGGCAGCGTGGGCGGCGTGGGCTGGCGGATCTGCTTGCCGCCGGCCAGCGGGAACTTGGCGATCTTCTGGTGCAGCTCGCCGGCCACCCGGTCGGTGTCGCTGCCGATCCACAGCCCGTCGCTGGTGGGCACGATGTCCTCGACGGCGTGCCCGCGGTCACGGCCCGGGTTCCAGCTGTAGGGCAGCCCGTTGATCGGGTTGACGGCGGCGATGCCCGGCCGGCTGACCGCCCCCTGGCAGGCCTTGTCGCCGCAGAAGGGGTTGTTCAGCCAGCGGTTGTGTCCGCCGACGTAGATGACGTCGCCGGTCAGCGCCACGTTGGTGAGGGTGTCGCCGCCGGTGTAGTTGATCCAGGTCGGCTGGATGTCGGTGCCGGAGGCGTTGGTCTCCCAGCGGGTCAGCGTGTCGCACAGCTGGCCGGCGCGGTAGGCGCCGGTGGTGGCGACCACGAAGTACTCCCCGCTGGGGGCGAACTCCACGTCCCGCATGTAGGTCTCCACCGCGGTGGAGCAGGCCGCCTCGAAGCGCTTGGTGTAGTAGTTGGCGACGGTGGCCTTCTGCCCGGTCAGGTCGAGCACCGCGAACTGGTCGCGCAGCTGCCCGCCGACCCGGGTGAAGTTGCCGATCATGACCAGCTTGCGCTCGTCAGGGGAGATGGCGAACTGCCACACCTTGGTGGTGCCGCCGTTGTGCAGACCGGAGACGTTCAGGTCGACGAAGTCGTCGCGGGCGCCGGTCTGCGGGTTCAGCGTGGCCAGGCCGGTCCGGGAGACGCCGCCGACGGTGGTGAAGGTGCCGCCGATGTAGAGCCGGCCGCCGGCCAGCTCCAGGTCGCGGACCTGACCGTCGAGCGCGGCGGGCGTGAACGAGGCCACCCGGTTGCCGTTGGTGACGTTGATCCGGGCGACGCCCTTGCTGCGCACGCCGCCGACGGTGCTGAAGTTGCCGCCGATGTAGACGGTGTCGCCGTCGGGCGCGACCAGGATGTCGCGCACCGGCTTGTCCACATCCGGCCGGAAGGCGGTGTCCAGCTTGCCGGTGGTCGCGTTGAAGGCCGCCAGGTAAGGGCGAGTGACGGCGGTGTTCGAACCGGCTTCCTTGATCTGCGTGAAGGTGCCGCCGATGATGACTTTGTCGCCCACCTGGGCGATGGCGTACACGGTGCCGTCCACCACGTTGGGCGACCAGTCCACCGGATTCGGATTGACCAGTCGGTCCTGCGGCAGCCGCTCGGCCTGGGCGGGCGTCGACAGGCCGACCATCCCGGCCAATGTCAGCGCCCCGGCGAGCAGCAGGCTACGCGCTCGTCCAGCTATCAAGGTCACTCCTGAAAGACGCCCGATGAGGGCCGGCCAAGGCGCGTTTCGGTGCGGTCTTCCCCCTGTCGTCCGCGATCGCCGCGCCACCTAGCGGCGGCCAGACTATCGTCTGACGGGGCGATCACCTACCCGTTCGTCCAGTTTCGTGACCATTGCCGAGGGAGTCGGTCAGAAGTCCATAACATTCGGCGCACGGTTGATTCACCGGGTAAACTCATCCGACCTTTCAGACGTCCCCTCTCATCGGCCGGGTGCGGGCGGAGCGGCGCGCCGCTCCTCCTCCGGCGCCGTGCGCACCCGCGTCCGTCACCCCCTGACGACGGAGGGACCCGATCCACACCATGGCAGCGCGTCGTCGCCTTCGCGTCGTATGGCTGCTCCTTCCGGTGCTGCTGGTGACGGCCGTGATCGTGGCCGTGGCCCGGAAGTCCGACGACCCCGACGACCTCCCGGCCGACGGCGGCCCCCGGCAGCCGGAGCACGGCGCCTGGTTCGGCGCGTACGTGGACCCCCTCGACGGCGACTTCAGCCAGCGGGGGCTGATCGAGGCGCTGGCCGACTACGAGCGCCGCATCGGCGGGCCGCTGGACCTGGTCCGCACCTACTACCCGTGGGACAAGGAGTTCCCCCGCCGGATCGACCGGCAGGTCGTCGAGGACGGCCGGATCCTGATGATCGGCTGGGGCGGCACCCGGCTGACGAAGATCCTCTCCGGCGGGCAGGACGAGCTGATCAGGGAGCGCGCCCGCGGCCTGGCCGGGCTGCGGCGCCCGGTGCTGCTGGCCTGGCGGGGCGAGATGGACCGGCCCAACCTGCGCGACCAGATCCGCGATCCGCAGGAGTACATCGCCGCCTGGCGGCGGATCCGGCGGCTGTTCGCCGAAGAGGGCGCCCGCAACGTCGGCTGGGTGTGGTGCCCCACCGCCGAGGGGTTCGCCGACGGCCGGGCGCAGCGCTACTACCCGGGCGACGACCAGGTGGACTGGCTGTGCGCGGACGGGTACGCCTTCCCCGAGCTGGTGCCGCCGGAGCGGATCTTCGACGCGTTCCTCGGCTGGGCGCGGGGACGCCCCGGCAAGCCCGTCGTCATCGGCGAGTACGGCGCCGAGTCCAACCAGGGGCGGCGGGCGGAGTGGCTGCGCTCCTTCGGCGCCTACGTCAAGCGGAATCCGCAGATCAAGGGCATCGCCTACTACGACCGTCACCACCGGCACAGCGCGCAGACGATGATGTACTACTCACTGCGCGATGATCCGACCTCCATGGCGGCGTTCCGCGCGTTGGCCCACGACCCCTACTTCGATCCTCACAGGAGACGACGTGGCTGATTCCCTGCCGCTCACCCGGCCGCTCAAGAACGCCGCCCGGCGGGGCGTGCGGACCTTCGGCAGGCTCACCCACGAGGCGCGGATGACCCCGGACTTCCTCATCGTGGGCGCACAGCGCTGCGGCACCACGTCCCTGTTCCGCTATCTGCGGCGGCATCCGGCGATCCTGCGGGACCGGCTCGACAAGGGCGTGCACTACTTCGACATGCACTACGACCGGGGCATGGCCTGGTACCGGTCGCACTTCCCGCTGACGGCCACCGCCCGGATGGTGGAGCGGCGGCTGGGGGTGCGGCCGCAGACGTTCGAGGCCAGCCCGTTCTACATGTTCCACCCGCTGGGACCGGAGCGGATCGCCCGCGACCTGCCCGGGGTGAAGCTGATCGCGATGGTGCGCGACCCGGTGGAGCGGGCGTTCTCCGCGCACGCCCAGGAGGTGCGGCGCGGGTTCGAGACCGAGCCGTTCGAGCGGGCGCTGGAGCTGGAGGAGACCCGGCTGGCCGGCGAGATCGACAAGATGCTGGCCGACCCGGGCTATGTGAGCTTCAGCGTGCAGCACCACGCCTACCGCGCCCGGGGCCGCTATGTGGAGCAGCTGGAGCGCATGGAGCGCCTGGTCGGCCGCGAGCGCATCCACGTGATCGACAGCCACGAGCTGGCGACGAACCCCACCGCCGTCTACGACCGGCTGCTGGAGTTCCTGGGGTTGCCGAACCTGGGCTACCCGGAGTTCGAACAGCACAACGCCGCCCCGCGCCCCGCGCCCATGCCGGAGTCGGTGCGACGGGAGCTGACCGAGTACTTCGAGCCCTATGACGCCCGCCTGGCGGACTGGCTCGGCCGGGAGCCGTCCTGGCGATGACGGTCACCGGCACCCCCCAGCCCGCCCGGAGCCGCGCCGATCTGCGGTCGCTGGCGCGCGGCGGCACCCTCAACATGGTCGGCGCCGCCGTCACCGCGGCCGCCCAGTTCCTGGCGGTCGCGGTGGTCACCCGCGGGTTCTCCCCGCGCGAGGCGGGGATCTTCTTCGCCGCCACCACGGTGTTCCTAGTGGGGCTGGCGCTGTCCCGCCTGGGCACCGACATCGGCCTCGTCTACCACATCGCCCGGGCCCGAGCGCTGGAGGCGACGGGCCGGGCCACGGCGTTCGTCCGCACCGCCGTCCCCCCGGTGCTGGCGGCGGCGACGCTGACCGGGGCGGCGCTGTGGGCGTTCGCGCCGCAGGTGGCGCGATGGTCGGTGGACGGGGACCCGGGCCACTTCGTCGGCTACCTGCGGGTGCTGGCGATCTTCCTGCCGATCGCGGCGATGTCGGACACGGCGCTGGCGGCCACGCGCGGTTTCCGCCAGATGCGCCCGACGGTGCTGGTGGAGAACATCGGCCGGCAGACGCTCCAGCTCACCGCCCTGGTGGCGGTGTCCCTGGCGGGCAGCGGGGCGCTGCTGGGGCTGGCCTGGGCGGGACCGTACGCGTGCACGGCGGTGGCGGCGTCGCTGTGGCTGCGGGCGATGGTGCGGCGGCACACCGCCGACGCGCCGCCGGCGCCCCGGGCGGGGGCCGCCCGGGAGTTCTGGGGCTACACCTGGCCGCGGGCGGTGGCGGCGCTCGCCCAGCTGATCCTGCTGAGGTTCGACATCGTGCTGGTCGCGGCGCTGCTGGGGCCGGTGGAGGCCGCCGTCTACACCGCCGCGACCCGCTACATCCTGGTCGGCCAGGTCGGCAACCAGGCCCTCGGGCAGGCGGTCGCCCCGCAGCTGTCGGAGGTGCTGGCGCGCGGGGACCGGCGGGCCGCCGCCGACCTCTACCAGACCGCCACCGCCTGGCTGGTGCTGATCACCTGGCCGCTGTACCTGATGCTGGCGTCGTTCGCGCCGTTCGTGCTGCGGCTGTTCGGGGACGGCTACCAAAACGGCGCGGACGTGGTGCTGGTGCTGTCGCTGACGATGCTGCTGGCCACCATCTGCGGGCAGGTCGACACGGTGCTGATCATGGCCGGGAAGACCACCTGGAACCTGGTCAACATCGTCACCGCGATGGGCGTCAACATCCTCGCCGACCTGATCCTCATCCCCAGGATCGGGATCATCGGCGCCGCGGCCGGATGGGCGATCGCGCTGGTGGTCAAGAACCTCGTGCCGCTCGCCCAGATCGCGGTCACGCTGGGGCTGCATCCGTTCGGCCGCGGCACCCTCACCGCCGCCGCGCTGGCCGCGCTGTCCTTCGGGGCGCTGCCGCTGGCGGTGCGGCTGACCGCCGGGGACGGCTTCGCGGCCGTGCTGGCGGCGGGCACGGCCGGCCTCGCCGTGTACGCGACGGGCTGCTGGCGGTGGCGCGAGACGCTGAAGCTGCGGGAGCTGCGCCGGGCCCGGCGGCGCGCACATCGGCCAGAACCGGCATCCTGACCATGTCCGGGCAGGTCACGAGATAGAGTCTGGTGTCCTCCCCCGCCTCCCCCCGCATGATGAGGAGCCTTTGTGCCTTCCGGTACGCATGTCCTTCTCGTGGGATCCACCGGCGGCCATCTCACCCAGCTGCTGGCGCTCAAGCCCTGGTGGGAACGGCATGAGCGGTCCTGGGTGACGTTCAAGTCCCGGCACGCCGAGTCGCTGCTGGCCGGTGAGCGGATCGCGTGGGCCTACCATCCGACGACCCGCAACATCCCCAACCTGATCCGCAACACCTGGCTGGCCTGGCGGCTGCTGCGCCGCGACCGTCCCGACGTCATCGTCTCCACCGGGGCCGGCGTGGCGTTCCCGTTCTTCCTGCTGGGCCGGCTGTGGCGGATCCCCACGGTCTTCATCGAGGTCTACGACCGGATCGACTCCCCGACCCTGACCGGCCGGCTGGTCCGCCCGTTGGCCTCCCTGTTCCTGGTCCAGTGGGAGGAGCAGCGCCGTTTCTTCCCGAACGCCGTCGTCGTGGGGAGCCTCCTGTGAGCGATCGTCCGCTGGTGCTGGTGACCGTCGGCACCGACTTCCACAAGTTCGACCGGCTGATCGGATGGGTGGACCGGTGGTTCCGCGACACCGGGGCCGACCGGGTGCGGTGCATCGTGCAGCACGGCGCGTCGGCGGCGCCCGAGCACGCCGAGGCGCGCGACATGCTCGATCACGAGGAGCTGCTGCGGCTGATGGGCGAGGCGGCGGTCGTCGTCACCCACGCCGGGGCGTCCACCATCGGCGAGGCGCGGCGGCTGGGACGGCTGCCGGTGATCGTGGCCCGCGACCCCGGGCGCGGTGAGATCGTCGACGGCCACCAGATCGACTTCGCCCGCCGAGTCGCCGCCAAGGGCCTGGTCGAGCTGTGCGAGGACGAGGCGGCGCTGCGCGAGCGGCTGGACCGGGTGCTGACCGACCCCCAGGCGTTCCGCCTGGCCGAAGGGGACGACGCGGCGGCGCAGGCCGAGGCGGTGCGGCGGACCGGGGAGCTGATCGACACGCTGGTCGCCGCGCACCGGGGCGCGGCCGTCGCCTCGGCTGGCGACGGCGCGGCGACCGCCCGGGACGCCGAGGGCGACGGGGACGGCGAGGACGGCGACTGGCCCTCGGTGACGGTGGTGATCGCCACCCGGAACCGGCCCGAGCTGCTGCGCACCGCGCTCGACTCGGTGCTCGCCCAGGACTACCCGGGCGATGTGCGCTGCCTGGTGGTGTTCGACCAGAGCGACCCGGACAAGGAGCTGGAGTCCGGCGACGCCCACCGAGGTGTGCGGGTCATCGTCAACGAACGCGCCCCCGGGCTGGCGGGGGCCCGCAACACCGGGATCCTGGCCGCCGACGGAGAGCTGATCGCGTTCTGCGACGACGACGATGTGTGGCTGCCGGGCAAGCTCCGCGCCCAGGTCGCGGTGCTGCGCGCCGATCCCGCCGCCGAGCTGGTGTGCTGCGGCATCCGGGTGGACTACGACGACACCGCGATCGACCGGACGCTGGACCGCACCGCGGTGACGTTCCCCGAGCTGCTGCGCTCCCGGGTGACCGAGCTGCACCCCTCGACGTTCCTGATGCGCCGCCGGGCGCTGCTGGAGGGGATCGGGCTGGTCAGCGAGGAGGTGCCGGGCAGCTACGGGGAG
This sequence comes from Thermomonospora catenispora, assembly GCF_006363815.1. Classification (GTDB taxonomy): domain Bacteria; phylum Actinomycetota; class Actinomycetes; order Streptosporangiales; family Streptosporangiaceae; genus Thermomonospora; species Thermomonospora catenispora. Next base: position 45,996 of record NZ_RRYT01000008.1, read on the forward strand.
GATTACGAGTTCCTGCTGCGCGCCGCCCGCCGCACCCCCGTCCGCAACGTGCCCGAGGTCCACGTGCGGGTGCTGTGGCACAAGAGGTCCTACTTCGCGCAGCGGTGGCGGACCATCGCCGAGGCGCTGGACTGGCTGCTGGAGCGGTATCCGGAGTTCCGGTTCGTGCCGCGCGGCTACGGGCGGATCGCCGGGCAGATCGCGTTCGCCGAGGCCGCGTCCGGGCGGCGGCGGGCCGCGCTGCGCTGGGCGCGTCGCACGCTGCGCGCCAACTGGCGGGAGCCGCGCGCCTACCTGGCGCTGGCCGTCGCCGGACGGGCGCTGAACGCCGACAAGGTCGTGCAGCGGCTGCACCGGCGAGGCCGCGGCATCTAGCCGCCGGGCCGCCGCTGGTTGACGTAAGGGTCCTGACCGGCCCGTGCGAAGGCCTCCACCTCGGCGGGCCGGTCGAAGATCCGCCACGGGCACCTCATGCCCTTCGGCGGCTGCCACAGCTGCACGGCCTTGATCTGGGGATAGCGCCTGAGGGTGGCGGGGATCTCCCGGTACCAGCGGGCCGACAACGCCGGGTCGGTGTAGCGGACCGCGCCCAGCCCGTTGATCATGTAGGGCTTGCGCGGGTCGATCCCGGCCTTGACGCCCTCGCTCTTGAGCCAGTCGTGGAACGGCTTGAGCGTGTCCTCGAACGAGGCGTACTTCTCGGCCCGCCAGATCCGCCCGTCGCACAGGTACGCCTGGTAGGCCTCCCAACCGATCCAGTCGACGTACCGGTCGCCGGGGTAAAAGCCCGCGGCGCGCGGGAAGTTGCCCGGGTAGCCGGTCAGCACCCACACCCACACCGCGTTGTCGGCGCCGTTGCGCCGGTACACGTCGTGGACGCGCCGCCAGGCGGCCACGAAGTCCGCCCCCGTCCCCCGGGTGCGGAGCTTGGGCGGGGTGTCGGGCTCGTGGTCGAAGGTGACGAACACCGGCGCGCCCAACGCGGCGATCCCCCGGGCCTGCCGGGCGAGGGTGCGGTCCCAGCGGCCCTCGGCGATCTGCCGCCACCGCACCCGCCCGCCGCCGAACGCCCGACCGGCGATGTTGATGTGCAGGATCCGGCCCTGCCGGGCCAGCCTGCGCGCCGCGGCGTCGGGGACGTCGACGGAGTCGATCCCGTACCAGAAGTGCACCAGGTCGAACCGGCGTCCGAACCGGGACTCCATGTACTCCAGCGAGTCGACGCCGGGACTGACCCCCCACCACGCCCCGCAGGAGGGCACCAGATCGGCGCTCACCGCACCGCAGCCGTCTCCCCCGGTCACGCCGGCCGTCGCGTCCCGCCGGGCGGGCCGCCGTGGGCGGGGCGAGCCGGTGATCTCGGCCTCGGCCCGCAGCGGCGGTCCGACGGGATGCAGCGTGCGGTACGGGCCGGGGTCCCCGGCCCGGCGGGCCGGGGCGGGCGCCTCGTGATCGGCGGTGAGGACGGCCGTCCCCGCCGTGACGGCCGCGAGGACCGCCGCCGCGACGACCCTCCGCCGGATCCGGGGCGGGGGCTCGACCCCCAGCGGTCCTCTCCGGCGGTCCCGGAAGGCCCTCGGGAGACGGCTCATCCGGCCCGCGTCCCGTCGGCGTCCCGCCGCGTCTCCTCGTCCCTGCCCACCGCGCACGGTGCGACAGTAGCCGCCTCCGGCGTCCCGGGTGAACGGGATGTCGCGATGGTTATGACCGCCCGGTGACCGGACGGTAACCGTAGCGGGTCATCGTCGGCAGCGTCAGCGCCGTGACCAGGGCCTGCTGGGCGGCGGGGAACGCGGTCCGCCACGCCTCGTCGCGGCGCAGCTCGACCCGGCCGGTGCGGAACCGCATCGGGTTGCCCGCCACCTGGTGGTTGGCGCTCAGCTCCACCGTGACCTCGTCCACGAACGGCGCCTTGGCGTCCGGCAGCCCGGCGAACGCGGCGATCTCGGCGACAGTGTCGGCGGGCGCGGCGACGAAGTCCTCATACCGCACCCGCAGGGTCGGCACCCCGGCCCGGGCCAGCAGGTCCATGCCCATGTTCTGGGCGTTCCAGTGCGCCGCCGTCTTGGCCGGAGACCAGCGGGCCATGAACTCGCCTTCGGCGGAGCCCTCGGCCGCCTCGGGGCGCCTGACCACCTTCGACCACGAGTAGGCCACCGCCCGCGGGTCCCGCACCACGTGCACCGCCCGCAGGTCCACCCCCTCGCACCAGCGCAGGCAGTGCGCCAGCGACGCCGACTTGCTGGAGTCCACCAGCACCTCGGCCCCGCTGACCCGCTCGACCGCCGCGTACAGCCGCCGGTACAACTCGTTGTGCCGCTCCACCCGTTCCCGCATGTCCGGGCGGAGCCGGGCGCGGGCCAGCGCCGGGATGAACCGGGTCCGGTCGGCCGCCGCCTTGCGGGCCAGCGCGTCGGCGGCGTCCAGCCGGTCCCAGCCGCCGAACGCCTCCCGCCCGACCCGGGTCCACAACGGGCACTCCCCGAACGGCACGCCGCAGCCGCAGCGTTCCCCGTCGACGACGCCCCGCTGCCACAGATGCACGACCTCGCCCATCGCGAACGCGCCCGGCAGCTCGCCGAGCAGCCGCTCCAGCAGGGTCGAGCCGCTGCGGCCCAGGCCGCCGATGTACAGCACGCGCACCGGGCCGGTCATCGGTCGCCTACCTGGCGTCGGTGATCATGCCGGCCGCGACGGTGCCGTGGGTGGCCTCGTCGATGAGGATGAACCCGCCGGTCAGCCGGTTGCGCGAGTAGTCGTCGACGAACAGCGGCTGGGTGACGCGCAGGGTGATGCGGCCGATCTCGTTCAGCCCCAATCCGTCGGCCCGCTCGTCGCGGTGCAGGGTGTTGACGTCCAGCCGGTAGTGCACGTCCTTGACCATCGCCCGGGCGGTGCGGGTGGTGTGCTTGATGATCAGCTTCATCCGCGGGGTGAGCCGGCGGGCGTCGGTCATCCAGCACACCATCGCGTCCAGGTCCTGGGCGACCCGCGGCTGGTTGTGGGGGCGGGCGATCATGTCGCCCCGGGAGATGTCGATGTCGTCGGCCAGTCGCAGCGTCACCGACATCGGCGGGAACGCCTCCTGGACCGGCCCGTTGGGGCCGTCGATGTGGGTGATGGTGGTGGTCAGCCCGGACGGCAGGTGCACCACCTCGTCCCCGGGCTTGAGCACCCCGCCGGCGACCTGCCCGGCGTAGCCGCGGTAGTCGTGCAGCTCCGGGTCGGTGGCCTTGTGCGGGCGGATCACGTACTGCACCGGGAAGCGCACGTCGATGAGGTTGCGGTCGGAGGCGATGTGCACGTGCTCCAGGTGGTGCAGCAGCGACGGCCCGTCGTACCAGGGCATGTTGTTGGAGCGCTCGACCACGTTGTCGCCGTGCAGCGCCGAGATCGGGATGAACGTCAGGTCCCCGATCTCCAGCTTGGTGGCGAACGCGGTGAACTCGTCGACGATCCGCCGGTAGACGGCCTCGTCGTAGTCGACCAGGTCCATCTTGTTGATCGCCACCACCAGGTGCGGCACCCGCAGCAGCGTGGCCAGGAACGCGTGCCGCCGGGACTGCTCCAGGATGCCCTTGCGCGCGTCCACCAGGATGACCGCCAGGTCCGCGGTGGACGCCCCGGTCACCATGTTCCGGGTGTACTGGATGTGCCCGGGGGTGTCGGCGATGATGAACTTGCGCCGCGGGGTCGCGAAGTAGCGGTAGGCGACGTCGATGGTGATGCCCTGCTCCCGCTCGGCCCGCAGGCCGTCGGTCAGCAGGGCCAGGTTGGTGTACTCCTCGCCGCGGTCGGCACTGGTGCGCTCCACCGCCTCGAGCTGATCCTCGAAGATCGACTTGGAGTCGTACAGCAGGCGGCCGATCAGCGTGGACTTGCCGTCGTCGACGCTGCCCGCGGTGGCGAACCGCAGAATGTCCATCACCATGGCTAGAAGTAGCCCTCCTTCTTGCGGTCCTCCATCGCGGCCTCACTGGTGCGGTCGTCGGCACGGGTCTGGCCGCGCTCGGTGATCCTGGTGGCGGCGATCTCCTCGATCACCTCGTCCAGCGTGGCGGCGGTGGACTTGACCGCGCCGGTGCAGGACATGTCGCCGACCGTGCGATAGCGCACCATCGCCTCGAACACCGGCTCGTCCTCGCCGCGGTTGGCGTAGGGGTTGTCGTCCAGCAGCAGCCCGTCCCGCTCGAACACCCGCCGGGTGTGCGCGAAGTAGATCGAGGGGATCTCCAGCCCCTCCCGCCGGATGTAGTCCCACACGTCCAGCTCGGTCCAGTTCGACAGCGGGAACACCCGCACGTGCTCACCCGGCCGGATCTTGGTGTTGTACAGGTTCCACAGCTCGGGCCGCTGGTTCTTGGGGTCCCACTGGCCGAACTCGTCGCGGAAGGAGACCACCCGCTCCTTGGCGCGGGCCTTCTCCTCGTCGCGCCGGGCGCCGCCGAACGCCGCGTCGAACCGGTGCTCCTCGATGGCGTCCAGCAGGGTGGTGGTCTGCAGCCGGTTGCGGCTGGCCCACCGGCCGGTCTCCTCCACCACCCGGCCCTTGTCGATCGACTCCTGCACCGACGCCACGATCAGCCGGACCCCGAGCTCGGCCACCCGCCGGTCCCGGAACTCGATCACCTCGGGGAAGTTGTGCCCGGTGTCGACGTGCATCACCGGGAACGGGATGGCCGCCGGCCAGAACGCCTTCTTCGCCAGATGCAGCATCACCACGCTGTCCTTGCCGCCGGAGAACAGCAGGACCGGCCGCTCGAACTCGGCGGCCACCTCGCGGATGATATGGATCGACTCGGCCTCGAGAACGTCGAGTTGAGACAGCAGATAGTCACTGCGCTGCATTATCACGGGCTTTCTGTGGGGCTGATCAGCCTGACAGACCTGGCGAGACGTCCCGGATGCCGGCCAGCATCATCGGCGCCGACACGGGATGGCAGACAAGGATATCGGGCAGCAGCACGTCACGGTTGTTGTAGGTCGGCGCCGTCCCGTCGATCCTGGTGGCGTGCGCCCCGGCGGCCAGCGCCACCGCGGCGGGCGCGGCGTTGTCCCACTCGTACTGACCGCCGGCATGGACGTAGGCGTCCACGTCCCCGAGCAGCACCGCGGAGATCTTCGCCCCCGCCGAGCCGATCGGGACCAGCTCCACCTTGGCCTCCAGCCGCTCGGCCAGCCGCTGCACGAACCGGGGCGGGCGGGTGCGGCTCACCGCGATCCGCAGCACTCCCGGCGTCGGCTCGGGCACCGTCAGCGGGGTCCGGCCCGATGCGACGGACACCACGGCGCCGCCGTCGGCCGCGGTGTGCAGGGTGCGCCCCTGGGCGGGCAGTGCGACCGCCCCGGCGACCAGCCGGCCGCGTTCCCACAGCGCCACGTGCACCGCCCAGTCGGTGCGGCCCTCCTCGGAGAACTCCCGGGTGCCGTCGAGCGGGTCGACGATCCACACCCGTTCGGCCTCCAGCCGGGCCGGGTCGTCCTTGCCCTCCTCCGAGAGCACCGCGTCGGCCGGGCGGGCCTTGGCCAGCTCGGCCGTCAGGAACTCGTGCGAGCCCCGGTCGCCGGCGTCCTTGAGGGCCTTGCCGTCGGCGTGCCCCACCCGCGCGCGGATGTCCAGCAGCACCCGGCCGGCGGCGGTCGCCAGCTCGGCGGCCAGATCGTGGTCGGCGCTGTCGGGGGCGGGTTCGTATGCGGCCGTGAGGTGGGAGGGCATGAATGTCGACTTCCAGACTCGGTTTGGTGGGTCGCCACCCCATTGTCCATCATGAGGCGCTCATGCGGCCGGCGGGGCGGCGGGATGGGGCCGAAAGCGGCGGTCAGTACGCGCCGGAGGCCCGGATCACCGCCGACCAGGTCTTCCACATGATCTGCAGGTCCATCACCAGCGACCAGTTCTCCACATACCGCAGGTCGAGCCGCACCGACTCCTCCCACGACAGGTCCGAACGGCCGCTGATCTGCCACAGCCCGGTCATCCCGGGTTTGACCACCAGCCGGCGGCGCACGTCGTCCCCGTACCGCGCCACCTCCTCCGGCAGCGGAGGACGCGGTCCCACCAAGGACATGTCCCCGCGCAGCACGTTGAGCAGCTGGGGCAGCTCGTCCAGGGAGTAGCGGCGCAGCACCCGGCCCACCCGGGTGACCCGCGGATCCTCCCTGATCTTGAACAGCACTCCGTCGTGCTCGTTGCGCTCGGCCAGCTGGGCCTTGAGGATCTCGGCGTCGTCCACCATGGTGCGGAACTTGATCATGGTGAACGGGCGGCCGTCCCGGCCCACCCGGGTCTGCCGGAACAGCACCGGCCCGCCGTCGCCGATGCGGATCGCCAGCGCGACCCCGGCCATCACCGGGGCGGCCAGCAGCAACAGCACCAGCGCCCCGATCCGGTCCGACAGCTCCTTGACCAGCCGGCGTCCGCCCGACAGCTCCGGATGCTCCACGTGCAGCAGCGGCAGCCCCGCCACCGGGCGGATGGAGATCCGGGGGCCGACCACGTCCATCAGCGCCGGCGCCACCACCAGCTCCACGTCGTCGGCCTCGATCTGCCAGGCCAGCCGGCGCAGCGCCACCCCGTCCATCTCCGGACACGCCAGCACCGCCACCGAGTCGGCCCGGGCCGCCTTGACCACCTGCGCCGCCTGCCCGAAGTCCCCCATCACCGGCACGCCCTCGACGTGCTCGACGGCGTCCTCACCGTGGCTGAGGGCGGGCGGCAGGCACACCCCCACGATGTGCATGCCGTGGTAGCGCTGCTTCTCCAGCAATTTGATCAGGTCGGCCACCGCGCCGCGGTGCCCCACCGCGATCACCCGGCGCATGCACTCGCCGTGCCAGCGCCGATAGTGCAGCCGCTTGCGCAGCCGGTACCGCATCACCAGGGTCAGGAAGGTGCCCAGCGGCAGCGCGATCAGCACGTATCCGCGGGCGACCTCGGTCTTGGTGGCGTACGCCGCGGTCGCCACGATCGCGGTCATCACCCAGCCGGAGCGGATGACCCTGCGGAACTCCTCCGACCCCACCCCCACGAAGCGCGGGTCGTAGCCGCGCAGCACCGACAGCACCGCCACCCACACCACCGGCAGCGCCACGGCCAACCCCACGTACGGCAGCGTGTAGTCGTCCGGAACCGGTGTGAAGCGCACCGCGAACGCCACCAGCCCGGCCACCAGCATGGCGACGAAGTCCAGCGTGAAAGCCCAGTGCAGATAGCGCCTGAGCCAGGTGGCGGGCCTGCGGCGCTCACGCGCGGCGCGCGGCGCGCTCCTCACTCCCACTTCGTCGACGACGGCCATCAGCGTCCTCACAGACTGGGCGACGAAGGCCCCCCATGTTGGCTTACATCCCAGGACGCCCATCTGTCACCTGCGGTTCACACGCCGTCCCGCAAAATCCCCCCGATCATGGGCGTCCCGTGTCGGATCGGCGAACGTCTCAGGACTTCACGACAACCAGGGATCTCTCGGCATTCTTAGCACACCGCGCCGATCCGCCACACGGGCCACCCGGAAAAGTGTCCGAAAGGTCGGAGAAGGGTCACGAGGCGGATCGGGAGTGGTAGACGTTCTGGGTCGCCTCCAGCCCTTTGGCCAGCAGGTGCTCCACCGCGTCCGCCACCAGCTCGACCTGCAGGTCCAGCTCCTTGCGCTCGGCGGCGGAGAAGTCCTGCAGCACGAACGTCGCCGGATCGGTCCGGCCCGGCGGGCGCCCTATTCCAAACCTAACCCGTAGGAATTCTGCAGTTCCCAGGGATTTCGTAATCGACCGCAGCCCATTGTGGCCGCCCGTGCCGCCGCCGCGCTTCAACCGGACCGCCCCGAAGGGGATGTCCAGTTCGTCGTGCACCACCACGATTCGTTCGACGGGGACCTTGAAAAAATTCCGCAATCCCGCTACCGGGCCCCCCGACTCGTTCATATACGACCGCGGCTTGGCGAGCACCACCCGCCGCCCCGCCAGCCGTCCCTCCACCACCTCGGCCCGGGCCCGGTGGGCCTTGAAGCGCCCTCCGGCCCGCGCCGCCAGCGCGTCCAGCACCATGAACCCGGCGTTGTGCCGGTTCCCGGCATAGCGGGGGCCGGGGTTCCCCAGCCCGACCACCAGCCACAGCTCACCGTCGTCCATCACGCCCGCCCGACCGGCACGTCCACCACCGAGTCCACCACCGATACGCTTCCACCAACGTCGCAGCATCACCGCAGCACCCCCGGATCCCCGTGACGCCGCCCGGTCCCGCCGCGCCGGCGACCCCCGCACACGCCGACGGCCCCCGGCGGGTGCGCACCGCGGGGGCCGTTGGCGGAAAGCCGTTGCGAAGAGGCCGTCACTCGGCGGCGGCCGCGGAGTCCTCGGCGGACTCGCCCTCGGCCTCCTCCGCGGCCGGGCCGGTCGCCGCGGAGGCGTCCACGATCTGGAGGATCAACGTCTCCTCGTCGGCCGCCAGCGACACGCCCGCGGGCAGCTTCAGGTCCTTGGCCAGCACCGAGTCGCCGATCTGGAGCCCCGTCACGTCCACTTCCACCGCCTCGGGGATGTGGGTGGCCTCGGCCTCCACGGCGACCTCGATGACCGGCTGCTCGATCCGGCCGCCCGACGCCACGTCACCGGTCGCGTTGACCGGGATCTCGACGGTGACCTTCTCCCCTCGCTCCACCAGCAGCAGGTCCACGTGCTCCAGGAACCCCTTGATCGGGTCCCGCTGCACGTCCTTCGGCAGGGCCAGCGCGGGTCCATCCGCCAGGCCCTCCACCCGCAGCAGCACGTTCGGCGTCTTGAGGGCCAGCATCAGGGCGTGGCCCGGCAGCGTGATGTGCTGCGGAGGGGTGCCGTGACCGTAGAGGACGGCAGGCACCTTGCCGGCCCGGCGGGCGCGCCGAGCTGCGCCCTTACCGAACTCGGTGCGCGGCTCGGCGACAATACGTACCTCGGACACGGCGAAGTCTCCTCATGTTGCGATCCACGGCCGTCCACACAGGACGTCCGTTACGGACAGTGCGTATCAAGGCGAAGGCTCGATTGCGGCAAGCGCCTCGTCAAAGATCCAGATGCGATCCCCGGGGAGTGCGAGTCCACCGTCGGAGCCGTACTGAACGACCCGGGGCGCACACGGCGCACCAAGTCTAACCGATCTCAGGCCGTCCCGATGCCACGAGCCCGGCGCGCCGCCCGCCCGGCGCAGCGTGCGCCGGGCCACGAGACCGACCCGCGACGCCCGCTGCACGGGGCGCCCCCACGGGCGAGACGTCCCCGCGCAGCACGCCCCCGCACGGCGCGCCGGGACCGCCGCACGGGCGGCCCGGCACGCGGCCGGCGGCCGGCCTCAGCTGTGCCCGCCGAACAGGCTGGTCACCGACCCGTCGCTGAACACCTCGTGGATCGCCTGCGCGATCAGCGGAGCGATCGACAGCACCGTCAGCTTGTCGAACCTCTTCTCCTCCGGGATCGGCAGGGTGTTGGTGAGGATCACCTCAGAGATCCGGGAGTTCTTCAACCGGTCCACCGCCGGGCCCGACAGCACCCCGTGCGTGGCCGTCGCCACCACGCGCGCCGCGCCCTTCTCGAACAGCGCGTCGGCCGCCTTCACGATCGTGCCGCCGGTGTCGATCATGTCGTCCACGATCACGCAGGTGCGGCCTTCGACCTCGCCGACCACCTCGAAGACCTTGACCTCGTTGGCGACCTCGGGGTCCCGGCGCTTGTGGATGATCGCCAGCGGGCAGCCCAGCCGGTCGGTCCACCGCTCCGCCACCCGCACCCGGCCCGCGTCGGGGGCCACCACCGTCACCTGCGAGGTGTCCAGCTTGGACTCCACGTGGCTGGCCAGCAGCTCCAGCGCGAACAGGTGGTCCACCGGGCAGTCGAAGAACCCCTGGATCTGCGCCGTGTGCAGGTCCACCGTGATCAGGCGGTGCGCCCCCGCCGTCTTGAACAGGTCGGCGATCAGCCGCGCCGAGATCGGCTCCCGGCCCCGGTGCTTTTTGTCCTGTCGCGCGTACCCGAAGAACGGAGCGACCACCGTGATCCGGGCGGCCGACGCGCGTTTGAGCGCATCGACCATGATCAGCTGCTCCATGATCCACTGGTTGATCGGCGAGGTGTGCGACTGGATCACGAACGCGTCCGAGCCGCGCACCGACTCCAGGAACCGCACGAAGGTCTCGCCGTTGGCGAAGTCATAGGCCGCGGTCGGCGTCAGCTCCACGTGCAGGTTGTCGGCGACCTCCTTGGCCAGCTCCGGGTGCGCCCGGCCGGAGAAGAGCATCAGCTTCTTCTCACCGCTCGCCTTGATCCCACTCACCTGAGAAAACTCCCCCTCGAAGGAAAATCTATGCACCCGTGTCCTGGCCGGCGGCGGGCTCGTCCGCCCGACGCTCGGCCGCCCGGCGCGCCGCCTCCGCGGCAGGGGTTCCGGGGCGCTTGCGCTCGACCCACCCCTCGATGTTGCGCTGCCGGCCCCGCGCCACCGCCATCGCCCCGGGAGGGACGTCGCTGACGATCACGGAACCCGCCGCCGTATAGGCCCCATCGCCTATGTGCACCGGAGCGACCAGCATGTTGTCGCTGCCGATGCGCACGTGGTCGCCCACGACGGTGCGGTGCTTGCGCACCCCGTCGTAGTTGACGAACACCGACCCGGCGCCGATGTTCGAGCCCTGCCCGATCTCGGCGTCGCCGACATAGGTGAGGTGGGGCACCTTCGCCCCCTCTCCCACCACGGCGTTCTTCATCTCCACATAGGTGCCCGCCTTGGCCTTGCGGGCCAGGCGGGTGCCCGGTCGCAGATAGGCGAACGGCCCGACCGTCGCCTCCGGGCCGATCTCGGCCCGGTCCGCCACCGCGTTGACGACCACCGCGCCGGCGCCCACCACCGTGTCGGTCAACGTGGTGTTGGGGCCGACCTCGGCACCCTCCTGCAGCCGGGTGCTCCCGCGCAGCTGGGTGTTCGGATGGATCACCACGTCGGGCTCGGTGACCACGTCCACATCGATCCAGGTGGTGGCCGGATCCACCACCGTCACGCCGGCCCGCATGTGCTCCCGGACGATCCGCTCGTTGAGCAGCCTGCGCGCCTCCGCCAGCTGCACCCGGTCGTTGACGCCCAGCATCTCCACCCAGTCCGGGGCGGTGAACGCCCCGATCCGGTGGCCCTGCTCGCGCAGGATCGCCGGGACGTCGGTCAGGTACTCCTCGCCGCCGGCGTTGTCGGTCGTCACCTGCTTGAGCGCGGACTCCAGCAGCTCGCCGTCGAAGGCGTACATGCCGACGTTGATCTCGCGCACCGCGCGCTGGGCCTCATCGGCGTCCTTGTGCTCCACGATCGCGGTCACCGCGCCGTCCGGACCGCGCAGGATCCGCCCGTATCCGGTGGGGTCGGGGACCTCGGTGGTCAGGACGGTCGCCGCGTTCTGCTCCCGTTCGTGGGTGCGCACCAGTTCCGCCAGCGTGGCGCCGCGCAGCAGCGGATGGTCGCCGTTGGTGACCACCACCGTCCCCTGCAGCGTTCCGACCTGCTCCAGCACGGTGCGCACGGCGTGTCCGGTCCCGCCCTGCCGCTCCTGGACCACCGGCTCGGCGTGCGGGGCGTGCTCGGCCAGGTGCTCGATCACCTGCTCACGGCGGTGCCCCACCACCACGAGCAGCCGCTGCGGCTCCAGCTCGCGGGCGGCGGCCAGCACATGACCGAGCATGCTGCGTCCGCACAGCTCGTGCAGGACCTTGGACTTGCGGGACTTCATGCGGGTGCCCTCACCCGCGGCGAGGACGATCACGGCAGCCGGGCGGCGCGCACTCACGGAGGCTCCTCGGCATCGCGGACTGGGTCGGATGATCGGGCACCGGCGAACGCTATGGAGCTGAAACACTCACGACCTGCATCGACGCAGGCGACCAGCACAGGCCCGACAGCTGCAGGATACCGCCCCGCCTCGTCCTGTCACCCCCGCGGGGTTCCCGGCCCCGCCAGGCCGGGCGTCGCCTGGCGGGGCCGCTCTTCGTCCTGCTCCCGGGGAAGGAATCGAACCCTCATTAGAGCAACCAAAATGCCCTGTCCTGCCGTTAGACGACCCGGGAAGGACCGGTCCCTGTCATCGAGACCGACGTGTCCAAGGATACCGACTGACGCTGCTCGCGGCCTCCCCTTAAAACAGCGCCTCCCGCGGCGGCGGGCGCCGCCGGAGGCGCGGTCCGGTCCGTTCGCGGACGTCTTGCGGACATGCCGTCGGCGCCGTGCCGCGGTGCGGGCGAAGAAGCGGACGACGATGCGGGCGGAGAAGATCGCGGCGGGTCTCCTCGATGCGCGGATCCCCCTCTCCACGACGCCGTTCCCGGCGTCCGCCGCGGTGCCCGGGCGTGTTCGCTCCGCGGTCCGCGGCGTCCGTGGGCGAAGGCGCCGAGGACGGCCCCTCCGGCCCGTCGCCGCCTCCGCCGGAGCCCGTGGGACGGGCTCGCCGCGCCCTCCCCGATCTCCCCGGCCGCGAAGGGACGGAGATTCCTTCTCGCCACCCCTTTCTCCCCGGTTTCTCATCCGCCGTGTCGGCCCGAGGAAAGGACCCGGTCGACGGCGACGCGTCGTCGACCGGGAGGCTCCGGTTTCGCGCATCGCCACCGTTTTCCGCCCATCAGCGGACGAGTGCCGAGATATCTCGCTATCCAGGACTGAGAAGAAGCATTTCACATGCGGTCTCCCGCGCCGATCGGGCGTCGGAGGGCTCAGGGCCCGCCGGACCCCTCGGTCCCGCCCTCCGGTCGCCGGCCGGCGCACCACCGGCCGGCGCCGCGCGGCCCCTGCGCCCCGTCCTCCCCGGAAGTGCCCGTCACGCGCGCGGCCTCCCGGGTGCTCTCCCGGCGGCCCCATGGGCCGCCTCCGACGGGTGGGCGCCCGTCCCGGCGGCGCCGCACCGACGCCCTCCGCGTCCGGCCGCGGGCCGATCCGCAGCCGCCGATCGGGCCGGCGCTCATCGCCGGATGCGCTCCGGAAAGGTCTCCGCCGAACCCCTCTGTGGACCACCCTGTGGATAACACTTTCTCGATTGTGGAAAACCTTCCTCTCAAGGGATCGACGGGCTTTCCGGCGAAGCCCTCTGCGGTCACCGGGGATCCCGGCGCCCGCCCTCATGGCGCGGCGCCGGGATCCCGCGGACCGAAAAGGCGCGCGCCGTAGGAAGAGAACACGGCGGCGGCTCTCTCGGCCGGCCCGCTTTGCAGTCGATCTCCCGTTTCGAAGGAGGAAACGGCCCGGCTCCCGCCTCGTCACCGGTCCGCGCACGAAAGGTCGCCGGTCCGTGCGCGAAAGGCGGCCGTCCGCCGTTCCCGCCGCCGTGCGCCCGGACGCCATAAGGCCTTCCCGATCCGAGCCGAAGGTGCGTCGGATCCCCCGCCGTTCGCCCGCCCGGACCGATCTGGAATCCACGACGCGGAAGGCGAGCGTCACCGGGCGCGCACATCCGGTAGCCGGCGGGCCGGATATGTGTGCGCAATGTCATAGCGCCATGGCGGACCGGGGCCTTCTCCGGATCGGCTCCGGCCGCGCCGGTGCCCTTTCCGGCGCCGTGACGGCGCGGTCACGGCAATGCGGAGCAGGGCGGTTCAGAACGCGCCTCATCGAGCACGCCGTCTGCACCGTCCGCCGTGGGGCGGGCGGCGGGAGGACGAAGGCGTGCGGTTTCGGATGTCCCACAGGAGGTATCGATCCCCGGCATGCGAGCGATCGGCGAACTCGGGACGCCCGCCGGGCGTTGGCCTCAGAGAGGTCGGCCCCGCCGGGCGCAGGCCCGTCCTCGGCGTCGTCGGGGCCGCCGGCCCGGAGTCGGCGCGCGAGGGGCGGGCGGGTGGATCGCTCGCACATGTGACCGGGAAGACAGCACCGGTTTTACCGACGAGGTCTGTCCAACCTACGGATCCGTAGGTTACGGTGGCGTAGGTAAGGGTTCCCGACATGGAGAGCGTTCGTATGACTACTGCCCCGGTTCTTGACCGGCCACGCGCCGGCTCACGGCCCGAACTCGAGTCCGAGCAGACCCCCTTCGGCAAGAAGGTGCTCGTCGCCGTCTTCACCGGCGTCCCGTTCCTGGCCCTGCTCGCCGCGGTCCCGATGGCCTGGGGGCGCGTCCTGGGCTGGACGGACGTGGCGCTGGCGGCGGTGTTCTACCTGGTGACGGCGGCCGGCATCACGATCGGCTACCACCGGCACTTCACGCACGGCTCGTTCAAGGCCAAGCGACCGCTGCGCATCGCGCTGGGCATCGCGGGGAGCATGGCCATCGAGGGCCCCGTCATCACCTGGGTGGCCGACCATCGGCGGCACCACAAGCACTCCGACAAGGAGATGGACCCGCACTCGCCCTGGCGGTTCGGCGACGACTGGAAGGCGCTGGCCAAGGGGCTGGTGTGGGCGCACTACGGCTGGCTGTTCGACGGCGCCCAGACCTCCAAGCGGCGGTTCGCCCCGGACCTGCTGGCCGACAAGGACATCGTGCGGATCCACAAGGCGTTCCCCGCGCTGGTGGCGGTCTCGTTCCTGCTGCCGGCGGTGCTCGGCGGCCTGCTGACCATGTCCTGGCAGGGCGCGCTGACCGCGTTCTTCTGGGCCGGACTGGTGCGGATCGGCCTGGTGCAGCACGTGACCTGGTCGATCAACTCCATCTGCCACACCTTCGGCAAGAAGGACTTCGAGGCCCGGGACGAGTCGCGGAACGTCTGGTGGCTGGCCATCCCGTCGCTGGGCGAGTCGTGGCACAACCTCCACCACGCCGACCCCACGTGCGCGCGTCACGGCGTCCTCAAGGGTCAGGTGGACGTCTCCGCCCGGGTCATCTGGGCGTTCGAGAAGCTGGGGTGGGCCTACAACGTCCGCTGGCCGAACCAGGAGCGGTTGGCCGCCAAGAGGCTGAGGTGATCCCGTCTTCGCGGGATGATTGATGAGTGACTGAACCCGCCCCACGGTCCCGCCGCAAGAGGATGACCGGTAAGGAACGACGTGAGCAGCTTCTCGAGATCGGGCGGACCCTGTTCGCCGAGCGAGGACTCGACGGCACCTCGGTAGAGGAGATCGCCGCCGCGGCCGGGGTCTCCAAGCCGGTGGTGTACGAACACTTCGGCGGCAAGGAGGGTCTGTACGCGGTCGTGGTGGACCGCGAGTTCGAGAAGCTGCTCCGCCTCATCACCGATGCCCTGATGGCGGGCACGCACTATCGGCAAAAACTGGAGAAGGCGGCGCTGGCGCTGCTGGAATACATCGAAGAGTGCAGCGACGGGTTCCGCATCCTGGTGCGCGATTCGCACGGCGGCACCGGCACCGGCAGCTTCGCCAGCCTGCTCAGCGAGATCGCCAGCCAGGTCGAGCACGTGCTGGCCGAGGAGTTCGACCGGCGCGGGTACGACGACAAGCACGCTCCGATGTACGCGCAGATGCTGGTGGGCATGGTGGCGCTGACCGGCCAGTGGTGGCTGGACGTGCGCAAGCCCAAGCGCGCGGAGGTCGCCGCCCACGTGGTGAACCTCGCCTGGAACGGCCTGTCCGGGCTGGAGCCTCGCCCGACCCTGGACCCCAAACGCCGTCACAAGGAGCGCGAACGCCTCAGGCGTCTCCGCGAGAAGGAGGCGGCCAAGGCCCTGAAGGCCGAGGAGAAGGCCGCCGCCCGGGCCGAGAAGGCCCAGCGCAAGGCACGCCGCGAACAGGCCGAACGCGAACAGGCCGAAGAGGACGCCCCGTCCGCCGAGCAGCCGTTCGCCCCGTCCTCGGACCTCTCCTAGCGATTTCGGGTCGCCCCCGCGGCCCGGCCCGCCGGTCGGCGGCGACCGGGGCAGGGTCCCCGCGGCCGGGCGGGAAGGTCGAGGGACGAGCGGCGGATCGACGGGCGCGATCTGAGACGCGATCTGGGACGCGGTCGCACGGGCGGGCCTCAGCGCTGTATTCCGTCACTTCCCCTCTCTAGATTCGAACATACGTTCGACATCGAGAGGAGGGATCCCGATGATCTCGCTCATGGACACCGGGCCGGCGACGTCCTGGCGCCGTCGAGCACGGCGTTCCGGCGACCGGGACCGCCCGGGAGGACGACCGCCCTGGGGAGCGGGCGCACGAAGAGGGGCGAGGAGAGGGGCGACGGCCTCCGACACCGTCGCCGACGAGCGCATCGCCGAGTCCCTGACCGCGCTGGAGGACGCCCTCTGGCTGCTGACGGAGAGCGAGCGCACGCCGGCCTGCGCACTGGAGAACGCGGTCCGGCGCCACGACCACGTCGCGGATCTGCGCAGGCTCGTGCACCGGCTGCAGGAGCTGTTGCTGCGCTGGGAGGGGACTCCTCCGTGAAGTGCGGATCGCGGCGGCCGTCCGGAGTTCGTCCGGACGGCCGCCGACCAGGGCCACCGGCTCGGATCACGAGACCGGAGCTCGACACGGGTGTCGCCCGCCGCATGGAAGTCGCACCGCAGGGGAACGAGAACGCCTTGTTCACACGGCGGGCGGCACCCCGCTCAGGGAGGCGGCTCGCCGCCGTCCTCGGGGCGGCGGGCCACCACGAAGATCCGCCGGAAAGGGAAGACCGTTCCGTGCGGGCCGGGCGGATAGGCCGCACGGAGGGCGGCGCCGTACTCGGCGAGGAAGTCGCGGGCGGCCTCGGGGTCGAGGGCCGAGAGGACCGGACGCAGGGTGGTGCCCTTGACCCACTCCAGGACGGCGTCGTCGCCGCCGAGCACCTGGATGTAGGTGGTCTCCCAGGCGTCCACCGCGCAGCCCAGGTCGGCCAGCAGCGTGAGGTAGCCGGCGGCGTCGCGGACCGGCTCGGCCTCCAGCAGGCCGCCCAGCCGGTCGCGCCAGCGCGGCGACTCGCACAGCTCGCGCAGCAGGACGTGGCTGGGCGCGGCATGGTTGCCGGGCACCTGGAAGGCCAGGCAGCCGCCCGGGGCCAGATGGTCCGCCCAGCGGGCGAGCAGCTCCTCATGGCCGGGGATCCAGTGCAGGACCGCGTTCGAGATGATCACGTCCACCGGGCGGGCGGGGCGCCACCGCCGGACGTCCTGCACGGTGAAGCGCACGGATGCGCCGGCGGCGGAGGCGGCCCGCCGGGCGGCGGCGATCATCTCGGGAGAGGAGTCGAGCCCCTCGACGACGGCGCCGGGCCAGCGCCGGAGCAGCGTCACGGTGCGCTCGCCGGATCCGCAGCCGAGGTCGACCACATGACCGGGATCTCGGACGGGGACCCGCGCGAGGAGCTCGTCGAACGGACGGCCGCGCTCGGCGCCGAAGACGCCGTACTGCGCGGGGTCCCAGACGGCGGACCCGCGTGCGGCGGCCAGTTCTCTCGACATCAAGACATATCATGGCCGGAAAATATCTTGATGTCAAACATTCCGCCGCGTCCCGCCCGCGTCGCCCCTGCGGACCGCCCCTCCGGCCCCGCCCGCGACCAGGTCGCGGCGCCGTCGGACCAGACATCTTGATGTCGAGAAAGGTAGGCTCCTGCCATGGAGGATGAGGTCGATCGGCTGGTCGCGGCATGGCGGGCCGAACGCCCGGACCTGGACGTGCAGCCGCTGCACGTCCTCAGCCGCATCTCCCGTCTGGCCCGTCACCTGGACCGCGCCAGACGCGCGGTGTTCGCCGCCCATGACCTGGAGCCCTGGGAGTTCGACGTGCTGACGGCGCTGCGCCGCGCCGGCCGTCCCTATCAGCTCAGCCCCGGCCGGCTGCTGCGCGCCACGTTGGTCACCTCCGGCACCATGACCAACCGGATCGACCGGCTGGAGGCCGCCGGGCTGGTCCGCCGACTCCCCGACCCCACCGACAAACGCGGCGTCCTGGTGCGGCTCACCGACAAGGGCCGCACCCGGGTCGACGCCGCGTTCGCCGACCTCCTCGCCCGCGAGCACGACATCCTCGCCGGCCTGTCCCCCGCCGAACGCGACACCCTCGCCGGTCTCCTCCGCACCCTCCTGGCGCCCTTCGACCTGTGACGCCCTCCCGGCCCGCGGACCGGAGCGCTCAGCCGGCGGACGGGGTCACTCCACGTCCTCGGCCAGCAGGAGCCACTGCTCCTCCAAGGCGGCGACCTCGGCCTGGACCTCCTTGAGCTGCTCGTTGAGCTCGGTCAGCTTCTCGTAGTCGGTGGCGTGGGCGGCCAGCAGCTCGTGGAGCTCGGCCTCGCGCCGAGCGAGCTTGTCCAGCCGGCGCTCGATGCGGTCGAGCTCCTTGCGGACCTTCCGGAAATGGGCGGCCGGCTTGGGCTTGTCCTGGACGGTCTTGGGCCGGGCCGCGGCGCGGGAGGCCTCGGCGGCGCGGCGGCGGGACAGGTACTCCTCGACCCCGCCGGGCAGCAGGCTGACCCGGCCGTCGCCGAGGAGGGCGACGACGTGGTCGGTGACGCGCTCCAGGAAGTAGCGGTCGTGGCTGACCACCACGAGGGTGCCGGGCCAGCCGTCGAGCAGGTCCTCGAGCTCGTTGAGGGTCTCGATGTCGAGGTCGTTGGTGGGCTCGTCCAGCAGCAGCACGTTCGGCTCGTCCATCAGCAGCCGCAGCAGCTGCAGACGTCGACGCTCGCCGCCGGACAGATCGCCGACGGGGGTCCACTGGGCGTCGCCGCGGAAGCCCAGACGCTCCAGCAGCTGGCCGGCGGTCCACTCGCGCTTGCCCACGGTGATGCGGCGGCGGACCTCCTCGACCGACTCCAGCACACGCCGGGTCGGGTCCAGCTCCGCGAGGTTCTGGGACAGGTGGGCGAGCTTGACGGTCTTGCCGCGGACGACGCGGCCCGCCGAGGGGGCGAGGCTTCCCTCGAGCAGCCGCAGCAGGGTGCTCTTGCCGCTGCCGTTCACGCCGACCACGCCGACCCGGTCGCCGGGGCCGAGCCGCCAGGTCATGTTCCGGAACAGGGAACGGCCGTCCAGCTCCAGCGTCACGTCCTCCACGTCCAGGACGGTCTTGCCGAGCCTGGCGGTGGCGAAGCGGGTCAGCTCGACGGTGTCGCGAGGCGGCGGCTCGTCGGCGATGAGGGCCTGCGCGGCCTCCAGCCGGAACTTGGGCTTGGAGGTGCGGGCCCGCGGGCCGCGACGCAGCCACGCCAGCTCCTTGCGGAGCAGGTTCTGCCGCTTCTCCTCGGCGGCGGCGGCGAGCCGCGCACGCTCGGCCTTGGCCAGCACGTACGCCGAATAGCCGCCCTCGTAGCGTTCGACCCGACCGTCCACGACCTCCCAGGTCAGCTCGGTGACCTCGTCGAGGAACCACCGGTCGTGGGTGACGACCACCAGCGCGCCGCGGCGGGCCTTGAGGTGGCGGGCCAGCCAGTCGATCGCCTCGATGTCCAGGTGGTTGGTGGGCTCGTCCAGGATCAGCAGATCCGAGTCGGGCACCAGCAGCCGGGCCAGCGCGACCCGGCGCCGCTCCCCGCCGGACATCTCCTCCAGCGGGGCGTCCAACGACAGCTCGCCGAGCAGCCCCGACACGATGTCGCGGATCCGGGTGTCGCCGGCCCACTCGTGCTCGGGACGGTCCCCCAGCACCGCGGAACGCACGGTCGCCCCCGCGGGGAACTCGTCCCGCTGCGCCAGGTGCCCCAGCCGCAGCCCGCGGGCGTGCGTCACCCGTCCCGCGTCGGGCTCGATCCGCCTCGCCATCAGGGCGACCAGGGTGCTCTTGCCCCCGCCGTTGCGGCCGACGATCCCGATCCGGTCGTCGTCGTCCACACCGAGCGACACGGCGTCCAGCAGCGGCTCGGGCCCGTAGGCCTTGGTGACTGTCTCCAGATTGATCAAGTTCACGGCAGCACCAGGCTAGTGGCTCCCCGGCGCCGACCGGCCATCCGCGGACCGACCGGCACGAGCGGAGGCCCCTGCCCGCAAGGCGCCGACGCCCGCACGCGGCATCCCGGAAGCACGATCCCCGAACACGCCGGCTGCCTCTCTTCGGGCGGGACGGCCGCCGGGGCGCGCCTCACCCGGCGCGTCGCGTCCTCATGTCGCCGTCGGGGCCGGACCCGCCGTCACCACGACGAGGAGCCGCTGTCGGACCCGGAGGACCCGCTGTCGAACCCCGACGAGCCGCCGGAGGAGCCCCAGTCGGAGGCCATGCCGCCGAGCGCCGACCCCATCCCCGGATCCGACGACGAGGAAGAGGAGGGGGGCGCGGAGAAGGACGACGAGGAGTGGTTCCAGGACGACGACCACGTGCCCGGGTGATGCGAACTCCTCGACGCGCCCTTCGCCGTGCCGCCCATCGTCGCCAGGGCGAAGCACGCGCACAGCAGGCCCACCAGGACCCCCACCACCACGACGACCGCCACGATCGACCCCATCGCAGATCCCTTCATCAGGCGTATGCACCTGTTTTCGACGTGCCGACGGGGTCTCCCGTTCGGTCCACGGCGGCGGAGAACGACGGCGGCGGGGGCGGGCCGCCCATGGACGGTCCCGCCCCCGCCGCCGAACGCGCCGTCACCAGGAGGACGAGGAGCCGCTGTCGGACCCCGAGGAGCCGCTCGAGAAGCCGCCGCCGGAGAAGCCGCCGGAGGAGCCCAGATCGGAGGCGATGCCGCCGAGCGCCGACCCCACCCTCGAATCCGAAGACGACGAAGAGGAAGACGAAGAGGAAGAGGAGGCCAGCGTGGAAGACAGCGAGGGGTCCTCCGAAGAGGAGTACGGGGCGGAGGACGAAGACGAAGAGGAGGACGAGGAAGAGCGCGAGGACGACGAAGAACGCGACGAGGACGATGAGGAGCGGCCGTGGGAGCCCCGGGTCCGCGCGCCCGATGAGGGGCCCGGAGACTGCGGGCTCCGGGAGGACGAGGACGCGGTGCCCGGCCGGTACACCGTGTACCCCGGCGTGCGGCCCCGCATGCTCCCCGCCCGGCGGGCCGTCGCGATGCGGTGCATCGCGACCAGGACCCCCGCCAGCAGTACCACCCCGATCAGGACCAGTACGAACGTCACCATCGCAGATCCCTTCGCCAGGCGTATGCATCCGCCTTCGACGCCCCGACGCGCCCTTCGGTTCGGCTCACGGATCGTGGAGAACGACGGCGCCGCAGGCAGGGCATGGGCCGGGGCCCACCGTGCATCGCGCCGGAACCGAACGCCCCGTCACCACGAGGACGCGGAACCGCAGGAGCAGCCGTCGTACCCCGGCCGAGGCCATGCCGTCGACGAAGCTCACCGCAGACGGACAAGGAAGCCCACCAGCAGCAACACCGCCGTCGCCACGATCGCGAGCTCCATGATCCCGATCCCCGCCATCGCCGCTCCCTTCAGGCGGACACGTCCGGTCATGTCCGGTGCGATGCGCCGGCGGGGCCGCTCGTCCAGTCCGCGTCAGAGAACGGTGGCGCCGGGGACAGGGCCGTGGGCGGTGACCACGCTGCGCGCGACGCCCGCCTCGGTGAGGGCGGCGGCCAAGGACTCGGCCCGGTCGGCGGAGTCGGCGAGGAACGCACAGGTGGGGCCCGAACCGGAGACCAGGGCCCCGAGCGCGCCGAGGGCGCGGCCGGCCTCCAGGGTGTCGCGCAGGGAGGGGCGCAGCGACAGGGCGGCCGGCTCCAGGTCGTTGGCGAGCTCGGCGCCGAGGGCCTCGGCGTCTCCGGCGGCCAGCGCGGCCAACAGACCGGGCGACGCCTGCGGAGGGCCGGGCCGCTCACCCCTCAGCTCCCGCAGCCGATCGCATTCGGCGTACACCGCGGGCGTGGACAGGCCGCCGTCGGCGAGCGCGAACACCCAGTGGAAGCGACCGGACACCGTCACCGGGGTGAGCACCTCGCCTCGGCCGGTGCCGACGGCCGTGCCGCCGAGCAGCGCGAACGGGACGTCGCTGCCCAGCCGGGCGGCCAGGGGGTGCAGGTCGGTCTCGGCGCCCCACAGGCGGGCGCAGGCGACCAGGGCGGCGGCGGCGTCGGCGCTGCCGCCGGCCATGCCCCCGGCGACCGGGATGGACTTGCGGATGGTCAGCGCCGCACGCGCCGGCACGCCGAGCCGCTCCGCCAGCAGCCGGGCGGCGCGGACGGCGAGGTTGTCCTCCCCGGTGGGGACGCCGTCGATCGAATCCCCTTCGACCCGCAGCGTGAGGTCGTCGGCGGGTTCGGCGACGACCTCGTCGAACAGCGAGACCGCATGGAAGACGTTGGCCAGGTCATGGAAACCGTCGTCGCGGAGCGGTCCCACCGCGAGCTGGAGGTTCACCTTGGCGGGCACGCGAACGGTCACGGTGGTCACGGCGCGATCGTAGCGATCCCGGCTCAGCCGCTCGCCGCCACCGGCAGGTTGCGGGGGTTGAAGAACGGGGCGGTGGCCACCTCCCGCAGCGCCGACAGCGCCGCGGCGTCGCCGCCCAGGGAGAACTCATACCGGGGCTGGCCCGAATCGTCCCGCCCGCCCTTGTCGGAGTCGAAGTACACGACCGCCTTGATCTGCGGATGCTGCAGGTAGGTGGCGGCCTTGCGGAGCCACTCGGCGCGGCGCTCCCCGTAGGAGCGCGGCACCCCGAACTCGGAGATCATCACCGGCTTGGGACGGTGCCGGGCCCAGTCCATGAAGCCCGCCGCAGCCTCGGAGAAGTCGCGGTACTCGTAGGCGCCGCCGGGGTAGATGTCGGCCGCGATCCAGTCCACCTGGTCGTCCCCCGGGTAGTAGGTGTGGGCGGTGCCGCCGTTGAATCCGGCGGAGGTGGGGCACCACACCCAGGCGACGTTGTCGACCCCCTCCTGCCGGAAGATCTCCCGCAGGTGCCGCCAGGCGGCGATGTAGTCGGCGGCCGAGTGGACCTTCTCCTGCTGGGAGGTGGCGTCCATGCGGGGGTGCCAGCGCAGGAACACCGGCTTGCCGAGCTCCTTGAGCGCACGGGCGCGGGTCCGGATGCGCTCGTCGTACCGGCCGGCGACGATCTCGCGGGTGTCGGCGCCCTTCCAGGTCAGCAGCAGGTAGCGGTCCTCGGCGGCCAGGTCGGCGTCGGCCCGGCGCGGGAACTCCTGGCTCCAGGAGCGGTAGACGGCGGCGATGTCCAGCCGCCGCCCCAGGCTCCGTTCATAGTCCCGCACCACCGTCACCTGATCGTCGTCGGCGGGCGAGGGGGTCGGGGACGGGCTCGCCGAGGCCGAGCCGTCGGGCGGGTAGTGGCGCACCGGGTCCACCCAGGCGCCGAAATAGGCGCCCTCGGCGGGCGGGGTCGGCGCGACGCCGGCCCGCACAGTGGTTTGAATCTTCGGGGGTGCCTCCCGTTCCCCGCTACATCCCGGAAGCGCCAGCAGCGCCGCGAGCATCATCGCCCCGAGGGCCCGCGACCGCCCCTTCACCATGTTCCTCCGTACGTTCGCCGGTGACGAGAGGACGATACTGGGCGATACGCGCGAAGGCGCCGATATCCAGCGCCTCGCCCCTGGCCCGGGGATCGACGCCCGCCGCGCGCAGCACCCGCTCGGCGGCCTCCGCCGAACCCGCCCAGCCCGCCAGCGCCGCCCGCAGCGTCTTGCGGCGCTGGGCGAACGCCGCGTCGACGACCGCGAAGACCTCCTCGCGCGGCACGCCCGGCACCGGCGGCTCCCGCCGGGTGAACGCCACCAGCCCCGAGTCCACGTTCGGCACGGGCCAGAACACGGCACGGCCCACCGGCCCGGCCCGGCGCGCCTCGGCGTACCAGGCCAGCTTCACCGACGGCACCCCGTACACCTTGCCGCCCGGCTCGGCCACCAGCCGATCGGCGACCTCGGCCTGCACCATCACCAGGCCGCGGCGCAGCGACGGGAAGGCGGCCAGCAGGTGCAGCACGACCGGCACGGCCACGTTGTAGGGCAGGTTGGCCACCAGCGCGGTCGGCTCGGGCCCGGGCACGCTCGTGACCCGCAGCGCGTCGTCGTGGACGACGGTCAGCCGGTCGGCGCGCCCGGGGGCGCGGGCGGCCACGGTCTGCGGCAGCGCCTCCGCCAGCACCGGGTCGATCTCGACGGCGACCACCCGGTGCCCCTGCTCCAGCAGCGCCAGCGTCAGCGAGCCCAGCCCCGGGCCCACCTCGATCACCACGTCCCCGGGGTCCAGGTCGGCGGAGCGGACGATGCGCCGCACGGTGTTGGCGTCGATGACGAAGTTCTGGCCGAGCGTCTTGGTCGGCCGCACGCCGAGCCGTGCGGCGAGCCGTCGGATGTCGGCCGGTCCCAGCAGCACCTGTGAGTCCCCCACCCGCCCAGTGTCCCAGCCCGCGCCGGGTGACCCGGACGGCGGACGGCTCTCCGGTCAGCTGAACAGGTACTTGCCGCAGTGCGGCCACTGGCCCTGCCAGCGGCCGTTCACCTTGTTGTAGAGCAGCTGCGCGCGGTAGGTCTGCTCGGCGGCGGACGCCTCGGACGGCAGGCCGGTGCCGCCGACCGAGGCCCAGGTCTGCCGGGAGAACTGGTAGAGCCCGTAGTAGCCGGCGGGGTTGACGGCGTTGGGGCGTCCGCCGGACTCGCACTTGGCCAGGGCCGCCCAGTTGAGGCGCGCGGCCTCGCCGCCCACGCTGGTGGGCTGAGGGCCGATCTCCACGATGCGGGCGACGGGCTTGCGGAGGATCTTCTGCTCGATGACCGCCT
Source organism: Thermomonospora catenispora (assembly GCF_006363815.1). Lineage (GTDB taxonomy): Bacteria > Actinomycetota > Actinomycetes > Streptosporangiales > Streptosporangiaceae > Thermomonospora > Thermomonospora catenispora. Next base: position 70,532 of record NZ_RRYT01000008.1, read on the forward strand.
TGACGCGTCCGCCGTTCTTGCCGCGGACGTAGGCGACGGTGACGAGCTTCTCGCCCGCCCGCCCGTTCCTGACGACCTTCTCGCTCCAGGCGGCCAGCTTGGAGTTCTTCCGCTTCCGGACCGGCGGATCGATCTTGATCGTGCGGGTGACCGGCTTGGACAGCAGCCGCCGGACCCGCACCGCGTCCACCGCGGGCTCATCCAGGTCCGGCCTGACCAGGTAGTACCGGCCGAGCCGGACGTTCGCCTGGGCGAGGACCTCGCGGACGGTGCGACCGGTGGTCGTCACCGTGGTCCTCTTGCCGTCCACCGTGAGCACGATCTGCCGGGGCGTGACGGTGGGCGTGGCCTTCGGGGCGTCCGCGGCGGCCGGACGGGTGCCTCCCTCGTCGCCGCCACAGGCCGTCGCCGACGCCGCGAGCAGCGCGACCGCGAGCACAACAGCGGGGATACGGCGCACCAACGGGTCCTCCTGGCAAGACGGCATCAACCGCGCCAGACGATAGGGGCACCCACCGCCCCACCGCTACCGAAACCGGGACACTTCACTGCCCTCACCGCTCAGCGGGACGAGCCCTCCAGTGCCTCCTATAGCGTCCTGTCATGCTGCTCGCCCGTCTGGCCCTGATCGCGGTGGCGGTGGCCGTCGTGGGGGTCGTCAACGCCCATCCCGCCCGGCTGATCTACAACCACGTCGCCGGAGAACGGGTCACCGTCCACGTCACCGACTGCGACCGCGAGCGCAGGAGGCTGGACTGCCGCGGCACCTGGCGCGACTCGGCCGGCCGGACGCACGAGGGCCGCGTCCACGGCGCCCACTCCCACGAGGTCGGGCGCCGGGTGAGCGCGCAGGCCGGGCCGGTGGGCGTCTACGTGGGCGGCCTGGCCCGGCAGTGGGTCTGGTTGGCCGTGCCCGTCATCACCGTGCTCGCCCTGCTGGGGACCGCGGTCGCGGTGGTCTGGCTGGGGCTGCGCACCCGAGCCCACGGGCGCGAGCTGCTGGCCCGGCCGGGCGCGCTGCTGGCCGAGCCCCGCCGCATCCGCCGCGCCGCCGACGGGCGGACGCTGGTGTCGCTGCGGCCCGCCGCGGCCCCGCCCCGGCACGACCCGACGCCCCTGCCGGGCGGGAAGCCCCGGGAGAAGACCTCTCCCGTGCTGGACCGGGTGCTCCGCCTGGCCGCCAACCCGGCGCGCCGAGAACGCTTCATCGCCGCACGGGACCCCTCGGGCGCGGTGCGGTTCATCATCGAACGCCGTCCCACCGGGGCGGACCAGCCGGAGACCTGGCTGCTGGCCCCCGACGGCGAGGCGCGCGGCCTGGTGCGGCGCCTGGAGGGGAACCCGTTCCGCGCCCAGTTCCTGCGCGCGGACGGGGAGCGGGTCGGGTCGGTGAAGCCCGACCCGCAGGTCCCCGAGACGATCAACCGGTTCATCGTCCGCGACCGGTCCGGCCGCCGCGTCGCCACGGTCGGCCCCGGCACGTTCCTGCGGTGGGCCTGCCACATCGAGCCCGACGCCGACCCGCTGGTGCGCGATCTGACGCTGGTCCTCACCGTCGACCTGATCCGCCTCGTCCAGGCCTAGCGCCGGTCCCGGCGCATCGGAGCGGGGCCGGTCACCAGGGGCCGAACAGGCGCTCCCCGGTGGCGGCGATGGCGGCGCACAGCTCGGCGACCTCCACGCCCTTCACCTCGGCCATGAAGCGGACCGTCAGCGGGATCAGATAGGAGGCGTTGGGCTTGCCCCGGTAGGGGACGGGCGTCAGGAACGGCGCGTCGGTCTCCACCAGGATCGAATCCAAGGGCGCCGCCCGCAGCGCCTCGCGCAGCGGCTCGGCGTTCTTGAACGTGACGTTCCCGGCGAAGCTCATCACATAGCCGCGGTCGGCGCACTTCTTGGCCATCTCGGCGTCGCCGGAGAAGCAGTGGAAGACGACCTTCTCGGGGGCGCCCTCCTCCTCCAGGACGGCCAGCACGTCCTCGTGGGCCTCCCGGTCGTGGATCATCAACGGCTTGCCGGTGCGCTTGGCGATGTCGATGTGCGCCCGGAAGGAACGGTGCTGGTCCTCCTTGGGCGCCCAGTCGCGGTAGTAGTCCAGCCCGGTCTCCCCGACCGCCCGCACCTCCGGCCGCTCCGCCAGCCTGGCGATGTCGTCCAGGACGTCGTCGTCGATCCCGGCGGTCTCGTTGGGATGGATGGCGACGCCGGCGTACACGTCCGGGTTCTCCCGGGCGGCCTGAGCCGCCCAGGACGAGGACTTCAGATCGCAGCCGATGGTGAGGATGCGGCGGATGCCGACCGCGTGCGCGGCCGACACCGCCCGCGGCACCGGGACCTCCAGCAGGTCCAGGTGACAGTGGCTGTCGAAGACGTCGACCGGCAACGCCTCCGGCAGGGGAGGAAAGCTCGCACCGATGAAGCCGTCGCCGGCCCGTTCGCTGATCATGACCCACTCCGTGTGAGACCGTGGCCGCCGGGGAACGGCCACTCGTCCACTGTGTGCAACGACGTGCCGGTCAGGACTGTTCCAGCCGGCGCAGCTCCTCGTCCACGATCGAGGCGTCCAGCTTGGCGAACAGCGGCTTGGGCTTGCTCAGCGGGGTGCCGGGACGGATCGGCCGGTGCTCCCAGCGGGCCTGCTCGGCGCCGTAGTCACCGGTGATCACCGGGTAGGACGGGCCGCCGTCCTCGTCCACCTCGCGGATCTCCGGCATGGCCGCCCAGACGCCCTCGCCGCCCAGCATCTTGTGCACCTTGTCCGAAGACTTGGGCAGGAAGGGGGTCAGCAGCGTCTTGGCGTCGTCGACGACCTGCAGCGCCACGTGCAGGACGGTGCCCTTGCGGGCGCGGTCCTCCTCCTTCCACGGCTGCTGCGTCGACAGGTAGCCGTTGGCCTCGCGGACGACGTCGAAGGCCGCGGTGACGGCGTTCTTGAACCGGGAGCGGCCCAGCTCGGCGCCGACCCGGTCGAAGGCGGCGCGGCTGTGCTCCAGCAGCGCCCGGTCCGCGTCGGTCAGCTCACCGGCCTCGGGGATGGCGCCGAACTCCTTGGCCGCCATGGTCACCGAACGGTTGACCAGGTTGCCCCACTGGGCGACCAGCTCGTTGTTGTTGCGCTCGCGGAAGTGCTGCCAAGTGAAGTCGGTGTCCTGGGTCTCCGGGCCGGCCACCGCGACGTAGTAGCGCAGAGCGTCCACGTCGTAGCGCTCCAGGAAGTCCTTGACGTAGATGACCACCTGGCGGGAGGAGGAGAACTTGCGGCCCTCCATCGTCAGGAACTCCGAGGCCACGACCTCGGTGGGCAGGTTGAGCGGCCCCAGGGAGCCGGGCTTGCCTCCCTTGTCGCCCTTGCCGCTGTAGCCCAGCAGCATGGCCGGCCAGATCTCGGAGTGGAAGACGATGTTGTCCTTGCCCATGAAGTAGTACGACAGGGCGTTCGGGTCCTGCCACCAGGCCCGCCACGCGTCGGGGTCGCCGGAGCGGCGGGCCCACTCCACCGAGGCGGACAGGTAGCCGACCACCGCGTCGAACCACACGTACAGCCGCTTGTCGGGCCGGTCCCGCCAGCCCTCCAGCGGGACCGGGACGCCCCAGTCCAGGTCGCGGCTGATCGCCCGGGGCTGCAGGTCCTCCAGCAGGTTGAGGGAGAACTTCAGCACGTTGGGCCGCCACCGGTCCTGCTTGCCGCGCAGGAAGTCGCCGAGCGCGTCGGTGAACGCCGGCAGGTCGAGCATGAAGTGCTCGGTCTCGACGAACTTGGGGGTCTCCCCGTTGATCCGCGACCGGGGATTGATCAGGTCCACCGGGTCGAGCTGGTTGCCGCAGTTGTCGCACTGGTCGCCGCGCGCCCCGTCGTAGGAGCAGATCGGGCAGGTGCCCTCGATGTAGCGGTCGGGCAGGGTGCGGCCGGTGGACGGGGAGATCGCGCCGAGGGTGGTCTTGGGGAAGATGTAGCCGTTGTCGTACAGGCCCTTGAAGATCTCCTGGACGACCGCGTAATGGTTGCGGGTGGTCGTCCGGGTGAACAGGTCGTACGACATGCCGAGCGCCTGCAGGTCGGAGGCGATGACCCGGCTGTAGCGGTCGGCGACCTCGCGGGGGCTGACGCCCTCCTTGTCGGCCTGCACCAGGATGGGGGTTCCGTGCTCGTCGGTGCCGCTGACCATGAGTACCTGGTTGCCCGCCATCCGCTGGTAACGGCTGAACATGTCGCAGGGCAGCGCGAAACCGGAGACGTGCCCGATGTGACGGGGCCCGTTGGCGTACGGCCAGGCGGGCGCGGCCAGGATGTGCTGACTACTCGACGAGGACATGTCACCAAGCCTAGAGGCCCGCGCAGGCGGGCTCAGCACGTTATCGCCGAGGGTCATCGCCGGGCCCGTCGCCGAGGTCGTCGACGAGGTCGTCGCCGAGCGCGGCCCGGGCGCGGACGCCGATACGCTAGCGGCGGTTTCCCGCATCCCACGTGACGGTCCCCGACGCAGAGGTTGAGATCCGGCATGGTCCCCACGACGGTCCGCGAGTCCGCTCCGGAACGCCCCGCCGCGGCGGGGGCGCCCCGCAGGCCGTGGTGGCGGCGCCGGGTGGCGGGGCTGGCGGCGCTGGTGGCCGCCTGCTCGGTGGTCGTGCAGTGGATCGTCATGACGCCGCCGCTGTACTACGACCCCTACTACGTGTTCGAGGGGGCGCGGCGCTGGCCGGACATCCCGCTGGACCGCTGGCCGTTCAACGAGGTGCCGCACCAGGTGTCGCGGATCGGCCTGCTGCTGCCGGCCCGGCTGATGCAGGAGCTGCTGGGGCCGGGGCAGGCGGCGTACTTCGCGATGGCGGCGCTCGGCGGGATCGTCTTCTACGTCGGCTGCTACCTGCTGGTGCGGTCGCTGCTGGGGGACCGGATCGCGCTGCCGGCGACGCTGCTGCTGATGGTCCACCCCTTCTTCCTGCTGACCAACCCGTTCAGCGAGCAGGAGATCACCTGGTCGATGGGGGTGATGCTGCCGGACATGCCGGGGGCCGGCCTGTTCGCGACGGGGGTCGCCGGCCTGGTCGTGGCGAGCCGCCGCACCGGACGCCGGCAGACGGCGCTGCTGGCGGCGGCGGGCCTGTGCATGGGGTATGCGTTCCTGATCCGCGACTTCGCGGCGTTCATGTACGCGGGGATCCCGGTGTTCTTCCGGCTGCTGGGGATCCCCTGGCGGCGGCTGTGGGCGGTGGCCGCGCCGATGCTGGGCGTGCTGATCGCCAGCATGATCCACAACCAGCTGGTGTGGGGGAACGCCATGTCGGCGATCCGGTCGGCGGCCGGGCACGGCGGGGAGCCGAGCGAGCCGGTGACGCGGATGCTGGCGCTGCGGTCGTTCGAACGGGCGATGACCGACTGGCATCCGCTGGGTTGGATCTTCGTCGCGTTGCTGCTGCTGAACGCGATCGGCTGGGTCGTGACCCGGGACCGGCGGCTGGCGCTGACGCTGGTGTGGTTCGTGACGCTGGCGGTGCCGCTGACGCTGCTGTCGGGGGTGCTCGACCCGCACCACATCACGCTGCGGGGCTGGCTGCTGCGGTACTGGTTCCCGGTGCTCCCGGCGCTCCTGGCCGGCGGGCTGGGCGCGTTGACGCTGCTGCTGGCCCGGATCCCCGCCGCCGGGGTGCGGACCGCCCTGGCGGCGGCGTGCTGCGCGCTGGCCGCGGTGTACGCGCCGGCGGCGGTCGCGCAGGTGCCGGACCTGCCGCGCGACAAGGCCTGGCGGGAGCTGCGGGGATGGCTGGCCGGCCGGGACGATCTGCCGGTGATCTGGTCGGACCATCGGCTGGCGCAGACGCTGACCTTCTACACCCGCGACGTGTGGGGCCGAAAGCAGTGGCACGGGCGGATCCGGTCGTTCCCGCACGAGTACCGGGCGATCCCGGTGATCGCCGAGGACGGGCCGTTCCTGTACACCCGGTGGCGCGGGATGGAGCCGGCGATGGTGGCGAACACGCGCCTGTCGCCGGAGAACGGCTACCGCCTGCTGTGGCGGTCCTCGGACGGGCTGCTGGAGCTCTGGGCCCGGTAGCCCCGGTCACCGCCGCCAGGCGACCCAGTCGCCCTCGACGGTGCGGCGGCTGTCGACGACGCGCCAGCCGGGCGGTGCGCCGCCCGGCCAGGTGCGCTCGGCCGGCGTCCCCGGCTCCCAGCGGAACAGCACCAGCTCCGCCTCGGCGGGCGGCCCCTGGCGGACGTCGAAGAACGTCACTTCCTCCCACGACACCAGGTACAGCTGGATGACCCAGATCTTCCACTCGATGGCGCCGTCGACGGCGACCCGGGGCCGGGATCCGGCCGGGCCGATCGACCCGCTCAGGTCGGCGGCGGCGGCCATCTGCCGGACGAACGGGCGGGAGATGTTCCAGGCGGCGGCCGCGCTCGCCGCCAGGTCGACCACGAGCAGCCCGCACACCAGCGCCACGGCGCCGCGTCGTCCCCGCAGCGCCGCCGCGATCGCCAGGCCCAGCAGCGCCAGCCCCGCCAGCGTCGCCGCCCACAGATGGAACCCGTCCCAGGTCCAGGTCAAGAACCCGGTCTCGGGAAAGTCGAAGGGAAAGTGCACATATCCGGCGAACTTGCCGCCGGCCCGCCATTCGATCAGGACGGCGAGCGCCGCCGTCACGGCGGCCGTGGCGGCCCCGGCCGCCGCCACGGTCCGGCGGGCGGCCGTGAGCAGCACCGCCACCCCGACGGCGACCAGCGTCGGCGCCAGGCACGCCAGATAGCGGCCATAGGCGTGGTTGGCGATCCGCTGCTCGTCGGGCAGGGCCGCGGCGGTGGCGAACGCGATCCCCGCCACCGTCGCCAGCACCGCGCACGCCAGCGCCCGCACCTGCGGCGCGGCGCCGCGGCGGACGGCGACGCCGAGCACGGCCGCCAGCCCGATCCCGGCCAGCCCCCACGTCCCGACCACCAGGTACCAGATCTGGCCGAGGCCGACCGGGATCGTCCAGCCGTAGCCTGAGGGGGTGGTGATGCGCTCGAGCAGCATCGCCCCCATCTCATAGGAGCCGCGCGGGTAGAGCCGGGGCCAGATCCAGCCGTTCAGCGCGCCGCCGGCGAGGGCGACGCCGCCGGCGGCGGCGGCGCCGACGGCGGCCGACCACCACGGCCGCCAGCGCGCGACGACCGCGACCAGCACCAGCACCAGGTGGACGGCGAGGACGACGGTGCCGCGCGAGTGCGTCGCGTAGGCGTAGCCGGCCAGCAGGCCCGCCCCCGCCCCGTGGAGGGCGACCCTGACCGGGCCGGCGGAGCCGGGGTCGGCGGTCAGCCAGGAGTGCGTCAGCAGCAGCCAGCCCAGCAGCACCACCGGCAGGATCGCGTCGGTCAGCGCGTACTGGGTGAAGAAGACCGCGGCCGGCAGCAGCGCCACGGCGTGGGCGGCCCCGTACGCCCACGGCCCGCTCAGGCCCAGCCGGCGCAGCAGCACGAACAGCGCCACCAGCAGCAACGCGCCGACCAGGGCGTTGATGACCATGACGATCCGGTACACCGTCACCGGGTCGTCGGCCAGCCAGAACGCCGGGAGCAGCAGCAGCGGATAGCCCCCTCGGTAGGGGGTGCTGTGGGAGATGTCGGCCGCGGGCCCCCCGGTCAGCAGCCGCGCCGCGAACAGGTAACCGGTCTCGTCGGGGTTGGCGACCGGGATGGTCTGCCCCGCCGCCAGCGCGACCCGGATCCCGGCCTGCACCAGCCAGCCCACCAGCAGCCACAGCCCCCACCGGCGGGCGGGGGCGGACGGGGGCGGGGAGTCCGGCGAGGCCGCCCGGGCCGGATGCGGAAGGGGCGGCGGGGATGCGGCCTTCACCGGCCGCGGGGGCGCCGGCGAGGGCCCGGCCCGGTCACGGCGGTCGGGGGGCCGTCCGCCGCCGTCAACGTTCCCCGCCCGATGCGCCGGCGGAGGCCTCGGCGGCGTCCTCCTCCGCGGCCCGCTCGGCACGTCCGGCCTGCTCGGCCTCCTCGGCGGCCACCCGGTCGGCGGCGGCGTCCACCACCACGGCGGCCTCGTCGGCGGCGTCGGTCAGCGGCGGGTGCTCGCGGCGGCGGATGTGCAGGATGCTGACGAACATCGAGGCGAAGATCGCCTGGAAGCTCATCACCAGCGCGGTCGCCGCCGGCACCACCATGCGCAGCGACTGACGCGGGTCCAGCTCACCGAAGTTGTTGACCCGCCAGTGCAGCAGGGAGGCCACCAGCCCGGTCAGACCGGCCAGGGCCAGCAGGCCGCCCAGCACCAGCCCGCGCTCCATGGTCCACCAGGACACCAGCCGGTCCACCCGGCGGTCCCGCGGCAGGAAGCCCTCCTGCATCGCGTACACCTTGGTGAACAGCGCGAACAGCACCGACTGGAAGCCGATCACCATCGCCGCGCCCGCGCCGACCAGCGTGTCGACGTCGAACGCCACATCGCCGACCCGCACCGGCCCGAACGACAGCGCCACGCCGGCGACCAGGCCGACCAGCATGAACGCCAGGCCCGGGATGAGGAACAGCCAGCGCGGGCTGTACAGCAGCAGGAAGCGCAGGTGCCGCCAGCCGTCCCGCCAGGTGTTCAGGTGCGGCGGGCGGGAGCGGCCGTCCTTGGACAGGGTGGTGGGGACCTCGCGGACGTCGTAGCCGGCGAGGGTGGCCTTGACCACCATCTCGCTGGCGAACTCCATCCCGCCGGTCTGCAGCCCCAGCCGCATGATCGAGTCCTTGCGGAAGGCGCGCAGCCCGCAGTGGAAGTCGCCGATCTTGCTGCCGAAGAACAGCCGCCCGATGAAGCTCAGCACCGGGTTGCCCAGGTAGCGGTGCAGCGGCGGCATGGCGCCGGGCTCGATCCCGCCCTTGAAGCGGTTGCCCATCACCAGGTCGGCGCCGTCCCGCAGCTGCTCCAGGAACGGCATCAGGGCGGTGAAGTCGTAGGAGTCGTCGGCGTCGCCCATCACCACGTACCGGCCCCGCGCCGCCCGGATGCCGCCCATCAGGGCGTTGCCGTAGCCCTTGTCGGCCACCGGCACCACGCGTGCCCCGGCCGCCCTGGCGAGCTGCTGACTGCCGTCGGTGCTGCCGTTGTCGGCGATGACGACCTCGCCGTCGATGCCGTGCTCCTCGAGGAAGCCGATCGCCTTGCGCACGCAGGTCTCGATCGTCTCGGCTTCGTTCAGACACGGCATCACCACGGAGAGTTCCACGGAGATCTCCTTCGCTACCGCTGGTGACCGTCTTGAGTGCTCGTCATCTGCTCTCGATGCGTTCCATGGGCGGCCGCACTCCATGATGCACGCCCCGTGGAGCGGCCGGAGCAGGTGTCCGCTCCGCCCGCCGGCGCCCGTATCGTGTTGCGCAGTCGCGACACGATCGCCCTCGCCGCGACAGCGACAGGCGGCAAGCTTGAGGGACAAGCATACGGGCAGCACGGCCCGGAGAGGTTAGGGTCGGCAATTGAGCAGATCGGCTGAGCAGATCGGCGGCCACCGGGATGAGCGGTGATCCCTTCCGGTTCGCCCTGCCGGCGCGGGTGTCCGCTCTGATCAGGCGGCACCCGGCGTTCAGCGTGCTCATCGCCGTGGCGGCGCTGGTGCGGCTGACGGCGATGGCGGCCTACCGGCCGGCGCTGTTCTTCAACGACAGCTTCGACTATCTGCACGCGGCGCTGAACCCCTATCCCCATCCGCTGCGTCCCTCCGGGTACTCGCTCCTGCTGCTGGCGCTCAGGCCGCTGCACAGCTTCACGGCGGTGGCCGCCGTCCAGCACCTGATGGGGCTGGCCACCGGTGTGCTGATCTATGCGCTGCTGCGGCGCAGGTTCGGGCTGCCCGGATGGGGCGCGACGCTGGCCGCCGCCCCCGTCCTGTTGGACGCCTACCAGGTCCAGCTGGAGCACCTGGTGCTGTCGGACGCCTCGTTCATCTTCTGGGTGACGGCGGCGGTGACGCTGCTGCTGTGGAACGAGCGGCCCACCGTGCCGGCCGCCGCCGGCGCGGGCCTGCTGGTGGCGCTGGCCTGGCTGACCCGGTCGGTCGGCATGCCGGTGCTGCTGGGGATCTGCGTGTTCATGGTGCTGCAGCGGGTCGGCTGGCGGGCGATCGCGGCGACGCTGACGGCCTGCGCGCTGCCGGTGGTCTGCTACATGGGCTGGTACTCCCAGGTGCACGGCCCGTTCGCGATGACCGAGAGCAGCGGGGTGTTCCTGTTCGCCCGGGCCTACAAGTTCGCCGACTGCCGCAAGATCCCGAACCTGACGGTCGACGAGCAGCAGCTGTGCGTGCTGCCGGACCACAAGCTGCCCAACTCCCAGGACGGCATCTGGGACCGGCGCTCCCCGCTCAAACGCGTGGTGGACCTGCGGTTCGGGCCGCGGCAGAACGCGATCGCCGGGAGCTTCTCCCGCAAGGCGATCATGGCCCAGCCGGGGGACTACGCCGCCGTGGTGGCCGGGGACTTCTTCCGGGCGTTCCGCTGGGAGCGCGAGGTGTTCCCGGACCTGAAGACCTACCGGCTGTATGAGTTCGAGGAGACCGTCCAGCCCCTGCCGGTCTGGTCGATGGACGCCCACTCCACCGCCGCCGACGTGGCCGACGCCTACGAGCAGGGGAGGGCGCAGCCCCGGGTGGTCGAGCCGTTCGGGAAGATCATCCGGACTTATCAGGACCACGTGTACCTGCGCGGCACGATGGTGGGGGCGCTGCTGCTGGCGGGGCTGGCGGGGATGATCCCGCTGTGGCGCCGGTTCGGCGGGGCGGCGTTCCTGCCGTGGACGCTGGCGACCGGGCTGCTGCTGGCGCCGGCGGCGACCGCCGAGTTCGACTACCGGTACGTGCTGCCGGCGGTGCCGCTGGCCTCGCTGGCGGCGGGCATGGCGTTCGCCGGCCCGCTGGGGAGGGCGCTGACGCGACGGCGGGAGCGGAGGGGCACGACGGCCGCCGCGGAGGGCGAGACGCACGAGGGGACGCACGAGGGCTCGGCGGAGCGGTCCGCCGTCGCCTCGTCCTGACCGGCGGCGGACGGGTCAGTACGCCCCCATCCGGCGCAGCCTGGAGACCAGGGCCAGGTCCTTGGCGCGGCCGCGGTTGCGCACCTGGATCGGCTCGTCCCAGAACCCGGTGAACGCCCTGACGTTGGCGCTGTGGCACTTGGGGCACTCGTGGTCGTACCAGGGCGGCGTGGTCTGCTGCCCGGCCCGCCGGTAGACGGACGCCTCCCGGCCGTGCCCGTCGTCGAAGTGCCGGACGTCGTAGTCCTCGTGCCAGATGGCCGAACACCGGCAGCATTGGTAGACCCAGCTCTCGCGGCTGGTCCACATGTCGCGCACGAGCCCTCACCTCCGGTGACGGCCCGTCGCATCGCCCGTCTCCTCCCATTGTCCCTCTTTCCGGGGCGCGATGACAGCGGCGGGCGCGGGCGAAGGCCGCCGGATCCGCCGGCCGGGCGCGTCAGCGGCGGGCGGCCACGACGGCGTCGTAGACGACGCGTTTGGGCAGCCCGTCGCGACGGGCGACCTCGGCGATGGCCGCCTTGCGGGGGACGCCTCGGCGCTCCAGGTCGGCGACGGCGGCGGCCAGCTCGGCGGGGTCGGCGGTCTTCTCCGGGGCGGACGCGCCGCCGACCACCACGGTGATCTCGCCCTTGACGCCCGGTTCGGCCCAGGCCGCCAGCTCCGCCAGCGGGCCGCGGCGGACCTCCTCATAGGTCTTGGTGAGCTCGCGGCAGACGGCGGCGGGCCGGTCCGCGCCGAACGCCTCGACCATCGCCGTCAAGGCGGCGGGCAGCCGGTGCGGGGCCTCGAAGAAGACCATGGTGCGGGGCTCGTCGGCCAGCCGGGCCAGGGCGCGGGCGCGCTCGGCGGGCCTGCGCGGCAGGAACCCCTCGAAGCAGAACCGGTCGCACGGCAGCCCGGAGACCACCAGCGCGGTCGTCACCGCCGACGGCCCGGGCAGCGCGGTCACCGGGACGCCCGCCTCGACCGCGGCCGTCACCAGCCGGTATCCGGGGTCGGACACGCCGGGCATGCCGGCGTCGGTGACCACCAGCACATCGCGTCCGGCCCTCAGCTCCTCGATCAGCTCGGCGGCGCGGCTCCGCTCGTTGTGGTCGTAGTAGGACACCACCCGCCCGGCGGGCCGAACCCCCAGCTCGGCCGTCAGCCTGCGCAGCCGCCGGGTGTCCTCGGCCGCGATCACCGCAGCGTCCGCCAGCGCCGCCCGCAGCCGCGGCGAGGCGTCCTCGGCCCGCCCGATCGGGGTCCCGGCCAGGATCAGCGTTCCGGTCCGTTCGGTCACCCGTCGAGCTTAGGCCGGGTCCGGGCGGCGCGGCGGGGGCGGGGGGCGGCCCATGGACGCGGGCGGGGGCGCGCGAGGGGGCCCGTACGATGCTGGGGTGGCGATGACGCAGACCCAGCCCGTGAAGGCCGAGCCGGTGCGCGTGCGAGCGTCCCGGTTGAGGGACTGGCTGGCCCCGCCGGTCACCGAGAGCCGGGCGTGGGGCTGGATCCTGCCGCTGCTGGTGACGGCGTTCGCCGGGTTCCTGCGGTTCGACCGGCTCGCGGTGCCGAACGCGGTGGTGTTCGACGAGACCTACTACGCCAAGGACTCGCTGGCGCTGCTGGAGTTCGGCTGGGAGCACAACGCGGTCAAGGACGCCGACCGCATGCTGATCGAGCAGGGGCCGAACGCCGACATCTGGGGCGAGGGCCCGGCGTTCATCGCCCATCCCCCCGCCGGCAAGTGGATGATCGCGATCGGCGAGTGGCTGTTCGGGGCGACCCCGTTCGGCTGGCGGTTCATGCCGGCGCTGATCGGGACGCTGTCGGTGCTGATCCTGTGCCGGGTGGGCCGCCGGATGACCGGCTCGACGCTGCTGGGCTGCGCGGCCGGGTTCCTGCTGGCGCTCGACGGGCTGGCGTTCGTGACCAGCCGGACGGCGCTGCTGGACATCTTCGTGATGTTCTGGATCCTGGCGGCCTTCGCCTGCCTGCTGATCGACCGGGACGTCTCCCGGCGCAGGCTCGCCGACCTGGTGGAGCAGGGCAGGGGCGGGCCGCTGGGGCCGTTCGTGATGCACTGGTGGCGGATCCCGGCCGGGATCTGCCTGGGGCTGGCATGCGCCACCAAGTGGACGGGGCTGTACTACATGGCCGCGTTCGGGATCATGGTGGTGCTGTGGGACATGGGCGCCCGCCGCGCCGCCCGGGTCCCCAACCCCTACGCCGGGGCGGTCCTGCTGGACGGGATCCTGGCGTTCGTGCTGCTGGTGCCGCTGGCGGGCCTGGTCTACCTGGCGACCTGGTGGGGCTGGATCCTGCGGCCGGGCGGCTGGGGCCGCGGCACGGTGGCCGACAACCCGCTGCTGCGGCCGGTGGAGGCTTTGCCGGACCTGTGGAACTACCACAAGGAGATCTTCAACTTCCACAACGGGCTCTCGACCCCGCACACCTACCAGTCGTGGCCGTGGGACTGGCCGATCCTGCGCCGGCCGGTGGCGTTCTACTACACCGAGCCGCGGGAGGGGTGCCACGTCGACCGGTGCGCCAAGGAGATCCTGGGCATCGGCACCCCGGTGTTCTGGTGGGGGGCGCTGATCGCGCTGGCGGTGCTGATCGTGGTGTGGCTGGCGCGGCGGGACTGGCGGGCCGGGGCGATCCTGGCCGGCTATCTGGCGGGCTGGCTGCCGTGGTTCGTGCCGGCGCTGCGGGACCGCACGATGTTCCTGTTCTACGCCACGCCGATGCTGCCGTTCATGGCGCTGGCGGTGGTGCTGGTGCTGGGGATGCTGATCGGGCCGGCCCGGCCCCGCCCGGTCAGCCTGGCCAAGGGGCCGCAGCTGCTGCACCCCGAGCAGCGGCGGATACTGGGGGCCGCGGTGATGGGGGCCTACCTGCTGCTGGTGCTGATCAATTTCGCCTATCTGTATCCGGTGCTGGCGGCGAAGGTGATCCCGTTCGGCGAGTGGGACGCCCGGATCTGGTTCGACTCCTGGATCTGACGGCGCGGGCCTGAGCCGCGGCTTCGACGGTGCGGCTCCGGCCGGGCCGCCGTGATCGCACGGCTCCGACGGCGCGGCCCGGTCGCGTCCGGCGGCCGACCGGGGTGGCCGCGGCCGGGGCCGGATCAGGCGATCCGGCCCGCTTCCTCGCCCGCCCTGTCGCTCTCGTCCGCCTCGTCGGTCGCCGGGGACGGCGACGGGTCCGCCGGGGCGGGGCGCAGGGTGCGCCGGGCGGCCAGGCAGGCGAGCAGGGCCAGCAGGCCGCCCGCGCCCGCGCCGGCGAAGGCCCCGGGGACGTCCGCCAGGTCCTGCCCGACGCCCGAGACCGCGGAGCCCAGGGCGGCCCCCGCGCCGATGGCGGCGACGATCCAGGCGAACGCCTCGGTGACGGTGCCGCGCGGGGCCAGCCGGTCGACGAGGGTGAAGCTGCAGGCCAGGGTGGGGGCCAGGAAGATCCCGGAGGCGAACGCCAGCGGAAGCATCAGCTGCGGGGCGGGGGCGAGCATCAGCGGCAGGTAGCCCGCCGCCAGCCCGGTCAGCAGCCAGGGCAGGCGGCGGTGGTCCTCCCCCGGCCACGACCGGGCGCCGTACACCAGCCCGCCGGTGAGGGCGCCGGCCGACATGGCGGCCAGCAGCAGGCCGGAGGCGGCCTCCATGCCGATCCGTTCGGCGTAGGCGACGACCGCCACGCTGTAGACGCCGAGGGCGATGCCCGCGCAGCCCAGGCAGACCAGGATGGTGCGCAGCCCCGCCGAGCGCAGCGGCCCGGCCCAGTCGGCGGCGCGCGGCTCGCCGCGCCAGGTGCGGGACGGCCGGGAGGAGGCGACCACGGCGGTGCCCGCGACGCCGAGGGCGCCGGTGAGCCACAGCGCGGTCTCGGTGGACAGCGCGGCGGCGGCCACCACGATGAGCGGGCCGACGGTGAACAGCACCTCCTGAGAGGCCGCGTCCAGCGCGTAGGCGGCGCGGACGTGGGCGGGGCCCGGCAGGACGGCGGGCCACAGCGCGCGCAGCCCGGCCTCCAGCGGCGGGGTGGCGAACCCGGCGAGCACCACCGCCGCGACCGCGAGCGGCGGCGGGTCGACGCCGATCAGCGCCAGCAGCGCGAAGCCCGCGGCGGCGGACCAGGCGGAGACGGTGAGCACGCGGGGCTGGCCGAGCCGGTCCATGGCGCGGCCGAGCACCGGCTGGCCCGCGGCGGTGGCCAGCCCGTAGACGGCGGCCAGCGTCCCGGCCAGCGGATAGCCGCCGCCCTCGGCCCGGACGTGCAGCACGATCGCCAGCGCGCCCATGCCGTTCGGCAGCCGTCCCAGCAGTGTCCCGCCCAGCAGCCTGGCGGCGTACGGCAGCCGCAGGAAGGTCAGATAGGCGCGCACCGTCCCCCTCGTTCCGAGATCAGATAGTCATACGTATTACTTCCGTTTCGTCATACGTATCACTGAACACGGCCCCGGCTCTACTCTGTTTCTCGTCCGCTCACCCAGGAGGCCCCCGTGACGAGCCGTTCGGCCGCCCGGCCGACCAGCCGGGACGTGGCGCAGCTGGCCGGCGTGTCACAGTCCACCGTGTCGCTGGTGCTGGCCGGCAAGTGGACGGGACGGGTGTCGGCGGCCACCGCCGCGGCCGTCCGGGAGGCCGCCGCCCGGCTCGGCTACCGCCCCAACCAGGCCGCCCGCAGCCTGCGGCTGGGCCGCACCCGCACCGTGCTGCTGATGCTGCCCACCCTCTCCAGCCCGTTCTTCGGCGCCCTCTACACCGGGGCGGCGCGGGTGGCGGCCGAGCACGGCTTCCGCATCGTGGTCTACCCCTGGCCCGACGGCTCGGGCCCCGCCGACAGCCCGTTCGCCGCCCCGCAGGAGGCGATCGACGGGCTGCTGGCCTCCTCCATGGCGGTCGAGGCGCTGGGGGAGTTCGCCGGGACCCCGGCGGTGATGCTCGACAGCGACCCCGCCGGACCGGCCCCGACGGTGGACTTCGACGTCGCCGACGGCATGCGGCGGGTGGCCCGGCACGTGCTGGAGCTGGGACACCGCCACGTGGGGCATGTGGCCGCCGAGGTGGACGAGTGGACGTTCCGCTCGCGGGGCCGCGCGCTGGCGGAGACGGTGGCGGCGGCGGGCGGGCGGCTGACCCGGGCGGCCACGGCCATCGACGTGGCCGCGGCCCGCCGGGCGGCGACCGCGCTGCTGGACCGCCCCGACCGCCCCACCGTGCTGGTGTGCGACGACGACCAGATCGCCGCCGGGGCGTACAAGGCCGCCCGGACGCTGGGGCTGGAGGTGCCCTCCGACGTCTCGGTCACCGGGTTCGACGACATCCTGCTGGCCACCGCCCTGGAGCCGGAGCTGACCACGGTCGCCCTGCCCGCCGAGGAACTGGGCGCGGCGGGCATGGCCACCCTGCTGGAGCTGCTGGAGGGCCGCACCCCGCCCTCCCGCTCCCTGCCCGGCGAGCTGGTCGTCCGCGGCTCCACCGCTCCCCCGCCCCGAGCGGCGGCTCCCGCCCGCCCCGCGCAGGCCCGCACCGGCGCTCGGTCCGGCCCCGCCTCGGAGATCCCGCCCTTCCCCCTGAGTTCCTCAGATCACAGCGGACACGGCGAATCCGATCGGTCTCCTTGATCGTCAAACGTCGTGTCCAGACCGCTCTGCCAGGGTGATACGACGTGGAAGATCGACTTCTCTCCGAGAACAAGCTCGCCGCCCCCCAGTCGTGGCTGCACTCCCTGCACCCCCGGCGCGGCGGCGTCCCCGTGCCCACGGTGACCCCGAACCGACGGGCGGTGCGGACCGTCCGCACGCTGATCGAGGAGACGGGCGAGGTGATCCGGGCGCTGCTGGAGGGTCGCGACAGCGACCCCGCCCTGTCCGAGGCGGCCCGGCGACATCACGGCGGAGAGCCCGACCCGGCGGGGGCGGCGGCGATCGCGGCCCTCGCCGTGGAGGGCGGAGGGCTGCCGGAGCGGGAGAGCAGGCAGCCGTACACGGCGTTCCTCGACGCCTGGGTCATCGAACACGGGCTGCCGTTCGCCGTGTGCGCACTGGCGGAGCTGGATCGGACCCGCGTGAGGCACGAATGGATCCACCCCGAAAACGGACCCTCGCGGAAACAGCCGGTGGGGGTCGAGCGCGGTGAGCGCGAGACCTCGGAGGAGCTGTTGCGGCGGGCCCGCACGCTGCTGGCGCAGGCGGACGAGCCGGTCCACCGGGAGGCGGTGGACCGGCTGGCCCGCTACCGCGATCCCGGGGCGCCCCGGACGCTCTGGCTGGCGTCCTACCTGACGCCCACCCGAGTCGACTGGATGGACGAGTGCTGCGCCCGCCCGCCGGCCACCGGGACGCGGGAGTGGCGCCTGCTGTGCCACTCGGTCAGCGCACCCGACCACCTCACCCGCCTCGGCAGCCCCCTCGACGTCCTCTCGCCGTACCGCGGGTTCCCCCGACCGATGCTGGTGACCCTGGCGGACGGGCTCGGCGCGGACCTGCTGCCCTTCCTGCTGTCCCCGCTGCAGCGGTACCACCACCTCGAAGCCGAGAACCGCAGGCTGATCTACGAGGTGATCGCCGCCCTGCCCTCGGACGAGGCGTTCACGGCGCTGATGGAGCGCTCGGCGGACCGGCACGCGCGGGCCGCGCTGCGGACGGCGGCGCAGAACTTCCCCCTGCGGGCGCTGCGGCTGCTGGCCACGGCGGAGACGGCCGACGCGCGGGCGTTGCTGGCCGAGCTTGTGGCCGCCGAACGCGACCTGGCCAAGGCGGCGCTGCCGGAGCTGCCCGAGGAGGTCCGCCGCGTGGTCGAGCCGCTCACGGCGGCACCGGACCTCCTCCCCGACGCCCCGCCGCAGGCGGTGCCCGCGGTGCTGACCGAGCGCCCCTGGCGGCGGCCGTCCCGGCCGGTCATCACCGGGCTGGAGCCGCCCGCCGGGGTCGAGATGGTCTGGGCCGACGGCGAGCGGGAGGAGTGGCTGGCCGTCGAGCACCAGGTCCCCGTGCCGGCGGATCCCGACTGGGAGGAGCTCGCTCAGAGGGTCCGAAGATTCCCGACGTCGCATCGCGCCCTCGAGCTCATGGTGCACGGACCGCAGGAGCTGGTCCGGTCGATGCTGGCGGACTGGCAGGGCTATGACGGCTACCACAGCATCGGCTGGCTGGGGCTGCTCATCGCCCGGTACGGGCGGGAGGCGCTGCCGGTGGCGCTGCGCATGGCCGAGCGGAACCCGCAGAACGTGGGCGACCGGCTGCTGCCGTTCCGCTCCGCCGAGGTCGCGCTGCTGATGGCCGCGTGGCTGGCCCACGGCAAGAAGGGCCTGGACGCCGCCGAGGCATGGCTGGACCGGCACGGCACGGCGGCGGTGCCGCTGCTGGTGCCGGCGGCGCTCGACAAGCCCGCCAAGCGGTGGCGGCCGGCCGAGGCGGCGCTGCGTCACATCGCGGACCGGCACGGGATCGCCGAGGTGGTCCATGCCGCGCGGGCCGCCCACGGGGACGAGGCCGCCGACGCCGTGGAGGCGGTGCTGCGCGTCCACCCCGCCTGCACCGGCCTGGTCAAACCCGCCAAGATCGGCGACTGGGTGCGGCCGGCGGCGCTGCCCCAGGTGCTGCTGCGGGACCGGAGGCACGCGCTGCCCGCCGAGGCCGTGCAGATCCTCCTGGAGGCGCTGGCCCTGCCCGTTCCCTACGGGATGGAGGAGATCAAGGAGGCGTGCGCCCCGGATTCGCTGGCGGAGTTCGGGTGGGCGCTGTTCACCGCGTGGCGCGACCACGGCGGACGCTCGGCGGACGGCTGGGCGTTCCGGCAACTGGGCCGGACCGGCGACGACGAGACGGCGCGCAGGCTGACCCCCGTGATCCGGGCCTGGCCCGGGGAGGGCGGGCACAAGCACGCGGTGACCGGCCTGGACGTGCTCGCCGAGATCGGCACCGAGACGGCCCTGCTGAGCCTCAACGGCATCGCCGAGAAGGTCAAGTTCAAGGGGCTGCGGGAGGCGGCGCGACGCAAGATCCGCCAGGTCGCCGACTCCCTCGGGCTGAGCACCGACCAGCTCGCCGACCGGCTCGTGCCCGCCTTCGGACTGGACCCCGACGGCACCCTGACCCTCGACTACGGCCCGCGCCGCTTCACCGTCGGGTTCGACGAGCAGCTCAAGCCGTATGTGACCGACGAGTCCGGCAAGCGCCGCAAGACGCTGCCCAAGCCCGGCGCCAAGGACGACCCACAGCTGGCGCCCGCCGCCCACAAGCGGTTCACCGAGCTGAAGAAGGACGTCCGGACGGTGGCGAGCACCCAGGTGCGGCGGCTGGAGCGGGCGATGGTGCTGCGGCGCCGCTGGACGCCCGAGGAGTTCCGCGAGCTGTTCGTGGAGCATCCGCTGGTGTGGCACATCGCCCGCCGGCTGGTGTGGCTCGCCGAGACCGGCGAGGGCGCGACGGCGTTCCGCATCGCCGAGGACCGCACCTTGGCCGACGCCGAGGACGAGACGCTGACCCTCCCCGCGCAGGCGACGGTGGGGATCGCGCACCCGATCGACCTGGGCGAGGACGTCCCCGTCTGGTCGGAGGTGTTCGCCGACTATGAGATCGTGCAGCCGTTCCCGCAGCTGATGCGACAGGTCCATGCGCTCACCGACGAGGAGCGCACCTCGGGACGCCTGCCCAGGTTCGAGGGGGTCACCGTCCCGGGGTACACGGTGCTCGGGCTCACCCGCCGCGGCTGGGAGCGCGGCGCCCCCCTGGACAACGGTGTGGAACGCTGGATCTCCAAGCCGGTCCCCGGCGGCCTGCACGTGGTGATCGATCTGGATCCGGGCATCTGGGTCGGGGTCAGAGGCGACGACCAGGAGGATCAGACGCTCGACACCGTGTGGATCAACGACCGTCCCGACGACTTCTGGTCGGACGACCGGATCAGGCATTCCTTCGGCGAGCTCGACCCCGTCACCGCCTCGGAGGTGCTGGCCGACCTCGCCTGGCTGGCCGGGCACGCGCGGTGACCCCCGCCGTTCCCCGCGCCGGGCGGCGCGGGGAACGGCACGACGACACGACGACGAGAAGAGACGATGACGGCACAGACCCAGCAGACCCCCCACGATGAACGGGCGCTGCAGCGCCCGCCCGCCGAAGTGCGGTTCGCCGACGAGCTGGAACGGCTGCGCGCCGACGACACCGGGCCGCGCCCGCCCGGCTGGGCGCTGAGCCTGCAGGCGGCCCGCCGGTTCATCATGGGCGACGAGCGGCTCGGCATCGCCCGCAAGTTCGTCGGCGACCCGTCGCTGATCGACCGGGCGCTGGTCACGCTGGCCACCAACCGCGGCCTGATGCTGGTGGGCGTCCCCGGCACCGCCAAGTCGCTGCTGTCGGAGCTGATCGCGGCGGCCGTCAGCGGCGACTCCACCCTCACCATCCAGGGCGGCGCGGCCACCACCGAGGACCAGATCAAGTACTCGTGGAACTACGCCCTGCTGGTCTCCGAGGGGCCGTCGACGCGGTCGCTGGTGCCCGCCCCGCTGCTGCGCGGCATGGCCGAAGGCAAGATCGTCCGGTTCGAGGAGATCACCCGCTGCCCGCTGGAGGTGCAGGACTGCCTGCTGAGCCCGCTGTCGGACCGGGTGCTGGCCATCCCCGAGCTGACCGGGCCGGAGTCGATGGTGTTCGCCCGGGAGGGCTTCAACGTCATCGCCACCGCCAACACCCGCGACCGGGGCGTCAACGAGATGAGCGCGGCCCTCAAACGCCGGTTCAACTTCGAGACGGTGTTCCCGATCGCCGACTTCGACACCGAGCTGGACCTGGTGCACACCGAGGCGGCCCGGCTGCTGAAGCAGTCCGGGGTGGAGGCCCCGCCGCGCCGGGAGCTGACGGAGGTGCTGGTCACCATGTTCCGGGAGCTGCGCACCGGGACGACCGGCGAGGGCCGCACCATCGACCGGCCGTCGACGGGGATGAGCACCGCCGAGGCGGTGTCGGTCGCGCACGCGGTCGGGCTGCGCGGCTGGTTCCTGCGCGGTGAGGAGGGCAACGCCGAGGATCTGGTGGCGTGCCTGGCCGGCACGGTCGCCAAGGACAACGCCGAGGACCTGGCCCACCTGCGCCGCTATCTGGAGCAGCAGGCCTCCCAGCGGCGGGGCCCGCAGTGGAAGGCCCTGTACCGGGCGCGGCACGCCCTTCCCGGCTGATGGCGGTCACCTTCATCGGCGTCCGGCACCACTCCCCCGCCTGCGCCCGACTGGTGCACCGCACCATCGAGCGGCTGCGCCCGGCGTACGTGCTGGTGGAGGGACCGGCCGACTTCAACGAGCGGCTGGACGAACTGCTGCTGGGGCACGAACCGCCGATCGCGATCTTCAGCCATCACCGGAACGGCCCCCTGGTGCACACCGCCTGGTCTCCGCTGTGCGCGCACTCCCCGGAGTGGGTGGCGCTGAACACCGGGCGGGCGTGCGGGGCCGAGCTGCGGTTCATCGACCTGCCGGTGTGGCACCACGCCATGGCCGGCCGCCGCAACCGGTACGCCGACGCGGACGAGCGGTACGCGGAGGTCACCCGGCGGCTGTGCCGGGAACTGGCCGTCGACGGCATCGACGCCCTGTGGGACCACCTGTTC
This sequence comes from Thermomonospora catenispora, assembly GCF_006363815.1. Classification (GTDB taxonomy): domain Bacteria; phylum Actinomycetota; class Actinomycetes; order Streptosporangiales; family Streptosporangiaceae; genus Thermomonospora; species Thermomonospora catenispora. The sequence goes on from NZ_RRYT01000008.1 coordinate 92,121, forward strand.
GAGATCCCCGACGAGGCGGACCTGGCCGAACGGCTGGAGGCCTACTTCGACCTGCTGCGCGGGGAGTCGGAGGCGGGCAGCGAGGACACCGCCCGCGAACGCTACATGGCCCGCTGGATCCGGGCGGCCGAGGCCGCCGCGGACGGCCGTCCGGTGGTCGTGGTCACCGGGGGGTTCCACACCCCGGCGCTGCGCGCCCTGGTCGCCGAGCCGGCGGCCGACCCCGACGACGGGGGGTGGCCGCAGGTCCCCCGGCCCCCGGAGGGGTCGGTGGGCGGCAGCTTCCTGGTGCCGTTCTCCTTCCGGCGGCTGGACTCCTTCTCCGGCTACCAGTCGGGGATGCCCTCGCCGGAGTACTACCACCGGCTGTGGGAGCACGGCCCGCGCGAGGCCGCGGACGGCCTCACCGAGGCGGTGGTGCGGCGGCTGCGGAAGCGGGGCGTGGCGGTGTCGACGGCCGACCTGATCGCCGCCCGCGCCCTCACCGAGGGGCTGGCCCGGCTGCGCGGACACCGCCATCCCGGCCGCACCGATCTGCTCGACGGGCTGGTGTCGGCGCTGGTCACCGAGGACCTGGAGGACCCGCTGCCGTGGTCCTCCCGCGGCCCGCTGCGTCCGGACGCGCACCCGGTGGTGGCCGAGATGGTCGCCGCGCTCAGCGGCGACCGGACGGGACGGCTGCACCCCGACACCCCCGCCCCGCCGCTGGTGGAGCGGGTGCGGGCCGACCTGGAGCGCCTGGGACTGGAGGGGGCCGAGCCGGTGACGCTGCGGCTCACCGATCGGGAGGACCTGGAACGCAGCAGGCTGCTGCACCGGCTGCGGGTGCTGGGCGTCCCCGGGTTCGACCGCGAGTCGGGGCCCGACACCGGCACCGAGGAGGTCCTGGAGGAGCAGTGGACCCTCCATCCGGGCGAGCATCGACTGCCGGCGCTGATCGAGGCGGGCGCCTACGGCGCGACGCCGGCCGACGCGGCGCTGGCGGCGCTGGAGGAACGGGCCGCCGAGGCCGGAGGGGATGCGGCGGCGCTGGCCGACGTGCTGTTCGACGCGGTGTTCTGCGGCTGCGGGGAGCTGCCGGACAAGATCGCCGAGAGTCTCTCCGCCGGCCTCGACGCCAGCCCCGACATCGGGGCGCTCGGGAGAGTGCTGGAGACCATGCTGGCGCTGTGGCGGCACGACCGGGTGCTGGGCCTGGCCCGAAGCCCGCTCCCCGCCCTCGTCATCGAACGCTGCGTCACCCGGCTGCTGTGGCTGGTGGAGAGCGTGCGCGGCGGCCCCGCCCCCGCCGAACCGGCCCGGCTGGCCGCGATGGCCGCCGTCCGCGACGCGCTGCTGCACGCGGCCGAGCCGATCGGGCTGGACCGGGAGGCCGCGCTCGCCGTGGCCGCCCGGGTCGGCGCCGACCCGCAGGTCCCGCCGGACCTGCGCGGCGCCGCGTTCGGACTGTGCTGGGCGCTGGGCGAGCCCGCCGACCCCGCCCGCGCGGTGCTGGGCGTGGCCGCCCCCGCCACCCTGGGCGACTGGCTGGCCGGGCTGTTCGCGCTGGCCCGGGAGCAGGTGCTGGCCGCCGAGGAGACCGGCGAACGCACCGTGCTGACGGTGCTGGACACGCTGATCGGCGAGCTGACCGAGGAGGAGTTCCTGGTGGCGCTGCCGGCACTGCGGCAGGCGTTCGGCTACTTCCCGCCCCGGGAACGGGAGATCATCGCGCGGCGGCTGCTGGAGCTGCGCGGGGTGCGCGGCTCGGCCGGCTCCCTGCTGCGCTCGGCGCGGTCGCTGCTGCGCACCACCGCCGATCCGATGGCGCTCGCGGAGGCCGGCGCATTGGAGAAGACGGTGGATCGGCTCCTCACCGACGAAGGACTGATCACGACATGACGGCGCCGGACACCGGGCCGCGGCGTCGGCGAGAGACGCGGGAAGACGGATCGGCCACCGACCGAGGAGAGGCGACGAGCGGAATGAGGCTGCCGGACGCCGGGCTGGAACGCTGGCGGCTGGTGCTGGGCGAGCCCGCCGAGGAGCACCTGGGCGGGCTGAGCGAGACGGCCGCCGCCCGCGACCGGGCGCTGGACTGGCTGTACGGGCGGGACCCCGAGCACGCCCGCCGCGGCATCCGCCGCGGCGGCCTGCGCGGGCCCGGGGGCGAGGACCGGAGCGGGGGCCTGGGCGCGGCCCAGGTGACCCCGGTGGACTGGCTGGACGACGTGCACCGGCTGTTCCCCAAGGAGACGATCGAACGGCTGGAACGCGACGCCGTCGAACGCTACGGGATCACCGAGATCGTCACCGACCCGGCGGTGCTGGCGCGCATCGAGCCGAGCCGGACGCTGCTGCGGGCCGTCCTGCGCACCAAGCACCTGATGAACCCCGAGGTGCTGGAGATGGCGCGGCGGATCGTCGCCGCGGTCGTCAAGGAGCTGCTCGAACGACTCGCCGTCGAGGTCCGCCGTTCGTTCCACGGCACGCGCTCCCGACGGCCGAGCCCCTGGCGCCGCGCCCGCGACTTCGACTTCCACCGCACCCTCCGCGCCAACCTGGGGCACTACCGGCCGGAGGAGCGCAGGCTCTACATCGAGCGCCCCCACTTCCTCTCGCGCACCCGCCGCCACATGGAGCGCTGGCAGCTGATCCTGCTGGTCGACCAGTCCGGGTCGATGGTGGACTCGGTGATCCACTCGGCGGTGACCGCCGCCTGCCTGTGGGGGCTGCCGGGGCTGAAGACCCATCTGGTCACCTTCAGCACCTCGGTGGTCGACCTGACCGAGGAGATCACCGACCCGGTGGAGGTCTTGATGAGCGTGCAGCTCGGCGGCGGCACCGACATCGCCGGCGCCGTCCGCTACGCCGCCGGGCTGGTGGACAATCCCCGCCGCGCCATCGTCGCCGTGATCAGCGACTTCTACGAGGGCGGGGACGAGCAGCTGCTGCTCCACACCGTCCGCGGCCTGGTGGAGCAGGGCACCCGGGTGCTGGGACTGGCGGCGCTGGACGAGGACGCCGAACCCGACTACGACCGCGCGCTGGCGCAGCGGCTGGCCGACCTCGGCGCGCACGTCGGCGCGATGACCCCCGGTCAGCTGGCCTCTTTCGTCGCGGACGTGATGGGCTGATGAAACGGACCGATCTGCTCACGCTGACCCCGCAGGCACTGGCCTCCCTGGCCAACCGGGGGCTGGTCAAGCGGGCCACCAAGGACGTCGAGGCGGGCAAGGCGCCCGTCCCCTCCACCGACCCCGACGGCACGGTGCGCGGCGACTTCGGCGACGGGGTGGCCGCGTCCCTGCCGACGGGCGCGGGCCTGGAGGGGGCGAGCTGCACCTGCGCGGCGACGGGGATGTGCCGGCACATCATCACGCTGGTGCTGGCCTACCAGCGGCACGAGACGGAGACCGCCCCCGAGACCGCCGCGGATCCCGCCCCGGGGGCCGCCCGGGACGCGGACCGGCGCGAGCCGGAGACCGCCGAGACGGCGGGCCCCGGCTCGCAGTGGTCCCCGGGGGCGTTCGAGGACGAGGAGCTGGCCCGGCTGTTCGGGCGGCACGCGATCACCGGCGCCCGCCGGACGTTCCGCGCCGGGTACGCGGCCCGCATCCATCGGCCCACCGCGGACGACCCGGTCGCGACGGTGGAACTGCCGACCTGCACGGTCCGCTTCCTGGTGCCGGGCGAACTGGGGTATGTGGACACCGACGCGGCCGCCGCCTCGCGCGGCCAGATGATCACGCTGGCGGTGTGGGCGTTCCGGGCGGCGGACGAGGCGGGGCTGACCGACCGGGAGGTCCGGCTGGACGTCGGAGGCGCGGCCACCGTCACCTCCTCCGGTCTGGAGCCGGCGTTGGAGGTGGTCGACGAGCTGCTGCTGGACGGGGCGATGAACACCGGCCGGCTCCCGGCGAACACGCTGCGCGCGGCCGCCCGCGACCTGACCGCCGCCGATCTGCACTGGCCCGCCGCCGCGCTGGAGGACCTGGCCGCCCAGATCGTCGCCTACCACGACCGCGACGCCCGCTACGCCCCCGAGCGCTTCGCCGAACTGGTGGCCGAGCTGCACGCCCGGCACCGCGCCGCCCTGCACCCCGCCGGCAGCCCCCGCTCCCAGATCCTGGGCACCGACGAACGGGCCTCGACGCCGCTGCGGCACGTCCGGCTGACCGGGGTGGGCTGCCGGGTCGGCGGCACCGACCGGGAGCGCACCGTCTCGATCTGCCTGGCCCAGGCCGACTCGGGGATCGTGCTGGTGCTGCGGCGCGCGGTGCAGGTCGCCGAGGAGGAGATCGTCACCGGCCACGACCTGGCCTCCCGCAGGGTCGCCGGGGCCGCCCTGCGGTCCCTGGCCGCCGCCGTGGTGGTCTCCCAGACCGCCTCCCGCAGCGCCGGCCGCGTCATCAAGCTCGGCGGCGGCCGGCTGGGCGGGTCCCTGGTCACCCCGCTGGACCCCGCCACCGCCTGGTCGGACCTGCCCGAGCCGCTGCTGGTCCGCGACCTGGCCGCCCTGGACCGCGCGATGACCGCGCTCCCGCCGCGCCTGATCCGCTCCCGGGTGGCCGCCGAGCTGGTGCGCGTCATCGAGGTCGACGCGGTCCGCGAGCTGCGCTACGACCCCGCCGCGCAGCGGCTGGAGGCGGTGATCGCCGACCGCGCCGGCGCCACCGCCGTGGTCTCCGCGACCCACTCCCCGCACGCCCCGGGGGCCCTCGACGCCCTGGCCGAGGCGCTCAAGGACGACCCCCACCATGTCAGCGGATCGGTCGGCCGGGTGGGCGGCGCCCTGGTCATCGACCCCCTGGCGGTCGCGACCCCCCGGGCCGTCGTCCTCCCCGACCTGGCCCCCGGCGACGGCGACGCGGCCCTGGCCTCCGGCGGCCGCACCGATCCCCCTCCCCTGACGGCCGCCCTGGAGGGCGCCGTGGCCGCCTCCGCCGAGGTCGCGCACCGCGGCCTGCGGCATGTCACCGACGGTGTGCGCGGCCGCGTCGCCGAGGCCGCCGACGCCCTCCGCCGGGTCGGTCTGGCCCGCGCCGCCGGTTCCCTCACCGCCCTGCACGCCGCGTTGTCCGCCGGAGACCCCGGCCGCATGATCACCGCCTGGGTCGACGCCCACATCCGTCTGCTGACGACCCTCGAACGCGCCTGACGGCGCCCCGTTCTCGCCCGCGGCCTTTCGGCGACACTCGAGTCGGCCGTTCGGGGCCGGGGGCGAGGACGCCGGTCGTCCCCGCGCGGCGGGGCGGGGGCGTCACGCCGCGGTCGATCCGGTGGTCCGGCTCCCGGTCGTGGTGCTCAGCAGGACCGGGACGAGGACCGCCGCGACCGCGATGTGCGCGAGCGAGAGCACCGTCTTGCTCCCGCCGGTCGCCTCGACACCGGCCACCGGGACGAACGACCCCACCAGCATGAGCACGGCGACGATCGTCCAGATCAGCCCGGCCCGGGCGGTCAGCCGTTCCAGGACGGCCAGCAGCGCCCATCCCGCCAGGGAGAAGATCAGCGAGGCCACCGCGATGGCGCCCGCGCCGACGTCCGCGGTCCCCCGGCCGGGCTGGGTGACCACCAGGTCGTGTCCCAGCACGGGCTCGCCCACCGCCCATACCGCGAGAGCCGCCGCCACCGCTCCGGCCACGCCCACGAGGCGACGACCGCGTCGGGCTCTGGCAGACAGCCGGGTCACGCTCACCGGAACACCTCCTTGAGGTCATCAATATTTGACGACCTCAACCATATGGCCATTACTTGAGATCCTCAACAATCAACGGCTCCAAGGGGACTCGTATGATCGGTCACATGAGCGGGGATGCCGATCCGGTCGCCGCCGAGCTGGCCGACCTCGTCTTCCAGGTGGCCGGACGCCTGCGCGTGAGCTTCAACGCCAACGCCGCCGAGTTGGACCTGCCCCCGACCCAGGCCCTGGCCCTGACCCTGCTGGACTCCCCCACCCCCATGCGCGACCTGGCCGACCGGCTGTCCTGCGACGCCTCCAACGTGACCGGCATCATTGACGGCCTGGAACGCCGCGGCCTGGTCGTCCGCCGCCCCTCCCCCACCGACCGCCGCGTCAAGCACCTGGTCCTCACCGAGGAAGGCGAACGCCGCCGCGCCGAGCTGCGCGCCCGCAACCACGCCAAGGCCGCCGAACTGTTCGCCCTCCCCCCTCAGCAGCGCCGGCAGCTCCGCGACCTGCTGGCGGCCCTGCTCCCCGCCGAGGACTGACCCCCGCGGCCCGCCCCGACACGCCGCCGCACCCCGCACGCCGCCCGCACGATCATCCGCGCGGTCCCCGCGGGCACCCCCCACGAGCCCCGACGCACGCCCCCGCCCCGCCGCGCCCCGGGCAACGCGGTCGACGACCGGCACCTTCCGCGGGGCCCGCACCCCGCACCCGCCGCGCGCCCCTCACGGTCAGCGGCGCAGCACCAGACGGGTCCAACAGACCCCCGGCCGCCGCCCCAGATCCGCGGTCCGCCGCACCTGGACGGCCCGCAGCCCGTGCGCGGCGGCCGTCCCGATCACCTCCTCGGCCGGGACCTGGAACATCCGGCGCCCCTCGGGCACCGGGCCGTGCCGCAGCGTCAGCACGACCGTGCCGCCCGGGGCCGTCAGCGCGGCGACCCGCGCCATCCCCGCCGCCCGCTCCCCCTCATCCAGGTGCATCCACACCGCGCTCAGCAGCACCAGATCGAACGTCCCCCGCACGCTCCCCAGCTCGGGAAGCGCATCGTCGACCCAGACGATGCCGAGCCCGCCGTGCGCCCGCCGCGCCCACTCCCGCAGCCGCGCCACCGGCTCGACCGCGGTCACCGCATGCCCCATCCGGGCCAGCGCCGCCGCGTCCCGTCCGCTTCCGGCCCCGATGTCCACCGCCCGCGCGGGCGGGGGCGGCAGCATCGGAAGCAGATCCCCGTGCAGGTCCGCGAACGACACGCTCTCGTACGCCCGCACCAGCCGCGCGGCGTCCTCGGCGTACCCCTCGGTCCCGCCGACCGCCCGCATCGGCGCCGTCAGGTGAAGAAGCCCCGCCTGCGGAAGCGCTCCAGCTCCCTGCGCTCCCGCTTGGTGGGCCGGCCCGCGCCGCGTTCGCGCTGGGCGACCGGGAGCAGGGCCTCGCGCGGCGGCGGAGGCGGGCTCTTGTCGATGAGGCATTCGGCGGCGACGGACGCGCCGACCCGCTTGCGAATGACCCGCTGCACGACCACGATCCGCTCCCGGCCGTTGAGCCGCAGCCGCACCTCATCGCCGGGCCGCACCGGGGTGGACGGCTTGACCCGGGTGTCGTTGACCTTGACGTGCCCTCCGCGGCAGGCGGCGGTCGCCATGGAACGGGTCTTGACCAGCCGCACGGACCACAGCCACACGTCGACCCGCACGGAGTCCTGCTCATCCGCCATACCGCCGACCTTAACCGCCGCACGGACGAAACGGGCGTGCGATATCGGTCCTCTCTCCATCGGTCCTCTTTCTCCGCACGACGACGCCACCGGGGTCGTCCCGGCTCCGGCGTGGAAGAGGGCCGGATCCCTCGTCGATGCGCCGGGCGTCCCGGCGGCGGGTTCCCCGGCCGGGGTGAGCGTGCGGCCGGGGAGCCCGCCGGTCGGTCCTCGGGGTCCTTCAGGTGAGGAAGAGCCGCGCGGGCACCGTGGACGCGGCCGCCCTGAGCAGGCCCGGGTCGAGGCCTTGTGCGACCAGCTCGTCGATGAGCCGATGCAGCGCGTGCGGCGGAGACGGGGAGTCCGGCTGACCGGCGTCGGAGGACAGGACCAGGCGGTCTGCGGCGGCGCGGGCGACCTCGGCGAGCCGTTCGGCGGTGCAGCCCGGCTGGTGCAGCAGCTGGTAGGCGGTGATCTCGACATGCCCTCCGGCCTCGGCCAGCTCACCGATCTCGGCGGGGGTCAGCCCGGGAACGGTGTAGGACGGGTGGGTCAGCAGAACCCGCCGGATCCCGAAACGCCGCGCGCGTTTCAGCAGCCAGGCGCATTCCGGGCCGCTGAGATGCCCGGTGGCCAGCACCGCGTCATGGTCGGCGATCAGCGCCAGGACCAAGTCGACCACGGGCTGGGCGTCCGGTTCGACCGGGGGCACCGCGAAGACCCGGCGTTCCAGCCGCGCATCACGGTCGCACAGCCGGGGCAGCCCGGCCCGCTCCTGGGTGTGCGCATCGGCCGTGGGCATCCACACCACCCGGCCGCCGGCGGCGAGGGCGGCCGCCACGGCGGCGGGGTTGATCCCGCCCGCGGCCTGGTTGAGCGTGACGCCGCCGAGGACGGGCATGCCGTGGCGGGCCAGGGCGCGGGCCCTGCCGACCGTCGACTCATAGTGCCCCTTGAGGACGAACCCCTCGAACCCGCTCTCGCGGTAGGCGTGGAGGATGTCGGCGTCCTCTCCGATCCGCGGCACGATGTCGGGCGCGGCGTGCACATGGCAGTCGAACATCTCACTCTTCCTCGGCGGCCAGCCGTGCGGCCTCGGCGGCCACGAGCTCGAACCTGGACTCCCGCAGCAACGGCCAGCGTCGACGCAGCGCGCGCAGCGCCTCCAGGTCGAGGTCGACGACGGCCTGGTCCTCGTCCGGGCCGAGCCGGAGCAACGCCTCGCCGTCGGGACCGACCACGCACGATCCGCCCCAGAACCGCCGGCCGCACTCGACGCCGGACCGGTTGACGAACACGACATAGGTCTGCAGCGTGACCGCGGCGTGCACGAGGAGGATGTCCCACGCTCGCTGCACGGGAACGGCGGCCCGGCTTTCGACGCTGTTGGCGATGACCACGAGGACCTCGGCGCCGCCGTGCGCGGCGAGCCACGCCAGCGGCGGCTGCCACAGGTCGTTGCAGATCAGCACGGACATCCGGGCGCCGCGGACGGCATGGCGGCGCAGCCGGGTGCCGGGGCGGAAGTGCTTGCCCTCCTCCCAGTCGCGGTAGGTGGGCAGATACAGCTTGCGCTGCACCTCCACCCGCTCGCCGTCCACGATCGCGGCGCTGTTGTAGTGGTGGTGGCGGCGGGCCTCGACGAATCCGACGACCGCGGCCGGCCCGTGCCCGCCGAGCCCGGCGATCCGTGGGTCGGTGGCCGCCAGGGCGCGGGGGTCGTCGAGTTCGCCGAGGTGATAGCCGTGGGTGGCCAATTCGGGCGCCACCGCCAGGTCGGCGTCGGCGACCCGGCGGAGCCGGCGGTCCAGCTCCGCCAGGTTCGCCTCCACCGCACCGAGCCGGGGCGCGCTCTGCAGCAGGGCGACCCGCAGCGACGCGGCGGTCGCCGTCATCCGATGAAGCCCTTGTCCCGCAGCCAGTCGCGGGCGACCCGCTCGGGGGTGTCGCCGTCGACGTCCACCTTGGCGTTGAGCCCGCGCAGCGTCTCATCGTCGAGCGCCGCCGAGACCGGCGCGATGATCTCGGCGAGCTGCGGGGCCTCGTCCATCACCTGCTTGCGCACCGTCAGCGACGGGTTGTAGGCGGTGAAGAACCGCTTGTCGTCCTGGAGCACGGTCAGCCCCAGCGCCTTGATCCGGCCGTCGGTGGCGAACACCTCTCCGAAGTTGCACGGGGAGGACTTGTCGATGGAGTTGTAGACCGCGCCGAGCGCGAGCTCGGCGGTGGCCGACCGGGGCAGGTCGAAGCCGTAGGCGCTCTTCAGCCCCGGCCAGCCGTCGTTGCGGCCGAAGAACTCCGAGGCGCCGCAGAACGTGGCCTGCTTGGCGTCCTTCTTGGCCAGCGCGGCGTAGTCGGAGATGGTCTTCACGCCGAGCTCGGCCGCCTTCTCGTTGCTCGTGGCGATGGCGTAGGTGTTGTTCGCCGGGGCGGGGGCGAGCCAGCGGACGCCGTTGTGGGCCAGGTCGGCCTTGGCGACCTCCTCGTACTGCCGCCCGGGGTCGGTGATCGGCGTGGTCTTCTTCAGGTGAGTGATCCAGCCGGTGCCGGTGTACTCCCAGTACATGTCGATCGACCCGCTGGTCAGCGCGTTGCGGACGGTGTTGCTGCCGGACATGCCGCAGCTCCGCTTCACCTCGGCGCCGACCGACTCCAGCGCGACGGCGGTGATCTCGCAGAGCACGAGCTGCTCGGTGAACTCCTTGGAGCCGACGGTCACGGTGACGCCGTCGAGTCCGCCCTTGTCGGCCAGGGAGCCCTTGGCCACATCACCGCCCGGCGACTGGCTCAGGGCGCAGCCGCCCAGGGTCACGGCGGTCAGACCGGCGAGCGCGAGGGTGCGCAGTGTGGGGTGCATGGCGTTCCTTAACGGGGTGAGGAGTGTCGGATGGGGGTGTCACAGGCCGCGAGGGCGAAGGAACCGTTCGGCGAGACCGGCCAGCCAGTCCACCATCAGGGCGAGCGCGATGGTCAGCACGCTGCCGGTCATCAGGACCGGCATGCGGTTGAACACGATGCCGCTTTCGATCAGCGATCCCAGGCCGCCGGCGTTGGTGTAGGTGGCCAGGGTCGCGACGCCGACGTTGAGGATGAGGGCGACCCGGATGCCGGCGATCATCACCGGGACGGCCAGCGGCAGCTCGATCTTCATCAGCACCTGCAGCGGGCTCATCCCCATCCCCCGGCCGGCGTCGATGACGGAACGGTCGACCTGCCGCAGGCCGACCATCGTGTTGCGCAGCACCGGCAGGACGGCGTAGGCCACCAGGGCGATCACCGCCATCGTGAATCCGACGTCGAACAGGATCGCCAGCAGCACCAGCACGCCGATGGACGGGATGGCCTGGCCCGCGTTGGCCAGTCCGAGGACGGGGGGAGCCAGCAGCCTGGCCCGGCGGCGGGTGAGCAGCACGCCGAGGGGGACGGCGATGGCGATCACCGCGATCGTCGACACCGCCACCAGGCGCACATGCTCGACCGTGCGGGCGAGGATCTCGTCGGTGGCCAGCAGCCGCGCCTCGATCGAGTCCAGCTCGGCCGTCTGCAGATAGCCGAGCATGCCCGCCACCAGCGCCGCCGCGATGAGCGGCAGGACCCAGCCGCGCGCCGGCGCACCGGCCTCGACGGTCACCGCGTCGGCGGCGCTCATCGCGCCTCCCCCTTCGCGCGGGCCGCCGCGAGCAGCAGATCCCGCATGGTCAGCGACCGCTCACCGCGGCCGTCGGCGGAGGCGACCACGACCTCGTCGGCGCCCGCCTGGAGCATCTCCTCGAGCGCCGCATGCACGGTCTGGTCCTCGGTGAGGCGCACCGCGCCCCGCCCGGCCGGCTCGGGGGCGCCGCCGGGGATGTCGGCGATCCGCAGCAGCCCCAGCCGGCGGATTCCGGTCCCGGCGCCGACGAAGGAGCGGACGTAGTCGTTGGCCGGTTCGGACAGGATCTCCAGCGGGGTGGCGAACTGCTCCAGCCGCGACCCCTCCCCGAAGATCGCGATGCGGTCGCCGAGCTTGAGCGCCTCGTCGATGTCATGGGTGACGAAGACGATGGTCTTGCGGATGCGCTCTTGGAGCTTGAGGAACTCCTCCTGCAACCGGTCCCGGGTGATGGGGTCGATCGCCCCGAACGGCTCGTCCATCAGCATGACCGGCGGGTCGCCCGCCAGGGCGCGCGCCACTCCGACCCGCTGCTGCTGCCCGCCGGACAGCTGCTTGGGATAGCGGTCGCGGAAGGCGGCCGGGTCGAGCCCGACCAGCTCCAGCAGCTCGTCGACGCGGTCGCGGATGCGGGCCTTGTCCCAGCCGAGCAGCTTCGGCACCAGCCCGATGTTCTGGGCGATGGTCATGTGCGGGATCAGGCCGATCTGCTGGATGACATAGCCGATGCGCCGGCGCAGCCGGTCGGGGTCGACGTCGGTGACGTCCTCCCCGTCGATCCAGATGCGTCCCGAGGTGGGCTCGACCAGCCGGTTGATCATGCGCAGGGTGGTGGTCTTGCCGCATCCGGAGGGGCCGACGAAGACGACGAACTCACCGCGGCGGATGTCCATCGACAGCTTCGACACGGCGTCGGTGGACTGACCGGGGTAACGCTTGACCAGCCCTTCCAGGCGGATCATCACCTCGGGAGGCGGGGGGCTGGCGGTGGGATCAGTCATGGAGACCTCGCGGGGTTGTGAGCCGGCCGATGAGGACGAACACAAGGTCGAGCACCAGCGCGACCAGGACGACCCCGGCCACGCCGCTCATCGCCTCGTTGAAGGCGTTCGCACCGCCGATGCGGGACAGTCCGCGGAAGATCAGCTCGCCGAGTCCCGGTCCGCGGACGGCCGCGCCGATCGCCGCGATGGCCACGACCATGATCGTCGCCACTCGGATGCCGTTGAGGATCACCGGCCAGGCGAGCGGCAGCCGCACCATCCACAGCCGCTGCCCGGCCCCCAGGCCCATCCCGCGGGAGGCGTCGACGACCGCGGGGTCGACGATCTGCAGACCGGTGACGGTGTTCCGCAGGATGGGGAAGACCGCATACACGGTGAGCGCCGCCACGGTCGGGGCGAGCCCCAGTCCCAGCAGCGGAATGAGCAGGCCGAACAACGCGAACGACGGGATCGTCAGCAGCGTTCCGGTGATCCCCAGCAGCACCCGGCGCAACCGGGGGGTGCGCTCGGTGGCGATCCCCAGGCCCACCCCGATCACCGCGGCGATCGCGACGCTGAGCAGCACCACCTGCACGTGCTGCACGGTGAGGAACGCGATCCTGTCGAAGTTGCGGTCGACGTACTCGACGAAGGACATGACGGCCCCGGTTCACTCGACGGCGGCCGTCGATCCGGTCGCGAACGCCTCGGCCAGGAAACCGTCGATGAGCTCGACCACCCGCAGGAAGGTCGGGTCGTCGTCGAACATCCACTCGGTGTGGCCCTTGCCTTCCAGCAGCTCCAGCCGCTTGGGCTCGCCGGCGGCCTCATACAGGTGCCGCGCCTCCTCCGGCAGGTGCAGCCGGTTCTCCGCACCGTGCACGATGAGCAGCGGCCGCGGCGCGATCCGGTGCACGACGTCGACCGGGCGGAATCGCAGCAGGTAGTCGGCCGACTCCAAGGTCACCCCCGAGCCGAACCCGGGCGCCTTGTAAAGCTCCTCGTCGACGTAGTCGTCGGTGCGCCGGTCCAGATCCAGGCGGACGATGTCCCACGGCGAGGTGATCTCGGAACGGCCGTGGGCGGCGCGGTGGACACGGTCCGCGGCCACCCGCTTGAGCAGGCTCTTCCAGGACTCCTCATCGTGCATGTTCCGGGTGGACCGGTGCCCGTCGGCGATCCCGTTGCAGGTGATCACCGCGCGGACCCGGGGATCGTCGGCCGCCGCGGCGACGACGACCCCGCCGCCCAGCCCCCAGCCGAGCAGGGCCAGGCGGTCGGCGTCGAGATCGGGGTGCCCGGTGACCCGGTCGACCGCGGCGCGCAGGTCCTCGGCCCACTCCTGGGGCACCAGACGGCCGCGCTCCCCTTCGCTGAGGCCGAATCCGCGGTAGTCGAAGGCCAGCACGGCGTATCCCCGCCGGGTCAGCGCACGGGCGAACCGCTCGGGATGGATGACCTTGAGTCCCTGGAACCCGCTGGCGGGGATCACGATCGGGTACGGCGCGCCCGCACCGCCGTCATCGGGCAGGTGCAGGTCGGCGTCGAGCCGGTGGCCGTTGCTGAAGAAGGGCAAGGGTGTCGAGTGCATGCATGTGCTCCTGATGAGCCGGGGGCGGGCGGTCAGTTCTCGGGAGGGGCGGAGGAGATGGCCCGTGACAGGTGGGCCGCGGCCGCCGCGACCTGCTGGCCGACCGCGGTGAGCCGGTCCTGCAGGCGGTAGGCGGGCGCCGAGACGTTGAGCGCGGCGATGATCTGGTTGCGGAAGTCCCGCACCGGAGCGGCCGCGGCGACCAGATCCCGGTCGAACTCCCCGTCCACCACGGCGAACCCGCGCCGCCGCGCCTGGTGCACGCGGCGCAACAGGTCGTCGATGTCCTTGGGCGCCTTCGGTCCCGGTCCCGGGAACGGCACGTCCGCCAGCAGTTCGCGGATCTCGTCGTCGGAATGGTCGATCAGCAGGGCGCGCCCGGACGAGGTGCAGTGCACCGGCGACGTCCGGCCCACCCAGCCGACCGCCTCGATGGTCCGTCGTGAGCTCTCCGAGAGGATCGTGAGCGCCTCGCGACCGTGCAGCACCGTCAGGTGCACGCGCTCCTGCGTCACATCGGACAGCCGTCGCATCACCGCCGGAGCGAGCAGCAGCAGCCGCTGGTCGCCGGCCCGGGCCGCCAGGGTGAACAGCCGCCACCCCAGCCGGTGCCGCCCTTTGGCGCTGCGTTCCACCAGGCCCAGCTCGACCAGGGGACGCAGGCCCCGGGACACGATCGACTTGTCCCGGCCCAGGGCGCGCGCCAGCTCGGCCACCGTCATGCCGTCGCTGTTGCCGTTGCCGGCGCTCAGCGCTTCCAGGACCGCCAACAGCCTGGCCGCTGATGTGCGCTCCGTCTCACTCATGTTCGGGATGGTGGGGGAGCGTAAACCGATTGCGCAACGCACCATTGCATTCAATGCAACGGTGAAAGCCGCTGATAGACGACACAATCGGACCCCAGCAGGGCCTCGGCGGCGCGTCAGAACCCCGGCCCCTGCGTCGATGACGACCGGCGGGCCCGGTCTCGGCGGAGTCGTGACGATGACCGACAAAGGACGCAACGGGCGGCCCGCGCGGTCACGGCGGCGCGCCCAGGGTATGCGCGACCGGCACGTGCTCCGGCCGGGGCGCCCCCATCGGACCGTCCCGCCCGCCCGGCGGCCCCGATGCCCGCCCTCAGGTCGACGGCGCCCCAGGCCCTCGGCGCCGGTGGAGATCCGCATGAACGGCCCGTCCGGCGAACACACCGGCCCGCCGAGCCGCACTACGTCTCAGCCGAGGGCCGAAGGCCCCCGCCCCGCCGTCCCTCCCGGACCGTTCACGGCTGCCCTGGCCCCGGGGCGTTCGCGCATCGCGGGGGAGGCCCCACGTCGACGGCGGGGCCTGTCTGAAGGACCGCTCACCGCTGAGCGCCGTCCGCCGCCTCGTCCGACGCCGACCGCGGCTCGTCGCGCCGGACCCATCGTTCGACGACGGGACGGGTGAGCAGGAAGCCGCCGCCCGCCAGCGACAGCGCCCAGACGGCCACCCTGGTCAGGAGAGGACCGAGCTCGCCCGTCTCCGCGAACGCCACCGGAACGGCGGTCAGCATGGCCACCAGCGGGACGCCCCCCACCAGCAAGGAGGCCATCACCAGGCCGACATGGGATCGACCCACCCGCCGACCCCGCCAGACCTTCCAACCGGCGAACCAGACCGGCAAGGTGAGGACGCCCAAACAGGCGAGGAAGACCTCGGCTCGCCCTCGCCCGTGCAGTTGACCCTGACGTACTGCAAGGTCATGATCAGCCAGTCCACGGCGATCACGGGCACGGCCACCGTGACCTGCAAGGGGCGGCTGATGTCGTCTCCTCCACCGGAGGCCCCGCTCACCCGGCACAGGGTGAGTGGATCATCCACGGCGGTGATCGTTCGCCGACCGGTCCGGACATAATTCCGATCGTGGAGCAGCGGCACATCGAGCGGCTGGGCCGCCGGGTCTCGGTCGTGGGACTGGGCACCTGGCAGCTGGGCGCGGACTGGGGACGGATCGAGGAGAAGGACGCGCTGGCCGTCCTGGAGGCGGCGGTGGAGACGGGGGGTGACCTTCCTCGACACCGCCGACGTCTACGGCGACGGACGCAGCGAACGGATCATCGGCCGCTTCCTGCGGAATCACCCGGGCCTGTTCGTCGCCACCAAGATGGGACGGCGGGTGGCGCAGATCCCCGAGAACTACACCCTGGACAACTTCCGGGCCTGGACCGACCGATCGCGCACGAACCTGGGCGTGGACCGGCTCGACCTGGTGCAGCTCCACTGCCCGCCGACCCCGGTGTTCTCCTCCGACGCGGTGTTCGACGCGCTGGACACCCTGGTGGCGGAGGAGCGCATCGCCGCCTACGGCGTCAGCGTGGAGACCTGCGACCAGGCGCTGACCGCCATCGCCCGCCCGGGCGTGGCCACGGTGCAGATCATCTGCAACGCGTTCCGCCACAAGCCGCTGGAGCGGGTGCTGCCCGCCGCGGCCGAGGCCGGGGTGGGGATCATCGCCCGGGTGCCGCTGGCCTCGGGGCTGCTGTCGGGCCGCTACCGGCACGACACCGAGTTCGGCCCCGACGACCACCGCACCTTCAACCGGCACGGCGAGGCGTTCGACGTGGGCGAGACGTTCTCCGGCGTCGACTACGCCACCGGGGTGGAGGCCGCCCGGGAGTTCGCCGCCCTGGCCCCGCCGGGCGCCACCCCGGCCCAGACGGCGCTGCGCTGGGTCGTCCAGCAGCCCGGCGTGAGCACCGTCATCCCCGGCGCCCGCACCCCCGAGCAGGCCCGCGCCAACAGCGCCGCCGCCGACCTGCCCCCGCTGCCCGAGGACACCCTCGCCGCGATCCGCGACCTGTACGACCGCAGGATCCGCCCCCTGGTCCACCACCGCTGGTGACCCCGCCCCCGCGGACCGCGCTTCGCACCGCGGACACGCCGGACCCGGCCTCCGGCGAAACGGCAGGCGACGCCCGGCGGTGAGCGGTCCCCGACGCGGGCCCCGCCCCTCGCCCTGCGGGACGCCGCCGGGCCGCCGCGGCGGTGAGCACGGCCGACCCGCTCATCCCGAGCGGGGCGAACGGGACCGTCGGCATGCGCGACCTCTCCCCGCCCGTCCGCCCCCGCCCGCCGACGCACCGACACCGTTCGTATACGGAATGTGCACAGATGGCGGCGGCGTTCCCCTGCGGTGATTACGATGGGTGACGGACCGACCGTACGCGCACCGCTTCGGCGGACCAAGGGGGTGAGGTCCATGGGCATCGTCTCGCCCGGATTCTCCGGCCGCCGCCGCACCGCCGACCTGCCGCCGGGCCAATACCTGACCGACGACTTCCCCGTCCTGTCCGCCGGGCCGACCCCGCGCGTCCGCCCGGAGGAGTGGAGCTTCACCATCACCACGGAGACCGGGCGGGAGCACCGGTGGACATGGCGGGAGTTCCGCGCGCTGCCCACCGAGCGGCCGACCGTGGACCTGCACTGCGTCACCCGCTGGTCCAAGCTCGGCACCCACTGGGAAGGCGTCTCCCTGGACACCCTGCTGGCGGGCGTGGAGACCACCGCCGACCACGCGCTCGCCCACTCCTACGGCGGCTACACCACGAACATGCCGCTCGCGGACCTGCGCGACGGCAAGGCCTGGATCGCGTTCCGGTTCGACGGCGAGGCGCTGGCACCGGAGCACGGCGGCCCGGCACGGCTGCTCGTCCCGCACCTGTACCTGTGGAAGAGCGCCAAATGGGTCCGCGGCATCACGCTGCTCACCCACGACCGGCCGGGTTTCTGGGAGTCCGCCGGCTACCACGACTACGGAGACCCATGGCGCGAGCAGCGGTACTGGGGCGACTGACCTGGCGGGTCGGCGAGGTGCGCGCCCTGCGGGAGGAGACCCCCACGGCGCGCACGCTGATCCTCCACGTCCCCGGCTGGCCGGGACACCAGGCCGGCCAGCACGTGGACGTCCGGCTCACCGCACCCGACGGCTACACGGCCGTCCGGTCCTACTCCCTGGCGAACTCCCTGGCGAACGCCCCGGACGCCGAACGGGTGGAGCTGACCGTGCAGCGGGTCCCGGACGGGGAGGTCTCCCCCTACCTCACCCGGATCCTCGCGGTCGGCGATCCGCTGGAGATCCGCGGCCCGGTCGGCGGCTGGTTCGTCTGGCGGCCCGACCGGCCCGAACCGGTCCAGCTCGTGGCCGGCGGCTCGGGCGTCGTCCCGCTCATGGCGATGATCCGCACGCACCGGGCCGCCAGCAGCCGGGCGCCCATGCGGCTGCTGTACTCGGTCCGCGACCCGGAGGCGGCGCTGTACCGGGAGGAGCTCGCGGACCTGGCGGCGTCCGAGGACGGACCGGAGGTCACCTGCGTCTACACCCGGGCCGCCCCGCCGGGCCGGTCCCGCGCCCCGGGCCGGATCGACGCGGACCTGCTGGCCGCGGCGACCTGGCCGCCCGAGGCCGGGCCCTCGTGTTACGTGTGCGGGCCGACCGGCTTCGTGGAGCGGGCGGCCGACCTGCTCGTCGCGGCCGGGCACGAACCCGCCCGGATCAGGACCGAACGCTTCGGACCGAGCGGAGGATCCCGATGAACACCCCAACGCCTGCTCATGTGGACGGGAACGCGGCCGCGGGGGTGCTGCGCGAGGTGTTCGCGGTCGACCTCACCGCGGCCGTCGGACAGTGCGACAACTGCGGCTGCGCGGTGGTGCTCGCCGAGGCGCGGCTGTACACGCGGGCGCCCGGCATGGTCGGCCGGTGTCCGGGGTGTCAGGCCATCCTCTTCCGCGTGGTCCGCGGCCCCGACCGCACCTGGCTCGACCTGCGGGGCCTGCGGTGCATCGAGGTGAGCCTCCCGGACTCCTGACCCGGGCGGCCCCGCCCTCTGCCCGACCCGCTTCCCGGCGTGCCGGCTCCCCGGCCGACGGACCGCGGCCCGCGAGCCGCGACGCCCCGCGGCGTTCCGGGACGTTGCGCGGTGACCCGCGGTGACCCGTGGTATCCCGTGGTGCCCCGTGGGTTCAGCGAGGGTCCTGCGGACGACCGCGACGGCCCGCGCCGTCCTGCGGTGACCGTTCCGCAGGTGCCCTGCGGCGATCTGCGGACGATCGGCGCACCGGGCGCCCCGCCCGCGCCCGGGCGGAGGGGACGCACGACCGCACGATCTACTACAGAAGTAGTAGCATCGTGGCGGAAAATCACCGATCAGCGGGAGGGCACGTGGTCTTCAAACGGATGCTGGGAGCGCTCGGGATGGGCGGTCCCTCAGTGGACACCGTCCTGGCCACCCCGTCCTGCCGGCCGGGCGACCGACTGGCCGGCGAGGTGCGCATCATGGCCGCCGAGTACGACGTGGAGATCCAGCGGGTCACCCTGGCGCTGGTCACCCGGGTCGAGGTCGAGAGCGGCGACCACGAGCGCACCGGCGGCATGGAGTTCCACCGCGCCGACGTGTCGGGCCCCTTCCGGCTCCCCAAGGGACAGAACCGGACCATCCCCTTCCAGCTGGAGGTGCCCTGGGAGACTCCTCTCACCGAGGTGTACGGGCAGCACCTGCACGGCATGGCCATGGGAGTGCGCACCGAACTGGCCGTCGCCAGGGCCGTCGACAAGGGCGACCTGGACCCGGTCTCGATCAGCCCGCTGCCGTCCCAGCAGCGGGTGCTGGACGCCTTCGGGCAGCTCGGCTTCATCTTCAAGAGCGCCGACGTGGAGTACGGCCAGATCGCCGGGCTGCACCAGATGCTGCCGTTCTACCAGGAGATCGAGTTCTACCCGCCGCCCTCGCACCAGGGGCGGATCAACGAGGTGGAGCTGACGTTCGTGGCCGACCCGCACGGGCTGGCGGTGGTGCTGGAGGCCGACAAGCGCGGCGGCCTGTTCTCCCCCGGCGGCGACGTCTTCGGACGCTTCCAGGTCAGCCACGAGGAGGCCATGCACACCGACTGGGCCGCGGAGATCTCCGGCTGGCTGGACGCCGTGGCCGAACGCATCGGCCCCGGCGGCGCCTTCCACCAGCCCCACGACCCCTACGGCGGCCACGGCTTCGGCCACGGCGGGCACGGCCACGGCTTCGGCCACGGCGGGCCCGATCACGGCTTCGGTCACCACGGCCACCACGGGCACCATGGTCACCACGGCGGTCACGGTCCGGGCTGGGGCGGGGTGGCCGCCGGAGCCGCCGCCGGATTCATCGGCGGCATGGTCGCCGGCGAGATCATGGAGGAGATCTTCGACGGCGACGACGAGGAGGAGTGAACCGGCCGCGACCGCCCCGGGCCGCGGCGGCGCGCAGAGCGTCCCCGCCGGCACCCGGAGACCCCCGGGACGCCCGGGGATCGGTCACGGCGGAGCGCCGGCCCGGCTAAGGGCCGACGGTGGTGTCGGGCGTCGCCACGGCGTCGCCCTCGCCGTCCCGCTCCCGGGATCGGCCGCGCTCCTCGCACAAGGCGCGGATCTCGGCGCGGAGCGCGGCGATCTCGGCGAGCAGCATCGCGGTGGTCTCGTCGCCGGAATCCTTGCGCACGGGGACGGGCCGCCCGGCCTTGGCGGCGTCGTCCTCCATGGCGTTGACGATGACGGCGATGAACAGATTGAGCACCACGAAGGTGCACACCAGGATGAAGCCGACGAAGAACAGCCACGCCCACCGGTGATGGACCATCACGGCGCGGGCGACGTCCGACCACCCCTCACCGCTCATGATCCGGAACAGGGTGAACAACGACGACCCCAGATCCCCGAAGTGCTCGGGAGCGGTGGCGCCGAACAGCTTGCTGGCCATGACCGCGGCGACGTACAGCACCAGGGCGAGCAGGACGGCGATGGAGGCCACCCCGGGCATCGCGCCCAGCAGGGCCGACACCACCCGGCGCAGGCTCGGCACCGTCGAGATCAGCCGCAGCGCCCGCAGGATCCGCAACGCCCGCAGCACCGTCAGGCCGCCGGAGTGCGGGATCAGCGAGACGCCCACGATGGCGGCGTCGAACAGGTTCCACCGGTCGCGGACGAACCCGGCACGGTACGCATAGACCTTGGCGGCCAGCTCCGTCACGAAGACCCCCAGCGCGACCCGGTCGATCGCATGCAGCAGCGGGCCATGGCGCTGCAGCACCTGCGGAACCGTCTCCAGCCCGAGGGCGGCCGCGTTGACGACGATGACCGCGACGATCAGCCGCTGGGTGCGCCGGGACTCCAGCAGGGCGCGGACGCCGGCACGGCCCGATGGCAGGCTTGTGACGATCGGCATTCGGTCGTTCCCCGCGCGATGCACGTCGAGGACGGCGCCGGCCGCGCCGCCCTCGACGTCCGGATCGGTCAGTCCTCGTCCTCGAAGTACTCCGTCGCCTCCTCGTAGGCGGCCTCATAGGCGTCCGCGTAAGCGTCCTGGTAGGCCTCCTCCACGGCCTCCTCGATCGCGTTCTCCACGGCCGCCTGGTAGGCGGCCTGGTAGGCGGTCTCGGCGATCCCCTGGTAGACGTCGCCCTGCCCGTCCTCGCCCTCGTCCTCCTCGGAGTCGTCGTCGAGCATCTCGTTGACCACCGCCCCGGCGACGAACCCGGCGGCGGCCCCGGCGGCCACCCCCGCCCAGCCCGGGCCGCTGCGCCCTCCGCCGTGCCCGCCGTGGCCGCCGTGCCCCTCGACGTATCCGCCGTGGCCGTGGTCTCCGGCGTGGCCGTAGGCGGCGTGGCCGCCGGACAGGTGCCCTATGACGGCCTGCAGCCAGGTGGTGATCTCGTGCTCCCACGCCGTGTACAGGGCCTGCTCGTGGGAGACGTGGAACCGGCCGAGGACGTCCCCGCCGGGGGAGAACAGATCGCCGCGCTTGTCGGCCTCCAGCACCACCGCCAGCCCGTGCGGGTCGGCCACGAACGTCAGCTCCACCTCGTTGATGTGCCCGCTGTACTGCGCGGGGACGTGGAACTCGATCTCCTGGTAGAACGGCAGCTCCTGGTGCAGCCCGGCGATCTGACCGTGCTCCAGGTCGGCGCTCTTGAAGATGAAGCCCAACTCGGCGAAGGCGTCCAGCACGCGCTGCTGGGACGGCAGCGGGCCGACCGAGATCGGGTCCAGGTCGCCCTTGTCGAGCTGCCCGGCCACCTCCACCTCGGTGCGCACCCCCATGACCATGCCGTCCAGGTGCCGCCCGTACACCTCCGTGATCGGCAGCTCCCACGGGACCGGCAGCTGGAACGGGATCACATGGAACTGGCCCGCGCCCACGGCGAACCCTCCGGTGATCGCCCCCCGGTGGAACTCCAGGCCGGTGACGCCCTCATGGTCGTCGTGCTCGACCTCCACCTCGGTGAGCAGGCTCAGCACGACCTGATCGATGAAGGCGTCCCGTTCGCCGCCTTGGATGCGCACCTCCCCGGACAGCACCTCGCCCGGCCGGCAGTGCGCGGACGCCAGCACCGTCTCCACCGAAGGGCCGCCCACGCCGAACGCGCCCAGCAACGGCCTGAAGATCATCGCTCCCCCACTCGTCTGCGATCGGTGATGTGACTGCGCGCGGCGTCCTCGATGCCGGCCTCGCGGCGGCCCCGGCCACGGCGCAAGCACGCCTTCACGGCAGGCCTCCGGGCCGACGGCGACCGCCACCGGGCCGGAGCCTTCTCGCTCGGCGGCACACGGCCGCCACTGGGCCGGGCGACGTCCAAAGGACGCTCCTCCACGCTCGGATCCTGGACACGGGCGAGCCGCCCGGTCCGGCGCATCGCCATCGCTCCGCCCCTCCGGAGGGAATCAACCTTCGGAAGGGGCAGGATGACGGCAATATCCACTACGACACTTGTAGCAGATCAGCCGAGGTCCCGGCACACCGATTCTCCCGGCTCGCTCCCCCGGCCCGCCGGCGCCCGACGCCCCACCGCCGGCCGTCCCGGCACCGGCAAAGAAGGCGACCGGGCGACCGCCGCCGCAAGTCCCGCAACCGCGCCCCGCGCCGACCGGACCCGTTCACGACGCGGAAGGCCTCACAAGGGCACGAAGACCCACGAGACCCATGGGGACACGACCCCGCGAAGACCTGCGGGCATCCCGCCGAAAAACAGGAAAAGACCAACGGCGAGCCGTCACCGACCCCGGCGACTACTGCGAGGAGGAGTCGAGGATCTGCCGCAACGCCTCTTCCTCATCAGGGCTGAGCGTCTGCACGAACCGGCTCAGCACACTGCGCGGATCATTGGCGTACCGCAGATGGTCGTACATGCGATCGGCCACCAGCCGGGACTCGTCGACCGCCAGCCGATACAGATACCGACGGCCGTCGCGCACCCGGGTGACGAGCTTCTTTTCGTGCAGCCGGGACAAGATCGTGTTCACCGTGGTGTGCGCAGGCTCACCGGCCAGCCGAGTGCGCAGCTCGGCCGCTCCGACGGGACGCCCCACGGCCGCCAGCGCGGCCAGCACTTCGGCCTCCAGTCGCCCCAGTGGTCTACGCGCCAAGGTCTCCGGCCTCACGAGCTCGCTCGTTGAATCACATTCACAATCAGCCTAATGGACATGGCCGACCCGTCACCTTTTCGAACATGAGGTCAGCTGCGCGGGGCAATCTACTACAGCCGCACCCTCGAGAACGGACATATCGCCATAACGACCGCCGTGGGCCATGCGCACACCGCCCCGCGACGACCACCCGCACAGCACGGCGGCACAGCGCCCCGGAACCTTCGAAGCGGGCAGACGATCGTCGACGCCGCACCCGGCCCGCTGTGGGCGGAGTCACCTCGTGACGACGGGCGGACATCACGGTCTCGTGACCAGCCAGGACTTCCGTCTGACCGCGAGGTGACCTTTTCCGCCCGCCCCGGGGTCCGGACATGACCAAGGCTCTACTACTAATGTAAGAGTTCATAGCGTGAAAGCCTGGTCGAGCCCATCGCGACCGGCCGCCCACCGCGCCGGCGCCCCGGGCTCACCCGGCCGAACAAGCGGACCCGCACCGGGTCCGACGACCCCTTGGCCCCGACACTTCGTTAGGTCAGGATCGTGCGGCGTAGACCACTGGGACAGCCGAAGGTCGACGTGCCGGCCGTGAACGGCTGGGCCCGGACGGCGAGACCTCGGACCCTCCCCCACGGCGTGCTCGCCCATGCCGCGGTCGAGCACGATCCCGCCCCGGCCGCACGTCCCGCCGCCCTCCGCCCGAGCCCGCCGGGAACCCCGGCGCCGCCATCGGCCGACGACGGATGAGCCCCGGCCGAATGCACCATCGTGTGCGGCACACCGGCGATCCGGACGACGCGTTGAGCGAGCTCGTGCAGGCGCCCGCCACCCGCAAAGGGCAGGCGCCGCACGACATCCTCGACACCCGGGGAGAGCCAGGGTGAACCCGCTGACCTTCCTGCCCGTCGCGCTCACGCTGGCGCTGAGCCTGCTGCTGGGCGGGGTGACGCTGCCGCTGCATCCGGCGTGGACGGCCCGCTCCCTGGCCGTGACCGCGGCGATGACCACCCTCGCCGCCGTCGGCACCGCCGTCTTCATCGCCGTCAACTACGGCGCCACCCTGGCGCCCGGCCTGGCCGCACAGGTGCCCGAATGGGCGCTGATCGGCGACGACAGCCCGATCCCGGCCTGGCTCGGCATCCCCGGCGTCGCGGCCTCGATCGCCAGCCCGGCGCTCATCATCCGGCTGCTCGTGCGCTGGACGGCCGACCTGCGCGCCGCCCGCGCCGCCTCCCGCGAGCCCTTGGACACCGACGACCCCATCGCGATCGCGATCCCGGGCCGGAACGGCGGCGTGCTGGTCTCCCGGGGCCTGCTGCGCAGGCTCACCTCCCGGGAACTGGAGGTGGTCTTCCAGCACGAGCACTCCCACCTCCGGCACCACCACCATCGCTACCAGGCCGTCGCCGCGCTGAGCGCGACCCTGCTGCCGCCGCTGCGCCCCCTGGAGCGACGCCTGCGGCTGGCCATCGAACGATGGGCCGATGAGGAGGCCGCCGAACGCGTCGGCGACCGCGCGCTGGTCGCCCGCACCATCGCCAAGGTCGCCCTCACCCGCTCGGCGTACGCCGGCCCCACCCCGGCCTTCGCCGAATCCGGGGTCGTCGCCCGCGTCCAGGCCATGCTGACCGCGCCCCCGGACAAGAACACCATCAGCGGCCCGCTCCTCCTGACCAGCACCGGCCTGGTCACCAGCAGCCTGGCGGCCGCCGCCCTGCAACTCCACCACGCCCTGGCCTCCACCTTCCTGTGAGCACGGGCACCCCTGAACAGCCCACGACGGCATCGAGCAAGGGCAAGCAGAGGACCGTACGTTGTCAACGCCGTTCTTGGTCAAGAACCGCATCTGATGA
Source organism: Thermomonospora catenispora (assembly GCF_006363815.1). Classification (GTDB taxonomy): domain Bacteria; phylum Actinomycetota; class Actinomycetes; order Streptosporangiales; family Streptosporangiaceae; genus Thermomonospora; species Thermomonospora catenispora. The sequence goes on from NZ_RRYT01000008.1 coordinate 116,976, forward strand.
CGATCGAGGCGAGGACGCGGTCCATAGCGCCCGAGTCCAACGAGACGGCCGCGGCGGCAACCGAGATCGGCCAAGAGCCGATCAGCCGGATGACGCCCAGGCTCTGTGGGGCCGGTCCTGACCGCCGACCCGGCAGGGCAAGCCGCTGCGGCAGCAACCGACCAAGCACGCTGAAGGCACCTGGGCAGACCCGCTGGTCACTTTGACCAGGACCAGCGGCGAACGCACCGACAAGCCTGGCGACGGCTCCCATCACGGATACCGGCCGGTGCTGAGATCACTGGACCACCCCAGTCGAAAGCGACCCACTGCATAACCGCAAGAGCTCCGCCATCGTCCGCTCAACGCCTTCGACTTCCCAGAAGGCCGCCTTGCCGCTACCCCATCCATCTCGAGAAGACCGGCTTACACCACGAACTAAGCACCCCCAGCTTCCCGCTATCTACACATTAGGGAAAGAACTTCACAAAAGCAATTAGATCAGACACCTAAACACAAATAGAATAAAATTGCAAGGAGTTCTTATTTTTGGGAGCGACAAAACCAGTAGACGGCCACCAAGTCGGCACACCTTGCTAGTCTTTGACCACCCCTCCTCCAAGGCAACAGCCAAGCGTTAGCGTGAAGCCCCCTGAGGGATTAAGATGAGCACCATGAAGAAAACCAACGATTATACATTTGACCTGCACGTCTTCGTCCTTCTACTTTTCTCCGGCATTGCCGCCGCGGCCGCAGCGACCCTCACTTACCTGTCAGGCCAAGACGTTCCCCGCGCTCTGATCGCCGGAGGCGTTGCGGGGGCCGGCGCCATCACCTGGGGAAAGAGCAACGTCAGACCACCCAGGGATGATCATCGACTCGATAAGCACGATGCATCTCTGCACCCGCACGACGAAGCGAGCTAGTGTACCCTTCCTCAGGCGCCGGCCTGCTCCCTGCGTACGCAGGGTTGGCCCCAGCCATGCGTATGCGGCAACCTGCTCCCCGCGCACGCGGGGATGGCCCCGGCCGGCGCCCCTTCAAGAAATAGAGTCCGCGCGCAAACAAGGCGACTTCCCCGCAAGTCGGTTCATCTGCACACCTACAGAGCAGCTTAGCGGACGTGAGTGATCACTCATAGACTATGTACTCTCTACAAGGTGCAGGGCACGGTAATTTCACATCAGAAGCCCTCATCACACATAGAGACAGCAGGATCCTCACCTAGAAGAAACCTCAACGGGCGCCATCTCTATCCACATAGGAGCAACCACCCGGCGCCATAAAGTTGACGAGAAAGGGTCCCTGCATACACATAAGAGCAGTCCTTTGGTTCGACGGCACGCCCTTTCAAAGCACCTCACGCACGCAGGAGCAGCGGGAACGCCAATCACGTCGGCAGTGGTGAAGGAACCACCTCCGTGCGATCTGAGTGCAACCACACCGGCGAGAGCCATAGGGCTCATTCCTGCAAACGTGGCAGCAATCGCTGACATGAGCTTGCGAACGCAAGGCGCGGAACTATCCCCGCATGCGCAGGGAGCAGTCAGGCCTAAGGCAATCCAGCTCCACCTGGGCTACTCCCGCGTACGCGAAGAGCAGGTACGCCCCGGAGCTGCACACCAGCCCAGACGCCGGACCATCCCCGCGTGCACGGGGAGCACTTGCCGGGCGGCAGCACCACCAGCACATACAGGGGGCCATCCCCGCGTGCGCGGGGAGCACGCAGTGAGCGAATCCGTCCGGCTAGAGGAAGAGGGACCATCCCTGCGTGCGCGGGGAGCACTTCCTGCTACATCGCCTTGCCCTTTCCGCTCGGGGACCATCCCCGCGTGCGCGGGGAGCACACGGCTTACCGGCACCGACAAGGTTTCCGCCCGGGACCATCCCCGCGTGCGCGGGGAGCACCGCCATGATTCATCATTCCTTTCGATCACGACGGGACCATCCCCGCGTGCGCGGGGAGCACTCGCCGATCCGGTAGAGCCTGCGCCCGAACCGGGGACCATCCCCGCGTGCGCGGGGAGCACCCGCGGCCCGGGGACGTCTGGATCAGCCCCTCGGGACCATCCCCGCGTGCGCGGGGAGCACCCGCCGGGCCGGGCGCGAAGCTCCCCCTTCTCGGGACCATCCCCGCGTGCGCGGGGAGCACTGACGCTGCGCCGTCTCCTCGACCTCCTCCGGGGGACCATCCCCGCGTGCGCGGGGAGCACTGGAGGATCCGCGCCGACCAGCCTCAGTACGCGGGACCATCCCCGCGTGCGCGGGGAGCACTCTCCATGATTCTTCCCTCCTCAGACCAGACCGGGACCATCCCCGCGTGCGCGGGGAGCACCTCGGCGGCCGCGCCGGTGGGCTGGGCTCGATGGGACCATCCCCGCGTGCGCGGGGAGCACCCGCTGGTAGCGGGCCAGGTTCCGGGCCTTGCGGGACCATCCCCGCGTGCGCGGGGAGCACCATCGTGGTGGCCTCCTCCTGCTCCTGGCACGGGGACCATCCCCGCGTGCGCGGGGAGCACTGCGCAAGTCGCGGGGGTCTGCCGAGTCAAGTCGGGACCATCCCCGCGTGCGCGGGGAGCACGTCTCGATCCTGATGCGGCGACCGAGCGCCGGGGGACCATCCCCGCGTGCGCGGGGAGCACTGACCCTCGGCGGCGACAACGCGGCGACCCTCGGGACCATCCCCGCGTGCGCGGGGAGCACCTGTGCGGGCTGATGTTCCCCGGCCTGCGGGTGGGACCATCCCCGCGTGCGCGGGGAGCACTCGCCCGGAGCCTGGACGAGCTCACGCGGGAGGGGACCATCCCCGCGTGCGCGGGGAGCACGGGGGCCTTCCGTCGTTTCAGGACATCAGCTCGGGACCATCCCCGCGTGCGCGGGGAGCACCGCTCGGTCAGGTCGTCCAGGATCACGCGCCAGGGACCATCCCCGCGTGCGCGGGGAGCACAGCTGGACCCCGCCAGCCTGAGCCAGATGCCGGGGACCATCCCCGCGTGCGCGGGGAGCACGCTCGCGTGGCCGGTGAGGAGTGCCGAGGATGGGGACCATCCCCGCGTGCGCGGGGAGCACCCGGGCCGGGTTGAGGGATGAGAGCAGGGACCGGGACCATCCCCGCGTGCGCGGGGAGCACCGCCAGCTCAGCCGGTAGTCACGGGCCACAACGGGACCATCCCCGCGTGCGCGGGGAGCACCGTCAGGGTGAGGTCGGCGTCGCCGACGACGAGGGACCATCCCCGCGTGCGCGGGGAGCACTGCTAGCCCAACTCGGGCAAGGTCGGGCAAGGGGGACCATCCCCGCGTGCGCGGGGAGCACGATATGACTGCTCGGGTCTGATCAGCGCCATCGGGACCATCCCCGCGTGCGCGGGGAGCACCATGGCGACCGTGTCCCATGCGCCGGTTTCAAGGGACCATCCCCGCGTGCGCGGGGAGCACTCGAACTGGTGTTGATGTGACGAAGTGACGAAGGGACCATCCCCGCGTGCGCGGGGAGCACCGTACCCCGCGGAGACAGCCCCAGGCCGAGGCGGGACCATCCCCGCGTGCGCGGGGAGCACTCGCGAGGGCCCGTCCCACTGACGCTTGGCTTGGGACCATCCCCGCGTGCGCGGGGAGCACCGCAATTCCCCGGTGCGGAGATCGACCACGCCGGGACCATCCCCGCGTGCGCGGGGAGCACGGCCACCCCATCGCATGGGACACCGACACCCTGGGACCATCCCCGCGTGCGCGGGGAGCACCCCGGACGGGGTAACGACGGTCATACCGTTGAGGGACCATCCCCGCGTGCGCGGGGAGCACCTGGCCAACCGCCTGGTGTTGATGCTGCGCGGGGGACCATCCCCGCGTGCGCGGGGAGCACCAGCTCGATCCGCAGTACGTCGCGGTTGGTCAGGGACCATCCCCGCGTGCGCGGGGAGCACCTACCCGGCTGGTGTACGACATTGGGGACGAGGGGACCATCCCCGCGTGCGCGGGGAGCACGCGCGCGCACCCCGAATCCGCTTGCCGACGCTGGGACCATCCCCGCGTGCGCGGGGAGCACTGGAGGACCAGCGCCCACCAGCCTCAGTACGCGGGACCATCCCCGCGTGCGCGGGGAGCACCGGCCCGTCGATGGCGCGGATGATGTCGGCCAGGGACCATCCCCGCGTGCGCGGGGAGCACCCGCGAGACGATTGTGTTCAACCTGTAAGGGGGGGACCATCCCCGCGTGCGCGGGGAGCACGTACGCGCACCCAATTTGTCGGTGATTCCAGCGGGACCATCCCCGCGTGCGCGGGGAGCACCGCCCGGTCACCGGCTGGGTGCGCTTCCGGCGGGGACCATCCCCGCGTGCGCGGGGAGCACCCGGAACCCGGCGTCGAGCAGGGCGTGTGCCTCGGGACCATCCCCGCGTGCGCGGGGAGCACATTCCCCGTTGAGGCTGTCCCAGATGACGAGGGGGACCATCCCCGCGTGCGCGGGGAGCACCCCTGCGGCTGAATGCCACGCAGATCGCCGCGGGGACCATCCCCGCGTGCGCGGGGAGCACTTGGTCCCGGAGATCGACCCGGATAACACCCGGGGACCATCCCCGCGTGCGCGGGGAGCACCGGGTGCCGAGCAGCACGGAGCTTGCCCGGGAGGGACCATCCCCGCGTGCGCGGGGAGCACGCGATCTACCCGGCCCTCGTCGCGCTCAAGCTGGGACCATCCCCGCGTGCGCGGGGAGCACTGTCCGACCCTGCCCGCTGCCCGAACGGGACGGGGACCATCCCCGCGTGCGCGGGGAGCACGGTCGGCGGTGGCGGTGAGGGCGTGAACCGCTTGGGACCATCCCCGCGTGCGCGGGGAGCACTGCACGCGCGGCGGACACAGGCACTGCCCCTTGGGACCATCCCCGCGTGCGCGGGGAGCACTGCACGCGCGGCGGACACAGGCACTGCCCCTTGGGACCATCCCCGCGTGCGCGGGGAGCACCGCCTTGGACACCCCGACCGCCTCGCACAGCGGGGACCATCCCCGCGTGCGCGGGGAGCACCGGTCCATCACCCAGGTGTAGACGTCCCGCATGGGACCATCCCCGCGTGCGCGGGGAGCACACCACGACGCCGGCGAGGTGCTGGAGGGCACGGGGACCATCCCCGCGTGCGCGGGGAGCACCAGTTGCCGCACTTGAGCTTGGTGCCGCGGATGGGACCATCCCCGCGTGCGCGGGGAGCACTGCATGACCGCACCTCGTTCATCGACAGACCGGGGACCATCCCCGCGTGCGCGGGGAGCACCATCGCTCGATCGACCCCTGCCGAGCATCAGCCGGACCATCCCCGCGTGCGCGGGGAGCACGCCCTGGCTCCTGAGGCCGCCGGCGGCCGGGTGGGACCATCCCCGCGTGCGCGGGGAGCACTCCGGCACGGCCCCCTTGGACGTGACATGGATGGGACCATCCCCGCGTGCGCGGGGAGCACGAAGACCGGCCGGTCTTCACGGGCCGGCACCCGGGACCATCCCCGCGTGCGCGGGGAGCACGTGGTAATGCTTGGCGTCACCGCTCCCGAAGTGGGACCATCCCCGCGTGCGCGGGGAGCACGCGATCACGTTCGACGAAGCGGAGCAGGAGACGGGGACCATCCCCGCGTGCGCGGGGAGCACGCGATCACGTTCGACGAAGCGGAGCAGGAGACGGGGACCATCCCCGCGTGCGCGGGGAGCACGATTCGCTCAGCCGCCAGAGCCCAAACGGACGGGGACCATCCCCGCGTGCGCGGGGAGCACTTTTGCCGCGGGTGGTGTCCCTCCCGATCAGGGGGACCATCCCCGCGTGCGCGGGGAGCACGTGGACCGGGAGAGGGAGTTCCGCCCGTCGGCGGGACCATCCCCGCGTGCGCGGGGAGCACCCCGAACGCCGCCTACCCTCTGCCGGCGCCGGGGGACCATCCCCGCGTGCGCGGGGAGCACTCGCCGTAGCTGGCCGTGCGCCGGCGGCGCCGGGGACCATCCCCGCGTGCGCGGGGAGCACGTACACCGCAGCAAGGGCGAAGAGGGCGTTGAGGGACCATCCCCGCGTGCGCGGGGAGCACATTATATCGGGCGGAAAAGCGCCCCGCCTTCGGGGACCATCCCCGCGTGCGCGGGGAGCACGCCATTTCCTGTGCGTATTTGGCGTTTTTGCCGGGACCATCCCCGCGTGCGCGGGGAGCACACTCGCTGACCTGCAGTTTTATCTCGGACTGACCTCGGAATTCATCACTTCTTGCAACTCAGACATATCGGGCATCGGGAATCGTGCTGGAGGCATGATGAAGCTCTGCCGGTGACCTGCCGCCGTCCAACGGCCTTGCCTGCCCTGAGACCACCCGGACGGCAGGCCCTGCCGTGGCGGACGCGACCGCCGTTCCTGAGCCGTCGTGACGACGGAGCAGATCAACGTCTATAGCGGCGACGTTTGGATGCCTTGCTCCAGCCGCTCGGCGGCGGGGCCGCGGAGACCGCAGGCCTCTGCTTAGGGCGGCGGATCAAGGTGACGCCTTCGTAGTCGACGGGGTGCCACTTGTGGTCCCACGTCTCGAAGGTGAAACCCTGCTCATTGTTGGTGGTGTAGGCGAGGAGAGCACGGCCGGCTCCGGCGTACTGGCGCACCTCTCGCCAAAGGGCCTCCCGGACGCGTGCGGAGGGGCCGCCGATGAAGACGCCCGGGGATATCTCCATCAGCCACCGGGTGAGGAAGCCGCGGAGACCGGTGGGGCACTGGGTGAGGATGATGATCGTCACCAGGGCATCCCATCGTCGTAGTTGCGACCCGATTCCAGCTCCGCCCCTCGATCGCCCTGGAGGGTGACGCGATCAATGCCGCCGTCCATGGGGTCGTCGACCTCCTCGGGCAGCAGAAGGCTCTTGATGTCGTCGACGCATCGGCGGAGCAGGCCGATGCGGTTGACCTCGTCGCGGACGGCTCGACGGGTGCGGGAGCCCACGTCCTCAGGGCTTTCGGCGGCGGTGGCGAAGGCTATGGGTAGGGCGATCTCGGTCTTGTAGAGGTCGGCGATGTCGAGGACGAAGGCCAGTTCATGGCCCGAGTGGATGAAACCGAGGCCGGAGGCGCAGCCGAGGGCGGCGACGGTGGTCTGAGCGATGCCGTACATGCACTGGGCGGCGGCCGTGACCGCTTGGTTGACCGGGTCACCTGAGCCGAAGTCTCCCGGTATGTAGTGGCGACCGCCCCATGTGATGCCGTATTTAGCGGCTTCCGTCCGATAACGCTCCTTGACTCGTCGGCCCTCTCTGCCGAGGAGTTCTTGGCGGGTGAGGCCGGCGGGATCCTCGTCGGGGAAGCGCATCCGGTACATCGCGCGGGCGACTTCCAGGCGGGTACGGTGGTTGGCCCATTTCTTCGCCTGGGCCTCGACCAGGGCGGAGGATCGGGTGAGGGATCTTCCGCCCGAGTAGAAGCGGACCCCTTGCTCGCCCACCCACACCACGCCTGCTCCGCTGTCGCCCAGAACGCTCATGGCCTGGTGGGTGACGCGGGTTCCGGGCCCCAACAGCAGGCAGCCGATCGTCGCCGAGGGGATGTGCGTGATCCCGTCCGCATCCTCTGCGGTGATCGCGTTGTCCTCGCGGTGGATGGTGCAGCGCTCCAGGTAGAGGAACGAGATCCGGTCGCCCATCCTGGTCAGTTCTCGCGGCGAGGAGGCTCCTCGCCGGCTGACGGTGGACATGGGTCACGCCGCCGCGAGGGTCATCAGGCCGCAGCCGTAGGCTTTGGCCCGGCCCAGTCCGCGGGTGAGGGTGCGGCGGAGGGCGTCGGGGTCGGTGACCTCGAGCCTGCCGTCATAGGTCACGGTGAGCAGGGTGACCGGTTTGGTGCCGCCGCGCTTTCGGAACGTCAGCCGGCGTCGTTCCCGGATGACCACTTCGTGGAGGTCGACGCCGGGGATGAGCTGGCGTTCGCCGGGTTTTTCCACCACCCGGAAACCGGCGGCCTCCTGGCGTTGCAACAGCCAGCGGAGCTGGTGCCGCAGGCCGACGTGGGCTGTGATCTTGGTGGGTTCGGTGTCGTTGCGTCGGGCGGTGTGCACGGGGTTGGCGGTGAGGCGGAAGGCCCACTCATCGCCCTTGGCCAGGCGGGAGAGGAACGGCTCGTAGTCGTAGGTCTGCCAGGTGCCGGTGGTGGGCCAGCCGGCCTGTTCGACCAGGTGGGTGAGGTCGGGTCTGGTCGGGCTGACGATGTAGAGATAGGTCTCCGCCCGGCTGTTGCGGTCGATCCGCCACAGCACTCGCGGTCCGCCGTCCTCCTGGGCCGGGATCTCGGCGAATGAGGACATCACCGCGGCGTGCATCGTCTGGGGCGAGGAGAGGACCTTGCGGGCGGTGATCCGCGCCGTGTTGATGCGGAAGCGGGTCAGGTACATCACTCGCCTCCAAGGACAGCGATCGGGTCGTGGTCGGGCGGTTGTGGGGCCATGGGGTTGGGCACCTCGACGTATCCGTGGCGGACGCCGCGCAGGGCGTACCGGCGATGGGCGGGGTCGAAGCTGATGGGCTGGTCACGGATGCTGTCGACCCGGCCGTCGTCAGCGGTGGCTTCGATGAGGGTCTCCAGCCGCACGGTCGGCTCGCGGTGCCGTCGCTGATACCAGCGGGAGGCCCGCCACTCCTCTTCGCGTAGGGCCTGCTCGACGCCGCCGGCTTCGCGGACCCTCAGGTCGAGCGGGCGTGAGGGCGGGCAGGAGCGGCGCCCGAGGTAGGGCAGGTACGTCGGTCGGCGCACGGCCCGGTGCAGCTCGTCGATCAGGTCGTCGGGACCTTCGAGCGCGACGACGAACACGGCGTCCGCCAGGTAGAACCGCTCGGAGACCGGCATGGACTTGCCCGTCTCGAAGTGGTGGGCGGTCTGATAGTCGCGGACCGGCACTCCGCGCTGGTCGATGCGGACGCCGAACCGCAGTGCCGCCAGGTCGGCGGGATCGTGCGAGCGGTCCCGTCCGAGTGCCGCGGCGAGCAGGCCGATCACACCGCTCTTGGTGGGGGCCGGCTCCGTGGTGCGGCGGGCGAATCGCGCCGAGGAGCCCCATGCCTGGAGGGGGCCGGCGAGCTGAAGCAGCAGAACGCTCATGATTCGTCGTTCTGTCGGGCGGCGACTTCGGCGCCGACCGCTTTGACGAGTTCGGGAAGGGACACCTCGGTGCCGAGGCCGGCCAGGGCGGTGGTGTTGGGGCCGACGCGCAGCACCCAGGTCTTGGTGTCGTCGGTGACGCCGTAGGCGCGCTCGATCTCCGGAATGTACCGAGCCAGGCGTTCGCAGGCTTCGCGCATGTGCCCGCCGCCGCCCTGGTCGGGGCGGCAGGGCTCTTCGAATGCGCTGACGAAGTTGATCGGGCGGGTCGAGCGGATCTTCACCACGACCGCATCGGGCAGGGTGTGGTTGCCGAAGGTGTTGAGCTTTCCGGTGGGCAGCGAGGTGATGAAGCCTTGGATGAAGGCTTCCACCGCGCGGCGGACCGGCTCGGTGAGGGGCTCGTCCTCGCGCAGTCCCTTGCCGAGGTTCCGGCTCAGCAGGTCCACGTCGACCGCCGCGTACCGGTAGAGGGTGGCGGAGGTGAACTCGACGGTGCCGATCATGCCCGCGCCGGCATCGTCGTCTTCGCGTTCCTTGTGGTCGTCGACGGCGGTGTAGTAGTCGGATTCGCTCTCCGCCTGGTGGACGCTGATGGCGTGGGCCACCTGGGCGGCGGCGTCGACGTTGATGTCGACGCCGTCGGCGACCATCCGGCCGAACAGCGCGATGTCGACCGAGTGCCGGCTGTTGGCGATCTGCTTGGCCTCGGCCTTGTTGCCGGAGTCTTTGAAGAACGCCTTGATGTCGTCGCGGCCCTTGACGGCGAGCTCGGCCAGGCCGTCCAGCTGGCGGGCGCTGAAGAACAGCAGGTACTTGGCCTCCGGAGGCGGCGTGGAGCCGCCCTCTTTGGCGGACGCCTTGCGCTTGGGCGGTTCGACCTTCGTGCCGGTGGCGGCTCGGACGGTCTCGGCGGCCAGGTCCCAGGCCTCGGTCTCGGTGATGGAGTCGTCCAGCCCGCGGATCCGGCCGGCCAGCAGTTCGGCGACTCGCCTGGTGCGGACGCCCAGCTCGCTGGGGTCCAGCAGCTCGTGGAAGGCACGGCGGGTGGCGCGCTTCCAGGACTGGCTGGAGACCCGGGCGCGGCGGACGCCTCCGTAGACGGCGGTCTTGGGGGCGCCGGTGTCGTCTCGGTTGAGATTGCTCGGCGGGACGGTCTGCAGGGCGTGGAGTTCGACGATGGTGCGGGTCATCGGGCGTCCTTGTCGTTCGTTGTCGCGATGGGGGTGTTTTCGGTGTCGGCGTTCTCGGGCCGGTAGGCGTGGAAGCTGCCGCCCCAGATCTGCCGGACTCGCCGCATGCCGTCCGGCGTCTGGGCCTGGTAGAGACGGGTCGCGAGCAGCCGGTAGTCGAGGGGGATGGCGTATCGGCGCAGGAGGGTGACGAGCTCCCGCAGCCGGTAGGCCAGGACGTCCGGGGTGGACGCCGCTCCCACGCGGACGAAGCGTCGGCGGATCGGCTCGTCGATCTCGTTGCCGGGCATCATCCGGCGGACGGCCGCGCCGAGTTCGATGCCGGGTTGGTGCATGCCCTGCTCGGTGCGGGACTGCTGGTGGAGCGCGTACAGGGTCACCGCCAGGAACAGGGCGTTCTCGGCGCGGATCGCCTCGGTCTCGGAAAGGTCTTCTTCGAAGAGCGCTTCGGTGCCGATCATCCCCCACAGTTCGGGCATGTCCTGGGGCAGTTTGCCGGCGCCGCGCCGCAGCTGGGCCAAGGTGGCGACGGCCGCGCTCTGGTCGGCGAGGTAGCCCTTCTGCCATCTGGTGATGGACTCGTCGGCGACCTGGCCCACCAGGTCCTGCAGGCGGTGTCGGGCGGGCGGAGCCGTGGTCATGACCGGGCCTCCAGAATCTGGTCGTCGTCGGCGGAGGGGGTGCTTCGGGCCGCTTTGGGCAGGGCCGCGGCGAGCTCGCGGCGGAACGTCCGGAAGGCGCGGGAGGAGTTCAGCCAGATCTCCTGCCCCTTCTTGGTCTCGATGACCCGTCCCTCCCATGCCGGGTCACCGGCCGCGTTCACCAGGTCGCGTCCCAGGGCGTGGACGATCCGGTGGGCGCGGCTCTGCCATGCGGTCCGGCGTTCGTCGGCGTCGACCCCCGGTTCGAGCCCGGTCAGCCATTCGCGGAACGGGCCGTCCAGCATGCCGAATCCGAGGGTGCGGGCGGTGGCCGCCGCGGGCTCGGGGTCGGTTCCGGACGCCCTGGCCAGGTCGGCGGCGAGGGTGCCGAGGATCCGCACGGCGTTCTCCGCGTCGGCCACGGCGTCGATCGCCGTCTGCCCCAGGTCCTTGTCCCGGTCGTGGAGGAGGACGACGGGCATCGTCACGGCGTCGTCGATCATCTCGTCGATGACCGACTGCTGGGTGCCGTACACCACGCCCAGCAGCCGGGCCCGGATCAGATGGTCCTGCGGCAGCGGCCCCTCGATCGTCAGGCGTGCGACCCAGTCCAGGATGCGGGGGCGCACGATGGCGGCGGCCTCTCCGCGCCGCTCGGCGCCGTCGGCGCGGCCGGCGATCAGGGCGCCCAGGCCGCGCCATGCGCTGCGGCCGGGGTCGTGCTCCCGCGGCAGGTACACCTGGGGTTCGCCCAGTTTCTTCTCCTGGGCGGGGCTGCGCCGCCAGGCCGTCATCGGTTCGTGCGCGTGCTTGTTGTGCGGGGCGAGGGGGTCGCCGTAGGCGAGGACTACGCCGTGGACGCCGTCGGCGTCGAAGTGCAGTCGTATGCGTCTGGACTGCCAGGTGTAGAGGTCGCGGACGCCGGCGGGGCGGGTTGTCAGCTCGGTCGCGTCCAGCTCCCGGGGGCCGCGCGGTTCCTGTCGCCAGGCCGGCCTGTCGCGATCCGGGTCGACCTGCAGGTTGGGAGTGTCGAACGCGATGAGGTTGAGCAGCAGCGTCTCGCGCAGGTCGTCGCCTTCGACGAGGACGCCTCCGAGGTTGCCCGCCCAGGCGACTCCTTGCGGGTACACCTTGCCGCCCTTGACCCTGGGGTCGCCCACCGCCCCGGACTTGATGCCTGAGGTGTCGAAGGCGTGGGCGTGCACGAGCCACCGTGCGGCCTCGGCGAACTCGAGCCGTTCCACGCCGGTCGCGCGCATCGTGAAGAACAACGCGCCGTTGGGAACGTCGGCGACGATCCGGTCCAGGGAGAAGACCTCGTCGTTGGCGGTGCGCAGGTCGGCGGTCTGCAGAAACGGCGTCCGGGGGTGGAGCAGGTCGAATCGCTCACGGTGCCGTTCCAGGTAGGCGGTGATCCGGTCGACGGGCAGTCCCTCTTCCCACAGTTCCGTCCAGGCGTGGACGTCCTCGGGCCCGTCGATCACATCGTGCAGCACGGCCAGCAGCAGCCGAAGGAGCGCGAACTCCTGGGTGGGCACGTCGCCGACCAGCCGGTGCAGGTCGTGGGCCTGCTGGAAGACCTCGGCCAACGACAGCACGTCCTCAGAGCCGTCGCGACGCAGCACCGGCAGCCACGGGCGGCTGGTGAGGTCGAAGGACGGTATGGCCGGTTCACTCGGCACGGGTCACCTCCAGGCCATCCGTGGGCGTGTAATGCAGGTCGTAGCCTGCCAGCCGGGTCCGACATTTCTCGTCCAGGAACAAGATCAATTCACCGGCCAGCCAGTGGCATTCCTTGGACTGCCAGGCCGGAATGCATTCGGCCTCCAGCTCCTCGATCGCTTGGTCGATCACTCCGGGGAGTGAAAATTGGAAAGGAAGCCGCAGTCCGCACGCCGCAACGATTTGTGCGAGGCGGGGTTCGGGCGCGGTTTCGGTGGGCAGCTCCAACCCACCCCTGCCCTTGGTCAGCCACGGCACCGTGCGCGCGGTGCCGTCGGCCAGTCGCTGCACCACGAGTACTTCCAAAGACTCCTGGCCGTCGCGGACCTGGGCTCTGCCCGCCCGGGTGTCGTCGGCGTCGCCGACACCGGCGTCGACCCACCCGATCAGGGGTCGCCCGTTCTTGGCCGCTTTGTCGAGCAGGAAGGCCTTCGCTTTCTGGCGTCGGGTCTCCTGGTGCAGGTCATGCTCCTGGCGGGCCCGGTCCATGGCTGCCTGCCATTCGTTCGGCCCTACCGGGTCGTCTCCATACGCTTTCTGAACCAGTGGGCTGATGTCCTCCGGAAGGCGCACCACGTTCCCGGTGTCCGCCGTTCCGGAAAAGTACGGTTCCAGAACCGCGGCGGAGCGCAGCAATGCGTAAGAGCGGTAGACACGCCGGGAACCGCTGACCGGCTCGACCGGAACGGCATCCCAGTCCGCGCCCGTGACGAGGCACCGGGCCGTGCGGAGCCGGGGCGGACGCTCGGACTGCCCTTCGCCCCTCAGATGCCGATGTACGCGTCCCATGCGCTGCAGCAACAGGTCGACCGGGCACAGATCGGTCACCAGAAGGTCGAAGTCGATGTCCAAGGACTGCTCGGCCACCTGGCTGGCCACCACGATGTGCGCCCCGTCCGGACGCCGGGAGCCCCGCCCCGGCGGGCCGAACCGTTCGAGCAGGTCGGCGTCCTTGGCCATGCGGTCCACGTCGAGGAACCGGGCGTGCGCAACGGTCACCTTGTCATCACCGAAACGGCGCCGCAGGTGGGCGGCGGTCTCCTGGACGCGGTCCACGGTGTTGCGCACCACCAGCGCGCAGCCGCCGTCGGACAGCTCGCGCTCCAGCCGATCCGCCAGCACGTCCAGGTCATCGCTCACGCGTTCCAGATGGACCCGGGCGCTGCGGCCGGAGGAGGGGACGGAGCGGAACACCGGGGAGCCGTCGATCTCCAGGGCCGTCAACAGCGGATAGCCCTCCGCCGTCTCCGCGTCGGTGAAGGCGGGTCCCTCCAGCCGGGCGTACGCCTCGAGGAGCTCGCGCCGCCTGGCGGCCGGCAGCGTCGCCGACAGCACGATCACCGGAACTCGGTAGGCGCCCAGCCACGACAGCACCCGGTCCAGGTAGGAGTTCATGTAGGTGTCGTAGGCGTGGGCCTCGTCGATGACGACGACCTTGCCTGCGAGGGCGAGGTGCCGCAGCGCAAGGTGGCGGCTCTTGAGACCCATGAACAGCAGCTGGTCGATGGTCCCCACGCCGAAGGAGGCGAGCATCGCCTTCTTCCTGCCGCGAAGCCACTGATGGGCCACCAGCTCGGCGGAGTGCACGCTGTGATCGCCGCGGTGATGCCACTCATCGTCGACGCCGTCCGGCTCCACCGCGGTCACCGCCCGCCGGCCGGCGCGGAGCAGGTCCCGGTACTCCTCGTTCAGCGCCGCCTTCGAGTGCGCCAGGTGAACCGAACGCACGCCTTCCGAGCCGTCGCCCGGAAGCCGCCGCAGCCACTTCAGCAGGCGAGAGAACATCGCGTTGCCGGTCGCCATGGTCGGCAGCGCCACATAGCAGCCGCCCGCACCCGAACGGGCGGCGAAGATCTCGGCGACCGCCAGCGCAGCCTCGGTCTTGCCCTCTCCCATCGGAGCCTCGATGATCATCAAGCCCGGGCGTTCCATGCGGCGCGCCAGTTCCACCGCCTGCTCCTGCACCGGGCGGACACGGGCTCCGGCCGGAAACTCGAACCGCGACGCGAACAGCTCGGCCGTGTTCTCCGTCGGCTCCTCGGCCCGCCAGGGAGCGGGCAGCGCCAAGCCGTGCCACGCGGCCTCGATGCGCTCACGGTCGCCGACACCGGCCGCCTCGGGAAAGTAGGGGAACAGGTCCGAGTTGCTGGCCATCCAGTCGGCGACGATCACCAGGCCCGACAACAGCGCCTGAACCGGCTGCGACAGCTTGACCCGCCGCCAAGCGTCCAACCGCTCCCGCACTCCGCAGGCCGCCGCACATGCGTCGAGCAGCTCGTCCTGCACGCTCCGCCATGCCTCCGCGCAATCCGGTGTGCGGAGCAGACGGGGACGGACGTTCAGTTCACGAATGTCCAGGAACGTGGGCGGAACGCCATGATGCCCGCCCGCGACCACACTGAACTGCAAGGTCGCCGGGCGGCTCCACCCTTGCCGCTCCGTCAGCCACTCTTGGAGCAGGAGCTGTCCGGCCAGACCGTGCGGAGCCAATCTCCGGTCCGCCAGCTCCTCACGGCCCGGCATCCCCAGCCCTGCCTTGCGCATCGCGTCGGCGAGCGTCTCCACCTGACAGGCGAACGCCGGCGTGGCCTTACCGATGTCGTGCGTGGCGGCCAGCCACACCACCAGCCGCCGTGCGTCCTCCGCTCCCCCCGGCATCTCCGCCGCCACCAACCGCCGCACCTGCCACGGCAGCCACTGGTCCCACAGCAGTCCCGCGACAGCACCGCTGTCGGCCATGTGCCGCCACAACGGCAGCCATCCGCCGGTCGCGCGGTCATGCTTGGCCCACACGGCCCGAGCAGCGACCGACAAGCCGTCTCCCAGCAGCAGCGGCCCACCCATGTCAGGCATGTGCGCAGTCAAGCAGGAGATGCGCAGCGATGTGGCGTTTTTCAGGATTTCACTTGAAACTCATCTTCACAGGAGATCTTGAACCTGCCCACCTTGCCCCCACCGCCAGGCCCCGGGCAGGCTGTACCAGCGACCACCAACGAACAATGTCCGAAATGTCCAAGTCTGCAGAAGTGAGGATTTTCGCCCCTACTCCGCGATAAACCCGCAGGTCAGCGAGTGTGCTCCCCGCGCACGCGGGGATGGTCCCGCTCCTACCGAGCCCTGAAGGCCCAGGCCAACGTGCTCCCCGCGCACGCGGGGATGGTCCCCGCAAAAGCCCGGGGCAGTGCGCCCCGGGCTTGTGCTCCCCGCGCACGCGGGGATGGTCCCGGCCTGCACCACCCCTCGCACGTGTACGACGTGGTGCTCCCCGCGCACGCGGGGATGGTCCCGATCTTGGCCCGATCCGGCCAAACGCTGTACTGTGCTCCCCGCGCACGCGGGGATGGTCCGACACCGGCGCCGCGCTCACCATCCGGTCGGTAGTGCTCCCCGCGCACGCGGGGATGGTCCCTTGTGGCGGAAAGTTTCCGCGTCGGTGTCGATGTGCTCCCCGCGCACGCGGGGATGGTCCCCAGCCGTACGGGCCCGGCCGGGCGCTGCGCCGGTGCTCCCCGCGCACGCGGGGATGGTCCCGTGGCGGTTGAGACGCGAATTCACCTCAGGCGAACGACCCGTTCGGCCGACCCATTCAACTCGCCGATCCGCCCCCTGATTCGCATCCCGGTCCGGCGTTTCCACAGGGAAGTCCATGCAGTCTGCGGCAGTGTTCCCGATCGCGGGGCATCGGCGGGCTACCTGCGGAAACGGCGGGGTGAAAAGTTCACCGCAGGCCATCTGTCGGGTCCGGGTTCATACGGGTCTGCAAAACCCCGCCCTCTCCCGATGCCGGGCCTGAGGTCCGGGACGTTCCTCGGAAGCCGATGTTCGTTCGTCTTGGCCGAACGCGATGCAGTCTGAGCAGGCGCACATTTCGTCGTGGAAATCTCATGGGATTGTCCTGACGGGCAGGGAACGGACATGCCGGGGCGAAGCAGGTCCAGGGTGTGCGGGTATGCGATGCACTCGCCTGGAATCCGCAAAGCCCGCACCAAGGGGAGCCCTCTGCGAGAGGCCCGCCGTCCCCGGCGCCGCCGATCCCGGATCGCCTACCGGGCGTCCGGGTCGTTCAGGGCGCGGGTGAGCCACTCCAGCGTGCCGGTGGCGAGCGCCTCCTCGGCCAGCCTCGTGGCGGACGCGGTCCGGAGGTCGGCGAGCGAGCTGTCGATCCAGGGTCCGGTGTTCCGGTTGCCCTGCTCCCGGTACTCCAGGGCCTGCAGCAGGCATTCGAGCTTGTCGGCGTCCCGCGCGCAGATCGCCTCGCGGCTGTCGCGCCCCTCGTACTCGGCCACCGCGGCGGTGATCATGGCCGCGACGGGTTCGGGGAGGCCGCGGGTCTGGTCGGCGGTGACCTTCTCGTTGGGGGTCTTCTCCACATACGGCCTGGACAGGTGGGGGAGGTCGGTGAGGCGGGTCTCCTGGCTGTCGTGGAAGAGGGCGAGCAGGGCCGCCCGTGCGGGGTCGGCGCCCTCGAGGGCGGCCAGGACGGCGGCGATGACGGCGGTCCGCATCGAGTGGTCGGCGACGCTCTCGGGGTCGGTGACGCCGGCGACGAGCCAGCCGGTCCGCTTGTAGCGCTTGAGCAGCCCGATCTCGTGCAGGAACCCGGCCAGCCGCTTCAGTTCCTCCGTCATGCCCGTCCCTTCCGTCGCCGGTCGCCTGCCTGCAGGTGAACGAAGAGGCTCCTCTCGCCTTCCCCGCGCCCCGGGGTGGGCGCGGCGGGGCCCCGGCCTCTCATGGTCTTCCCCGGCCCTCGTGGGCGATCGCGCCGGCGGTCCATGCCGCCCCGGACCGGTTGCGCGGGAGAGCGCAGGAGGGCCGGAGGGAGGCGCAGGAAGGGCACGAGGGGGAGGCGCCGGAGAGCCCGCCGCCGTGGAAGGCCGTGGAGGAAGACGAAGAGAGGGCGGTCCCGTGGTCGGAACCGCCCTCTGCGTCACAGTGGAGCTGAGGGGATTTGAACCCCTGACCCCCTCGATGCGAACGAGGTGCGCTACCGGACTGCGCTACAGCCCCATTGACGCAGCAAGATTAGCAAACTTCGGAGGCACTTCGCGCATCGGTTTCGGCCGGGTGGGACCGGCGGGGTCAGTCGCCCACGGCTCGGCGGTCGTCGGCGTACTGGTCGAAGACCTCCCGGACCACCCGCCCGGCGGTCGGGGGGAGCTCGATGACCTCGGCGCGGGGGGCGGTCTCCTCGGCGGCGCGGCGGGCGGCGGCCGCGGCGCGGGCGCGGGCCCGTTCCCTGCGGCGGGAGGCGTCGATGCGGGCGGCCGCCCGCAGCAGGGCCAGATGGGCCAGGAAGAGGAAGGCCGCGGGCAGGGCGGTCCACCACGGGGCCTGGCGGAGGGCGACGAGGACCGTGGAGCCCAGCAGGAGGAGGGTGAGGCCGAACGTGCGGCGCCGGCGCCGGGCGATGACGGCGGCGCGGCTGGAGCGGCGCCGCCGGCGCGGCGGTGCGGGGCGCGGCTCGGTGAAGTCCTCGGCGGTCTCGTGCCCTTCGGCGCCTGTCTCCTCGGCCTCCTCCAGCTCGTCCATGACGAGTTCGTCGGCGAGGTCGGGGTGCCTGGCGAGCGCACGGGACGCGTCGCGGCGGAGCCACATGGGGACCAGGACCACGGCCCACACCGCGACGATGGCGAGGTAGAGGAGGGTGCTGCTCAAGGGCCCTCCTTCAGCGCACGCCAAGTACGCCATCTGTGTGTGCTGACTTTCGGCGCGCGCATGTTCACGTCTCGCACCGTAGGCCCCGGTGTCAGCCGCTGACGAGCATTAACTGCGGTGTGTCGCCAGATCGTGACCCGGGTTACCAGCCGTTTACCACGGCTTTCTATGCCGAAGGAATCCTACCCTCCGGAAGAGGATCGTGGAAATGCTTGCTTGGAGCGCGCGAGCCAGCGAGAACGCAGCCCTCCGGGCACGTCTTCCACAGTCAGCGCGTAACAGATGTGGTCGCGCCAGGCGCCGTCGATGTGCAGATGGCGGCGGCGAATTCCCTCTTCCCGGAAGCCGAGCTTTTCCACCACGCGGCGGCTGGCGGTGTTCTCGGGGCGGATATTGGCCTCCACCCGGTGCAGGCCCACGGTGAAGAAACAGTGGTCGACGGCCATCGCGACGGCAGTGGGGATGACGCCGCGGCCGGCGAGGGCGCGGTCCACCCAGTAGCCGATCTGCGCCGAGCGGGCCGACCCCCAGACGATGGCGCCGACGGTGAGCTGGCCGGCGAAGCGGCCCTCGTAGGTGACCACCCACGGCAGCGCCAGTCCCTGCCGGGCCTCTCGGCGCATCAGGTGCACCATGCTGAGGTAGGGCCCGATCCCGGTGTGGAACAGGGGCGTCTCCGGGTTGGTGGGCTCCCAAGGGCGCAGCCAGTCGGCGTTGCGGACACGGGTGTCCCGCCAGGCCACCGCGTCCCGCAGCCGCAGCGGACGCAGCCCGACCGGGCCTTCCGTCAGGGTGACCGGCCAACCCCGCAAGCGCTCCACGTTCTCATCATCCCCCGCCGATGCGGGCTGACGCCATCATCGTGCGTCGGGAATATCGGTCTCGTCGGCCGGCCGGGGGTGGTCGCCGCCGCGGATCTGCTCGATGGCGTGCGCGAGCACCGGGCCGAGCACCGCCATGCCGTCGCGGACCCCTCCGGTGGATCCGGGGAGGTTGACGATGAGGGTGCGGCCGGCGATCCCGGCGATTCCGCGGGAGAGGATCGCGGCGGGCACCTTGTCGCGGCCCTGCAGCCGGATGGCCTCGGCGATCCCGGGGACCTCCCGGTCGATGACGCGGCGGGTCATCTCCGGGGTCAGGTCGGTGGGGGTGAGGCCGGTGCCGCCGGTGGTGACGACGACGTCGTAGCCGTGGGCGACGGCGTCGGTCAGCGCCTCGGCGACCGGTTCGCCGTCGGGGACGACCTGCGGCCCGTCGACCCGGCAGCCGGCGTCGGCGAGCAGCTTCGCCAGCAGCGGGCCGGACCGGTCGGGGTAGATCCCGGCCGCCGCCCGGTTGGAGGCGGTGATCACCAGCGCCCGGATCATGCCGGCCTCCGCCAGACGCCGGTCTTGCCGCCGGTCTTCTCCTCGACCCGCACGTCGGTGAGCACGGCGGCGGGGTCGAGCGCCTTGATCATGTCGATCAGCGCCAGTCCGGCGACGGTGACGCAGGTCAGCGCCTCCATTTCGACGCCGGTGCGGTCGGCGGTGCGCACCTGCGCGGTGATCGCCACGCCGTCGTCGCGCACCTGGAGGTCGACCTGGACGCCGTGGACGGCGATCGGGTGGCACAGCGGCACCAGGTCGGGGGTGCGTTTGGCGGCCTGGATCCCGGCGATCCGCGCCACCGCCAGCGCGTCGCCCTTGGGGACCTCGCCCGAGCGCAGCGCGGCCGTGCACTCGGGCGACAGGCGGACGAATCCGGTGGCGGTGGCGGTGCGGGCCGACACCTCCTTGGCGGAGACGTCGACCATGCGGGCGTGGCCCGCCTCGTCCAGATGGGAGAACTGGGTCATCGGTCCTCCATCATGACAGCCGCCAGATCTCGACCCGTTCCCCGGCCGCCATGCGCTCGCGCTCCTCGGGGACCACGATCAGCGCGTCGGCGGCGGCCAGGGCGCCCATCTGGTGCGATCCCTGTGCCGAGGCGGGGGTGACCTCGTCGTCGCCGGTCAGCCGTCCGCGCAGGTAGTGCCGCAGGCCGGGCGGGGAGGCGATCGGTTCGGCGAGGACGGCGGTCCCCGGCGCGGGGGGCCGGGGGTCCAGCCCTTGCATCACCTGCAGCGCCGGCCGTACGAACACCTGGAACGACACGTAGGCGCTGACCGGGTTGCCGGGCAGGGTGAAGATCGGCACTCCCTCCAGCAGGCCGAACCCTTGGGGCTTGCCCGGCCGCATCGCGACCTTGGTGAAGGTCAGGGTGTCGCGCAGCGCCTCCTTGACCACGTCGCGGGCGCCCATCGACACCCCGCCGGTGGTGATCACCGCGTCGGCCCGGGTCAGCTGCTCGCGCAGCGCCGCCAGCACCTTCTCCGGCGCGTCCCCCAGGGCCGCGTGGCGGAAGCCGACCCCTCCGGCCTCGTGCACCGCCGCGGTGATCATGTAGCTGTTGGAGTCCCAGATCTGGCCGGGGATCAGGGGGGAGCCGGGTTCGCGCAGCTCGTCCCCGGTGGACAGCACCACGACCCGCGGTCGGGGCCGCACCCGGACCCGGGCGCGGCCGACGGCCGCGAGCATGCCGATCTGGGGGGCGCCCAGCCGTACGCCCGGTTCCAGCACGACCTGGCCCTCGGCGACGTCCTCGCCGGCGCGGCGGATGTAGTGGCCCGGCGGCGCCGATCGGGTGATCCGCACCGACACGTTCCCTCCGTCGGTCCATTCGACGGGGATGACCGCGTCGGCTCCGGCCGGGATGGGGGCGCCGGTCATGATGCGGGTGCACATGCCGGAGCGGATCGCCGAGATGTCGGTGTCGCCGGCGGCGACGTCCCCGATCACCGGGAGCGTGACCGGGGAGTGTTCGGTGGCGCCGGCCACGTCCGCGGCGACGACCGCGTATCCGTCCATCGCGGAGTTGTCGAACGGCGGAAGCGGGACGGGCGCGGTCACCGGTTCGGCCAGGACCGTGCCCTCCGCCTCCAGCAGGTCCAGGTCCAGCGGCGGCAGCGGGCGGACCGCGTCGAGGACGGCCGCCAGATGCTCATCGACCGTGCGCATCGGGCTGTCGGCTCCCTTTCTGTGCGGCGCGCCGGCGGGCGGCGCGCCGGTGTGCGTGCCGGCCTGCGCCCGTGGCGCGGCCCCGGGCCGGGGTCGGCGCCGCGGGTGCGCGGCCTGTTCACCGGTGCTCGTTCACCGGTGCTCGTTCACCGGTGCTCGTTCACTGGTGCTTGGCGACGAAGTCGCGCAGCCAGGGCATGAACTCCGGCGCCAGGTCGGGGCGCTCGGAGGCGAACTGCACCACGGTGCGCAGGTACTCCAGTTTGTTGCCGGTGTCGTAGCGGCGTCCGCGGAACAGCACGCCGTGCACGCCGCCGCCCTGCTCGGCGGGGGTGCCGGCCAGGGTGCGCAGCGCGTCGGTGAGCTGGATCTCGCCGCCGCGGCCGGGCGGGGTGTTCTCCAGGACGGCGAACACGGCGGGGTCGCAGATGTAGCGGCCGATGATGATCCAGCGGCTGGGGGCGTCCTGGGGGGAGGGCTTCTCCACCAGGTCGGTGATGCGGACGACGTCGTCCTCGTCGGTGGCCTCGATCGCCGCGCACCCGTACGCCGACACCTGGTCGGGGTCGACCTCCATCAGCGCCACGACGCTGCCGCCGTGGCGCCGCCGCACCTCGATCATGCGGGTGAGCAGCGGGTCGCGCTCGTCGATCATGTCGTCGCCGAGCAGCACCGCGAACGGCTCCTCGCCCACGTGGGCGCGGGCGCAGAAGACCGCATGCCCCAGGCCCTTGGGGTCGCCCTGCCGCACGTAGTGGATGGTGGCCAGCTCGCTGGACTCGCGGACGGCCGCCAGGCGCTCGGTGTCGCCCTTGGCGTCCAGCGCCTCCTCCAGCTCGTACACCCGGTCGAAGTGGTCCTCGATGGAGCGTTTGCTCCGTCCGGTGATCATCAAGACGTCGGTGAGCCCGGCCGCGACGGCCTCCTCGACCACGTACTGGATCGCCGGTTTGTCGACGATCGGCAGCATCTCCTTGGGGGTGGCCTTGGTGGCGGGCAGGAATCGGGTGCCGAGTCCGGCCGCCGGCACGACCGCCTTCCTCACGGGCTTCATCTCAGTCATCGCACTCCTTCGACGATGTCGTCCCCGCCGGCGAGGCGAGGAGGGAAACGCACCGCCACGCCGCACGTTCGAACATATGAGCGGAAAAGGATCGTCCTTGCGCTACCCTGTGCGGCATGGCGCGGACGGTGAGGCGGGCACGCGGGCGCCGCTCTCCTCCGATTCCCGAGCGGGTCGCGCAGCCCTCTCCGAGCGTTCGGGAGGCGTGCGCGCACTCCGCGCGGCCACCGGTCCGCCACCGCGCCGCCGCTCCGGCGTTCCCGCCGGGGACGTCCGGTGGCCGCGGGCGCCCCGCCGCTCGGGCGGCGGACGCGGCGCACCGCGCACGACGCCGCCGCGTGCTCGCGGCCGGCCCGGGCGCCGGGCGCTGCCGGGACGTTCCGCCGTTCGCGCCGCCGGGCCGGCACAAAGGTGAAACGCCCATGAATCCGATATTGAGACCTCAAACAGGAGCCTCCTGGCGGGGCGGCCGATGATGTGGCGGGCATCCAGCGGTCGCCCGCTGGACCCCCTCCGGAGGGAGGGGAGGCGGTCAAGGACAGACCCTAACCACTTTGCGAGGACCCAAGCGTGCGGGACGCCGACTCAAAGCACACCCTTCGCCGCCGGCTGCTGACGGCCCGCGCCGAGATGGGCGCGGATCGACGCGCGGCCGCCGGACGCGCTCTCCGGGACGCCCTGCTCGACCTCCCCGAGCTGGAGATGGCCGCGTCGGTGGCGGCCTACGCCTCGTTCGGAAACGAGCCTGACACCCATGGTCTGATCTTCGCATTGTGGAAGCGCGGGACGTACGTCCTGCTGCCCCGGCTCCTTCCGGACGGGGACCTGGACTGGGCGTCTTATGAGGGGCCCGATTCGCTGGCCCCGCGCGGCGCGGCGGAGGGGGACGGCGGGTCGGGGGCGCCGGGGATGCTGGAGCCGACCGAACCGCCGCGGGGCCCCGACGCGATCAAGGCCGCCGATGTGATCCTCGTCCCGGCGCTGGCGGTGGACCGCACCGGGATGCGGCTGGGGCGAGGCGGCGGCTCCTATGACCGGGCGCTGGCGCGGGTGGGTCCGCAGATCCTGACGATCGGCCTGGTGTACGACGAGGAGCTGGTGGACCGGCTGCCGGCTGAGCCGCACGACCGGCGGCTGCGCGCCGTCGTCACCCCCTCCCGCGGCCTGGTCCGTTTCCCCTGACGTTTCCCCGGCGCCCCGGCACCCGCCGCCTTCGGCGGGTCCGCGGGTTCGGTGAAGCCGCCCCGGGCCGCGAATCCCCCCAAGAAGGGCGCATTCGGGACTAACCTCCGGCATGCGCACGAAGAAGCCCACCCGGGAGGCGGCCGGCGCCGCCGCCCCGCTGGAGCAGCAGATCATCCGGAGGTAGCAGGTGAACGACGGGCGACCGTGGCGGCTGGCGGCACTGCCCCCGCTCGACGAGAAGATCATCCGCGGGATGCTCGCGCCCCTCGGCGACGCCGTGGAGGTGGTCCTTCCTCCCAGCCGGGACCGGGCGGGGCTGCACGCGGTGCTGGCCGAGGCGGAGCTGGTGGTGGGCGACTTCTCCGGGGCGCTGGCGATGGACGCGGAGGCGGTGCGCGCGGCGCCGCGTCTGGCGTTCGTGCAGATGCCGCAGGTCGGGGTGGACAGCTGCGACCTGGAGGCGCTGACGGCGGCGGGCGTGCCGGTGGCCAACACGGCGGGCGCCAATGCGCGGTCGGTGGCCGAGTGGGCGGTGGGCGCGGCGTTCGCGTTGTGCCGGCACCTGGCGTGGGGCGACCGGCGGATGCGGGAGGGCGCCTGGTCGCAGCCGGAGCTGCTGGCCCGCGGCACCCGGGAGGTCCGCTCGCTGCGGGTCGGGGTGCTGGGATACGGGGCGATCGGGGCGGAGACGGCCGGGCTGTTCGCGGCGCTGGGCTGCCCGGTGTCGTACTGGAGCAGGCGTCGGCGCGCCGAGGCCGTGGCGGAGTACCGCGAGCTGGACGAGCTGCTGGCGACCTCCGACATCCTGGTGGTGGCGCTGCCGCTGACCCCGGAGACGGCCGGGCTGCTGGGGCCGGAGCGGCTGGCCGCCCTGCCGCGGGGGGCGCTGCTGATCAACGTGGCGCGCGGCGGGATCGCCCCGGACGATGCGGTGCTGGAGGCGCTGGAGTCGGGGCGGCTGGGCGGCGCGGCGCTGGACGTGTTCGAACGCGAGCCGCTGCCGGCCGACCATCCGCTGCGCCGCAACGAGAACGTCCTGCTGTCCCCGCACGCGGCCGGCGCGACGTTGGAGGCCCAGCTCGGCATCGCCCGGATCGTGCAGGAGAACCTCGCCGCGGCGGTGGAGGGCCGGCCGGTCCGGAACGTGGTCAACGGGGTGGACGCCCTGATCCGACGGCGCTGACCGCGGTCGACGCCCGACCGGCGCCCGGGCCGGTACGCGGTCGGCACGCGGTCGACGTGCGGCGCGGTCGGCGTCCGGTCGGCGTCCGGTCGGCGCGCAGCCGTGACACGGCCGGCGCCCGGCCGGCACGCGGCCTGCGTGCCGGCCGATGCGCGACCTGCGTGCGGCCCGCACGCGGCCGACACGCGCGGCGATTAACCAGATTTGCGAAATCTCGCCCGCCTTTCTGTAGGCTCTCTACACCGACTCTGATCTTTCAGCGCGAAGGGTGGGTTGTGCGGCTCGACATCTGGCTGCTCGTCGGGGCCGCACTGGTGCTCGCCGCGATCCTCGCGGTGCGGGTCTCCCACCGGCTGGGCCTGCCCAGCCTGCTCGCCTATCTGGGGCTGGGCCTGCTCATCGGCGAGTCGGGATTCGGGATCCGCTTCGACGACGCCGAGCTGGCGCAGACGCTGGGCTGGGCCGCGCTCGTCCTGATCCTGGTCGAGGGCGGTCTGACCACCGACTGGCGGAACGTCAGACCGGCCGTCCCGGTGGCGCTGGCGCTGGCCACGGTGGGGATCGCGGTCAGCGTCGTGGTCGTGGCGGTGCCCGCGCACCTGCTGCTGGGGCTGGACTGGCAGCTGGCGTTCCTGCTCGGCGCGGTGCTGGCGCCCACCGACGCGGCGGCGGTGTTCTCGGTGCTGCGGCGGCTGCCGATCTCGTCCCGGCTGGTGGGGATCCTGGAGGCCGAATCAGGGTTCAACGACGCCCCCGTCGTGCTCCTGGTGGTGCTGCTCAGCACCACCGGCGAGCACGGAAGCGCGCCGTGGGCGCTGGCCGGGCTGGTGGTGTACGAGCTGGCCGTCGGCGCGGCGGTGGGGCTGGCGGTGGCGTGGCTGGGGACCTTCGCGGTGCGGCGGGCGGCGCTGCCGGCCTCCGGCCTCTACCCCATCGCGGTGCTGTCGCTGGCGGTGGGCTCCTACGGGGCGGCCACGCTGATCCACTCCAGCGGCTTCATGGCGTGCTACCTGTGCGCGCTGGTGCTGGGGAACGCCCGGCTGCCGCACCGCCCGGCCACCCGGGGCTTCGCCGAGGGCATCGCGTGGCTGGCGCAGATCGGGTTGTTCGTGATGCTGGGGCTGCTGGCGTCCCCGTCCGAGCTGCCCGGTCAGATCGTTCCGGCGTTGATCGCCGGATCGATCCTGGTGCTGGTCGCCCGGCCGCTGTCGGTGTGGGCGTCCACGATGGGGTTCGGGCTGAAACGCTCGGAGAAGGTCTTCCTGTCGTGGGCGGGCCTGCGCGGCGCGGTGCCCGTGGTGTTCGCCACGGTGCCGATGTCGGAGGACGTGCCGGGGGCGGACCGGCTCTTCGCCCTGGTCTTCGTGATCGTGGTGGTGTTCACCCTGCTGCAGGGGCCGACGCTGCCGCCGGTGGCCCGCCGACTGGGCGTCATCGCCGAAGGCGAGGCCGTCGACCTCGATGTGGAGGCCGCCCCGCTGGAGGAGCTGAAGGCCGATCTGCTGGAGGTGCGCGTCCCCCAGCACTCCCGCCTCGCCGGGGTGGAGATCTTCGAGCTGCGGCTGCCGCCCGGGGCCTCCGTCACCCTGGTCGTCCGCGAGGGGCGCAGCTTCGTCCCCGAGCCCACCACCATCCTGCGCGGCGGCGACACCCTCCTCGTCGTCACCACCGCCGACGTCCGCCACACCACCGAACGCCGGCTCCGCGCCGTGAGCCGCCGCGGCAAGCTGGCCGGCTGGTTCGGCGAGACCGGCGAGTGAGCGCACCGCCGTCCGGCCTGGTGAGCGGCGGTGCGGACGCCGCGGGGTGAGCATCGCGGCGCGGGCAGTACTATTTGGCAGTCGACCGACGAGAGTGCCAGTCTGCGGTCTTGCGCGGACTGTGGCGGCAAGGAGGAGACCGTGCCGACGTACCAGTACGTGTGCACCGATTGCAGCGAGCCCTTTGAGGTCGTGCAGAAGTTCAGCGATGACCCGCTGACCGAGTGCCCGGCGTGCAACGGCCGGCTGCGCAAGGTCTTCTCCGCGGCCGGGATCATCTTCAAGGGCAGCGGCTTCTATCGCACCGACAGCCGGAGCGGCAACGGCAGCGGCGGGAGCGGCAAGTCCAGCGCCTCCTCCTCGTCGTCGTCCTCGAGCAGCGGCTCGGACTCCTCCTCCTCGTCGTCCGGCTCCTCGAGCAGCAGCGACTCCAAGGTGGCCTGACAGTCCTCACCGCCGCCCCGGTGATCGGCGCCGATCACCGGGGCGATGCCCGTGCCTCGATGCGCCGGGGTGCGCGCCCTCGGGCGCCGGGCCGTGCCCTCTCCGTTCGCGGGCGAGGCGCCGTCGTGTTCTCTCCTCCGCGTCTCCTCCTCGCGGATGGACCGGGGGTCTTCGCCCCGTTCTCCGGAGAGGCTCTCCAGGGACCCCCGAGGGCCGGGCGGGCCTTCCCGGACCCGACGCCGCGACGGCCCGTCCGTGACCGGCCGTTCCCCGGCGTCATCGAGCGCCGCGAGGTCCCGCCCACACCTTCGATCACGTCTCCGGCCGCCTCTTCGGCCCGGCCGGTGGGCGCTCGCTCAGCCGCGTCCTCGCCCATGCTCCCCCGGAGGCGCCCTCGGCGGGCCTCTCCGCGTCCTCAAGACTTCTCCGGCCGACCGTTCTCACCACCCCCGGCGGGCCTCTCCGGCTGATCCTCGGCCGCCTCCCCTGCCGCGTCTTCAGCCGCTCCTCCGGCACGCCCCGGCGGCCTCTCCGACCACGCCGTCGGCGTCTTCTCCGGCCGCCTCTCCAGGTCCGTCCTCGGCGGTCTCCCGGCACATCCCCGTCCCCGTTCCTCCGGCCGTCCGCCGTGCCGGCCCCTCGCCCGCCTCGTCGCAGCGTGCCCGGCGCGCATCCGGCCCACACCGGGGCGCCCGCCCCCGATGCCCGTCTCCAGCGGGCGGATCCGGCCCGCCCTCTCGTCGTTCCCGCCGCGGTCCCCCTGCCCTGCGGTCCGCCGAGCGAGGCCGGCCGTCGTCGGTGCGCGTCCCGGTGGCGGCGGATCACCGGCGGATCTGAACACGGCAGCGGGCGGCAGGACCCGCCCTCCCCGGAACGCGCTCCGGTGGCGGTGGACCACCAGGGGTCGAGCACGACGACGAGCGGCGGGGCTCGCCGTCGTCGGCGCGTATTCCGACGGCGGACGGCGCGGTCCGCCCCCATCGGCACGTGTTCCGGCGGCGCGCCCATGTCCCGACCCGTCGGATCGGCCGGTCGACCGCCTGGCCCTGTCCCGCTCCGCAGGGACCTGGTCCCTCCCGTGCCCGACGGCGGGGCCTCCTCGGAGGCTCTCGACGCCGCGCCCCGCCGATCGCCTCGTCCCCCCTGACCTTCACGCCACGTTCGCGTTCCCTGCGGGGCGCCGGTCCCGATGCGGGTGACGCCGACGGGTGCGGCCGCGGCGGCCGCCTCGGGGTCGGGCGGCGCGGCGGACGAGGCGGCCGTACCGCCCGCGGGGGCGGAGGCGCTGCTCACGGCGGGTGCGGTGCGGCGCGGACGCCGGGCGGTCCTCAGGAGGTGGGAGGGCGGGGTCCGGGACCGGGTCAGGGACGACTCAGGGACGGGTCAGGGCGGCTCCCCGATGCCCGATGCGGCGGCGGTGGCGAAGGTTGAAGCGGATGGAAGAACACCGCGGCAATCGAGATATTACTTGACTCTCCTCGAACACCGAGACACCCTTGACCATCAAACGCGATATATCTCGAAAAGGGGGATGGCATGGCCGCACCAGGTCACAAGCCGCCGGGCGGGGTGTGGGCCCGGCTGACGGCGCTGCCCACCGGCAGCCGCAGCAAGTGGGCGGTGCTGGCGATATGGATCGTGCTGCTCATGGTGCTCGGCCCGATGGCCGGCAAGCTCGGTGAGGTCGAAGAGAACGACGATGCGGCATGGCTGCCCGCAGGCGCGGAGTCCACCCGGGTCGCCGAGCTGGAGAAGCGTTTCAGCGACGAGGAGATGGTCCCGGCCGTCATCGTCTACGAACGGCCGAGCGGGATCACCCCGCAGGACCGCGCCAAGGCGCAGGCCGATCTCGAGGCGCTGAGCAAGCTGCCCGGAGCGCGGCAGCCGCAGGGGCCGATCCCCTCCCAGGACGGCACGGCGCTGCAGACGCTCGTGCCGTTCACCGACCCCGACCACCTGATCGACGCCGTCGACCAGGCCCGCGACGTGGTCAAGCGCGCCCCTCCCGGGTTGAACGTCCACGTCACCGGTCCCGCCGGGGGTCTCGCCGACATGATCAAGGTGTTCGAGACCATCGACGGGTTCCTGCTGCTGGCGGCCGGACTCGTGGTCATCGTGCTGCTGTTGCTCATCTACCGCAGCCCGGTGCTGTGGCTGATCCCGGTGCTGAGCGCGTTGGCCGCGCTGGGGCTGGCGCAAAGCGTCGTCTACCTGCTGGCCGAGTACGCCGACCTGACCGTGAACGGCCAGAGCGCCGGGATCTTGACCGTGCTGGTCTTCGGAGTCGCCACCGACTACGCCCTGCTGCTGGTGGCGCGCTACCGCGAGGAGCTGCACCGTCACCCGGACCGGCATGAGGCGATGGCGTTCGCGCTGCACCGCGCCGGACCCGCGATCGTGGCGTCGGCGGGCACCGTCAGCCTGGGCCTGCTGTGCCTGATGGTCGCCGAGCTCAACTCCACCGCCGGCCTGGGTCCCGTCGCCGCCGCCGGGGTGATCACCGCGCTGCTGTCCATGACGACGCTGCTGCCGGCCCTGCTGGTGATCTTCGGCCGGTGGCTGTTCTGGCCGCTCATCCCCCGCTACGACGCCGCCTACCTGGACCCGGAGGCCTACGAGCGCGAGCACGGCTTCTGGGCCAGGATCGCCGCCCTGGTCGGCCGCCGTCCGCGGCTGCTGGCCGGCGTCGCCACGGTCATGCTGGCGGGGATGACGCTGGGGCTGGGCTCGCTCAAGGCCGAAGGGCTGAGCGACGCCGGGCAGTTCGTCGACAAGCCCGACTCGATCGTCGGCGCCGAGATCATGGCCCGGCACTACCCGGGCGGCTCCGGCTCCCCCACGATCGTCATCGGCAACGCTGCCGCCGCCGCGCCCCTGGCGGAGACGATCCGCGGCACCGCGGGCGTGGCCGCGGTGAGCGAGCCGCGCACCGCCGGCGACCTGGTCCGCTACGAGGTGACGCTGCGCGACCGCGCCGACAGCCAGGACGCCCGGGACACCGTGGAGCGGCTGCGCACCACGGTCGACGCGGTGCCCGCGGCCGACGCCAAGGTCGGCGGCATCACCGCCACCACGCTGGACGTCAACCGGGCGGCCTTCCGCGACAACCTGGTGATCATCCCGATCGTCCTGGTGGTGGTGTTCGGCATCCTGGTCGCGCTGCTGCGGTCCCTGGTCGCCCCGCTGCTGATGATGGCCACCGTGGGGCTGTCGTTCCTGGCCGCGCTGGGGGCGTCGGGATGGGTCTTCCGGCACGTGTTCGGCTTCGAGGGCGCCGACGCCGGATTCCCGCTGCTGGCGTTCATCTTCCTGGTGGCGCTGGGGGTGGACTACAACATCTTCCTGATGCACCGGGTCCGGGAGGAGTCCCAGCAGCTGGGCACCCGCCGGGGCGTGCTGCGCGGGCTCACCGTCACCGGCGGCGTGATCACCTCGGCCGGGGTGGTGCTGGCCGCCACGTTCGCGGCCCTGACCACCCTCCCGCTGGTGTCGATGGTCGAAATGGGCTTCGTGGTCGCCTTCGGGGTCCTGCTCGACACCATCGTCGTCCGCTCCCTGCTGCTGCCCGCCCTGTCCTACGACCTGGGCCGCCGCATCTGGGCGCCGAGCGGCCTGGCCCGCCGGGAGGCCCGTCCCGCTCCGGAGGAGGAGCAGCGGGCCCTCCAGTCCGTCGGCTGACCCGCCCCGCACGAGCCCGGAACGATCACCGCGGGTCCGGCCGGACCCCACCGGCCTCACCGGCCGGACCCGCCCTCCCCTGCGGTCCCGCGACGGCGCTCCGCCCGCCGCGGGACCGCAGGGTGCAAAGCAGCGGGGCGCAGGGCCGCAGGGTGCGGGACCGCAGAGGGCGGTCGCCGCCGCGGTCGAGACCGGCGGACGACCCCAGCCCGCCGCCGGTCCGTCCCTTTCGTCGCCGTTCCCGGCGCCGGGCGGCGGGCTGCTAACGTCCAGATCCCGTGGACGACGGGATCTATGTGGGCAAGGCCGACCGGGACGCGGCCCTCGACCGCGGATGGCTGCTCGGGCACTTCAAAGACCCGTCGGACCTGCGGCACAGCGACGCCGTGGAGATCAAATGGGGCGTCCATCCGCGCGGCGAACGCCGGGCCCGATGGACGACCGGGGAGAAGCGCACGGCCCTGCTGGTGCTCATCAGCGGACGCTTCCGCCTGGACTTCCCGCACCGTTCGGTGACCCTCTCCGAGCGGGGCGACTACGTGGTGTGGGGCAGGGGCGTGGACCACTCCTGGTACGCCGAAGAGGACTCGGTCGTCCTCACCGTGCGCTGGCCCTCCATCCCCGGCTATCGGGTGGACGCGTGAACGTCATCCTCGCGGGCGGCCGAATGACGCCTCCGTCCCCGGCCGCCGAGGCAGACGCCGAAGACTGACCCGGGAGGGTTTTCCACACCTCGTCCGGGGGCTCCCCGCGCCGAGGGCCGCTGGCTAGGGTCGGCGGCATGGCTACCACCACTGCTGAGATCGGGGTCATCGGCGGCTCGGGGTTCTACTCCTTCCTCGACGACCCCCACGAGGTGACGGTCCAGACCCCCTACGGCCCGCCCAGCGATCCGATCGCGGTGGGGACGGTCGCCGGCCGCCGGGTGGCGTTCGTGCCCCGGCACGGCCGCGACCACCGCCACCCGCCGCACAAGATCCCCTACCGCGCCAACCTGTGGGCGCTGCGTTCGCTGGGCGTCCGGCAGATCATCGCCCCCAGCGCGGTCGGCTCCCTGACCCCCGAGCACGGCATCGGCACGCTCGTCGTGCCCGACCAGCTGGTGGACCGCACCTCGGGGCGGGTCCAGACCTACTACGAGGAGGGCGCCGCCATCCACGTGTCGTTCGCCGACCCCTACTGCCCGGCGGGTCGCCGCGCCGCCGTCGCCACCGCCCGGAAGGCCGGCTGGGACCCCGTCGACGGAGGCACCCTCGTCGTCATCGAGGGGCCGCGGTTCTCCACCCGCGCCGAGTCGCGGTGGTATGCGGCACAGGGGTGGACGCTGGTGGGCATGACCGGCCATCCCGAGGCGGTCCTGGCCCGTGAGCTGGCCCTCTGCTACATCCCGATGTGCCTGGTCACCGATCTCGACGCGGGCATCGAAGAGGGCGAGGGCGTCACCATGGAGGAGGTCTTCCGCGTCTTCTCCCAGAACGTCGACCGGCTGCGCGCCCTGGTCGCCCAGGTGGTCGAGGCCCTGCCGTCCGAGCGGTCCTGCCCCTGCCCTCGCACCCTGGACGGCATGAAACTCCCCATCGAGCTTCCCTGACCGGCTCTGCTCACCGACCCTCCCGACCGGCCCGGCCGCCGACGATCCGGCGCTCCCCCGGCCCTCCACGGCGGCCCGCGGCCGTGTCCGACGCCGCCTCGATGCGGCCCGATGCGGCCCCGGTGGGGCCTCGACGCCGCCCGACGCCGGACCGCGCCGGCGCCGCCCCTGAAGGGCTCTCGCGTGCGCGATCCCGGCGAGACGATCACCCCGCCCTCACGACCTCAGGCCGCCCGCGGCCGCCGGACGCCCGCACGCCCCGCCCTCCGCGGGAGGGGGCGTCCGACGAAGAGATCCACCGCCGATCCACCACTGATCCGCCGTCGAAGGAAGCCGAAAGGAACACGTCATGAAAGACCGCACGGCCCCCTCGCCCGCATCCGGTGTGAGCCGCTGGAGCAGGCGCTTACTGCGTCATCGGCGGCCGGTGGCGGCGGCGCTGGCCGCCCTGTCGGTGCTGCTCACGGTGGCCGCCGTCCGGCCCGCCGACCCGGACGGCGTACGGGTGCTCGTCGCGGCCCGCGACCTGCCGGCGGGCGCGACCCTCCAGCCCGGGGACCTGCGCCCGGCCGTCCTGCCCGCCGCGGCGGTCCCGGACGGGGCGATCCGCAGGCGTGCGAAGGGACGGACCCTCGCCGGACCGATGCGGCGCGGGGAGGTCCTCACCGATGTGCGCACGGTCGGCAGGCGGCTCCTCGCCGGATACGGCCCGGACGTCGTGGCCACCCCGATCCGGCCCGCCGACCCCGGCACGGTGCGTCTGGTGCGTCCCGGCGACCGGGTCGACGTGCTCTCCAGCGACATCCCCGCCGATCTGGCGGGCTCCGGAGTGGGCCTCGACGACCTGCGCCCGCACGCGCCCGCCGCGCATCCTCACCCGGAGCCTGCCCCCTCCGCCCCGTCGCCCGCCCCGTCCGGCCCTCCCGTCCCCCTCCCTCGGAACACCGGCGACGCCAGGGTGGTCGTCTCGGCCGTCCCGGTGGTCGCGGTCCTGCGGGAGGACTCCACCACAGGCGAACCCGGAGGCCTGATCATGCTGGCCACCACGAGGGAACAGGCCGCCGCCCTCACCGCCGCCTCGGGTTCGCGTCTGGCGGTGGCCCTGGTGAACGCCCCGCGCACCGCCGCGACGCACTCCCCGCCGTCCTGAGACGACCCGCACGGGCGGCACCACGGCGACCGTCCCGCGACGGCCCCGCCCTCGCCGTCGAGCCGCCGTCGACCGGCCCGGGCGTCACGGAGGAACCGTCACCGTGCACAGGGCCGGTCCGCCCCTCCCCGACCCCGCGACCGGCCTCGCGGGCCCGACCGCCGCGGCCGGCTCACTCGGAGCCGTACTCCCAGTGCCAGGGCTCGAAGGGGTTGCTGTAGGCCCAGCTGGGATGGAACCAGCCGTATCTGCGGGAGTTGGCCTCCATCCACCTGAACTGCACCGAGCCGGAGATCTGGACGCCGCCGCACAGGTCCAGCGCGGTGCCCAGGCCGTGGTTGCTGCGACCGGGGATCGCGGCGAACCCGGGACGCTGGTAGTAGACGCGCTGCTGGTCGGCCAGGCTTCGATAGGAGTCGGTGATGCAGATGTCACGGCCGAAGCGCCGCTTATAGGCGGCGTTCAGCTTGTAGAAGCTCCTGGCCGCGTCCGCGCGCAGCTGCTCGCCCTTCTGCGGCAGATCGCACAGGTACTTGGCGGGGATCAGGCCGTTGGGATACTTGCGGGCGTCGGCGACCAGATCCGCGGGGCACTCCATCAGCAGCCTGCGCTCCCGGCTGACCTCGAGCTTGTCGAGCATCGCGGTCAGCTGGGAGGTCAGTTCGGCCGACCGCTGCTTGAGCCTCTGCACCTCCTGCTGCACCCGGGTCTGCTCCACCGCGTTCCGCGACTGCAGCTCCTGCGCGGTGGTGGCCAGCTGCTCGTAGCGGCGCTGCAGTTCATCGGCCCGGCGGATCAACGCCTCCTGCTCGCTGGCGATGTGCGTCAGATCGGCGGCGGCCCGCAACGCCGTCCTCGACCCCTGCGCGGAGAAGATCACCATGGCGCCGCCGAGGCCCGGCGTCTGGTACATCGTGTTGGCCAGCCGGGCGAGCGGCACCCGGATCCGGTCCAGCTCCGCCTCGGCCTTGCCGAGCTCCTTGAGCGTCTCGCGCAGCTTGGCCTGCGACGCGGCCAACGCCTTCTTGCGGCTCTCCCACTCCTTGGTGGCCTTCTCCAGGTCCTTACGCGCCTTGTTGGCCTCGCGGCGCAGTTCATCGATGGGGTCGGCCGCCCACACTGAGCCTTGGGGTGCGCAGACCACCGCCAGCAGCGTCATCGCCAGGACGAACGCCCTCAGCGGCGCTGATCGCGGGACCAGCACGTGCGTGTCCTCCGGGTACCAAGTGAAGGGATCGCACGAACGCTACTACACGTTCGCATCTGAGACCGGGTGTAACCAAGCCCGACAAGTCTTTTCGATCACCGTTCTACACCGCCGGGCCGCCCCCGTCCGACGTTCCCGTCACATCACTGCAGGCCGGGGCTACGAGAGCGGAACCCGAACGCCCCTTGGCTCCCCAATCGTCCCCTCCCCCCGCCCGAGGGCCTCTCGTTCGGAACCGCCGCCCGCCGTCTCGTCGGGCTCCGTCCCCACGTCCCCTTCCCCGGCGCGGACACCGCACGGCGGCCCGGACGAATGACGGCGACGCCCGGGATCGCGGCCCGCCCACTGCGGCGGACGCGCCGGACCGGGCGCCGCGGAGGAGCCGGACGAGCCCTACGGCGTCCCCTGCGACGTCGTCCGCCCGTCAGTCCCTGTCGCGGCGGTCGTCGCCATGGCCGTAGCGGGCGCACCAGTGCCGCAACCACGGGTTGCGCCGCCCGTACTCGGCACAGATCTCCCTGGGCTGCGGCCCGGTCCGCTGCGGCTTCGGAGGGGATGTCTCCCGAGGCTGCGGTCTCTTCTCCGTGACCTTGGGCTTGGGGCGCGACGCGGCCGTGGCCTTGTCCGACTTGGGCGGCACATACTGCCCGAACGTCGGATAGACCGGCGGAGTCTCCGGCGACTCAGGCGACGTGGCCGGGCCGCCCGCCACGACCCGTCGCGGCTCGCGTCCCTTCCCCTCGGACTCATCGGGCCCACCGAGCCACATGACGACGCCCCCGCCCAGCACCAGCCCGGGAGCGACGAGAGCGCCCACGAGCGCCCCCCTGCTCCGCACGAGCCGCGGCACACCGGGCGCAGGTTTTCCGCGATGCCGACCAGTCACGACATGGAAGGGTATCGATCTCACCACAAACGAGACAGACCGAACAGCTGTGCCCTGGGTGACCCCAGTGGTGATCTTCACCCCCGTGCCCGCCGCCCGGAGCCGCTCCCGGAAGTGCGGGAGAAGCCGCGCCGTCATGCAGTGAACCCGGAAGCGAGGAACTCGCGGTTCTCCAACGGCCGACTCCAGTCACGGGCGCCTGCCGCCGACGGGAGCGGACACCGCGCCGCCTCGGGCCGCCGAGGCCGTGGGGGGCACACGGATAATCCCGCGCGGGACACGTCGAGGAGCGCGTACCCTGGTCCCGGACGACGGTCGGCGACCGGAGCGCCCGCCCGCACGCGGCGCGATATGTACGCATCGGCCGCTGCGTGCGGCAGACGGTCGGGCGGTCCGCTAGGCTCTGACCTGCGCCGAGCCCCCGTAGCTCAGGGGATAGAGCAACGGTTTCCTAAACCGTGTGTCGCAGGTTCGAATCCTGCCGGGGGCGCCCCGCCCGACCAGCGAAAAACAGCGCCCTACCTGCGGAAACGCAAACAGGGCGCTGTCGTGTGTGGTCCGGCTGCCCACGGCTGGCACCGGCCTTCCACGGCCGTCTGTGCCGAATACGTACCGAAGTTTTCAGGGAGCCGGCGGGGCATCCGTCGGGCCGCCGTCGCCGTCGAGAGCCTCGCGTAGGGCCCCTCTCGATGCGCCGTCAAGAACGGCGGCGCATAGCATCGCCACCCGGCCCGCCGACCCCACCGCCCGGCGCATGCGGCCTGACGGTCGGCCACCGGGCGGCGACCGCCGCGCCGAACCCAATCCAGGACCACGCCGGAGTCCACACCGCGACGCAGCGATCCCTCCTAGAAGCGATGAGAACCCGCCCGAATGAGGATCGGCTGCATAACGTTGGCCCCTCGCAGGGGTGATGAGGACCTGCTCCCAGGTACCGGGCAGATCAGCGGCGTTCCTGGCCGCGCGGAGCGGGCACGAGCCCGGCAGTGATCAGCGCCGCCGTGATCTCCTCGATCCGCCGCGGCCCCAGGTTGCGCACGTCCTGGAGTTCGTCGTTCTCCCACAGCCGCAGCACTTCCCCCACCGTCACCCGGTCCACCAGATGAAACCGCAAGGGATCGGCGGCACGCCGCGACAACCCCAGGCAGGACAGCGGACACTCCCGGGCCACCGGATCCGCCGGGTGATGCTCATGCACCCTGGACCGCCCTCGTCCACGCCCCCGACTCCGTGCGCGGGAGCCGGACCCCCAGGTCGGCCAGGGCTTGGGCGGCGTAACGGACCCGTCGCACCGCCAAGTCCCGCTCGCGGGTGCTGATCACCTTGGACCTCGTCCACGGCCCGTACACCCGGATCACCGCCTGCAGATACGCCGCCTGCACCACCGCATCCCCCGCACCCGACCCCGCCGGATCCGCCGAGACCGCCGGGGCGTTCAGGCCCGCCGCCCGGCTCACCGGGCCGCCCGCCCGGTCAGGACCTGGACGATCCGGGCGGCCACCGCCACGGGGTCGCCGGCCGGGCCGATCGGCTCTCCGGTGTCGGCCCGGGTGAACACCCAGCCGGTGGGGTCTTCCCGGCAGTCCACCTCCACCGCCCGCAACACCGCGCCGGAGGCCATCACCCGCAGCACCCGCACCCCGCCGCGTGCGACCAAGCCGCACAGCACATCGGGCCGCTTGCACAGTTCGGCGTCCAGCGCGGCCAGGTGCATCCGGCGGGGGCCGAACGCACCGGCCACGTCCGCCGCCTCGAGCCGTCCGCGATCGAAACCCACGTCTTTTCGCTCCCGCTCCATCTCCGAGCGGGACCGGCGGACGCGACGGCAAGGCCCCCTCCAGACGGCCACCCAGAGGGTTGCAATGCCGCGCCACAGCCCACCATCACGCCGCCGATCCCGCAGCCCATCACTCCTCGCCTGACCACCCGCGTTCGCGTTCCACGCAACCTAGCCACTTCGCTCTTTTGGCTAGTGGCATAGACCACTTGCATTGAGAGGGTGGCATAGGCCACTTGCGATGACAAGGGCTTCTAGAGGACTCGGGGCCTGGACTCAGTGGATCGTGTACCGCTGCTCGTAGGTCCACGCGTCCGGCGGGTACACCGCCTCGGCGAACTCCAACGGGCGTTCGTCCACATCGAGCACCACGTGCCGAATGACGAGCACGGCCGCCGGAGCCGCCAGGCCGAACACCGCCAGCTCCTCCCCGCCGGCCAGCCGAGCGGCCACCCTGTCATAGGCATGACGCGCCCGCCGACCCGTGGCGCTCTCCACGTAGGCGAGAGTGCCTTCAAGAATCCGCTCATGTTCGAGCAGCCGAGGAGCCCGCTCCGCGATCGCCGCCGGGTACCAGGACGTCGAAGCCTCCACCGGATGATCATCGCGATAGATGATCCGGTGCCGACGCACCGCCTGCTGCCCGTTCTCCAACCCCAGAGCCTCGGCCACATGCGGCGGAGCGGGGACGAGTTCGGCGGCCACGATCTCCGCCCGCTCGTTCGGCGGATAGATCCGTCCGGTCTCGCTCGCCCGCTGGTATCGCTCACGCGCCCGCCGATGCAGGTCATAGCGGTTGCGCACGTAGGTTCCTGATCCGCGCCGGGACTCCACCAGCCCTTGCAGGCGCAGCGCTTCAAGGGCCTTCGTCGCAGTCGGACGCGAGACGTTCCATTCCGCCGCGATCTGCCGCTCAGACGGGACCTCGTCCCCAGGCTGAAGATCACCGCGCAGGATCCGATCACGAATGTGCCCAGCGATCTGCAAGTACTTCGGCAGGGCCTGCTCCAACTCCGGCATGCGTTCCCGCCCGCGATGAGAAGTGGACAATGCCACCAGCCACTCTACTGGCCAATGTCTTCGCGGCCAGCTCGTAAAGTGCGGCCATGACCCGGCTGCTCATCGCCGCAGGCGGAGGAGGCGACGCCCTGGCCGCCGCCATCATCCACGCCGCAACCGGCAGCGAACCGGCCTGCATCGCCACCCTCGCTTGGGACCGCCTGCTCATCGACCCCTTGCCCGGTCCCCGTAGCGTACGCGACTTCGCCAGCCTCCGCCGCCTCACCGAACACGTCAGGGTGATCACCCCTCACACCCGCCCGATCCCCCCGGCCGGCTCTACCCTGCCCCGCCTCGCCGCAGCACTCGATGCCCCCCTGGCCCTGCTCGACCCCACTCATGGAGCCCACGGCCTGCGCCTCCAACTCCGCGAACTGGCCGCCGTCCTCGCCGCCCCTCACGCCGAAATCATCGACGTCGGAGGCGACATCCTCACCACTGGCGACGACCCCGGCCTACGCAGTCCGCTGGCCGACGCCCTGGTGCTGTCCGCATGCCACGAGCTGGACATCCCGGTAGACGTCCTGATCGCCGGCCCAGGACTCGACGGCGAAATCCCCGAAATCGACGTGCTGGCACGCGCGGGCACCGCCATCGCCACCCGACTGCGTCCGGCCGACGTCGACCGCTGCCTCCACGTCTTCGACTGGCACCCCTCCGAGGCCACCGCCCTCCTGGCCGCAGCCGCCCGAGGCGCACGCGGCACCGCCGAAGTCCGCGACAGCGGCCTACCGGTCCCCCTCACCGACCACAGCCCCAACGTCTACCGCCTCACCTACGCTCAAGCCTTGGCCGTCAACCCCCTGGCCCAAGCCCTCCGGCACGCGACGTCCCTGGAGGAGGCCGAACGGATCACGGGCGCCCTGTGCGGTTTCTCCGAGCTCGACTACGAACGGGCCAAAGCCACCGCCCTACGAGAGGCAGGAAGCAGAGCCCGACATGAACCCCACGCCGTCACCATCGAAGACCTCGGTCACCAAGCCCGCATCTATGAACACAACGCCGCCGGCCGCGGCATCGACTACCTGACCTTTCGCCGCCTCGCCGAAGCTCTGGGCGTTTCCACCGCCACGGCCGGACACCTGCGGACCCATCTCATCACCACACGCCCAGCCCACTACCTGCCCCCGATCTGGGCGACCCGTCCCATCCGCTGATCGTTCGACCACGGCCTCCGAGAAGAGCACCGGTCTGGAGGCCGGTCTCATCCCCCAGGCCCGCGAGACCCTGACCAAGGTCCTGGAGAACCTCCCCGCCGCGGACACCAAACAGCGCAGCGTCGTATTGGGCGACCTGGCCTCCGTCGAAGCGGCCGCAGGCGACCCCGAAGCCGCGTGCGCCCGCGCCGAGGAGGCCCTCGACCAGCTGGCCCGCACCTGGTACGCCACCGGCATGGACCGCATCACCCAGGTCCGCCGCGCCCTGGAGCCCTGGGCCGATCAAGAATGCGTGCGCCGACTGGACGACCGCCTGTACGGGTGGGAGACCACCCTCAGCGCGCTGAAGCGTTGAACTCCGCGATCTTGCCGGGCAGCTCCGTGAGGGAATCGATCCGCATCGTCGGCAACCGATCCGCATCCGGATCGTGCTGCTGGATGATTCCCCACGGACCCCGGCGGATCAACGCCGTCTTCAACCCCACCGCCGCCGCCGGCCGGATGTCGTTGTCCAGCCGATCACCCACATACAAGATCTCCCCCGCCTCGCACGGGGCCTCCCGGACCACCGCCTCGAAGAAGGCCGGGTCCGGCTTGGCCACCCCCCAGTCATCAGAGGTGGCCAGCATGTCGCACGGCAGCTTCAACTCCCGCAGGATGCCGCCCGCGCGCACCGTCTGATTCCCCGCGATCCCCACCCACAGGCCGGCCTCCCGCAGCTCGGCCAACGTCGGCCGCGCATCCGGATACAGATCCTCCTCACCGAACCACTCGGCCTGCCCCACCGCGGCCCGC
Organism: Thermomonospora catenispora; assembly: GCF_006363815.1. Taxonomy (GTDB): domain Bacteria; phylum Actinomycetota; class Actinomycetes; order Streptosporangiales; family Streptosporangiaceae; genus Thermomonospora; species Thermomonospora catenispora. The sequence goes on from NZ_RRYT01000008.1 coordinate 157,235, forward strand.
TTCTCCCGCTCCTCGGTCAGATCGAACCCCGGAGCGAACACCTGGAAGGTCTCCCGATAGTCCAGCCCACGGGCGATCACCGCACCGAACACCGCCGAGAACGTGTGCCGAGGCACTCCCAGCCAGTCCGCCCAGGTGCCGTACTCCCGGGTCTCATCGACCAGGCACTCACCCACATCGAACACCACAGCACGGATCACGCGCCCCAGCCTACGAACCAGCCCCAGACCACCCGACACCCACACACGAACGCCACCAGCGGCAGAAACACCAACCCCCATGCACGCTGGCCACAAGAACCGGCCGCCTCCACGAGACCGAGTCAGCAAACGTCTAAACTCAATGAGGAACCTCCGCACAGGATTCAAGGGCGACCCGCTAACGGAGACCGCTATCATCCAGACCGGTGTGGCGGATGTACGGCCTCCCTGGACCGATCCCATCGCACCGTCTGTTTCCAAGCAGGTTGCTAAATAAGCGCAAATCCGCTTGAGTGGCCTTGTGGCAGAGAGTAGGCAGTCAAGGGCATCGTGGAGAGCAGGCGTAGTTGCCGCCCTTGTCGTGGCCGCCCTAGGAACCGGGACAAACGTAGCGATCAACTACACAACCACTCAGGCTACAACTTTGCGGTGGGTTGCAGTTGTCGTACTGACAGTCGCGAGCGGACTAGCCACCTCCCTGATAAAGAACGACCGAGATAATAATGAGGTCAGAGCCCTCGACAAGCCAGCAGTCCACCCAAGAATAACTGAACACGAAAGAACTATCGATTTTAAGATTTATAGCGAAGAGGTTGCCCTCCAGCCTGGATACATAAGCCAATGGATTCGCACCGCTCACGGCAATAGCGAATCTTCTGAACGCAATGAGGGATCCGAATGAAGAATCTCCAAGACCTTGAAGAGGAAGTGCGCCGTTATCGTGAACTAGTCGCCTCTGCCCCTGAAAAGCACAAGCCAGATCTGGCATCTTCTTTGAACAACCTCGCAGTTCGCCTCGCCGAAATGGGACGGCGAGAAGAAGCACTAGAGACCAGCCACGAAGCCACCACCATCTACAGGAACCTGGCAGAAAAAGTGCCAGAAGCTTACATGCCTGGCCTCGCATCCACTCTTGACAACCTGGCCAATCTTCACGCCAATCAAGGTCAGCTCTCTAGGGCTGAGAGTGAGGCACTAGAGGCTCTTAATATTCGAGAGCGTTACCTCGGAAAAGAGAGTAAGGCCACTTTGGCAAGTCGCTCCAACTTGGGCTCTATCTTGCGAGATCTTGGGCGCCTAGATGAGGCAGAAAGAATGCTTCAAAAGACACTCGACGATTCTCAACGGATACTCGGCCCAGATCACCCAACCACGCTGATCAGCCAGGATAGACTCGCTCGACTTTTGGAGCGGCAATGACCTTGAGGTCGAAAGTCCACTTGTCGTGATAGTTGAGGTCAAGGTACTGCTGTAGGGCTTCCGGTGCTCATCCCCTTGCCGGGTTCTGTGGGTGCCCGGCGTGCTGCTAACGCTGGTACCGACAATGGCCCTTGACGATGGTGGACGGGGCTGCACAGAGTTGATCTTGCTACGGATCAGACGCCCACGCAGCGTCCGGACTTACCGAATTCAGCCCATTGAGATCAAGAGTGGCGGCGCTACACGCCGCCACACGGCCCGTTGGCCCTGCCGCCCGGTGCATGCGGCTTGAAGGCCGATCACCGGGCGGCAACCGCCGGGCCGGACACCCCAAATCACCGGCCAAAGTCCCCATCCTTCCAGGGGTGATTAGGGCCCTGGATGTGGCGAGTTCGGGGCGCGTGAGCGGACGGGCGCTTATTCCCTAGAGGGATCGCAACCGCGTCCGGCGCAACTCCTCGTTGATCTGCCGTGCCTGTTCCTCATCACCCCTGGAGGAACCACAACTGCTCATCGGGCGTGCTCCATAGTGAGGGCGAGCAGGGCACGGGTACAGCGCGGGTACGCCGCAGGACGGACAGAACAGCATCCCACCTGGGCAAACACCGATAGGACACCATCGCACTGCCCCCAGCGCCCACATGCAGCCTGTGTCGTCTCCCACGGCCGTCCGTGCCGAATCGGGGCGCCCCAGAAAGGGCTTTCCACCATCCTCGCCAGGTTCCCCCACACGGGCCTCCTCAATACGCCGCCGGATGAGCCTGTCCTGACCGACGATCACTCGGCTTGGACGCGCACCGGCAAGGCCGAGGTCAGGGTCTCATCGAGGGACAGCGTGAAGGCCGGGCCCGGCTGGAAGGGGCGCCATCCTCTGGCCAATGCCAGTCTGATCGCGGTGGCCACGGTTCGCGGCAGGACGGGGACGCTCGGCAGGTCCAGCCAGTTGCCCGGGTGCGGGTGGGGCAGGGAGACCACGAGCAGTGATTCCGGACGTTCGGCCGGCTCTGCCACGAAGGTCAGCGGGCTTGCCCCGATGCCCTGGTCGTAGGTCGGCTTGTGGCGGACCTTCCAGCGGAACTCGACTCCGTCGACGACGATCCGCCGGGTGCCTTTCCTCGCCAGAGTCACCTTCTCCCCCCACCGCCCATCGCCCCGTCTCTGGACGAGGCACGGCACATGCTCTTCCTCGGTGCTCGCTCCCCCGGTGCCGGATCTGCGTCGTCGCACCGGTCGCGGCGCCGTACACGGGATGCGGGCGGGGACGAGCGGGAGCCCATGCCGGCACCGATGCCTTCTCACGGATCAGGCGGCCGGCTCATTCCCCTGGCCCGTCATCCCTTCGGCTCGTTGGATCCTCGTCCGTGCATGCGGGTTCGGCCTCATCGCAAGGGACGCCAGGGACGATGGGCACCGTGGACGATCCCCCGACGGGAAAACGCTCCTCATCCACAGGAGCACGAGGTGTCGCGGTGCCGGTGCATCTCGCTTGGAACCGGTCGTTCCAGGGCACCGAGCGCCGGAAACCGCCTCGGCGGCCCGGTGGAGACGTGGAAGGCGGGCGCCGGTGAGTGAACACCGGCGCCCGCTTCGACGACCGTCCGACGGTCCTTTTCACCGCCGTGCCGCGTGATCCGCGGTGGCCGTCCGCCATCGCGGAACCCGGTGTCCGGGGTCTCGCGCACCGCGAAAGCGGCGGGCGACCGGGGCGGCATAAGGCCCATCGAACGGTTTCCGTGTTTCCGGGGTAAGGGCTCCCGTCATCTGTCCGGAAACACCGGCTCGGATCAGTACCAGCTGGTCCAGGCGACCTGGTGACCGTCCACCACGAGAACGGCGCGGGAGACCCGGCCGTGGAGGTTGTTCCCGATCATGGTGTAGGCGTAATTGATACCCGGGTCCACGCTCTCGGCGACCCAGCCGTCGGCCTCCGGTCGGCCGTCGTCGGAGCGCTGCAGCAGGGCGGAGCTGTTCTGCGGCGCGTTCTCGATCCGGGCGAACGAGCCGCAGACGTCGGAGTAGAAGTACTTGAGCCGGATGCCGTTCCAGGTCGTGCTGTGAATCAGCCGGAAGGTTCCCGCGCAGGGTTCCTGCGTCGGGTAGAACCCTTCCATTCCGTAGAGCCCATAGTTGCCGCCCTGGTAGGGGGCAGCCTGGGCCGCGGGCGCGGCAAGGGCCACGAGCCCACCGATCATGGCGAGGCAGGCGACGAGCTTGCGCACTGATTCCCCCGATCCATCGAAATTCCCGAAATCACCGGGACGAGCGCACGCCGGAACGCTCCGCGCGTCTGCAGCCACGCCGACGCCTCGGCGGTGGCTCACCCCCGTGACAGCGCTCCCGTTTCCCGTCGGAGCGCCTCGCACACGTTAACCCCCAATGCCCGTTTTATCAACTCCCCTCAGGGGATTAGGCATTTGGCCAGGTCAGTACCGGATTCAATTGCCGGGGCGATTGATAAAGCCGCATGGAGGGAGAATCCCGCCGACCGGTGAGGGCGGCATCGCGGCGGTCGGCATGGGCGCCGCGCCCCCCGGCCCGAAGCCCTGTGCCCCGGCGTGAGACCGGCGCGCCCCGATGGGGAACCCGATGGGGAATCGGCGCGCCCTCGCACAGGACCGACGCGCCTTGCGCGCGGAACCGCCTCGATGTGAGACCGTCCGTCCTCGCACGGGGCCGCCCCCGCAGAACCGCCCTGACGGAAGAAGAGCCCTCACACGGGACCGGCCCGCACCGAACCGTCCCCCCGATACGGGACCGGCGGCCCGCAGGCCGCCGGTCCGCACTCCTCGCTCATCAGACCACGTTCAGCAGTTCCTTGATCGGGTCCAGGGCGAAGTAGATGACGAACAGCACGGCGATCAGCCACATCAGCGGGTGGATCTCGGCGAATCGCCGGCGGGCGGCCTTGATGACCACGTAGGCGATGAAGCCCGCGCCGATGCCCGCGGTGATGGAGTAGGTGAACGGCATCAGCACGATGGTCAGGAACGACGGGATGGCCACGTCGTAGTCGCTGAAGTCGATGTTGCGGATCTGGGTCATCATCAGGAACCCGACCACGACCAGCGCGGGGGTGGCGGCCTCGAAGGGCACGATCGTCACCAGCGGCGAGAAGAACATGGCCACCAGGAACAGCGCCCCGGTCACCACGCTGGCCAGGCCGGTGCGGGCGCCCTCGGCGACACCGGCGGCCGACTCGATGTAGGTGGTGTTGGAGGACACCGATCCGGCTCCGCCGGCCGCGGCGCCGATCGAGTCGACGATCAGGACGTTCCGCACGCCCGGGAGGTTGCCCTGCTTGTCCAGCAGGCCGGCCTCCGCCCCCACGCCGACCACGGTGCCCATGGTGTCGAAGAAGTCGGCCAGCATGATCGTGAACACGAACAGCAGGGCGGCCACCACTCCGACCCGTTCGAAGCTGCCGAACAGGCTGAACTCGCCGAGCAGGCTCAGGTCGGGGACGCTGACCACCTCGTCGGGCAGTGTGGGGACGTTCAGCTGCCAGCCGTCGGGGTTGATGACCGGCTTGCCGTCGGGGCCGGGGCCGGCGTTGAACGGACCGACCTTGGCGAAGGCCTCCACGATCATCGCGAAGACGGTGGTCGCCACGATGCCGATGAGGATCGCGCCCTTGACCCGCCGCGCCACCAGGAACGCGGTCAGCAGCAGTCCCACGCAGAACACCAGGGTGGGCCAGCCGGAGAGGCTGCCGGTGGCACCGAGCTGCACCGGCACCGTCGATTCGCCCTCGGCGCCGGGGATGCGGCGGACGAATCCGGCGTCCACGAAGCCGATCAGCGCGATGAACAGGCCGATGCCCACCGCGATGGCGGTCTTCAGCTCGGGCGGGATGGCGTGGAACACCGCCGTGCGGAAGCCGGTCAGCACCAGCAGCAGGATGATCAGGCCCTCGAGGACGACGATGCCCATCGCGTCCTCCCAGGACATGCCGCTGGCCACGCTGAACGCCAGCACCGCGTTCAGTCCGAGGCCGGCGGCCATCGCGAGGGGGTAGCGGCCGATCACGCCCATGGCGATCGTCAGCAGCCCGGCGATCAGCGCGGTCGCCGCCGCCACCAGGGGGATCGCCCCGCCGGGCTGGGTGGAGTCGCCGAGGAACTGCCCGTCGGCGTCGGCGACCGTGCCGATGATCAGGGGGTTGAGGACCACGATGTAGGCCATCGTGAAGAAGGTGGCCAGCCCGCCGCGCACCTCGCGGGCCACGGTGGAGCCTCGTTCCGTGATCTTGAAGTACTTGTCGAGTCCGCTTCTGGTCTCTGCGGCCTGCGCTTGCTGTGCGTTCACGGCCGCAGACTGGCAGATCGGGACATCGTTCCCAAGGGTGCGTACGAAAACAAAACCACAACGATCCGTAAGGGGATCAAGAAGTGGCCTGGCCCACTGCCTGGGGTGATGCAGTGGACCAGGTCACATCCGTTACGGAGGGTGACGATCAGGACGTCAAGAGGTCCTCTTCGCGGTACTCGGTGCCGGAGGCTCCCGAGGCGGCGTGCGCGCGCAGCTCGACCCGGCGGATCTTGCCGGAGATGGTCTTGGGCAGCTCGGCGAACTCCAGCCGCCGGATCCGCTTGTAGGGGGCGAGGTGCTCGCGGGAGTAGCGCAGGATCTCCGCGGCGGTCTTCTCATCCGGCGTCCATCCGGCGGCGAGCACCACGTACGCCTTCGGCACCGCCAGCCGCACCGGGTCGGGGGCGGGCACCACGGCCGCCTCGGCGACCGCCTCGTGCTCCAGCAGCACGCTCTCCAGCTCGAACGGCGAGATCCGGTAGTCGGAGGCCTTGAACACGTCGTCGGCCCGGCCCACGTAGGTCAGGTAGCCGTCCTCGTCCCGGGAGGCGATGTCGCCGGTGTGGTAGTAGCCGTCCTTCATCGCCTCGGCGGTGCGTTCGGGGTCGCCGTGGTAGCCGACCATCAGCCCCAGCGGCCGGCGGGACAGATCGATGCAGATCTCCCCCTCCTGGGCGGGCTCGCCGGTGACCAGGTCGATCAACTCGATGGCGTATCCGGGCACGGGGCGGCCCATGGATCCGGGCTTGATCGGCTGGCCGGGGGTGTTGGCGACCTGGACGGTGGTCTCGGTCTGCCCGAAGCCGTCGCGGATGGTGACGTTCCAGGCGCGCTGGACCTGTTCGATGACCTCCGGGTTGAGCGGTTCGCCGGCGCCGACCACCTTGCGCGGCGGGACGCTGAGGCGGCCCAGGTCGGCCTGGATGAGCATCCGCCACACCGTCGGCGGGGCGCAGAAGCTGGTCACCCGGCAGCGTTCCATCTCGCGCAGCAGCCGTTCGGCGTCGAAGCGCGAGTAGTTGTAGATGAAGACCGTCGCCTCGGCGTTCCAGGGGGCGAAGACGTTGCTCCAGGCGTGCTTGGCCCAGCCGGGCGAGGAGATGTTGAGGTGCACGTCTCCGGGTTCGAGCCCGATCCAGTACATCGTGGACAGGTGCCCGACCGGGTATGAGGCGTGGGTGTGCTCGACCAGCTTGGGCTTGGCGGTGGTCCCGGAGGTGAAGTACAGCAGCAGCGGGTCGCCGGCCTTGGTGGGGCCGTCGGGGGCGAAAGAGGTGTCGGCGGAGTAGGCGTCGGCGTAGTCGAGCCAGCCGTCGACCGGGCCGCCCACCGCGATGCGGGTGTAGTCGCCGGCGACGTCGGCGAACTTGCCGGTGTGCTCGGCGGCCGCCACCACGTGCCTGGCCGCGCCGCGTTCCACCCGGTCGCGCAGGTCGTCGGGGGTGAGCAGGATCGTGGCGGGGATCACCACGGCGCCGATCTTCATGGCCGCCAGGGTGGTCTCCCACAGCTCGACCTGGTTGGCGAGCATCACGATGATCCGGTCGCCGCGGGTCACTCCGTGTCCGGTCAGCCAGTTGGCGACCTGGTTGGAGCGCGCCGACATCTCGGCGAAGGACCAGCGGCGCTCTGAGCCGTCCTCCTCGACGATCCACAGCGCGGTCCGGTCATTGCCGCGGGCGATCTCGTCGAACCAGTCCAGCGCCCAGTTGAACTCCTCCAGGTCGGGCCAGGAGAACTCGCGGTACGCGGTGTCGTAGTCCTCCCGGTGCCGCAGCAGGAGGTCCCGGGCGGCGCGGAAGCGCTCGTAGGCGGGCGTGCCCATCGCTGTGTCTCTCCCTCTCCGGATCAGTGTCCGGCGTCGTCAGTGTCCGGCGTCGTCGGACAGGCCGAGGATCTCCATGGCGCGCTCGCGCATCTCCACCTTGCGGACCTTCCCGGTGACGGTCATCGGGAAGGAGTCCACCACGTGCACGTAGCGGGGGATCTTGTAGTGCGCGAGCTTGCCGGTGCAGAACTCGCGGAGCTTGTCGGCGGTCAGTTCCGGCGCGCCGTCGCGGAGCTTGACCCACGCCATCAGCTCTTCCCCGTACTTGGGGTCGGGAACGCCGATGACCTGGGCGTCGACGATGTCGGGGTGGGTGTAGAGGAACTCCTCGATCTCGCGGGGGTAGATGTTCTCGCCGCCGCGGATCACCATGTCCTTGATCCGCCCGGTGATGGAGACGTATCCGTCGGCGTCCATCACCGCCAGGTCGCCGGTGTGCATCCAGCGGGCGGCGTCGATGACCTCGGCGGTCTTGTCGGGCTGCTCCCAGTAGCCGAGCATCACCGAGTAGCCGCGGGTGCACAGCTCGCCGGGCTCGCCGCGCGGCACGGTGACCCCGGTGGCCGGGTCGATGATCTTGACTTCCAGGTGGGGGTGGACGCGGCCGACCGTGGACACCCGCCGGTCGAGGGAGTCGTCGAAGCGGGTCTGGGTGGACACCGGGGAGGTCTCGGTCATGCCGTAGCAGATGGTCACCTCGTGCATGCCCATCCGCTCGATGACCTGCTTCATCACCTCGACGGGGCAGGGCGAGCCGGCCATGATCCCGGTGCGCAGGGTGGACAGGTCGGCGGTCTCCAGCGCCGGGTCGTTGAGCTCGGCGATGAACATGGTGGGCACCCCGTACAGGGAGGTGCAGCCGTGGGCGGAGACCGCCTCCAACGTGGCGGCGGGGTCGAAGGAGGGGGCGGGGATCACCATGCAGGCGCCGTGGGTGGTGGCGGCGAGGTTGCCCATCACCATGCCGAAGCAGTGGTAGAAGGGCACCGGGATGCAGATGCGGTCCCGCTCGGTGTAGCGGCACAGCTCTCCGACGAAGTAGCCGTTGTTGAGGATGTTGTGGTGGGAGAGCGTCGCGCCCTTGGGGAAGCCGGTGGTGCCCGAGGTGTACTGGATGTTGATCGGGTCGTCCATGGTGAGGGTCGCGGCGATCTCCGCCAGGACGGACCGGTCGGCGGAGCGACCCTCGGCGACCATGGCGTCCCAGTCCTCGCCTCCGATGAGCAGGACGCGCTCCAGGTCCGGGCACTGCGGCCGGGCCTGCTCGATCATCGCGGCGTAGTCGGAGGTCTTGAAGGTGGGGGTGGCGATGAGGGTGCTCACCCCGGCCTGCTTGAGGACGTACTCCAGCTCGTGCACCCGGTAGGCGGGGTTGATGTTGACCAGGATCGCGCCCAGCTTGGCGGTGGCGTACTGGGTGAAGGTCCACTCGGCGCAGTTGGGCGCCCAGATCCCCACCCGGTCGCCCTTGCGCACGCCCCGCCCGTGCAGGCCGAGCGCGAGGGCGTCGACCTCGGCGGCCATCTCGGCGTAGGTCCAGCGGCGGCCGGTGTGGTGCTCGATGAGGGCGTCCCTGTCGGGGTGCGCGGCGACCGTGCGGTCGAAGTTCGCCCCGATGGTGTCCCCGAGCAGCGGGGTGTCGGACGTTCCCGACGCGTAGCTCAGCTCGACGGCCATGTGAGAGCCCCCTGTGACCCGCATCACGTATGTGTCGGCGATCAGGGTGGCGCGGGGGACGCGGTGCGCACTACTACCCAAAGGGGGTAGCCGGGCCGGCTAGAGGGGGTAGCCGAGGGCGCGGGCGGCGTTGACGGCCTCGATCCGGTTGCGGGTGCCGAGTTTGCGCATCACGCTGCGCAGATAGGCCTTGACGGTGCCCGGGGACAGGCCCATCCGGGCGGCGATCTCGACGTTGGGCAGTCCGGCGGCGGCGTGGGCGAGGGCCTCCTGTTCGCGCGGGGACAGCGGGGTGCGCGAGAGGGCCGCCCCTCGCGGCCCCGACGGCGCGGCGCCGGCGGCCAGCCGGCGGCGCAGCGCCTCCAGGTCGGCGCGCACGGCGGGGTCGCGGACCCGTTCGATGATCGAGCCCAGTTCGCGGCAGGCGTCGCGGAGGCGGGCGTCGGCGGAGGGGGTCTGGAGCGCCGCCGGGGGCCGGGGCGGGGCGGCCAGCCGGCGGCCGACCTCGCCGGCCAGGCCCATCGCCAGGCGCTGCATGCGCTCGCCCAGTTCCAGCCGTTGCCGCAGTCCCGCGTACAGCACACCGGTGACCTGTCCGGCGGTGAGCACCGGAACCGCCATGATCGAGTGCAGTCCCTCCCGGGACACCGGCTGGTCGTAGTGGTGGCTGATCTCCGGGGCCCGGACGTAGTCGGTCACCGTGACGGGGCGTTTGAGCATCATGGCCTTGCCGCCGAGCCCGGCCCCGTTGCGGACGACCAGATCCTGCAGGGCGGTGGTGCGCGCGCCCCGCAGCCGGTGGATCACCAGCCGGTCTCCGCCCGGCACCGCCCGGGCCCCGAACGCGATGTCCACCTTCGCTCTGTCGAGCAGCGTGGTGAGCGCGTTGTCGACGGCGTCGACCCACCCGTCGTCCACCTTCGCGACCATCTGCACCACCTCGCGCGACATCCGCCACTTCAGTGTGACATCTGGCACGTTATCTCGGTCACACTCCGATGCCGACACCGAGGTCGGGTGCGGCGGCGCCGTGAGCGGCCGCGTCAGGGCCGGGCGGCGGGACGCCGAGACGCGGCGGCCTCCTTCCGCCCGGTCACTCCGGCGGCGCGGCGGCGCTCTCCGAGGCGGACTCCCAGGCGGAGTCCCAGGCGGACGCTCCGCCGGGCAGCGGCCAGGCCCGGGTGCGCTCACGCCGCCCGGGGATGTCCGCGTACACGCCGCTGAGCCGCCGCCGCTGCCTCCGGGCGGCCTCCTCGACGCCGAACCGGCCGGCCCGGCGGTCCCGCTCCAGCTGGGCCATGACCGTCGACTCGTTCCGCATCGTGATCGCGACCATCTCCTCGACCTGGGCGGGAGAGGGGGCGCGCGACAGCTCCAGCGCCGGCGGGACGATCCCTTCGGCGAGGGCCGCGACCAGCCGGGCGTGCCCGTCCAGCAGGAGCCAGCCGTCCAGGCCGCTGACCCACCACAGCAGCAGCGGCGGCAGCGTCCCCTCGCGGGCGAGCTTGCGGTGGGCCTTCACCCTGCCCTCCTCCGCCTCAGGCGGCGTCCGCAGCGTCACCACGCCCTGCCAGCCCGCCATCCAGTCCAGGTAGCCGGCCGGATCGGCGGCGAGCTCGTGTCGCCACAGGTACTCCGCCGTCCGCGGCCGCCACGGCTTCAGGCTCCACCAGCCGGCGTGCAGCGGGCCCGGTCCGTCGGCCAGCCAGGAGGCGTACCGGTGCGGCCACGACGGCGCCGCCCGCGCCAGCGCCGCGGGGATCGGCGGCAGCACCGGCTCGTATCCGGCCAGTCGTCGGTAGTGCACGCCCTGGTGTCCGTGGTCGATCCTGGCCAGCAGCAGCGGCCGTGTCCCCTGTCGCACCCAGAACCGGTCCCGACCGGCCGCCTCGACCCGCAGCCGCGGGAGCGCCGGCGCCGGCACGCCCAGCCGCAGCCCGTCGCCTGGAAGCTCCTCACGCCGCACCCGCCGTACTCTACGTCGGATGCGCCGTCCATGGGCCCCGGGCCGCGGCCGGTGCTCCGCCCCGGCCGCGGCCGGCCGCCCGGTCCCGCACCGGGGCGCTCCGGACGCCGGGCGACCCCCGGGGCGGAGGCCCGGCCGGCCTCGGGATCGGACGCCGGCCGGCCCCGAGGGGCGCGGGCCGGTCGACCGGGGCCGTGGCCGGCGGCGCGGAGTCGAGGCCGCCGCCGGCGGGCGGAGGCCGGTCAGCCCCGCGGGTAGAAGAGGAACAGCGTGCAGCCGGTTCTCGTCTGCGGGACGTGCGAGGAGCCCGCGGGGGCGTGGATGAAGGTCCCGGCCGGATGGTCCCGTTCGCCGTCGTTGAAGACCCCGGAGAGCACGAAGACCTCCTCCGGTCCCGGTTCGTGGACGTCGACCCCCTGCCAGCGGGCGCCGGGGTCCATCTCCAGCACGGCGGCCTTGGCGCCGTCGTCCCCCTCCCACAGCGGCCGCACCCGGACGCCCGGGAACACCTCGCGGACCGGGGCGTCCTGGACGGTCGACCGGACACAGGCGGGTGTGTTCCGCTCCGTCGTCATGGGACCAGCCTGACCGGCGCCCCTGGGCCCCGCCGAGTGTCAGAAAAGACATCCTGCGGTACTTTCCTGCCATGCACCGCGTCGTGGCGCTCGTCCGCCCGCCGCAGTCGGCCTTCGAACTCGGCTGCGCCGCCCAGGTGTTCGGGATCGAGCGGCGCGGGCTCCCCACGCGGTACGCCTTCGGGGTGTGCACCGAGCGTCCCGGCCCGGTGGCGACGCTCGCCGGGTTCGACATGCTCGTGACCGACGGGCTGGAGGCGCTCGACCGGGCGGACACCGTGATCGTCCCCGGCTGGCTGCCCGCCGGGGAGCCGCCCTCGCCCGCGGTCACGGCGGCGCTGCGCCGTGCGCACTCCCGAGGGGCGCGGGTGGCGAGCATCTGCTCCGGCGCCTTCGCGCTGGCGCACGCCGGGCTGCTGGACGGGCGGCGGGCGACCACCCACTGGGCGTTGGCGGCCGAGCTCGCCGCGCGTTTCCCGCGCGTCCGGGTCGATGCGGACGTGCTGTACGTGGACCACGGCGACGTGGCCACCAGCGCCGGCGCCGGAGCCGGTTTCGACCTGTGCCTGCATCTGGTCCGCCGCGACCAGGGCGCCCGCTACGCCGCGCACATCGCGCGGACCATGGTCATGCCGCCCCACCGGGAGGGCGGGCAGGCGCAGTACTCGGCGCCGCCCCGCCCGGCGCAGATCGACGGCACGCTCGCGCCGCTGCTGGAGTGGGCCGCGGAGCGGCTGGGCGAGCCGGTGACCGTCGAGGACATGGCGGCGCGCGCGGGCGTCTCACCGCGCACCCTCGCCCGGCGGTTCGCCGACCAGCTCGGCGTCAGCCCGGGACGGTGGCTGCTCGCCCAGCGGATCGCCGCGGCCCGGGACCTGCTGGAGTCCACCGACCTCCCGGTGGAGGCCGTCGCCCGGCGCGTCGGCCTCTCCTCGGCCGTCAACCTCCGCAGGCGCTTCCGCGACGCCCTGGGGACGACGCCGGGCGCCTACCGGCGGGCGTTCCGGGGCGGGCGGCGATGACGACCCGCCGGCCCGGCGACGCACCGCCGCTTCCGGCCTGCCGGGTCCCCCGGTGACCGGGCCGCCCGCCGGAGGTCGCCGCGCAGGGCTCCCCGCGGTCCCCGTCCTCGGGTTCACCCGCGGCCGGTTCGCACCGTTCGGCGGTCGCCGCAGAATCGGGCGTCGGCGGCACCGTCGGGATGCGCCCGAAATCGAGGTGCTCCGGGCGGGGCCGACGCGGTAGGGTGCGCGACATGTCGAGTCCAGAGGCGTCCAGGACGGGGGCTTTCGGTCACCCCGTCAGCCCCCTGAACCACTGAGTCCCGAAAACCCCTCCCCGTTGCCCGGTGCAGCGGGGTGACGGCGGTATGGGGCCGCTGACCGGCGGTGACGAGACGTTCCCTCTCCTCTCTCCTCACCCCGGAGTCATCGGATGCCTCTGCCCCTGTATCTGCTCGCCGTGGCCGTGTTCGCCATGGGCACCTCGGAGTTCATGCTCGGCGGACTGCTGCCGGACATCGCCGCGAGCCTCGACGTCCCGGCGGCCACGGCCGGGTTGCTCACCTCGGCCTTCGCGATCGGCATGGCCGTCGGCGCCCCGCTGATGGCGGGGCTCGCCCGCACCTGGCCGCGACGGGCCTGCCTGCTGGGCTTCCTGGGCGTGTTCCTGGCCGCGCACGTCGCCGGAGCGGTCACCGAGAGCTTCACCGTGATGTTCGCGACCCGAGTCCTCGCGGCCGTGGCCAACGCCGGTTTCCTGGCGGTCGCGCTCACCACCGCCGCCGATCTCGTCCCCGCCGACCGGAAGGGCCGCGCCCTGGCGGTCCTGCTGGCGGGCACCACGGTCGCCACCGTCGCCGGCGTCCCGGGCGGCGCCCTGCTGGGAGCGCTGCTGGGCTGGCGCGCCACGTTCTGGGCGGTGGCGCTGCTGTGCCTGCCCGCGGCGTTCGGGGTGATGCGCGGCGTCCCCGCCGGAACCGGAGCGCTCACCGGCGCCGAACGCCCGGATCTGCGCCGGGAGCTGGCCCAACTGCGGCGGCCGCGGCTGATCCTGGTCCTGCTGCTGGGCGCGCTGGTCAACGCCGCCACCTTCGGCGGCTTCACCTTCCTCGCCCCGATCGTCACCGATGTCGCCGGGCTCGGCTCCCTGTGGATCCCGGTCGTGCTGGTGCTGTTCGGCCTGGGGTCCTTCGTGGGCGTCACCGTCGCCGGGCGCCTGTCCGATCGCCGTCCCGGCGTCGTCGTTTCGGCCGGAGGGCCGCTGCTGCTCGGCGGCTGGTCCGCCCTCGGCCTCGTTGCCGACCGGCCGGCGGCCCTGCTCGTGCTGGGGTTCGCCCTGGGTGCGCTCTCCTTCGCCGTCGGGAGCACGCTGATCGCGCGCGTGCTCTACGAGGCCGCGGGCGCACCGACCATGGCCGGCTCCTATGCGACCGCGGCCCTCAACGTCGGGGCGGCCGTCGGTCCCGTCATCGCCGCCGCCGCGTTGAGCACGGACCTGGCCGCGCTCGGACCCGTATGGGCCGGCGCCGCCCTCGTGGCGGTCGCGCTCCTGCTCGCCCTGCCCTTCCGTCGTGTCCTCGCGCACGGCGCGCACGAAGGGAGCGGGCCCTGACGGAGGCGAAGGCCGCCGGCCGAGGCGCCCCGTCCTCCCGCCGTCCTCTCGCCCGGTCGGGAGAGGCCGGACTCCGAACGTTCCCGCCGGGCCGTTTCGGCATCGCCGAGCACGGGCCGTCCGTCGGCCGCGCCGAGCACGGGCCGTCCGTCGGCCGCGCCGGGCGCGCGGCCGACGGGCCGCGGACCCGGCCGCCCGGGGCCGCCGGCGACAGGCCGGGAGGCGGCCGGGCATCCGGCGGCGGGCCGCTTCACGGCATGGAACCGGACGCACGAGAGCACGATCATGGCGGGGAACAAGACGATGATCGTTCCTGGAACGATGCCGGGGCGTGAGACGCTGGTCATGGTGGGGAACGCACACGCGAACGCGAAGCGGCGGCCGAGGGGAAACATGGAGACGGCGCAGCACCCAGCACAGTCCGGCGGACCGGGCGGCGACCCCCTGACGCCCCTCCAGGAGCAGATCGCCTCCGCCTATCGTCCCGTGGTCCAGTGGCTGGAACGACTGGACGACGGGCCGCGGCTGGCGGCGGTCCGCGCCCTGCTGGAGGAACGGGTCGTCGGGGACTGGTCCGACCTGGCCGGGCTGCTGACCGACCCCGTCGCGCTGACCCGGCGCACCGGACCGACCGGGACGATCGCCGCGCCCGCCGCCGACGACCCCCGGGTGCTGTTCTATGAGGACTATCGGCTGGGGCTGCTCCCCACGACGGATCCGGAGCCCGACCCCGAGCCCGAGCCGGCCGCCGGCACCGCCGAGGAGATCGTGCAGGCCGCCATGGACGCCCCGCACGCCCGCCTGATCCAGGCCCCGGACGGCCCGGAGCGCACCGCCCTGCTCGCCGACCTGCTCCGCCGCCTGGTCGCCGCGGGCCGCCGCACCCTCCTGCTGTCGGTGGAGCGGCCGGAGGAGCTCCTCGACTCCCTCGAGGACGTCCCGGCGATCGACGCCGCCCCCTCCGGGGACGATCCCGACCCGCTGGGCGAGCTGATCGGTCTGCGCCGGGACCTGCTGTGGCTGGAGCAGTGGCCGCGCGACAAGGCCGTCCTCCGGGCGTGCCGGGAACGCCGCGAACGCCGCCGCACCGAGCTGCAGGCCGAGGAACGGCGGCTGGTCGAGGAGATCGAGACGACCGGCGAGCGCATCGAGGCCGCCGACCGGCAGGTGGCACAGGCCCGTGACCGCCACGAGCAGGCCGCCGAGGAGCATCGGCGGGCCGCCGAGGAGGCCGAACGCACCCGCTCCGAGTGGCAGGAGCTGCAGGCCGTCGCCGACGCCGCCGCCCGCGAGGCCGAGGAGCGCACCCGCGCCGCCGACGACGCCGAGGCCCGGCACGCGGAGCTGACCGGCCGGTTGGAGTCCTGCGAGCGGCAGCTGCAGGAGGCCCGGGACCGCGAGGCCCATGTGCAGACCGAGCTGGAGCGGGCCGAGCAGGCCCTTCCGCAGGCGACCCGGGAGACCGAGCAGCTGGCCGCCGAGGCCGCCGAGGCCACCGCCGCCCAGCACGCCAGCTACTACCGGCTGGCCGCCGCCGAGTCCGCGCACGCGGCGGCCAAACGCAAGCGCTCCTGGGGGCAGCGACTGCGCGTCGCCCCGCAGTCCCGGGAGATGGACGAGGCCCGCCGTCTGGTCAAGGCCCGCAGGCGGGAGGCCGAGGAGGCCGCCGAGCGCGCCAACGCCACCGTCGAGGCCCACCGGCAGGCCGAGACGCTGCGCGCCGGGCTGGTCCGGTTCATCGAGGGCAGCCGCAATGAACTGACCTCCCTGGCCCAGGCCCAAGAACGCCTCCGCGAGGAGATCACCTCGCTGACCGCCACCCGCGACACCGCGCACAGCGAGATGCGGCGGCTGGCCCGCGAATCCGCCGCGGCCGTCGACCGGGCCACCCAGACCCTGACCACCGCCCGGCACGCCGCCCAGATCGCCGCCGAGGCCGAGTCCCGTTCCCTCGAGGCCCGCCAGGCCGCCGAGGACGCCGCCGCCGACCTCGCCCGGGCCGAGTCCGAGGCCGAGGAGGCCCGGGAGCGCCTGGCCGCCCTGGAAGGCGATCTGGAGCGGCACCGCGTCGCCGCCGAGGCCGAGCTCGCCGACCTGGAGAACGAGCTGACCTCCTGCGCCGAGGCCGAGGAACGCTCCCGCCGGCGGGTCCGGGAGATCTGCGCCGACGACCCCGACGACGACGTGCTGGCCCGATGCCGCCAGGAGCACATGACCCGGATCGAGGAGCTGGCCGCCCGTCTGGAGTCCACCTTCGTCTTCCACGCCACCTACGAGGCCTTCGCGCACGGTCCCCACGCGCAGACCACCGCCTTCGACACACTCCTGGCGCTGGACGCCGACCGGGTGGCCGACCCCGACCTTCTCGTCGGGGCGGTCCGCGCCCGCCGCTGGATCCTGGTGGCCGACGGAGGGGGGCGCCCTTCGCTCCCGGAAGGCGACTCCGACGACGTTCCCGCCCTCCTGACCCAGAGCGCCTTCCAACGCTGCCGGGACGCCGCCCCCGCCCTCTGCCACGTCCTCGCCTCCCCGCCCGAACAGGCGGAGGAGGCCGAGGCCCGGCCGGAGGACGACGGGGACGCGGCCCCCGAGGACGGCGGCACCCGGCCGGCGGAGGCCGCTCCGGAGGACTCCGATGCCGGCCCCGCCTCGGCAAAGGAGCCGCATCCGGCCCAGGGCGCCGACGACCCCGCCCGCGCGCTGCCGGCCGCCCCGCCCGCCGACGACGATGCCGCCGGGGAGGATGCCGTCGGGGAGGAGCGGACGCCGGAGGACGCCATGGAGGACTCCCCTTCGGGAGAGTCCGCCGCGGAGGAACCCGCCCCGGGCCGCAGGACGGGGGACGAGTCCGCTGTGGATGAGCCCGCCGCGGGCGGCGCCCCGGTGGACGAGCCCTCCGGGCATGAGCCGGCCCCGGACGATGCCGCGGCGGTGAACCGACCCGTTCCGGAGGAGGCCGCGGCGGAAGAG
The DNA here is from genome assembly GCF_006363815.1 of Thermomonospora catenispora. Lineage (GTDB taxonomy): Bacteria > Actinomycetota > Actinomycetes > Streptosporangiales > Streptosporangiaceae > Thermomonospora > Thermomonospora catenispora. Next base: position 174,572 of record NZ_RRYT01000008.1, read on the forward strand.
CCCGCCGAACCGGCCCCGGACCGCATCGCGGAGGATGAGCCCGCTTCGGAGGGTCCGGACGCCGCCACGGCGGATGAATCCTCCGAGCGGGGATCGGCCCCGGACGACACCACGGCGGGGGACGCGCCCGCTTCGGAGGCGCCTGCGGCGGAGGAGCCGCCCACGGGCGAACCGGCCTCGGAGGACGCCCCGGCGGAGGGGCCCTCTCCGGAGGTGCCCGCCGGGAACGAGCCCATCGCGGACGCCGCCGCGATGGACGAGCCCTCCGAGCCCTCCGCGCAGGAGCCCATCCCGGACGACACCGCGGCGGTGCAACGGCGGGCCGGCGCCCAGGAGCCGGGAGCGGAGGCGTCCGCAACGGAGGAGGCCGCCGAAGGCGAACCGGACCCGGACGGCGCCCCGGCGCAGGAGACCGCCCCGGCGGCCGCTCCGGACGGACCCGCCGGGAACGAGACCGCTCAGGAGGGTCCCCGCGGGGAGGAGCACGCCGCGGAGGCCGGCGCGTCGGAGCGGGAAGGCCGCTCCGCCCCGGCCGGGGGCTCCCCCGTGGCGGCTCCGGAGGTCTCCGACGCCTACGAGGCGTACTCCGCGCCCACCGATGTCACGGTTCCCCTGCCCACCGTTCCCGTCCCCGTCCCGCCGGCCGACGACCTCCCCGTCGCCGGCGACGCCCCGCCCGGCGGCCGGCCGGATCCCGCCGAAGCGCCCGTCCCTCCGCCGTCCGCCGACGCCTCCGCGGTCGCCGAGGACGGCGCCGCCCGGCCGGAGGGCGACGCATCAGGCGTCCCCGCCGACGCCGGGAGCGACGACGAGGCCACCCAGGTGCTCCCCACCCAGGCGCTCCCCGCGCCGGCGGCGCGGGCGGGCGACGCGGCCGACGACGCACGACCCGACGACGCACGGCCCGACGCCCCGGTGCGCGACGCCGACGACGCCGGCTCCCCCGCAGAGGACTCCTCCGCGGAGGAGCCGGCCGCCGAGGACGATGCGGGGACCGGGCCGGCGCGGAGGGGCGACGCCGACGATCGGCGATAGCGGGCTCGGCGGTCCCCGATGCGGTGAGCCGGGCCGTGGGGTCCGCCGGGGCGCCGGTCACGGCCGTCGCGCCCGAGGCGAGCGGGACGCGCCGTAGGGACCGGGAGCGGCCCGTCGCAGGCGCCGGGCGGGGTCTTCCCTCATCGAGGCCGCAGGGCCGGGGGCGGCCCGGAACGCCGCCTCGGGCGGGGCGTCAGGGGGCGACGCGACCCGGACACGGGCGCGACGGGTTTCTCACGTGACCGAAGACAGGTTTCTTACGCGAACAAAGTGGTACATGCGTGAGCACCCTCCCAACTTCATACGAACATCCCGTACAAACGGAATAAGGGTTTGTTCCCGGTCGTTCGGACCGAGCGGGCCCTGAACGACCCGCATGATCTGTCAGGAGGGATCCGATGAACGGCAACAGCAGCATCCTCCGGCCGAAGAACACGACAGACACACGCCGTCCGATCAGGTCCCATTCACTGCGCGCGCTCGCGGTGGCCGCCCTCCTGGAACGCCGCACCCAGACCGCGGAGGCGCCGCCCGGGCGGCGCCGGGCCGCCGAGGGCGACACCGCGCCCGCCGCGGCCTGAACCGTCCCGCACAGAGGGCTTTCCGCGACGGCCGGGCGACCCGGGAGGCCGCCCGGCCGTCGCCGTCCGGCACGGGTCCGTCCGCAATGCCCATAAGGTGAAAGCCCGGCGCACCGCCATGACCCAGCCCGCTGCGACGGAGAGAGACCACCGTGACGGACAGGACCACGCCCGACGCCCGCCCGTTGCGCGTCGGAGATCCCACCCGGCTGGGCTCGTACGAGATCCTCGGCCGGCTGGGCGAGGGCGGTCAGGGCTCGGTCTATCTGGGCCGTCCGGCGGGCGGGATGGGCCCCAGCGACGGTTATGTGGCGGTCAAGCTGCTGCACGCCGGGCTGACCGCCGATCCCAGCGCCCGCGCCCGGTTCGTCCGGGAGCTGGAGGTCGCCAAGCAGGTCGCCCGATTCTGCACCGCGCAGATCCTGGACGCCGACGTCGAGGGCGACCAGCCGTACATCGTCAGCGAGTACGTGCCGGGCAAGTCGCTGTTCACGCTGGTGATGGAGGAGGGGCCGCGCACCGGCGGCGCCCTGGAGCGACTGGCGATCAGCACGCTGACCGCGCTCACCGCCATCCATCAGGCGGGCATCGTGCACCGCGACTTCAAGCCGCACAACGTCCTGCTGGGCCCCGACGGCCCGCGGGTGATCGACTTCGGGGTGGCGCGGGCGCTGGGCGCGGCCGGGGAGACGCAGAACGTCGGCACCCCCGCCTACATGGCGCCCGAGCAGTTCAAGGGCGAGCCGATCGGCCCGCCCTGCGACATGTTCGCCTGGGGCACCACCATGGTGTTCGCCGCCACCGGCCGTCCCGCGTTCGGCAACGACGACCTGGCCGCGGTCATGCACCGCATCCTCACCGGCGAGCCGGATCTGGGGGAGTTGACCGAGCCGCTGCGCGGTGTCGTCGCCGCCTGCCTGGCCAAGGACCCCGCCCGGCGTCCCACCGCCCGCCAGGCCCAGGAGCTCCTGCTCGGCTCGCACACCGTCCCGGACGCCCTTCCCGGCGGCATGGCGGCCCCGTCGCCGCACCGCCCCGACGCCGCCACGCCGCCGGCGCCTCCGCCCGTCCCCGGTCACGGCGCCCCGCCCGCCGGCGACACCTCGCCGTCCGACTCGGCGCCGACCGCCCCCCGGCCGGACGGCGTCCCGGCCGCGCCCGCACCGCCCGCGCCGCCGCGGGCCGTCCGGCCGCACGGCAGGCTGATGCCCGCGGTGGCCGCCGCCGCGGTGACGGCGCTGGTCGTGGGGGTGTCGGTGTGGGCCGCCACCCGGCCCGGCGGCGATCAGGCCACGGCCTCGCGCGCCGACGGGGCCGCGAACGGTCCCGTCCTCACCCCCGGCGGCGTCCCGAGCGCCCCCGCGGGGACGGTGCGCACCACCCCCGCTCCGCGCCGCTCCCCCGGCACGCCCGACAGGCCCCGCGGCTCGACCGGCCCCGGGGGCCCCGCCCCCTCCCCGGCCCGCACGCCCGGCGGGCCGAGCGGCACCCCCCGGCCCGAGCGGCCCAACCCCTACACCCCGCAGGCGGTGTGCAACGCCGGCGGTCACGGCGGCGGGTTCTACGTCCAGCGGTCCAGCGGCTTCCCCGGCGGCACGGTGTACCAGCTCTACAACGGCTCCGGCTACAACTGCGCCGTGACGATCAAGACCAGGGACGTGGGCGAGGCCACCCGGGTCTGGGTCCGGCTCGAGGCGCAGAACGGCTCCAGCCACAGCGACAGCGGTTCCTTCCGCTACTACGCCGGCCCGGTCTACGTCTCCGCCAAGGGCGTCTGCGTCCGCTACTTCGGCGGGACCGACGCCGGCAGCGCCGGCGCCCCCTGGGGCAACTGCGGCTGAGCGGCGCCCCGGCCGGCCCGCACGGCGCCGGGGCCCGGCGAGCGCCGCGGCCCCGCCGGAACGAGGCGTTCACGGCGGGGCCGGGTCGGGGAACGATCAGTTGGGGGCGATCAGATGGTCGAAGTCGCCCTCCTTGGCGCCGAGGATCAGCGCCTCGATCTCGGGGCGCGTGTAGATCAGGGCGGGGCCTTCGGGGAACCGGCTGTTGCGCATCGCCACGTTCCCGCCGGGGAGTTCGGCGACTTCGACGCAGTTGCCTTGGGAGTTGCTGCGCCTGGACTTGAACCACCGAGCGCCGCGCAGCTCGGCGGCGGGCATTCCGTTGTAGGTCTTGGACATCTAGATCTTCCTGAGAAGTTCGTCGAGCATCTCAACGGTGCGCTCGGGGGTCTCGCTGTCGACGCACAGGCGTTCCATCGCCTGCAGGTAGGCGTCGACGTCGTCCCTCTTGTCCAGGTAGAGGGCCCCGACGAGGTTCTCGACGTACACCACGTCCGGCAGATCCGGCTCGGGGAACCGCAGGATGGAGAACGCTCCGCCCTCGGCGGCGTGACCGCCGAACCGGAACGGCATCACCTGGATGGTGACGTTGGGCAGTTTTGACATCGCGATGAGATGCTCAAACTGACTCCGCATCACCTCGGGGCCACCGATCCGCCGCATGAGCACGGCTTCGTCCAGCACCGCCCACAGCCGGGGGGCTCCCGGGCCGTGCAGCCGTTTGGCCCGCTGCATGCGCACCGTGACGCGACTTTCGATCTCGTCCTCGGGTGCGCCCGCGTTGCCCAGCCGGATCACCGCCCGCGCGTAGTCCTCCGACTGCAGGAGGCCGGGGACGAATTGGCACTCATACGTCCGGATCATGGCGGCGGCCTCCTCCAGGCCGACGTAGGCCTGGAACCACTTGGGCAGCACGTCGTTGTACCGGTGCCACCATCCCGGGGCCTTGGCGTCCCTGGCCAGCTGCAACAGCGCCTCCCGCTCCGCCTTGTCGGTGACGCCGTACAGCGTGAGCAGGTCGGCCACGTCTCGCTCTTTGAAGCTGACCCGCCCCAGCTCGAGACGGCTGATCTTGGACTCCGACGCGCGGATGACGTATCCGGCCTCCGCACGCGTCACGCCCTTGGCCTCACGCAGCCGACGCAGCTGCGATCCCAGCAGGATCCGACGGACCGTGGATCCCGTGCCCGGCGTCTCCGGAGTCACGCCCAACCTCCCGCTAGATGGCGGACAGCGCACTAAGTGTGCCACTGCAGTGTCGTCTCCGCGCGATCCCTCCGTTTCTGGACGGGGCCCGCCCATGCTCGTTCACGTGAACTCGCACGGGGCAGATGCACGTGCATCGGGCCTTGCATTCGCACGCTACGATGCGCAGGATAACGCACGGGACTTCCGTGCAGCTGGGCTGCGACCGAGATCGGACTGCGGGGTCTGGGGATGACGTCACGCCAGGTACGCGAGGAACCACGATGGGGGTGGTCTCCCCTCGCCACGGCCGGCAGGCCGCCGGCCGGGCGGTGTCGGCACGGCGATCGGCCGCCCGGCGGGGTCCCGGTGCCGGAGTCCCGCGACCTGCCCCCCGACCTCGACCGAGCACTCGGCCTGCTGATCGCCGACGCCCCCGAGACGGTCGCGCTGACCGTCCGTCCCGATCCCGAGGCCGTCACCGCGGCCCGCCACTTCGTCACCGCCAGGCTCAAGGAGTGGAGCCTCGGCGCCCTCACCGACGACGTCGCACTGGTCGTCACCGAACTGGTCACCAACGCCCTGCGGCACAGCCTCCCCGCCTGCTCCGGCCTGCTGCCCCCCGTCCCCGGCTCCGGCGCCATCCAGCTCCGCCTGCTGCCCGGCCGCGCCGGAGGCGTCGCGGACGAGGCGTGGCTGCTGTGCGGCATCCTCGACGGCACCCGCCGGGCCCCCCGGCGCAAGGAGCCCGACTACATCGCCGAGACCGGCCGCGGACTGCACCTGGTCGACTCCTTCACCCACCGGTGGGGCTGGCGCGGCCTGCCGCACGGCAAAGTCGTCTGGGCGCTGTTCCAGACCCCCTGAGGTTCCGAGGGGCGGCGGGCGCCCCGATCATCGGGGCCCGCCCCGCGGCGGGGTGGAGAATCGAACACATGTGCCGCAGCATCAAGACGCTCCGCCCGCCGTTCACCGACCATCCCACCGACGAGGACATCCGCGCCGCCGCCCTGCAGTACGTGCGCAAGGTGTCCGGCTTCCGCACCCCCGCCGCCCACAACGCCGAGGCGTTCGACCGCGCGGTCGAACAGATCGCCGCGGCCACCGCCGAGCTGCTCGGCTCCCTGCGGGTACGAGGGGCGGCCCCGCGTTGAGACCGGCCGGACGCCGCGACGCGGAGCCCGTCCGGATGAGGCCGGATAGGTTCCGCCCTCCCGGGGTATGGACAGCTTCCGGTCGGCGGGATCCGCCGCCGACCGGACCCGCCCCCGGAGACGAAAGCGCAGGAGTGTCCGTGGAATTCGCGGTTGAGCATCGCGTCGAGAAGGACGTCACCGTGGTCAAGGTGCGCGGGGAACTCGACGTCTTCAGCAGCCCCCGGCTGCGCGAGCAGCTGCTCGATGTCATCGACACCGGCCCGATCCGCCTCGTGGTGGACCTCAGCGACGTCACCTTCCTGGACTCGACCGGTCTCGGCGTGCTGGTCGGCATCTACCACCGGCTGCGCGCCCGCAACGGCACCATGTCGTTCGTCGGCGCCAACGAACGGGTCCGCCGCGTCTTCCACGTCACCCAGCTGACGAAGATCTTCATGCTGTACGACGACCTCGAGCAGGCGCTGGCCGCCGAGCGCGCCAACGCGAGATGACCCGGGGACGGGCCCGGAACGGGTGATCCCCACCGGCGGACGCCCTCGGAGCGGCGGACCGCCCCCGTCCGGCGCCGCCCCTCGCACCCGCCGCGGGACGAGGCCTCGAGGGGTCCGGGAAGAGCCCCCCGCACCGGAGGAGACCTCCCGCGCACGCCGGACGCATGGACAGAGGGCATGTGCAGAGAGGGTCCGGCATGCTCCCCGGCGCGCCCCTCATCGGGATTTCCGGCCCGATGGCCGGATCGATGCCCCATCCTGGTGGGGTGCAGGGCCCGGTGACGGCCGAGCCGCGCCCGAGACGGGTACGGTGAGCAGAAGGATCAAGGGGTTCATGCCGGCCTGAGGTCGCACCGGGTGCGGGCATCGACGGGACGGGAGCGCTTCGTGGCTGAACAGCCGCTGCATGAGCACACGCTCGGCAATGGGCTGCGGGTGGTGGTCTGCGAGGACCATGTGGTGCCGCTGGCCGCCGTGAACATCTGGTACGCGGTGGGGTCGCGGCACGAGCAGACCGGGGTGGACGGCAAGAGCCGGACCGGGCTCGCGCACCTGTTCGAGCATCTGATGTTCCAGGGCTCGGCGAACGTGGCGGAGGGCGAGCACGCGGCGCTGATGGAGAGCGCCGGGGCGACGTTCAACGCCAGCACCTCGTTCGAGCGCACCAACTACTACGAGACCGTCCCGGTGAGCCATCTGCCGCTGGCGCTGTGGCTGGAGGCCGACCGGATGGGGACGCTGCCGGCCGCGCTGACCCAGGCCAACCTGGACAACCAGCGGGACGTGGTGAAGAACGAACGCCGCCAGCGGTACGACAACCAGCCGTACGGGACGGCGTTCGAGCGGCTGTGCCGGCTGACCTTCCCGCCCGGGCACCCGTACGCGCACACCCCCATCGGGTCGATGGAGGACCTGGACGCCACCACCATCGAGGACTGCGTGGAGTTTTTCCGCACCTGGTACGCGCCCGGCAACGCGGTGCTGTCGGTGGTCGGCGACGTCGACCCCGAGGCGGTGATCGAGATGGCCGAGCGGTACTTCGGGTGCATCCCTCCCGGTCCCCCCGCGCCGCCCGCCCGGCCCGGCGACCTGGAGCCGCTGACCGAGGTGCGGCTGGAGGAGGTGGACGAGGAGGTCCCCTCGCCCGCCTACTTCGCGATGCTGCCGCTGCCGTCCGACGGCGGCCCCGAGATCGAGGCCGCCGAGCTGGCCGTGGAGATCCTCGGCGGCGGGACCGGCTCCCGGCTGTACGACCGGATGGTGCGTCGCGACCAGATCGCCACCGAGGTGTGGACCGGGGTGACCCGGATGGTCGACGGGCCGTCGCTGGCCCTCGTGGAGGCCGTCGGCCCCGACCCGGCCAGGATCGCCGAGGTGCTGGACGAGGAGCTGGCCGCCTTCGCCGAGCACGGCCCCACCGAGGACGAGACCGCACGGGCCACCGCGCAGGCCGAGCGCGGGCTGCTGGAGCGCACCGAGACGGTGACCGGGCTGGCCAACGCGCTGTCGGGGAACGCCACCCAGTTCGGCGACCCGGCCCGGACCTTCACCGCCGCCGAGCGGGCCGCCGCGGTGACCGCCGAGGAGATCAGGGACGCGGCGCGGCGCTGGCTGGCCCCCGGCGCCCGCACCGCACTCAGCTACGGAGGCGCCAGGTGACGACCCTCATCCCCGACTTCCCCGCGCGTCCGGTGCCGGGGCCGATCCCGCCGTGGCCGTTCCCGACCGGAGTGAGCGGCCGGATCCCCGACGGCCCGGCCACGCTGCGCTGCGACCTGCCGGGCCGGAGGCTGGCGGCGGTCCGGCTGGTGCTGGACGCGGGGGCGGGCCGTGAGCCGGCCGGTCAGGACGGGGTCGCCACGCTGACCGCGCACGCCCTGCTGGAGGGCACCGAGCCGGGCGGCGGGACCGCGCTGACCTCCGCGTTCGAACGGCTGGGCGCCAGCCTGTACGCCACCGCCGACCTGACCTCGCTGCGGATCGCGCTGGACGCCCCGACGAGCCGGCTGGGCGATGCGCTGCGGCTGCTGTCGGAGGTGGTGCGCCGGCCCGCGCTGGACGACGCCGACGTCCAGCGGCTGGTCCGGGAACGGCTGGAGGAGATCGCCCAGGAGGACGCCGACCCGGGCACCCGGGCGATGCGGGAGCTGCGGGCCCGGCTGTTCCCCGCCGGCAGCCGCCCGGCCCGGCCCACCGGCGGATCGCCGGAGACGGTCAAGAAGCTGACCGGCGAGCAGGTGCGGGCCTTCTACTCGGCGGTGGCGCCGGCCGAGGGCACCGCCGTGATCACCGGGGACCTGAGCGGGCTGGACGCCGAGGCGATGCTGGCCGAGGCGTTCGGCGGCTGGCGGGCCGCCGGGGCGCCGCTGGCCGCGCCGGACACCGCGGAGCCCACCCCCGGGCCGCGGCTGGTGATCGTGGACCGGCCGGGGTCGGTGCAGACGTACCTGTCGTTCGGGCACGGGGTGCCGCCGCGGTCGCACCCGGACTGGCCGCTGCTGTCGGTCGCCTGCCATGTGCTGGGCGGCGGGCTGGCCTCCCGGCTGAACGCGCTGCTGCGCGAGGAGAAGGGCTACACCTACGGGATGCGCGCCGGGCTGCTGCGGATGCGGCACTGCGGAGTGTTCGTGGCGCAGGGCTCGGTGCACACCGAGGTGACCGCCGACGCGGTGAACGACGCGCTGAGCGTGCTGCGCGGCATGCTCGACGGGGTCACCGAGGAGGAGTGCCGGGCCTCGGTGAGCGCGCTGGCCGACCGGGCGCCCGCCGACTACGAGACCGCGCGGTCGGTGGCCGCCGAGTTCGCCGACGCGGCGTCCGCCGGGCTGGGCCCCGACTACCCGCGCCGCTACCTGGAGGAGCTGCGGGCGGCCACCGCCGAGGAGGTGACCCGCGCCTACGCCGAGCACGTCTCCCAGGACGCCCTCACCGTGATCGCGGTGGGCGACGCCGCGCAGATCCGCGGTCCGCTGGAGGAGCTGGGGCACACCGAGATCACCGTGGTCGAGGGCTGATCCGGGCGGCCTGTCCCGGACATCTGCCGCCCGGGATCGTGCCGAGGCGGTGGGCTGCGGTTAGGGTCGTCTCGCAGCCTGCCTCCAAGGAGCGGTATGTCGACCTGGATCTGGATTCTGCTGTGTCTGGCCATCGCCGGACGAGAGCTCTATCTGGCGTTCGACCGCAGGTTGCCGCAGGCGCAGGAGGAGATCCGCCGGCTGCGCGCCCGGGTCGATGAGCTGGAACGGCAGTCGGTCACCGCACCCGCCTCCCCGCGGGGGCCCGAGGAGCCGCCGCCCGGACCACAGGCCGATCCACAAGCCGATCCACAGGCCGGTCCCGCCGGTTCCCCGGCCGGGCCGCCCGCCGAGGGGACGCCGCCGCGCCCGTCCCGGGCCAAGGCCACCGCGGCGGCGGCGGTGTCGGCGGCGCTGATCCGGCGGCTGGAGGGCGAGCTGGCCGAGACCACGGCCCGGCTGACGGCGCTGGAGGAGCAGATCCAGGCGGCCCGTGCGGCCGAGGCCGCCCGGGCGGCGGCGCTGGACGACCTCGAGGGGACCGTGACCGTCCTGCACCGCGAGATGATCGAACGGCTGGAACGCGCCGACGACACCGCCCGGGGTCTGCTGTACGCCGAGGAGGCGGCGGCCGAGCCGCTGCTGACGGCCGCCTATGAGCACTGCGCGGCCGAGATGGGGCTGCGGATCCGCGTCAAGGAGCCGGCTCCCGGCTCCCCCTGGTGGACCGGCTATCTGCTGTCCGGCGCCGACCCGGAGGAGATCGCCCCACGCCTGGTGGCCCAGGCCCGGCAGCTGCCCGACTCCCCCAGGCCCTCCCCGCTGGCCGGGCTGCTCACCGAGCTGGCCGCCCTGGAGGGCGCCGGGGTCGCCCGGATCGGCGCGTTCGCCGCCGTGCGCATCGCCGACGCCCTGCTGTGCGGGTTCGTCACCGACGACGCCCTCGACGCCACCGATCCGGCGGAGCTGGCCGCCCATCTGGACGGCCATGTCACGACCCTCCGCTGGGATCCGGCCCGCTTCACCGCCGCGGCCCGCTGAGGCGGTCCGGTCACGCCCGCAGCAGGCGCACCGCCGTCCGCCCGGTCGCCGGCTCCGCCTCGATCACGAAGCCCAGCGGGCATCGGGGACGCCGGTCCCGGTCCAGGTGGAGCACCACCCCCAGGCCCAGCCCGGGGTCGAGGCATCCGACGTGCCGCAGGGTGCGCAGGCTCCGCCGGGTCCGCTCCCCGGTCGCCGGGCTCCGCGGGTCGTACAGCGCCGCGGTCACGACCCGGCACGCATGCCGCCACAGGGCCGCCGCGTCCAGCACCCGGGCCCCCGTCCGACGCAGATCGGTGAGGATCACCGCGCCGGTGTCCGGCTCGTCGGCGGTCTCGTCCGCGTCCGCCGCCTCGACGGTCCCGTCGGGGCGGCCCGCCTCGCCGGACGGCCGGTCCGCCGGCCGGGGAGGCAGCGCATCGATCACCAGCACGCCGTGCCGCCGCCGAAGCCCGATCCGGCCCGGCGTCGCCGCGCCCGCACCGGCCGTGCGGGGGGCGCCGAGCACCCCCGCCGGCGCCCCGGTGACGTGGGCGCTCAGGTCCAGCGTCAGGCCCTCGGTCCCCGTCCACACCGGGAACGGCGTCCGCGGCCCCCGCGGGGCCGGCGTCTGCCGTTCCAGCGCCTCGCCGACCCGGAGGGCGAGCGCCTCCCGCACGTCCGTTCCGGCGAACGCCTCCTCGGCGACCGCCAGCATCGCCCTCCAGGCGTCCCCGCCGGTGAACGCGCGCAGGAAGTCCTCCGGCGGGCGTGCCGCGGCCCGCTCCGCCGGGCGCTCCTCCGCCCGCGGCTCCTGCGCCGACGCCGGCGTGGCCGGCGTCGGCTCGGCCGACAGTCCCGCCGGCCGTTCCGCGTGCGCGGCCGGCGCGTCCGCCGC
>NZ_RRYT01000080.1 GCF_006363815.1 Thermomonospora catenispora
GGCGGGTTTGAGGTCGCGGTGCACCACCCCCATCTCGTGCGCGGCCACCAGCGCGTCGGCCAGCTGCACCGCCAGGTCGACCGCCCGGTCCATGGGCATTCCGTGCGGGTGGTTGCCCAGCTCCACTGCCAGGTTGTGGCCTTGGAGGAACTCCATCACCAGGAACCACTGGCCCTCGTGCGTGCCGAAGTTGTCGACGCGGGTGATGCCGGGGTGCTGGAGCCGGGCCGCGATCTTGGCCTCCTGGCGGAACTTCGACACCACGTGCGGCTTGGTCGCCGACATCTCCCGGTGGAGGAACTTCATCGCCACCGGCTGGTCGCGCAGCAGATCCGCGGCCTTCCACACCTCACCGAAGGAGCCTTCGCCCAATAGCCGCTCCAACCGGTAACGCCCCCCGACCTCCAACCCAGGCTCCACTCCACACCCCCTGACCGTTCCTGGTCCGAAGGACATGTTCGTCGATCGACCAGGTCTAGGGACGGCGATGACATATCGAGGAGATCACATCCCGGACGACCGTAGAACAAGCGCCGAAGACGGACTGTGAAAGAAGCCGCTCTCAGCGCATCGACTGTGCGCACCACGAATGGACGCACCGCCGCCGGGACGAACGGCTTCGTTCAACGCAGTGCGTCAACGTCGTGGAGTCGACATGGAAATGGTGGAACTCCTTTCGATTCGCTTGCAACGGTGGGCGCGAGCACAGCAGACCGTGATCTCGGCTCCGAATGGGCGACGGCCGGGCGGGAGGGGAGGCGGCGAGCGACGCACGGACGCATGATCGTCGCCCTTGTCCCACACGTCCCACCGGCGCCGCATAACGCCACAAGTGCGAGCAGACCGTCCATATCGTCTGCGGGGTTCCGCCTTCGGGGCGTCGCCCTGGGCGCTCGCTTCGCCGGGGAGCCTTCGACGGCCCGGCCGCCCCCGAACCGATCGGCTGGCTCAATCTCTCCGATGCCAGAGTCTGGCGGTCTTGTCGTCGCTGGCGGTGGCGAGGACGGCGCCGTCGGGGCTGAACGCCACCGAGAAGACGGGCCCCTTGTGTCCGGTGAGAGCGGTGATGAGCTTTCCCGTTGCAATGTCCCAGAGCTTGGCTGTTTTCGCGCTGGCGGTTGCCAGGACGGTCCCATCTGGGCTGAACGCCACTGAATAAATCCAGTGCTGATGTCTGGTAAGAGTGGTGATGAGCGTTCCGGTTATGGCGTTCCAGAGCTTGGTAGTTTTGTCGTGGCTGGCAGTGGCGAGGGTGGTGCCGTCCGGGCTGAACGCCACCGAGAAAATCCAGTCCTGATGTCCGGTGAGAGTGGTGATGAGATTACCGGTCCGGGCGTTCCAGAGTTTGGCGGTGTCGTCGTCGCTGGTGGTGGCGAGGGTGGTGCCGTCCGGACTGAACGCCACTGAGCGGACGGGGCGTCGGTGACCGACGAGGGTGGCCAGGAGTTCGCCGGTCCGGGCGTTCCAGAGCTTGGCGGTTTTGTCGTGGCTGGCAGTGGCGAGGGTGGTGCCGTCGGGGCTGAACGCCACCGAGAAGACCCAGTCCTGATGTCCGGTGAGAGTGGTGATGAGTCTTCCTGTTTCGGTGTTCCAGAGCTTGGCGGTTTTGTCATCGCTGGCCGTGGCCAGGATGGTGCCGTCCGGGCTGAACGTCACCAAACGAACTCCACCCTGGTGTCCATGAAGGGTGGAACGGAGACGAAATTCGCTGTAGTTGGTGCGCCTTATGGGAGAAGGCCTGCGGAGCCCTTCCGCGGAAGGGAGCGCTGAAGGGCCGGACGGCGGGGACGGACGCTGCGCAGGAGTTCCGGAGTCCGGGAGCGCGGACGCTGAAGAGGCGGGACGGATGAGGGCCCGTCGGATACGTCGTAGATGAGCCAGGACGTCGGTGGTGTGTTCGGGGCGTTGATCGGGCTTTTTGGCCAGCAGGTCGACGATCAGCTCCTCCAGGGCTGCGGGAGCGTCGGGGCGTTCGTCGCGGACGTGCGGGGGCGGGGCGTTCAGGTGCTGGCCCATCAGCCCTTCGAGCCGTTCGCTGGTGAACGGCGGATGGCCGGTCAGCAGGGTGAACAGGA
>NZ_RRYT01000081.1 GCF_006363815.1 Thermomonospora catenispora
ATCAAAGGCCAACAACCCACCCGACCCACACAGAGCCGGGCGAGCCAAACCTCACGATGGGGAATCAACCCCAGCGCACACCCTCCTGCACCACACGATGCAAAAGAGCATGCACATAAACCACTTGACGAGGACACAACCCCCACAAAGAGGGTCGCCTCACACGCACTGGCTTTTAACGCACTGTTGAGTTCTCAAGAAACGGACACCCACCCCAGAACCCCACCACACCGGCAGAGCCCTGCAGGGGCAATCGTTTCAGTCTATTGAGATCTTAGCACNGGGCAATCGTTTCAGTCTATTGAGATCTTAGCACCTGTCAACAGACCGAGCGAATCGATCTTGCTTCCAGGGGCTCGCCCAGCCCCACAGGGATCCGCGGAGCATGATCCAGCTCCCGTGATCGTTCGTGGGGGTCTCTCGGGCCGGCCACCTTGCGGTGTCCCGCATCCCGTCTGGGCTTCCTCTCCACCGTACCGCGGTTCGAAGCGGACTTCGAACCGTTTTCCGGAGAGGGACCTTCCCCGGGGCCGGCCGCCTGTCGGCGTCCCGCATCCCCGTCTCGGGCATGAGAACTTTAAGCAAGATCCGCTACACCGTCAAATCAGCGTTCGCCGCTCCCCAACGCCCCAGATCAGGGGCCGTCCGCCCACCGCGTTCGCCCGCAGAGCGCGCCGCGCCTGCCGCCGTCTTCGGCGACGCCGGTCCTCAGCCGACCGTCTCCATCGCCCGACGGCCTCGCCGCCCTTCCAGGACTTGCCATGCCCTCACCTCGACGGTCATCGGCCCCCGCACGCTCACCGAGTGCGGGAACCGCGCAGAGGCGGCGCGGAAAGGGCGGAAGGTGCGATCGTGGCGCCATGCACATCATCCCTGCCGAGTCGATCGCCGGGATCAGGGTCGTCCCGCTGTGCGACGCGATCGGCCCCATGCACGGATCCATACGCCGCCCCCTCCCGGAGACCTTCCCGGGATCGACCCCGCAGCAGTGGGAACGGATCCGCGCCGAGCATCCGGAGGCCTTCGAGCCGGACGGCGAGTGGGTCCTGCACTTCCACTGCTTCGTCCTGGACATCCCCCACGGCCCCACGGTGCTGGTCGACACGGGGGTGGGCGACCGGCATTCACCGGCGGCGAGCTGGGCGCCCGTACCGGGTCGCCTGGTGGAGGCGTTGTCGTCGGCGGGCCTGTCCCCCGCCGACATCGACGTCGTGGTCCTCACGCACCTGCACAGCGATCATGCGAGCGGGGCGGTCGCCGACGGGGCGCCCGTGTTCCCGAACGCCCGCCATGTGGTGCAGCGGCGCGAGCTGGAGTGGATCGCGGCGAACCCGGAAAGCCCGGTCGGGGGGCAGACGGTCCGCCCGCTCCGGGAGGCCGGTTGCCTGGATCCCCTCGACGGCCCCTCCCCTCTGGCCGGGAAGGTGGAGCTCGTCCCCACCCCCGGGCACACCCCGGGACACCAGTCGGTCGTGATCGACGACCACCGGCTGGTGGTGGCCGGGGACGTGGTGCTGCACCCGATCCATCTCCTCGACCCCTCGGTGCGGTACGCGCACGATGAGGACCCCGAGGCGGCGGCCGCCACCCGCGCCGCCCTGCTGGAACGCGTCCGCGACCGCGGCGGCCTCCTCGCCGCGCCGCATCTGCCGGCTCCGTTCGTGCGCCCGTGAAGGCGCCGCCGGGCGCACGGAGCCGAGACGCGGAGCCGGAGAAACGCCGAGGGCCGGCGCGTTCGCGGTGAACGCACCGGCCCTCGATCCGGTGGAGCTATGGG
>NZ_RRYT01000082.1 GCF_006363815.1 Thermomonospora catenispora
CGGCGCCGGGCTCGCTGAACAGCTGGCACCAGATCTCCTCGCCCGTCCACAGCGGACGCAGGAACCGCCGCTTCTGCTCCTCGGTGCCGTAGGCGAGGATGGTGGGGGCGGCCATGCCCAGCCCGATGCCGTTGCGGCGCGGCTCGTTGTCGGGGGCTCCGGCCTCGGCCAGCAGACGGTCCACATGGGTCTGCAGCTCCCGCGGCAGTCCCAGGCCGCCCAGCCCTTCGGGGAAGTGCACCCAGGCCAGTCCGGCGTCGAACCGCGCCCGCAGGAACTCCAGCCGGTCGGTGGTGGCCGGCGGGTGCTCGGTGAGCAGCTTTTCGACCCGGGCGGTCAGGTCGGCGAGCGTCTTGTCGATGTCGGTCATGTCAGGCCACCAGCAGCGACAGCGACTCGGCGACGCAGGCGGGCTTGTCCCCGCCCTCGCGTTCGACGGTGACCTTGGTCTTGACGCGGGTGCCGGCGGCGGTGGGGGTGACCTCCACCAGCTCCACGCCCGCCCGCAGCCGGGACCCGACCGGCACCGGCGAGGGGAAGCGGACCTTGTCGGTGCCGTAGTTGATGCCCATCTTCAGTCCCTCCACCCGGTACACCTGGTGCGCCAGCAGCGGCAGCAGCGACAGGGTCAGGTAGCCGTGGGCGATGGTGGTGCCGAACGGGCCCTGCTTGGCCTTCTCGGCGTCCACGTGGATCCACTGGTGGTCGCCGGTGGCGTCGGCGAACTTGTCGATCTGCTCCTGGGTGACGGTGTGCCAGTCGCTGTAGCCCAGATGCGTGCCGACCGCCTTCTCCAGTTCGGCGATCCCGTTGAAGACCTTCATCGTCGTCCCCTCCCGTGTGCGCGTCAGGCCTTCGGCATGCCGGCGACGTAGATGACCTGGCCGGTGACGTAGCCGGCGCCCTCGCTGACGAAGAACGACACGGTGTGCGCGATGTCCTCGGGCGTTCCGGTGCGCTTGACCGCGGTGGCCTCGGCGGCGGCCTTCTTGAAGTCCTCGAACGGCACGCCGACCCGGGCGGCGGTGGCGGCGGTCATCTCGGTCTCGATGAAGCCGGGGGCGACGGCGTTGACGGTCACGCCGAACTTGCCCAGCTCGATCGCCAGCGTCTTGGTGAAGCCCTGCAGACCGGCCTTGGCGGCCGAATAGTTGGCCTGGCCGCGGTTGCCGAGCGCGCTGGTGGAGGACAGGTTGACGATGCGACCCCACTTGGCCTCGGTCATGTACTTCTGCGCGGCCCGGCTCATCAGGAACGAACCGCGCAGGTGGACGTTCATGACCGCGTCCCAGTCGTCGGTGCTCATCTTGAACAGCAGGTTGTCCCGGATGATCCCGGCGTTGTTGACCAGCACCAGCGGCGGGCCCAGCTCGGCGGCCACGCGCTTGACGGCGGCCTCCACGGCCTGCTCGTCGGAGACGTCGCAGCCGACCGCCAGGGCCTTGCCGCCGGCGGCCTCGATCTCGGCGACGACCGGCTTGCAGGCGTCCTCGTCCAGGTCGAGCACGGCGACGGCGAACCCGTCCCGGGCCAGCCGCTTGGCCACGCCGGCGCCGATGCCGCGCGCGGCGCCGGTCACGATGGCGGTGCGGGGGGCCTCCTGGGTCATGGGATCTCCTTCTCGTGGGTGAGCACGCGCAATCGCTGCGCGGTTCTCTGCGGTTGGGCGGATCGTGCGGGGGCGCCGGTCAGGAGAGCCGCTCGATGATCATGGCCATGCCCTGGCCGCC
>NZ_RRYT01000083.1 GCF_006363815.1 Thermomonospora catenispora
GAGTGCCCATGCCCGCGCCCTTGCACGAGGGCATGGTCAGGCCGTCGCCGTTGCGGTCCGAGATCGCGGAAATCACGTGGAGCTGCCCGTTTGCGTCCACGCACTCGACCTCATACTTCACGCCCGTAGTGAGCTGGTCAGCGACCGAGGACCGGAACGAGATGCCGTTATCGAGGGTCCACCGGTCGGACCCGGGATAGGTCGAGTTCATCGACTTCCACGCGGCATCGTCCATTGGTTTCATCGACACCGACACCACATCACCGGCAGAGCAAGACACGAACCCGGACGTACTGGTAGAGGTCGCCGGGTCGCGGATATCGGAAATCGTGTTCGACGTGAAAATGCTCTTGTTGGTGGTCAGGTTGCCGGAGACCCGATCACGGCAGGTCCATTCGTATTGCATGTTCACCCGGCGCGACGTAATGGCGGTGCCGACGTTGTCGAAGAACCCCCGGTTGGTGATCGTGTAGCCCATCCGGATGCCGTTGGTTTCCGGGACCTCGGTGGTCGTCATGTTGTAGTGGTTGGTCCGGTGGGCCGGGTCCGTGTCCGGGGGGCTGGGCTTCTTGATCGGCCCCTTCTCGGGATCGACCAGATAATCCTGCATGTCACCGTTGGTGGTTCCCTGGTCGGCCCCGTCCTTGAACCAGTCCTCCCACGAGAATTTCCGGTCCTCGCCGTAGTCCATTGCCAGCACACCGGCAGTCGCCACGGCCAGGCCCACGCCGCCGACGATCCAGCCCGGAGGACCAGCCGCGACGAGGGCACCGGCCACCGGCATAGCCACCGGAGCGGCCGCAGGCGCGAACGCCTCGGCGCGCTGTTGCTTGACGACCTCAGCGACGACCGTGATGGACAGGGCGAGCACGAGCACCAGGGCGACCGTCCCAGCACGACGCGCCCACCGGGGGAGGCCGGTAAACCATGCCCCCAGCCGGGAGACAGGCCCACGAGCAGGCACTTCTGCAGCCGGAAAACCACCGGATGCAGAAGCGCCGGCCTGCGGGCCAGATGGTGGAGATTCGTTCACGTTCTTATTCCTTCCATGCGGAGAGTGATCGAGAGACGACACAGGCCCGGCCCCCCCTTGGGACCGGGCCTGTGCCCTTCATCCGGACGGCCATGCAAGACGTCCGGAAGCTGTGCTGAGGATCAGCGGATGAAGCCCTTGGCGACCTGCCAGCCCTTGCGGAGCGCGAACAGGGAAGCGCCGATGCCGAGGCCGATGGCCCCGATCTGCAGGAGCTCGGAGTCCATCCCGTCGGTGGCGGAACCGATGGTGGACACGGGGTTTGCGACGTCAACGGACATTGCAGTTCCTTTCAGGAGAGCGACGGAGGACCCGTCTAGGGACCGCCAGCGGGATTGCCAGCGGACTACTTGACTGCGGTTCGGATCAGACCGGCCAGAAGACCGACACCGAGACCGCAGGAAATCGAGAGGTAGATAGCGTCAACCATCCACGAGGCCGGAGAGGAGTCCATCAGGAATCACGCACCAGCGAGACAAAGAACGACCAGCCCGCGCCCACCGTGAGCACCGCGACCAGAGCGCCGACACATTCTGTGATGACCTCAGACAC
>NZ_RRYT01000084.1 GCF_006363815.1 Thermomonospora catenispora
CGGCGGCGTCCGCCCGCCTCGGCTGCGGAACGGCGCCCGTCTGCTCGGGAGACGCCGGTCGTCCGGCCGGAGCCGCCGGACGGCTCTGCTGCGGCCGGGTGTCCTCTCCGACGCCGCTCGGCCGCCCGGCCGAGGACGGCGCGGGCGCGGGCGACGCGGCGGGCCGTGGGGAGGCCGGTCGAGGCGCAACGGGCTGCGGGGCGCCCGGCCGCGGGGCGGGAACGCCTTCGCCGGTCTGCGGCCGTGTCGCGTCCGGCCGCGTCCCCGGACGCACGTCCGGCCGCGCATCGGGCTGCTTCGCGGGCGGCGTCGCCGGCGTCTCGCCGGGCGCCGGCACCGTGGTGCTGTCCTGGGCGGCCGGGATCCCCGGCACGGAGGGCTTGTCCGTCTGTTCGTCCCGTCGCGCGGGTCCCGTCTCCGGCTCGGGCGGCGGCCACACCCGCTGGTCGGTCCAGGTGGGGCGCTTCGGCCGCGAAAGCCCGTCCCGCCAGGGCTTGGACGGCATCGTGGTCCGCGGACTCTCCTGCGGACCGGGGGCGTTCTCGGCGGCTCCGGCGGCCGCCGCGCGTTCTTCGGTCCGTCCCTCCGCGGGCCGGTCGTCCGCGGGCTTCTCGTCCGTCGTCTTCGGGCTCTTCCGTTCGGCGGCCCCGAACGCCTCGGGCACCCGGGGGACGTCGGGAGCGTTCGGCGGGGCGGCCTGGGGGATGTCCGGTCGGGTCGCGTCCGTGGCCGTGCCGGCGCCGGATCGGGAGTCCGCGGCCTTCGGCCCGTCGGCGGCGGTCGTCCGTTCGTCGGCGCCGCCCGCCCGACCGGCGGTCTGCTGAGGAATGTCCGGCCTGGTGACGGGGGCGGGCCGTCCGGTCTCGCCGCGGGGTTTCCCGGCGACCTTCGGGTCTCCCGGCTCGGCGGCGGTCTCGTGTCGCGCCTGCTCGGCTCCGGCCTTCACCGCGTCGGCGTCGTCGGCCGGGCGCGCCTCGGGCGCCGGCTCGCCGGCGGCCCGGCCGCGGGGGGCGTCGTCGCGGGAGCCGCCCGTCCCCGCGGGCGTTCCCGCGGGC
>NZ_RRYT01000085.1 GCF_006363815.1 Thermomonospora catenispora
ACCTTCCATTTAATAAACTCATCATTGTGGAAGAACAGCGTCAAGCCACCGAAGACGACCACCAGAACAAAAGTGATCAGGGCCATCTTCTCAACCTTACGAAAGCGAACCCAGCTATAGATAAGCACAATCGCCGTGGCGACGATCAGCGCCGCAGTAGCCGCATAGATGTCATAAATCTTGTAAAACGCGAAAAAGACAACCAGCGGTAAAAAATCAAGAAACTGCTTCATTTTACGATTCCGTAATCAAATGCTTAAGGTTATTGGCGAATCAACATATACAGGCGGAACAGATAGATGAGCAATATGGCTGAAATCAGGTTGCTCAAGGTGTTCGCCAGTACGGCACCAATTTCCGGGGTTAATGCGGCAAAAGAAGAGGCAAAAAGCAGCAACAGTGTTTTTGCCAGCAACNGTTAATGCGGCAAAAGAAGAGGCAAAAAGCAGCAACAGTGTTTTTGCCAGCAACCAGCTCAGTACTGCGGGTGCCACCAGACGCATATTCGCCCAAGTCAGCCGCATACTGCTACGCATCGAGGCAAAAACGCCCATTTTGTCCTGTACCAACATCACCGGTGCCAGGGCCAGTAAAATGGCCATGATAATTCCCGGAACGACCACCAGCATGATGCCAATCTGTACTAAAAGGGTAGTCAGAAAAATCAGAATAAATAACTTTGGCAATATCGGCGCACTGGCACCAATAGCTCGCAGCGCACTGACTCTCTGACCCGCAGACACCAGCTGGATAATTAATATTACGCCTCCGGCGAGAATGGCGTTACCGATTAATCCTGAAAAAGTGGACGCCGCTGAAGCCTGCAGCAAAATTTGTTGCTGTTCCGGTGACATATTCTGAACCAGGTCGAACAACCCACTACTGCCGCTAACGGGCACGCCGTCATTGAGCTGCGCAAGCTGTGCATCACTGGGTGAGAAAACATGCCCTAACACCACTGTGATAAACGCACATAGCAACGATACCAACAGAATGGTCATAAATTGATTACGGAAGAAATTTCCGGTGTCACGGTATACGGACTGCGCC
>NZ_RRYT01000086.1 GCF_006363815.1 Thermomonospora catenispora
ACGCCGACCCGTCCTCACACCACTCCCGCAGCAGCTTCAACTCATCAGCCCGCCCCGCAAACGGCACCACACCCCGTGTGGGCCGCAGCAACGCCGCCGGGCTCTCATCGGCCTCCGCCGGATTACGGTTCTCCTCCAGTGCCTTCCGCCGCCCAGCCTCCTCCGCTATGGCGGCGGCCCGACTTGCTTTGAGGGCGCGTCGTGCGTTCAGCCACTCACTGACGTAGGAGCCTGCCGCCCCCGCTGCGATGGCCGCCACCACGCTCAACACCAGCCGCACCACCAGGGGCCATGACGACGGCAGCAGCGGCACCACCGCCGTCACCACCCCCGCCGCCACCGTCAACAGCAAGAACATGAACGGCCGCCAACGCCCAGCACCATCCATACCTGCAAGGTTCCCCCAAGCCCACCCCTTGCAGCAGTAAAAACCAACGAAGACCGCCAGGCCGTAACCGGCCAAACACACCACCCCAGCCCACCCGCGCCACCCACTCAACCCCGCGAACACGCCAACGACAAGACGACCACCGCTCCCTGACGACCAAGCAAGCAGCCGAAAGACAACCGGCGGAAGCGCGAAACGATCACCACGACGGTTGCGGCCAAGGAGCTGCCGCGGAGCTTCCGGTGCTCGGGCCGTGACCGGCCCTGCGCTCCGGATCCCCTTGCCACCGGAAAAGCCGGATACGGCGGGCGCCCCCACTTGCTAACGCCAGTGCTAACAACAGCCCCGGACAACGGCGGACGCAGGTGGACGGCTCGGAGGCTCGACAGCAGATCAGCGGACGGATATGGACCAGAGCGGACACCGCTCGATTGGCTCGTAAGGAACCGCTCCACAGCCCACGCCGCCGAGTGGCCGAGACGGCTGCCGTACAGCAGAGGAGTACAGCAACACCGGCTCACCACGACTCACCCGGCCGCACACCGGCACCCGGATCCACCTGGGCCAAAGCATGCGGGCAGAGGTCGGCCAGTGGCTACGGATCAGAAGGTTAGGGGTTCGAATCCTCTC
>NZ_RRYT01000087.1 GCF_006363815.1 Thermomonospora catenispora
AACCAGCTACGTCGTATACCCCAAATCCTGCTGACCCCTATTTGCCTCAGCTGTTGAACATGTGTATGGGGCTGCCGAAGAAGGAATTGCCGCGTTTCAATGGTGACCCCACTGACTATTGGCGCTTCTATCGAGCATTCACACATGGAGTAGCAAGGTACACCGAAGATGCAGCTAACCGTTTGGCGTACCTCATCACTTATTGTGAGGGGAACGCACGTAAGGCAATTGAACATTGCACTATTNATTGTGAGGGGAACGCACGTAAGGCAATTGAACATTGCACTATTCTGGACCCCGAGGAAGGGTATGCTGAAGCCTGGCGAATTCTGAAGCGGTGCTACGGTGAGCCGCATGTCATAGCAGATAAATATCTGCGCTCGATAACCGACGGTCCACCCATCAAGGCTGACGATGAAACTGGGCTACTTATGCTGGCGGAAGCAATGAATGCCTGTGAACTCACGCTGAAACAGTTGGATTTCGCTTCTGAGCTGAACTCCAGGACTACCATGAGCGCAATACTATGCAGGTTGCCGTCGACGATACAAGCGAAGTGGTATGAGGTGGCGTCTGCCATAATGCGAACGTCTCGGCTACCTACGTTTACGGAACTCACACGCTTTATTAGAGAACGAGCAGACGCTGTTGCTACCAAACTTCTGTACGCACCGAATCTAGGGGCAACCGTCACTGTTCGTCGAAGTCAACCTCGGGATCAGGCCTCTGTACCAAGGCTTCATACGTTGGCCACGACCTCTGATGTGTCCACTCACGGCGGCTCCGAACCCCCTCGTCTTCGGCCAATATGCGTCAGATGCGGAGAGAGACATTACCTCGACCAATGTCTTAGTTTCCAGTCCCTTACTCCAGACGAACGTAGGTCGTACGTCCAAAATGCAGCCCTATGCATTTTATGTTTAAAGCCAAAACACCACGCCAATCAGTGCAAATCCCGAAGATTTTGCGGCGTGAATCAGTGTTCACAACAGCACCACCCTTTGCTGCA
>NZ_RRYT01000088.1 GCF_006363815.1 Thermomonospora catenispora
CCATCGCCGCCCTATCGACAGCCGACTGCGACATCAGCATCCTCCTTGTCTCGGATGTTCACCGGACTCTCACCGGCCCGTTCCCTCCGGACAGGGGACGGCCGACCGGCCCGGCACTCGGCCCCCGCGAGCCACCCGGCGGCGGACGGTGGCCAGTAAATCGACACACTGACTCCAGACTTTAGAGATAATGAGCGGTCTTGTCCACTCGTCTCCGCACGTCAGAGGACTTATCGGAAGCCGTCCACGACATGTTGGATGCAGCTGATCCGCGTCTGGTTCCCCAAGATCCGCTTCGTCCGCGAACTTCACCTTCCGTTAACCCGGCCCCTCGCCGCCCAGCACCTCCCCCGGACCAGAAAACCGCACCTCAGCGGGTAGACCAGTCGACCCACACGGCGACCACTCACAAACGCGCAAGCCAGCGCAATAGCTGTCCGAAATAGCCCGATTCCCTTCTCCGCCCGTTCACCGGTCCCGGGTCGGCGGCTTCACGTATCGGCCGTCCCGATCTGCTGTTCTCCGCCGATGACAACCGTCGCGCTCGTCATCTGCGTCATCGGTGTCCGCCACGGGCGGTCCTGCCGTGAACGCTGTCACATCACAGCGGCACGGGCTCCAAGCAGTGAGCGTTCACATGCACGGACCGCCGGAAGAGCCGCCTCTGCGCCGCCTGCGAGAAAGCAGGAATCGAGAACCGTACGAAGGGTCCGGCCGCGGGCCGCGCAGCCGACCCATGCGTTCAACGGTCACTCCCGTAGTGCTGACGATGACATCGAGTCCGGCATCCGAGCAGTCCCATCGACCAGGCATTCAGCACGTGGCGGCGCGGCCCGGCGCCGCGCCGCCACACGAGCTCACTGCTGCGGAGGCGAAGGTTCCTGATACGGCCCCGACGGGGGCGTTGGCGCGTCCCCCTGAGGAGGCGGCGCCGACCCGCCGCCCATCGACGGCGGCGGCCCATACCCCGGCCCC
>NZ_RRYT01000089.1 GCF_006363815.1 Thermomonospora catenispora
GCCGAGCTGGGGGTGTTGGATCGGCTGCTCGGGCACGAAAAGCGGCTGTGGCACCGGTCGGCGCAGCTCAAAGGCCTGAACGCCGAGCCGGTTCTGCTGGAGCAGGCGGTGGCGGCGCTGGCGTTGCTGGGCGCGGCCGATAGGTCCGATGCTCGCTGGGCGCTCAGGCGGGTGCCGGATCTGGCCGAGGCCGACATCGAGCGGGTGGACCAGTTCATCCACTGGGCGCGGGAGCTGTACCCGGGAACGGGGTCGGCGTGGCTGGAGCCGTTGCGGCCCGACCTGCTGGCCGAGCGGCACGTGACCGACCAACTGCACGCCAGCCCTGAATTGGCCCGCGCCTGCTTCGGGGCGCTGTGGGGGGAACAGGCGATGCGGGCGTTGACCGTGCTGGCCCGGGCTTGTGTCCACCACCGGCACGCGTTCGGGGTGATCGAGGCGGCGTTGCGGGCCGACCTGACCGGTTTGGCCCCGGAGGCGATCGCGGTCGCCGTTCGAACCGACGCTCGCCTGGACGACCTCCTCGCCACCGTCTTCGCCGATGTCCCGGTCGAGTTGGATGATCTCGAGTGGATCGTCGAGACGATCCCCTCCCCCACCCTCGCCCTGACCACCACCGAGATCGCGATAACCCGCCGGATCTGCGATCTCCTGCCTCCCGACACCGACCCGGCCCAGAGAGCCGAGTGGAGCTACCGACTCGCCACCGCCCTGACCCAAGCCGACCAATATGCGGAAGCCCTGGAGCCCGCCACCGAAGCCGTGAACCTTCACCGGACCTTGGCTCAGGAACGCCCTAATGCCTTCTTGCCCGACCTGGCCGCCTCACTGAACGACCAATCCATCTGCCTGGCGGTCCTAGGGCGGAGGGAAGAGGCTC
>NZ_RRYT01000009.1 GCF_006363815.1 Thermomonospora catenispora
CGTCGCCGGCCCCGGTGGTGTCGACCGCCCGCACCCGCGGGGCGGCGATCCGGGCGGTGCCGGCGGCGTCGGCGGTCACGGCGCCGGCCGCGCCGAGGGTGATCACCGCCGATCGGGGGCCGAGGGCGCGCAGCGCGGCGGCGCCGGCGGCCGGATCGTCGACCGCCGCGCCGAGCAGGTACGCCGCCTCATGCTCGTTCACCACCAGCGGATCGCACAACGCCAGCAGCTCGGAGGGGAGCGGCCGGGCCGGCGAGGGGTTGAGCACCACCCGGGCCCCGGCGGCCGCGGCGGTCTCGGCGGCGCGCCGCACCGCCGGCAGGGGGATCTCCAGTTGCAGGGAGACCACCCGCGCCGCGCCGATCACCCCGGCCGCCCGGTCGATGTCCTGCGGCGTCACCCGCCCGTTGGCGCCGGGCGAGACGATGACGGCGCTCTCCCCCTCCGGTCCGACGGTGATCAGCGCGGTGCCGCTCGGTCCCGGCGCGGTCATGAGGGCGTCGAGGGCGACGCCGGCGTCCTCCAGCGAACCGCGCAGCAGCCCTCCGTACGGGTCTTCGCCGATCCGGCCGACGAACGCCACCCGTCCGCCGAGGCGGGCGGCGGCCACCGCCTGGTTGGCGCCCTTGCCGCCGGGGACGACCGTCGGGTCCGACCCCGGCACCGTCTGGCCGGGGGCGGGCCACCGCTCGACGCGGACCACCAGGTCGGCGTTGGCCGACCCCACCACCACGACGTCGTATCGCTCGCTCACGGTCCGCAGCCTAGGAGGCGACGACGTCCGACTCCGTCGCGTCCGCGCCCTTCTCGGCGAGGCGCTCGGCCACCGGGGTCCGGCGCAGCAGCACGGCGGTCAGCACGGCGGCCGTCAGCGTCACCGCCGCCGCGGTCGCGGCGGCCAGATGCATCCCGCCGACGAACGCCTCGCGGGCGCCGGTCAGCAGCGCGTCGCCCAGCTCGCCGGGCAGCCGGCCCGCGACCTCGGCCGCGCCGCCCAGGGTGTCGCGGGCCGCCCGCACGGCCTCGGCGGGCACTCCGGCGGGCGCATCCAGCTCGGCGCGGTAGACGACGGTGGCGACGCTGCCGAAGACCGCCAGTCCCAGCGCGCCGCCGAACTCCTGGGCGGTCTCCGACAGCGCCGAGGCCGCGCCCGCCCGCTCCGGCGGGGCCGCGGAGATGATCATGTCGGTGCCCAGCACCATCATCGGGGAGGCGCCCGCGAAGAACAGGACCTGCCCCGCCACCAGCGGCGCCAGGCCGGAGTCCGCGCCGGTCCGGGTCAGCAGGGCGACGCCGACCGCGCTGACCCCCAGCCCGACGGCGGCGACCGTGGCGGGAGGGAACCGCCGGGCCAGCGTCGGGGTCACCAGGAACGCCGTGATGACCGCCGCCGACTGCGGCAGCCCCCACAGCCCCGCCTCCAGCGGGCTCAGGCCCAGCACCAGCTGCAGGTACTGCGCGGTGAGCATCCCCAGGCCCGGTCCCACCAGGATGACCAGCACGAGCACGCCCAGCGAGACGCTGAACCGGCGCTGGGCGAACAGCCCCAGGTCCAGCATCGGATCGGCGATCCGGCGCTGCCGCCGCACGAACAACGCCAAGATCGCCGCGCCCGCCGCCACCGCCGCCACCGGCCCGGCGTGCGCCCCGTAGGCGGCGATCTCCTTGATCCCGTAGATCATCGCGATCACGCCGGTCAGCGACAGCAGCACGCTCAGCAGATCGACACGGCCCGACCGCGGGTCACGGGACTCCGGCAGCAGCAGCGGGCCGAGCACGCCCAGCACCGCCATCACCGGCACGCCGAGCAGGAACACCGACCCCCACCAGAAGCGCTCCAGCAGCAGACCGCCCACCACCGGACCGAGGACCATGCCGCCGCTGAAGCCGATCATCCACAGGCTGACGGCCCGAGTGCGCTGCGCCGGGTCGGGGAACATGGCGCGGATCAGCGACAGGGTGGACGGCATCAGCGTGGCCCCCGCCACCCCGAGCAGCCCTCGCGCCAGGATCAGCAGTTCGGCGTTGGGGGCGTAGGCGGCCAGCACGGAGGCGATCCCGAACGCGGTGCCGCCGGTGAGCAGCAGCCGGCGCCGCCCGATCCGGTCGCCGAGGTTCCCCATGGTGATCAGGAACCCGGCGATCAGGAAACCGTACACGTCGTTGATCCACAGCAGCTGCGAGCTGCTGGGCCGCAGGTCGGCGCTGAGCTGGGGCTGAGCCAGGTGCAGCACGCTCAGGTCGATGGAGATCAGCAGGGTCGGCAGGATCAGCACGGCCAGGCCCGCCCACTCCCGGCGACCGGCGCGCGGAGGGATCTGAGTGGTCATGCCCGCCACGCTAGAACCTCGACCATAGTTGAGATCAATGGATTTCCCCTGGTGACGCCGGTCACGCGCAACGGCCTGCCGAAGAGGGCGCGACCGGATCGTCAGAATCCGCCCTTTGCCGCCCAAGATCACCGGAGATAGGAACCGAAGGGACGCTCCTGGAGGTCCCGGTGAGAAGACATCTCGCATACCCCCTCGTCGGAGGCGCGGTGGCGGCGGCGCTGCTCCTCCCCGCGACGGCCCCCGCGGCGGCCGAGCCCGGACCGCGTCGTTCCCCGGTGGCGCGCGAGTTCGGCAACGGACCGGAACGCAACACAGCCGCGAGCCCCGTGCCGAAGCAGCGGCTCGGCGCCGACCTGAGCCGCTACCCGTGGGATCTCACCCGCGGCTATCCCCGGCGCACCGTGCTGACCGAGCCGCCGGAGAACCCCTCCGACGCCTCGATCAAACTCGGTCTGACCCCCTACCACGCCATCGCCCCCATGCTGAACGACCTGCAGCGGCGCAGCGACCGGGTCAGCGTGGAGGTGATCGGCCGCAGCCACCAGGGCCGCGAGCTGTACCTGGTGACGGTGACCGCGCCGGAGAGCCCGGCGCAGGCCCGGGCGCAGGCGGCGATGCGCGCCATGATCGAGGACGACCCGGCCAAGGCGGCCAGGGATCCGCAGATCAAGCGCTCCTACAAGGCCCCGGTCTTCATCAACGGCAACATCCACGGCAACGAGTGGGAGGGCACCGACGCGGTGCTGCGCACCATCGAGCGGCTGGCCACCGCCCAGGACGCGCAGACCCGTGAGCTGCTGGCGCGGACGCGGTTGTACTTCAACGTCACCGCCAACCCCGACGGCCGGGTCAACGGCACCCGCGTCAACGGGGCCGGGTTCGACATGAACCGCGACTTCATCACCGCCTCCCAGCCCGAGGTGCGGTCGATGCGGCAGGTGATGATCGACACCCAGCCGGTGGTGATGCTGGACCTGCACGGTTACGTCAACGGCACGCTGGTGGAGCCCACCACCCCGCCGCACGGGCAGAACTACGAGTACGACCTGTTCATCAAGAACGCCTACGCCAACGGCCTCGGCATGGAGGCGGCGATCAAGGCGCTGGGGTACACGCCCGAGAGGGACGGGGTCCATCCGCCGCAGATCCCGTTCCGGGACTGGGAGGAGGGCTGGGACGACTGGCCCCCGATCTTCACTCCGCAGTACGCCCCGTTCCACGGCGCGGTGGCCTCGCACACCGTCGAGATCCCGCTGCGGGTCAACAACGCCGACTACACCGACCAGCCGGTGGAGGAGCTGCGTCGCCGCGCGAAGATCAACATCGATGTCGCGGCGGCGGCGATCGCCGGGACGCTGTCGTTCGTCCGCGAGCGGGGTCCGCAGCTGGTGGCCGACCAGATCGAGATGTTCCGCCGGGGCGCGGCCGGCGAGCCGTCCAAGCGGGTCCCCGAGGGCATCGTGCCGGGCTTCGGGCCCGAGGACGTCTACACCACCACGTTCCCGCGGGCGTATGTGATCCCCGCCGGGAGCGGGCAGCGGTCGGAGGCGGCGGCGGCCCGGCTGGTGGACCACCTGATCGCCAACGACGTGCGGGTGCAGCGGGCGACCCGGCCGTTCCGGCTGGGCGGCAAGGACTACCCGGCCGGCTCGTACGTGGTGGACATGCACCAGCCCAAGCGCGGCATGGCCAACGTGCTGCTGGAGGCGGGCGCGGACATCAGCCCGCGGGTCGACGCGATGTACGACATCTCCGGCTGGAGCCTGGCGCACCTGTGGGGCGCGACGGTCGACCCGATCCCGCGCGGCGACCTGAAGGGCGTGAAGGCCCGGCCGGTGTCGGCCGCCGCGCCGACCGGGTCGGTGCCCCCCTCGGGCGACCTGGTGCTGCGGCTGGACGACCCCAAGGAGGTCAGCGCCCTCAACGAGCTGCTCGGGCGGGGCGTCCAGGCCCGGTGGACCGGTGACGGTTCGGTGCGGATCCCGGCGTCGGCCAGGCCGGCGGCCCGTGCGGTCGCCGACCGGTACGGGGTGCGCTTCGCCAGGGCCTCCGGCCCGGGCGGCGGCACGGTGCTGCGGAGGCCCAGGGTCGCCGCGGCGGCCAGCGCCGACGACGTGTTCAGCCTGCAGGAGATGGGCTTCGCGGTGACCCCGGTGTCGACGGCGACGCTGAACGCCGGGTTCGACTGGAGCTCGGTGGACGTGCTGTACGTCTCCAGCGGCCTGAACCACGGCCAGCTCACCGCGCAGGCCCGGCGGGCGCTGGAGGACTTCCTGGCCGGGGGCGGCGTGGTGGCCCGCGGCGCCACGGGCGCGTCGTTCAACGCGGCGGCCGGCCTGCTGACGGCGACCGCGGTGGCCGGGCGCGGCGACGCCAACGGCACGGTGTCGGTGGTGAACGCCGGCGGCCCGATCACCGGCGGGTCGGCGCCGTACTCGTTCGTGTACTCGCCGCGCTGGTTCACCGATCTGGGCCCGGAGGTGACGGTCGAGCAGCGGTTCGCCGGACAGGGACCGCTGATCGCCGGGCACTGGCGGGCCGGAGCCGACGGCGCCGGCGGCCCGGAGGCGGCGCGCGGCCAGGCGACGGTGATCCGCGGGGTGGACGAGCGGGGGGCGGCGGTGGTGCTGTTCGGCACCGAGCCGCTGTTCCGCAACCACCCCAAGGGGCTGTTCCCGCAGGTGGCGCGGGCGCTGCTGTGGACGGCGACGCAGGCGGGCGGCGACTGACCGTCCCCTTCCTGCGGCCCGTCGTGCGCGGCCCGGTCCCGGCGGGGCCGGGCCGCGGCCCTGTTCACGGCAGCCCGGCCCGGACTCGGTAGCCCTCCAGCCGTTCGACCAGTTCGGACGGGCGGGCGAGCGCGGGCATGTGGCCGCCGGGCATCTCATCGGGTTCGATCCCCAGCCGCTCCCGCACCACCCGCCGCTGGAAGTCGGCGGGGAACATCCGGTCGTCGCGGCACAGCAGGAAGCGGGTGGGCACCCGGGGCCAGCGGTCCAGCGGCCAGGGATCCGCGAAGGGCCTGGCGGACTGCTCCAGCCCGCCCGCCATGGCCTCGGCGGCGATGCCGGGCGGGACGTCGTGGAAGAACACGTCCCTCGGATCGAAGTCCTCGCCGAGCACCACGCCCCGACGTTCGGCCAGCTCCCGCATGGCCCGCTGCTGCCCGGTGGCGGTCCACCACTCGCCGCCGGACTCCCCCGGTCTGGGCACCATGGCCGCCACCAGCACCATCAGGTCCACCGGCACCCGTTCGCACACCATCGGGGCGACGAAGCCGCCCATCGAGTGGCCCACCACGACCAGGTTCCGCCGGTCCCCGATCGCCCGCACCACCACATCGGCGTACTCGGCGAACCCGGCCGTCTCATCGTCGGCGGGCAGGTCGGGCGCCACCACGTCGTGGCCGCGCTCCCGCAGCAGCGGCACGACCCGGTGCCAGTGCCAGGACTCGCCGCCGGCGCCGGGGATCAGCACGTACGTCGCCATCGTCGGCCTCCCTGCACGGTCGGCGAGTCCGGGCCGTCGGCGATCCGCGGCGATCGCGCGTCGCCCGAGCACGGGTCCGGCACAGTCATGCTCCTAAATTAGGAGCAGACACTCCTGGAAAACAAGCACGAACGGATGGGCGGCCGACGATGGCGGCGAGTCGCAGCTACGGCGATCCGTGCGGGATCGCCCGCGCGTTGGACGTGGTCGGGGAGCGCTGGGCGCTGCTGGTCGTGCGAGAGCTGTTGCTGGGCCCCAAACGGTTCTCCGACCTGCACCGCGCTCTTCCCGGAGTCAGCCAGAACGTGCTGTCGCACCGGCTGCGGGAGCTGACCGGCAAGGGGGTGATCCGCAGGCGCCGGCTCGGCCCGCCCGCCGGCGCATGGGTGTACGAGCTGACCGAGTGGGGCCGCGATCTGGAGCCGGTGCTGCTGGGCCTGGCCGCCTGGGGCGCCCGCGCCCCGCTGGAGGTCGCGGGCGAGCTGAGCCCGGACTCCATGGTGATCGCCCTGAAGACGGTGTTCGACGCCCGCGCCGCGCGGGACCTGGAGGCCGAGGTGGCGCTGCGGCTGGGCGACGAGGCGTTCCGGATCCGCGTCATGCGGGGCGTGCTGGAGGTCGACCGGGCCGCCGCCCGCCCCGACGCGGTGATCGACACCGATGTCGCCACGCTGCGCTCGCTGGTGTTCACGGCACGCCCGCTCGCCGAGGCGCTGGCGACCGGCGCCGTGCGGGTGGAGGGCGACCGTGGGCTGGTGGAACGATTCCTCACCCTGTTCCCCCGCCCCGAGCCCGCCTCCCCCGGGCGGCCCGGGAACGGCTGAGCGCTCGCGGCCGGCGGCGCCGCCCTCCGCGTCTCTCTCATCCCGGCCCCATACTGGATGCCGATCGGGCGCCGGGCGGGACGCGCGCCGAGTCCACGAGAGCGGCAGGGGGCATGAGCACGACCTTGTTCCTGGTGCGGCACGGGGAGACCGTCTGGCACGCCGAGAACCGGTACGCCGGGGTCAGCGACGTGGCGCTCACCGAACGGGGGCGTCGCCAGGCGGCCCGGCTGGCGAGGTGGGCGTGCCGGACCGGGCTGGACGCGGTGTGGGCGTCGCCGCTGAGCCGGGCGCGGGCGACCGCCGCCCCCTCGGCGCGGGCCCTGGGGCTGCCGGTGGAGGTGGACGCGGACCTGGCCGAGCTCGACTTCGGCTCCGCCGAGGGCCGCACGCTCGCCGAGCTGCCGCCGGAGCAGGCCGCCGCGTTCCGCGCCGACCCGGTCGCCGGGGCGTTCCCGGGAGCGGAGGACCCCGTGGCCGCCGCCGCCCGCGGGGCGGCCGCCCTGCACCGCATCGCCGCCCGTCATCCCGGCGGCCGGATTCTGGTCGTGGCGCACAACACGCTGCTGCGCCTGGTGCTGTGCGAGCTGCTGGGCCTCCCGCTGGCCCGGTACCGCACCGCGTTCCCGGTGCTGCGCAACTGCTGCCCGACCGAGCTGGTGATGGACCGCGGCGGCGCCGGCCTGGTCGCCCTCAACACCCCTCTGCCGTGAACTCCGCCGTCTTCTCCGCCTGATCTCCGCGCCGTCGTGCGCGCTCAGGGGACGCGGCCCTCGTGCCGCAGCAGCAGCAGGTAGGCGGCCAGGGTGGAGTCGTCGGTGATGCGGCCCCGTTCGAGCAGCTCGCCGAACTCCTTGCGGGAGATCCAGCGCTGACGCATGTCCTGTTCTTCGGGTTCGCGCGCGGGCGGGCCGGGGGTCAGGTCGGTGGCCAGGAAGACGTCGAAGCCCTGGCCGCTGGTGCCGTGGGAGCAGTGCAGATAGCCCAGATGCTCCAGGCGGCCGGCGCGCAGGCCGGTCTCCTCGGCCAGCTCGGCCCGGGCCAGCTCCTCGGGGGTGCCGGTCACGCCCTCGGGGAAGGAGCCTTGGGGAAAGTTCCAGGTGCGGCGTCCGATCGGGTAGCGGTACTCCTCCACCATGTGGAAGCCGTCGTTCTCGACCGGGACGACCACGGCGAAGTCGGGCTTGTCCACGACACCGTAGACGCCCTCCACGCCGTCGGGGCGGAGGATGCGGTCCTCGCGCACGCTCATCCACCGGTTGCGGTAGACGACCCGAGAGTCCAGTCGCCGGATGCTCGGCCCCTCGCCGTCCTCCCTCATGCCGGCCCCTGTCCGTAGCGGTAGATGAGCTCGTGCCGGTCGCCGACCACCACGCGGTGGGTGACCTCCAGGATGCGTTCGTCCTGGTCGTACCCGCGCCGCCAGAGGGTGAGCACCGGTTGGTCGGCGTTGATCAGCAACGTCTCCTGTTCCTCGGGGCGGGGCAGCCGGCAGGTGACGCTCTCTTCGAACCACACCCGGTAGCCCAGCTCCTCCAAGCGGGAGTAGATCCCGCCGGGCCCGGTGTCGACCTGGCGCAGCACCGGGATCTGCTCGACCACGTCCATGATCACCCAGGTGGTGGCGGTCTGGACGGGCGGCTCCCCCACCACCCCCTGCACCCGGGCCCGGCGCAGCACGGTGGTGCCGACCGGAACGGCCAACCAGCGGGCCAGCAGCGCGTCGGCGGTCACCTCCGCGACCGTGGTGCGGGTGAACGGCTCGCGCCCGGCCTGTTGCGCGGAGACGTGGAAACCCCGCCACTGTCCGACCTGCCGGGTGATGTCGGACGCCGAACGACGCACCGGCCTGGTGGAGCGGACCCGGACGCCGCTGCCGGGATGCAGCACCACCAGGCCCTGGTCGCCCAGCATGCGCAGGGCGCGGCGCACGGTGGAGCGGTCGGCGCCGAACTCGGCGGCCAATCGGCGCTCGGACGGCAGCCAGGTGTCGGGGGCCAGCTCGCCCTCGACGATCCGAGCGGCCAGCGCGTTGGCGATGGCCTGGGCCTTGGCGGGGGGTCTGGGCATGACGACCTTGCTCTCCCATGCCGGCGCATGGTGCGCGCTTTACCAGCCACCATAACCCGACCATGACCCGCTGCCGAGAACACCTTTTTTAGACCTTCAGGTCATATCCGACACCCCTTCGGATGGTGTTCCATGGCGCTCTTGGCCTACCGCGCCGAGGGCCCCTCGAGCCCTGCCGTGCCCCGGCGCCGTCCGGCGGCCCGGACGTCCCGGCGGCGAGGAGAGGGAGACCGTCGGACGTCCCGGCGCCGAGAGCGCGGGGCCGCCAGCAGAGGCGCTCAGGCGAGCAGGTCCAAGGCCACGGCGGCGGTCCACGACTGCGGCCGGGCGCCCAGCGGCTCCCCGGTGAAGGGGTGGTAGTACTCGGCGAACACCCCGTCGGCGAGCTGGTCGAGAGCCGCCTCCCGCAGGGCCAGGGCCGTCTCCTGCTCTCCGGAACGCTCCAGGCCCCAGATCAGCAGCCAGCTCATCGGCGGCCACTGCGGGCCGCGCCAGTACCGCACCGGGTCGAACGCCGAGGACGAGGGGCTGGTGCTGGGCGGCAGGGCGTGCGCGAACCCCGGATGCCCGCACCAGTCCGCCGAGACCAGCGTCTCCACCAGCGCCCGCCGCCGGTCCGGATCGAGCCCGCCCGACAGCAGCGGGGCGAACCCGGCGACGGTCTGAGTGCGGATCACCTCGCCGGTGCGCAGGTCCACGTCGGCGGCGAACCCCCGATCGTCGGCGGTCTCCAGCACCCCGCGGCGGAACCGGTCGGCGTACCCGATCAGCTCCTCCGCCCCGGACAGCCCCAGCTCATCGGCGACGGTGGCCAGCTCCTCGCTGGCGGCCGCGAACAGCGCGCTGCTCAGCACGTCGGCCATCCGGAAGCTCACGGTCCGGCGGGCGGTCGCGTCGTCGTAGCGGGCCCGCCGCAGCTCCTCCACCAGCCACTGGTACTTGACGTACTCGGCGTCGGAGGGGCGCTGCGCCGCGGCTCCGCCGAGCGCGCCGAGCGCGTGCAGGTCGGCGCGGCGGAAGGGGACGAACTCCGGCGCCGGCACGACGTTCTTGTAGGGGGCGTCCCAGCGGGGCGAGTCGTCCAGCCCGCTCTCCCACCCGTGATAGATCGTCAGCAGCCCGCGCCGTTCGGGATCGCGCCGCTCGGCCAGATAGCGGTGCCAGGCCAGCAGCCGGGGCCACATCGCCCGGATCCGCTCCGTCGCATCGCGCCGCTCCGCCGCCGGCGCCCCGTGCGCCGCATCCAGGATCCGGCGGACCGCCACCCCGTGCACCGGCGGCTGGATCAGCCCGCTGGTGGCCGGGCGTCGCGGCGCGTCCGGGCAGACCCGGCCGCACGCCCACCGATGCGGGCCGGGCTCGTACCCCGTCTCCCCCTCGGTGAAGACGATGTGCGGCACCATCCCCGTCCGCCACTGGGCGCCCAGCAGCGTCTCCAGCTCGGTGAGCGCCCGGCCGGTCGACACCCGGGCCAGCCCCATGGCGATGAACGCCGCGTCCCAGCTCCACATGTGCGGATAGAGCTGGGGGGCGGCGACCGTCAGGCGGCCGCGGTCGTTGCCGGCCAGCACGTAGGCGGCTCGTGCGGCGATCTGGGTGCGGGTCAGTCGGGCCCGCGTCCGGGTCGATGGCGTCGCGCTCACAGGGGTCACTGCTCATCCGAGGTCGTCACGGCGGACTCTTCGGACCCTATCGGGAACGCGTTCCCCAGGGACCTCGTCCGGTCATGTCCACTTCGGTAACCGCAGCGATACAACCGCGTAACACCGGGCCGCACCAT
Organism: Thermomonospora catenispora; assembly: GCF_006363815.1. Taxonomy (GTDB): domain Bacteria; phylum Actinomycetota; class Actinomycetes; order Streptosporangiales; family Streptosporangiaceae; genus Thermomonospora; species Thermomonospora catenispora. The sequence goes on from NZ_RRYT01000009.1 coordinate 10,497, forward strand.
GACCCGTGCCGGAACGGGACCGACCCCTCGAAAGCCCGCCCCGAACGCCCGCCGGGGCCGGCGTCGGGACGGGTCGTCGGCCGGTGGCGCGACGGGACCGGTGCGGCTCCTGCGCGACCGGCACCGGTCCCGTCGAGTCGATGTCGAGCCGATGTCGAGCCGGTTCCGCCGAGGCGGCGGGGCCGCAGGCCGGCCCCGGCGCGGAAGGCGGGCGCGGGTCAGCGCAGGAAGGCGGCGGCCACCCCCGCGTCCACCGGAACGTGCAGGCCGGTGGTGTGGGTCAGGTCGCCGCCGGTGAGCGCGAACACCGCGGCGGCCACGTGCTCGGGCAGCACCTCGCGCTTGAGCAGGGTGCGCTGGGCGTAGAACTCCCCGAGCCTCTCCTCGGGCACTCCGTAGACGGCGGCGCGCTGGGCGCCCCAGCCGCCGGCGAAGATGCCCGAGCCGCGCACCACCCCGTCGGGGTTGACGCCGTTGACCCGGATGCCGTGCTCGCCCAGCTCGGCGGCCAGCAGCCGCACCTGGTGGGCCTGGTCGGCCTTGGCGGCGCTGTAGGCGATGTTGTTGGGGCCGGCGAACACGCCGTTCTTGGAGACGATGTAGACGATGTCGCCGCCCATCCCCTGGTCGATCATGATCCGGGCGGTCTCCCGGGACACCAGGAACGAACCGCGCGCCATCACGTCGTGCTGGAGGTCCCAGTCCTGCGCGGTGGTCTCCAGCAGCGGCTTGGACAGCGACAGCCCGGCGTTGTTGACCACCAGGTCCACCCCGCCGAACGCCAGCACCCCGGCCCGGAGCGCGGCGGCGATCTCCTCCTCGCGGGTGACGTCCACGCCCACCGCGACGGCGACGTCGCCGGGCCGGAGCGCCTTGTTCGCCTCGGCGATCTCCGCGGCGACCCTCTCGGCCGCGGGCAGGTCGCGGTCGGCGACGATCACGCAGGCGCCCTCGGCGGCCAGGCGCCGGGCGGTGGCCGCGCCGATGCCCGACCCGCCGCCGGTGACCAGCGCGACCCGGGCGGCCAGCGGCTTGGGCTCGGGCCGGCGGCGGAGCTTGGCCTCCTCCAGCTCCCAGTACTCGATGCGGAACTTCTCCGACTCGGGGATCGGCCGGTAGGTCGACAGCGCCTCCGCGCCGCGCATCACGTTGACGGCGTTGACGTAGAACTCGCCGGCCACCCGCGCGGTCTGCTTGTCGGAGCCGAAGCTGAACATCCCGACGCCGGGCACCAGCACGATCGCCGGATCCGCCCCGCGCATCGGCGGGGAGTCGGGGGAGGCGTGCCGCTCGTAGTAGGCCCGGTAGGCCTTGCGGTACTCCTCGTGCAGCTCCGTCAGCCGGGCGCGGACGTCCTCCAGCGGGGCGTCCGGCGGCAGGTCCAGCACCAGCGGCGCGACCTTGGTGCGCAGGAAGTGGTCGGGGCAGGAGGTGCCGAGGGCGGCCAGGCGGGGGTGCTCGGCGCGGGCGAGGAAGTCCAGCACCGCCTCGTCGTCGGTGTAGTGCCCCACCTGCGGCCGGTCGGTCGAGCACAGTCCGCGCAGCAGCGGGAACAGCTGTGCGGCGCGGGCGTGCCGCTCGGCCTCCGGCAGCGGCTCGTAGCCCTCGATCACCGGGCCGAACGGGTCGGGCCGGCCGTGCTGCTCGATGTACCGCTCGGCGGTGCGGATGATCTCCAGCGAGTTGGCCTGGCACTCGGCGCTGGTCTCGCCCCAGGCGGTGATCCCGTGCCCGCCCAGGATCACCCCGATGGCCTGCGGGTTGTCCTTCTTGACGGCGGCGATGTCCAGCCCGAGCTGGAAGCCGGGCCGCCGCCACGGCACCCACACCACGCGGTCGCCGAAGATCCGGCGGGTCAGCTCCTCGCCGTCGGCGGCGGTGGCGATGGCGATGCCGGAGTCGGGGTGCAGGTGGTCGACGTGCTTGGCGTCCACCAGCCCGTGCATGGCGGTGTCGATGGACGGTGCGGCCCCGCCCTTGCCGTGCAGGCAGTAGTCGAACGCGGCGACCATCTCGTCCTCGCGCTCGACCCCGGGATAGACGTCCACCAGGGCGCGCAGCCGATCCAGCCGCAGCACGGCCAGTCCGTCCTCGGTGAGGGTGCCCAGGTCGCCGCCTGAGCCCTTCACCCACAGCAGCTCCACCTCCCGGGCGGTCACGGGGTCGGTGACGACGCCCTTGGCCGAGGCGTTGCCTCCCGCGTAGTTGGTGTTGCGCGGGTCGGAGCCCAGGGTGTGGGCCCGTTCGAGCAACTGCTCCACCTCGGGCGGAGTGGCGGTCATCCTCTGCTCCTTCGCATGTTCGGCGAACGTGTCGGCGGGGCGGGTCGTCGGGGCGGTCAGGCGCCCCAGCCGGCGGCGGTGCCGTCCCGGCGTTCGGCGATGATCTTCTCCTGGTGGCCGGAGCGCAGATAGGCGGCGATCGGGTCGGGGTCCAGGCCCATCTCCTCGCGCAGTTCGGCCAGCAGCGGGCGCACGTCGGTGTTGTAGGCGTCCATCAGCACCGCGTTGGCGGCCAGCACGTCCCCCTCCTGCTGGGCCCGGCGCAGCGCGTCGGCGTCCACCAGCAGCGCCTTGGCGGTGGCCTCCTGCACGTTCATCACCGACCGGATCTGGCCCGGGATCTTGGGCTCGATGTTGTGGCACTGGTCGAGCATGAACGCCACGCCGGCCTCGGGCTCGTACCCTCCGCCCCGCACCACCTCGTGCATGATCCGGAACAGCTGGAACGGGTCGGCCGCGCCCACCATCAGGTCGTCGTCGGCGTAGAAGCGGGAGTTGAAGTCGAACCCGCCGAGCTTCCCCTCGCGCAGCAGGAACGCCACGATGAACTCGATGTTGGTGCCGGGGGCGTGGTGCCCGGTGTCCACCACGACCTGGGCCTTGGGGCCGAGCCGGACGCAGTGGGCGTAGGCGGTGCCCCAGTCCGGGACGTCGGTCATGTAGAAGGCCGGCTCGAACAGCTTGTACTCCAGCAGGAACCGCTGGTGGTCGCCGAGCCGTTCGTACACCGCCGACAGCGCCTCGGCCAGCCGGTCCTGGCGGGCGCGGATGTCGTCCTGCCCGGGGTAGTTGGTGCCGTCGGAGAACCACAGCTTCAGGTCCCGCGACCCGGTGGCGTCCATGATGTCGACGCACTCCAGCAGGTGGTTCAGCGCCTTCTTGCGGACCCGGGGGTCGGGGTTGGTGACGCTGCCGAGCATGTAGTCCTCGTCCTGGAAGACGTTGGAGTTGATCGCCCCGATCCGCACTCCGCGTTCGCGGGCGTACTCGGCGAGCGCCGCGTAGTCGTCGACGGCGTCCCAGGGGATGTGCAGCGCCACGCTGGGCGCGACCCCGGTGTACTTGTGCACCTGGGCCGCGTCGTCGATCTTCTCCTGCGGGGTGCGCGGCACGCCCCGCTGCGGGAAGACCTTGAAGCGGGTGCCCGAGTTGCCGTACGCCCACGACGGCGTCTCGATGTGCTGGCGGCGCAGGGCCTCCTTGACCGCGCGGATGTCGCTCATGGGTGCCTCTCTGGGAGCGTTCGGTGGGGCCTCAGTCGAGGTGGAAGACCTCGGTGAGGGGGGTCATGTTCTCGTCGGGCCGGCCGTCCAGGTCCGCGAAGAACGGCGCCATCTCGGCCTGCCAGCGGGCGTTGACCTCGGTGGCGGCCATCGCCGCCTTGGCGGCCTCGAAGTCCTCGGTCTCCAGGTAGCCGACCAGCAGGCCGTCGTCGCGCAGGAAGAGCGAGTAGTTGCGCCAGCCGCTCTCGCGCAGGGCGGCCCGCATCTCCGGCCACACCGCCCGGTGCCGCTCCTTGTACTCCTCGATCCGGTCCGGCCGGACTCTCAGCAGAAAGCAGACGCGTTGCATGGGGGTCCTTCCTCCGGGCCCGCCCCCGGCCGCCCCGCGCAGGCCGGGGGCGGGAGCCGATCAGAAGTCGAACTGGTCGATGTTGGAGGCGTCGAAGGTGAACGGCGGGCCGAGCACGATCTCGCCGCCGGCCCGGATGGGGCGCTCACCGAGCCTGCCGGCCTTGAGGATCTCGCCCTCCTTGCCGGTGATCTGGCCGGAGACCAGCGCCGCGGCGGCGTAGGAGGCCAGGTAGCCCAGGTCGTCGGGGTTCCACAGCTGGAACTTCTCGACGGTGCCGTCCTTGACGAACCGGCGCATCTGGTTGGGCGTGCCCAGCCCGGTCACCACGACCTCGCCCTTGTACTTGGAGCCGGAGATGTAGCGGGCGGCCGCGGCGATGCCGACGGTGGTGGGGGCGATGATGCCCTTGAGGTTCGGGTACGCCTGCAGCAGGCCCTGGGTCTGCTGGAAGGACTTCTGGTCGTCGTCGTCCCCGTAGACGATCTTGACCAGCTTCATCTTGGCGTACTCGGGCTTCTTCAGCTCCTCCTGCATGTGCCGGATCCACGTGTTCTGATTCGTGGCGTTGGCGGTCGCCGACAGCACCGCGAACTCGCCCTCGCCGCCCATCAGCTCGGCCAGCAGCTTGATCTGGCTGCGGCCGACGTCCTCGGAGGCGGCCTGGTTGATGAACACGTCCCGGCACTGGGGGGCGGTGTCGGAGTCGTAGGCCACCACCTTGATGCCGCGCCGGCGGGCCTGCTGCAGCGGACCGCACACCGCGTTGGGGTCGTTGGCGGAGATCAGGATGGCGTCCTGGCGCTGCTGCACCAGCGTGTTGATGTAGGAGACCTGCGAGGAGGCGGAGGCGTCGGAGGGGCCGACCTCCTTGGCCTCGCCCTTGTACTCCCCGGCGGCGGCGATGCCGGCCTTGTCGACCAGGGTGAGGTAGGGGTTGTTGATCTGCTTGGGCAGGAAGGCCAGCTTGATGCCCTCCTTGAGCGGTGCGTTCGGGTCGGCCGTGGCGGTGGAGGCGGCCTTGCCGCCGCCGGAGCCCACCGAGTCCTTGGTGGTGCCGCCGCAGGCGGTCATCGCCAGCGCCATGACCCCGGCGGCGGCCACGGCCAGGAACGAGCGCGGTGCCCGCAGTCGGTCCGAGGAACGCTTCTTCATGATCATTGCCTTTCGGAGAGAACGCACCCGAGGGTGACCGGGGGCGGGACGGAGATCAGGGAGATCAGGGGGCTCAGGTGGAGGCGGCGGCGGGGCGCCGCCGTGCTCTCCGCTCCCGGGCCATGCCGACCAGCCGGGGGGTGAGCACCGAGACGATCAGCAGCAGCCCGGTGACGACCGACTGGATCTCGGTGGCCACGTCGTTGAGCATCAGCAGGTTGCGCAGCAGGCCGATGAGCAGCACCCCGGAGATCACGCCGCCGAGGGTGCCCTTGCCGCCGTTGAAGTCCACGCCGCCGAGCAGCACCGCGGCGATCACCGCGAGTTCCAGGCCCATGCCGTTGTCGGCGCGGGCGCTGCCGTACCGCAGCGTGTAGACGACCCCGGCGAACGCCGCCGTCAGGCCGGACACCGCGAACAGCGCCAGCTTGATCCGCTTGACCCGGATGCCGGCGTGGAAGGCGGCGTCCTCCTGGGCGCCGATGGCGAACATCGCCCGGCCGACGCCGGTGGCGTGCAGCACCAGCGCCGTCACCACCGCCAGCAGCGCGAACAGCGCGATCTGGTACGGGATCGGGGTGCCCGGCACGGCGGTGGTGGTCAGCTCGGCGTACCGGGCGGGGAACTGGGAGACGGCCTCGGTGCCGAGGACCACGTACGCCAGCCCGCGGTACAGCGACAGGGTGCCGATGGTGACGGCCAGCGACGGCAGCCCCAGCCTCGTCACCAGCAGCCCGTTGATCAGACCGCAGAGCGCGCCGACCGCCAGCACGGCCGGGACGATGGCCTCGAAGGCCCAGCCGGCCTCCCACAGCCGGCCGGTCAGGGCGCCGGCCAGCCCCAGCACCGAGGCGACCGACAGGTCCACCTGGCCGCACACCACCAGCAGCGTCATCGGCAGCGCGATCAGCGCGATCTCGCCGAGGTCGCCGAGCGCGAACGACAGGTTGTCGGTGCCGCCGAAGTCCGGTGAGATCCCGACGCCGCCGAAGAACACCGCGACCAGCAGCGCGGTGACGACCACGTCCCAGCGGACGAGCCGGCCCGCTCCGGCGTCCCTTCCCCGCACGGTGCCCGTCGCCTCAGCCATGACGCACGTTCCTCTTCCTCAGCACCCGGGCCAGCCGCAGCGCCACCAGCCGGTCGGCGCTGATCGCCAGCAGCAGCAACAGGCCGACGACGGCCTCCTGCCAGAACGGGTTGATCTTCAAGACCACCAGCACGCTGCCGATGGTGGTGATCAGCAGGGCGCCCAGCGCCGCGCCGTAGACGGTGCCGACCCCGCCGACGATGGCCACGCCGCCGACCACGACCGCGGCGACCACGTCCAGCTCCCAGCCGCGGGCCGGGTCGGCGACGACGGTGCCGAAGCGGGCCAGCCACAGCGTTCCGGCGAGCCCGGCCAGCGCCCCGGAGGCCAGGTAGGCGGTCAGCACCCGGCGGCGGATCGGGACGCCGGCCAGCCGGGCGGCCTCGGGGCTGGAGCCGATGGCGTAGAACTCCCGGCCCGAGGGGTAGGAGCGCAGGTAGCAGCCGACCGCCAGCATCACCGCGACGCTGATCAGCGGCAGATACGGGACGCCCGCGAGGTCCCCGTTGCCCAGCTTCAAGATCGCGTCGGGGACCTCGGCGGCGCTGATCTGCTCGCCGTGGGCGATGTAGTGGTTCAGGCCCTGGATCACATACAGCGTGCCGAGCGTGACGACCAGGGCGGGCACCCCGCACAGGCTCACCAGCAGGCCGTTGACCAGGCCGCAGGCCGCCCCGATCGCCACGCCCAGCGCGACGGCGAAGAGCACGCCGTGCTGGGTGCCGGAGACGGCGTCGCCGACGACGAACGCCACCAGCCCGACCACCGACCCGACCGACAGGTCGATGTTGCGGGTGACCACCACCAGGGTCTGCCCGACCGCCAGCAGCGCCAGGATGGAGGCGTTCAAGAAGATGTCCTCCACGCCCTGGGCGGACAGGAACCGGGGGTTGATCGCGGTGGTCACCGCGACCAGCACGATCAGCGCCCCGAGGATGCCGAGCTCCCGGAACCGCAGCACCAGGTCGATCAGTCCGCCCTCGCCGCGGCCGGTCTTCGCCGTGGGCCGCGTCGGCCGCTGCCGCGCCACCGCGGTCATGCGGCCTCCTTCCCGACGCGCCGTCCGGTGGCGGCCGCCATCACCGACTCCTCGGTGGCCTCGGCCCGGGGGATCTCGGCGACCAACCGGCCCTCGTGCATGACCAGCACCCGGTCGGCCATGCCGAGGACCTCCGGCAGGTCGGAGGAGATCATCAGCACCGCCATGTTCCGGGCGGCCAGCTCCGACAGCAGCCGGTGCACCTCGGCCTTGGTGCCCACGTCGATGCCGCGGGTGGGCTCGTCGACGATCAGCACGGACGGCTCGGTGGCCAGCCACTTGGCCAGCACGACCTTCTGCTGGTTGCCGCCGGACAGCACGCCGACCGCGTCCGACAGCCGGGAGAACTTCAGTTGCAGCCGCAGCGCCCAGTCGCGGGCACGGTCGCGTTCGACCCTCCGGGAGATCAGCGGGCCGGGGCCGCTGGCCCTGCGCAGCGAGCGGAGCTGGGTCAGGCCGATGTTGCGCTCGATGGACATGTCCATGACCAGGCCCTGCTGGCGGCGGTCCTCGGGGACGAAGGCCAGTCCGGCGGCCATGGCGGCGGTGGGGCTGGCGGGCGGCAGCCTCGTGCCGTCCACCTCGACCTCGCCGGCGTCCCATCGGTCCACCCCGAAGATCGCCCGGGCGACCTCGCTGCGGCCGGCGCCGACCAGCCCGGCGAGCGCGACGATCTCGCCGCGCCGCACCTGGAAGGACACGTCGGTGAAGACGCCCTCGCGGGTCAGCCGGGAGACCTTGAGCGCCACCGGCCCCGGGGCGACCTCCTGCTTGGGGTACAGCTCCTCCAGCTCCCGGCCGACCATCCGCTGCACCAGGTCGTCGGCGGTCAGCCCGTCCAGCGGCTCGGTGCCGACCCAGGTGCCGTCGCGCAGCGTGGTGACCCGCTGGCACAGCTCGAAGATCTCCTCCAGCCGGTGCGAGATGAACAGGATCGCGCAGCCGGCCTGCTGCAACGTGCGGGTGACCGCGAACAGCCGGGCGACCTCCTGGCCGGTGAGCGCGGCGGTGGGCTCGTCCATGATCAGGACCTTGGCGTCCCGGGAGATGGCCTTGGCGATCTCCACCACCTGCTGGTCGGCGATGGACAGCCCGCGGGCCGGCTGCCGCGGGTCCAGCGCCACGCCGAGCCGGGCGAACAGGTCGGCCGCGGCGGCGTGCATGGCCTTGCGGTCGATCCGGCCCAGCGAGGTGCGCGGCTGGCGGCCCATGAAGATGTTCTCGGCCACCGACAGGTCGGGGAACAGGGTGGGCTCCTGGTAGATCACCGCCACCCCCGCGGCCTGCGCGTCGGCCGGGCCGTTGAAGACCACCGGCTCGCCGTCCAGCCGCACCTCCCCGGAGTCGGGACGGTGCACTCCTGCGAACGTTTTTACGACCGTGGACTTGCCCGCGCCGTTCTCGCCGGCCAGCGCGTGCACCTCGCCGGCGTACAGCTCGATGGTGACGCCCCGCAGGGCCTGCACCGCGCCGAACGCCTTACTGACGTTGACCAGCGCCAGTCTCGGCGGGGTCGGCGGAGCGGATGTGTTCACGCGCCACCCTCCTCATCCGGGTCCCGTGACCGGGATGTGAAAAACGTTTTAAGCTCACGTTGCGCAGGACGCTAGATGTGAGCCAACCCACCCGTCAAGTCCCGATCTGGGAGAATCTTCGCGAGTCCGTCACGGAAGGCCCGGCGGCGCCGGGGTTCCGGGCCGATCCGGCCATCTTCCCGACACGCCAGGGGTTGACACGTTTTAATGGCTTTGGCCACAGTTGGCGCTGCACAGATCCGACGAACGGAGGGGCGGCCAGATGGGCACACCCAGCGGGGGCGGCGCGCGCACGCCGCACCCCCGGGCGGGCACGGTGGGCATCAAGGAGGTCGCCCGGCGGGCGGGCGTCTCCCCCGGCACCGTGTCCAACGTGCTCAACCGGCCCGAGCGGGTCGCCCCCGCCACCCGGGCCCGGGTCGAGCAGGCCATCCGGGAGTTGGGCTTCGTCCGCAACGCCTCGGCCTCCACCCTGCGCGCCGGGCAGAGCAGCACGATCGGGCTGATGATCCTCGATCTGGGCAACCCGTTCTTCGCCGACGTGGCGCGCGGCGTCGAGGACGTGGCCAGCGAACGCGGCTACGCGGTGATCCTGGCCAGCTCCGGCGGCTCCCACGACAAGGAGCGCCGCCATCTGACCGTGCTGGCCGAGCAGCGGGTCCGCGGAGTGCTGATCACCCCGGTGGACGGGCAGGACGACCATGTGGAGCTGCTGCGACGGCGCGGTGTGGCGGTGGTGCTGCTGGACCACCCCACCCCCCGGGCCAACCAGTGCTCGGTGGCGGTGGACGACGTGGCGGGCGGCGAGCTGGCGGTGCGCCATCTGCTGGAGGAGGGCGCCCGCGACATCGCCCTGGTGACCGGCCCCTCCTCGCTGCGGCAGTGCGCCGACCGGCGCAAGGGGGCGCTGCGGGCGCTGCGCGCCGCCGGGCTGGGCCGCGAGGCGCTGCGCGAGATCACCGTCCCGGACATGAACGCCCGAGCCGGCGAGGGCGCCGCCCGCCGGCTGCTGGAGGGCGAGCTGCCAGACGCCGTGTTCTGCGCCAACGACCTGCTGGCGCTCGGGCTGCTGCGGGTGCTGCTGCAGGTCGGGGTGAAGGTGCCCGACGACGTGGCGATCATCGGGTACGACGACATCGAGTTCACCGGGGCCGCCGCGGTGCCGCTCAGCTCGGTGCGTCAGCCGACCTTCCAGCTCGGCCGGATCGCCACCGAGCTGCTGCTGGACGAGTGCGAGAACTCGGCCGGACACGCCCACCAGCAGGTGATGTTCCAACCCGAGCTGGTGGTGCGGGAGTCGACCCGGCGGCTCGTCGCCGACGCGGAGGGATGAGCGGCCATGCGGATCGCGCTGTTCGTGACCTGCCTGAACGACACGATGTTCCCCGGCACGGGGCAGGCGGTCGTCCGGCTGCTGCGCCGGCTGGGGCACGAGGTGGAGTTCCCCTCGGCCCAGACCTGCTGCGGCCAGATGCACTTCAACACCGGCTACCGCAAGCAGGTCCTCCCCCTGGTGCGGAACTTCGCTGAAACGTTCGCACCCTATGAGGCGGTGGTGACCCCGTCGGCCTCGTGCGCGGCGATGATCCGCGACTGGCACCCCCGCCTCGACGACGCCGCCCGGGACACCGCGGCCAAGGTGCACGAGCTGACCGAGTTCCTGGTGGACGTGCTCGGCGTCACCGACGTGGGCGCCTACTACCCGCACCGGGTGACCTACCACCCCACCTGCCACTCGCTGCGGATGCTCGGGCTGGGCGACCGGCCGTTGCGGCTGCTGCGCGAGGTGCGCGGCCTGGAGCTGGTCGAGCTGCCCGACGCCGCCGAGTGCTGCGGCTTCGGCGGGACGTTCGCGCTGAAGAACCCCGCGGTGTCGGCGGCGATGGGCGCCGACAAGGCCGCCCGCGTGCGCCGCACCGGGGCCGACGCCCTGTGCGCGGCCGACAACTCCTGCCTGATGCACATCGGCGGCGTCCTGACCCGCACCGCCGGCCCCGCGGTCCGCACCGTGCACCTGGCCGAGATCCTCGCCTCCACCGAGGAGGACCCGTCATGACGATGCCCACCTACCTCGGGATGCCGGCGTTCCCCCGGGCCGCCCGCGCGGCGGTCGCCGACGAGCGGCTGCGCGACAACCTGGCCCGCGCCACCGGCACCATCCGGGACCGGCGCCGCGCGGCGGTCGCCGAGCTGGACGACTGGGCGGCGCTGCGCGAGGCCGGCCGGCGGATCAAGGACCACACGCTGCGGTATCTGGACCACTATCTGCGCCTGCTGGAGGAGAAGGTCACCGCGGCGGGCGGCACCGTGCACTGGGCGCGGGACGCCGCCGAGGCCAACCGGATCGTCGCCGACCTGATCCGCGCCACCGGACGGACCGAGGTGGTCAAGGTCAAGTCGATGGCCACCCAGGAGATCGGGCTGAACGAGGCGCTGGAGAAGGAGGGCATCACCGCCTACGAGACCGACCTGGCCGAGCTGATCGTGCAGCTCGGCGACGACCGGCCCTCGCACATCCTGGTCCCGGCGATCCACCGCAACAGATCGGAGATCCGCGACATCTTCCGCCGCCGCATGCCGGACGCGCCCCCCGACCTGTCCGACGAGCCCGCCGAGCTGGCCGAGGCCGCCCGCCGGCATCTGCGCGCCAAGTTCCTGTCGGCCCAGGTGGCGGTCTCCGGGGTGAACTTCGCGGTCGCCGAGACCGGCACGCTGGTGGTGCTGGAGTCCGAGGGCAACGGCCGGATGTGCCTGACGCTGCCGAAGACCCTGATCTCGGTGATGGGCATCGAGAAGGTCGTGCCGACCTGGCGGGACCTGGAGGTGTTCCTGCAGCTGCTGCCCCGCTCCTCCACGGCGGAGCGGATGAACCCCTACACCAGCGCCTGGACCGGCGTCACGCCCGGCGACGGCCCGCAGGAGTTCCACCTGGTGCTGCTGGACAACGGCCGCACCTCCGTCCTCGCCGACGAGGTGGGGCGGCAGGCGCTGCGCTGCATCCGCTGCTCGGCGTGCCTGAACGTGTGCCCGGTCTACGCGCGGGCGGGCGGCCACGCCTACGGGTCGCCGTACCCGGGGCCGATCGGGGCGATCCTCTCCCCGCAGATCCGCGGCATCGGCTCGCCGGTGGACGCCTCCCTGCCGTACGCCTCGTCGCTGTGCGGGGCGTGCCTGGAGGCGTGCCCGGTGGCGATCGACATCCCCGAGGTGCTGGTGCACCTGCGGGCCAAGGTCGTCGAGGAGGGGCCGCGGCACCCGCTGGCGGGGACCGCGATGGCCGCCGCGGGCTGGACGCTGCGCTCTCCGCGGCGGTTGGCGCTGGCCCAGCGCCTCGCCTCCGCGAGCCGCCGCCTCATCGGCCGACGCGGCCGGATCCGCCGCCTGCCCGGCCCGCTGCGCGCATGGACCGACTCCCGCGACGCGCCCGCCCCGCCGCCCGAGTCGTTCCGGGCCTGGTGGAAGCGCACGGACGGAGGCCGCGCATGAGCGAGCCGCAGGGCCGCCGCACGGGCCCGGACCGGGACGCGACGGGAACGGGCGCGCCGCACGGAGCCCCGCAGGGCCCGCGCACCGCCAGGGACGAGATCCTGGGGCGCATCGAGCGGGCCCTCGGGCGGCGCCGGCCCCCCGTCGACCGGGCGTACGCCGCGATCGAGCGCCCCTATCGGCGCCGCCACCACGAGAGCGGGATCGTGGACCTGTTCGCCGAGCGCCTCGCCCACTACCGGGCCGTCGTCCACCGCGTCGAGCCGGCCGACCTGCCGGGCGCGGTGGCGCGGGTGCTGACCCGGGGCCGGTACGCCGTCCCCGCCGGACTTCCGGCGCACTGGCTCGCCGAGGTCGACCCCGCCCTGCTGGTCCACGAGCCGCCGACGACCGAGCTGGACGCACTGGACGGCGTGGTGACCGGCTGCGCGGCGGCCATCGCCGAGACCGGCACGATCGTGCTCGACCACGGCCCCGGGCAGGGCCGCCGCGCCCTCAGCCTGGTGCCCGACCACCACCTGATCGTCGTCACCGCCGACCAGATCGCCCCCGACGTGCCCGAGGCGCTGGAGCGGCTGTCCCCCGCCCGGCCCTTGACGTTCGTGTCCGGGCCGTCGGCGACCAGCGACATCGAGCTGAACCGGGTGGAGGGCGTGCACGGCCCCCGCACCCTCGACGTGATCGTGACCCGCTGACCCCCTGGTGAGGAGCCGATGAACACGTTCGCCGCCGTCGATCTGGGCGCCTCCAGCGGCCGGGTGATGACCGCCCGGGTGGGCGGGGGCCGGCTGGAGCTGACCGAGGTGCGGCGCTTCCGCAACCGGCCGGTGCGCGTCGCGGGCACCCTGCACTGGGACATCCTCGGCCTGTACGGCGAGATCCTGGACGGGCTGAAGGCCGCCGGTCCCGGCCTGACCTCGATCGGAATCGACTCGTGGGCGGTGGACTACGGCCTGGTGGACCGTTCCGGAGCACTGCTGGGCAACCCGGTGCACTACCGCGACGGCCGCACCGACGGGGTGATGGAGCAGGTCCGGGCCGAGCTGGGCGACGCCTTCCTCTATGACGTCTCGGGGGTGCAGTTCCTGCCGTTCAACACGATCTACCAACTGGTGGCCGCGCGCGAGGAGCTGGACCGGGCGCACGCCCTGCTGATGATCCCCGACCTGGTAGCCTACTGGCTGACCGGGCGGACGGGCGCGGAACTGACCAACGCCTCCACCACCGGGCTGCTGGACGTGCGGACCCGCACCTGGGCGACGGCCCTGCTGGAGCGGCTGGACCTCCCCCGGCGGCTGCTGCCGGAGCTGCGCGAGCCCGGCGAGGTCATCGGGCCGCTGCGCCCGGACGTGGCCGCCGAGACCGGCCTGGACGGCGACGTCCGGGTCACCGCGGTCGCCTCCCACGACACCGCCTCCGCGGTCGCCGCGGTCCCCGCCCGCGGCGAGGACTTCGCCTACATCTCCTGCGGCACCTGGTCGCTGGTCGGGGTGGAGCTGCCCGGCCCGGTGCTCGACGCCGAAGGCCGGAAGGCCAACTTCACCAACGAGGCCGGCATCGACGGCACCGTCCGCTACCTGCGCAACGTCATGGGGCTGTGGCTGGTGCAGGAGTCGCTGCGGACCTGGGGGCTGGACTCCTCCGAGCTGCCGGCGCTGCTGAAGGCGGCGGAGGGGGTGCCGGCGTTCCAGGCCGTCGTGGACCCCGATGCGCCGGAGTTCCTGCCGCCGGGCGACATGCCCGCCCGCATCGCCGAGCGGTGCCGCGCCACCGGCCAGCGCCCGCCCGCCACCCCGCCCGAGGTGATCCGCTGCATCATGGACAGCCTCGCGCTGGGCCACCGGGCGGCCGTCCGCGAGGCGGCCCGGCTGTCGGGCCGGCGGGTGGAGACGGTGCACCTGGTGGGGGGCGGATCCCGCAACGAGCTGCTGTGCCGGCTGACCGCCGACGCCTGCGGCCTGCCGGTGGTCGCCGGCCCCGTGGAGGCCACCGCCCTCGGCAACGCGCTGGTGCAGGCCAGGACGTTCGGGGTGGTCGAGGACCTGGCGGAGATGCGCGCCCTGGTGGCCGCCACCCAGCCGCTGCGCCGTTACGAGCCCGACGGCGACCCCGACGCCTGGGACGAGGCCGCCGCCCGCGCCGGCCTGCGCTGACGCGGGCGACCGCGGGCGCGAGGAGGCGCCGAGGCCGCCCGGTGGGGCATGACGCCGAGTGATCCAGTGTCCACGCCGAGCGATCGTGCTGACGCGGCGGGCACCGGTAATGTGTCGCTCACGATCCTCGTTGATCGCGGACAGACGGATAATCATGGCGTATCGGCCGCCTGTCGCATTGGGGTGTTGGGCACGGTGGAAGGTCGCGCTGACCGCCGGGAGCAGGGCCCGAACGGGCCGCTTGACGATCCGCCGTTGGTCGGACGGCGCGACGCGCTCCAGGCCCTCGACCGGGCGCTGGAGGCCACCGCGGCGGGCTCGTTCCGGTTCGTCGCGCTGATCGGCGAGCCGGGGGCGGGCAAGACCCGCCTGCTGGGCGAGCTGCTGAACGCCGCCGCCGACCGCAAGCTCTCCGCGGTCGCCGGCCGGGCCGCCGAATTCGAGCAGGACATGCCGTTCGGCGTGATCATCGACGCGCTGGACGACCATCTGGAGGAGCACCGTCCCGACCTCAGCCCGGCGGCGACCCGGCTGCTGTCCGGCGTCTTCCCGGCCCTGGCGGCCGGCGGGGAGATCCCGGCGGACGACGCGGAGGACCCCGCCGACCTGACCGGCCTGGCCCGCTACCGGCTGTACCGGACGATGCGCCGGATGCTGGAGGAGCTGGCCGGGCCGGCCGGTCTGGTGCTGGTGCTGGACGACGTGCACTGGGCCGACGCCGCCTCCATCGAACTGCTGGAGCACCTGGTCCGGCATCCGCCGCGGGCCCGGGTCATGGTCGCCGTGGCGTACCGGCCCGCGCAGACCCCGCCCCGGCTGGCCACCCTGGTCGACGCCGCCGGCGGACACGGGCTGCGGGTCCCGGTGGAGCCGCTGACCCGGTCCGAGGTCGCCGAGTTCCTCGGCCCCCAGGTGCCGGCCCCGCAGCGCGAGGCGCTGTACGCGGCCAGCGGCGGCAACCCCTTCTATCTGGAGGCGCTGGTCCGGATGGGCGTGACCGACACGCCCGGCCGGCTGGACGAGGAGGGCCACGTCGTCGGGGCCGACGAGCTTCCCCCGGCGGTGGAGGCCGCGCTCCGGGCCGAGCTGAGCGGGCTGCCCGACCCGGCGCTGCTGGTGGCGCGGGCCGCGGCGGTGGCCGCCGACGAGTTCGAGCCGGCGCTGGCGGCGGCCGCCGCGGAGGTGCCCGAGAGCACCGCGCTGAAGGCGCTGGACGAGCTGACCGCCCGCGACGTGGTGCGGCCCGCGCCCGGGGGCCGGTTCCGGTTCCGCCATCCGCTGGTCCGGCACGCCACCTACGGGTCGGCGGCCGCGGGCTGGCGGGTGGGGGTGCACGCCCGTGTCGCCGACCACCTGGCCCGGCTCGGGATGCCGGCGACGGCACGGGCCCGGCACGTGGAGCGCTCGGGCCGGTTCGGCGACGCCGAGGCGATCGACACCCTGGTCGAGGCCGCCCGCACCGTCGCCGCGCACGCCCCGCAGACCGCCGCGCGCTGGCTCAAGGCCGCCCTCAAGCTGATGCCCGACGCCGACGAGCGGCGGCTGCCGCTGCTCGCCGAGCTGGCCCGGATGCAGGCCGTCAGCGGCCAGCTCACCGAGGGGCGGAAGACCGCCCGCGAGGTGCTGCGGCTGCTGCCGCCCGACGCGCACGCGCTGCGCGCCCGCGCCGCCCGGTTCTGCGCGATGATGGAGCGGCTGCTGGGCAACCCGCAGGAGGCCCGCGGGCTGCTGCTGGCCGAGCTGCGGCGCATGCCCGACCCCCGGTCTGCCTCCGCCGTCACGCTGCGGCTGCGTCTGGTCGCCGAGAGCCTGATGCGGGTCGACTTCCGCGCCGCCCAGGCCGTGCTGGATCTGGTGCCCGACACCGCCGAGGACTGGGACCACGGCCTGACCGTGGCGGTCGCCGCGCTGCGCCCGATGCCCGCCTACGCCGGCGGCCGGGTCGAGGAGGCGCTGCGGCACTGCATCAACGTCGACGGGCTGGTCGCCGCCTCCTCCGACGAGCAGCTGTCCGAATGGCTGGACGCCATCACCTGGTCGTGCTGGACGGAACTGTTCCTGGGGCGTTACGACGTCGCGGCGGGCCGGCTGGAGCGGGTGCTGTCGGTGGCCCGCGCCACGGGACAGAGCTACATCGTCCCCACCGCGCTGGCCGGGCTGGCCAACGCGCACGCGATGCTCGGACGGCTGGACGAGGCCGCCACCGCGGCCGAGGAGGCCGAGGCGCTCGCCCGGATGCTGGTCTCCGACCAGCTGCTGGTGTTCGCCCTCATCCAGCGGTGCCTGGTCGCCTCCTGGCTCGGGGAGGACGAGCACGCGCTGGCCTACGGCCGGGAGGCGGTGGAGGCCGCCGGCGGCACCGGCGAGTGGTGGGGCCGCCAGGCCGCCTACGCGCTCGCGGTCGCGACCGTGCACGCCGGCGACGCCGAGGCCGGCGCGGCCATGCTGCGGGAGGTGCACGCCGCCAGCGACAGCGCCGCCGCGCTGGATCCGAGCACGCTGCGCGCCTGCGAGATCCTCGCCCGGCTCGCCGCGGCGGCCGGAGACGCCGCCGAGGCCGGCCGCTGGGCCGACCGCGCCGCCGACACCGCCCATCCGGTGCTGCCCGCCGATCGGGCGCTGGCCGATCTGGCCCGCGCCCATGCGCTGCGCCCCACCGATCCGGCGGCCGCCGCGCAGCGGGCCCGGCGGGCCGCCGCGACGCTGGAGGAGGCCGGGCACCGGCTGGACGCCGGGCGCGCCCGGCTGGATGCCGGGAGCGCCGCCGCCGAGGCCGGCGACCGCGGGCTCGCCCGGTCCGAACTGCGCATCGCCGCCCAGATCTTCGAGGAGATCGGGGCGCGTCCGCTGCACGCCCGCACCCGGCGCGAGCAGCGCCGGGTCGGAGTGCGGGTGCCCGCCCGCGGCGGGGGCTCCGGCGGCGGGCCCGGCGCGTTGTCGCCCCGCGAGCTGGAGGTCGCCCGCCTGGTCGCCGAGGGCTGCACCAACCAGCAGATCGCCGAACGCCTCTATGTGAGCATCCGCACCGTCGAGACCCACCTGTCGCACATCTTCGCCAAGCTCGGCGTCAGCTCCCGCGTCGCGGTCGTCACCGCGCTCGGCCGACTGATCGAATCCGGCCCCGACGATCGACCGTGATCCGCCGGGCTCCGTGCCGCGCCCGTCCACGCATCAGGGTCGCGCGACACGGATGTCAGGGTTTGCCACGATGTCCCACGCCGCCTGGCGGCGGAATAGTCGTTCCCGTCGTTCCGGCCCCTCGTCTCCCGCCGGACGCGCATGCAGTGGAGGACCGATGAGCGCCCGCATTCCGCGGTTCACGCACGCCGGCGTCACGGATGCGGAGATCTCCGTGCATCCGTTCGCCACCGAGGACGGGCTGGGTCTGCAGCTGACCCGGTTCCGGCGCGCCGACTGCGACGATGTGGTGCTGCTGGTGCACGGGCTGACGATGGCCAGCGACATGTTCATCATGCCCGAGCACCGCAACCTGGTGACCCACCTGCACGACGAGGGGTTCACCGACGTGTGGGCGGTCGACTTCCGGATGAGCAACCGCTATCCGTACGACCTGGAGACCCACCGGTTCACCCTCGACCACTGCGCGCTGTACGACCATCCGGCCGCGCTGGCGGAGCTGCGCCGCCACATCGGGGACCGCCGGGTGCACGTCATCGCGCACTGCCTGGGCGCGGTCACGTTCATGATGAGCCTGTACGCCGGCACGGTCGAGGGGATCGCCAGCGTCGTGTGCAACAGCGTGGCGCTGACCCCCCGGGTCCCCCGCTGGTCGCGGTACAAGCTGGCCTACGGGCCGACGCTGGCGGAGTACGTGCTGGGGTTCCCGTTCCTGGACCCGCGCTTCGGGGAGGCGCCGCCGCTGACCCGCGGCTGGCTGCTGTCCCGGCTGGTCTCGCTGGCGCACCGCGAGTGCGACGTGCGGGCCTGCCACATGCTCAGCTTCATGTGGGGCAGCGGCCGGCCGGCACTGTATGAGCACCGCAACCTGGACGATGCCACCCATCGGCGCATCGCCGACATCTGCGGGGGCGTCGGCGTGCACTACTACCGGCACGTCCACGCGATGGTGGAGGCCGGCAGGGCGGTGAAGTACGACCGGAGGGACCGACGCTTCGCCGCCCTGCCGGACGACTACCTCGCCGCCGCCGGCGAGGTGTCCACCCCGGCGCTGCTGCTGACCGGCGACCGCAACCGGGTCTTCGGCGACTCCAACCTGGTGTGCCACGCCCGGCTGCAGCTGGCCGCGCCGGGGCGGGACGAGCTGCAGGTGCTGCCCGGCTACGGGCACATGGACCCGTTCCTCGGCAAGGAGGCGCACGTCGACGTGTTCCCGACGATGGTCGACTTCATCAAGCGGAAGGCGGCCTGACCATGGGCGAGCGGGTGCGCGAACACGTCGACGCCGTGGTCGTCGGCTCGGGGTTCGGCGGCTCGGTGGCCGCCTACCGGCTGGCCGAGGCGGGCCGGTCGGTGGTGGTGCTGGAGCGCGGACAGGCGTTCCCTCCCGGCAGCTTCCCCCGCTCCCCCGCCGAGATGAGCCGGGCGTTCTGGGACCCGCGGGCGGGCCTGCACGGGATGTACGACGTGTGGCACTTCTCCGGCTGCGACTCCGTGGTCGCCAGCGGGCTGGGCGGCGGCTCGCTGATCTACGCCAACGTGCTGCTGCGCAAGGACGAGCGCTGGTTCGTCCACGAGCACCGCTCCCCGGACGGCGGGTACGAGCCGTGGCCGATCTCCCGGGCCGACCTGGATCCGCACTACGACGCCGTCGAGCGGATGCTGGGCGCCACGCCCTATCCGCTGGAGGAGCCCGCCTACGCCGACACCCCCAAGACGCAGGCGCTGCAGGACGCCGCCGCCGAGCTCGGCCTGGACTGGTTCCTGCCGCCGCTGGCGGTGAGCTTCGCCCCCGAGCCCGGCGCCACCCCCGGCATCGGCCTGCCCATCGCCGAGCCCTGGTACGGCAACCTGCACGGGCTGCCCCGCCGCACCTGCCGGCTGTGCGCCGAATGCGACATCGGCTGCAACGACGGCAGCAAGAACAGCCTCGACCACACCTACCTGTCGGCCGCCCGCTACTACGGCGCCGACCTGCGCACCTCCCACGAGGTCACCCGGATCCGGCCGCGCTCCGGCGGCGGGTACGAGGTCGACTACGTCCGCCACGAGCCCGGCAGGGAATCCCGCGACCTGCCCGTCCACACCATCGGCTGCGACCGGCTGATCCTGGCGGCCGGCACCTACGGCACCACCTACCTGCTGCTGCGCTCCCGGGACGAGCTCCCCGGGCTCAGCCCGGCCCTGGGCACCCGGTTCTGCGGCAACGGCGACCTGCTGACGTTCCTGCTGCGCGCCCGGGACCGCGACCGGATCCGCCCCCTGGTCGCCGGACGGGGGCCCGTCATCACCAGCGCGATCCGGCTGCCCGACGAGGTCGACGGCGATCCGTGCGTCGACGCCGGCCGGCGCGGCGCCTACATCCAGGAGGGCGGCTATCCGGAGTTCGTGAGCTGGATGGTGGAGAGCGCCGACGTGCCCGAGCGGATCAGCCGCGCCCTGCGGTTCCTGTGGGACCGGGTGACGGACCTGTTCTCCGACTCGCCCGACAACAACCTGTCGGCGGAGCTCAGCGAGCTGATCGGCGACGGGGCCCTGTCGGTCAGCTCGCTGCCGCTGCTCGGCATGGGCCGCGACACCCCCGACGGGGTGATGAGGCTCGACGGCGACATGCTGCGGGTCACCTGGAACCCCGAGACCAGCGCGGCGCACTTCGAACGGCTGCGCACGATCATGCAGCGGATCGGCGACGTGCTCGGCGCCGAGTATCAGGACAACCCGATCTGGTTCCGCAAGCGGATCATCACCGTGCATCCGCTGGGCGGCGCCCCGATCGGGCGGCATCCGGGGGAGGGGGTCTGCGACCCCTACGGGGAGGTCTTCGGCCATCCCGGTCTGTACGTCGCCGACGGGGCGGCGATGCCCGGACCGGTGGGCGCCAACCCCTCGCTGACCATCGCGGCGATGGCCGACCGGATGTGCTCCCGGCTTCTCGACACGGGGGCCGGGCCGGCAGCGGACGGGATGCGGGGCTCGTTCGCGACCGGCCCGGTGCTCGGGAAGCCGGGAGCATCCCTCACCTCACTGTCGTTCACCGAGGAGATGAAGGGGCACTGGACGCCCGGGGTCGCCGACCCCCGCGCCGGGGAGAAGGCCGAGGCCCGCGAGCCCTTGGCGTTCAGGCTGACCATCACCGCCGACGACCTGAACCGGTTCCTGGACGATCCGGAGCACACCGCCCGCGCCGAGGGCTGGGTCGAGGCGGCCCGGCTGGGCGGCCGCCGCCCCGTGAGCCGGGGCTGGTTCAACCTGTTCGCCCCCACCGGGCGGCCCGACCGGCGCGTCATGCGCTACCGGCTCCATCTCGACGACGCCGGCGGACGCCCGGTCACCCTCGTCGGCCACAAGGACATCCAGGACGGCCCGCCCACCCGGATCTGGCCGGACACCTCCACCCTCTACGTCCGGCTGCTGGAGGGGCACGTCCAGCCCGACGGCGACGACGAGGCGCCCGTCCTCGGCGCCGGCGTGCTGCACATCCGGCTGGAGGACTTCATCACCCAGCTCACCACCTTCCGGGCCGCCGGCCCCGGCGCGGCCACCGCCCTCGCCCGCTTCGGCGCCTTCTTCGCCGGCCAGCTGTGGAGGGTGTACGGCCCGGACGACTAGACCCGGCCGCTCGGGCCCGAGCGGCCGCCCGGACGTGGGGCGCGGAGGAACTGCGGGGTGCCTCCGCGCCCCACCCTTGCCGGGGACGTCCCCGGGCCCGGGTGCGGCTCGGCCGCATCGGCGCCGTCACAGCATCGAGACGCGATGGCGGGCGAACGGAAGCGAGGGATGGCAGTCCTCCGGGAGGGGGTGCGGAGCGGCGAGGGCCGCGCGGAGGCGCCGGGCGGCGGTCTGCCGGTCGATGGGCTGCATGATGCAGAGCTCGGCCCGGACCGCCTTGCGGACGTCGGCCATCAGGGCGGGGACGTCGCCCACGACGATGATCTCGCCGAGGGCGCCGACGTCGGGGGTCAGCCGGACCGCCAGGGCATGGTGCGGGCCGGCGGGATCGCCCTCCGGCGTCGCCGCATAGCGGAATTCGCAGACGAGGCGGTCGCCGTCCAACGGCCCCTCCTGCAGCAGCCAGGCCGGCCCCGGGGCGACCTCGCCCAGAGCGTCGGTCCAGGCGGGGACGCCGACACCGGGGAGCGCGGCGGCGGCCTTGCCGGCGGCCCGGCGGGACCACTCGGGCCCCACGGCGGCGATGGCCAGCAGGAAGGTCCGGGCGGCGGAGCCGGAGGCCCGATGGAGCTCGGCGATGAGATCGCCCACGGCCAGGCGATGGCCGGCCTCGTGGGGAGCGGCCTTCTCGAGGGCGGCGAGCTGGGCGGAGGTCCACAGCTCGGCCTGGAGGGGCCCCGGCATGCCCTCCAGTTCCGCGGCGGCCCTCACATACGCCCGGTAGACCTCGCGCAGGCCCGGCAGGGCGAGATCGGGCGAGGCGGTCTTGCGGATGGGACGTTCCGGTCGCACCCGTACAGGCTAGTGGGGGCGGACGTGTCGCCTCGGACGAGGACCTTTACGATGTAGATCAATTCTTTGGGCGGGTCGCCCGTCCGCACGGTCACCGCTCTCCTCCTCCGGCCTCCCCCGGTCGCACGGCGGCGCGTCAGCCCCGCCCTCGCCGACCCCGTGAGGACGCCGCCGGATCCGGAGTCCTGAGCCCGGGCATCGATCGGCGGACGGCGCCCGAGGCCGCCCGCGGGCGCACGGACGGAAAGCCTTCGGGTGCGGGCCTTGGTCGCGGAAAACCGCCTGACGCGTTCGCCACCATTCCCTTACGGTGGCTCCGCCGGGCTTCGTTCACCGTCCAAGGGGCGGGAGGGTCCTCAGTGAAAGGACGGTGCACGACCCGCGCGATGGTGACCGGTCAGCCCTCGCGATCTTGCCTCACTCCGCCCATGACGCGAGTGCGGGCGACCGCCCGCATCCGGCGTCCTGACCGAGAAGGGGCCGAACAGTGAACGACCTGGCCTTGTCCCGCGAGCCGGCGGGGCGCGAAGACCGGCTGGTGTACCGGCTCCTCCTGGCGGTGGACATCCAGGGGTACACCAGGCTCGATGTCCGCGAGCAGCTGCGCGTCCAGCGCGACCTGCGCGACGCGCTGGACCGGGCGGCCGAGGGCGTCGGACTGGACCGGAGCCGCTGGGAGAAGCAGGTCGGCGGCGACGGCGAACTGGCCATACCGCCCGAGGGGACCGCGGTGGCGACGCTGGTCGGGGAGTTCCCCCCGGCGCTGGCGGCCGAGCTGCGGGAGCTGAACCGGTCGCAGGCCGGGCGGCCCCGGCTCCGGGTCCGGCTGGCGATGCACTACGGCACGCTGACCGCGGGGCCGTTCGGCCCGGCCGGGCAGGCGCCGATCGTCGTCCAGCGCCTGCTGGACGCCGGTCCGCTGCGCGCGCTGCTGCGCGACGATCCGGACCGGGATCTGGCCTACGCGGTCTCCGACACGCTCTTCGAGGACGTGGTGCAGACCGGGTTCACCCCGATGTCGCCGGGGGACTTCCAGCCCATCCGGGTCACCGCCAAGAACGCGACGTACCGCGGCCACATCCACGTCGGCGATCCGCTGGTCTTCGCCGAGCTGGGCGAGCTGCACAAGGCCGTGGCGCCGGCGCGGCGGGCGGCGGTCTGAGCGCCGGGACCGGCCCGCGTCGGGGCGCCGCAGCGCCCGCGAGGGACCTGCGGCGCGCCGGTCCGGGGAAGGATCTCCGATCGACGGCGGTTGCCTCGAGGGCGGAACACCGTCGACTGCGAAAGGACGCCCATGGCCGACGATGCGCTGACCCGGCTGCTGACCGAGCGCGATCTGGGGGTGCTCGCCACGCTCAAGCGGGACGGGCGGCCCCAGCTGTCCACCGTCAACTACCACTACGACCCCGACCGCGCGCTGATCCGGATCTCGGTCACCGCCGACCGGGCCAAGACGCGGAACCTGATGCGCGATCCGCGCGCCAGCCTCCATGTCAGCAGCGAGGACGGCTGGTCGTGGGCGGTCGCCGAGGGCACCGCCGACCTCTCCCCGGTCGCCGCCGGCCCCCATGACGAGGCGGTCGAGGAGCTGATCGACCTCTATCGCGCCATCCGGGGCGAGCATCCCGACTGGGACGACTACCGCCGTGCGATGGCGGCCGACCGCCGGCTGGTGGTCCGCCTGCGCGTGGAACGCCTGTACGGCCGGCCGCCGCAGAACTGATCCGGGCCGATGCGGGACCGGGCCGGGCGAGTCAGCGCCGGGGGCCGGCGCGCCGGGTGGGCCGGGCGGTGAGCGGGTCCTCCGGCCACGGATGGCGCGGATAGCGTCCGCGCAGCTCGGCCCGGACCGCGTGGTAGCCGTTCCGCCAGAACGAGGCCAGATCGGCGGTGACGGCGGCGGGACGCCCGGCCGGGGACAGCAGGTGCAGCACCAGCGGCACCCGACCGTCGGCCAGCCGCGGCGCGGCCCGCCAGCCGAACACCTCCTGCAGCTTGACCGCGAGGACCGGCTGGTCGCCGCGGTAGTCGACGCGGATCCGGGACCCGGACGGCACCGTGATCCGCTCGGGGGCGAGCTCGTCCAGCCGGGCGGCGCACTCCCAGGGCAGCAGTCCCCGCAGCACCGCCGTCATATCGAGCCGCTCCAGGTCGGCGCGGCCGCGCAGCCCGCCCGACCAGCCGTCGATCACCGCCTCGAGCAGCGCCTCGTCGGACACCTCGGGCCACGGGTCGCCGAACACCCGGCGGCAGAACGCCATCCGGTCGCGCAGCGCCGTCGCCTCCGCGGTCCAGGTCAGCAGGGACGGACCCGTCCGGCGCAGGCCCGTGCGCAGCGCCTCGGCCACCAGGGCGGGGTCGGGGTCGGCGAGCGGGACGGAGGCGAGCTCGATGGCGCCGAGCCGTTCCACGCGGCGGGCCACCAGGTCGCCGTCCCGCCACCGGACCTCCTCGGTCTCGTCCAGCAGCGGGGCGGCGGCGAGCCGGGCGATCTCCTCGTCGATCGGGACGGCCTGCCGGATCCGCGCGGACGGGGACCCGGCGGGACGGTCGGCGGCGGCGATCGCCAGCCAGCGCGGCGCGGACGGGGCGAGAGGGGAGTCCTCGGCGAGCTCGGCGCCGGTCCCGGAGGCCATCAGATACCGGCGGCCGCCCCGGGCCCTGGCCACCCGCTCGGGGAACGCGAGCGCGACCACCGTGCCCACGGCGGCGTCGTCCGGCTCGCCGGGACGGCCGGGCGCGTCCGGCAGGGTCCGCAGCAGCCGGCGGGTCTCCCGCCGCCACCGGTCGGCGTGCGCGGGGTCCCGCCTGCCGGAGCGCACCGTGCGCAGCGCCGCGGCCAGGTCGTCGCCGACGCCGCCGGGCGGGGGCTCGGACAGCAGCGCCACCACCTCGGCGGCGACCCGCTCCCCCACCGCGGCGGCCCCGTCGAGAAGGGCGCGGGCCAGCCGGGGGTGCACGCCGAGACGGGCCATCCGCCGTCCGCGGTCGGTGGCGCGCCCGTCGCGGTCCACCGCCCCGACGGCCCGCAGGGTCTCGCGGGCGGCGCGCAGGGCGGCCCGGGGCGGAGGGTCGAGCAGCGCCAGCCCTTCGGCGTCGGGGTCCCCCCAACAGGCGATCTGCAGGGCGAACGCGGTGAGGTCGGCCAGCTCGATCTCCGGTCGGGGCCGTTCGGGGAGCCGCTGATGCTCGGCGGCCGTCCAGCAGCGGTAGACGACGCCCGGCCCCTGCCGTCCGGCCCGGCCGGCGCGCTGGTCCGCGACGGCCCGGGAGGCGCGGACGGTGGTCAGCCCGCTCAGTCCGCGGGCGTGGTCGGTGCGGGGCTCGCGGGCCAGGCCGGAGTCCACCACGATCCGGACGCCGGGGACGGTGAGACTGGTCTCGGCGACGGCGGTCGCCAGCACCACCCGGCGGCGCGCGCCGGGCGACAGCACGGCGTCCTGCACGGCGGGCGCGGCACGGCCGTGCACCTCCAGCAGGTCGGCGACGGGGCCGATGTCGTCGAGCAGCGCCGCGACGTGCGCGATCTCCCCGACGCCGGGCAGGAAGCACAACACGTCGCCGTCGTGTTCGGTCAGGGCGCGGCGGACGGTGGCGGCGACGTGCGCCAGGAACGCCGGGTCGACGCGCATCCCGTGCGGAGGGGGGATCGGCCGCGACGGCGGCGCCCACACGATCTCGACGGGGTGCATCTCGGCGGACGACTCCACCACCGGCCCCTTCAGCAGCTCGGCCCAGGGCTCGGCGTCGACGGTGGCGGAGGCGGCGACCAGGTGCAGGTCGGGGCGCAGCGCGGCCCGCACGTCCAGCAGGAACGCCAACGCGGTGTCGGCCTCCAGATGACGTTCGTGGCACTCGTCCAGCAGCACCGCGTCCACGCCGGCCAGCTCGGGGTCCTCATGCAGCCGGCGCAGCAGCACGCCGGTGGTGACCACCTCGATCAGCGTTCCGGGCCGGTGCTCGCCGCGGACCGCGAAGCCGACCCGCTCCCCCACCCGTTCGCCCAGCAGCCAGGCCATCCGGCGGGCCGCCGCCCGCACGGCCGGGCGGCGCGGCTCGACGACCAGGACGCGGCGCGGCTCCCGCGGGCCGCCGGGGACCTCCGGCAGCGCCCCGGCCAGGGCGAGCGGGACCAGGGTGGTCTTGCCGGTCCCCGGCGGGGCGGCCAGCACCGCCGTCCCGGCCTGCGCCAGCGCCGCGTGCAGCGCGGGGATCACTGGACGTACGGGCAGGTCGGTGCGGTCTGTGAGCATGTGCTCCAGTGTGCCGGGGCCGGGCCGCGGCCCGCTCCGAAGAGGGCGGAGAAATTGCACTGAAACTTGCACAGACTATTTCAAATGCAGTTTCATGCGGACGTTTGGAACGTTCTCACACAGATCGCACGAGGCGCAGGAGAAAATCGACAGAGAGCCGTCCCCGGACACGAACTTTTTCGGACACTCTTGCTTTTTCGGCTCACTTGCATTACCGAAGATACGGACAAGAAAGCAGCCGGGGCATACCGATAAAGGCGGCGTCGCCGCAGGTGTGACGGAGGTAACAATGATTGGCGGCACCATCTATACACGGGGTAGGGCCGCCTTCACAGGTGGTTCTCCGCAAGCGGTGTTCGAAGAGCTGTGGCTGCGGGAACGCAAGTCCCGGCTGCGCAATCGCGCCATTATCGCGGGGATGACCCTCATCGTCTGCGGATACCTCGTCTCACCGTTGTTCGGTGTGCTGGCGGGCGCCGTGGCCGGCGGAATCGACGCCGCCGTGCACTGGTGGCGGTACCACTCGGCGAGCGTCTGGCGGCGCGGCCTGCGCGGCGAGGAGCGGATGGCCCGCATCCTGCGCTGGACGCTGGAACGCCGCGGCTACCGGACGCTGCACCAGCGCCTCGTCCCCGGGCACGGGACCATCGACACGCTGCTGGTCGGCCCCACCGGGATCTGGCTGATCGACAACCAGGCCTACCACCCCGACACCGAGATCACCGAGCACGGCGGTCGGCTGTTCATCGACGACCGCACCCAGTCGCAGCTGGTCAAGCGGCTGAACGAGACGGCGCGGCAGGCGGCCGAGTCGCTCTCCTCCCGGCTGGTCGCCGGAGAGGTCACGGTGACCCCGGTGCTGGCCGTGCACGGCGGCAAAGTGCGCCGCGGCCGGTTCGTCGCCGACGGCATCGTGGTGACGACCCCGTGGCGGCTGCTGCGCTGGCCCGCCCGGAACCCCACCGCCGAGCTGAGCCCCAAACGGGTCGAGGAGGTCTGGCGGGCCGCCGTCCACTCTCTGCCGATCGGCGGCCGCACCATGACCGACGCCTGACGGCCCGCCCGGGGCCCTCGCCCCGGCCGAGAAGCCCGCGGACTTCCGCCCTCGATCACGGGCAAGTCGACCCCCGCCGTGATCACGAGGCGGAGGTCCGCGTCTTCTTCTCCCCGGTCTCCCGCGCTCCGTCACGCTGGCCGGCCCGGCCGGTCCGCCACAGCCAGGCCAGCCCGATCACCGGGAGCACCAGCGGCACGAACCCGTAGCCGCGGCCGTAGGCCGACCAGACCGTCTCGTCGGGGAAGGAGGACGGATCGACCAGCGAGTAGGTGCCGATCGCCAGCACACCGGCCAGTTCGACCGAGCAGGCCGCCGCCGCGATCCGCCGGGAGGCGTGCCCGCCCGCCGCCAGCGCCACCGTCGCCAGCACGTACACCGCCGCGGCCAGCGCCGACAGCAGGTAGGCCACCGGCGCCTCGTCGAACCGCGTGGCGATCTGCACGCCCGCCCGCGCCCCCGCCGCCAGCGCGAACACCCCGTACACCGCGACCAGCAGCCGCCCCGGGCCCGTGCCGGTGGCGACGGTCCCCGCCCGGTCAGACATCGGCGCCGCTCCAGATCTGCCCCATCCGGACGATCATCACCGCGACCGCCAGCCCGGCGACCACGATCACCGCGGGCCCCCACCGGGAGCGCTCCAGCACGCCCCAGGCGGCGCCCGCGGGCGGGATCAGCACGATGCCCAGCAGGTAGCCGGCGAACGTGGCGCCGCTGTCCGGCCCCTCGTCCCCGGCCAGCTTCACCAGTCCCAGCACCGCCTGGACCAGCAGCATCGCCTCGAGCACGGCCAGCCCGGCCAGGTGCAGCACGTCCATCGGCCGGTCCCGCACCGCCGCCAGCAGCCCGTACGCGGCGACCACCAGGGCGACGACGATGATCGCGGTTGCCAGAGGGTCGGTCATGGCCCTCGAGAGTACTACCGCGTGTAGTGCACCTTCCCCCCGGAACGCCCGTCCGGAACGCCCCGATTCGCGACCGGGGCGCGACCGGTATGGGATCATGGACCGCGTGCGGAACCTGGAGGCGCTGATCGCGACCCGGCACGGCGAGAGCATGGGGAACGTCGCCCACAAGGCGGCCCAGCAGGCTCCCGAGCGCGCGATCGAACGGGTGGACATCGCCGACCGGGACGCCGACGTCCCGCTGTCGGAGCGGGGACGCGCCCAGGCCGCCGCGCTCGGCCGCCGACTGGCCGCGCTGCCCGATGAGGAGCGGCCCACCGTCGTGCTCTGCTCCCCCTATCTGCGGGCGCTGGACACCGCCGAGATCGCGCTGTCGGCGCTGGGCGACCCGCCGGAGCTGCTGGTGGACGAGCGGCTGCGGGACCGGGAGCAGGGCGTGCTGCACGGATTGACCGAGCACGGCATCCGGGTCCGCCATCCCGAGGAGGCCGAGCGCCGGGAGCGGATCGGCAAGTTCTACTATCGGCCGCCCGGCGGCGAGTCGTGGGCCGACGTCATCTTGCGGCTGCGCTCCGTCTACAACGACGCGGACCTGGACTTCCCCGGGGAGCGGGTGCTGGTGGTGGCGCACGACGCGGTGGTCGTGCTGACCCGCTACATCATCGAGCGGCTGACCGAGTCCCAGGTGCTGGAGATCGAGTCCCAGCCGGTGGCCAACTGCTCCTTCAGCCGGTGGATCCGCCGGGACGGCCGGCTCCGCCCGGCCGAGTACAACGACACCGCGCACCTGGCGGAACCGACCGCCGCGCCCGAGCGCACGGCGGCGCCCTCCTGACCCGGGCGCGCGCCGGCGCGGTCAGGGCTCCTCCCCCGTCAGCACCCGGTGGATCCGGGAGCGCACCGCGGCGTGCCGGGGGTCGCCGGGCGGCAGCACCCCGGCCAGGCGCTGCCAGATCTCCAGGTCGTCCTGCCCGGTCGGGGTGTGCGCGTGGATCCACAGCGCCTCGGGGTCCCCCGCGTCCAGCAGCCGACAGCGCAGCCGCACCGCCAGCTCGTCGCGTTCGGCCCGCAAGGCGGGCGACTCCGAACGGGGCAGCAGCTCGCCCCGGTAGAGCCGGGCGGCCTCGGCCAGGTCCTCGCGACGGCCGCCCTCCAGCAGTCGCCGCACGATGAGGAAGTCGGCCTCCACCTCGCACTCCAACCGGTACGGCTTGGCCGCCAGCAGCCCGCCGAGCTGGCCGCGCAGCCGGTGGATCTCGGCCCGGACGGTCGCCGGGTTGCCCTCGTCCCCGTACATCTGGGCCGACAGCCGTTCGGCGGACAGGCCGCGAGGATTGAGCGCCAGCAGGGCGAGGATCTCGGCGTGCCGCAGCGACAACGGCAGCGGCAGGCCGTCCAGCAGCGCGTGCGGCGGATCCCCCAGCAGGGACAGGGTCAGCGACGGACGGTCGCCGACCGGCTCGCCCGGGTCGGGGATCCGCAGCAGGAACACCTCGCCGAGGGATTCGGCCAGCGCGGTGCGGCCGTCCGGCAGCACCATCCGCGCCCCGTCGGCCGGGGCCGGCAGCCGCATCCCCCGCCAGCCCTCGGGCTCGGCGGCCAGCACCCGCCCGGTGCCGGTGACCAGCGCCGCCGTCCCCCCCTCCAGACCGCGCAGATGGCGCAGATAGCGCTCGCGCAGCCGTTCGTCGCGGATCTGCATCTCCAGCTCCAGGCGGGACTCCACCAGCCGGGCCGCGGCGGCGACCAGCCCGAGCACGGCCGGGTGCAGCCGGTCCGCGGTCGCGCTGATGTCGATGCAGCCGATCACCGCGCCGGTGTCCGGATCGCGCACCGGGGCGCCCGCGCACGACCAGGGGTGCAGCACCCGGGCCAGGTGCTCGGTGGCGTAGACGTACTCGGGCCGGCCGGTGGCCAGCGCCGTGCCGATGCCGTTGGTCCCCACCGAGCACTCCGACCAGCAGAACCCCTCGCGCAGTCCCACGGCGTCGGCGGCGCGGCGCAGCCGGGGCGGGGCGTGGCTCCACAGCGCGTGGCCCTCGGCGTCGGCGATCAGCAGCAGGTGCTCGGACTCGTCGGCCGCCTGGCCGAGCAGCCCGCGCAGCACGGGCAGGTGCCGGCCCAGCGGATGGGCCTCCCGGGCCTCGGCGACGGCGTCGCGGTCCAGCGCCCGGGGCGCCGTCCGGATCTCGGCGCTGACTCCGGCCCAGCGGCAGCGCAGCCATGAGGCGCTGATGACGGGACGGGCGCCCCGGCATCCGGACGGGGAATCGGCCATGGCGTCCCGGTCCTCCGCCGGGTGGCGGCCCAGGTCCTGCGGATGTCGGCAGGTGTGCGGAATGGAAACCACGTCGGCCTCGCCCCTCCTCGCCCGACGACGCCGCCTTGAGGCGGCGTTCCCCTCCCCTCGGGCGTGGTCGGTCCGAGCATCGGTCAACCGGTTACCCCGCGCAACCGATTCCGGGGAACCGATCTACCTCGCCTTTGCCACGCTGCGTGCCGATGTCTGTGCAACGTGCATGCAACGTTGCGGCGCATACGGTACGGGCCGTCGGGGGAGGGCCGCGTCCCGGCGCCCGCATCGGGCGGGCCCGCCGTCCCGCCGTCAGGGGCATGGGCGTCGTCCGGCCCGCAGGAGGGGATGCCCCTGACGGCGGAGGCGCGGCCGTTCCCGGCGACGTCCGCGAGGGGGGAGTTGTCCATGCTGTGCCTGACCTGTCGACGCGTGCGGCCCGCGCTGAGCCCGGCGGAGTACACTGCCGCCCGCGCTCTGTTGATCACCCGGCACGGGCTGTGCTGTTGCGCCCATACGGTGCGCCCCGCCCCGCGGCGGGCCCCGGCCCCGCCGGCCCCTGCCGCGACCGTGCGGTAGCGTCGGCCGGACGTGACCGGCCTCGACGGTCCGTCCGAAGCGACACGAAGATCCCGGTCGTCTCGCAACCGTTCACTTAAAGTGGCATCAACCCTGCGGCCAACCGCTGTTCACCTGCGAGACACCCGGGAGCGCCCCATGTCCCTGTCCTTCCCCCGGCTGGCCCGGCGCGCGGCCGGAGAGATCGAGCGGCTGCTGTCGTCCGTCGTGGAGCAGGGGCAGGAGATGATCGCGCAGACGCAGCGGCATCGCGCCGAGATCGATCGGCTGCGGCTCCAGGCCGCGGCCCAGCGCGAGCGCGCCGAGCGGCTCGAGCGCACGCTGGCCGAGCAGGCGGCCGAGCTGGAGTCGATGCGCCGGCAGATGCGGGCGCTGATCGACGACCTCAACGACCGTCTGCTGCCGCACCTGGACGCGCGGATCCACGAGACCGAGCAGGACGTGGCCCGCCTGGCCACGCGGATGCTGCGGACCGACCAGCGGGCCGAGCGGCAGGAGTCCCGGCTGGCCACCGCCGAGCGGCGGCTGGCCGACCTGCGGGAGCGCATCGGCCGGCTGGAGCAGCGGACCGGGATCTGGCGGGAGCTGCAGGCCGACGTGGCCCGGCTCGGAGAGGACGTGGACCGGCTGCGGGCCGCCGCCTCCGCCCGGCCCGGCGACCTGCCGGACGCCGCCGGGCGGAACGGCCGGGAGATCCGCCCGTGACCACGGCGGGCCGCGCCCCCGAACCCCGCGGGCCGTCTCGGGACGGCGGCGGCCGGACCGGCCGCCGCATGCGCCCCGAGGTCGGGGCCTGATATCACGGGTACGTGGAGCCGCATCCTGTCACCGGGACGGGCCGAGGGCGGAACGCCGTCGGCGACGTCGGCGACGGCCGGCCGCCGCGGGCGCCGGACGCGCGACCGTGAGGCGCCGACCGCGGGCGCCCCGGGCGGGGCCCGGCGGCGTGATCGCATCGACGAAGGGGAGCTGCGGGTGAACGACCCGATGCGCGACAAGGTGATCGTGGTCGCCGGGGCGGCCGGGCCGGCCGGCCGGGCGACCGTGCGACGGCTGGCCGGGGCCGGGGCCCGGGTGATCGCCGCCGATGTGCAGGCGGTGTCCTGGGACCTGCCGGGAGTGGAGCCCGCGGTGGTGGACCTGCTGGACGCCGAGGGCACCCGGGCGTTCGCCCGCCGGGTGGTCGGCGAGCACGGCGGGGTGGACGGACTGGTGCACCTGGTCGGCGGCTGGCGGGGCGGCGCGACGTTCGCCGACACCGACCTGTCCGACTGGGCGTTCCTGCACGACCTGCTGATCCGCACGCTGCAGCACAGCACGCTGGCGTTCTGCCGGGACCTGGCGCGGTCGCCGCACGGCCGGGCGGTGATCGTCTCCCAGCCCGCCGCGCGGCGCCCCACCCAGGGCAACGCCGCGTACGCCGCCGCCAAGGCCGCCGCCGAGGCGTGGATGCTGGCGATGGCCGACTCGCTGACCGGCACCGACGCGGCGGCCTCGATCGTGGTGGTCAAGGCGCTGCTCACCGACGAGATGCGCGAGCGGGACCCCGGCAAGGACTTCAGCGGGTTCACCCATGTGGACGAGCTGGCCGATGTCATCGCGGGCCTGTGGGAGCGGCCCGCCGCCGAGCTGAACGGGAAGAGGCTTGATCTCACGGCTGCATGACCCCGCCGACCGCGGTTTCGCCAGCGACAACTGGGCCGGCGTCCATCCGGAGGTGCTCACCGCGCTGACCGTCGCCAACGGAGGTCATCAGAAGGCCTACGGCGAGGACGTCTACACCGCCCGGCTGCGGGAGGTGATCCGCCGGCACTTCGGTGAACAGGCCGAGGTGCACCCGGTGTTCAACGGCACCGGGGCGAACGTGGTGGGCCTGCAGGCGATGGCCGACCGCTGGTCGGCGGTGATCTGCGCGGCGCAGGCCCACGTCAACACCGACGAGTGCGGCGCCCCCGAGCGCGTGGCGGGGCTGAAGCTGCTGCCGGTGCCGACCGAGGACGCCAAGCTCACCCCCGAGCTGATCGACCGGGAGGCGTGGGGCTGGGGCGACGAGCACCGCGCCCAGCCCCGGATCGTGTCGATCACCCAGTCGACGGAGCTGGGCACGGTCTACACCGCCGAGGAGGTCGCGGCGGTGTGCGCGCACGCCCACGAGCGGGGGATGCTGGTGCACATGGACGGGGCGCGGCTGGCCAACGCCGCCGCCGCGCTGGGCCTGCCGCTGCGGGCGCTCACCACGGACGCGGGGGTGGACGTGCTGTCGTTGGGCGGCACCAAGAACGGCCTGCTGCTGGGCGAGGCGGTCGTGGTGCTGAACCCGCGGGCGGCGAGGGGGACGGCGTTCCTGCGCAAGTCCTCGATGCAGCTGGCCTCGAAGATGCGGTTCGTCTCGGCCCAGTTCCTGGCCCTCCTGGAGGGCGATCTGTGGCTGCGCAACGCCGCCCATGCCAACGCGATGGCGCGCCGGCTGGCCGAGGCGGTGCGCGCGATCCCCGGGGTGCGGATCACCCGGCCGGTCGAGGCGAACGCGGTGTTCGCGATCATCCCCCGGGAGGCGGCCGACCGGCTGCGCAAGCGGTTCGGCTTCTACACCTGGGACGAGCGCACCGGCGAGGTCCGCTGGATGTGCTCGTTCGACACCGCCGAATCCGATGTGGACGCCTTCGCCGCCGCCCTGGCCGAGGAGATGAGCGGCTGACCCGGCCCGGCGGACGGGTCCGTCGAGCAGAGGCCTGAACAGAGGCCTGGCCAGAGGCCTGTCGACTCGTGAGCGTACGAGGTACGCTCATCGTAAGCGTACGTTGTACACCAACCTCGGGAGGCCGCCATGCCCACCCGTTCCCCGGCCCGCCCGATCACGCCCGGCGCCGTCGTGCCGGCCCGCGAGCTCGTCGCCGTCGACGGCGAGCGGGTCCCCGTGCCCGACCCGGACGGCCCGGTCCATCTGCAGTTCCGCCGGTTCGCCGGCTGCCCGGTCTGCAGCCTGCACCTGCGCCCGATCGCCCGGCGGCACGCGGAGATCGCCGCGGCGGGGGTGCGCGAGGCGGCGGTGTTCCACTCCTCCGCCGAGGAGCTGCGCCCCCATGTCGCCCACCTGCCGTTCCCGGTGATCGCCGATCCGGACAAGCGGCTGTACGCGGAGTTCGGCGTGGAGTCGGCGAAGCGGTCGCTGCTGGACCCGCGCGCCTGGCGGCACATCGTCACCGCGGTGACGACGGCGCTGGTGCGGCGCGACCGGACTCCCCCGCCACGGCCGCGGGGCGGGCGGTTCGGACTGCCCGCCGACTTCCTGATCGGCCCGGACGGGCGGGTGCTGGCCGTCAAGTACGGCGAGCACGTCTACGACCAGTGGTCGGTGGAGGAGATCCTGCATCTGGCGCGGACCGCCGTCAGCGCGGGGACATCCCCCGCAGCACCAGCTCCAGACTCCGTCTGAACTCCTCGTCGGAGGCGATCGACCGGGCGTGCCGGGCGGTGTCGGCCAGCAGCGGGAACTCCTCCTCCGGCAGCGCCGCCAGCGCGGCGGTGCCGGGGCCGCTCAACGGGCCGAACCGCGTCAGCACCAGCGATCCGAACAGCTGGCCGAGCAGGGCGCGCAGGGCCACGGCCCGCCGCTCGCCGACGAACCCCGCCTCGGCCAGCACCTCCAGCAGCGCCTCGGCGAACCGCAGTGCGGCGGGCGCGGTGTGCCGGTGCATCAAGGCCAACGGCACCGCCGCCGGGTGCTCCCCGATCGCCGCGCGGGCCCGCTCGCACAGCGCCATGACGCGCTCCCGCCAGGAGGCCGCGGCGGGCGGCGTGACGTCCACCGACGCCAGCATGTGGTCCACGACCAGGCTCTCCAGGTGCTCGCGGCCGTCGACGTAGCGGTAGAGCGCCATCGTGCTGACGCCGATCTCCTCGGCGACCGCCCGCATGGTCAGCCCGTCCTGGCCGTCCCGGTCGAGGACGGCCAGGGCGGCCGCGGCGATCCGGGCCTCGGTGAGCGACCGTGGACGTGGCACGCCGGTAGAGCGTAGCGGGACGCGGCGTCCGGGGCCGTGTTCACCCAGAGACGAAGACCGCCCCTTCTCCCCACGACGACGGAACGAACATGTACGATCACCGTCTGTTCCTACGGAAAGGGGCGGCATGACCGTGACGGGGGAAGGCGAGGCCATCCACCGGACACTGGACGGCACCGTGATCACGTTGGCCGGGGACCTGGATCTGAGCGCCCCCTACTCGTCGGTGGTCCGGTTGGGCTTCATGCGGAGGCTGCACGAGCTGACCGCGGTGGATCGGGCGTTCGTCGCGGACTGGGCGCAGGGCCTCGGGGTGGACCGGCTGACCGAGGAGTACCGGATGCAGGGCGGCCGGCTGCGGATCGGGACGACCGTGGTCCGCGACGAGAGCCTGGCGGACTTCCCCGAACACCAACGGCGCGCGGGGACCGAGCGGGTGCTGGCGGCGGCGTGGGAGGGCCGGCGGCACGCGGTGTGCGCGCACTTCTATCACGCCCGCCCGGCCGACGCGATCCGGCTGTTCGCGGCGCTGCAGATCACCGAGCATCCGGACGGCGCCGCACTGACCCCCAGGACCCGGCACGGCGCGGTGATCGCCGAGACCGCCTCGCTGGTCAAGGACGTCCCGGGGATCGGCCTGCTGGAGATCAGCCCGCTGAACCGGGAGACGGCGCGCCGGCTGCCCGCCCACCGCGGCACCCGGCTGCGCACCGGGGAGCTGTACCGCGACACCCACGAGGACGGCGGCATCTACTTCGTGATGACCACCCCCACCGCGGTGGTGACCGTGCTGCCCGACGCGGAGGAGGCGCCGCAGGCCCCCACCCTGCTGGACCGGCTGACGGTGTCCGCCGCCCTGAAGGAGACGCCGTGATCGCGGCGCTCACGGCGGTGGCGGCGTGCACGGTGACGGGCGTGCTGCTGCTGGGATTCCTCGAGCATCTGCGCGCCCCGCACGCCCTGCCCCGGGCGCTGGCCGGGCACGGCACGGTGCCGCTCCCCCTGGTGCGTCCGCTGGCGGCGCTCGTGGTGGCGGCGGAGGGCCTGCTGGCGGCGGCGCTGACGAGCGCCGTGGCGACGGGCGCGGACCGATTGCCGGAGACGCTGGTCGCGGCGGGGGTGCTGCTGGCGGTGTACGCGACCTACGCGCACCGGCTGCTGCGGAACGCGCGGAGCAGGGCGGTGCCGTGCGGCTGCTCGGGGGCCGACACCGCCGTGAGCGGCTGGGTGGTGCTGCGGGCGGGCGCGCCGTCGGCGCTGGCGCTGGCCGCGGCGCCGGCCGCGGCGGCGATCGCGCTCCCCGCCGCGCCGTCCGTCGAGTTCGTCCAGGCGGCGCTGGCCGGAGCCGTGTTCGCGGTGCTGCTGTGGGCGCTGCCGGAGGCGATGGAGCGTCCGGACGCCCGGGAGCGAGGAAGCCGATGGGCCCACGGGGAGCACGGGAGGGCGTGATGGATTTCCAGACCACCATCGTGTTACTGACCTGGGCGGCGATCGCCTTGCTTGCGTTCGTGGTGGCCGGCCTGGTGCGGCGGGTGCACCTGCTGGCCGGCGGAGGCCGCCCGGCCGATCCGGGACCGGCCGTGGGAGCGCCGGCCCCGCACTTCGCGCGGCTGGCGCCGGACCCGGCGGCCGAGCGGACCCTGTTGCTGTTCCTGGACGCCGACTGCGGGGCGTGTCCGCGGGTGCTGGCGGAGCTGCGGGCGATCCGCGCCGAGCGGGGCCGGCCGCTGCCGGTCGCCGCGCTCTATGCGGGCCGCGCCCCTCGGGAGCCGGCCGAGGACGTCGCGGTGCACGCCGAGGAGGCCTCGTTGTTCGAGGAGTACCGGATCCCCGCGGTGCCGTTCGCGGTGCTGGTCGACCGGTCCGGACGGGTCCGCGCCGCCCGGCCGGTGGGCTCGCCCGAGGCGCTGCGGGAGCTGCTCGCCGAGACCGGCGAGGGCCGGGCGACGGTGCCGGGGAGGTCGTCGTGACCGAACGGGCCGAGAGGCGGATCCGGGTGGAGGACGTCGTCCCGCTGTACGGGCCGGTGCCGCCGGGGACCCCGCGCGCCCGCCGGCGGATCCCGCGGACCGGACGGCGACCGAGCCGGCGCTCGCTGCTGAGCGGGATCGCCGCCGCCGGCTTCGGACTGGGCATGGCGGTGCTGGGGGTGTTCCCGGCCGCCCGCGAGGTCCCGGCCGATGAGTTCGACGAGTACTACGAGATCAAGCCGCTGCCCTGCCCGTCGTACGCCGCCGACCACGACTGCTCGCCGGGCTGCGGCCCGAGCCGGGTCTGCGCCTCCTGCTGCCGCACCGAGGGCAAGCGGCGCGGCTACCACCATTCGAGCGTGTCCAAGCCGAACCACAAGCTGCGGCCCAACGAGTGCTACGGCGGATGGGCCGACGGGTGGCTGTGGAAGTTCAAGGGCGAGTGCGGCCCCTGCGCCGAGTACCGGACGTACCGCTGCCACGACGGCTGGCGGCGCAACGGGCCGAAACGGCCGTATTACCGGACCGTCTGCCGTTGGACGGTGGAATGCCAGTGACCTCCGCGACCGCCGGGGCGGTGCGGCGGGCGATCACCGACCCGCTGGTCCCCGTCGTGCTGGTGGCGATGGCCGCGGTGGCGGCGGCCGCTCGCGACAGCATGGTGCTGGGCTGGGCGACGGTGGGCGCGCTCGCCGGGTACTCGTTGTCCGGGTCGGTTTGAACGCACAACAGCAACGCCGTGCTGTTCTCGCCAGGTTGGCGAGCCGCGTCGGGGCAGGGTTCGATCCTCGCCTTCTTCACCGCGGGGCTGCTCCTCGGGGGCGCCCTGTCGGGTCTGGCGGTGTGGCTGCTGTCGGGGCTGTCGGAGCCGATCCCCCAGGGCGGCCGGGCCGCCGCCGTCGCCGCGGTCGCGGCGACGGGGGTGCTGCGCGAGTTCGGCGTGCTGCGGTTGTCGCTGCCGCAGAACGCCCGGCAGATCCCGCTGGAGGTGCTGCAGCGGCGTCCGCGGCTGGGCCCGATGCAGTTCGGGTTCGAGCTGGGCACCGGGGTGCGCACGTACGTGACGTCGTCGGCCCCGTACATGGCGGCGCTGGCGCTGCTGCTGAGCCATCCGGCCCTGGCGGCGGCGACGGCGGCCGGGCTGGGGTTCGGGCTGGGCCGGGCGCTGACGGCGGCGACCGTGCTGTGGAGCCGTGATCCGGAGTGGAACGCCCGCGCCGCCGCCCGCATGCCGCTGCTGACCAGGCTCGCCGTCACGGCGCTCGCCGCGGCCCTGCTGACGGCGGCGGTCGGGTAGCCGGCCGGGGACCGACGCCCGTCCCGGGGCCTTCCCACGGGGCGGCGCCGGGGCATGGGCGTTTTCCCCGCGGAGGGGCGGCGCATCGGCCTACAGTGAGCGGGGCCGCCCGGCGGGACGGCACGCGGGGACGGCTCGCCGGGCGGGTGCTCGGCACCCTCGGCCCGGACTCGCCCGCCCCATGCCCAGGCACCCGGAGAGACAGTCATGGCATCCCGTGCCCGCACCCCCCGGCATCGCCGCCGCACGTCCCGCTCCCGCCGCCGGTCCCGGCGCCGACGGCGCGGCGCCGGCCGGCTCGGCGGCGCTCTGAGCGCGCTCCTGGGCCTGACGGCCACGGCGGGGCTGCTGGCGGCGCTGGATGCGGGCGCGTCGTTGCACCGCCAGGTCGCCCATGTCACCGGCCCCTCCCCCATGCCGCCGGCGACCGACCGTCCGGCCGCCGGCCGACCGGTGACGGTCGCCACCCCCGAAGGCGACCGGTACACGATGGCGGCGGTGCGGACCGGGGTCGAGCGGGCGCCGCTGCCCGGGCTGCCCGCGCCGCCGCCGGGCAAGGGGTATGCGTTCGCCGACTACGTGCTCACCAATCCGCATCACCGTCCGCTCCCGCTGGTCTTCCCGCCGGGTCTGCTGCTGCGGCGGACGGCGGTGCCGGCGGAGCACGCCGAGCGCTGCGTGTTCCGGTTCGGCGCCCCGGAGAGGCTGTGCGAGCCGCCGGGCCGCAGCCGGGTGATCGCCCGGTTGCGGGGGTCGCAAGGGCCGATCCGCATCGGCTCCGGCGTCCATCTGGCGCCCCGGTCCTCATGCCTGGTCCGGGTGGTGGCCGACGCGCCGGTGCCCGAGTCCCTGGACCGGGGGGACATGGCGCTGTACGTATGGCGGGTGCGGTTCACCGGCGACGGGATCGCCCGCCGGATCCCCCTCCCGGAGGACCGGGCGCCGGACGGGTGAGCCCCGATGCCGCCCGCCGCGGCCGAGGCGCCGCGGCGCCGGAGGGGGCGGCGGGCTCTCAGGGGCGGGCGGCGCGGTGCAGGGCGGCGGAGGCCATGGCGCACAGCAGCTTCCCCATCGCGGCCCGGTCGAGCGCGCCCGCGCTGTGCGGGGTGGAGTTGAGCAGGCCGAAGACGGCGTGCACGGCGGCGCGGGCGCGTTCGGCGGGCATGTCGTGCAGCCGGCACAGCACGCCCACCCACTCTTCGACATAGGCGCGCTGGGCGCGGCGGATCTCGTGCCGCTGCGGCTCGGGCACGTTGTCCAGCTCCCGCTCGTGCACGGTGATCAGCTGCGGGTTGTCGAGCGCGAAGTCCACGTGCCACTCCAGCAGGGCGTCCAGGGCCCGCGCCGGGTCGGGGAGGGCGGCGCGGCGGACGCCCTCCTCCAGCAGCCGCCGGCTGATGTCCAGCAGGATCTCCGCCAGCAATGCGTCCTTGCCGCGGAAGTGCCGGTACAGCGCGGGCCCGGTCAGCCCGACCGCGCGGCCCAGATCGGCGATGGACACGCCGTGGTAGCCGCGGCGGGCGAACAGGTCCGCGGCGGCGGCCAGGATCTCGGCGCGCCGGGTGGGAGCGGGGGCCTGGGTCATGGTCCGAGTCTAGACGAGCAGTGTTAATGTTCATTAACATCGCCGTTGTTAACGTTCGTTAACTCGCTGGGAGTTGGGATGACCGGACCGGTGCTGCGCAGCCGGGCGGACACCGGGGCGGCCGAGTTCGCCCGCAACGCCGAGATCAACCGGGCGCTGGCGGCCGAACTGCACGCCCGGATCGCACGCGCCGCGCAGGGCGGGCCCGAACGGGCCCGCGAGCGTCATCTGGCGCGCGGCAAGCTGCTGCCCCGCGACCGGGTGGACGGCCTGCTCGACCCCGGATCGCCGTTCCTGGAGCTGTCGCCGCTGGCGGCGCTGGGGATGTACGACGACGAGGCCCCGGGCGCGGGCATCATCACCGGCATCGGACGGGTGCGGGGCCGCGAGTGCGTGATCGTCGCCAACGACGCCACCGTCAAGGGCGGCACCTACTACCCGATGACGGTCAAGAAGCATCTGCGCGCCCAGGAGGTGGCGCTGCACAACCGGCTGCCGTGCATCTACCTGGTGGACTCGGGGGGCGCGTTCCTGCCCAGGCAGGACGAGGTGTTCCCCGACCGGGAGCACTTCGGCCGGATCTTCTACAACCAGGCCACCATGTCCCGGTGCGGCATCCCGCAGATCGCGGCGGTGCTGGGGTCGTGCACGGCGGGCGGGGCCTACGTCCCGGCGATGAGCGACGAGGCGGTGATCGTCCGCGGCCAGGGCACGATCTTCCTGGGCGGACCGCCGCTGGTGAAGGCCGCGACCGGCGAGGTCGTCACCGCCGAGGAGCTGGGCGGCGGGGAGCTGCACGCCCGCACCTCCGGGGTCACCGACCACCTCGCCGACAGCGACGAGCACGCGCTGCGGATCGTCCGCGACATCGTCGCCACCCTCGGCCCCCGCGAGCCGTGCCCGTGGGAGGTCGCCGAGCCCGAGGAACCGGCCGCCGACCCCGCGGAGCTGTACGGGATCGTGCCGCCGGACCCGCGCACCCCCTACGACGTGCGCGAGGTGATCGCCCGGATCGTGGACGGCAGCCGGTTCGCCGAGTTCAAGGCCGAGTACGGCACCACGCTGGTCACCGGGTTCGCCCGCATCCACGGCCATCCGGTGGGGATCGTCGCCAACAACGGCATCCTGTTCTCCGAGTCGGCGCTCAAGGGGGCGCACTTCATCGAGCTGTGCGACCGGCGGTCGATCCCGCTGGTGTTCCTGCAGAACATCACCGGGTTCATGGTGGGCCGCCAGTACGAGGCCGGCGGCATCGCCAAGCACGGCGCCAAGATGGTCACCGCCGTCTCCTGCGCCCGGGTGCCCAAGTTCACGGTGGTGATCGGCGGCTCGTTCGGGGCGGGCAACTACGCGATGTGCGGGCGGGCCTACTCGCCGCGCTTTCTGTGGATGTGGCCGAACGCGCGGATCTCGGTGATGGGCGGCGAGCAGGCGGCCTCGGTGCTGGCCACGGTGCGCCGCGACCAGCTGGAGGCCCGCGGCGAGGACTGGTCGGCGGAGGCCGAGGAGGAGTTCAAAAGGCCGATCCGCGAGCAGTACGAACGGCAGGGCAACCCGTACTACTCCACGGCGCGGCTGTGGGACGACGGCGTGATCGACCCGCTGGACACCCGGCGGGTGCTGGGGCTGGCGCTGTCGGCGGCCTCGAACGCGCCGCTGGAGCCGGTGGGCTACGGCGTGTTCCGGATGTGAGGGCCATGTTCCAGACAGTTCTGATCGCCAACCGGGGCGAGATCGCCGTCCGGATCGCCCGCACGCTGCGGCGGCTGGGCATCCGATCGGTCGCCGTGCACAGCGACGCCGACGCCGGGGCCCGGCACGTGCGGGAGGCCGACGAGGCGGTGCGGATCCCCGACTACCTGGACATCGCCGCGGTCGTGGAGGCCGCGCGACGGACCGGGGCGCAGGCCGTGCACCCGGGTTACGGGTTCC
Organism: Thermomonospora catenispora; assembly: GCF_006363815.1. Classification (GTDB taxonomy): domain Bacteria; phylum Actinomycetota; class Actinomycetes; order Streptosporangiales; family Streptosporangiaceae; genus Thermomonospora; species Thermomonospora catenispora. The sequence continues at coordinate 52,280 of NZ_RRYT01000009.1, forward strand.
TGGCGGAGAACACCGCGTTCGCCGCGGCCTGCGCCGAGGCGGGGCTGGTGTTCGTGGGGCCGCCCGCCGAGGCGATCGAGGCGATGGGCGACAAGATCCGCGCCAAACGGACGGTGTCGGCGGCGGGGGTGCCGGTGGTGCCCGGCCGGGACGAGCCGGGCCTGTCGGACGCCGAGCTGGCCGAGGCCGCCCTCCAGGTGGGGCTGCCGGTGCTGCTCAAGCCGTCGGCGGGCGGCGGAGGCAAGGGCATGCGGCTGGTGCGCGACGCCGCCGAGCTGGCCGGGGCGATCGAGGCGGCCCGCCGGGAGGCGCGCGGGGCGTTCGGCGACGACACGCTGCTGGTGGAGCGGTTCATCGAGAACCCCCGGCACATCGAGGTCCAGGTGTTCGCCGACGCCCACGGCAACGTGGTGCACCTGGGCGAACGCGAGTGCAGCCTGCAGCGCCGCCACCAGAAGATCCTCGAGGAGGCGCCGAGCCCGCTGCTGGACGCCGCCCGGCGGGAGCGGATGGGCGCCGCCGCCTGCGCCGTCGCCCGCGCGGTCGGCTACGTGGGCGCGGGCACGGTGGAGTACATCGTGTCGGCGGACCGGCCGGATGAGTACTTCTTCATGGAGATGAACACCCGGCTGCAGGTCGAGCACCCGGTCACCGAGCTGGTCACCGGCCTGGACCTGGTGGAGCTGCAGCTGCGGGTCGCCGCCGGGGAGCCGCTGCCGCTGACCCAGGACGAGGTGCGGATGGACGGCCATGCGATCGAGGCCCGCGTCTACGCCGAGGACCCGGCCCGCGGCTTCCTGCCCACCGGCGGACGGGTGCTGGCGCTGGCCGAGCCGTCCGGGCCGGGCGTGCGGGTCGACTCGGGGATCCGCACGGGCGACGAGGTCGGCGGCTCCTACGACCCGATGCTGGCCAAGGTGATCGTCTGGGGCGAGGACCGGGCCGCGGCGCTGCGCCGCCTGGACCGGGCGCTGGCCTCCTGCACCCTCCTGGGGGTGCCGTCCAACATCGCGTTCCTGCGGACGCTGGCGGCCCATCCGGACGTGGCGGCGGGCCGGCTGGACACCGGGCTGGTGGAGCGGTCGCTGGAGGACCTGATCGACGGGGAGGCGCCCGAGGAGGTCCTGGCCGCCGCCGCCCTGGAGCGCACCCTCGCGCTGGAGACCGGGGACCCCGATCCGTGGGCGATCCCGGACGGCTGGCGGCTGGGCGGCGTGCGGGCGTGGACGTCGTGGATCATCACCCCCTCCGGCGGCGCGCCGGTCGAGGTCCGCGTGCGGGGCCGCGCCCACGACGCCGAGGTGCGGGTCGGGGACGGCGCGGCGCGGCCGGCGGCGCTGCGCCGCGACGGCGACCGGCTGTTCCTGTCGCTCGAGGGGCGTTCGACGGCGTTCGCCTGGGCCCGGGACGGGGAGGTGCTGTGGCTGGGCCGCGAAGGGCGCGCCTGGGCGCTGGCCGAGCACGTGCGCGGTGAGGAGGCCGGTGCGGGCGCGGGCGGTACGGGCGACGGCGTGCTGCGCAGCCCGATGCCGGGCACCGTCATCGCCGTCAAGGCCGCCGAGGGCGACCGCGTCACCGCGGGCCAGCCGGTGGTCGTCGTGGAGGCCATGAAGATGGAGCACACCGTCACCGCCCCCGTGGACGGGGTGGTGTCCCGGATCGCCGTCCGGCCGGGGGCCGGGGTGGCGCTGGACGCCGTGCTCGCCGAGATCACCCCACAGGAGGCCGAGTCATGACGCCGTTCCCGCTGGAGGGGCTGCCGGAGCGGGTGACGATCTACGAGGTCGGGCCGCGCGACGGGCTGCAGAACGAGAAGGCGATCGTCTCGGTCGCCGACAAGGCCGAGTTCATCGCCCGGCTCGCCGACGCCGGGCTGCGCACCATCGAGGCGACCAGCTTCGTGCACCCCAAGTGGGTCCCGCAGCTGGCCGACGCCGAGGAGCTGCTGGGGGGCATGACCCGCGCCGAGGGCGTCCGCTACCCGGTGCTGGTGCCCAACGAGCGCGGGCTGGACCGGGCGCTGGCGTCGGGGGTCACCGAGATCGCCGTGTTCGGCAGCGCGACGGAGTCGTTCGCCCGCCGCAACCTCAACCGCACGATCGATGAGTCGCTGGCGATGTTCGCGCCGGTGGTGGGCCGGGCCCGGGAGGCGGGCCTGTGGGTGCGGGCGTACGTGTCGATGTGCTTCGGCGACCCGTGGGAGGGCGAGGTCCCGATCGAACAGGTCGTCTCGGTGGCCGTCCGGCTGATGGAGCTGGGCTGCTCGCAGCTGAGCCTGGGCGACACCATCGGCGTGGGCACCCCCGGTCATGTCACCGCCCTGATCGAGGCGCTGATCGAGGCCGGGATCGGGGTGGACCGGCTGGCGGTGCACTTCCACGACACCTACGGGCAGGCGCTGGCCAACACGCTGGCCGCGCTGCGCTGCGGGGTGACCGTGGTGGACGCCTCGGCGGGCGGGATCGGCGGCTGCCCGTACGCCGAGAGCGCCACCGGCAACCTGGCCACCGAGGACCTGGTCTGGATGCTGCACGGCCTGGGCATCGAGACCGGCGTCGACCTGCCGAAGCTGGCCGCCGTCAGCCGCTGGATGGCCGCCCGTCTGGGCCGTCCCAGCCCTTCCCGCGTCGTACAGGCCCTGTCATCGAAGGACTGAGCGAGACATGATCGATTTCACGTTGCCCGAGGAGCACGAGGAACTGCGCCGGTCGGTCGAGCGGTTCGCCCGTGAGGTGGTGGCCCCGGTGATCGGCGACCTGTACGAGCGGGGCGAGTTCCCCTACAAGATCGTCGCCCAGATGGGCGAGATGGGGCTGTTCGGGCTGCCGTTCCCCGAGGAGTACGGCGGCATGGGCGGCGACTACTTCGCGCTGTGCCTGGCCCTGGAGGAGCTGGCCCGGGTGGACTCCTCGGTGGCGATCACCCTGGAGGCCGGGGTGTCGCTGGGCGCGATGCCGATCTACCGGTTCGGCACGCCGGAGCAGAAGGAGCGGTGGCTGCCGCAGCTGTGCTCCGGCGAGCGGCTGGCGGCGTTCGGGCTGACCGAGCCGGGCGGCGGGTCGGACGTGCCCGGCGGAATGCGCACCACCGCCCGGCTGGAGGACGGGCACTGGGTGATCAACGGCTCCAAGGCGTTCATCACCAACTCCGGCACCGACATCACCGCGTTCGTCACGGTGACCGCGCTGACCGGCGAGCGGGAGATCTCGGCGATCATCGTCCCGAACGGCACCCCGGGCTTCACGGTGGGCCGCAAGTACTCCAAGGTCGGCTGGTCCGCCTCCGACACCCGGGAGCTGTCGTTCGACGACGTGCGGGTGCCGGAGGAGAACCTGCTCGGCGAGCGGGGCCGGGGCTATGCGCAGTTCCTGCGGATCCTCGATGAGGGCCGGATCGCGATCGCGGCGCTGTCGGTGGGCCTGGCGCAGGGCTGCGTCGACGAGTGCCTGCGGTACGTGCGGGAGCGGGAGGCGTTCGGCCGGGCCATCGGGCAGTACCAGGCCATCCAGTTCAAGATCGCCGACATGGAGGCCCGCACGCACACCGCCCGGCTGGCCTACTACGCCGCCGCGGCGAAGATGCTGGCCGGCGAGCCGTTCAAGAAGGAGGCGGCGATCGCCAAGCTGGTGGCCTCCAACGCGGCGATGGACAACGCCCGCGAGGCCACCCAGATCTTCGGCGGTTACGGCTTCATGAACGAGTACCCCGTCGGCCGGTTCTACCGGGACGCCAAGATTTTGGAGATCGGCGAGGGGACCTCCGAGGTGCAGCGGATGCTGATCGCCCGGTCGCTGGGACTTAAGTCACACTAAAAACCATTCGCGACAATCGTCGCACCCCGGATACATTCGCGGCCGTGCAACCGAATTCCTCGGTGGAGGATCTCGCCGGCGGGCTCGGGACGCTGATCACCTACCTGACGAAGAGCGCCGAGGGCGACAGATCCGGTTGCAGGAAGTCACGGAAGACGTCGCCCTCCCGGATCCGCGCGCCCTTCACGGTGGAACGCGCCTCGAGCCCGTCGGCCGCCCACGGGCCCGCGACCGGGCCTCAGCCGTCCATGGCCGCCGCGGGACGGTCGGTGGACGCCCCGGCGCGGCACGGGTTCGTGGAGCGGCACGAGGACCCCGGCGACCGCCGGGCCGGGCGCATCGACGCCGCCCCCGCCGCTCCCGAGCCGGTCGCCCGGCCGTTCGCGGCGCGCCGTGGGGACCCGCGGCGGTTCGCCGCGCCGCCGACCGAGGAGGAACGCACCGGGCCGGCGAACGGGCCGGCCCCCATCCCGGCGCGCCCGGAGATCCGGGCCCTGACGATTGGACGTCTCTGTTGAAGTCTTCCGCTCCCCCGGAGGTGGCCGCCTCCCCCGGAGGCGGCGAACCCGTGTCCGACCGCTTGGACCGGACCGTCTGGGCCACCGCGGCGGTGGTGGTGCTCGGCGCGATCATGTCGATCCTCGACGTGACCGTGGTGCACATCGCGCTGCCGACCCTGGCGGCCGAGTTCTCCGCCGAGCTGACCACCATGCAGTGGGTGGCCACCGGGTACACCCTGGCGCTGGCCACGGTGATCCCGGTGACCGGATGGGCCTGCGCCCGGTTCGGCACCAAGCGGCTGTTCATGACCTCCCTGGTGCTGTTCGTGGCCGGTTCGGCGCTGGCCGGCGCGTCCTGGTCGGCCGAATCGATGATCGCCTTCCGCGTCCTGCAGGGTCTGGGCGGCGGCATGATCATGCCGGCCGGGATGACCATCCTCACCCAGAAGGCCGGTCCGCAACGGGTCGGCAAGGTGATGAGCGTGGTCGGCATCCCGATGCTGCTCGGCCCGATCTGCGGCCCCATCCTGGGCGGCTGGCTGGTCGACGACGTGTCCTGGGAATGGATCTTCTACATCAACGTGCCGATCGGCCTGATCACGCTGGTCGCGGCGTGGAGGATCCTGACCCCGGACGTGCCCGAGCCCACCGAGCGGCTGGACGTGCCCGGGCTGCTGTTCCTGTCCCCCGGCCTGGCCATGCTGATCTACGGCCTGGCCACCGGGGCGGAGAGGAGCTCGTTCACCTCCGCCACCGTGCTCACCACGACCATCGCCGGGGCGGCGCTGGTGGCGGCGTTCGTGGTCCGGGCGCTGATGGCCCGCAACCCGCTGATCGACGTGCGGCTGTTCCAGCGCCGTTCGGTGGCGGCCGCCGCGCTGACGATGGTCACCTTCGGCATCGCGCTGTTCGGCGCGCTGTTCCTGCTGCCGCTGTACTTCCAGTGGGTGCAGGGGCGCAGCGCGCTGGAGACCGGGCTGCTGCTGATCCCGCAGGGCGTCGGAGCGATGTTCACCATGCCGATCGGCGGCGTGCTCACCGACCGGATGGGACCCGGCCGGGTGGTGCTGGTCGGTCTGCCGATCATCGTGGGATCGCTGTTCGGGCTGACCTTCCTGGAGGCCGACACCGCCTACTCGATGCTGGGCGCGCTGTTCTTCACGCTCGGCCTGGGCATGGGCCTGACGATGATGCCGACCATGTCGGCGGCCATGCAGACGCTCGGGCACGACGAGGTGCCGCGGGCCAGCACCGCGCTGAACATCATCCAGCAGGTCGCCACCTCCATCGGCACCGCGGCGTTCTCGGTGCTGCTCACCACCGCCATGAAGGACCGCGGGGCGGTCCCCTCGGGCGGCGACGGCGAGCAGGCGGCCCAGGCCGCCCAGCAGATCCCGCCGGAGATGCTGGCCAAGCTGCAGGCGCTGCTGGCCGAGGCGTTCGCCTCCACGATGTGGTGGGGCGTGATCCTGCTGCTGGCGGCGTTCGTGCCGGCGTTCTTCCTGCCGCGCGGCAAGCCGGACCCGGCCGCGGCGCAGGCCGCGATGCCGATGCACTGAGACCGCGCCGACACCGCGCTGACACCGCACCGGGACCGCACTGGGACGCGGTGCAGTGCAGGGCACGCCGGGGCGCGCCGGTGCGCGCTCCCGGCTCCCCCGGTCCATGCGGCCGGCGGCCTGTGGCCGCCGGCCGCGTTCCGTTCCGGGCCTCGCCCGCGGGCGGCCCGGACGCGGCCCGGGCCGTAGGCTGAGTGCATGAGCGAGCCGCTGCGGGCCGTGCGCTGGACGGGGGACGCGCTCCGGCTGATCGACCAGACCGCGCTGCCGGACCGGCTGGAGCATGTGGAGATCCGGGACGTGGACGCCCTGGTGGACGCCGTCCGCCGGCTGGTCGTCCGCGGCGCCCCCGCGCTGGGCGTGACGGGCGCGTACGGGGTCGCGGTGGCGATGCTGCAGGCCCGCCGGGAGGGCTGGGGGCGCCCGGCGCTGGAGGCGGCGATCGACCGGATCCGCGCCGCCCGGCCCACGGCGGTGAACCTGGCGGTCGGGGTGGACCGGGTGCGCCCGCTCGTCGACGCGGGCCTGCCGGCGGTCCTCGCCGAGGCGGAACGGGTCCTGCACGAGGACGTGGCGGCCAATCGGGCGATCGGAGCGCACGGGGCGGACTGGATCCTGGCCCGGGTGTCCCGGCGGCCGCTGCGGGTCCTGACGCACTGCAACACCGGGGCGCTGGCCACCGCCGGCTGGGGCACCGCCCTCGGGGTGATCCGCGAGCTGCACGCGCGGGGCGCGCTGGAGGTCGTCTACGTCGACGAGACCCGCCCGCTGCTGCAGGGCTCCCGGCTGACCGCCTGGGAGCTGGCCCATGAGGGCGTCCCGCATCTCGTCCAGGCCGACGGTGCGGCCCCGAGCACCATCGTGCGCGGACTGGCGGACGTGGCGGTGATCGGCGCCGACCGGATCGCCGCCAACGGCGACGTGGCCAACAAGATCGGTTCGCTCGGGGTGGCGCTGGCCTGCGCGCACGCCGGCGTCCCGTTCGTCGTGGCGGCCCCGCGCAGCACCGTGGACCCGGCGACCGCCACCGGGGCGGACATCCCCATCGAGCTGCGCGACGAGGCCGAGGTCCTGGCCTGGGAGGGCGTGCGGACCGCCCCGGCGCGGACGCGCGGGTTCAACCCCGCCTTCGACGTGACGCCCGCCGAACTGGTCACCGCGCTGGTGACCGAGACCGGGGTGCTGGAGGTGGCCCGCGGTCAGGTCCCGGGCGGGGTCCCGCCCGGGACCTGACCGGCCGCTCCGCCGACCGTGCGGGACCGTGCCGCCCGGACGCTCCCGCGGCGGGCGCGTCACCTCCGACGAACGGGGAGTGGAGGTGGCGCACCCGCCGGTCGGGCATGCCCCGGCGGCCGTGGCGCCGAAAGGCCGCCGCGGGCCGCCTGAGGGCCGTCCAGGCCGTGCCGTGGACCGGCGGGCCGGCGGGTCAGGCGATCAGATGGTCGAAATCGCCGTCCTTGGCCCCTCCGACGAAGGCCTCCATCTCCTCCCTGGTGTAGATCAGCACCGGTCCCTGCGGGTACCTCGAGTTCCGTACGGCGATCTCGCCGGTGGGGAGCTGGGCCATCTCCACACAGTTGCCGTTGGGGTTGCTCCGGCGGCTCTTCTGCCAGACCAGCTCCTGGTCGTCGAAGCTCACCGTTGCGGCGTCGTCCATGCTTCGCCCCCTTAGGACATGCCCCACCCGAGCCCCTACTGTACTGAATGCACGTGCATCCGTTCTTGCATACGCCCTTGCACCTGCACAACAAGCGGAGCAAGATAGCCAACAGCAGGCCACCGACAGCGCTGGGGTTTCGCGATGATCCTTGACCAGGCAGACACCGTCACCGACACGCCGGCCCGGGAAAGGGACCGGCACTGGTGGCTGTCCGCACTGGACCAATCCCCCCGGCCGCCCGGCTACTGGCCGGCGCCGGCCTCCTCCAGCCCGCGCACCGCGCGGATCGTGCTGCGCACCGAGGCCGGCTCTCCTCGGGCCGCCCGCCGGTTCACCGCCCGCACGCTGGACGAATGGGGGCTGACCGAGCCGGCCGACGATGTGACCATGGTCGTCTCGGAGCTGGTCACCAACGCGGTGCGCTACGGCCTGGACGGCCTGCCGCCGGCCGCTCAGCTGTGCCCGGTGCAGCTGGCCCTGTTCTGTCATCCGCGCCGGCTGGTCGTGGTGGTCACCGATCCCAGCGACCACGTTCCGCGGATCGCCGCGCTCGACGCCGACCGGCACGCCGAGAACGGCCGCGGCCTGCGAGTGGTCGAGGCCCTGTCGGACGCCTGGGGATGGGCCCCTCTCACCAGCGGCGGCAAGGCGGTCTGGGCCGCCTTCGAGCTGCGCCGCCGAACCCCCTGAACCGGGACCGCCCGGCCCTCCGGACGGCGGGGCCGGGCGGTCGCGACACCCCGGTCGACGCCCCGGACGGCGGACCGGTCAGCGGGCCGACGGCTGGTCGAGGTGGTGCGGATTCTCCAGCGCCGTGAGGAACTCCCGCGCCCAGCGGTCCACGTCGTGCTCGATCACCCGGCGGCGCATCTGCCGCATCCGTCGGGACTGCTCGGCGGGCTCGGCCCGCAGCGCCTGCAGCATCGTCGCCTTCAGGCCGTTGATGTCGTAGGGGTTGACCAGGTAGGCCCGTTTGAGCTCGTCGGCGGCTCCGGCGAACTCGCTGAGCACCAGCGCCCCCCGGTGATCGGCCCGGCAGGCCACGTACTCCTTGGCCACCAGGTTCATGCCGTCCCGCAGCGGGGTGACCACCATCACGTCCGCCGCCAGGTACAGCGCGGCCAGCTCGTCGCGGGTGTAGGACGTGTGCAGGTAGTGGACCACCGGGACGCCCAGCTCGGCGTGCTCCCCGTTGATCCGGCCGACCTCCTGCTCGATCTGGTCGCGCAGCAGCCGGTACTGCTCGACCCGCTCCCGGCTGGGCGTGGCGATCTGCACGAACACCGCCTCACCGGGCTTGAGGTCGCCGTCGCGGAACAGCTCCCCGAACGCCTGCAGCCGCTGGGCGATGCCCTTGGTGTAGTCCAGCCGGTCCACCCCGAGCAGCACCTTGGCCCCGCCCAGGTCGGCCCGGATCTCCTCGGCCCGCTGCCGGACCGCCGGATCGTTGATCAGTCCCTCCAGCTCGCGCACGTCCACCGAGATCGGGAACGCCGCCGCCCGCACGGCCCGGCCGCCGACGAAGGCCATCTGCCCGCTGGTCCGCCCGTCCAGGAGCCGGCGGGCCAGCCGCAGGAAGTTGGCCGCGGCCCCGGGTCGCTGGAAGCCCACCAGGTCCGCGCCCAGCAGCCCTTCGATGATCTGCCGCCGCCACGGCAGCTGCCAGAACAGCTCCATCGGCGGGAACGGGATGTGCAGGAAGAACCCGATCCGCAGGTCCGGCCGCAGCTCCCGGAGCATCGCCGGGACCAGCTGCAGCTGGTAGTCCTGCACCCACACCACCGCGCCGTCGGCGGCGATCTCGGCGGCCTTCTCGGCGAACCGCCGGTTGACCTTGACGTAGGCGTCCCAGAGCTTGCGCTGGTACACCGGCGGAGCGATCACGTCGTGGTACAGCGGCCACAGCGTGGCGTTGGAGAAGCCCTCGTAGTACCGCTCGACCTCCAGCGCCGACAGCCCGATCGGCACCAGGTACATGCCGTCCTCGACGAACGGCGGCAGTTCCTCGTCCGGAGCGCCGGGCCACCCGATCCACGCCCCACCCCTGGCCCGCATCACCGGTGCGATCGCGGTCACCAGCCCGCCGGGACTGCGCCGCCATGTGGGCGCGCCGTCCTCGCCGTTGACCCGGTCCACCGGAAGCCGGTTGGCCACCACGACGAACTCGAACTTGCTGCGGTCCGACACGCATCCTCCCTGCCATTCCGTGATCAGATGCCCGGAAACCGGCGATCGAACCGCGTCACGGCGTGTGATCGATCACCCGCCCCGGACCTCGTGCGGCGGGTTCGGGCCGTCGAGCGGGCCCCGCGGGCCGATCGTCCGCCCGGTCCGTCGGTCGTGGACGCGGACCGGGACGAGGGCCGGGCGGACGAAGCGATGCGCCGGCTCGGCGGGATCCAGCCGTTCGGCGAGCAGCAGCGCCAGCACGGTGCGCAGGGCGCGGTCGCGGGCCTCGCGAGGGGAGTCCGCCGATCGTCCCCACCCGCTCAGGCCGGACGGGAGATGGGTGACGGCGACACGGGTGACGCCGTCCCGGGCGCAGAGCGTGTCGATGCTCCACTCGCCCGGCTCCCCCGGAGGATCGCCGGGCTCGCCGGAGTCGGGCAGCATCGGCACCCGCACCGTCTCGCCGGTCTCCGCGTCGCGGTGCAGGCCCGTCTCGTGCTTGAAGACGCTCCACGCGCCGGGGCCGTCCTCGCCCGCGCAGACCGCCGGGTCCATGGGCGGGGTCGGGTCGGTGAAGCGCTCGACGCGCCAGCCGCGCCGCCGCGCGCTCCGCTCGTAGACCCGCAGCAGCCACGACGCCAGGGCGCCGCGCCCGTCGATGCGGATCACCACGTCGTAGGGGTCGAAGCGGTCGCGCACCCCCTCCGCCCCGCCGAAGCTCAGCGCCTCCAGGGCGGCCGGCTCGCGACGGAGCCTGCGGGCCAGCCGGAGACGGCGCAGCACGGCGGGGTCGCGCAGCCGCTCCTCGATGTCGGCATACTCGGCCAGGGCCGCCTCGTAGCCCGAACCTGCCATGGGTACATCATCCCGCAATAAGGAGAAATCAACATGTCCGGCGATTTCGGAGGAATTGTCCGGCTTGTTGCGCGGGAGGTGCTCCGGCCCCGATCGGCGGAGGAGGTCGCCGCCGTGCTGCGCGACGCGGACGGCCCCGTGGTGCCCCGGGGGTGCGCGCACTCGACCTACGGGCAGGCGCAGACGGACGGCGGCGTGCTGCTGGACATGCGCGGGCTGCGCGCCGTGCACCGGGTGCGGCCGGACCGGGTGACGGTGGACGCGGGCGCGACGTGGCGCGAGGTGCTGGAGGCGACGCTGCCGCACGGCCGCACTCCCCCGGTGCTCACCGACCACCTGGACGTGACCGTGGGCGGGACGCTGTCGGCGGGCGGAGTGGGCGGCGCCTCGCACCGGCACGGCCTCCAGGCCGACCAGGTGCTGTCCCTGGAGGTGGCGACCCCGCGAGGCGAGGTGGTCGCCTGCTCCCCCGAGCGCCGCCGGGACCTGTTCGACGCCGTGCGCGGCGGACTGGGCCGGCACGGCGTGATCGTGCGGGCGGTGCTGCGGCTCGTCCCGGCCCCCGAGCGGGTCCGGGTGCACACTCTGGCGTACGCGACGGCCGGGGCGCTCCTGGACGCTCTGCGCCGCCTCCCCGCCGATCATCTTCAGGGACGGGCCAAGCTCGACCCGGTGTGGCGGTACGAGCTGACCGCGGCCGTGTACGGGTCCGGGCCGGAGATCACAGGGGCGTTCGAGGTCGCGGAGACCTCCTATGCGGAGTTCGTCGACCGGATGCGCCCGGACGTGGCGGAGCTGATCCGGCTGGGCGAGTGGGCGCGCCCCCACCCATGGGGCATCGTCTTCCTTCCGGCCCGGCGCGCCGCCGCGGTCATCGAGGCCACCCTCGCCGAGACCACGGCCGCCGACCTCGGCCTCAGCGGCCTGGTCCTGATCAGCCGGCCGGTCGTCCGGAACGTCCCGGCGCTGCCCGTCCCGCCCGACCCGGTGATGCTGGCGATGCTGCGGACCGCCTCCCCCGGCGCCGCCGATCCGGCCGTCATGCTGGAGGCCAACCGGCGCCTGCTGGAACGCGCCCGCGCGGTCGGCGGCACCCGCTATCCGATCGACGCGGTCCCCCCGGAGGCCGGCTGAGACGGCGCCAGCCCCGGCCGCGGCGGCCGGGGCCCGCGGCGCCCGCCGTGATCCCGGCTTCCGCCGCTCAGCGCTCCTCGATCGGGACGTAGTGCCGCTCGGCGGGACCGGTGTAGACCTGGCGGGGGCGGCCGATCTTGGTGGTGGGGTCGGCCATCATCTCCCGCCACTGGGCGATCCAGCCGGGGAGCCGGCCCAGCGCGAACAGCACGGTGAAGGTGTTGGTCGGGAAGCCGAGGGCCTTGTAGATCACGCCGGTGTAGAAGTCGACGTTCGGGTAGAGCTTGCGCTCGATGAAGTAGTCGTCGGCGAGCGCGACCTCCTCCAGCCGCATCGCGATGTCCAGCAGCGGGTCGGACTTGCCGAGCAGGTCCAAGACCTTGGTGGTGGCCTTCTTGACGACCGCGGCGCGCGGGTCGTAGTTGCGGTAGACGCGGTGCCCGAAGCCCATCAGCTTCAGCCCCGGCTCCTTCCGCTTGACCCGCTCGACGAACGCGTCCACGTCGCCGCCCTCGGCATGGATGCGCTCCAGCATCTCCAGCACCGCCTGGTTGGCGCCGCCGTGCAGCGGCCCCCACAGCGCGTTGACCCCGGCGGAGATGGAGGAGAACAGGTTGGCGTGGCTGGAGCCGACCAGGCGGACCGTGGAGGTGGAGCAGTTCTGCTCGTGGTCGGCGTGCAGGATGAACAGCATGTCGAGGACCTTGACGATCTCCGGGTCCACCTCGTAGGGGGTGGTCGGCACGCCGAACGACATGCGCAGGAAGTTCTCCACGTACCCCAGCGAGTTGTCCGGGTACAGCAGCGGCTGGCCGATGGAGGTCTTGTAGGCGTACGCCGCGATGGTGGGCAGCTTGGAGATCAGCCGGATGCTGGAGATGTCGACCTGCTCGGGGTCGAACGGGTCCAGGCTGTCCTGGTAGAAGGTGGACAGCGCGCTCACCGCCGAGGCGAGCACCGCCATCGGGTGCGCGTCGCGGGGGAAGCCCGCGAAGAAGTTCTTGAAGTCCTCGTGCAGCATCGTGTGGTTCTTCACCTTCTCGGTGAAGTCCGACAACTGCCGGGCGGTGGGCAGCTCGCCGTAGATCAGCAGGTACGCCACCTCGAGGAAGGACGATTTCTCGGCCAGCTCCTCGATCGGGTAGCCGCGGTAGCGCAGGATCCCGGCCTCCCCGTCGATGTAGGTGATCGAGGAGACGGTGGAGGCGGTGTTGACAAAGCCGGGGTCAAGCGTGACGTATCCGGTCTGCTTGAGGAGGTTTCCGATCCGCAGGCCTGCCGGCCCTTCGGTCGCGGCGGTCGTCTCCAGGGACATCCGCCCCCCGGGGTGGTGGAGCTCGACGTCGGCCATACGTCCTCCTCGTCCATGCTGTGCGCGCGTCTTCACATCGGAGCCGGGGTCACCGGCGTGTCGGGGTCCGTCGCCGCGTGGTGTGGCGAGGTCCTCCCCCTCCGGGACCTTAGCGACACCCGCCTCCCGATTCGTACGGCGACCCCGGCTCACGCGACGCGCGCGCCGAGCCCGGCCGGGGCGTGGGCGATCACGAAGGCCTCCAGATCCTGCAAAGACAGCCCCATCGGGGGGATGGCCACCAGCCGGTGGACGCCCAACTCGGCGTAAGACCGAACGATCTCGGGGGTGAGACGGCGGGCGGCGCACACCGAGATCTCCAGCGGCGTCTCCCGGCCGTACTCGTCGGCGGTCTCCCGGAGGGAGGCGATCTGCTCGGCGGCGGCGCGCAGTCCCAGCATGAACCCGAACCAGCCGTCGCCGTGCTCGACGGCGCGGCGGTGCGCGGCCGGGCTGTGCCCGCCGACGACCACCGGCAGCCGGCGCTGCAGGGGCCGCGGGTGGGCGTCCACCCCGGAGAACGAGACGTACCGGCCGTGGAAGGCGGGCTTGTCGGCGTGCCACATCTGCCGCATCGCCTTGAGGTACTCGGTGGTGCGCGCGCCCCGCTCCTCCATCGGGACGCCCAGCGCCCGCAGCTCCGGCTCCAGGTATCCGGCGGCGATCCCGGCGATGACCCGCCCTCCGCTCAGCACGTCCACGCTGGCGAACTGCTTGGCCAGCACCAGGGGGTTGCGCTGCGGCAGCACCACGACCCCGGTGGCCAGCCGGATCCGTTCGGTGTGCGCGGCCAGGAACGCCAGTGTCACCAGAGGGTCCAGCAGCGGCTCGTCCGGCTCCATCGGGGACGGTTCCACGCGCGGGCTGGGCAGGGCGGGATGGTCGGCGACCCACAGCGAGTCGTAGCCGAGCTCCTCGGCCAGCGCGGCGATCCGCGCGGCGCCCCGCCGGTCCGCGGCGGCGTGCATGTTGGCCGGGAACAAGCCGATCGTCGGTGTCATGGCGATCACGCTACGACCAGACGCTCGACCTCCGTCAACGCCGGTCCCGCATGACCGAACGCGACCAGAACGAATGCGACCGGAACGCGTCTCCGGCGTCTCCGCCGGAACTTACGATGATCTTGGCGTGGAGGTCCCTGGTGAGCGGCGACAAGGAGACAGCATGACGGGCAGCGGCTCCCGGGCGGGCGGGTTCGGATTCGACCCGACCGTCCCCAACATCGCCCGGATGTACGACTACTACCTGGGGGGCAAGGACAATTACGAGGCCGACCGCAGGCGCGCACACGAGGCGATGCAGGCCGACCCGACCCTGCTGACCTGCATCCGGGAGAACCGCGCCTTCCTCGGCCGGGCGGTGCGCTTCCTGGCCGAGCAGGGCATCGACCAGTTCCTGGACATCGGCACCGGGCTGCCCACTCAGCAGAACGTGCACCAGATCGCCCAGTCGGTGAATCCGCGCGCGCGCGTGGTCTACGTGGACAACGACGACCAGGTGGTCGCGCACGCCCGGGCGCTGCTGGCCTCCGACACCGAGACCACCACGATCGTGCACGCGGATCTGCGGCGCCCCGGGGAGATCCTGGAGCACCCCGAGACCCGGCGACTGCTGGACTTCGACAAGCCGATCGGGATGCTGGTGGTGGCGACGCTGCACTTCGTGCCCGACTCCGACGACCCGTGGGGGGTCATGGCGGAGCTGCGGAACGCCCTCGCCCCGGGCAGCCACCTGGCCCTCACGCACGCCTCCGCCGACGGGATGCCGGACCTGGTCGCCAAGGTCGTCGAGGTCTACCGCAAGACCAACGCCCCCGGGACCCCCCGCACCGCCGAGCAGGTCACCGCCCTGTTCGGCGACTTCGAGCTGCTGGAGCCGGGACTGGTGTGGGCGCCGCTGTGGCGGCCGGAGCGGCCGGTGACCCCCGAGGAGGCGATCCGCACCTGGTTCTACGCCGGAGTCGGCCGCAAGCCCTGACGCGGACTCCAAGACGCGTGTATCGACGACGCCCTCGCTTTCGATGATCTTGGTAGGGGATCGACAGCGAGGGGAGAAGGCGATGCGATCAATGACGATCGGGACGGCGCTGGCCGAGGCCGCCCGGCAGGACCGGGTGTTCCTGCGCGAGGGGGATCGGGAGATCACCTACGCCGAGTTCGCGGAGACGGCGGAGCGGGTGGCCGCCGGTCTGGCCGCGCGCGGGGTGCGCCGCGGCGACCGGATCGGACTGATGGGCCTGAACACGCCGCAGTGGCTGGCGGCGTTCTTCGGCGCCGCCCGGCTCGGAGCGGTGATCGTCACGTTGAACGTGCGGTACCGCGAACGCGAGCTGTCCCACATGCTCGGCCAGAGCGGGGCCCGCATGGTGATCTGCCCCGCCGAGGCGGGCGGGTTCGACTTCGCCGCCTTCTTCGCCGGCTTCCGCGAGCAGGTCCCGGACGTCACCGACCATGTGTTCTTCGGCGCGGCGCCGGACTGGGCGATCTCGTTCGAGGAGCTGACCGCCGCCGAGGGGCGGGCGCCGCAGGAGGCGGCGTCCGCGGACGATCCCCTGATGATCCTCTACACCTCCGGCACGACGGGCCGTCCCAAGGGCGCGGTCATCACCCACCGCGGCATCCTGGCCTCGGCGCGGGCGCAGGCCGAGCACTGCGGGATGACCCGCGACGACGTGCTGCTGGGGCACCTGCCGTTCAACCACGTCGGCGGGATCACCTGCACCGTGCTGGCCGCGCTGGTCTCGGGCGCGTCGGTGGCGCTGCTGCCGGCCTTCAGCCCCGACGGGGCGCTGCGCGCGATCGAGCGGCACCGGGTGACCTGGCTGAACGCGGTGCCGACCATGTACGTGATGATGCTGGGGCATGAGAGCTTCGCCGAGCGGGACACCTCGTCGGTGCGGATCTGCACCGCGGGCGGGTCGAACCTGGAGCCGGCGCTGGCCGAGGAGATCCGCCGTGCCTTCCCCAAGGCGCGGCTGTTCGGGCTGTACGGCCTGTCGGAGACGTCGGGCGCGTGCGTGCTGTCCCGGCCCGACGACGACCCGGAGACGGTGTCGCGCACGCTGGGCGTGGTGATCGGCGACTTCCGGGCCCGGGTGGTCGGCCCGGACGGCGCGGAGCTGCCCGCCGGGGAGACCGGCGAGCTGCAGATCCGCGGCGACTGCGTGGCGGCGGGTTACTGGGACATGCCGGAGGAGACGGCGGAGACGTTCGGCGCGGACGGGTGGCTGGCCACCGGCGACATGGCGGAGATGGAGCCGGACGGGCACCTGGTGCTGCGCGGCCGCAAGAAGGAGATGTACGTCTGCGGCGGCTTCAACGTCTACCCGGTCGAGATCGAGAACGTGCTGGCCGCCCATCCCAAGGTCGCGATGGCGGCCGGATTCGGGGTGCCCGACCCGGTGCACGGCGAGGTCGGCCGGTTCTATGTGGTGCCGCGCCGGGGAGTGGAGCCGCCCACCGAGCGGGAGCTGACCGAGTACTGCCGGGAGCGGCTGGCCGACTACAAGGTGCCGCGCCAATTCGTGATCACCGAGGAGGTGCCGCTGACCCCGGTCGGCAAGATCCACAAAGTCGCGTTGCGGGAGCGCGATCTGTCCCGGGCGCAGGGGTCCCGGCCCCGGGAATGAGGCCCGGCGTCACGCGGCGCCGGGGCCGACGTGATGCAATGCGACTTTTACCACGATTCATTAGGCTGGAGGATCCTGTTCGCCCGAACGAGGGCGGGCTCCCCGATTGGCTGGTGTCCGTTGCATGAGGAAGCGCTGATGCCCGCGACGGCGTCCGCGGGCGAGGATTCTGCGAGTGCGCAGGTCGTCCCGTATCCGACCCGAGGCGGGCCGACGGTGGTGCGGCTGCTGCTCGGCGGCCATCTGCGCAAGCTGCGGGAGAAGGCCGGCGTCTCGGTCGAGAAGGCCGCCTCCGTCATCCGCGGCTCACATTCCAAGATCAGCCGGATGGAGAACGGCCGGGTCGGCTTCAAGCAGCGCGATGTGGCCGACCTGCTCGATCTGTACGGGGTGGACGACGAGGCGGTGCGGGCCTCGGTCATGGAGATGGTCCGGGCCTCCAACAGCCCCGGCTGGTGGCACCGGTACGGCGATGTGCTGCCCTCGTGGTTCGAGGCCTACCTGGGCCTGGAGGAGGCGGCCTCGCTGATCCGGGTGTATGAGGTGCACTTCGTCCCCGGGCTGCTGCAGACCGAGGAGTACGCGCGGGCGGTGGTGCGGCTCGGCCACCCCGAGGCCGACGAGGACGAGGTCCGCAGCCGCGTCGAGCTGCGCATGACCCGGCAGCGCAAGCTGCACGCCGAGAACCCGCCGATGGTGTGGGCGGTGGTCGACGAGACCGCGCTGCGCCGCACGGTGGGCGGGCCGGAGGTGATGCGCGCGCAGATCCGGCATCTGATCGAGCTGACCGCGTCGCCGAACATCACCCTGCAGATCGTGCCGTTGAACGTGGCGGGCAACGCGGCGGCCGGCGGGCCGTTCACGATCCTGCGGTTCGCCGAGCCGGCGCTGTCGGACGTGGTCTACATGGAGCACCTGACCAGCGCCCTGTATCTGGACAAGCCCAGCGACGTGGAGGCGTACCTGCGGGCGATCAACAGCCTGTGCGTCGCGGCGTGCCAGCCGCACGAGAGCGTGCGGCTGCTGGAGGAGATCCTCGCCGAGCTGTGAGCGCTCCGCAACGGGCCTTCCGCAGAGCGGAAGAGGCGGGTCCGCGCCGCCGCTCGGAGAGGGCATCATCGTGCAACTTCCGTTCCCCCCACCCCGAGGAACCGAGCAATGACGCTTCTTGATCCCGCACTGTGGTCCGGCCGCATCTTCACCGGGCGATGGGACTCCGGATCGGCCGGCACGCTCGAGGTCACCGAACCCGCCACCGGGGCGGCCCTCGGCGCCGTCGGCGCGGCCGGCGCCGAGGACGTGGCCAAGGCCGCGGCCGCCGCGGCGCAGGCCCAACGGGACTGGGCGGCGCGTCCGCACACCGAGCGGGCGGCGGTGCTGCGCAGGGCCGGCGCGCTGCTGGAGGAGCACGCCGAGGAGATCGCCGACTGGATCGTACGGGAGGCCGGCTCGATCCGCCCCAAGGCCTCGTTCGAGCTGCAGGTGGCCGCCGGCGAGTGCTATGAGGCCGCCGCGCTGCCGTCGCTGCCGCACGGGCAGGTGCTGCCGTCCGGCGAGCCGCGGTGGAGCCTGGCGCGCCGCCGGCCGGCCGGCGTGGTCGCCGTGATCTCCCCGTTCAACTTCCCGCTGATCCTGTCGATCCGGTCGGTGGCCCCGGCGCTGGCGCTGGGCAACGCCGTGCTGCTCAAGCCGGACCCCCGCACCGCGGTGTGCGGCGGCGTGGCGCTGGCCCGGATCTTCGAAGAGGCCGGGCTGCCGGAGGGCGTGCTGCACGTGCTGCCGGGCGGCCTGGAGACCGGGCGGGCCGTGGTGGCCGCGCCGGAGGTGCGGGTGGTGTCGTTCACCGGCTCCACCGCCGCAGGCCGCGCGATCGGGGAGGAGTGCGGCCGGCTGCTCAAGCGCGCCCACCTGGAGCTGGGCGGCAACAACGCGCTGATCGTGCTGCCGGGCGCGGACCTGGACAGGGCCGTCTCCGCGGCGGCATGGGGGGCGTTCCTGCACCAGGGGCAGATCTGCATGACCTCCGGACGGCACCTGGTGCACGAGAGCCTGCACGACGAGTACGTGGCGGCGCTGGCCGACAAGGCCGAGCGCCTGCCGGTCGGCGACCCGGCCGCCGAGGAGGTGGCGCTGGGCCCGATCATCGACGAGCGCCAGCTCGCCCGGGTGCACTCCCTGGTCACCGGCAGCGTCGAGGCGGGCGCCCGGCTGGCGGCCGGCGGCACCTATGAGGGGCTGTTCTACCGGCCGACGGTGCTGGCCGAGGTGACCCCGCAGATGCCCGCCTACGCAGAGGAGGTGTTCGGCCCGGTCGCGCCGGTGGTGCCGTTCGCCACCGTGGAGGAGGCGATCGAGCTGGCCCGCGACACCGAGTACGGCCTGTCGCTGGGCATCCTCGGCGACGTGGGCGCGGCGATGCGGATCGCCGACGCGGTCCCCACCGGCCTGGTGCACATCAACGACCAGACCGTGAACGACGAGCCCAACATCCCGTTCGGCGGCACGGGCGCCTCGGGGACGGGCTCCCGGCTGGGCGGCCCGGAGGCCAACATCGAGGCGTTCACCGAGACCCAGTGGGTCACCGTCCGTCCGGAGATCGCCGCCTATCCGTTCTAGGTCCGTTCCGGGCGCGTTCCGGCTCGCTCCGGCCTCTCTTCTGCGGGCCGGCCGGCCCCGCTCCGACGGTCCGCGGTGATCTGGGCACCGCCGGGTCCTTCTGGCACCCTGATCGCCGTGGACTGGGTGGAGCGGGTGCTGTCGATCCGGCGATGGACGCGGGGCGAGGAGCGCGCCCCGCACAAGCCGCTGCTGTTGCTGTACGCGCTCGGCCGCTACCAGCGGGAGGGTGCGGCGCCCATACGCTATTCGGCGGTGGAGCGCGAGCTGGAGCGGCTGTTGCGGGAGTTCGGCCCGCCGCGTCCCTCCACCATGGCCTACCCGTTCCACCACCTGACCAATGACGAACTGCTGTGGCAGGTGGAGACCGACGAGGGCCCGGGCAGCCCCGGCGCGAGCGCGGGACGGCTGCGGTCCTCGGGGGCGCGGGGACGGCTGCACCCTGAGCTGGTCGCGGCGCTGGACCGCGATCCGTCGCTGGTGGGGCGGCTGACGCGGGCGCTGCTGACGGCCGACTTTCCGCCGTCGCTGCACGAGGACATCTGCGCCGAGACCGGGCTGGAGCCGGCCGACGGGGAGCTCCCGGCGGCGGTGCTGCGGCGGCTGCCGCCGCGCGACCCGGGGTTCCGGCTGCGGGTGCTGGAGGCGTACCGGTTCCGCTGCGCGTTCTGCGACTATGACGGGTGGCTCGGCGGGCGGCCGGTGGGGCTGGACGCGGCGCATGTGCGGTGGCGGGCGTACGAGGGGCCGGACGATCCGGCCAACGGGCTGTCGCTGTGCGCGCTGCACCACCGGCTGTTCGACCGGGGGGTGCTGGGACTGACCCGGGACCGCACCATCGTGGTGTCCTCGGCGTTCCGGGCCCGCTCCCCGGTCGCGGCGCGGCTGGTGCACGACCTGGCGGGGCGTCCGGTCCGCTCCCCGGACGGCGGCGCGGAGTGCGACCCCGTCCACATCGACTGGCACGCCGCCCAGGTCTTCCGTGGACCGGCGATCGCCCGTGCGGCGTGATCGGCACCGGGTCGGACCGGAGATTCCCCGCGGTATTGAATGGGTGTGACAACGACCACGGGTTTTCTCCGAACGAGAGGAATCTGATCATGGCCACGACCCGCACCGCCAACGCGCACTGGGAGGGGCCGCTGATGGGCGGCAAGGGGACGGTGTCCCTGGACTCCTCGGGCGTGGGCTCGTTCGAGGTGAACTGGCCGTCGCGCGCCGAGTCCCCGGAGGGCAAGACCAGCCCCGAGGAGCTGATCGCCGCGGCCCACTCCACCTGCTACTCGATGGCGCTCTCGCACGCCCTGGCCGGCGCCGGGACGCCGCCGGAGACGGTCGACACCAAGGCCGACGTCACCTTCCAGCCGGGCGAGGGCATCACCGGGATCCACCTGACCGTCCGCGCCAAGGTCCCCGGCCTGTCGGCGGAGGACTTCAAGAAGGCGGCGGAGAACGCCAAGGCCGGCTGCCCGGTCAGCAAGGCGCTGGCCGGCACCACCATCACCCTCGACGCCGCCCTGGTCTGACGTTCCGCCGGTCCCGCTCCCGGGCGGGAGCGGGACCGGTCCAACCGGCGGCTCAGTCC
Source organism: Thermomonospora catenispora (assembly GCF_006363815.1). Taxonomy (GTDB): domain Bacteria; phylum Actinomycetota; class Actinomycetes; order Streptosporangiales; family Streptosporangiaceae; genus Thermomonospora; species Thermomonospora catenispora. The sequence goes on from NZ_RRYT01000009.1 coordinate 73,149, forward strand.
ATGCGGACCAGCTGGTCGTAGCCGAAGACGGGGCCGTTCTTGCAGGCCAGCAGCGTCCGCTCGGCCCGCCGGCCCCCGACGTGGCAGCGGCCGCAGACCGCGTCGGTGCACCGGATCAACGAGTGGGCGGCGACCTGGATGCGGTGCGCGGCCACCCCGCGGTCGGCCAGCCGCCGGGCCGCCTCCAGCGTCATCGGCACCGGCCCGGCCAGCAGCGCCACCGTCCCCGGGGGCGGGCCGGGCCGGCCGTCGGCGACGTCGGCCATGCTCAGGCGGGGGCCGGTGGCGATGGTGACGTCCATGCCGCGGGCCACCCACAGATCCGCGTCGGCGTGCAACGGCAGCGCCGAGGTCCGGCTCCCGCCGACCCAGATCCGCACGCCGGCGTACCGTTCGGTGCCCGCCACCACCTGGTCCAGCACCGGCCGCAGCGTGGCCAGCCCGCTCTCCCATGCGGCCAGCAGCAGGGGCCGACCGGAGGCGGCGCGCAGGTCCCAGCCGGTGCCGAACGGGCCGCGCACGCCCAGGATCGTTCCAGGCTCGCCGAACGCCCCGCCGCACGGCACCCGCAGCGTGGTCACCTCCAGTCCGTCGCAGGCGCCCCCGGTGACGGCGGCGACGCGCACGCCGGACCGGGCGTGCAGCACCCAGTACTGTCCCGGCAGTGCGGGAGGCGGTTCGGCGTCGGCCTCGCACGGGGTGAGAACGAGCGACATCATGCCCGCGGTGTGCGGGTACCGGGCCAGCACCCGGTACTCCCGGGTCCCCGGAGCCCATCCGCGGCCTCGTCCCTCACCCGGCATCCTGCTCCTCCCCACGCTGTCGACGATCGCTTCGGCACCGCCTGGCCCTTACCCACCGCGTCGGCACGGAATGTCCCTGGTAGGGCCGGTGTCGCGGTCACGTCATGCCACCGTTCAGCCGAATGCCTGTTCAGGCAAGGGGTGACCCGCCGAATGTGGCCCGTATCACCCCGCCCTTCACCTCGTCGCGGCGCGGGCACGAGCGCGGTATCCGGCCACATGCGCGGCCGGATCCCCGGCCACCGCAGCCAGCTCACGAGCCAGCAGCGCGGCATCGGCCTTCGGGAGCCACAGGAGCGGGCGCCGCAGCCGCACGCTCCAGGATCGGGGATCAGGGAACGCCTCCAGCCGTTCCACCAGAGGCCGCAGCTCCACCCCGCTCCCCCATGGCGCCAGCGTCTCCACCCGCAGCCGGCAGCCGCGCGGGAACTCCCGCTCCCCGAACACCACCGGCTCCTCCAACGCGACCACCGGCGATGTCACCACCGCCCTGCCGATCACGCGTCCGCGATCCCGCGTCGGATTGCCGAACGCCCCGCGGGTCGCGTACATCAGCAGCTCGTCCCCCGCGGCCAGCCGATCCACCTCGGCCCGCGCCGTCGTCGGGAACGCCATCGCTGCTCCGTCAGCACCCGGCGATGGCGTCCCGGTCCCCGAGGATCAACAGGCACGTCTCACTCACGGCCGACACCGTAGTCCAGGGCCGGTCAGCCCACCGCGCGGTCGTCGACGGGAACGATCTCGCGGCCCAGCGGGGTCAGGGAGATGGGGATCATCTTGATGTTGGCGACGCCGAGCGGGATGCCGATGATCGTCAGGCACAGCAGGGCGCCGGTGATGAGGTGGCTCAACGCCAGCTCCCAGCCGACGACGATGATCCAGATGACGTTGCCGATGAGCGACATCGCCCCTGCGGTGGGCTTGCGCTTGACGGTCCGCCCGAACGGCCACAGCGCGTAGGCGGCGATCCTGAACGAGGCGATCCCGAACGGGATCGTGATGATCAGGAGGCAGCAGATCACCCCGGCGACGACGTATCCGATCGCCAGCCACAAGCCCGCCAACACCAGCCACAGCACGTTCAAGACCGTCCGCATGCCGGCAGTCTAGGCGCCGGCGCGGTCCGTGTCCGGGGCGATGCGCAGGGCCGTGCAGACCGCGCGGGGGTCGTCGGCGTAGAACCGGACGGTGCGGACCCGGACGCGGGCGCCCAGCGGACGGACGGCGACGACCGGTTCGGACAGTTCGACCACCACGTTCGTCTGCGAGCCGACCGCCACGGCGAGCACGTCGCCGTCCACCCTGATCCAGCCGCTTTCGTCGAAGTTGCGGACGCGCCGCACGTCGGTGATCAGCGTGCGCGGAACCCGCAGGTCGAAGAACGCCCCGTAGCGGATCCGCAGCTCCTCGGGCGTGACGACGTGCGGACGGGTGACGCAGGCGGCGATGACGGCCAGCACGATCAGCACGGAATAGGCGTCGATCACCAAGACGACGGTGCGCAGGACCGTCGGGACGTCCAGCGCCCGCAGCAGGACCTCCAGGCCGATCAGCTCCACGACCATCGCGATCAGCCACATCAACATGGCAGGGGTCTCCGCGCCCGAGTAGGGCGCCGCGGTCGCGCCGGGCGGCACCCCGTCACGGCGCCGCAGCGCCCACAGCACGAGGCTGACCATGCCCTTGGCGTCGAACTCCATCAGCCGCCGGGCCACGCCCACGAGCCGCGCCGTCACATCCGCTCCCTGAGCATCGTCACCACCTGCCGGAACACCTCGGCCTGCGCGGCCGACAGCTCGGCCGACACCGCCCGCAGCCAGTCGTCCATCCGCCCGTCGTCCACGGCGGAGAGCATCGCCGTGACCATCTCCTCGGGAAAGTGGTCGGCCATGTCCCGGGCGACCTCGGCGACGCGGGGGTCGCCTGGATCGGCGTCGGCCAGTTCGTCCAGCCGCGCGTACAGCCGCTGCGTCTCGGCCAGCGCCGCGGGCTCCAGCAGCGGCCGGAACAGCTCGGCGACCCGGGCTCGGGCAGCGGGATCGGCGTTGGCGTCCAGCAGTATCAGCATCTCCCGGTCGAACCGGGCGATCGCCGAGTCCTCGACGGGCAGGTCGCGCAGCACCGCCGCCATGTCGGGCGAGACCGTGGAGTCCGGATTCAGGTCCGCCTCGGCCAACAGCACCGCCAGCCGTTCCCGTCGGGCCGCGAGCGCCTGCTGCTGCCGGGCCAGATCGTCGTCGAGCCCCTGGAGGACCTCGCGCAGCTCGCGTCCCCGGTCGTCGGCCAGCACGTCGCGGATCTCCTCCAGCGACAGCCCCAGCTCCACCAGCCGCCGCACGCGCGCCAGCGTGACCGCGTCCCGCAGCCGGTACTCCCGGTATCCGTTGACCCTCCGTTCGGGTTCCGGAAGCAGCCCGCGCTGGTGGTAGTAGCGCACGGTGCGGGTGGACACGCCGACCAATGCCGCGAGTTCGCCGATCCGCATGCCCCCAGTACAGACGTTGACGTCGCGTCAAGGTCAAGCGGGCGGCCGAGCCTTCGTCGGTCTGCCCGATCGTGACGGTCCGGGCTTCTCGGCCACCGTGGGCATGGGCGGCCGGGAACTCCCCAGGGGACCGTCGATCGGGACGCGCCGGGGGTGAACGGCGTCGCCCGGGCCGCGGAGGTGCTCCGTCCGGCGCGTCAGCGGGGGCCTTCCGCCGCCCGGGGTGCTGAGCCGGTCGGCGGGCCGTGGTCGAGGTGGCGGATCTCGTAGACGCGTTCGGTGAACCTCCATCCCTCATCGGTGCGCCGGTAGCGGTCGTGGTAGACGCCGTGGTTCAGGTGGGAACCGCCGTCGCGCAGGCCGATGAGCTCGTGGATGTAGGCACGGCCGGTGGCGGTGTCGCCGTCTATACGGATCACGCCCGGGTGGGTGGTCTGTATGAAGAGGGACACCAGGGCGTCCCGCCGCTCGCCCCAGGCGCGGATCCGCTCCCGACCGGCGAGCTCGACGCGGATATGGGGCATGCGCAGCACGCCATCGGGTGTGAACAGCGATGCGATGCGGTCGTAGTCGTTCATCATCGCCGCGTCGGTGAACTCGCCGCGCAGCGCCTCGATCTCGACGCGGTCGGCGATCTCCTGAAAGTCGCCCATCGTCTTCTCCCCTCGTCTTCGGAGCCGGCGGGGTCACGGCCGCCGCTCGCGACGTTCGCGGGAGCCGGTCATGATGCCGCCGGGCCTTCCCGCCCGTCGGGCGGGGCGGCGCTCCCCTCGATGGGAACGACGATGCGGCTCGCCGGAACGTGAGGCGGCACGACGGCCTCACGGTTCGGCGCCGTATTTCGTCAGATCGGTGAGGGCAGATGCGAGCGAGGGGGCCGACGGCATCATGACCATCCCGTCCGAGCCGGAAGACGGCCGGTCCGATCCGGAGCTGAGCGCGGTCATGAGCGAGCGGCGCCGGCTGATCAATCTCGCCTACCGGCTGCTGGGCTCCCTGTCCGAGGCCGAGGACGTCGTGCAGGAGGCCTGCGCCCGCTGGTACGCCCTGCCTCATCGGCAGCGGGAGACCATCGAATCGGTCAGCGGCTGGCTGATGAAGGTCACCGGCCGCATCTGCCTGGACCTGCTGAGATCGGCGCGCACGAGGCGGGAGCGCTACGTGGGCGATTGGCTTCCCGAACCGCTGCCCGATCGCGCAGAGTGGATCGGCGGCCGGCCCGGGGCCGACGCCCCCGTCGACCCGGCCGACCGGATCACCCTCGATGAGTCGGTCACCATGGCCTTCCTCATCGTGCTCGAATCGATGACCCCGTCCGAACGCGTCGCGTTCGTCCTGCACGACGTCTTCCGTTACCCCTTCGCCGAAGTGGCCGAGATCGTCGGCCGCACCCCGGCGGCATGCCGCCAGCTGGCCTCCTCGGCCCGCCGCCGCATCCGTGCCGTGCAGACCCCCGAACCCCCGGTCTCCCGGCAGGCCGATCTCGTCCGGGCCTTCAGACGGGCCTGGGAGGCCAAGGACGTCAACGCCCTCATCGATCTTCTCGATCCCGACGCCACCGCGATCGCCGACGGCGGCGGCCGGGTCGCCGCCCGGCTCCGTCCTCTCCGGGGCGGCGAGCAGATCGCCCGCTATCTGGTCGATCTCGCCGGCCGAATGCTCGACAACGTGACTTTCATCCAGCGCACGGTCAACGGGCGCCCCGGTCTGGTGGCCCGGCAGAACGGCGTCACCGTGACGGTGCTGGCATTCGACGTCGCAGCCGACCGGATCAAACACATCTGGGCGGTGCGCAACCCTGACAAGCTCCGCCGCTGGCCGACAGACCGGAACCGGTGAAAGCGGCTGCCGAGGGGCCGCGCCGTCAGAAGCCGCCGGCCCCGGCGCCGCCCCCGGCTCGCAGAAGAGGCGGAGGACGGCACCGCGGTCGGCGGAGGGCGTCTCGGGCGTGATCCGGCGGCCTTCCGACCGGCGGGCCGTTCGATCCCGCCCAGATCATCGCATCCGGCCCGCCCCCCTTATTCCAGTACTAGAATAAAAGGGTGGGCGCCGATCTGACCCCCGCCGAGCTGACCCTGCTCGGCCTGCTCGTGGAGAAGCCGCGGCACGGGTACGAGCTGGACGAGGTCATCGACGCGCGCGGCATGCGCGAGTGGACCGAGATCGGCTTCAGCTCGATCTACTACCTGCTGGGCCGGCTCCGCGACCGTGGACTGATCACCGAGGTCGGCGCGCCGCGCGCGACCAAGGGGAAGGCCCGCCGGGTGTACCGGCCGACGGATGAGGGACGCCGGGTGTGCGCGCAGGCGGCCGAGGCCGCGATCGCCGAGCTCCGGCCGGTGTTCCCGCCCGTCCTGATCGGCCTGGCCAACCAGCCGCTCATCCCGCCCGAGCGGCTGCGGGCCGCGCTCGACCGGCGGGCCGCAGCCCTGCAAGAGAAGATCGCCGCGCTCACGGCGGCCCGCGCCGCCCGATCCGACGCGCCCGATTTCGTCCGCGCCATCTTCGACCACGCGCTGGGCCAGCTGGCCGCCGAGCAGCAGTGGCTGGCCGACTACCGGATGAAGACGACCGGCTCTGACGAGCGGCCTCCCGACCCGTCCCCCACCACCGCGGAGGCAGAGGACCATGACCCGCTATGACGTCAAACGCGCGCTCAAGCACTGCTACGCGCCGAAGAACACCGACTGGGCGCTGGTCGAGGTGCCCGCGCAACAGTTCATCGCCATCGACGGCCGCGGCGACCCCAACACCGGCGCCGACTACGCCCGCGCCGTCGAGGCGCTCTACGCCGTCGCCTACACGATCAAGTTCACCAGCAAGACCGCCCTCGGCAGGGACTTCGTCGTCGGCCCGCTCGAAGGGCTGTGGTGGGCCGACGACCCGAACGTGTTCCTCACCCGCGTCAAGGACGCCTGGCGCTGGCGGATGCTCATCAGCCAGCCCGACTGGATCACCGAGGAGCTCATCGAGGAGGCCAAGCGGGCCGCGCTGAGGAAGAAGGGCCTTCCCGCGATCGCCGAGATCCGCCGCCTGACCCTGGAGGAGGGCACCAGCGCCCAGCTCCTGCACATCGGTCCCTACGACGACGAGGGGCCCGCGCTCGCCAGGCTCCATCACGAGTATCTCGCCGCCCACGGTCTGCGCATGGTCGGCCACCACCACGAGATCTACCTCAGCGATCCCCGGCGGACCGAGCCCGCCAAGCTCAAGACCATCCTCCGGCAGCCCGTTCGGGCGGCGGACGCGCCACAGGGAACGTGACAGAAGGTACGACGGGAGAAAGGGTCTGCCGCCGACGGCCGGTCCTCTCCTCCGGAGCTCTGCGCACGCCGTGCCGGGACCGGCGCCTCGCGCCCGTCGTCGCACGGGGCAAATCCGATGCCCTCATCGGGGGCCTCGCCTAACCTGGCCGGGATGGGCGATCTGGGGAAGCTGGCGGAGCGGTTGCGGGAGTTCGCGGCGGCACGGGAGTGGGAGCACTACCACACGCCGAAGAACCTGGTGATGGCGCTGGCCGGAGAGGTGGGCGAGCTGGTCGCCGAGTTCCAGTGGCTGACGGCCGAGGAGGCGGCGTCGATCATGGACGACCCGCAGGCGGGGCGGCGGGTGCGGGCCGAGATCGGCGACGTGGTCGCCTACCTGGTGCGGCTGGCGGACGTGCTCGGAATCGATCTTCTGGAGGCGGCGGAGGCCAAGCTGGCCGAGAGCGAACGCCGCTACGACCCGGCCCGCTATCGCGGCGTCTACCGCAAGGCCCCGCCCCTGGAGTGACCGTCCATGCCCCGGCTCGTGCGGCGGCAAAGGCACGGGATTGGAGGATCCATGGAGATCAGGCTCGCCGGTCCAGATGACGACCTCCCGCTGGAAGAACTGCGGACGACGCTGGATGAGGAGTCCACGTTCATGCTCATGGAACCGGGCGAGCGGGCCGTCCCGGACTCCGAACGGCCACGGCTCTCCTATCGGGTGGTCGCCGCCGAAGGCGAGCGGCTGGTGGGGTTCGTGAGCGTGTCGGTCATGCCGTACGCGCGGGTCCGGCATCGCGGCCATGTGGTGATGGGGGTGCGGGCTTCGCACACCGGCCGGGGCGTGGGACGCGCCCTGCTGGAGAGGGCGATCGCCGAGGCGCGGTCACGCGGGCTGAGCCGGCTGGAGCTGACCGTGATGACGCACAACCGCCGGGCTCTGGCCCTCTACACGCGTTGCGGATTCCAAGTGGAGGGGCTGCGCCGGGCGTCGATGATCATCGGCGGCGACAGGGTCGACGAGTACTACATGGGGCTTCTGCTATAGCCGGAACGTTCATTCACGGCGGAGAAATCGACGCCTTCGCGCACTGCAAGAGCAGTTCCTGCGGACGACAATAAGGCACATGGGCGCCCCATATCCCTGAGGGCGTCGATCCGCCCGCCGGCAATGATGTCTCCAAAGGTGCGGACCTTTTCGCTCGGGCGGCATGGCGCGCTCGATCACTGGCTATCTCTAGCCCTGCCCCGCGCATCGCGGGCATCACAGCGCGCTTATCCCGCAATGAGCAAGGAGACTCGCATGATCAAGCGACTGGCCCGTGTCGGCATGATGTCCGCCGCCCTCGGCGGACTGCTGCTGACCTCCCCGGCCGCCTGGGCCGGCGACCATGGACACGTCACCGTCGACTACTACGCGGTGGACGGCGACGGGCGCTACGAGCGGCACTACGAGTGCGACAAGCACGACAAGCACGGCAAGCACCACGAGTGCGATTTCGAGGACACGCTCTACGGCTTCTACAAGGAGATCCTGAAGGCGTTCTACGAGAGCGACGAGCACAAGGGCCACTACTACGACGGCTACCACCACGACGGCCACGACGGCTACAAGGACGACCACTACGACGGCTACAAGAAGGGCTACGGCCACGGCTACGAAGACGGTCACAAGAAGGGCCACGGCCACGGCTACGAAGACGCCGAGAAGGACGTCCACGGCCGTGACGACCACAAGGGCGACCACCACGACGGCCACAAGAAGGGCTACGGCCACGGCTACGAAGACGCCGAGAAGGACGTCCACGGCCGTGACGACCACAAGGGCGACCACCACGACGGCTACAAGAACGACGGCCGCGACGACCACAAGGGCTATGGCCACGACGGCCACAAGAACGACGGTCATGACGGCGGCTACAAGGGCGACCACCACGACGGCCACGACGGCTACAAGAACGACGGCCACGACGGCCACAAGGGCGGTGACCACGACGTCGTCCTCGGCCTCACGCTCGACGACGCCCTGAAGGGCGCCCACGGCCACCACGCCTGAGCCGACGCCGTCCCGGCATCGTCCTGGCCACGGCCGGCCGAGGTCCATGTGACCTGGTCGGTCTTTGCGCCGTCCGCGCGTCGGAGTCGACCGCCGCGAGCCGCTGTTCGTCGACGGGCGTGCGGGCGGCGCAGTCTTGTCGGCGAGACGGCGTACGCTGCCGCGCATGTCCGAGATCGTGGACTACGGTCGATTCGCCGAGCGGCTGGCCCGGGTCATGCCCCGGTGGGACGCACGGGACCGGATGACGGAGGCGGAGTTCGCCGCACATCTGGCCGACACCGGTCCGCGATGGGAGCTGCTGGACCGGTTCCAGCGGGAGTGGGGTTATGAGCCATCCGGCAGGCCGGTGGTCTGGCCGAAGGGAGCGAATGCCGGGCATGGGGAGCACATGCGGAAGCTCGGGGCGGAGCCGACCGGTGCGGAGCAGGACGAGCCCGCCGGGGCGGACCTCTCCCTGCCGATCCCCCGTGCTCTGGACGAATGGTGGGAGCTGCCGTTCAATTCGTTCTCACGCAGCCCGTGGCTTTATTGGACCAACCCGGAGTATCCGCCGAGAGTGCGGCCCGACCCTTCCGGGTACGGGGCGGGCCCGGCGCTGCCGGAGGACAACCCGTTCGTAGGGCCGGACGAGGACCGACGGGTCTGCGTGTTCATGGCCGAGTACGAGTACTGCAACGAGTGGGGTTACCTGGCGGCCGAGGCGCATCTGGCCGATCCCCGGGTGCTGGTGGGTCTCGGAGAGGAGTGGACGCTGCAGGACCGGTCGATCTCGGAGTTCTTCCTGCACCTGGCGATCGAGCGGCTGCCCGCCTCCCTCGGCTGGAGGCTGGAGACGGACGATGATCCCGAGCTGGTCGAACGCATGCGGGCCGCGTTCCCGGACATGGGGTTGCAGCCGTGGCGGGAGCTGGAGCAGGAGGCCCGGTGCTACGGCGGTCCCGACGTGATCGTTCGGCATGACACCGGGTCGGGCGACTTCCCGGTGCTCCTGTACGGCCGTACCCGGGAGGCCGTGGAGCGGGCCGCGCAGACTTTGGGGATCGACCTCTCCGGGCACGTCGTCACCGGTCCGGAGCGGCGCCCCTGACCCCTCGCCCGGCGTTCCGGCCGTTCGGGCCCGGGCCCGGGCCCGGGCCGGCTGGACCGGGACGGGCCCGGCGCGTCGTGCCGGACACCGGTGCGCGGAAGGCGGACGCGCCGCAGGCGGCGCGTCCGCGGTCACCGCACGACCCGAACGGCTCCGGCACCGCCGGTCGGCGGCGGATCGGTGACGGACCGGCGGCGCCGGAGCCGGTGCCGACGGCACGGCCGTGCCGCCTCGCCATTCCGCAGGATCAGGTGGCGGCGCCCACGATCGCCACGGCGGCGGGGGTCTCGCCGCCGTGGGCACGATGGCGGTCCGCCCAGGCGATCAGGGCGGTGCGGCAGGCGTGGTCCAGGTGCCGCAGGCCGCTCAGGTCGAGCTCGATGCGACGATCCCGGGGAAGCGCCTCCAAGGCGTCGAGCATATTCGGCAGACGCAGGAACGTGGCGTTCCCGGTGAGGGTCACCCGGATCGGGCCGGCGCCGTCGTCGTCGACCCTGACGCTGACGTGGGAGGTCTCCCAGGCGGTCTTCAACACCGCCAGCAGCAGGCCCAGCAGGACGCCCTCGAGCAGGTTGAGGGCGACCACGGCGATCATCGTGCAGAGCAGGACGACCGCCTCGCCCCGATGCTCCCGCCACAGCGGCGCCATCCGGCCGAACGGGATCAGCTTCCAGCCGGTGTGGATCAGCACGCCCGACAACGCGGCCAGCGGGACGGCCTCCAGGGCGGCGGGGAACAGCGCCGCGAACAGCAGCAGCCACGCCCCGTGCAGCACCCGGGACGCCTTGGTGCGCGCGCCCGCGTTGAGATTGGCGGAGCTGCGGACGATGACGGCGGTCATCGGCAGCGCCCCGAGCGCGCCGCACACGGCGTTGCCCGCGCCTTGAGCCATCAGCTCCTTGTCGTAGTGGGTGCGCGGGCCGTCGTGCATGCGGTCCACGGCGGCGGCGCTGAACAGGCTCTCCGCCGAGGAGATCAGCGCCAGCGCCAGCACGGTGCCGAGCACGCCGATCTCGGCGAGCCGGGCCAGGTCCTCGACGCCGGGCGGCCGGATCGCCGCGGCCAGCCCGTTCACCTCCAGCCCGGCCGCCGGCAGGTCGAACGCCGCGACCACGGCGGTGGCCAGGGCGACCGCCGCCAGCGGGGCGGGGATCGCCCGGATGCGGGCGGGCAGGCGCGGCCAGGCCGCCAGCACCGCGATGGTGCCGGCGCCGACGGCCACCGCGGTCGTCGCCTCGGCCGATCCGAACCCTTGCACGGCCAGGGCGGGCAGCCCGGCGATCCGGGCCGGGCCGGAGTCGGGGGCGGCGACGTCGGCCATCGCGTACAGCTGCCCGGCGATGATGGTCAGGCCGATCCCGGCGAGCATGCCCTCGACGACGGCCACCGTGATCGCCCGGAACCAGCGGCCCATCCGCAGCGCGCCGAGCAGGATCTGCAACAGCCCGGCGGCCAGCACCAGCATGCCCAGGACGGACGGGCCGTGCCGGTGCACCGCATCGTGCACCAGCACGGTCAGCCCTGCGGCGGGTCCGCTGACCTGCAGGCTGCTGCCCGGCAGCGGGCCGACGACCAGGCCGCCGACGATGCCGGTGACCAGTCCCAGCTCGGCCGGGACACCGGAGGCGACGGCGATGCCCACGCACAGGGGCAGGGCGACCAGGAACACCGCGAACGAGGCGGCCAGGTCGCGTCGCCAGGTCTCGGCGGTCATGGTGCGTCCCCCGGTCACAGCGGCAGGAACAGGTCGTCGCCGGGCCGGCAGGCGAACACCAGGCCGGTGTGCACCTGGTAGAACCAGCCGTGCAGGGTGATCCGTCCCTCCTCCAGCCGTCGCCGGATCGACGGATACTCGCGCAGCCGTTCCAACTGGGCCAGCACGTGCCCGTGGACCGCATGGTCGAGGTCGCGGTCGGAGGGCGGTCGAGCGGGAGGCGGCTCGGCTGCGTGGGCGAGCCAGCCGTTCAGGGCCGGGACCGCGGTCAGCTCCTCGCCGCGGGCCAGTGCGGCGACGGCGGCGCAGTGGGAGTGCCCGCACACCACCACGTGCGCGACGCCGAGGACCTCGACGGCGAACTCGATGGTGGCGGCCTCTCCGGTGGGCCGCTCCAGGCTGTAGCGGGGCACGATCTGGCCGGCGGTGCGCAGCTCGAACAGCTGGCCCGGTCCGGCGCCGGTGATCAAAGAGGGGACGACGCGCGAGTCGGAACAGGTGATGAAGAGCGCCTCGGGCCGCTGGCCCTGGGCCAGCGGGGCCAGCGACCGGCCGGACGCGGCCAGTCGGGCGGGGAAGGTACGGGCGTGCTCGATGAACGCGTGCATACGGGGATTCCTCCAGGGGCGCCGCGCATGCCGAGGCGGCGCATCGATGGAGCGGACATGAGGTGCGGCGGGAAGCGCGCACGCCTGCCCCGCGTCCGGGCGTCGCAGGACGCCGGACGGGGCCGCGCGCCGCGGGCGCTCAGCAGCGCAGCACCTGGATCCGGGCGAGGTTCTCCCCGGTATCGGGCGGGCCCGGCCACCACGATCGGCCCCCGAACCCGTACAGCCGCAGCGTCCGGACCTCCCCCTCCTGGGTGATCCGGCGCCAGATTCTGTACGCTATGCGCCTTTCCAGCGGTGCTCTGTGGACCTCCTCGGCACCGTGGGGGCGGGAGGCCACGAGTGCTCGTTTGAGCTCTTCGGACTCCTCGCGTTCGGCCGGCGGGGAGTCGGCGGCGAAGGCCGCGGCCCCGCCCCGGCGCTGGCCGCCGTCCCATGACGCGACGACCGGGACGGCGGGCAGGACCATGCACAGGCAGAGCAGCCAGCAAAGCAGCCTCGTGGCGTCGCTTCGTGTCCTGCCCTGCATATCACCGCCCGCCTCGCTTCACCCCTCTCGTTCCCGAGGAACGCCGGGGCGACGCACGAATGAACGACCGCGGATGGACGACATTGCGCTTCCAGGAAGCGCGGCGTCAAACGCTCCGCACCAAATATAACCATGTCGTGATTCACCATGCCGCCACTGTTCGGTTGCGAGCGGCGTCATATCCCCCTCACCAGCCCCCGCAAATCACCACAATTTCCCAGAAATCGAACGGCACGGTCCCCGCCCTGGCCGCACCTCCCGAAGGCGCCCCGGAACAGGCCGGACACCGGCCGAGCGCCGCCGGAACGACCGAAAAAGGAGGTGAGATCCTTCACCGAAAAACCAAGGAATATCGACGGAGACAATGCCTTCGGCCGCCCGCCGTATCCGGGACAGAGGCCGCCCGGCCGCCCTTTTCCGGCAGGCCGGCCGGATGCGGCGTACCGTCGGCGCTCCGGTGTCCCCTCGACGTCCCGCCGGATTTCCCGCGACGGGCGCCGGCCGGACGTTCGACCTCGGCCGGGCGTTCTCCGCCCGGCCGGCCCGTCAGGACTTCGCGGAGCCGCGGGCGCGGTGGGCCCGGACCTTGTGGCGGTTGCCGCAGTGCTCCATCGAGCACCAGCGGCGCCGGCCCGGGCGCGAGGTGTCGACGTAGACGAGGTGGCAGTCGTCGGCCGCACAGGTCCGGATGCGGTCGGCGAACGGTCCGGTGAACAGGTCGACGGCGTCCCGCGCCACGGTCGACAGCAGGTGCGTCCCGGTGGCTCCGGCGGCCCAGCCGCGCGCACCGCCCGGTTCGAGCACGGGGACCAGCGGCGGGCGGGCGGCGGCCCCGTTGACGACGGCCAGATCCTCGGGCGCCGGGTCCTCGTCCCGGATGCGGGCCGTGGCGGCCCGCCACAGGGCGTCGCGCAGCCGCCGGGCGGCGACCACCTCGGCCTCGGTGATCTCCAGCTCGGGGGTGGGGGTCAGCCGGGAGCGTTCGGCCCATGCGGCGAGGTCGGCGGGGACGTGCAGGACCTCATGCCGCGCGAACGCGCCGGGACCGCCGGTGACCAGCAGTTCCAGGCACAACGCGCCGGGATCGAAGCGGTAGAGGGCCCCGGTGCGGGAGCGCAGCGTCATCCCCGGGGTTGCCGATGCGTCCATGTAACCAGTATGACTGGTTACATGGCTCTGCACTGGAAACTGGTCGTCGACTCCCGGAACGCTCCGGCGCTGGCGGACTTCTGGGCCGCCGCCCTGGGGTACGAGCCGGAGGACCAGACCGCGCTCATCGAACGCCTGCTGACCGAGGGGCACATCGCCGAGGACGCCGTGATCGAGCACGGTGGACGCCGCCTCTTCCGCGGCCTGGCCGCCATCCGGCACCCCGACGACCCGGTCGACCCGGCCACGGGGGCCGGCCTGGGCCGCCGCATCCTCTTCCAGGACGTCCCCGAGCCCAAGACCGTCAAGAACCGGCTGCACATCGACGTCCACGCCGCCCCCGGCGAGCCCCGGGACCTGGTCCGCCGGCTGGAGTCCCTCGGCGCCGCCGTGGTCCGCGAGGTCGACCAGGGGCTCGCCGGCCACTGGTGGGTCATGCGGGACCCCGAGGGCAACGAGTTCTGCGTCTCCTGAGCCGCCCTCGAGCCGGCGTCCGCCGCGGGCGGGGACGACCGCGCGGGCCGCGGGACGGCGCGCGGGCTCCGGCGATCCGGCCGCCGGGCACGAGATCGGGCACGGGGCGGCGCGATGCCGCGGCGATCGGTGCGGCGCCCGACCGTCCGAGGCCGACGCCCCGCGCGCCTGAGCTGGCGAAACAAGGAATTTTACCAAAAACCAAGTGAATAGCGTTCACATGTGATCTACTGGGGCTCCGTCGACCGAACAGCGGGGAGTGCCATGGATCGGTGGGCCGCGCATCCGGGACTGCGGGGAAGCGCCGAGGTGATGCGGGTCTCGGCGAGCATGCTGGATCGCACCGAACGGGACTGTGCGGACTTCGCGGCGGCGAAGGTGCGGACCGGGCTGTGGCCGCGGGTGCCGGAGCGACGGCGATACGCGCCCTGGGAGGACTTCCCGCTGGGGCTGGTGCAACGGGCCCTGGACGCGGTGGAGTTCGAGGGGGCCGATCCGGACGAGGCCGTCGACAAGGCCATCGCCCAGAACCGCTCGCCGGTGCATCCGGGGGTCGCGGTATGGGCGCGGCACGCCTGCCGGGCCTTTCTGCAGGCGGACGAGTGGATCGCCGACGAGCTGGAGGCCGAGGGCGTCGAGCTGGTGCCGGAGCGACTGCCGCGGGTGGTGCAGGCGGCCTCGGCGGTCGAACTGCGGATGCTCACCGCGTGGGGCCGCTGGTACGGGTCGCGGGACGGGACGGTGCGGGAGTTCCGGCGGCTGCGGATGAGCCGGACGCGGCAGGCGGCGGCGCCCTCCGACCAGGCGATCGCGTTCGTGGCGGCGACCGGCCGGCGGGCGGTGGGGAACCTGTACCGGGACGCGCCGGTCGAGGTGACCGACGATGAGGACTCCCCCACCCGGATCCGGGTCGTGGAGGTCGCCCTGGTGGCGGACGTCCGGCCGCAGGTGCTGGTGGACGCCCCGCCCGAGGAGATCAGGCGCCGCTATCGCGAGGAGATCCGGCCGCTGGCCCAGGCCGTCACCGTGGGCGGCGCGCGCCGGCCCGGCTCGGACTGCGCCGAGTGCAAGCTGCGGCCCTCGTGCGCCGACCTGCCGACCGTCCCCGGGCTGCTGGGGCTGAACGACCGGGGCACGCACCGGCGGACCTGGTCGGTCACCACCGGCCGCCACTACGTCGTCTGCCCGGCCCGTGCCCTGCTGCGCGACCTGCGGCTGCCGGCGGAGACGCCCGGCGAGGGGTCGTCGGTGCGCCGCGGCGTGGCCGTCCACCACTGGCTGGAGACCGCCCACGGACGGGGCCGCCCGTGCTCCCTCGAGGATCTGCCCGACCCCGCCTCCGGCGACACGGGCCTGGCGGCCGGGCTGATGTCGCCGGAGGAGTACGCCCAGGCCCGGCCGTATCTGCTGGCGCATCTGGCGGTGTGCCCGCTGGCGGGTCCCGGGCGGGTCACCGACGTGGCCGCCGAACCGACCGTCGCCGCCTACGACCCGGACGCCGACGTGCTGGTGATCGCGCATCCCGACCTGCTGCGCCGGGTGGACGGGCGGCTGATGTACCGTGAGCAGAAGACCACCCTCGGCGATCCGCCCGCCGGCGCCCCCGCCGAGCTGTTCGAGCAGGTCCCTCAGCTCGCCCTGGCCGTCCTGCTGATCGCGCACGGCGTCTTCGGCGAGCGGGCCGGCACGGTGGAGCTGGAGGTCATGACGCCCCAGACCGCCCGGGTCCACGCGTTCGCCGCCGAGGACCCCCGGGTGCTCGAGGCGGCCCGCCGCAAGATCACCGAGATGGTGCGGCCCTGGCACCGCGACACCGAGTTCTCCGCCCTCCCCGGCCCCTGGTGCGAGCGCTGCCCCACCGCCCGATGGTGCCCTGTGCCGCGCACCCCCGCGGCTCTGCCGGACGGCTCCCCTCTGGAGGTCGACGGCGTCCTCATCGACCCCGGCACCGGCGAGATCCTCGACTCCGGAGGCGGCCTGACCGCCCGCGCCGCCGCCGTCTCCGCCTCGTTGAACTCCCCTGATCCCGACCCCGACGACGAGCCCCCGTTCTGACGGCCCGGCACTCCCCGCCGTCGGCGGGACGCGGGATCGCGGCGCCGAGCACGCCGGGCGCGCGGTCCGCGGCGGACGCCGGCCGCTCAGCGGACCCCGGCCCACGATGCGCCGGGTGCGCGCGGCCCGGGGCGGTGCCCGCGCCGTCCGCGGCGGCCTCCCGTCGACGGCTCCGTGCCCGCGCGGGACCCGGGTCAGCGACCGATGGTGGCGCTGCGCAGGGCCCGGTAGAGGAGGCGGGAGTCGCCCAGCCGGTGGCGCAGCAGACGCTCCAGCCCGCCGATGGGCGTGAGGTTCTGCGGGGCCCGGGGGTCCTTGTAGTCCACGCCCGCCAAGGCCGGCAGCACGGCGGCGGTGACGTCGGCCAGGGCGACGACCTCATCAGGGGTGAGCTCGGCGCCCGCCTCGCACCGGGCGATCCCGGACCAGGGGGCGGCGGAGCGGGTGGGCAGGCGCAGATACCACGAGTGGCGGGGCCAGCCGCTGCCCATGAGGAAGACGGGGGTGCGCTGGCCCGGGCTCAGCTCGGCCATCACGGCCGCCTGCCGGCCGGACAGGTAGGCGGTGTGGTGGGTCTTGACATAGCCGACGGTCCGGGGGAGCTGGCTGCGCCCCCGCAGCGGACCGTCGATGATGAGGAGGTCGTCGCCGTCGTCGCGGGAGCGGTGCCGGGCGGCCAGCGCCACCTCCAGCTCGCCGAGCTCCCGCTGCAGGGCCAGAGAGAGCTGCTCGGCGCTGGTGCCCGCGGCGGGGCGGACGGTGTACTCCCCCGCCCAGGTGCGCAGGTTCTCCGCGTGCGGGGACGGGGTGAACAGGGACCGCCGGACGCCCACGTCGACGAGCTCGGCGGGACGGCCGCTGGGGCCGCAGCGCACCACGCCGGCGGCGTAGGAGGCGGCGATGCCGGGGGCGGGCATGGCGCCGTCGGGGTCGTTCACCCAGACCCGGGCCTCGATGCGGCGGACGCCGTCGGCGATCAGCAGCGTGCTCGGCAACGCGCCGGGAGCGGGCGTGATCGGGTGCCAGCGGGCGGCCGGCACCTCCACGTTCAGGTCGATCTCGGCCGTGGTGGCGTCCAGCTCGGTGAGGGCCCCGGAGGAGACCGATGTGGCGTACCCCGGGTCCCAGGGGTCGATGGTGATCGGTGCGGGCGGTGCGGGGGCGATGGTCATGCGGTCCTCTTCTCCACATGGGATCCGGCGGAGTCGCGGGTGATCTCATAGCGCACCGGCACCCGTTCGGCCAGCGCGGGAACATGGGTGACGATGCCGACCATCCGGTCGCCGCCGGCCGACAGGCGTTCCAGCGTGGTGGCGACGGTGTCCAGGGTGGCCGCGTCCAGGGTGCCGAACCCCTCGTCCAGGAAGATCGAGTCCAGGCCGCGGGCGGCCCCGGCGGCGAGCCCGGCGACCCGGTCGGACAGCGCCAGCGCCAACGCCAGCGACGCCTGGAAGGTCTCCCCGCCGGACAGGGTGCGCACATTGCGGCGCATCCCGCCCTCGGCGTAGTCGATCACCTCGATGGCGTTGCGGGCGTCCAACACCAGCTCGAACTGGCCGTCCGACAGCTCGCGCAGCGTCTCGGAGGCCGCCGCCACCAGCAGCTCCAGCGCCTCCCCGCACAGCCAGCTCTCGAAGTTGTTGGCCCGCAGCCGCAACGCCAGCTCGTGCGCGACCTCGGCCTCCTCGCGGTGGAGGCGGATCCGCTCGCGCAGCCGGTCGGCCTGGCTCCGCCGCTCGCGAATGCGTTCCAGGTCGCCCTCGGCGCGGGTGCAGGCGGTGGCGACGGCCCGGACGATGGCGTCGGGGTCGGGCGGGCGGGGGACGGGCACGCCCGCGTCGGCCAGCAGGGCGCACAGGGCGTCGCGCACGGCGTCCCGTTCGCGGCGGACGTCGAGGAGGTCCCGGGCGAGATCGTCCGCCGCCCGGCGGCGCCGCCCGGTCTCCTCACGGCACCAGGCCAGCAGCGCGGTCCAGGCGGCGTGCGGGTCGTCGCGGTCCAGCGGCGGGGCGCCCAGCGGGACGAGGGTGTCGCGCACCGCGTCCAGCTCGCGCAGCACCCGGGCGGCCTCCTGCCGGAGCTTGGCGTGGTGCCGTTCGGCGTCGGCGGCGGCCGTGCGCGCCGCGCGGGCGGCCTCCCGGGCCCGCCGGAGTCCGCGTTCGGCCTCCTCGACGGCGTGCAGCGTCCGCCGCAGCCCGGCCGCGTCGGGATGGGCCCGGATCAGCTCCCGCCGGGCCTCGAGCTGGTCCTGCAGGGTGGACAGGGACCGTTCGGCCCCGGCCACGCGCGCCTCCTGGGCACGGTGCCGGCGCTGCGCCCGGTCCTCCTCGGCGCGGCGGGCGGCGAGGCGGCGTTCGGCCTCCTCCAAGGCCGCGGGGGCGGGGTGCGACGGCGGTTCGCTCACCGGGTGCCGGCACACCGGGCAGGGCTCGCCGATCCGCAGCCGCCGGGCCAGGTCGGCGGCGGCGTGCTGGTCGCGGACCCGCTGCAGGTCCCGTTCGGCCCGCGTGCGGCGGTCGGTCGCCTCGGTCAGGAGCGCGCGGGCGCGCGCCTCGTCGGCGCGGGCGCCCTCCAGCTCGGCGCGGGCGGCGGCGATCTGCGCGGTGAGCCGGTCGTGCTCCTCGTGGGCGCGCAGGGCCAGGGTCAGCGCGGACTTGTCGCCGAGTCCGGCCAGGTCCTCCTCGGCCTTCAGCGCGGCCTCCGCGCGGCGGGCGGCCTCCTCCGCCGCCCGTTCGGCGGTCTCGGCGGCGGCGCGCAGGTCGTCGGCGAGCGTGGGGACATGGGGCGGCATGGTCACCGCGCCCAGCGTCTCGAGCGCCCCCCGGGCCTCCCGCAGCGTCCCCTCCAGCTCGGCGACCCGCCCGTCCAGCTCCCGGAGCGTCCCGATCCGGGAGCCCACCCGGTCGGCGAGGTCCTGCAGCTCTCCGACCCGCTGCTCGGCGGCCCGCTCGGCGGCCTCGTCGGCGTCGGCGAGGGAGGCCAGGTGTCCTTCGGCGGCCTGCACCGCGGCCCGGGCCTTCTTCTCCTCCTCGGCGGCCCGCTGCTTGACGGCGTCGAAGACCTCGGCGTCCAGCAGCTGCATCAGCAGCTCCTGCCGTTTGCTGGGCATCGCGTGCAGGAAGTCGGCGAACCGGCCTTGGGGCAGGATCACGCACTGGGTGAAGTACTTGTACTCCAGGCCGGTCAGCCGCTGGGCCTCCGCGGTGACGTGCTCTCCCTCGGCCAGGGTCCGCACCACCGCGCCGAGCAGCTCGGCGACCCCCAGGGCGGGATCGACGGCCGGGTCCAGCTCGTCCAGCCTGGCCTCGCGCGTGGTGACCGTCCCCCGGCCGCTGCG
Organism: Thermomonospora catenispora; assembly: GCF_006363815.1. Classification (GTDB taxonomy): domain Bacteria; phylum Actinomycetota; class Actinomycetes; order Streptosporangiales; family Streptosporangiaceae; genus Thermomonospora; species Thermomonospora catenispora. Next base: position 92,697 of record NZ_RRYT01000009.1, read on the forward strand.
GACCAGGGAGCGGACGATCCCATAGCGGCGGCCGCCCGACTCGAAGATCAGCCCGACCTTTCCGGAGGTGGCCGAGGGGGCCAGCGCCAGGCCGGTCCTCTTCTCATCGCCCCAGCGCGGCACCGTGCCGTAGAGGGCGAAGCAGATCGCGTCGATGACCGTGCTCTTGCCCGCGCCGGTCGGCCCGACCAGCACGAAGTAGTCCACATCGTGGAAGTCCACCGAGGTCGGCGCCCGGAAGCTGCCGAAGTTCTCCATGTGGAGCCACAGCGGCCGCATCAGTCCCCCTCTCCCCCGGCCTCGGTGATCTCGTCGTAGAGGCGGTCGAACAGCGCGACGACCCGTTCGTCGTGGCGGCCGGTCCGGGCGAGGTAGTCGCGGAACAGGTCCCGGGGCGTGCGGGCGGCGCGCCCGGCGGCGTCGGCGCGACGGGCGGCCGGAGTGGGGCGGAACTCCTGGTCGATGTCCACGGTCAGGGCGTTCGGCAGCACCTGGCGCACCCGGTCGGCCAGCCCGGCCCGGGGCTTTTCGGCGACCACGACCCGCAGCCAGGCGTCGCCGAACTCCTCGGCCCGCGCCGCCAGCTCCTCCACCGATCCCCGCACCGTCCGCAGCCGGCGGGCCCCGCGGAAGACGACCTCGCGGACCCGGGCGGGACGGCCGGGCTCGACCTCCACCAGCAGGGCGCCGGGGGTGTTCTGCTCCTCGCCGAAGTCCACCGCGATGGGCGCCCCGCTGTACCAGATCGGACAGGGGCCGGGGATCTGCTGACGGCGGTGCAGGTGGCCGAGCGCGGCGTATTGGGCGGTGGGCGGGAACGCGGTCGCCTCGAAGTAGTAGGAGAAGATCGTCTGCGCCTCGCGCTCGCCCCCGCCCAGCCTCCCGCCGGGCAGGGTGCCGTGCGCGGCGACCAGGTTGATCGTGTCGTCGCCGAATCCGGCGGTCAGCGCCCGCGCCAGCTGCGCGAACCGGTCGGCGTAGCGGCGGTTGTGCTGGTCGGGGGTGTCGGAGAGGGCCTCGACCGCGCGGACCGCGTACCGGTGGGACAGGAACGGCAGCACCGCCAGCCGCACCTCCTCGCCCGCCCGGGTGGTCCACGAGACCACCCCGCCGTCGGCGGGGCGGCGGAACCGCCCGACCACGTGGACGCCGAGCGCGCCGAGCACCGGCCGGTACACGTCCAGCAGGCGAGGGTCGTCGTGGTTGCCGGCCAGCACCACGACCCGGCGGCCGTCCTCGCGGAGCGCCAGCAGGGTCTGCATCACCAGCGCCTGTGACGGCGGCGTGGGAGCGGCGGTGTCGAACACGTCGCCGGCGACGATCACCGCGTCGACGTCTTCGGCGCGGGCCAGCTCCACCAGCTCGCGCAGGACGGCGGCGTGCTCCTCGGCCCGGGACCGGCCGCGGAGCACCTTGCCGACATGCCAGTCGGCGGTGTGCAGGAACTTCATGTCGGCGCATCCATCCTCAGAACGGGACCTCGTCGTCATCGTCGAGCCCGGCGAACGGGTCGGCGGCGTCCGCGGCGGCGGTCCCCGCGTCCCCGCGGAAGGCGGAGTCGGACTCCGACGGTCGGGTCGCCCAGGCGGGGAAGGGGAACTCCACCGCCAGCGGCACCGGGATCTCCGGCTGGCCGATGAACATGGTCCCGGGCCTGGCGATCGTCGCGCGGGCCCGCGCCGCCGGAGGCAGCCAGCCGTACTCGGCGCGGGAGGCCTCGGCGGCGTCCAGCCGGCCCGCCACCCGCACCGCGCAGTTGGCCACGATCCGCCGTTCGACCTCCGAGGCGGTCTGCTGGGCGCCGATCAGGATCACCCCGAGCGAGCGGCCGCGTTCGGCCACGTCCAGCAGGATCTCCTTGATCGGCGAGCCGCCCTCGCGGGGGGCGTACTTGTTCAGCTCGTCCAGCACCACGAACAGCAGGGGCCGGGCGCTGCCGGAGCTCTCCTTGCGCTGGAACTCGCCGCGCAGCACCACGCCGACCACGAACCGCTGCGCCCGGTCCGGCAGGTTGTGCAGGTCGACGATGGTGACCTGGGCGTCGGAGGTGGTGATGGAACGATCCTTGCGCGGCGGCAGGTCGCCCCGGACGATCGTCTCCAGCGGCCGCACCGAGGAGCGCAGCCGGCGCAGGAACGCGTTGATGGTGCCGACCCCGACCAGGCCGCCGCCCGCCCACTCGGCGCGGGTGTCCTCGTCGGTCAGCTCGGTCTCGATCAGATCGACCAGGTCCTTGTAGGTGCGGCAGACCGTGCCGAGCCCGCCGTCGGGCTTGCGGATCCGCACCGCGCCGCCGTCCTCGGCCTGCTGGGCGTCGCGTCGCAGCCGGGCGGCCACCTGCCCGATCAGCAGGGTGTACTGGGCGCGTTCGTCCTCGGTGTCGGCGAAGACGTAACGCAGCAGCTCCTCGCGGCAGAACTCGGCGAGCGTCCAGTAGAACGGGCCGACGTCCCGGGTGCGCGAGGAGACGTCGGGGACGCCGTTGGGATCGCCGGGCCGGGGCGGGGCGAACACGTGCACGCTCTCGAACGGCCGGGCGGGCAGCCCCAGGGCGGCGTACGCGGCGCGGGACCGCTCGTCCAGCCGGTTGTTGGGGTGGTCGAGGAACAGCAGGTCCTCGCCCTTGACGGAGAAGATCAGCGCCTTGGTGTTGGCGGCCTCCGCGCCCAGCGCCCCCGAGTTGAAGATCGAATACAGCAGGAACGTGGCGAAGGAGGTCTTGGTCGCCACGCCCGACACCCCGGAGATCGACACGTGCGCGCCGCGGGTGCCGTCGAGGAAGTCCAGGTTCAGATGGATCGGCTCGCCGTCGCGGCCCAGCCCCACCGGGACCCGGCGCTCCATCACGTCGAAGTACAGCGCCAGCTCGCGGTCGGAGTCCCCGGCGCGGTAGGCGACCGTGCCCGGCAGCGGCGGCATGTACATCTCCGGGTCGACCCGGGTGACGGTGACCTCGGCGGCCTCCACCACCGCCGCGGGCAGCACCCCGTCGGCGATCAGGAACACGTCCGAGTCGTAGGCGGCCCCCTCGTGCCGCGCCTGGATGTCGGTCACCACTCCCGCGATCAGCACCGATCCGCCGTCGGGCAGCTCCCGTCGGGTGGCTATGACCTCGTCGAGCTGCACCACCTGCCCCGGCTCCAGCCCGACCCAGAACGACAGCGGCGTCGCCGACTGCGTGCCCAGCACCCGCCCCACGGCCTGCCCGGGGACGGCCTTCGACGCGGTTTCACCGTTCGTTGTCCGTGCCACCATGCAGGCGCTCCCACCCCATTGTCCTCGCGAGCCACATAGTGTCCCGGAAGGTTAATCGTCTGGGCGGACACTTTCGCGGCGAATCGGCGCCGGCCCGCCGGAACGGCCGCCGGGCCGGGCCGCCCCGCATCCTCCGACCGGCTCTTCCGGGCCCGGGGACGGAAAGGCGCCCTGCGGGCGTTCTGCCTGCTCAATGCCGTTTCGATGACATCCCGACGCCGCCTCGGCGCAGTGATTCGACCGCTTTGCAGCCATCGTCCGCCTGTCGCAAACGCCACGCGGAAGATGCGTTTTTTGGCACAGTTGTCCCGGCGGAAAGGGAGGTGAACCGGTGCCCGCGGCCGACGCACTCGAGCCGGACGACCCGCGACGGATCGGCCCTTACACCCTGCTGGGCCGACTCGGCGCCGGCGGGATGGGGCGGGTCTATCTGGGCCGTTCCCCCGGCGGCAGCCTGGTCGCCCTCAAAATGGTGCACGAGCGGTACGCCGCCGACGAGCGGTTCCGGGCGCGGTTCGCCCGGGAGGTGGCGGCGGCGCAGGCGGTGAGCGGGGTGTTCACCGCCCCGGTGGTGGACGCCGACCCCGAGGCGCCCCGGCCGTGGCTGGCCACCGCCTATCTGCCCGGGGTGTCGCTGCAGGAGGCGGTGCGCGAGCACGGCCCGTGGCCGGCGCCGTCGGTCCTGGCGCTGGGGGCGGCGCTCGCCGAGGCGCTGGTGTCGATCCACCGGGCCGGGATCGTGCACCGCGACCTCAAGCCGTCGAACGTGATGTTGTCGGCCGAGGGGCCGCGGGTCATCGACTTCGGGATCGCCCGGGCCGCCGACGCCGCCGCGATCACCCGGACCGGGGCGGTGCTGGGCACGCCCGGGTACATGCCGCCCGAGCAGGCGCTCGGCGCGGAGGTGGGGCCGGCCGGGGACGTGTTCGCCCTGGGCGCGGTGCTGGTGTTCACGGCGGCCGGGCACGGTCCGTTCGGCACCGGCCCGATGGCGGAGATGCTGCACCGCGTGGTGCACGAGCCGCCGCGGCTGGACGGCGTCGCCGACCCCCGGCTGCGCGAGGTGGTCGCCGCGTGCCTGCACAAGGACCCCGACGCCCGGCCCACGCCCGCCGACCTGCTGCGCGAGCTGAGCGACGAAGGCGTGCTCCGGCCCCCGGACGCGGTGCTGGTGCAGATCGACCGCCGGGCGGCCGAGCCCCTCCCGGGTGGTGGGCTCCGCCGGCGGGCGCTGGTGGTCGGCCTCTTGTCCGGGGCGGTGGCGGCGGGCGCCGCGGGGGCCGGGGCCGTGGTGTGGGTCTCCTCCCGCCCGGAACCCGCCCCGGCCGACACCGGGGTGCCGTCGCCGCCGCCCATCGGACGCCCCGGCAGGCCGCTGTGGCAGTACGACGCGGGCCGCCCCCTGCGGCTGGTGATCGCCACGTCCTCGGGGCGGGTGATCGCCGGCGACGAGGGCGGGCGGCTGCACGCGGTCGACGCCTCCACCGGGAGGGCCGCCTGGCAGTACGCGGCCTCGAACAAGACGGTCGCCGGGCTGGCCGCGACCCCGGAGAGAGTGGTCGTCGGCTGCGACGACGGCACCGTGCACGCGCTGGACGTCCGGTCCGGCCGCCGGATCTGGCGGCGCGGCCTCGGCGCGGGGACGCCGTTCGTCACGGTGACGGACCAGACGGTGTACGCGGCGGTCCAAAGGCCCTCCAGCGGCCTCGTGGCCGCGCTGTCGCTCTCCGACGGGAGCCTGCGGTGGCGGCACCGGACGAGCCGGCCGCTGCCGGGGCCGTGCGGCGTGGGGGGCGGGCTGGTGGTCGTGCCCGACGAGAACCTCTACGCCCTCGACGCCGGCTCGGGCTCGGTGCGGTGGCGCTCGGAGGTGGAATTCCCCACCGGGGCGACGGTGGGGGGCCCGCTGGTCTACTCCCCCGTCGAGGAGCCGGCGCTGCTCGCCCACGACCTGACCACCGGCAGGCGCCGGTGGCGGTACGAGACCGACGACCAGATCGTCACCCCGGTGACGCGGCACGGCTCGGCGGTGTACGTGGCCGACCGCACCGGCGGCGTCCACGCGCTGGCGGACGACGGGCGGCGGCTGTGGCGCGCCCAGCTCAGCGGCCGGCTCCAGGGCAGGGTGGTCGCCGACGGCCGGAGGCTGTTCGCCGGAGCCGAGGACGGCCGGGTGTACGGACTCGACCTCTCCGGCGGGTCCATCGTCTGGACGCACCAGACCCGCGCCGCCGTCACCGCCGCGCCGGCCCTGTCCGGCTCCTCGGTGTTCGCCGCGAGCACGGACGGCTATCTGTACGCTCTCGACGCTCGAGTCTGATCGACGCTGAACCACGATGAAACCACTGCTGCCCGACGATCCCGAGACCTACGGTCCCCACGTCCTGCTGGCGCGACTCGGCGCGGGCGGGACGGGCGTCGTCTACCTGGCCCGCTCCCCCGGCGGACGGCTGGTGGCGGTCAAGGCGGTGCACGCCGAGCTGGCGGCCGACCCGGCGTTCCGGGAGCGGTTCGCCCGCGAGGTGGCGGCGCTGCGGACGGCGAGCGGGGCGTTCACCGCATCGCTCGTCGACGCCGACCCCGAGGCGCCCCGGCCGTGGCTGGCCACCGCCTACCTGCCCGGCGTCACCCTGGAGGAGGCGGTGCAGGCCGCGGGGCCGCTGCCCGTACCGGCCGTGAACGCGCTGGGCGCGGGACTGGCGGAGGCGCTGGTGTCGATCCATCGGACCGGGATCGCGCACCGGGACCTCAAGCCGTCGAACGTGCTGCTCACCCCGCACGGCCCCCGGCTGATCGACCTGGGCATGGCCCGGCCGCCGGGCACGACGGAGGCGTCGGAGACGCTGGCCGGCACCCCCGGCTACCTGTCGCCGGAACAGGCCTCCGGAGGCGAGGGCGGCCCCGAAGGGGACGTGTTCTCGCTGGCGGCGGTGCTGGTGTTCGCGGCCACGGGGGCGGGGCCGTTCGAGGCGGACACGGTGCCGGCGGTGCTGTACCGGGTGCTGAACGCGGCCCCCTCCCTGGAAGGGGTGCCCGACGCCGAGCTGCGCGCGTTCCTGGGGACGTGCCTGAGCCGGGAAGCGCGGGAACGGCCCACCGCGGCCCAGATGATGGAGTTCTTCGCCGGACGGCCCGGGGCCGCTCTTCCCGACCCCGTGTCCGCCCTGATCCAGCAGGCGGTGAGCCGGGTGCCCGCGCCCGGGGCGCCGCCGTGGCGCACGGCGCCGCCCGTCGGACGGCGCCGGCTGGTCATGGGCCTGGCCGTCGGCGGGGCGGTGCTGCTGGCCGGAGGGGGAGCGGGCGCCGCGGCGCTGCTGGCGAACGCCGGGTCGGACGACCCGGTGGAGTGGCGGCACCGGGTGCCGGACCACGTCTCGGAGCTGTACGTCTCGGAGTCGCTGGTGGTGGCGGTGGGCCGCGAGCTGGGGTGGTACGCCGTGGACGGGCGGACCCGGAAGCGGCGCTGGCATCGGCCCGACCTGGAGCCTCCCCTCGTCGTGTCCGAGGTGGTGTTCGCCGGGGACATCCCCGTGGCGAGCCGCAACAGTGAGGTGTACGCCGTGGACCCCGCCACCGGTGAGGAGCTGTGGCGGCATCCCGCGGAGGTGCGCCTGCGCGGGCCCGCGTGCGATCGGAACATCGTCTGCCTGCCCGTCGTCGAGAGCCTGAGCAGGGCCCGGATCGTCGGCCGCGACGCGCGGACGGGGGCCGAACGGTGGAGCCTGCCCGCGAGCGACCGCGTCCGCGACATCGGGGCCGGCCTCGCCGACGGGGTGGTGTACTTCCACTCCGAGGAGCGCATGGAGGGCGTCCTGGCGGCGGCGGACGCCGCCACCGGCAGGCTCCGCTGGAAGGTCACCCTGGGCCGGGGGGTGATCTACCGGATGGACAGGCCGGTCGCGGCGGGCGGCACCGTGTACGTCTTCGACAGCACCGGCGTCCTGCACGCCCGGGCGGCGAGCGACGGTTCCCGCCGCTGGTCCGTCGAGGTGGGCGGCGCTCTCCCCGAGCTCGCGACCGAGCAGGTCATGGTGGCCGGTGACGCGGTCTATGCGATGACCGCGGACGGCACGATCCGGTCGTTCGACCCCGCGACCGGGCGGATGCGGTGGCGGCTGCCCACCGGTGTGCGGCCGCGCCACCCGCTCGCCGACCGGATGACCCCGGCCGGTGACGTGGTGCTGGTGACGGCGCGGGAGACGCTGCTGGCGGTGGGCGCGGCGGACGGCCGGATCCGCTGGCAGCAGGAGATCGGCATCGAGGAGTCGGCCCCGGTCGTGGTCGACGGCCTGGCGCATCTGCGCACGCTGCACGGGATCAGGTCCTACGACCTCGCCGACGGACGCCCCGTGCGTCTGCTGTCCAGCAAGGAGTACCCGACGCCGACCACCCTGCGGGCGCATCGGGGCCTGGTGGTGTGCGCTGTGCATCCGGGGGAGGTGCTCGCCCTGCGGCCGCGCTGACCGGCCCCGGGTCAGTCCTGATAGAGCGCGATGCAGTTGGCGCCCATCGTGTTGACATCCTCGATGAGGACACGGCCGTTCACGCTGATGCGGCAACGGATCACGCCGGCGAGGGGGTCCTTGCGCCAGCCGTTCAGAGTGAACGGCACGGTCTTCGCCGCCTGCGGGTCGAAGGACAGCTTCCGGCGCCAGGGCAGGCGCACCCCGGTGCGCTGCACCTGCTCGCTGCTCTCGGTGTCCCAGTAGGTGACCCGCTCGGCCGTGCCCGTGCCGAGCAGTTCGTAGACGACGGTCGCGGTCTGCCCGGCGTCCTGTGCCCCGACGCCGGGCAGTCGCTCCAGGACCCGCTGGGCCAGGCCGGCGAGCGTGGTCTTGGGGTCCTGCCCTTCGTGCTCGCGTTTCACCGACATGGTGATGGCGAGCAGCAGGCGTCCTCGGCGCACCCGGATCTCGTACTCGAGGAACGTCCGGTCCTCGTCCCCCAGCGTCGCGTAGTCGAACCAGCTGGCGTCCGCCCCCGGCACCAGATCGGTGACCAGGATCATCCGCCGCCTGTCCGACAGCATCCGCTCCTTGTGGCTGCGCAGCGTCTCCTTGTACTCCAGCTCCGCCGTCGTGACGGTCGGCCGCAACGCCACTTCGAACGTGGAGCCCCCTGTCCGCAGGCACACGACCCGGTCGGGCTGCTGCCTGCTGATCTCCCTGCTCTCGTAGGGCAGCTGCGGATGCCCGTAGCGGGCGTAGTCGGCGTCGGTGAGCAGGTCGCACATCTCCTCGGTGACCCGTCCGTTCACCGGCTGCGGCCACCCGCCCGGCGGCGGCGTCACCTCGCCGGCCGCCGCCCGGCTCTTCTTCCCGCCGCCGTCGTCGCCGTCGCCGCCGACGGTGCCGCATGCGGCCGCCGACACCAGCATCACCGCAGCGATTCCGGCCGACCACCAACGCCGCATCACGCCTGAATTCCTCACTTCCAGCGTTCAGCCCGGACAGACGGTAATCCCCGCCATTGTGCAATCTGGACGGAATATGCATCCGGCCGGTCACATCTCGATCACGGTTCGGGCCTTCGCGCGGCACGGGAAACGCCGCCGCCGGAATCGCATCGGATTCCTCACCCATCGTGGCCGGATCACGCCCCTCCCGGCTCACGGCGCCGCGGCCGGCGAGGAGGGGCCCGCTCCGAGCACCTCGGCCGCGGACCGGGCTCGAGGCGTCGCTCGACCCGCCGTGGAGCGGTCACCCCGGATAGCGGTAGTCGCAGCCGACGAACTGCGGGTGGGACTTCTCGGCGACGACCCGGCCGTTCATGAGGATGCGGCAGCGCACCCCCCGGGGATCGGACCCCAGGAACGCGCCTCCCGACACGCTGAACGGGCCGTCCAGCTCGGCCTGCCGGGGGTCGAAGGTCCGCTTCAGACGCCACGGCAGCTTCACGTTGTTGCGGAAAACGAGCCGACGGACCCCGGGATCCCAGTAGTTGATCGTGAAGACGCTGCCGTTGCCGAGCAGCTCGTAGACGACGGTCGGGGTCTGTCCGGTGTCCCGCGTCCCGACGCCGGGCAACCGCTGCAGGACCCGCTGCGCCAACCCCACGAGCGTGGTCTTGGGATCCTTCCCGCCGCGCTTGGGGTCCATGGTCAGCACGATGGAGAACAGCAGGGAGCCCCGGCGCACCAGGATCTCGTACTCGTCGAAATCCCTGACCGCGATCTCCAACGCCGAGTAGTCGAACCAGCTCTCATCGGCCCCCGGCACCAGATCGGTGGCCAGGATCATCTGCCGGTGATCCTGGAACATCAGGTCCTTGTGCTGTTGCAGCCTCTGCTGGAACTCCTTTTTCGCCAGCTCGGCGGACGGGCGCAACCCGATCGAGAAGGAAGAGCCCCCCAGTCTCCTCGTGCACACCGCCCAGTCGGGGTTGTTCGGGTCGATCTCCTTCTTCTCGAAGGGCCGCTGGGGATATCCGTACTCCTGGTAGTCGGCGTCGGTGAGCAGATCGCACATCCTCTCGGTGACCCGCCCGTTCACCGGCTGCGGCCACCCGCCCGGCGGCACCGTCACCCGGACGGCCGCCGCCCGGCTCTTCCCCTCGCCACCGCCGCCGCCGTCATCGCCCCCGCCGCACGCGGTCGCCGACACCAGCATCACCGCGGCGATCCCGGTCGACCACCAGCGCCGCACCCTTTTCTCCCTTCTCCTTCCGAGCCCCGTCCGGCATGACGGTAATCAGGGCATTCGGCACCCTCAATGGAATATTCACTTCTCGGCGACGCCGTGATCGTGATTCCGTTCTCCGCACGGGAAGGAGCCGCCGCTCCGCCGCATGTCGTATCGGCGTCCTCGCGCACGTCTTCACACGCGTCCTCGCCCGCCGCGGCCGGAATCCGCCCCTCACCCGCTCCGCCGACGGCCTGCGGGCCGCGGCCGGGTCCCGCCTAGACTGCACACCATGCGACGGCTGTCCAGCACCGTGGTGGTCATCGCCGGTGAGGGCGCCGAGAAGGTGATCTCCGGGCTCGACGGCCTGCACAACGTGCGGGCCCTGACCCGCGGGGACCGCACGCCGGCCGAGCTCACCGACCACATCACCCGGACGAGCGCGACGTACGTGGTGCACGACGCGGATCCGCTGGCCGACGTCGGCGAGGCGTGGGCGGACTTCTTCGACGGGACCGCGGTCACCGGAACGCTGGAGACGGTCATCGAGCGGACCCTGGCGGATCTGCGCGCCGAACGCCTGCTGCTCCCCGACTACTACGTGGTCCTCGACCCGGAGGACATGTCGCCGACCCGCCGCCACTGGTGGCTCGGCGTGCTGGCCGGCGCGGCCCCCGCCCGGGTGGTCCCCGCGCACGCCTCCGTCGCCCGGGTGGCCGACGTCCTCGCCCGCCTGTCGGCCGGCCGGTGGTGGCCGAGCGACCTGGAGGGCTGGCTGCGCGCCCTGCCCCGGGTGGTCCCCGACCGCGCGGGTCTCCCCACCCGCTCCGGCTGATCGCCGCCGACGGAGGCTCGGCCGCCGCGGGCCGTGCACGGGGCCGGCCGGGTCTCACCGCGGGCGCCACAGGGGCCGTGCGGAGGGGCGATGTGGCGAAGCGGTTGCTGGGAGTAATCCAACCGGGGCTTGTGAGCGTCTCATGCTGTGTACGATCAGCGCTCTCACGATTACTTGACGCCACCGTAGGGAATGATGAGCCGTTTCATCGCAGATGCCACAGGCACCGGGTGGATCCGCCGCGCCCTTCGGCGAGGATGCGGGTCGCTGGGATTCGCGGCGCTGGTCGCCGCCGTCGTGCTCGGTCACGTTCCGCCGGCCCATGCCGACTATCACCCCCGGGACCGAGAGCGCGAGAAGCTGCGCACCTGCGAGAGATACGGATGGTTCTTCGGCCCTCGGGCCAGGGAGGCGTGCCTGGAGGACTGGCGCTCCTCACGCGAGGAGCCGTGGTACGACCCCCGGTACGGCCCGCGCCACGACCAGCGCCACGCCCCCGACCGGCGGCATCGGGAACGGCCCCCGCACGAGTGGCGGCCGTCGCGGGGCGAGGAGGGTCGGTCCGACGCCCCGTCGCGGGAGCGCGATCGAAGCGGCGCGGTGACCGCGCCGGAGCCGTCCCGGCCCCGGCGGGCGGAACGCACCCCGCGGCCCACGCCCTCGCCCGCCGCACCGTCGACGACGCCGGAGGGGACCGCCGCGCACCGCACGCCGAGCGACCCGCCGCCGCGGGCGATCGTCGAGGAGGCTCCGCTGCCGCTGCCGCCGATACCGCTGCTGGGACTGCTGATCCTGCTGCTCCCGGTGGCGGCGATCGGGCTGACGGTCCGGCAGCGGGCGCTGGCGACGGCGTCCGGGGGCGCGGCGCTGACGCTTCCGTCGTCGCCCGCACCGGTCGCCCCGGTCTCCTACACCGGGGTGCCCGACCCGTTCGACGTCCCGGTGCTGGCGCTCACCGGCCAGGGGGTCGCCGCCGCCGTCCGGATGATCACGCTGGCGACCGTGGAGCGGGCGGAGGAGCCGCTGCTGGTCGTGCTGCCCCGGCCCGACGCGGCGGTGCTGTTCGGGCTGGCCGAGGACGAACTGCTGGACGAGCCCCTCGACCGGCTCTTCCTGCCCGGGACGCTGGACGCCGCGCTGGCCTACCTGGAGACCGAGCTGACCATCCGTGACGGTTCCGCCTCGACGGGGCGGGAGCCCCGCCTGCTGCTGGTCGCCGAGTGCGAGCAGGAGACCGGCCGCATCCAGACGCTGCTCGCCCGCCATCCGGGCGCGTTCTCGGCGATCCTGCTCGGCGACTGGCCGGGCGAGCAGGTCACCGTGGCGGAGGACGGCGCCGTCCAGGCGCCGCCCGCGCTGGCCGAGGGGCTGCCGGCCCGGCTGCCGGGCATGTCCCGCGCCCAGGCCCGGCAGCGCCTCGACGCGCTGGCCCGGCAGGCCCGCCGCAAGTCCAGGTCCGCCCGCGGCCGGCGTCGCGCCCGCCGCTGAACCGCGCGCGAACGCCCCGTCCGGTGGTTAGCGTTGGGCCCATGGGCAGTGCCGACAGGGTTCGCGGGTCGCTGGGCCGGGTGTTGACGGAGGTGGCCGCCGAGCGCGCCGCACAGGACGAGATCTGGGGCGTGCGGGACCTTCCGGACGGCACGGGAGAGGAGTGGCGGCACCGGGCCGAGGAGGCCAGGCGGGAGCGGGAGGAGGCGGCCGCCGAAGGCGGTCCGAGCTGGCGGCACGTGCTCCTGGAGACGGTCTTCGAGGCGCTGACCGAGCGGGATCCGCAGCGGCTGCGCGCCGCGCTGGTGCGGGTCGCCGCGGTCGCCGTGCAGTGGGCGCAGGCGGTGGAGCGGCGCGGCGGGACGCTGGCCGAGCCCCGGCCGCGGCGCGAGGCGATGGTGGAGAAGCTCGTCCGGGACCGGATCCCGGAGCTCATCGCGTCCGCCGGGGAGCGCCCGGACGTGCGGGCCGCCGCGGACGGCGAGTACCGGGCGTTCCTGCGGGCCAAGCTGCTGGAGGAGGCCGGCGAGTACGCGGCGGCCGACGATCCGGGGGAGCTCGCCGACGTCGTGGAGGTCGTGTACGCGCTGGCCGCCGCGCACGGCGTGTCCGCCGAGGAGCTGGACCGGATGCGCCGGGCCAAGGCCGCCGAGCGGGGCGGGTTCGAGCGGCGGCTGGTGCTGCGCCGGCCGCTGCCGCAGAGCGAGGAGCCGGCGCATCCGCAACGGCACGCGGTGCGCGCGCTGCTCCTCGACGAGAACGACGACCTGGTGCTGTTCCGCCGGGTCAAGCCGGGGCTGAAGCCGTACTTCTCGACGCCGGGCGGCAAGATCGAGCCGGAGGACGCCGGCCCCGAGGAGGCCCTGCGCCGTGAGCTCCACGAGGAGCTGGGCGCCACGGCGGGGCCGCTCCGCCAGGTCTTCTCCTACTTCGAGCAGGGGCTCGGCCTGCACTATCTGAGCACGTTCTACGTCTGCCGGCTGCTCTCGCTGGATCTGTCCCGCCGGCACGGTCCCGAGTTCGACGATCCCGCCAAGGGCTCCTATGAGGTCGTCCGCGTTCCGTGCCGTCCCGAGGCGCTGGCGGCCCTCGATCTGTTCCCCGCTCCGCTCGCCGCCTATCTGCAGGCCCACGCCCGGGAGCTGCCCTCCCTCCTGCCGGACTGACCGTCCTGCGCCCGCCGTCCCGTCCCTCCCGGGGCCGTCGGGCGCGGAACGCCGGGGCGGTACGGCCGTATCGCCCCGGCGCCGGCGCCCCGTCCTTCCCGTCCGCCGGGCGGCGGTCCCGTCGGGTCAGCGGAGGCCGGCGAAGAGGTCGGTCTCGGGAACGGCGGGCCGGACGCGGGAGGAGGGGTGGCGGATGAAGTGTTCGGTGCCGAAGGCCATGCGCTGCACCTCCTCGGGGAGGCGCAGGAAGAAGGCGCTGTCGCCCTGGCTGGCGTGGGCCTGGAGGGCCTTGCGCTTGCGGTCGGCGTAGGCGCCGACGTCCACCACGGTGGTGATCCGCTCGCCGGGGACGCCGAAGTCGTCGGGGAGCTCCCCGTCGCCCAGGTCGATGCCGAGCGCGCGGACCCGGGCGAACATCTCGCGGACGCCCTCGCGGGGGACGGCGGTGTAGTACAGCTTGTCGGGGACGCCGGTCAGCTCGACCGCCGCCATCGTGACGCGGTGGGCCTGGATGTGGTCGGGGTGACCGTAGCCGCCGCGTTCGTCATAGGTGACGACGACCTGCGGGCGGTACCGCTCCATGAGCTCCCCCAGGCGCCGGGCGGCCCGGTCGACCGGGACGTTGGCGAACGCGTCGGGGGCGCGGTTGGCCGCCCAGCCCGCCATTCCCGAGTCGCGGTACCCGAGCGGCTCGACGTGCCGGACGCCCAGGCAGGCGGCCGACTCGTGCAGCTCGGCGAGCCGACGGCGGCGCACCTCCTCCTCGTCGTGGCCGGGCTCGCCGGGCTTGACTCCGCCGGGCCCGTCCCCCTGCTCGCCGTTGGTGCAGGTCACCAAGACGGTGCGGATCCCCTCTCGGGCGCAGCGGGCCAGCACGCCGCCGGTGCCGAGCACCTCGTCGTCCGGGTGGGCGTGCACCGCCATCAGGGTCAGCTCGCGTTCCATGGCTCCTCGATCCAGACGTCCCGGGCGTCGCCCCGACGGTACCGGGCGGCGGTGACGGTACGCGGAGCCGACCGAGGCCGGGCGGCCCGGACCCGGCGGCCGGTGGCGGTTCGGAGGGCGGCGGGGCGTTCGGCGGCCCGGGCGGGCCGGCAGACGGATCGGGGGGCGGACCGAGGAGGCAAAAAGTGATATCACTTTGCTATGCTGATGCCATACGGTAAAGGAGGACTCCATGACGGCGACCGACGTCTCCGCCCCCACTTCGTCGATCACCGAGCGGCCGGCCCGGGACCGCAACGGCTGGCCGATGCTGGTGATCTCGCTGGCGCTGATCGTCATCGGCGCGACGGCGGCCGGCGGCTCCATCCCCACGTTCGGCACGGCGGGCGTTCCGCTGCTGGTGGTCGGCTTGCTGCTGACCACCGTCGGGTTCGTCCTGGCCCTCGGGCTGACGGTCGTGGCGCCGAACGAGGCCCGGGTGCTGCAGCTGCTCGGCTCCTCTTACAGCGGCACGATCCGCACCGACGGGCTGCGCTGGGTCAACCCGCTGACGATCCGGCGCCGCGTCTCCACCCGGATCCGCAACCACGAGACCGGCCCGGCCAAGGTCAACGACCTGGACGGCAACCCGATCGAGATCTCCGCGGTGGTGGTCTGGCAGGTCGAGGACACCGCGCGGGCCTGCTTCGCGGTGGACGACTACGTGGAGTTCGTGGCGTTCCAGACCGAGGCCGCGGTCCGGCACATCGCCGGCAGCTTCCCCTACGACTCGGCCGACACCCTGTCGCTGCGGGAGAACGCCGACGAGATCACCGCCAAGCTCTCGGAGGAGATCCAGAGCCGGGTCGCCTCCGCCGGAGTGCGGGTCATCGAGTCGCGGATCAACCGGCTGGCCTACGCCCCCGAGATCGCCCAGGCCATGCTGCGCCGTCAGCAGGCCGGCGCGGTGGTGGCCGCCCGCCAGCGCATCGTCGAGGGAGCGGTCAGCATGGTGGAGCTTGCACTGGCCAGGCTGGAGGAGGACGACGTGGTGGACCTCGACGAGGAGCGCAAGGCGGCGATGGTGAGCAACCTGCTGGTGGTGCTGTGCGCCGACCGGGACGCCCAGCCTGTGGTCAATACCGGGACCCTCTACCAGTGACGCGGACCATTGCCCAGGGAACGCAAGAAGCTCCTGCTGCGGCTCGACCCGGCCGTGCACGACGCGCTGGCGCGCTGGGCCGGGGACGAGCTGCGCAGCACCAACGCGCAGATCGAGTTCCTGCTGCGCAAGGCCCTGCAGGAGGCCGGGCGGATGCCCCGGGACGCCGGGCGGATGCGGCGTCCCGGCCGCCCGCGCAAGAACGAGACCGATGACGGAGGCGTCCCCGACGGCGAGGACGAGGAGTAGCGATGGTCAAGGTGCCCGACTCCCTGCCGGGCAGGGTCTACCTGCTGGCCTACGACCTGCGGCGCGGCCGGATGACGGCCCGCGGCCGGCTGGGTCATCTGCTGCGCGCCGCCGCGCTGACCGAGCTGTACTTGGACGGCCGTCTGGTCGGCGAGCGCCGGCCGCGGCTCGGCACCCCCGGCGACGACCCGTACGGGCTGCTGGCGCAGATCGGCGCGTCACGGCCGCACCGGTGGCAGTACTGGGTGGGCAAGGACAAGCGGGCGATGGTCAAGGCCGTGCAGGCCGAGCTGGAGGCCGAGGGGTTCATCCGGGTGCGGTCGCGCCGGCTGCTGGGGCTGATCCCCTGCAAGGAGGTGGAGGTCCACGACCCGCGGGTGGTCAAGGACCTGTGGGGGCGTGCGTCGTCGGCGCTGCGAGGCCGGCCGGTGGCGCACGTCAACAGCTACGACGCGGCGACGCTGGCGCTGGCGGCGGCCGGGCGGCTGCACACCGTGATCACCCCCGGTGAGCGGCGTCGCCACCGCGCCCGCATCGCCGCCCTCACCGCTCGTTCCGGCCCGGCGGTGCCCGCGTTGCGCAGGGCACTGGACGAAGAGGCCCTGGCCGCCGCGGGGTGAGCGCCCCGCGGCCCGGACGCCCCGGCCTCCGGATCCGGCGGCGCGCCCGGGCCGGGAGAGGTCAGAAGATCTGCGGCGGCTCGTCGGGCAGCAGCCCGGCGCGCCGCCAGATCCGCCGGGCCGGCCCGTCCAGCAGCCCCACCTCGTCGAAGAACCGGGTGCAGCGGCGCATCGACCAGGCCCAGACGGCGCGACGGTGCGGGCTGGCCGCCGCGACCCGCTGCGCCTCCTTGGGGTCCAGCCCGACCGCGGCGTAGGCCGAGGGGTGGATGACCAGGCGGGGGATCCAGGAGGTGAAGCGGGCCACGCCCATCGCGGCGAATCTGCGCCGGGCCGTCGAAGAGGCGGCGACGGCGCGTTTGAGCTCTTCGCGGGCGTACTTGATGTGGCGGGCCTCCTCGATCACATGGATCCGGGAGACCTGCCGGACCAGGGGCTGGATCTCCTCGTCGGCCATGCTGACCCGCTGCAGCGAGTCGGTGAACTCCTCCACCACCAGCGTCCCGGCGAACATCTGCAGCGGCAGGTACGGCGCTCCGGCGGCGATCTTGCCGAGGTGGTAGGCGATGGGGATCGGGCGGCGGGTGCGCAGGCCGAAGGCGCGGACCATCCGGCCGAACATCATCGAGTGGCGGCACTCGTCGGCCACCTCGGTGAGCGCGTAGGCGGTGTGCTGGCTGTCGTAGCGGAAGCGGTAGGCGGTCTTGAGCAGGATGTTCATCAACAGCAGCTCGGCCCAGATGCCGAAGGAGGCGATCTCGGCGACCTCCCGCTTGGACAGCTCGACCCGCTGCCGATGGGTCATCCGGTCCCAGAGCGGCGTCTCGTACAACGAGACCAGCTGCGGAGGCATGTAGAACACGTCCGGGTCCTGGGGGGCGTCCCAGTCCACGTCCACGTTCGGGTCGAACGAGCGCTTGCGGGAGATCGCGATCAGCCGTTCGGCGACCGGTTCGCGTTCGGTGAGCGCGATGGTGTGATCGCCGTCCCGGCAGCGGATCACCGCGGTCCGCCGTGCCCGGCCGGTCTCGGGGGCGGCCGTCTGGACGCTCATGACCCTCCTTCCGCTTACGGCGTAAGTCGCTGAGTGTCAGCATGGCACTTACGTCGTAAGTACGGCAAGGGGGCGCTTACGCCGTGGCGGAGGGCCGGGCGGCGGCATGAGGCGAATCCCGGCGCGCTCACCGGCGCGATCATCGGCGCGGTCACCGGCGCGGTGACCGGCACGACGCGAATACGGTGTGGGGACGTCCCGACAGCGGTGCAGGAGAGGCGGCAGGTGGCGAAACAGACCCGTGGCGGCACGCTCCCGACCGAGGTCCCCGGCGCCCCGGTCCGGGCGCCGTTGACCCACGACCGGATCATCGCGACGGCCATCGAGCTGATCGAGCGGGAGGGCGCCCAGGCGCTGTCGATGCGTCGGATCGGCGCCGAGCTGGGCGTCGCGGCGATGTCGCTCTACAACCATGTGCCGGGCAAGGAGGCCGTGCTCGACGGGATCGCCGACCGGATCCTGGGCGGGCTGGAGGTGGATCCGGCGCCGGAGGCCGATTGGCGGGACCGGGCGCGCCGGTTGGCGCACGCGTTCCGCGCCGCGGCGCACCGCCATCCCAGGTCGATGTCGGTGGTGCTGTCCCGGTCGATGATCTGGACCCGGCGGCTGCCGGTGATCGAGCAGATGCTGGCCATCGCCGAACAGGCCGGTTTCCGGGGCCGCACCGCGGTGCAGGTGATGCGGACGTTCATGGCCTATGTGATCGGCACGCTGATGAACGAGGCGAACACCGCCGCCACGCTGCGGCAGATCGCCGAGGAGCGGAGACGGGTCGCCGAGCTGGTGGATCCGAAGGCGTTCCCGCACGTGGTGGGCGCGGCCCGGGAGCTGCTGCATCCCGATTACGACGCCGATTTCGACTTCGGTCTCGACCTGCTCATCGGGGCCATCGAGAGCCTCCCCCGCACCTGAGCGGTGCGCG
Organism: Thermomonospora catenispora; assembly: GCF_006363815.1. Lineage (GTDB taxonomy): Bacteria > Actinomycetota > Actinomycetes > Streptosporangiales > Streptosporangiaceae > Thermomonospora > Thermomonospora catenispora. The sequence goes on from NZ_RRYT01000009.1 coordinate 110,992, forward strand.
GCCGGGGCCGGAGGGGCGGCGCGTCCCGCCGCCTGTGGAACGCCCCCGGGACGCGCTCCCGCAGGGGGCCGCTCGGCGCCGCCGGGCCGACGGCCCCGCTCCGCGACGGCGGACGGACCGACCGGGCCGCTCAGCCGATGGTGCGGTCGCGGGCGGCGGCCAGCCCCGGGAACAGGTGGGCGACGACGATCGCCAGCACGAACAGCATCGGCGCGTTCCACCCGCCGGTCAGGTCGTGCAGCAGCCCGACGACGAACGGGCCGGTGGCGGCGATCAGGTAGCCGGTGCCCTGGGCCATCGCCGACAGCCGCGCGGCGATCGCCGGGGTGCCGGCGCGCAGCCCCAGGAACGACAGGGCCAGGGCGAACACCGCCCCCTGCCCCAGCCCGAGCACCACCGCGACCGCCCAGATCAGCCCGAGCGGCGCCCACGCCAGGCCGCAGAACCCGACGAAGGTCAGCGCCGCCACCACCGCCACCTGGGCGCGCTGATCCGGCAGCCGCCGGTCGGCGAGCGGGACCAGCAGCGAGCCCACCGCCTGCACGATCGAGGTGACCGCCAGCAGCAGGCCGGCGTCGGCCTCGCCCATCCCCCGGTCCTGCGCCAGCGTCGGCAGCCAGCCGAACACCACGTACGCCAGCAGCGACTGCAGCCCCATGAAGGCGCTGACCTGCCAGGCCAGTCCGTTGCGCCACAGCCCGGGCGCGGGGCCCGCCGGAGCCGACCCGCCGCCTTCCCCGTCGCGCCGCCGGACGCGCGGCAGCCAGCACAGCAGCGCCGCGCCCGCGGCCGCGGCGGGCAGGGCCAGCGGCACCCGCCAGCCGCCGGCCAGCGCCTGGTCGATCGGCACCACGACCGCCGCGCTCACCGCGGCCCCGACCGTCAGCGCGGTCGAGTACAGCGAGGTCACCAGGGTGACCGAGGTCGGATGGTCGCGTTTGATGAGGGCGGGCATCGCCACGTTGCCGATCCCGATGGCCGCCCCGACGATCAGCGAGCCGGCGAACAGGGTGGCCGGGACCGGGCCGACGCGCAGCAGCAGTCCGGCCGCCAGCAGGCCCATGCTCAGCGCCAGCAGCGTCTCCTCGCGGATCCGGCCGCGCAGCGCCGGGGCCGCCAGACCGGCCGCGCCGAAGCACAGCACCGGCAGGGTGGTCAGCGCCCCGGCCTCGGCCCCCGACAGATCCAGGTCGTCCTGGATCGCGGTGAGCAGCGGCCCGACGGTGGTCACCGCCGGGCGCAGGTTGAGCGCGGCCAGGACGATCAGCGTGACCGACCAGAACGCGGTGCGCGAGGTGGGCATCCGTCAGGACGTCCGCTGCGCCGGGAGCGACGGCGTCCACTCGCCGTCCAGGACGATGCTGCGGGTGGGCAGCGGGATCTGGATGCCCTCGTTCCGGAACCGGGCGTGCAGCCGCTTGATGAACTCGTGCTTGACCAGGAACTGGGCGTCGTACTCGCGGACCCGCAGGATGACGGTGAAGTCGATGCTGTGCTCGCCGAAGGTGTGGAAGCGCACCAGCGGCCGATGGTCCGGCACGCCGCCCTCGACCTCGGTCATCACCTCGCGGCCGACCTCGACGACGACCTTCTCCACCCGGTCCAGGTCGCTGTCGTAGGCCACCTTGGCCTGGATGAGGATGCTCATCTCAGAGCCGGGGCCGTGGTAGTTGGTGAGGATGGCGTCGGCGAACCGGGAATTGGGCACCACCACCAGGTTGTCGGAGAGGGTCTTGATGGTGGTCTTGCGCCAGTTGATGTCGACGATGTTGCCCTCCTCACCGCTGGTCAGCCGCACGTAGTCGCCGGGCACCACGGTCTTGGAGGCCAGGATGTGCACTCCGGCGAACAGGTTGGCCAGGGTGTCCTGGAGGGCCAGCGCGACCGCCAGACCGCCCACGCCGAGGGCGGTGAGCATCGGGGTGATCGACACGCCCATGCTCTGCAGCAGCACCAGCACGCCCACCACCAGCACCACCGCGCGGGTGATGTTGGCGAAGATCGTCACCGACTGGGAGACGCCCGACCTGGCCAGGACGATGGTGGTGACGATCCCGGCCGCCATCCGGGCGAGCGCCAGCGTCACCGCCAGGATGATCACCGCGACCAGCACGGAGGCGATCACGTTGCGGACCCCCGGCTGGAACCGGACGGTCAGGGTCGCCGCCCACGCCCCGGCCACCACGGTGAGCACCACGGCCAGGTCGCGCAGCAGTCGGATCGTCAGGTCGTCCCAGGCCCACGGGGTGTCCTCGGCCCGCTTGGACAGCCTGCCCAACAGCATCCGCAGCGCCGCCCCGAGCACGGGGGCGAGGAGCACGATGACGCCGCCGATCAGAACCCGTTCCCACTCCAGCGGATCAGGCACGTCCATCCGTTCCATCGGGAAGAACTGAGCGCGAACGGCATTGATCGTAGCGACGCCCGGGCCTTTTGAACGGATATCGCCGAGATCGGCGATCATGTGCGTTACGCACACGTTCGGCCACGCCCCGCGCCCCTCCGGGCGCACCGGGGGCCGCCTGCCCCTCCCCCTGTGCGGGCGGCCGCCCGAGGCCGCCGGCGCCGGTCCGGGCCCCGATCGCACTGCGCGGCGGGCGTCCTCGCCGTTCCGGCCGCCCGCCCGTGGGCGCTCAGGCGCCGCGACGGCGGAGCGCGGCCAGCGCCTTGTCGGCGTGGACGCTCATGCGGATCTCGCTCTTGACGATCTCCAGGATCCGCCGGTCGGTGTCGATCACGAAGGTCCGGCGCTTGGTGGGCGCGAGGGCGAACCCCCGCCGGACGCCGAAGCGCCGGGCGATCTCGCCGTCGGCGTCCGACAGCAGCGGATAGCCCAGATCGTGCTTGGCGGTGAACTCGGCCTGCCGCTCCACCGGATCGGCGCTGATCCCCACCGGCCGAGCGCCCGCCTCGGCGAACTCGGCGGCCAGATCGCGGAAGCGGCAGGCCTCGGCGGTGCAGCCGGGGGTCATCGCCGCCGGGTAGAAGAACAGCACCACCGGCCCGTCGGCCAGCAGCTCAGAGAGTCTGCGGGGCGTGCCCCGCTCGTCGGGGAGTTCGAAGTCCTCCACCACGTCGCCGACGTTCATGGGGGCAGTATGACCCACGCGTTCGGCCCCGCCCCCGTCAGGGCGGGGCCGGCGGCGGTGCAGCGCGAGCATCACGACGCCGGCCAGCAACCCCCAGAACGCCGAGCCGATTCCGGCGATGCTCACCGGGGAGGCGGTGACGACGAAGGTGACCACGACGGCGTCGCGACGGTCGGCGTCGGCGGCGGCCGTGGTCAGGGCGTTGCCCAGCGCGCCCAGCAGGGCCAGCCCGGCGACCCCCTCGACCAGGACCGGCGGAGAGGCCAGCACCAGCGCGACGGCCAGGCCCGAGCCCAGGGACAGCACGATCAGGGTGGCGGCCGTGCCGACCGAGGCGATCCAGCGTCGGTCGGGATCGGGGTGGGCGTCGGGGCCGGCGACCAGCGCGGCGGTGATGGCGGCCAGGTTGATCGAGTGCCCGCCCAGCGGGGCGAGCGCGGCGGTGCCGAGCCCGGTGCCGGTCAGGACCGACGACAGCCTCGGCGCATAGCCGTAGCCGGCCAGCAGCGCCGCGCCGGGAACGTTCTGCGCGGCCATGGTGACCAGGTAGAGCGGAAGCGCGATGCCGACCATCGCGGGCAGGGTCCAGACCGGGGCGACGGGTTCGATCACCGGGACCGGCGACGCGCCGTCCAGGCCGTCGGGCCCGTCGACCGCGATGGCGACCGCCGCGACGGCCAGGGCCGCGGGCACCGCCCAGGTGCGGGCGAACCGCAGCAGCAGCGCCCAGGTCGCCACGACCGGGGCGGCCGACAGCGGGAGCTCGGCCAGCGCGCGCACGGGGGCGACGCACAGCTCCAGCAGCACCCCCGCGAGCATGGCGGCGGCCAGCGACGGCGGGATCGCCGCGATCCACCGGCCCAGCGGGGAGAACAGCCCGGTGATCGCGAAGAGCAGCCCGCACACGGCGAACGCGCCCACGGCGGCGGGGAATCCGCCCTCGACGGCGCCGGTGGAGGCCAGCAACGCCGCTCCGGGGGTGGACCAGGCGATGCTGATCGGCATGCGGTGCCGGACGCTGAGCCAGATCGCCACCAGCCCGCCGCCCGCGCCCACCGCCAGCAGACCGGAGGCGGCCTGCTCCGGGGTGGCCCCGACCCCGCGGAGCCCCGCCAGCACGACCGCGAACGAGCTGGCGAACGCGACCAGCCCGGCCACGATCCCGGCCAGCACCGGTTGCGTCACCCGCCCCATCGCCGCCGCCTTCCGCCACTTCGTTCCATATCCGGAACGTTCCGGATATGGAACCATAGCGCACATGAAGTCCGACGCGAGCACGTCCCGTCCCGCGATGGACATCGACCTGGCCGAGATGGGCCGGAGGCTGCGCGCGCTGCGCGAGGAGCGCGGCATCTCGCTGTCGGAGCTGGCCCGCCGGGCCGGGATCGGCAAGGCCACCCTCTCGGGCCTGGAGACGGGCGTCCGCAACCCGACGCTGGAGACGTTGTGGGCGGTCACCGCCGAACTGGCCGTGCCGATCACCGCGCTGCTGCCGCGGTGGGGCGAGCCCACCCTGCGCGGCGCCTCCGTGCAGGCCACCCTGCTGGAGGCGTTCGACGAGGAGTCGGCGACCTACGAGCTGTACCGGCTGACCTTCCCGGCGGGCACCGAGCAGACCTCACCGCCGCATCCGCCGGGGACGACCGAGCACCTGACCGTGTTCGCCGGGACGCTGCGGGCCGGGCCGGTCGACGCGCCGCGGACCCTGGGGCCGGGCGGGCACCTGTCCTGGCGCGCGGACGTCCCGCACCGCTACCAGGTCGTCGGGGCCGACGACGTGCAGGCGAGCCTGCTGATGCGCTATCCGCGCAGCAGCCGCGCGACGGACTCCGGCGTCCAGCCGTCCCGCGCACCGGGGCGGAGCGCCAGATAGCCGGCGGCGCGCTCCACCGACCAGCCGTGGGACTCGCGCAGGCCGCGGCCGAGCACCCGCAGATACGGCGCCGACGGGGCGTTCAGCCGCGCCTCGGCGGCGCCGTGCGGGGCGGTGAAGGTCAGCATCGGGACGCCGCCGTCCTCCCCCACCTTGACGATCGTCTCGTACCGGCCGGGGCCCAGCCGCTGCCGTCCGGTGCGGACCGCCTCCGTCAGATCCAGGTCCCGCCCGACCTCGCGGTGCATCTCCTGGCTGATCACATCGGCGAACTGGCTCACGCTCAGCAGGTAGGCACGGGCTGCGACCCGGCCCGGCAGCCCGGGGTCGTAAAAGGCCATCCCGCCGCCCCAGGTCGGCGAGGTGTGCGCGAAGTACACCCCGCCGGGCAGCGTCATCGGCCGTTCGGCCCGCACCGGCGTGGTGTCCCGGCAGCCGGGATGACGACGGGCGCCGCCGGGCGGCCGTCCGCCGACCAGATAACAGCGGAACCGCTCGCTCGCCAGATTCGACCCGTACGCCACGTACCAGACTCTGCCGCGCATCCCCTCAGTATCGGCGAGCCCGTCCGGTGTTTCCGACCCTTCGCGCAAGACGATCGGGGATCGAGACGACGATCGGGATTCCGCGCGGGATGCGATTCGGGACGAGGTCCGCGACGCGCGGGAGAACCGGACCATCCCGCCGAGGGAGAAACTTCCGACTTTGCAGGTTTGGTGGAGAAGACGAACGGAAAGAAAGATCAACGTGGGTGTCTAAGACGCAGATACCTCCACCTTCTTCTCCCTGCGCTCGATTCGGAGGCTGCGTCATGCCCGCTTCTTCGCTCACCATCGCGCTCGTCACCCTGGCCGACCTGTCGCACGAGCCCCTCGCGGGCGTCCACGCCGTCTACGTCACGGAGCTGGCGCGCGCCCTCGGCCGGCAAGGGCACCGGGTGACCGTCTACACCCGGCGCACCGACGAACGAGCGCGTCCCAGAGTCCGGCTGGGCGTCGGCGCGACCATGGAGCACCTCGACGCCGGCCCGGCCCGGCCGCTGGACGAGGCGGCCGTCCTCCCGCACGTCAAGACCTTCGCCGAAGAACTGACCCGGCGGCTGTCCCACGGTCGCCAGCGGCCGGAGCTGGTGCACGCCCACGGCTGGCTCGGCGGGCTGGCCGCCCACTCCGCCGTCCAGGACCTCGACGTCCCGCTGGTGCAGTCGTTCCACGGCCTGGGGGTGGTGGAGAGCCGCCGTCCCGGCGGGCGGCGCACCGTCCACCCGGCCCGGATCCGGATCGAGCGGGCGCTCGGCCGCGGCGCCGGCCGGGTGCTGGCCGGATGCGACCACGAGGCCGACGAGCTGGTCCGGATGGGGGTGGCCCGCCCGCAGATCGCCGTGGTGCCCTGCGGGGTGGACGGCGACCGGTTCCGGCAGACCGGACCGACGATGCCGCGCGGACACCGGCCCCGCCTGGTGATGGTCTGCGGCGACCTGGAGAGCGGCGGGGTGGCCACCGCGATCCGCGCCCTGGTGCACGTCCCCGACGCCGAGCTGGTCGTGGCTGGCGGCCCGCCCGCGGAGGACCTGCGCGCCGATCCGGTCGTGCGGCGGCTGACCGCGCTGGCCGAGGAGCTGCACGTCGCCGACCGCGTCCGGATGCTGGGCCGGCTGCCCCGCAAGGACGTGCCCAAGCTGCTGCGCACCGCCCGGCTGGTGCTGTGCCTGGCCCCGCACCAGCCGTCGGGGATGACCTCGCTGGAGGCCATGGCCTGCGGCGTCCCGGTGGTGACGGTGCCCGCCGGGCTCAGCGCCGACAGCGTGCTGGACGGCGTCACCGGCCTGCACGTGCCGGCCGCCCAGCCGGTCGCCATCGGCCGTGCGCTGCGCCGCTTGCTGGGCGAGGAGACCACCTTGTCGGCGTGGGCCATCGCCGCCGCCGACCGCGCCCACTCCCGCTACACCTGGGAGCGGGTCGGCGCCGAGACCGCCCGCGTCTACGCCGGGCTGCTGCCCGCCCCCGCGCCCGAGCCGACCGCCGAGGAGCCCCAGGACGCGGAGGAGCCGGTGGGCGCCGGCGTCTGAGAGCCCTTCCGACCCCCGCCGCGACGGCGGCCCGGCGACGCCGGGCCGCCGTTTCGCCGCCCGCGGGCGGACGACGGGACGGCCCCGTCCGCCGGTACGCTCGCTCACGGCGGCGGACCGGCACACGACGGATGGAGGCGACCGGTGAGGCGGGACGACCTGATCGGTCGGCGTCACGAGCTGGAGAGCCTGGTCGGGGCGCTGGAGCGGGCGCAGGCCGGGCAGGCCGCGGTGGTGCTGGTGAGCGGAGACGCCGGGATCGGCAAGTCCCGCCTGGTGGCCGAGCTGTGCGCGATCGCCCGGGAGCGGGGCGGGCTGGTGCTGCAGGGCCAGTGCGCCGCGCTCGGCGAGAGCATGCCGTACCTGCCGCTGGCCGACGCGCTGTGGACGGCCGCCCGCGACCCCGCCGTCCCCGCCGAGGTCCGCGCGGCGGTGCGCGCGGCGGTGGAGGCCCGGCCGGTGCTGGCCGGGCTGCTGCCCGACGGCCTGGGCGCGGCCGGCGGGGACGCCGCCGACGTGGCCCAGCAGCGCCTGTTCGGGGCGACACTGGGGCTGCTGGGCGAACTGTCCGACGACCGCCCGGTGGTGCTGGTGCTGGAGGACCTGCACTGGGCGGACCGCTCCACCCGGGATCTGCTGACGTTCCTGAGCCGGGTGCTGCAACGGGAACGGGTCTGCCTGATCGGCACCTACCGCACCGACGACCTGCACCGGCGGCATCCGCTGCGCCCGGTGGTGGCCGAGCTGCTGCGGCTGCCCGCGGTGTCGGCGGTGGAGCTGGCCCCCTTCGGACCGGCCGAGACCGCCGCCTATCTGGCCGCGCTGGAGGGCGCCGAGCCGCCCGCCGAGCTGGCGGCGCAGGTGCACGCCCGCTCCGAAGGCAACCCGTTCTATGCGGCCGAGCTGCTGGCCGCCGCCCGCGCCGGGGAGGATCTGCCGCAGGCCCTGGCCGATCTGCTGCTGGCCCGGCTGGAGCGGCTCAGCGAGCCCGCCCAGCGCGTGGTCCGGGTGGCCGCCGTCGCCGGGCGACGGGTCGGCGACCGGCTGCTGCGCCGGGCGTCGGAGCTGGACGAGACGACCTGCGAGGAGGCGCTGCGGGAGGTCGTCTCGCACCGGCTGCTGCTGCCCGACGGGCCGGAGGGGTATGCGTTCCGGCACGCCCTGTTGCGCGAGGCGGTGTACGGGGATCTGCTGCCCGGGGAGCGGACCCGGCTGCACGCGGCGTTCGCGGCGCTGCTGGCCGCCGACGGCGGATCGGCCGCCGAGCTGGCCCACCACAGCATGGCCGCGCACGACCTGCCCGCCGCGTTCGCCGCGTCGGTGCGGGCCGCCCGGCAGGCCGAGCGGGTCGGCGCGCCGGCCGAGGCGCACGAGCACTACGACCGGGCGCTGTCGCTGTGGGAGGCGGTGCCCGAGCCGGAACGGACGGCCGGGACGGACCGGGTGCGGCTGTCGCTGCGGGCCGCGGCGGCGTCGGCGGCGGCCGGGGACCTGCGCCGGGCCCGGCTGCGGGTGCAGCGGCTGCTGGAGTCCGTCGACCCCGACGACCGGCCGCTGCTCAGCGAGGTCTACGAACGGCTGGCCTACTACCTGGGGGACCTGGAGCGGATCGAGGAGTCGATCGCCGCCGCCCGCACCGCCATCGACCTGCTGCCGGCCGACCCGCCCAGCCCGCAGCGCGCCCGGGCGCTGGCGACGCTGGCGCGCTCGATCTTCTCCTCCGGCGACCGCGGCCGGCTCCGCGAGACGGCCGAGCAGGCGCTGGCGGCGGCCCGGGCCACCGGCGCGACCGACGCCGAGGCCAGCGCGCTGATCTCGCTGGGGCTGCACGAGGAGCCGACCCGGCCCGACTCCGGGGCCGAGCGGACGTTCACGGCGGCCTGGCGGCTGGGACTGGGCTCGGGGGACCTGCAGGTGGCGTTGCGGGCCGGATACAACCGGGCGCGGACGATGTTCGAGCGGGGCGACCTGACCGGCGCCCGGGAGGCGATCGCCGAGGGGGTCCGCCTCACCTTCGACGCCGGGCTGGCCTGGAGCACCTACGGCATCAACATGCGCTTCCTGCAGTACCTGGTGGCCTACACGACCGGCGACTGGGCGGAGACGGCCCGGCTCGCCGAGGGATTCCCGGTGCGGGCCGCCACCGTGTTCGAGGGGACGCTGTCGGCGTTCGCGCTGTTCGGCGAGGTCGCCCAGGGCTCCCCCGTGGTGGAGGAACGGCTGGAGTGGCTGGCCGGGCTGTGGGACGCCGACGAGTTCATCCTGTTCCTGGCGCGCGGCCTGGCCGCCGAGCACGCGCTGTGGCGGGGCGATGAGGAGTCGGCCCTCGAGCACGCCGACGCCGCGCTGGCCGTCCTGCCCGACGGCGATCCGGCCGTGATCCGGCTGGCCGCGACCGCGCTGTGGGCGCACGCGGACCGGGCGGCGCGGGCGCGCGCCGCCGGTGACGACGCCGCCGTCGAACGGGCCGTGCACGCCGCCGACGCGGCGGTCGCGCGCGCCCGACTGGCCGCGACCCGCACCGTCGACGGGCACGAGCGCGGCTGGCTGGGTGAGGAGGGCAAGGCGTGGCTGGCCAGGGCCGAGGCCGAGTGGCATCGAGCCCGCGGTGAGGACGCCCCCGAGCACTGGCGGGCGGTGGTGGACGCCTTCGACTACGGGTTCGTCTACGAGGTGGCGCGGTCACGGTGGCGGCTGGCCCGGTCGCTGGCCGCCCACGGCGACCGCGAGGCCGCGGCCGTCCACTGGCGGCAGGCCGTCGAGGCCGCCGACCGTCTCGGCGCCCGGCCGCTCCGCCGCGCACTGGACGACCTGGGCCGCCGCGCCCGCCTCGCGGTCGCCGAGCCCGACCTCCGGGAGGGCCCGCTGGCCGCCCTGACCGCCCGCGAACGCGAGGTTCTGCGGCTGGTCGCCAAAGGCCTGGGCAATCGGGAGATCGCCGCCGAGCTGTTCATCTCCCCCAAGACCGCCAGCGTCCATGTGTCCAACATCCTGGCCAAGCTGGGGGTCGCCACCCGCACCCAGGCGGCCGCCCTCGCCCTGCGGCAGACCCCGCCCGCCTGATCCGGCCTCCCTCCGGCGGTTCGGCCTCCGGCCCGGTCCCCGGTCGCGGACCCGGCGCGGCCCGCACGTCCGGCAGGGCTCACGGAAGGTGCAAGGCCTGCCGGATCTCGCCGAGGAGCTCGGACCGCCGCGGGATCAGGTAGAAGTGGTCGCCCTCGAAGACCTTCAACGCGAAGGGGCCCTCGGTGGCGTCGGCCCATTCGCGGGCGCGTCCTTCGTCCACGTGCGGATCGCCGTCGCCGATGACGGCGGTGACGGGCACGGAGGGGTTGGGGCCGGGGCGGCGCCGGTAGTCCTCGATCATCCGGAGGTCGTTGCGGACGTACGGCAGCACGAACTCGCGCAGCTCGGGGTCGGCCAGCGCCTCGGCGTCGCTTCCGCCCAGCAGGGTGAGGGCCTCCACCAGGGCGTCGTCGTCGGCGTCGGCGATCCGGCCCTCCTCGTCCACGTCACGGCGGTGCGGCGGGCGGGCCCCGGAGGCGAACAGGTGCGTCGGCGGGGTGCCGCGCTCCTCCAGCAGGCGGGCGGTCTCATAGGCGACGATCGCGCCCATGCTGTGCCCGAACAGGGCGGTGGGCCGGTCCATCAGGGGGACCAGCGCCCCGGCGATGAGGCGGGCGAGCCGGTGCAGGTCGTCGATCAGCGGTTCGGCGAGCCGGTCGGCGCGGCCGGGGTACTGCACCGCGTGCACCTCGATCTCCGGGCCGATCTCCTTGGCCCAGGGGCGGTAGGCGACCGCCGAGCCGCCCGCGTGCGGGAAGCAGATCAGCCGCAGCGACGCCCACGGCCTGCTCTCGGCGCAGCGGAACCAGCTCATCTCGCAGGGACTCCTCATCGGATCCGGAAAGGCTACGGGCATCGTAGTCACGGCGCGTCCCGGTCCCGCGGACGGCCCGGACACGCCGTGACCGGCTCACGGCGACGCCAGCGCCTCGGCCAGCGGCAGCCGCGCCGCCCGGAGCGCCGGATACAGCCCCGCGACCGCGCCGATCAGCAGGGTCGCCGCCGCTCCCCCGGCCATCGCCCACGCCGGCACCACGGCGGGCCAGCCCCGGGCGTGCGCGTAGCCGGCGGCGACCGCGGCGCCCGGGCCCACGCCCCCGACGCCGCCGAGCCCCCCATCAGCTGCGACTCGGCGGGGAACTGCAGGCGGATGCGGCCCCGGGTGGCGCCCAGCGAGCGGCGCAGCCCGATCTCGGCGCGCCGCTCCAGCACCGAGACGACCATCGTGTTGGCCACCCCGAGGCCGCCGACCGGCAGCGCCACGCCGCCCAGCCCGAGCAGCAGCCCGGTGAACGCCCGTTCGGCGGCGGCCTTGGCGGCCAGCGCGTCGGAGGGACGGCTGACCTCGACCTCGNCCAGCGCGTCGGAGGGACGGCTGACCTCGACCTCGTGGGGCGCCTGCGGGCCGGCGGCCGCGGCCAGCAGGTCGCGGACGGCCTCGATCCGGTCCTCGGCGACGCGGGTGCAGACGACCGTGGGGTTCCCCCGGAAACCGAGCCGCCGCTCGGCGGCCTCCCAGCCGACCAGCACGGAGTCGTCCGGTTCGAGGACCGGCTCGACCGGCTCCAGGACGCCGACCACGGTGAACCAGCGTCCGTCGAGGCACACCTGCACGTCGGGGCCGGCGGCGCCGATGCCGAGCCGTTCGGCCGCGGCGGAGCCGAGCACCACCGCCGGGTACCGGGCGGTCGCGGCGTTCAGCCAGGCCCCGTGCCGGACCCGCGCCCGGACGGTGGAGCGGCCCCGGGTGGGCGGCCCGGACGGCGATCCCGCCGCTCTCCTCTTCGGGGACGCGGTCGGTGCGGTACACCTCGACGTCCTCGAGCAGCGCGGTGCCCGACACCGCCTCCACGCCGGGGATCCGGCCGATCATCCCGATCGCCTCCTCCGGCATCGCGGCCCGGTCGCCGAACAGGTCGTTGCCCGGGGCGACGGTGAGCAGGTCGGTGCCCAGCCGGTCCGGCGCGACGCCCCGGAAGGGCGGCGGGCTGGTGGTGACGGCCCGGCTGCCGCGCGCCCGGGACGCCTAGATCCGCCCGCAGCGGGCACCCTGCGGCCATGCGGGAGAGACAAGCGGACGTCCACGAGCTGACCGACCTGGAGCTGTACGTCTACGACGCGGTCGCCAGCGTCGACACCGACGGCCGGGCGCTGGATGAGATCGACGTCATCCAGATCGCCGCCGAGACCGGGCGCGACCGGGAGGAGGTGCGGCGGGCGCTGGACCGCCTGGTGGAGCTGAACCATCTCCGGTCCCGTTCGGCGGGATACGTGCTGGGGCCGCACGACTGGGCGCCCTAACGTGGGCGACCGGCCCCACGCCGAGGAGAAGGGGGCCGGAAGGGGCTCGGGCATGCGGCTGGCCGTCACCGAGGAGCAGCGGGAGCTGCGCGCGACGCTGCGCCGGTTCTTCGCCGAGGTCTCCCCCTCCCGGGAGGTGCGCCGGCTGATGGCCACCCCCGAGGGGTACGACCCGGCGGTGTGGCGGCGGATGGCCGAGCAGCTCGGGCTGCCGGGGCTGGCGGTCCCCGAGGAGCACGGCGGGGCCGGGTGCGGGATGCGGGAGCTGGCGATCGTGCTGGAGGAGATGGGCCGCGCCCTGGTGTGCGCCCCGTTCTTCGCCAGCGCCGTGCTGGCCGTGCACGCGCTGCTGGCCTCGGGCGATGAGAAGGCCCGGCGGGATCTGCTGCCCGGCCTGGCGGACGGGACCGTGATCGGGACGCTGGTCCACACCGGGGACGGCGACGGGACCTCCGTCACGGCCGAGGGGGACCGGCTGACCGGGACCGCGGCGTTCGTCCTCGACGGGCACGTCGCCGATCTGATCCTGATGGCGGCGCGCACTCCGGAGGGGGTGTCGCTGTTCGCGGTCGACGGCGACGCCCCCGGGCTGACCCGGACCCTGCTGCCCACGCTGGACCAGACCCGGCGGCTGGCGCGGCTGGAGTGCTCCGGCGTCCCGGCCCGGCCGGTCGGCCCGCCGGGGGCGGGGGCGGAGATCCTGGCGCGGACCCGAGACGTCGCGCTGGTCGCGCTGGCCGCCGAGCAGCTGGGCGGGGCGCAGCGGGTGCTGGAGATGAGCGTGGAGCACGCCAAGGCCCGCCGCCAGTTCGGCCGGCCGATCGGCGGTTTTCAGGCCGTCAAGCACAAGTGCGCCGACATGCTGGTGGAGGTCGAGTCGGCCCGGTCGGCGGTGCTGCACGCGGCGACCGTGGCCGACGAGGAGCCGGCGGAGCTGCCGACGGCGGCGGCGCTGGCCCAGGCGTACACCTCGGAGGCGTTCTTCCGCGCGGCCGGGGAGAACATCCAGATCCACGGGGGCATCGGGTTCACCTGGGAGCACGACGCGCACCTGTACTTCAAGCGGGCCAAGGCCTCGCAGCTGCTGTTCGGCTCCCCCGCCGCGCACCGGGAGCGGGTCGCGAGGCTGATCGGGCTGTAGGGTCGGCGGCATGCCCCCCATCGCACACGCCGCCGGCGGCTGCCTGTTCGGGCTCGCCTATGGGGACGCCCTCGGGGCGCCGACCGAGTTCCTGTCCATGGAGCAGATCCGTCGCCGCTACGGGCCCCTGGGGCCGGCCGACCTGCCCGGCCCGCCCGACGCGCCCGCGCTGGTCACCGACGACACGCAGATGACGATCGCGGTGGCCGAAGGGCTGCTGGACGCGCTGGAGCGTCCCCCGCTCACGCCCGAACGGGTGCTGCCGCACTGGCGGCGGCGCTTCATCGACTGGCTCCACGATCCGCGGAACGACCGGGCCCCCGGCAACACCTGCCTGCGGGCCTGCCGGGACCTGGACCGCGGCGTCCCGTGGGTGCGGGCGACGGTGCACGACTCGAAGGGGTGCGGGGCCGTCATGCGGGTCGCGCCTGTGGGCCTGGTGCGCGGCCTCACCGACGAGCAGCGGGCGGGGGCGGCGCAGCTGCAGGCGGCGCTGACGCACGGGCATCCGACCGGGCTGGCGGCCGGTGAGCTGACCGCGTTCGCCGTGTGGTGGCTGCGGGAGGGCATGGACCCGGCCGAGCTGCCCGCGGCGCTGCGGGAACGCTGCCACCGGCAGCGGACCGTCTACCGCTCCCGCTGGCTGGAGGACCTGTGGCGGCGTCCGAGCGGGGACGGCGCGTCGCGGCAGGGGGCCGCGGACTCCCCGGAGGCGTTCATCGCCCGGGGGTGGGACGAGTGCCTGGCCGCGTTGGACCGGCTGGAGTCGGCGCTGGCGCGGGCCGACCGGGACGCCGACCCGTGCCTGATCACCGGGGCGGGCTGGGTGGCCGAGGAGGCGATGGCGACCGGGCTGCTGTGCTTCCTGCTGTTCCCCGACGACCCGGTGTCGGCGATCCGGCGGGGTGCGGCCAGCTCCGGCGACTCGGACTCGATCGCCTGCCTGGCCGGGGCGTTCGCGGGCGCCCATCTGGGCCTGGAGGCGTGGCCCGCCGCATGGGCCGAGCGCATCGAGTACGCCGATGAGCTGGCCCGCCTCGCCCGCGCCTGGGACTGAACCCGGGATCGGGCCGGAGGCCGGCCGAGGGGCGAAGGCGCCGCGCGCTGCGCGACCGCGGGCGGGGCTCCGGAGATCTCGCGCGGCGGCCGGGGCGGCGGCGCCGTGCCGCGAGGGCCGTCTTCACTCCTGCGGAAGGGGCTTGGGGCGCAGGCCGCGCTCGGCGGCCCGGCGGAGCTGCTCGTCGGTCAGCGCCCGGGGCTCGCCGATGGAGCGGGCGCGGACGTAGACGCCGCACAGCCACTCCAGGATGAGGGCGTTCTCGAAGGCGTCCTCCAGGTCGGCGCCGATGGCGACGCCGCCGTGGTTGGCCATCAGGGCGGCGCGCATGCCGCCCGCCATGGCCTTGCGGACGTTGACGGCCAGCTCCGGGGTGCCGTAGGTGGCGTATTCGGCGACCCGCACCACTCCGCCCAGCAGCAACGTGTAGTAGTGGATCGGTGGCAGTTCGGTCATCGTGGCCGCGATGACCGCACCGTGGGTGGAGTGAGTGTGCACGATCGCCGGAGCCCTGGTCTCCTCGTAGATCGCCAGGTGCATGGGGGTCTCGGAGGAGGGTTCGCGCGTCCCCTCCACCACGGCTCCGGTCAGGTCGATCACCGGCGGGTCCTCGGGGGTCATCTGCTCCAGCCGCATCCCGGCCGGGGAGATCGCCACCAGATCGCCGCGGCGGACGCTGATGTTGCCCGCCGCGCCGAGGACCACGCCGGTCTCCACCATTCGACGACCGATCCGGCACAGTTCGCGACGCTCGTCCGCCAACAGCATCTCGGTGCGCCCTTCCCGCTCGGGAGTCTCCGCGGTGAGGCTACCGCCCGCCGCGCGGGCGGAAGGCGGACGGAACACGGCCTTCGGTGCGGCCGCGCCACCGCACCGAAGGCCGTGTCGTACGGGAAGACGTTCACGACACCCCGATGGTTTCCCCCTTTGACGTTTTTCGTCGCACTTGTTCCGTGCGCATGTTTCTCGCCGCTCCTGTTCCCTGTGCACGTTCCCTGCGCGTGTTCCTGCGCACGGCCCCCGCGGCCTCGTCCCCCTCAGCCGCCGCTTCCGGCCACCGCTGGGTCGGCCGACTCCGAGATCGCCCGCAGTCTCGCCCCCAGCACCGCCTCGGCGGCCCCCACCAGCTGGGTCAGCCGGAGCACCTCGGTGCGGTGGAACGGCGGAGCCCCGGTCCGCGCCACCAGCAGCGCCAGCTCCCCGCCGCCGATCGGCACCACCGCGTACCGGGTGCCGTCCTCGGCGGTGAACCCGCGCGGCCGCAGCGGCTCCAGCGGGGGCACCCGGATCCCGCCGAGCACTCCGAGGCTGGTGTGCACCGGCACGGCGTCGTTCTCGCCCTCGACCCGCAGCAGCCCGGCCCAGTCGGCGCTCAGCATGGCCGGCACCGCGTCGGTCAGGATCGCCAGGCCGTCGCTCTCCCGGGCCGCGGCCAGCTGGCCGATCAGCGCGGCGTCCTGGTTGATCCCCGGCGGCTCCGCGGTCGGCCAGATGCCGATCACGTCGACCCCCGGGATCGAGGACAGCCCTTCGCACAGCCGGTCGATGCCGGCGCCGGTCGGCCAGGCCACCGTGAAGTCGTCCATGGCCCGGCCGCTGTCCCGTTCCAAGACGGCCATCTGGACCACGTCGGCGCCCGCCGCCCCCAAAATCCGGGCGACCTTCCCCAGGGAACCCGGCCGATCGGGCAGCCGCACCCTGATCCGCAACAACATCGGCACCTCCTTTCCCCCAGCCTGCGTATACCTGGTTTCCAGCGTGTTACCTTGCTGTTTCCGTGTCGAGAAGCATCCGGTGAAATCGAATTCGCCGTGCCATCCCCCGGTTCGGCCCATGGTTCGGCGGCACGCCCGGGCCCACGGCATGCCGAAGACACCGCCGCGGTCAATGTTTCCCCAGGAAAATCACCGGTTTCGCACGGAGAGCGCAAAGTGCGGGTCTATCGCCGCACGTAACGGCTCGTTAATGTTGCTGCACGTGTCGAGTGCCCAGGACCATCCCGCCGGCCCGGTGCGCGGCGTCCCCTCGGCCGGCCGGGACGCATCCCCCGAGCAGCCGCAGCCTCCGCCCCGCGGCGCGTCGCGGGACGAGCCCGCCGCGCCGTCCGCCGCGACCGACCCGGACCGGTCGGCGTCCGCGCGGGTGGCCGCCGAACTGGCCCGGCTGGCGGCGGCGATCGAACGCGAGCATGAGCGCGCCGCGCACCGGGAGGCCGTGATCGACCGTCTCCACCAGGACGTTCAGACACTGCGGCGCGGCGAGCTGCACGCGATGTTCGATCCGGTGCGCGCGGTGCTGTTCCGGCTGCACGACCTGACCGCCCGTGAGGCGCGCCGGTGGGCCGAGGACCCGCCCGACGCGGTGCACGCCGCCGCGCTGCTGGCCGCGATCCGCGACGAGATCGCCGAGGCGCTGGCCCGCACCGGGGCCGAGCGTTTCGTCACCCGGCCCGGCGATCGTTACGACCCTGTCCGGCATCGGCCGATCGACATCGAGCCGGTCGCCGACCCCGCGCTGGACGGCACGATCGTCAGCGTGTGCGCCGACGGCTTCGAACGGGCCGGCCGGGTGATCCGCAAGGCCGAGGTGCGGGTGGGCCGGCACCGCGCCCCGGACGCCGACGGCGACGACGGCGACCCCGCGGCCCGTTCCTCCCCGCTTCCCCGATCAAGCAGTTCGAACAGGTGAGCTGAACATGGCTGTCTATGGGATCGACCTGGGAACCACCTACTCCTGCATCGCCTCCATCGACGAGGTCGGACGTCCCACGGTCCTGCGCAACCTCGAGGGCACCGACACCACTCCCTCGGTGGTCTACTTCGAGACCAGCGACAACGTGATCGTCGGGCAGGCCGCCAAGGACACCGCGGTGCTGGAGCCCGACAACGTGGTGAGCCTGATCAAGCGGGACATGGGCCGCGACATCACCTACCCGATCCACGAGTTCGGCTACACGCCCGAGGAGCTGAGCGCGTTCATCCTGCTCAAGCTGGCCACCGATGCGCGCACCACCACCGGGGAGGACGCCCGGGACGTGGTGATCACGGTGCCGGCCTACTTCGGGGCGGCCGAACGGGACGCCACCCGCAAGGCGGGCCGGATCGCCGGGCTGAACGTGATCGACATCATCTCCGAGCCGATCGCCGCGGCCATCACCTACGGGGTGCTCAACCCCGAGCAGGACCGCACGATCCTGGTGTACGACCTGGGCGGCGGCACGTTCGACACCACGGTGATCGCGTTGCGCGACGGCCACATCGAGGTGGTGTGCACCGACGGCGACCACGAGCTGGGCGGGGCGGACTGGGACGCCCGGATCGTGGAGTACCTGGCCGAGCGGTTCCGCGAGGAGCACCCCGACGCCGGCGATCCGCTGGACGACAAGCAGACCGAGCAGCAGCTGCGTCGCGACGCCGAGGACGCCAAGAAGGCGTTGAGCGTGCGCACCGCCCACACCGTCCGGGTGATGCACGGCGGCCGGGCCGCGGCGATCGAGCTGACCCGGGAGAAGTTCGAGGAGATCACCAAGGACCTGCTGGACCGCACGATCGAGATCACCGGCCGGACCCTGGCCACCGCCGCCGAGAAGGGCGTGACCGACTACGACGAGCTGGTGCTGGTCGGCGGGTCCACCAAGATGCCCGCGGTGGCCGCCCGGCTGGAGGCCGAGCTGGGCCTCAAGCCCCGGCTGCAGGACCCGGACCTGGCGGTGGCCAAGGGCGCGGCGCTGTACGCGTTCGAGGAGACCTACCGGCGGCTGCTGGCGGCCGGCGCCACCGAGGAGGCCGAGGAGATGGCGGCCAGGGCGGGCCTGTCGGCCGAGCAGCGGCGGCAGATCGCCGGCCGGCAGATCAAGACGGTGGCCTCGCACGCCTTCGGGATCGTGGTGATGGACCGGGAGACCGGGACCGAGCACGTGGCGCACCTGGTGCACGCCAACGACGAGCTGCCGGCCTCGCACACCGAGGACTTCTTCACCGTCTACGACGACCAGACCTCCGCCGACGTGCGGGTGATGGAGCAGGCCGGCAGCGTGGAGTCGCCGGACCTGATGGACAACACCGAGATCGCCACCGGGGTGATCAAGATCCCGCCGGGCAAGAAGGCCGGCTGGCCGGTCGAGGTCACCTTCGAGCTGGACGCCTCCGGGCTGCTGCACGTGACCGCGGTGGAGAAGGAGACCGGGGAGAGGCTGGAGCTGAAGGTCGACGTGGGCGGCATGTCGGAGGAGGAGGTCGAGCGCTCCCGCGCCGCCCTGTCCCGGGTGCAGGTGAGCTGAGCGAACGCGGGTCATGGGCACCTCGTTCGACGAGGAGTACAAACGGGACGTGCTGGAGCCAGCGCGGGCGGCCGGCGACCGGCCGCCCGAGGACCTGCGGGTGCGCTACCGGCTGACCGATCCGCTGACGCCCGAGCGGGTGGCCGAACAGGTCCGGCGGGTGCGGCAGTGCTGGCGGCGGTGCCGAGGCCAGCTGAAGTACCGCAAGCTGATCGACCGGCTGGAGGCCGAGCACCGGGAGCTGGCGCCGCTGTTCGCCGCGGCTGAGCGGGGCGACCCGGGGCCGCTGAAGGAGCGGCTGCGCGGCGGGGCCGAGCGGGACGCCCGCCGGCTGGCGGACGCGCGGGCCCGGCTGGCCGACGCGGCGGGCGAGCTGCGCGCGGTGACCCCGGGCGAGCTGGAGGAGCTGGCGCGGGCCGCCGGGGTCGGCCGGGCGGAGCTGGAGCGGGCGGCCGCGGCCGACCGGATCGCGCTCCGCGAAGCCGACCGGCTGCCCGCCTCCCCGCCGTACGCGGGATACCGCAAGGTCCGGGAGGCGCTGGACGTGCTGGGGCACCGGCACCTGGCGGAGTTCCTGTTCGGGGACTCCCTGGGCGGCCCGATCCGGGTGCTCGGCGGGTTCGCCGCACCCGGGGTGCCCGGCGGGCCGGAGGCGCTGCCGCAGGCGGTGCAGGCCGCCGCCCGGCGGTGGGCGCGCCGCCCCCGCGACAGCTCCACCACCCATGCGAGCACGGTGCTGGCGGCGTTGCGGTCCGCCTCCCCGGACGACCTGATCTGCTACGACGTGGTGGCCCGGCTGCGGGAGCGGCGCCGGCAGCGGGCCTCGGAGCGGGCGCTGCTGCGGTATGCGACCCGGGAGCTGGGGATCGACCCGGCCGATGCGCACCGGCTGGTGTTCGCGGTGTCGCGGGAGGGCGGTCCCGGCGGCGGCCCGGCCGAGCGGCTGCGGGCGCTGCTGGACGCGGGCGAGGCGTACGCGGCGGCGGTGCTGGCCGACGCCCTGGACGAGGCGGGCGAGGAGGACGAGGAGGCGGCGCTGCTGGCGGACGAGGCGCGGCGACGCGTGGCGGCGGCGGTCCGGCTGCGGAGGGCCGCCGAGGAGCAGTCCGACCCCGACCGCGCCTGGGTGATGCTGGCGGACGCGCTGGAGCTGGTCCACGACCTGCCGGGGGCGCCGGACCTGCAGCGCCGGCTGCCGCCGCGTCCGGTGCCCCGGGCGACCGCCGCCGCCGAGGACGCCCGGGTGCGGATCTCCTGGGAGCCCAGCCCCTCCCCGGTCGGGGAGATCGGCTACGAGGTGGTGCGGCGGCGGGACCGGCCGCCCGAGGGGCCCGGCGACGGCGAGCCGATCCCCGCCGGGGAGAACGGCGCGGTGGACCCCCGGCCGCCGGTGAACGCGCCGCTGTACTACGGCGTGATCGCCCGGCGCGGGGACGCCGCCGCGCCGATCGCCTGCTGCGGGCCGGTGGTGGTGCGGCCCGAGCCGCAGGCGGTGGAGCTGTCGGCCGGGGACGGCGCGGTGACCGGCCGCTGGCAGGTCCCCCCCGGTGCGGCGCGGGTGCTGGTCATGCGGGAGGGGCGTCCCGTGCCCGCGGAGCGCGACGGCTTCCGGGAGCGGGTGCCCAACGGGGTCGCCCACCACTACCGGATCTGTGCCGTCTACGTGGACGAGACGGGACGGGAGACGGTCACGCCGGGGGTCGCGGTGACGGTGACGCCGCAGGCCCCGCCGCGGCCGGTGCACGAGCTGCGGATCGAGACCGACCCGGCCGATCCGCATCGGGTGCTGGCCTCCTTCCCCCAGCCCTCCGCCGGCACCGTCGAGTTCGTGCTGCTGGAGGAGCCGCCGCCGTGGCCGCCGGGGACGGTGCTGCCGGTCGCGGAGGTCCGCGCGGTCGCCCGGCGGGTGCCGGACACCCCCACCTCCCGCGGGTCGGCGCTGCGGCCGGGCGGCGGGGGCTGGCTGCTGGCCGTCACGGTGGCCGGGCAGACCGCCGCGATCGGCGCCTGCCACCGCCATGTGAACCTGCCTCCCCCGACCGGGCTGGTGGCCGAGCGCCGCGGCGAGGAGCTGCACGTCGGGTTCGACTGGCCGGACGGGGTCACCGAGGTGGAGATCGCCGTGCGGGACGAGACGGGCCGGCGGCGCACGGCCGTCAGCCGCGCCGCCTACGAGGCGGGCGGGGGCGTCCGCCTGCCCGTGCCGCCCGACGGGGCGGTCACGGTGGCGGTGGCGGCGGCCGGGATGCGCCAGGGCCGGCGGGTGACGGGCCCCGTCGTGGAGACGTCCGTCGCGGCCCGCGCCCGCGTCCGCTACGACGTGGAACGCTCGGGGCCGCCGTGGCGGCGCTCGCTGACGGTCCGGTTGAGCGCGGCGCGGCCGGTGCGGGTGGCGCGGCTGACGCTGGTCCGCCGCCTCGGGACGGTGATGCCGCAACGGCCCGGCGACGGGGAGGAGCTGGGCTCGTGGGAGGCGGTTCCGGTGCCCGGGGAGGTTTCGGTGCCCGCGCCCGCCGGGACGGGGCCATACTGGCTTCGCTGTTTCGCCGACGACGACGCCGTCGAGCTGATCGACCCCCCGATCCGCCGCCTGGAGCACAAGAGGTGACCCCCGTGGGCAGCCCGTCACGCATCGCCGCCAGGATCGCCCTGCCCGCCCTGCGCGCCGAGGACGAGGTCTGCTGCCCGTACTGCTTCGAGCGCGTGCCGCGCCGGCGGATCGCCTTCCGCTGCATGGGGCGGGCCGGGCGCGGCCAGGGCTGCGACCCGGTGCTGGACGAGGAGCTGGCCGCCTACACCGGGTCGACGGCGGGCGCCTCGCTGCCGCCGGTCTTCGAGGCCGCGGGCCGCGGCGGCCGGGCCGACTGCCCGCACTGCGGGCGGACCACCGCCCGGCGGGTGTGCCCGCACTGCCACAACCCGCTGCCCCCGGCCTACTGCGACTCCCCCGGCCGGATCGTGGCGCTGGTGGGGGCCAAGAACACCGGCAAGAGCACCTATATCGCGGTGCTGCTGCACGAGCTGATGAACCGGGTCGGCACCGAGCTGGACGCCTCTCTGGTGGCCTGCGACGACCGCACCATCGACCGGTACAAGCGGGACTTCGCCCGGCCCCTGTACGAGGAGCGCCGACTGCTGCCGACCACCACCAGCGCCGCCACCGCCCCCCGCGAGCCGCTGGTGTACCTGCTGACGCGGACCCGCTCGGCGCGCCGGCTGCGGGCGCGGCTGCCGCTGGGCCGGGAGCGGGTCGCGTCGCTGGCGCTGGTGCTGTTCGACACCGCGGGCGAGGACCTGCGCAGCCGGGACGTGCGGGATCTGCACCTGCGCTATCTGGAGGCGGCCGACGCGATCATCTTCCTGGTGGATCCGCTGCAGCTGCCGGGCGCCCGGACCATGGTCCGCGACGAGGCGCCGCCGCCCCCGCCGGCCGATCCGGACAGCGAGCCGATCAACGTGCTCGCCCGGGTCACCGAGGCGCTGCGGCGGCGGCACGGGCTGCGGCCGGACGAGCGGCTGCCGGTGCCGGTGGCGGTGGCGCTGACCAAGATCGACGCCTTGGCGCCGGTGCCGGCCGGGCAGTCCTGGCTGCACCGGGCCCGGCCGTCGCGCGGGGCGCTGGACCTGGACGATCGGGAGGCGGTGGACGCGCAGGTGCGCGGGCTGCTGCACGAGTGGGGGGCGGGACAGCTGGAGGTGTACCTGCGTCAGCAGTACGCCGAGCACGCCCTGTTCGGGGTGTCGGCGCTGGGCGGGACGCCCGTCCGGGGCCGGGTCGGTCCCGGCGGGGTGCGGCCGCACCGCGTGGAGGATCCGCTGCTGTGGCTGCTGCATCGGTTCGGGATGCTGGACGGAACGCGTGGGAACGAGGGCTGAGACGTGGCCTGGCAGCTGCACTACACCTCGGCGGCGAGCGGGCCGACCGGGCGTGCGGGGTTCCAGTTCGTCGCCGAGACCCCCGGCCTGCCGCCGCAGGTCCGATCGGCGGTCGCCCCGCTGCTGACCTACCGGCCCCCTCCCCGGGCGCCGCTGTCGCCGGACGCCGAGGAGCTGGCGGCGTTCCCGGTGGCGCTGGCCTATGAGCGGTCGGGCGGCCGTGCGGTGCTGGTGCGGTCCCGCTACCTGGGGCGGGACTACTCGGGCCGGGAGGGCAACTTCTTCGCGCACGCGGTGGTGGCCGAGCCCGAGGAGCTGGAGGGCCTGCGGCCGATCGAGCTGTGGGGGGCGGGTTTTTGGACCGACCGGCCCGCCGAGGGCGATCTGGCGGCGCTGGAGGAGCTGGATCCGGGCGAGGGCGTCTGTCCTCAGGAGCTGGCGGACCGGCTGGCCGAGGAGGGCTCCTACCGGCTGCTGGCCGCCCTGGTGGACGCGGCGGTGACGGCGCTGGACCGGGGCCACGGCCGGGTGGTGCTGGTCGGCGCGGACGTCGAGCCGATCGTGCGCTGGATCGCGGTGCTGTCGTACTCGCTGCCGGTGACCGCGGCGGCCCGGCTGTCGTTCACCACCTACAGCGCCGATCCCTGCGGAGCGCTGCACCGGGTGGTGGGGACGACCCCGGACGTGTGGGCGGCGGTGCACCGCGACGAGCCGGCGTTCTTCGTCGACGAGCCCGCCGATCCTCCCGCCGCGGGAACGGGCAGCCGGTTCGCCCGGACGGTGGCCGAGTGCTGGCGGGCCCGTGACTTCGCCGGGCTGGACGCGCTCGGGGAGCTGGTGGCGGTGCAGCTGGCCGACGGCGACCGGCTCGCCGGGGCGGAGGGGGCGCCGCTGGCGCAGGTGCTGGACCGTGCGGCGACGCTGCTGGCGCTGTGCCGGGGCGCCGATCCGGTGTCGGCCGAGGAGGAGGCCGCCGCGGCGGACCTGCTCACCCGGTTCGGCGCGCGGGTGCCCGAGTGGGTGTGGGCGGAGCTGGTGCCGTCGTTGCCGAGGGCGGGCTTCGATCTGGCGCTGGCGATGCACCGGTGGGCGCGGCGGACGGAGGCGGCCGAGGTCGCCGACCGGTGCGCGATCCGCTGCGTCATGGCGGCGCTGGAGGACCCCTCCCTCGGCGGCCGGCTGCGCGAGGTGCGGCTCTCCCCCGACGCGACGGTGCGGCTGGTCCCCGAGGTGGCCGGGGCCGTGGAGCGGGCGACGACGTTGACGGCGGTGGGGCGGCTGGTGGCGCTGGCGGCGCGGGCGGGCGTGGAGCCTCCCGTGGAGACGGTCCGCTCGGCGGCGGCCCGTTGCGCCCGCACCGCGGTGGACGACCTGCCGGAGGCGCTGGACGGCGTCCCCTCCCGGTGGCGGGAGCGCATCATCGAGGGCGCCGTCGCCGCCTTGGCGGAGGCCGGGCCGGAGGAGCTGCCGCGGCTGCTGACCGATGAGGTCTGCGACCTGCTGCAGGCCCGGGACTGGTCGGCCGCGCCGGCCGTGGGGCTGCGCGTGCTGGCGTCGGCGGGCCGCCGCCATCGGGACCGTCGGGTGGACGTCACCGGGGCGTTGCTGCGGCTTGAGGGGGTCGCCTCAGAGGAGGTGGACCGGGTCCTCGCCGAGGTGTGGGCGGTGCCGGCGAGCGCCGCCGAATGCACGGCGCTGCTGGAGGCGTTCGACGAGGCGGTGCCGGCCCGCCCGGCGCTGGCGGCCCTGCCGTCGCGGGCGTTCCGGCAGGCGGCGCTGGAGGGCGACGAGGCGCTGGAGGATCCGGCGCTGCTGCGGATGGCCGGGCAGGTGCTGGCGGCCTTCCCCGCCGACCATGCGGCGTTCTGCGACGCCTCGGTGCTGCTGGAGTACGCCAAGACCGTGGGGGCGGTGCAGGCCGAGGCGGCCGCGGCCGGGCTGGAGACGATGCACGCGACGACGGGGGCGACGCCCCAGGTGCGCAGCGGCGTCTTCATCGAGGCGGCCGACCGGCTGGCCAGGCGGGACACCCGGTTCCGCGCCGCGGTGCTGATCGCGGTGTCCGCGCCGGTGCGCGCCCGGCTGGCCGAGCGCTGGACCCGTCCGCGCGCCCGGGGACTGCTGGGCCGGTCCAAGCTGAGCATCGGCCCCCGGCGCGAACTGGTCGAGGTGGTGCTGCGGATGCGGCTGGCGGGGGTGCGCGAACCCCGGCTGGAGTCGTGGGCGCGGAAGACGGCCGGCGGCCGGCTGGCGACCCGGCGGCTGGAGGGGCGACTGGCCGATCCGGCGCTGCGGGCCGAGCTGCGCCGGCTGCTCGGCGAGGGCGCCGCCGGGCGGGAGGAGTGAGCCGATGCCCGTGCTCTGGGTGCTGCCGCTCCTGGCGGCCTGGGCGGTGCTCGCGCTCCTCTTCCCGGTGGTGTTCACGGCGACCGTGACGGTCGCCACGGCGGCGGCGCTGGGGTTCGCCTACCTGCAGGCGTGGCGGACGCTCACCCCGACCAGCGCGAAAGGCCCCTCGCCGGTCCCGGCCCCCGAGCTCGCCTACCGGCACTACCTGCTGGAGCAGGTGTGGCGCGACTGGTGGGCGGTGGCGCGGACCGCGGTCCCGTGGACGTGGCGGACGGGCCGTGCGGCGATGACGCGGATGACGCGGACGCTGCTGGGCGGGCTGTGGGGGTTCTTCCTGCTGCCGCTGTGGCTGGCGCTGTATCTGGGGGTGGCGGCGGCGGTGCTGCCCGCCTCGCTCCTCGGGGTGCTGCTGACGGTCTGCTACGGGCTGGTCGTGGCGGCGGGGCTGGCCGGGTGGCTGGCGTGCGTCGGGGTGCTGTGGCTGATCGAGCGGGCGTTCATGGCGTACGGGCGCATCCTGCAGACCTGCCCGCATCCGTTCTGCTACGCGAAGATCGCGCTGCCGGTGTACGAGTGCCCCGGCTGCGGCGCCCGGCATCGCCGGCTGGCGCCGGGCACGGCGGGGGCGTTCCGGCACGTGTGCCGGTGCGGGACGCGGCTGCCGACCACGATCCCGCTGGGCCGCTACCGGCTGACCGCCTACTGTCCGCACTGTCACGGGCGGCTGCCGGAGCGGATCGGCCGGGTGCGGGTGGAGCCGCTGCCGTTCGTGGGCGGCCCGGCGGCGGGCAAGACCACGTTCATGTTCCTGGCGATCCGGGCGCTGCACGCGCGGGCGCGGGCGGCCCGCGGCAGGCTGGCGTTC
Source organism: Thermomonospora catenispora (assembly GCF_006363815.1). Lineage (GTDB taxonomy): Bacteria > Actinomycetota > Actinomycetes > Streptosporangiales > Streptosporangiaceae > Thermomonospora > Thermomonospora catenispora. Next base: position 136,956 of record NZ_RRYT01000009.1, read on the forward strand.
GTGGAGCGGCTGCACGCGCAGGCGTACGCGAGCGCGATGCGGGAGTTCGAACGCGGCGGGCGGCTGGCCAAGACGGGGCCGGAGCTGCCGCTGGCGACGATGGTGGACGTGGAGCTGCCCGGCCGCAGGCACCGCATCCTGTACCTGTTCGATCCCGCCGGGGAGCACTTCACCGGGGCCACCGAGGTGGAGTCGCTGCGCTACCTGGACCACGGGGAGGCCCTGCTGTTCGTGGTGGACCCGTTCGCGCTGCCCACGGTGCGGCGGGCGCTCACCGAGGAGGAGCTGGCCGTGGTGGAACGGGCGGCCCCCTCCTCGGAGGAGGATCCCGCCGACACGCTGCAACGGGTGCTGAACGAGCTGCGCACCCGGCCGGACCGGGGCCGGCAGCGGCGGGTCGCGGTGGTGGTGACCAAGACCGATCTGCTGCGCGAGACGATGATCGGCCGGTCGCTGACGCGGGAGCAGGACGCCGGGGACGAGACCGGGAGGTCCTCCGGCGCGGCGGTGCGCCGCTGGCTGGAGGAGGTGGGCCTGGGGAACGCGATCCGGGCGCTGGACCAGCTCGCGGGCGAGGTGCGCTGCTTCGGCTCGGGGCTGGACACCGACCCGGCCGAGGTGGCGGATCTGCTCGGCTGGGTCACCGGGCTGCCGGTGGACGGCCCCACCGAGCCGGCCCCGGCCGAGGAGGTGCCGGGTACGGCACCGCTGCGAGACCCCTGGCCGGTGCGGGGCCGTGAGGACGGCCGGGTCCCCGCCGCCTACCAGGCGGGCCGGTGGTCGGTCTTCGCCGGCCTGGTGGCGCTGGGCGTCGCCGCGCTGGCGGTCGGCGTCGGCCGGGGCGTGCACGCCCTGCCGTGGCTGTGACGCTTCCCGCCCGAAGGCCGGAGGGACGAGGCCGGGGCGCGCCGCCGGGCTCGTCCGGCGCGGGAGAGCGGTGCGCGAGCCTGACGCACGGGATCGGTGTGACGGAGCTTACAGCCACCCCCGGAATGAGTTGAAGTTTCAACCTGTTGCGGAGAGGCGACCCTGACCGCCTCGATCAGAAGGTTCGCGACATGACGGCACCCACCATGCAGGACGACACCGCCGCGCAGGAACTGGTTCTGGACCCGGCCGCCCAGGACCTGCTGTTCCGCCGGGCGCGCACCGCCAACGCCTTCACCGACGAGCCCGTCACCGACGAGCAGCTGCGGGCGATCTACGAGCTGGTGAAGTGGGGCCCCACCGCGATGAACTCCCAGCCGCTGCGTCTGGTTGCGGTGCGCAGCGGGGAGGCCCGCGAGCGGCTGGTGAAGCACCTCTCGCCGGGCAACCGGGACAAGACCGCCGCCGCGCCGCTGACGCTGATCGTCGCCGCCGACACCGACTTCCACGAGCACCTGCCGACGGTGTTCCCGCACGCCTCCGGCGCCAAGGACGCCTTCGCCGACCCCGAGGCCCGGGCCGGCACGGCCCGTTTCAACGCCGCCGTCCAGCTGGGGTACCTGATCGTGGGCATCCGCGCGGCCGGACTGGCGGCCGGGCCGATGACCGGCTTCGACGCCGACGGGCTGTCGCGGGAGTTCTTCCCCGACGGCCGCCACCGGGCCATCGCCGCGGTCAACGTGGGCAAGCCCGGGCCCGGCGCCTGGTTCGCCCGCAACCCGCGCCTGGACTACGAGCAGGTCGTCACCACGGTCTGACCGTCTGCGCGGATCCACCGGGCCGGGGCGCGCGGGCCGCCCGCCGCCCCCGGGCCGCCGGGGCGGGCCGTGCGGGGCGGACGCATGCGGCGGGATCCGCGTTCAGCGGGGCTCCAGGGCCGCCAGGACGAAGTCGGCGACCTCCTCGGCGAGCACGGCCGCGGGCTTGGGGCCGTCCGCGCGGTACCACCGGGGCATCTCGTTGATCACCCCGAAGACCACCAGCGTCACCGTCTCGGCCGGGGCGACCGCGGTGAACGCCCCCTCGCGCTGGCCGCGCTCGATGACCTCGCGGAAGGCGACGTGGTAGCGGCGGCGGTCGGCGCGGACGGCGGCCAGCCGGTCGGGGTCCAGCCGGTGCATCTCGCGGGCGAACACCTTGGCCTCGTCGATGTGCTCGGCGGTGGAGGTCACCAGCTCCCGGATCACCGCCCGCACGGTGGCGGCCGGATCCAGGTCGGCGGCCAGGATCCGTTCCAGGTCGGCCAGCTGCCGCCTGATCAGCGACCGGTAGATCTCGTGCAGCAGATCCTGCTTGGAGTCGAAGTAGTGGTACAGGCCGCCCTTGGTGACCTGGGCGGCCTCGACGATCTGCTGCACCGAGACGCCGTCGAAGCCGTGCTCGGCGAACAGCCGCACCGCGGCGGCCAGCAGCCGGCGCTCCACCGGGGAGGTGCGCGCCCCACCGGTCATCGCGCCTCTTTTCCGTTCCGCTTCCGCTCTGTTCCCCGATCGGGTGTTCCCCGTCCCGCCCGTCTCGCCTAAGTTTGCCAGATACCGACCGGTCGGTATCCGAGAAGGGAGAACCCCGTGGCCGTCGTGGAGACCGTGCGCGGCGCCGTCGACGTCGCCGAGCTGGGCCGCACCTACATGCACGAGCACGTGTTCGTGCTGTCCACCGAGCACGTCCACAACTACGGGCACGGCGCCTGGTGGGACGAGGAGGAGCGGGTCGCCGAGGCGGTGACCGCGCTGCGCGGGCTGGTCGAGGACGGCGTCACCACGATCGTCGACCCCACGGTGTGGGGGCTGGGCCGCTACATCCCGCGGATCCAGCGGGTCGCCGAGCAGGTGCCGGAGCTGAACATCATCGTGGCGACCGGCCTGTACACCTACGACAAGCTGCCGTTCCAGCTCGACTTCCGCGGGCCGGGCACGCTGCTGGGCGGGCCGGACCCGATGGTGGAGATGTTCGTCCGCGACCTCACCGAGGGCATCGCCGACACCGGGGTCAAGGCGGCGTTCCTGAAGTGCTGCGTGGAGGAGCCCGGGCTCACGCCCGGCGTCGCGCGGGTGCTGCGCGCGGTGGCCGCGGCGCACCGCGAGACCGGCGCCCCCATCACCGTGCACACCTCGGCGTCCGCGCGGACCGGGCGGATCGCGCTCCAGGTGTTCGGCGAGGAGGGCGTGGACCTGTCCAAGGTGGTCATCGGCCACGCCGGGGACAGCAACGACCTGGACTACCTGATGGAGCTGGCCGACAGCGGGGCGATCCTGGGGATGGACCGGTTCGGGCTGGACGTCTACAACCCCACCGACCGCCGGGTGGCGACGGTGGCGGCGCTGTGCGAGCGCGGATACGCCGACCGGATGGTGCTCAGCCACGACGCGAGCTGCTTCATCGACTGGTTCGGGCCCGACCCCGGACAGCTGCGCGGCGCCGCCCCGAACTGGCACTACCGGCACATCGGCGCCGACGTGCTGCCCGCCCTGCGCGACCGCGGCGTCACCGACGCGCAGCTGGAGCAGATGCTGGTGACCACCCCGCGGCGTTACTTCACGCGCTGACCCGCCCCGCACGTCAGGCGCGGGCCCACGCCACGCGGACGTCGGCCGCTCCGCGCGCCTCGGCGAGCCGGGCGGCCTCGGCCTCGACGCCGCCGCGGATCCGCCCCTCCGGCGCGGCGAACGGGGTGACCGTCACCTCCAGGCGGCGGCCGACCGTCCGGGCGCGCCAGGTCCCGGCGATCTCCACGTCGGCGAGCAGCACGCCGGGGCGGCCCAACGCCCGCCACACCTCTTTCTGCCGGGCCTTGTCGGGCAGCAGCAGATCCCGGTCGCCGGTCTGCAGATACGGGTCGTGGGCGGACAGCAGCCGCACGCCGCGCGGCGGCGCGGCGGCCGTCAGCGCCTCCACCCGGTCGGCGGGCAGCAGCCGCGTCCGGCCCTCCACCCGGACCTCGGCGAGGTCGTCGGGCCAGGCCGGGCGGAGCGCCGTGACCGACGTGCCGAGGAACTTCGCCACGTCGGCCTTGCCGGCCGGCCCCTGCAGCCGCAGATAGCGGCGGATCAGCTCGTCGGTGCCGCGGGCCCGCTCCGGGACGGCGGGGATCTCCTCAGCGGGTCCGAGCATCGTGGTCCGCCCGCCCGGCAGCAGCCGCACCCCGGCGAAGATCCCCACCTGCTGGAACAGCTGCCCCGAGACGTGGACGGCCGCGCAGCTCGCGCAGTGGTGGCTGAACTCCGGCGGCAGCGCGTCGCTGACCGCCCGGCTGACCTCCCCTTTGGTCATCGGCCCGGTCACCGTCTCCCGCATCGCCCGGGCCGCCAGCTCGAACGCCTCGATCCCCCGCGGGGCGACCGCCGCGAGCTGGGAGCTGCGCATGCGGGCGGCCGCGTCGGCGTCGCTCAGCGGCCACAGCGCCGCGGCCAGGGCGGCCAGATCCGACCGGCGGTGCAGGTGCGGCGCGCCCCGCACGCTCCAGATCACCGCGGTGGAGTCCGCGGGCGGCGACCAGCGCCGCGCGAGCGCCCCCACCGTCGCGGCCCCCGGAGGCGTGTCCTGCAGCCCCAGGTCGACGGAGCCCGGTGCGCCCGCCGTCTCGTCGGTCAGTCCGTGCTCGGCCAGCCGGTACGCCAAGGCCCGGCTACGGTCCACCTCGATCATGGCCACCTCCGCCGCCGATCCTCCCCCATGCGTCCGTCCTCCGCCATCGATCGCCGGCCCCGAGAGCGGGCCCGTTCCGCCCTCCCGCCGCCCGGCCGGACGGCCGGGGCCGCCCGCGGGCCTTCTGATCGGCGGAAACCTCCCTTGGGCGCACCCCCGCAGGGGGTGCACAATCGAGGAACGGCCTGGTGACGGAAGGGTGAGCGATGAGCCGGCGTGCACCGATCGAGGACTCGGGCGATGCCCTGCCGAAGGCGTCCCCGCCCAAGGAGTACGCGGCGGGGCTGCCCGGCGTGACCACGGCGCTGCGCCGCTCGTGGGAGCAGATGGGCGCCCGCCGGAGCGCGCTGACGCTGCTGCGGGTCAACCAGAAGGAGGGCTTCGACTGCCCCGGCTGCGCCTGGCCGGAGGGCGACCGCCGGCACCGGGCCGAGTTCTGTGAGAACGGGGCCAAGGCGGTGGCGGAGGAGGCCACCGTCCGCCGGGTCACCCGGGAGTTCTTCGCCCGCCACCCGATCAGCGAGCTGGCCGGGCGTTCGGACTACTGGCTGGGGCAGCAGGGCCGGCTGACCGAGCCGATGCTCAAGCGGGAGGGCTCGGACCACTACGAGCCGGTGGGCTGGGACGAGGCGCTGGGGATCCTGGCCGAGGAGCTGAAGGCGCTGGACTCGCCCGACGAGGCCGTGTTCTACACCTCGGGGCGGACCAGCAACGAGGCGGCGTTCGTCTACCAGCTGCTGGCGCGGGCGTTCGGCACCAACAACCTGCCGGACTGCTCCAACATGTGCCACGAGTCCTCCGGCTCGGCGCTCAGCGAGACCCTCGGCGTCGGCAAGGGGTCGGTGCTGCTGGAGGACCTGTACCGGGCCGATCTGATCTTCGTCGCCGGGCAGAACCCGGGCACCAACCATCCCCGCATGCTGTCGGCGCTGGAGCGGGCCAAGAGGAACGGCGCCCGGATCATCGCGATCAACCCGCTGCCGGAGGCGGGCCTGCTGCGGTTCAAGAACCCCCAGCGCCCCTCCGGGCTGGCCGGGCGCGGCACCCCGCTGGCCGACCGATTCCTGCAGATCAGGTTGAACGGGGACCTGGCGCTGTTCCAGGCCCTCAACCGGCTGCTGCTGGACCGGGACGCGATCGACCAGGAGTTCCTCCGCGAGCACACCGTGGGGCTGGAGGAGCTGGTCAAGCATCTGGAGCGGCTCGACTGGGACGAGGTGCTGGAGGCCACCGGGCTGACCCGCGAGCAGATCGAGGCCACCGCCGACGAGGTGGTGCGCTCCGAGCGGATCATCGTGTGCTGGGCGATGGGCCTGACCCAGCACCGCAACTCGGTGCCCACCATCCGCGAGATCGTCAACTTCCTGCTGCTGCGCGGCAACATCGGCAAGCCGGGCGCGGGCGTGTGCCCGGTCCGCGGGCACTCCAACGTGCAGGGCGACCGGACGATGGGCATCGTCGAGCGGCCCTCCCCGGCGTTCCTGGACGCGCTGGCCGCCGAGTTCGGCTTCGACCCGCCGCGCGAGCACGGCCTGGACACCGTCGGCGCCATCGAGGCGATGCGGGACGGCAAGGTCAAGGTGTTCATGGGGATGGGCGGCAACTTCGTGCGCGCCACCCCCGACTCGGCGGTCACCGAGGCGGCGATGCGCTCGTGCCGGCTGACCGCGCACGTGTCCACCAAGCTCAACCGCTCGCACACGGTCACCGGACGGCGCGCGCTGATCCTGCCGACGCTCGGCCGCACCGAACGGGACGTGCAGGAGTCAGGGCCGCAGTTCGTGTCGGTGGAGGACTCGATGGGCATGGTGCACGCCTCGCGCGGCCGTCTCGCCCCGGCGTCGGAGCACCTGCTGTCGGAGGTCGCGATCGTGTGCCGGCTGGGCCGGGCGCTCGGGCTGACCGGCTTCGACTGGGCGGGCATGGAGCGCGACTACGACGTGATCCGCTCCCACATCTCCCGGGTCGTCCCCGGCTTCGCCGACTTCAACCGGCGGATCCGCGAGCCCGGCGGCTTCGTCCTGCCGCATGCGCCGCGCGACCGCCGCGAGTTCCCCACCCTGGAGGGCAAGGCGCGCCTGACGGTGAACGAGCTGGAGGTGCTGCGGGTCCCGCCGGGGCGGCTGCTGCTGCAGACCGTGCGCAGCCACGACCAGTTCAACACCACGATCTACGGGCTGGACGACCGGTACCGGGGGGTGCGCGGCGGCCGGCGGGTGGTGTTCGTGCACCCCGACGACCTGGCCGCGCTGGGGATCGCCGACGGGACGATGGTCGACCTGGTGAGCGAGTGGCACGACGGTGTGGAGCGGCGCGCCCCCGGATTCCGCACCGTGGCCTACCCGACCGCCCGCGGATGCGCGGCGGCGTACTTCCCGGAGACCAACGTCCTGGTGCCGCTGGACAGCACCGCGGAGGTCAGCAACACGCCGACGTCCAAGTCGATCGTGATACGGCTCGAACCGGCGGGCTGAGGGCTTTACGGTGGGTTCATGACGAACCTCCCGGACCACCAGGCCGTTCCGGATCCACGTGACCTGCGGGCGTCCGACGCCGACCGCGAACGGGTGGCCCAGGCGCTGCGCGAGGCGGCCGGCGACGGCCGGATCAACCTCGAGGAGCTCGAGGAACGGCTGACCGCCGCCTATTCGGCGCGCACCTACGGAGAGCTGGAGGCGCTGACCCGCGACCTGCCGGTGTCCGGCACCGGCGCCGTTCCCATCGTCGCGGCCCCCGACCGGCGCATCACCGGCGGGAAGCCGACCTCCACGGTGGGCGTCGCGGTGATGAGCGAGTTCAAACGGCGCGGGCGATGGACCGCGCCGCGCCGGTTCACCGCGTTCGTCTACTGGGGCGGCGGGAAGATCGACCTCACCGAGGCCCGCTTCACCGGTCCGGAACTGCGGATCCGGGCGTTCGCGATCATGGGCGGGATCGACATCGTGGTGCCCGAGGACCTGGACGTCACCGTGAACGGCGTGGGGATCATGGGGGCGTTCGACGACAAGGCCACCGGACCGGGCGCGCCCGGCGCGCCCAAGGTCACGGTGAGCGGGTTCTCGTTCTGGGGCGGGGTGTCGGTCAAGCGCCGCAAGCGCGGGGACCGGATCGAGAAGCGGGCGGCGGAGCTGGAGTAGCGGTTCACCGCCCGAGCCGCCGCCGGTAGCCGGCGACGAGGTCGTCCACCTGCCGGATGTCGTAGCCGCGCAGCACCACGTCGAAGCGCGGCGGGAAGTCCCCGTCGGTCATCGGCGACAGCCGCACGTCACGGCCGCGCAGCGCCGGGTGCCCGGTCTCCGCCCACAGCCGGGCCAGGAACAGGCGGACCTGATGCCGGTCGTAGCCGCGCCAGCGCACCCGCAGGCCGTGCTCCCGGGCGACCTGCTCCAGCAGCCAGGGCGGTGCGCCGTCCACGGAGCCGGCCGTGGAACCGACCGCGGGACCGGCCGCGACGCCCGGTCTGAGGTCGGGCTCCTCATCGGGCGGCGCGGCGCCCTCCAGCGCGGCCAGCTTCCGGCGGTAGCGGCGCATCGCCTCGTCCACCTCGAACCGGTCGTAGCCGCGCACCACCACGTCGAACGGGGGGTCGGCCAGCTGCTCGGCCGTCACCGGCGGGCCCTGGAGCGGAGCGCCGGCCAGGGCGGCCTCGATCCGCGCCACCATCTCGTCCACCTGGTGGCGGTCGTAGCCGCGCAGCACCACCGAGAACTCCGGCATCGCGATCACCTCCGCCACCGGAGGGTAGAGGGGGGCCGGACCCCGCGGCCAGGGCGTCGCCGGAGCCGGTCAGGACGCCGCGGCGGGCATCGCCCGGACCAGGCCGAGGGCACGCAGCAGGCGCGGCCCCAGCGGCGAGGCGAGGAAGGCGACCGCCGCCGCGGCCACCACCATCGTCCAGGCGACCGGGCCGAGCGGGGTGCACCCGAAGAAGCGGCTGAGCACCGGGGTCTCGATGACGGCGAGCAGCACCAGCAGCGACGCCGCGCAGGTGGCCAGCACCGCCGGGCTGCGCCGCCCGACCTGCAGGGTCTGCACCAGCTGGGCGAGCACCAGCGCGGCCAGCGCCATGGTGGAGGCCCGTCGCCTGCGGCCGGTCAGTCGTCCGGCGTGCCAGGCCAGGACGGAGCCGCAGGCGGTGATCGCCCCGCGCAGCACGATCGCCTCGTGCAGGGGGTCGGCCAGCGGCCCGCCGCGGGCGGCGGCCGGAGGGGCGGTCTCGGCGTCCCGCCGCCCGCGCTCCGTCGGCGGCGCCAGCGCCACCGCCAGCGCGGGCAGCATGTCGGTGAGCGTGTTGACCAGCAGCAGCTGGCGGGTGGACAGCGGGGCCTTGCCGCCGAACGCGGTGCCGTAGAGGGTGAAGGCGATCTCGCCGGCGTTCCCGCCGACCAGGATGGACACCGCGTTGCGGACGCTCTCGGCCAGCGCGCGGCCCTCCAGCAGGGCCTCCACGATGGCGGGCAGGTCCCCGCCGCGCAGGATGAGGTCGGCGGCCGACTGGGCGGCCCGCGAATCCCCCTGGGCCAGCCCGATGCCCACGTCGGCGAGCCGGATCGCGGCGGCGTCGTTGGCGCCGTCCCCGGTCATCGCCACCGTCCGTCCGGCCCGTTGCAGCGCCTGCACGATCCGCACCTTGTGCTCGGGGCTGACCCTGGCGAACACCGAGGTGCGGGCGATCCGGGCGATGCGTTCCTTCTCCCCCAGGCGGTCCAGGTCGGCGCCGGTGAGCACCCGATCGGCCCCGGGGATGCCCAGCCCGGCGGCGATGGCCCGGGCGGTGGCGGGATGGTCGCCGGTGATCATGACGATCCTGATGCCGGCCCGGGTGAGCCGCCGCACCGCCTCGGGGGCGTCCGGGCGGAGCGCGTCGGCGATGCCGACGAACCCCAGCAGCGTCAGCTCGGCGGTCTCGGCGAGCGCGCCGGCCCGCTCGAGGTCCGCCTCGGCGGGGCGGGCCTCGGCGATCGCCAGGACCCGCAGGCCCTCCTCGGCCAGCCGGGCGATGGTCCGGCGGGCCTGCCGGCGGTGCCGTTCGGTCATCGGGCGGGTCGTCGCGTCGGCCGCCACCCGGGTGCAGCGCGGCAGCACCACCTCGGGCGCCCCCTTGACGGCGAGGAACGGGGACTTCCGTCCGTTCTCCGGGGCCACGCCGACGGCGGCCGAGTAGCCGCGGCTGGGCTCGAAGGGGGTCTCGTGCAGCAGCCGCCAGTCCGCGCCGTCGCCGAGGCGGTCGCGGGCCGCCTCCAGCACCGCCCGGTCGGTGGCGTGCCTGACCTCGGCGGGGTCGTCGACGGGCGGGCAGGCCCGGGCCCCGGCGATCAGCAGCCGGCGGCCGGGCTCCGAGGCGGGGTCGACGTCGCCGGCGGGTCCGGCCAGCCGCACCACCCGCAGCCGGCCCTCGGTGAGGGTGCCGGTCTTGTCGAAGCACAAGGTGTCGACCCGGCCCATGGTGCCGAGGGTGCGGGAGGTGCGGGCCAGCACGTTGCGGCGGGACAGCCGGCGGGCGGCGGCGAGCTGGGCGACCGTCGCCACCAGCGGCAGACCTTCGGGCACGGCGGCGACCGCCACCGCCACCCCGGAGGAGATCGCCTGCCGGATCGACACGCCGCGGGCGAACGCCAGCATCCCCACCAGCGCGCCGCTCAGCCCGGTGATCGGCAGCGCCAGCCGGGTCAGCTCGTTCAGCTGGACCTGCACCCCGGCCGGCGCCGGGGCCTCGCCGGCGAGCGCGGCGGCCCGTCCGGCCTGGGTGGCCGAGCCGGTGGCGACCACGACCGCGTGCGCCCGGCCGGTCAGCACCGTGGTGCCCTCGTAGACCATGCAGGAGCGTTCGGCCAGCTCCGCGCCGGGGACGGGGTCGACGGACTTGAGCACCGGCATCGACTCGCCGGTCAGGCTGGCCTCGTCGACCTCCAGGTCCTCGGCGGCCAGCAGCCGCGCGTCGGCGGGCACCACGTCAGAGGGGCCGATGGCGATGACGTCGCCGACGTACAGGTCCTCGGCGGGGATGCGCTCCCAGCCGTCGTCCTCGGCGATCTCGCCGAGCGGCGGGAGGGGCTCGCCGGGGCGCAGCCGGCGGGCGGGGGGACGCTGGCCGAGCAGCAGTGCGCCGAGGGCCTGCTCGGCGCGCATCCGCTGCAGGCCGCTGACCATCGCGTTCCCGGCCATCACCCCGCCGACCAGGGCGGCGTCCACCCCCGACCCGACGACCGCGGAGGCCGCCGCGCCCAGCACCAGCACCGGGGTCAGCGGGTCGCGCAGCTCGTGGCCGACGGCGGCGATCAGGTCCGCCGCCGAGCGCAGCGGGCCGCGCTCGGGGAGCCGGCGGCGCCCGTTCCGCGCGGCGCGCAGGGCGATGTGCCGTGCGCGCAGCTCCCGGGCGCGTTCCAGCGCGGTGTCGGGGTCCAGGGCGTGCCAGGCGAGGCGGGGCAGAGGGCTCGGGGGACGGCGCCGGGCGAGCCTGCGGGCCGACAGCACGCCGCCGACCATCGCGCCCAGCGCGGCGGTGTACACCGGGGCCGTCGAGAAGGCCGAGGCGCCGCGTTTGTCGGCGACGACCAGCAGCGCGCCCAGCGAGGTGCCGCCGAGCGCCAGCCGGACCCCGCGTTCGCTGTTCTCCCGGGCCGCGCCGATCGCGGTGCACAGCCGCCACAGCTGCTCCAGGCCGGGGCCGCAGATCAGGTCGGCGCCCCAGCACTGGTCGCGGCCCTCGGCAGAGGCGCCGAGCACCGCCACCCCCACATCGGCGGCGAGGGCGGCCTCGGCGTCCCCGGCGGTGGCGACCAGCACCCCCTCGCCGGTGGACTGGAGCACCCGGACGTGCTCGGCCAGCGGAGTGTCCGCCGCCAGCGCGTCGTCGGCCAGCGGCAGCAGCTCGGCGGCGGAGGCGTGCTCGGTCAGCAGCACCCGCGCCCCGCTGTCGCGGGCCGCGGCCAGCACGGCGTCGGCCAGCGGGTCGAGCCGGCAGCCGATCCGGACCCGCCCCAGGACGCCGCCGGCGTCGTCCACCACCTCCATCGCCAGCCCCCGCGGGTCGGCGGGCGAGCCGGGATCGAGCCGACGCAGCCTGCGGCCCCGGGCGTCGGGTCGTTCGCGCAGCGCGGGGTCGGCGGCCAGCAGCCGGGCGGCGATCCGCCACACCTGCGGGTCGTCGGCGTCCAGGACCTGCAGCTCCTGCCCGCACAGCACCGTGGAGTCCACGACGACCGTCGAGATGCGGTCGAGTCTGCGGTACGCCGAGCCCTGCAGCGGGACGACGCCCTGTCTGGCCAGCTCGCGGCCCAGCGCGGCGGCGAATCCCTCGCGGCCGAGCCGGGCGGCGTGCGGCACCGACGCCACGATCAGTTCCGCGGCCATGCCGGGGTCGCGGGCCAGGCCCAGCGCCCCCGCGGCGGCGAGCAGCGCGGCCGGCGCCGATCGGTCGGCGTAGCGTTCGACCGGGCCGGGCGCCAGCGGCACGGGCCGGGGGGTGCGCGGCACGCCGGCGGCGGGCAGGCCGCCCTCGCACAGCTCCTCCTCGCGGCGGCACCACACGGCGCGGCGCTCGGCCAGCTCGGCGAGCAGCAGTCCGCGGCGGAGGGCGTCCACGCCCAGCGAGGTCGGTTCCTGGGTGAGGCCGTGCACGACGGCGCCGGCGAACGCCAGCGTCAGCTCGGCGCCGTGGCCGCCGAGCCGGGACTCCAGCAGCCGCCGGACCCGGGGCTGGGCGTCTACCAGCGCGACGGCGGCGCGGACCCCGCGCGGCAGATGGGGCCAGCGCATCAGCCGCCCGGTGACGGCCAGGCCGAACGCGGCGCAGTCGGCGGCCAGCGCGATCGCCGCGGCGGTCACGGGGGCCTTCTCGGCGGGATGGCCGTGGCCGGGGAAGTCCTCGTCGGGGCCTTCGGCGATCCGGTGGGCCTTCTCCACGGCCTCGACGGCGTCGACGATGGCGTCCAGGGAGGTCTTGTCCTCGTCGAAGGAGGCGAGCACCTCGCCGGTGATCGCGTTCACCTCGGCCCAGTTCACCCCGTCGAGGGCGCGCACCGCCCGCCGCACGGCGTTCTGGATCCGGCGGTCGGCGCGGGCGCGCAGTCCGCGGACCTCGACGTAGGCGCGGCCGTCGCGGCTCCACACCCGGCGCTGCCTGCGCGGCCCGATCAGGTTGGCCAGCTCGATGCGTTCGGCCAGGCCGGACAGGTCCACCGTCGGCGGCCTGGGCATCGGCGGCGTCGGCGGGGCGGGCAACGCCCGCACGGCGCGCGCCGGTAAGGCCGCCGTCGCCGCGGCGGCCCGAGGTACCAGCTCCGCGGCCGATCGCAGCAGACCCATCAAGGGCGTCTCCGTGGTGTCCTGGGCGCGTGCAAAGGCCACTACCCCGCACGTCGCCGCTTGACACCCGCGGCTCCCGGCCCCGCGGCGTCCGACGCCCCCGATCGGGGTCGCCGGGCGGCGACGGAGCCCTCGCGGTCCCGGTGAGGGAGGCGGTCCGGCCCGCGGACCGGGGTCACCAGGTGTCGACGAAGTCCCTGCGGTGCTCGGGGATCGGGACGTCGCGCAGCGCGGCGGTGATCCAGCGGCGGGTGTCGGCCGGGTCGATCACGTCGTCGATCTCGAAGACGGTCGCCACGTTGAGGGCCTTGCCGCGCTCGTAGGCGGCGGCGACGAGCCGTTCGAAGGCGGCCTCCCGTTCGGCGGGGTCGGCGATGGCCTCCAGCTCCCGCCGGAACCCGAGCCGGACCGCGCCCTCCAGGCCCATCCCGCCCAGCTCCCCGGTCGGCCAGGCCACCGTGGCGACCGGGACCCGCAGGCTGCCGCCGGCCATGGCCTGCGCGCCCAGCCCGTAGGCCTTGCGCAGGATCACCATGCAGATCGGCACCCGCAGGTGCGCCCCGGTGACGAACAGGCGGCTGAAGTGCCGCACGGTCGCGCTCTCCTCGGCGTCGGGGCCGACCATGAACCCCGGGGTGTCGCACAGGGACACCACCGGCAGCCCGTGCGCGTCGCACAGCTGCAGGAAGCGGGCGGCCTTGTCGGCGGCGTCCCGGTCGATGGCGCCGCCGAGGTGGGCGGGGTTGTTGGCGATCAGCCCGTAGGGGCGTCCCTCGATGCGGATCAGCGCGGTGATGATCCCGACGCCGAAGTCGCGCCGCAGCTCCAGCACCGAGTCGGTGTCGGCCAGGGCGTCGACGACGGCGCGGACGTCGTAGACGCGGCGCCGGTCCTCGGGGATCAGCGTGCGCAGCCGCCGCTGGTCGGGCGCGGTCCACTCCCGCACCGGCCCCCGGAAGTAGGACAGGTAGCGGCGGGCCGCCGCGACGGCCTCGGCCTCGTCGGCGACGGGGAGGTCCACGACCCCGTTGCGGGTCTGCACCTCGATCGGGCCGATCTGCTCGGGGGTGAAGACGCCCAGCCCGCCGCCCTCGATCATCGCCGGGCCGCCCATGCCGATGTTGGCGTCCCGCGTGGCGATCACCACGTCGCAGCAGCCCAGCAGCGCGGCGTTGCCCGCGAAGCAGCGTCCGGCCGCGATCCCCACCAGCGGCACCCGCCCGCTGAGCCGGGCGAACAGGTGGAACGCCATGGTGTCCAGCCCGGAGACGGTGGGGGTGTCGGTGTCGCCGGGCCGTCCGCCGCCGCCCTCGGCGAACAGCACCACCGGCAGGCGCCGCCGTTCGGCCAGCTCGAACATGCGGTCCTTCTTGATGTGGTTCATCGCGCCCTGGGTGCCGGCGAGCACCATGTAGTCGTAGGACAGCACCATGGCGGGCTCGCCGTCGATCTCGCCGATCCCGGCCACCAGCCCGTCGGCGGGGGTGCGCTCGATCAGCTCCTGAAGCGGGCGGCGGGCGCGCTGCGCGGCGATGACCAGCGGGCCGTACTCGACGAACGTGCCGGGGTCGCACAGGTCGGCGATGTTCTCCCGGGCGGTGCGCCGTCCGGTGGCGTGCCGCCGGGCCACCGCCTCGGGCCGGGCGGCGTCCTGCACGAGCTCGTGCCGGCGGAGCGCCTCGGCCAGGTCCGGGCGGATCGCGTCGAGGTCCTCGGCCGGGTCGGGGCGTTCGGCGGCGGGCCCCTCGCCCTCGACGACGGCGGGCTCGAGACGGGCGAGGAGGTCGCCCTCGGCGACCGTGTCCCCCACGGCCACGGTCAGCCGCCGCACGACGCCGGGCGCGGGGGCCTCCACGACGTGCTGCATCTTCATCGCCTCGAGCACCACCAGCGGGTCGCCGGCCGCCACCCGCTGCCCGTCGGCGGCCTCGAGGCTCTCGACCGTGCCGTGCATCGGCGCGGTGACCCGGAGTTCCCTCACGCTCGCTTCCCTTCGCCCTCACCCGGGCGGGCGCGGCGGACGCCTCGCCCGTTCCACCGTGCACGCGGCCCGCGGCGCCGGTCCGCACGCGGCCGCGGGATCGGTCCACCCGGCGCCCGGGGGTCGCCGCCGCACGGCCCCGTGCGGGCGCCGCGGCGGGCCCGCGACGGCGCGCGGGCCCGCCGGAGAGGGCCTGTCAGGCCGAGACGCGCTCGAAGACGGCGGCCAGGCCCTGGCCGCCGCCGATGCACATGGTCTCCAGGGCGTAGCGGGCCTGGCGGCGCTCCATCTCGTACATCAAGGTGGCCAGGATCCGGCAGCCGGTCGCCCCGACCGGGTGGCCCAGCGAGATCCCCGAGCCGTTGACGTTCATCCGCTCGAAGTCGTCCTTGCCGAAGCCCCACTCCCGGGTCACGCCGAGGACCTGGGCGGCGAACGCCTCGTTCAGCTCGATGAGGTCCATGTCGGCCAGCCGCAGCCCGGCCCGCTCCAGCGCCCGCGCCGTGGCCGGCACCGGCCCCAGCCCCATCAGCTCCGGCGGCACGCCGGCCACCGCCCACGACACCAGCCGGGCCCGGACGGTCAGGCCGAGCCGGTCGGCCTCCTCCCGGGTGGTCACCAGGCAGACCGCGGCGCCGTCGTTCTGGCCGCTGGCGTTCCCGGCGGTGACGGTGGCCTCGGGGTCGATCTTGGCGCGCACCGGCCGCAGCGCGGCCAGCTTCTCCAGGGTGGTGTCGGCGCGGGGGTGCTCGTCGCGGTCCACCACGAGGGTCTCCTTGCGGGTGACCACCTCGACCGGCACCAGCTCCTCGTCGAACCGGCCCTCCCGCTGGGCGGCCACCGCGCGCTGGTGCGAACGCAACGCCAGCTCGTCCTGCTCCTCACGGGGGATGCCGTACTTGGCGCGGACGTTCTCCGCGGTCTCCAGCATCCCGCCGGGCACGGGGTGGTTCTCGCCGCCGGGGGTGACCCGGGCCCGGTCCAGCCGGTCCACCAGCTTGATCTCGGCGCCGGGGCGGCCCCAGCGCAGGCCGGTGGCGTAGTACTCGACCTGGCTCATGCTCTCCACGCCGCCGGCGATCACGGTGTCGGCGGCGCCGTCGCGGACCATCATCACCGCGTTGATGACCGCCTGCAGGCCCGAGCCGCACCGGCGGTCGATCTGGCTGCCGGGGGTGTCCACCGGCAGTCCGGCGTCCAGGGCGGCGACCCGCCCGATGGCGGGGGCCTCCCCGTTGGGGTTGCACTGGCCGAGGATCACCTCGTCGATGCGCTCCGCACCGGTGCGCCGCAGCAGCTCGCTGATGACGATCGCGGCCAGCCGTTGCGGCGGGACGTCCTTGAGCGCCCCGCCGTACCGGCCGACGGGCGTGCGGACGGGCGAACAGACGACGACCTCACGCATGCGGTGACCTCCTGACGAGCGGCGATTCATCCCGAGTCTGCCGCATTCGCCGCGATGGCCCCGAACCGGGTCGCGTCGTTGTCCGCCCGCCCAACGCCGGGCCGCCCCGTCTGGGCGTCAGCCCTGTGCGACCACCCCGTCGGCCAGCAGCCCGTCCACGTCGTCGACGCCGAACTCCGTGAGCACCTCCCGGGTGTGCTGGCCGGGCAGGGCGGGCGGCGAGGAGATCTCCCCCGGCGTCCGGGAGAAGCGCGGCGCGGGCGCGGGCTGCAGATGCCCGTCGCGTTCGACGAACACCTCGCGCTCGGCGTTGTAGGGGTGCCGGGGGGCCTCGGTCAGCGACAGCACCGGCGCCACGCAGGCGTCGCCCGGCAGGAAGATCTCCGCCCACTCGTCGCGGGTCCTGGTCTTGAACGCCTCGGCGAACCGCTCGCGCAGCTTCGGCCAGCCCGCCCGGTCGTGCTGGCCGGGCAGGTCGTCGGCGTCCTCCAGGCCAAGCCGGCGCAGGAACTCGGCGTAGAACTGCGGCTCGATGGCGCCGACGGCCACGTACTTGCCGTCGGCGGTCTCGTACACGTCGTACCAGGGGGCGCCGGTGTCCAGCATGTTCACCCCGCGCTCGTCCCGCCACAGGCCGCCGGCCAGGAAGCCGTGGATGAACGTGGTCAGGTGCGCGGTGCCGTCGACGATGGCGGCGTCCACCACCTGGCCCCGGCCGCTCTTTCGGGCCTCCAGCAGGGCGGCGAGCATCCCGACGAGCAGGTACATGCTGCCGCCGGCGAAGTCGCCGAGCAGGTTGAGCGGCACCTGCGGCGGGCCGCCCGCCCGGCCGATGGCGTGCAGCGCGCCGGTGGTGGCGATGTAGCCGATGTCGTGTCCGGCGCTCCGGGAGAGCCGTCCCTCCTGGCCCCAGCCGGTCATCCGGCCGTACACCAGCGTGGGGTTGACCGCCATGCAGTCGTCGGGGCCGAGGCCGAGCCGTTCGGTCACGCCCGGCCGGAATCCCTCGATCAGCGCGTCGGCCCGCTCGACCAGTTTCAGCACCACCTGCCTGCCCCGGTCGGACTTCAGATCGACGGCGATGGACCGCTTGCCCCGGTTGGTGAAGTCGGTGGCCGCCGCCCCCGGAGCGCCCGGGACCACCGCCGAGGGCCGGTCCACTCGGATCACCTCGGCGCCCAGGTCGGCCAGCAGCATGGCGGCGAACGGGCCGGGCCCGATCCCGGCCAGTTCGATCACCCTGATGCCCGCCAGCGGTCCGCGCTTCGACCCGCTCATCACGACCCCTTTCACACCCTGTTCCCAGGCACGGTGGAACGCCGGACGCACGGCCCGACCGTCCCAGTGTGCCGCACCACAGTAAGCGGTCCCTGACCCGCCCCTGGTGAGCGCGGCGCGGGCGCGGGGCCGTCCGGAGCCCGATCACCGGGGGAGGGCGCCGGAGAGGGCGGGTCCGGCGACCGGGCCCGACGGGGTCCGGGCGGGTTCAGGCGGGGCGCGCGGTCACGGTGACCCGGCCGTCCGGTCGCCGGGCGAGGTCGGGGCCGGTGGCGACCAGCAGCCGCCCGGACACGCTGGCGACCTCGACGGGCCCCTTCACCCGGGGGACGGCGCCGGGCGCGGCGGCGGCCAGGTAGTACCAGGACTTGCGCGGCGACCGCCACCACAGGCCGCTCACCGGCCGCCGCCAGTCGCAGGGACCGGCCTGGTGGGACCGGCCGGAGGGCTCGATCAGGGTGGCCTGGGCGGAGGTCCGCCCGTCGGGATGGACGGAGCGGGTGCACACCCAGCGGGCGCGCCTGGTCTGCTCGGGCAGCCTGCCGGACCAGAACTCCCAGGCGGCGGCCTCGGTGACCGGCCGGGTCGGGGCGGGGAGGGCGCACCCCAGCCGTTCCCACAGCCTGAGCCCCGCCGAGCCGGGGGCGACCGCCTTGGGGTCGGAGCCGGCGGAGGTCCGGTGGAGGACGGCGACGGGCGTCGGGCCGCCCAGCTCGGCGAGCATCACCGAGCCCTTCGGTCCGGTGAGCCGCAGCACGGGGCCGCGGCGGCAGGGGGTGTCGGCGGTCACCGGTCCCACCACCCCCTGCCGGAGGGGCGTCTTCTCGCCGTCGGGGGTCTTCGCCGCGGTCACCCACGGCGCCACCAGGTAGCGCCCCTCCCCCAGCGGCAGCGCCTCCGCCCTGTCGCCGGCGGGGATCTCCTCCAGGGTCCGGGCGGGCTCGGTGTAGCGGACGACGCGATCGCCGTACCGCAGCAGCGCCGTCGAGGAGGCGCCGACCTTCCCGGCGTACAGCAGCTGCGGGGCCACGTCCCGGCCGGCCCGGCGCGCCCAGGCGGTGTGCGCGCGGGCGACGAACCCCTCGTCGGCGACCAGCGTGCCGCGCGCCGGCCACACCTGGAGGGTCCGGGGGGCGGTGGCCCAGTCCCGGGGCGGGGCCTTCACCAGGCTGCCCTGCAGGGCCTCGGCGGGGTTGGACGAGGGGCTGGTCTCCAGCACGAACACCGTCCCGACCAGCCCCACGGTGAGGGCGGTGGCCACCGCGATGGGCAGCCGGGTGCGCCGCCGCAGGGCGCGCCGATGCGCCTGCCGCACCGACAGGTCCGACAGCAGCCCGGCGGACCGGCCGCCCAGATCGGGGATCCCCTCGACCGTCTCGGCCGCCTCCAGCACGGCCGCCGGGTCCGGCACCCCCAGCTCGACCAGCTGGTCGCGAACGGCGTACCGGGGCATCCTCTCCACCTCGCGCAGCACGTAGGCCACCCGGACCTCCGGGTCCAGCTCGGCCAGCGCCAGGGTCAGCGCGGGGTCGGGCAGTCGCGGGGGCAGCCCGCGCAGCCAGGGGCCCAGACCGATGCGCAGCCACCAGGCCGGCCGCATCGACCGCCGCAGCACACGAGTGCGCATCCGGGCGTAGCCGTACCGGCCCGGCCGGGCCGCGCGGCCGCCCAGCAACGGGAACTCCCCGTCGACGATCCGCTGCGCGACCGCCAGCCGGTGGATGCGCTTGCCCGTGCCGGGCAGGACGAGGTACGCCAGCCGGACCAGATCGCGATAGCGCCGCTCGAGCACGGCGCCGGGCGGGGCTTTCTGCGGCATGGAAGGGCTCCTTCGAAAGCGGCTGAGAAAAGGTGCACCGGTGCGTCGGCGCACGGATGCGCCGGGACACCGCAGGCTAGGGAGCGCCGCAGAATGCCGTGCGGGAATTGAACCAAGGATTAACGTGGCGAACGCATATATCGCCTTTTATCCGCCCCGCCCTCGTCCCCGCGCCCCTTCCCGGCCGCGACCCGGCCCGCTCGTTCCGTCCTGAACGCACGAGCCGCCCGCAACGTCCTAATCTTGGCGACGGCGACGAGATCCCCCGAGGTGAACGTGGACGCAGCAGGCATCGGCGAACTGTGGGACCGACTGACCGGCACGCAGCCCGATCCGCCGTGGTGGCTGGTGCTCCTGACCGGGATCGCCGCGCTCGGCGCGGTCGTGCACGGGCCCACCTGGCGGGTGGCCCGCAACGTGGTCACCATCGCGCACGAGGGCGGCCATGCGCTGGCGGCGGTGCTGACCGGACGGCGGCTGGACGGGATCAAACTGCACTCCGACACCTCCGGGGTGACGGTCTCGCGGGGCAAGCCGGACGGACCGGGGATGGTGTTCACCGCGCTGGCCGGCTACATCACTCCCCCGCTGCTCGGGCTGGCGTTCGCCGTGCTGCTGAGTCGGGGGCGGATCACGCTGATGCTGTGGGTGTCGCTGGCGCTGCTGGCGGGGATGCTGGTGATGATCCGCAACGCCTACGGGGCGCTGGCGGTGGCGGCGACCGGCCTGCTGATCTTCCTGGTGTCCTGGCTGGGCACCGCCGAGGCGCAGGCCGCGTTCGCCTATCTGGCGACGCTGTTCCTGCTGCTGGCCGGATTGCGGCCGGTGATCGAGCTGCAGCGGATGCGGGCCCGGCAGATGGCCCCGTCCTCGGACGCCGACCAGCTCGCCCATCTGACCGGGGTGCCCGGCCTGGTGTGGGTGGGGCTGTTCGCCTTCGTGTCGCTGGCGGCGCTGCTGGCCGGCGGCAAGCTGCTGCTCCCCGACGCCGCGTCCCTGCCCGGGTTCCTGCGCCCGTGAGGGCCCGCCCGGCCCGGGGATGACCGCCCCGGCGGCCGGACGGCGCGCGTTCCGCACGGCCGCGCGTCACGCGCCCGCCCCCGCACGGTCGCATCCCGGCCGGACGGAAACGTCACCGGCGGCCGATAGCGTCGGAAGGGTGAGCGAGCGCTGGGGCCGTGAGCAGGTCATCGAGCTGGCGCCGAGCGCCGTGCTGGCGCGGTCGGCGCAGGAGGCCGCCGACCCCGCCCGCTGGCACGGCACGGGCTGCGACGACGGCGGCGTGTGGGGCGAGTACCGGACCGGGACCCCCCACGGTCACGAGGTCTCCCATCACGTGTGCGCGGAGCCGTCGGGACCGGCGTTCGGCTGCTCGTGCCCGAGCCCCGTGCTCCCGTGCATCCACGTGCTGGCGCTGCTGCTGCTGTGGAGCGACGGCGGGGTGCGGCCCGGCGACCGGCCGGCGTGGACGGCCGAGCTGCTCGAGCGGCGCCGGCGGGCGGCCCGGACGCGACGGCGTCCCGGGCCGGCCCCCGCCCGGGCCTCCGTCGCCCGGACCCCCGCCGGCCGCGCCTCCGATCCGGCGACCGTGCGGCGCCGGGAGCAGCGCGTCGACGACGGCGTGGCCGAGCTGTCGACGTGGCTGCGCGACCGGATCGGGCGAGGACTGGCCCGGCACGCCGGCACCGACCGCCGGATGTGGGCCGACGCGGCGCGCCGGATGGTCGACCGGCAGGCGCCCGGGCTGGCGACCGCGCTGCACGCGATCAAGGACCTGTCCTCGCCCCGGTACGGCGCCGACCGGCCTGACCGGATGCTGGCGGAGCTGGGGCTGCTGGCCCTGCTGCTGCAGGCCCATCGCCGCCGCGCCGAGCTGCCCGAGCCGCTGCGCGCCACGGTCCGGGCCCGGATCGGTTTCCCCGTCCCGCAGGAGGAGGTGCTGCGGGAGGGCGAACGGGTCCGCGACGAGTGGTACGTGGCCGGTTCCCGGGACGTCGAGCAGGACCGCGTCATCGCCCGCCGGGTGTGGCTGCGCGGCCGCGGCACCGGCCGGTCCGCCCTGGTGCTGTCGTTCGCCCCGCCGGGACGCCCCCTGGACTCCTCGCTGACCGTGGGCACGGCGTTCGACGGCGAACTGGCGTTCTATCCGGGCGCCCAGCCGCTGCGCGCGCTCGTGGCCGAGCGCCACGGCCCGGCCCCCGCCGTCCCGCAGGGCACCACGGTGGACGGGATGCTGCAGGAGTACGCCGACGCGCTGGCCCGCGACCCGTGGCTGGACGCCTGGCCCGCCGTGCTGCAGGACGTCCGGCTGGCGACCCCCGAGGGCTCCCCCGTCCGTCCCGACGCCCTCCACGTCATGGACCCCCACGGCGATGTGCTGCCGCTGTGCCTCCCGCCCGGCGACGACGCCCGCCGCGCCTCCTGGCGGCTGCTGGCCGTCTCCGGCGGCGCCCCGTTCACCGTGGCCGGCGAGTGGTCCCCCGACGGGCTGCGCCCCCTGTCGGCCTGGCATCACCGGGAAGGAGCGGTGGCGCTGTGAGCGGCCGCCGCACCGCCGAGGAGGCGCCCGACGGCCGCCGGCCGGAGCCGCGGGGCGCGCGCGCCGGAGGCGATGTGACGAGCGCATGGGACGAGCACGTCGGCGCGGCCCTGCTGGGGACCCGGCGGCGCCCGGTCCCGGCGCTGCCCCCGGATCTGTCCCCCGGCCCGGCGGACGGGACGGACGAGGACGAGGACGCGGCGTGGCGGCTGCTGCAGCAGGCCGCGGTGCTGACGGTGGCGCGCCGGGCCGGACGGCGTCCCCGTCCGGCGCAGGGGTTCTCGCCGGTGGCGCCCTGCCCGGCGGAGAGCGCCCCGGTGGTGCCGCCGCCGGCGGCGCGGCGGCTGGAGCTGATCCTGGCCCGGAGCGATCCGGCGCTGCTGGCGGAGTGGCTGGAGACGGCGGCCGCGCGCGGATACCGGGCGCCCGCCGGCTCGCTGCCCCGGCTGTTGGACCTGGGGCGGAACACGACCTCGCTGCGACCGGCGATCGCCAAGGCGGTCGGGCGGCGCGGGGTGTGGCTGGCCCTGCACAACACCGACTGGGCGTACCTGGTCGGGATGAGCGCCGAGGTCATCGGCGACGATCCGCGGGTGTGGCGGACCGGCACCCGCAACGAACGCGTCGCCTATCTGACGCGGCTGCGCCGGCGGGACCCCGAGGCCGCGGCGGAGACGCTGCGGGCGACATGGACGCGGGAGTCGGCGCCGGACCGCGCCGCGTTCCTGGCCGTGTTCGAGCACGACCTGTCGGACGCCGACGAGGAGTTCCTGGAAGAGGCCCTGGACGACCGGGGCAAGGACGTGCGGCGGGTGGCGGCCGATCTGCTGGCCCGCCTGCCGGGGTCGGCCTACGGGCGGAGGATGGCCGAGCGGGCCCGCCGCTGCGTGCGCCCTCACGTCCACGCGCTCGACGGGCGACGGCGGATCCGGCTCCTGGTGGAGCCGCCCGAGAGGCACGACGAGGACATGGCCCGGGACGGGATCCCGTTCCACCCGCCCGGCTCGTTCACGCCCGACTCCCCGACCGCCCGCCCGATCGGGGCGCGGGCGGGGTGGCTGCGCGAGATCCTGGCCCGCACCCCGCTGGCGGTCTGGACGGATCTGCTGGACCTGCCGCCGGAGGAGGCGGTGCGCCTGCCGGTCGCCGACGCCCGCGGGGAGGACGACGAACGCGCCGCCCGTGACCTGCACGCCGGCTGGACGCGCGCCGTGGTGTGGCAGCGCGACGTCCGGTGGGCGCGGGCCCTGCTGGGCGACGGGGTGCTGACCGCCGAGGAGATCCGGGAGAAGGCCGAGCTGGTGGGCGTGCTCCCGGCGCAGGAGCGCGCCGCGACGGTCGGCGCCCTGCTGCGCCGGGTCGACCGTCCGGATCAGGCGGTCGCCCTGCTCGAACGCGTTCCCGGCCCGTGGACCGGCGGGCTGGCCGAGGCGGTGCTGACGCTGCTGTCCGCCCTGACGGCCGAGGAGGGCCGGGGGCGGGACGCCCGCCGCCGGCATCGTGAGCCGTCGTCGCTGTGCGAGCTGGCCGCCCATCGGCTGGCCCCGGACGCCGCCCCGCGCGTCCGCCGGATGGCCGACGCCCGGCCCGGCCACCGGCCGCTGGCCCGGCTCGCCCGCGTCCTCGGCTTCCGCGACGCGATGGCGCGGGAACTGACATGAGGGACCCCGCCCGACCGGCGGGAAGGCCGTCCCCGACCCGACGCATCTGGAAAGGACCGCCTGCATGACCGACGGCACGACCGAAGCCGCGGGCCCGCCCGCCCGTGATCGCGCCGATCGCGCGGTGCTGCGGCCGCACGCCGAACAGCAGTTCGCCGACGAGCTGGCGCTGCTGGCCGAGCACGACGACCGGCCCCGGCCGCCGGGCTGGCGGCTGTCCCCGTGGGCGGTCACCACTTATCTGCTCGGCGGCGAACTGCCCGACGGCGAGGTGATCACCCCCAAGTACGTGGGACCGCGCCGGTTGATCGAGGTCGCGGTGGCGACCTTGGCCACCGACCGGGCGCTGCTGCTGCTCGGCGTCCCCGGCACCGCCAAGACCTGGGTGTCGGAGCATCTGGCGGCGGCGGTGTGCGGCGACTCGACGCTGCTGGTCCAGGGGACCGCGGGCACGTCCGAGGAGGCCCTCCGCTACGGCTGGAACTACGCCCGGCTGCTCGCCGAGGGCCCGTCCGAGCGGGCGCTGGTGCCCAGCCCGGTGATGCGGGCGATGCAGGAGGGCATGGTCGCCCGCATCGAGGAGCTGACCCGGATGCCCGGCGACGTGCAGGACACCCTGATCACCATCCTGTCGGAGAAGACGCTGCCCATCCCGGAGCTGAACACCGAGGTGCAGGCGCGCCGCGGGTTCACCGTGATCGCCACCGCCAACGACCGGGACCGGGGGGTGAACGAGCTGTCGTCGGCGCTGCGCCGCCGGTTCAACACGGTGGTGCTGCCGCTGCCGGCCACCACCGATGAAGAGGTCGACATCGTCTCCCGCCGGGTGCGGCAGATCGGCCGGTCGCTGCAGCTGCCGGAGGTTCCGGCGGGGCTGACGGAGATCCGTCGGGTGGTCACCGTGTTCCGGGAGCTGCGGTCGGGGATGACCGTCGACGGCCGCACCAGGCTGAAGTCCCCCTCCGGCACGTTGAGCACCGCGGAGGCCATCTCGGTGATCACCAACGGGCTGGCGCTGGCGGCGCACTTCGGCGACGGCGTGCTGCGCGCCGAGGACGTGGCCGGCGGCATCGTCGGCGCGGTCGTCCAGGATCCGGTGTCCGACCGCGTGGTCTGGCAGGAGTACCTGGAGACCGTCGTGCGCGAACGCGAGGAGTGGCGCGACTTCTACCGGGCCTGCCGAGAGGTCTCCTAGTGCCCCGCACCGAGTTCTACGGCATCCGTCACCACGGTCCCGGCTCGGCGCGCTCCCTGCGCCGTGCGCTGGAGGAGTTCGCGCCCGACCTGGTCCTGGTGGAGGGGCCGCCGGAGGCGGACGCCATCGTCCGCCTGGCCGCCGACCCGCAGATGGTCCCCCCGGTCGCCCTGCTCGCCTACACCACCGACGCCGGGTCCGCCGGCGAGGACGGCCGCGCGGAGGGCCCGCGCGCCGCGTTCTGGCCGTTCGCCGAGTTCAGCCCCGAGTGGCAGGCCATCGGATACGCCCTCGAGGCGGGCGCGGAGGTCCGTTTCTGCGACCTTCCCGCCGCGCACCAGCTCGCCCTCGACCCTCCCGCCGACCCGGCCGGGGAGAGCGGATCGGAGGAGGAGGCCCCCGCACCGGAGCGGATCCGGGCGGACCCGCTGGGGTGGCTGGCCCGGGCGGCGGGATACGACGACGCCGAACGGTGGTGGGAGGACGTCGTCGAGCATCGCGGGGAGGGGCCGTCGTCGTTCCCGGCGATCGCGGAGGCCATGGCGGCGCTGCGCGAGGACCTGGAGAGGCGACCGCTCGAGGGGGAGCCCGCGCTCCCCGAGGCGTACCTGCTGCGGGAGCGGCGGCGCGAGGCCCACATGCGGCGGACGCTGCGGCGCGCCCTCCGGCAGGGGCACGAGCGGATCGCGGTGGTGTGCGGGGCCTGGCACGTGCCGGCGCTGCAGGCGCGGGTGCGCGCCGGGGAGGACGATCGGACGCTGCGCGGGCTGCCCAAGCGGAAGGTGGCGCTGACCTGGGTGCCGTGGTCGTACGGCCGGCTGGCGCGGCGGTCGGGCTATGGGGCCGGGGTGCGGTCCCCCGGCTGGTACCGGCATCTGTTCCTCTCCCCGGATCGTCCCGTCGAACGCTGGCTGACCCTGGCCGCCCGGCTGCTGCGCGAGGAGGATCTGCATGTCTCATCCGCCCATGTCATCGAGGCGGTGCGGCTGGCCGAGACGCTGGCGGCGCTGCGCGGTCGGCCGCTGGCGGGACTGGAGGAGGTCACCGAGGCCGCCCGCGCGGTGCTGTGCGAGGGCGCCGAGGAGCCGCTGGCACT
Source organism: Thermomonospora catenispora (assembly GCF_006363815.1). Classification (GTDB taxonomy): domain Bacteria; phylum Actinomycetota; class Actinomycetes; order Streptosporangiales; family Streptosporangiaceae; genus Thermomonospora; species Thermomonospora catenispora. Next base: position 162,809 of record NZ_RRYT01000009.1, read on the forward strand.
GATCCGGGAGCGGATGGTGGTGGGCGAACGGCTGGGCTCGGTGCCCGACGGGACGCCCATGGTGCCGGTGCAGCGGGATCTGCGGGCCGAGTGCCGCCGCCTCAAGCTCACGCCGTCCGCCCGGCCCAAGGAGCAGGACCTGGATCTGCGCCGTCCGCTGGACCTGGAGCGCAGCCGGCTGCTGCACCGGCTGCGGCTGCTGGACGTGCCGTGGGGCGAGCCCACGGCCTCCTCCGTTCAGGGCAAGGGCACGTTCCGGGAGACCTGGACGCTGCACTGGCGGCCGGAGCTCGACGTCGCGCTGATCGAGGCGGGGGCGTGGGGCACCACGGTGCGCGACGCGGCCGGCGCCCGGGCCCGGGCGCTGGCCGAGGGGGCGCGGACGCTCGCCGAGCTGACCGCGGTGGCCGAACGCTGCCTGCTCGCCGACCTGGACGAGGCGCTGCCGGCCGTGGTGCACGCGCTGTCGGACCTGGCCGCCACCGACACGGATGTGAGCCATCTGATGGCGGCGCTGCCCGCGCTGGTGCGGACGCTGCGGTACGGCGACGTCCGCGGCGCCCCCCTCGGCGGGCTGCGGACGGTCGTGGACGGCATGGTGGTGCGGATCTGCGTGGGCCTGCCGCCAGCCGCCCGCGGCCTGGACGAGGACGCCGCCCGGGAGCTGCTCGGCCTTCTCGACGCCGTACACGAGGCCCTGGCCCTGCTGGACCCCGGGCCCGGCGTCGAGGAGACCGGCGCACGACCCGGCGGGAAGACCGACGAGAAAGCCGGGGAGGAGGCCGGGGAAGAGCCCGGTCCCATGGCGCGCTGGCAGGCCGCCCTCGCCGATCTGCTGGACCGGCCCGGCCTGCACGGGCTGGTGGAGGGCCGGCTGACCCGGATGCTGCACGACGCCGGGGCGTTGCCCGACGCGTCCGACCGGATGGCCCGGGCCGTGTCGGTCGGGGTGGAGCCGTCCCGAGCCGCCGCCTGGATCGAGGGCTTCCTGTCCGGCGACGGGCTCGTGCTGGTGCACGACGAGGCGCTGCTGCGCCTGGTGGACGGCTGGATCGCCGGGCTGACGGCGGACGCGTTCACCGCCGTGCTGCCCCTGCTGCGCCGCACGTTCAGCCGGTTCGGCGCCCCGGAACGGCGCGCCATCGGGGAGCGCGCCCGCGCGCTCGCCTCCTCCGCCGCCCCGGCCGCCCGCGGCGAGGAGCCGGATCCGGCGCGGGCCGCTCCGGCGGCCCGGGCGGTCGCCCGGATCCTCGGCTGGGACCGTCCCGCCGCAGAGGACGGCGGACGGTGACCGCACGGCCCCGGCCGGCGGCGCGCCGGCCCCGACGGAGGGAAGGGTGATGCAGGCCGACGAGGAACGGCTCAAGCGCTGGCGGATGGTGCTCGGCGGCGGGGACGCCGACGGCACCGGGGTGGGCCTGAGCGGGGACGACGCCGCGATGGACGCCGCCCTGCAGGCCGTGTACGAGCCGCGCCGATCCGACGGCAGGCGCGGCGCCGGGCTGGGCGAGTCGGCGCCGCGGCTGGCGCGGTGGCTCGGCGACATCCGCGCCTATTTCCCGTCCTCGGTGGTCCGGGTGATGCAGAAGGACGCCCTGGAGCGTCTCGACCTGACCCGCCTGCTGCTGGAGCCGGAGCTGCTGGACGCCGTCGAACCCGACGTCCACCTGGTCGGGGCCCTGCTGTCGCTCAACCGCGTCATGCCCGACACCGTCCGGCGGTCCGCCCGCGCCGTCGTCCGCACGGTGGTCGCGGAACTGGAGGACCGGCTGGCCCACCGCCTGCGCTCCGCGGTGACGGGCGCGCTGGACCGGGCGGCGCGCACGCACCGCCCGCGCCGCCCCGCCGACGTCGACTGGCACCGCACCATCCGCGCCAACCTGCGCCATCACGTTCCCCGGTACGGCACCGTGATCCCCCAGCGCCTGGTCGGCTTCGGCCGCAGACGGCAGACCGTCGAACGCGAGGTGGTGCTGTGCGTCGACCAGAGCGGCTCGATGGCGGCCTCGGTGGTCCACGCCGGGGTCATGGGGTCGGTGCTGGCCTCGATGCCCACGCTGCGCACCTCCCTGGTCGTCTTCGACACCGCCGTCGTCGATCTCACCGACCGGCTCTCCGATCCCGTCGAGGTGCTGTTCGGCGCCCAGCTCGGCGGCGGCACCGACATCAACCGCGCCCTCGCCTACTGCCAGGGCCTCATCACCCGCCCCGCCGACACCGTCGTCATCGTGATCAGCGACCTGCACGAGGGCGGCGATCGCGACGAGATGCTCAAGCGCGTCGCGGCCATGACCGCCGCCGGTGTTCAGGTGATCGTCCTCCTCGCCCTGTCCGACGAGGGCGCCCCCGCCTACGACCACGCCAACGCCGCGGCGCTGGCCGGGTTGGGCGTCCCCGCCTTCGCCTGCACGCCCGACGCCTTCCCCGACCTGATGGCCGCCGCCCTGGAGCGCCGCGACCTCACCGAATGGTCCGAACGCCACCTGTCATCGTGACCCGTCATCGTGACCGCCTCGGTCGCCGGCCCGCCCGCCCACGGACCGTCCGCGGGCGGCGCCTCATCGCGCATCGGCCTCGCGGGACGGCCGGGTCCGCGCATCCTCGGGCCGTGCCGACCGGCGGCCCCGGCCGAGGCGGAGCGGCCGGGTCAAGGAGCGGCGGGACGGCGGAGCGCGCGGAGCAGAAGGGCGGCCACCGCGACGGTGCAGGCGATGTGAAAGGCGTAGGCCTGAACCTGGTCGCCGCGGGTCAGCTCGGCCTGGAGCTGGACGGCGGCCCAGACGGCCCAGAGCGCCTCGCGGAAGACCCGGACGACGATCACGGCGAGGACGGCGGTGCGTCCGCCGTGCCAGGCGACGACGGCGGCCGCGATCGTGATCACGGAGAGCAGGGTGAAGACCCCGGCGGCGGCGACGAACTCCATCCGGCCTCCGCTGAGCGACGGGCTGGTCACCAACAGGCCGAGGGCCGCGATGTCCAGGGCGGACAGCAGCACGGCCAGCAGCAGCCCGGCGGCCAGCACGGGGGTGCGCCGCAGTCGCGTCCGCCTGCGGTGTCCGCCCGGCCGGGCGGACCGGGATCGCCGGTGCCCGGCCGGGGGCCGGGTCCTGCCGGCGGGACGTCCGCCGCCCGCCGGGGCGGCCCCGGAACGGGCGGCGGGCGGAGGCCCGTCCGCCGGATCCTCCTCATCGGCCGCGAAGAACTCCTCCAGGGGCGATGCGGAGGGCCGGGAGGCGGAGCGATCGTCGTCGTGCGGCGCGGGGGGCCGCTCGGGAACGGACGGACGGTCGGCGACCGGCCCCGGAAGGCCCCACCGTGGCGCGGGCGGACTCTCGGCGGGCGCGGTCTCCCGCCACCGCGCGCGGGGGGCGGCGCCGGAGTCCTCGGTCCCTCCGGTCCTCGGCGGACCGGCCGGTCCGCCGAGGACGGGCGTCGCGGCCTCCTCCTCCGGACCGGAGGAGGGGGCGGCGGGCCGGTCGGCGCCCGACCGGCGGTCGACGGAGACCCGCTTCCAGGAGCCGGTGTCCGGTTCGCGCGGCATCGTCGGCTCGCGATGGGCCTCCGCGGGCCCGGGGGACTCGGCGGGGCCTCCCGCGGCGGCCCGGGCGGCGGGCGGCGCGCCATGGGCGGCGGCGAGCGAATCCTCCGGTGTTCCGGCGGGGGTGCGGGAGACGGCGGGCATGGGACGCGATCCTCGTTCCGGAGCGGGGTCTGGACGGGTGCTGACCGGGGACGGCGGGGGCGGGGCGGTGCCCAGCAGGGTGAGCAGGACCTGCTCGGCGGTGGGGCGGGAGCCGGGGTCTTTGTTCAGGCAGGCGGAGACCAGCCGGTGGAGGCGCTCGGGCAGGCCGGTCAGGTCGGGGTCCTCGTGCAGAACGCGGTACATCACGACGGGCATCGGGCCGCCGGCGAACGCCTCGCGGCCGGTGGCGGCGAAGACCATCGTGGCTCCCCAGGCGAACAGGTCGAGCGCCGGGCCCTGCTCGGCGCCGGCGAACTGCTCGGGGGCCATGTAGGCGGGGGTGCCGATGACCTGACTGGTCACCGTGGCCGAGGTGTCCAGCGCGCGGGCCACCCCGAAGTCGATCACGCGGGGGCCGTCCGGGCCCATGAGCACGTTGTGCGGCTTGAAGTCGCGGTGCACCACGCCCGCGCGATGGATGGCGGCCAGCGCGGTGATCGTGCCGATGGCCAGCCGGTCCAGGTCCGGTCCGGTGCGCGGCCCCTGCTCGGTGACCAGTTCCTGCAGGGACGGACCGGGCACGTACTCGCTGACGATGTAGGGCTGGTCGCCGGCCACGTCGGCGCCCAGCATCTGCGCCGTGCAGAACCCGGCCACCCGCCGCAGCACCGCCAGTTCCCGAACGAACCGCGCCCGGGCGTGCTCGTCGGCCAGCAGCCGGGCGTGCAGCAGCTTGATCGCCACCTGCGGGCCGGAGCCCCGGCGGCCCAGATAGACCACGCCCTGCCCGCCCTCGCCGAGCCGGCCCACGATTTCATAGCCGCCCAGCACAGGCGGGTCCCCGGGTTCGAGGGGAAGGGGGATCACCAGCGGTCCTCCACCGATTGAAAAACCGACCGGAAAGCCGGCATCCGTTCTACGGCACAAATCACTGCGCCCAGACATCAAAGACTATAGGAAGGGCGCAACCGAGGTTGGAGGATGCCAATGGCGAGAATCAATTACGGACTATTCGGAAGCGGTCGGAGAAATGCCTCTCGGCGGGCGGTCGAGCGGCGGGCGGCGCTCGTTTCGACGGCGCTGGCGATGGCCGTCGGCGGGCTGGGCGGCTGCGCCGACGACCCCGGCCGGGTGATCACCCGGCTGGCCGTCGGCTCGCCCGGCGACGATGCGTACACACTGGTCCCGGGCACCGATCGGCCGGACGTGGTGCCCCGGCCGCAGGCCGGCGGGGAGACCGAGGGGGACGCCCCGGGACTGTACGGGGGGACCCGCCGCAAGGCGGCGTGCGATCCGGACGCGCTGTTGCGCTTCCTGCGCCGGAATCCGGACAAGGGAAAGGCGTGGGCGGCGGCCCACGGCCTCGACTTCTCCCAGTTGCCCCACTTTTTCCAAAAACTCACCCCGGTGATCCTTCGGGTGGACACGCTGGTCACCAATCACGGCTACAAGAACGGCGAACCGACCGCTTTCCCGGCCGTTCTCCAGGCCGGAGTCGGGGTATTTGTGGACGAATACGGCAGGCCGGCCGTCAAGTGCAATTGCGGCAATCCGCTGACCGCTCCGCCCCCCGGAGTCGACCCGCGGAAGGCCCGGTACGAAGGGGCCTCCTGGGACCGCTTCGACGACCGGACGGTGACGGTGATCAGGCCGCGCGACCGCGACAAGGGCCGGCTGACGACGATCACGCTGGTGGATCCGGCCGCGACCATGTCCTTCACCCGCCCGGCGGGCACCACGGGCGAGCAGGACGGGCCGCCCGCCCCGCTGCCGCCCGGCGAGAGCCCCGCCCCCGCGGGAGGACCGAGCAGGGGCTCCGCGCCCGCCCCACGCCCGACCGGGTCCGTCTCGACCGCGCCGCCGGAGGAGGGGTCCTCGCCCGGCACGCCCCAGCGCCCCGCCCCGGCCCGGCCGAGCGACGGAACGGGCGAGGCCTCCGGCGGACCGGCCGGCCCCGGGCCGGGCGACGGCCCGCGCCGGTCGCCGACGAGCCGTCCCAGGCCCGGCGACGCCTCCCGGTCTCCCTCGGCGAGCCCGGTCCGGCCCGGCCGGAACGTCTCCTGACCGTCCGGGGGCGCCCGTCCTCCGGTGTCGGCCCCGCGCCCTTCCGCGGGGCCGACACCGGGACTACAGTGTGAACATATGAGCATCTCTTCAGACGAGCAGCGGAAGGCCGCCCCGGCGTCCCGCCCGCACGCGCCCGGGGACTGCGCCGTCCGGATGGTCGACCGGGAGAAGGTGGACATGGTCGCCGCGGCGCTGCCGGACGAGGACGTCATCGGCGACCTGGCCCAGATGTTCGGCCTGCTGGCGGATCCGGGCCGGCTGAAGGTCATCACCGCGCTGCTGGAGGGCGGAGAGATGTGCGTGTGCGACATCGCGGCCGCCTGCGGCAGCAGCGAGTCGGCCGTCTCCCACACCCTGCGCCTGCTGCGCGCCCACCGTGTCGTGCGCTCCCGCCGCGGCGGCCGGATGGCCTACTACCGCCTCGACGACTCGCACGTCCGCATGCTGCTCGATCTGGCGCTGGCCCATGTGGGCCACCCCGCGCAGGCCCAGGCCTCGGCGTGAGACGCGTCCCGGCGCGCCGACGCCGCGAAGGCGTGACGGAACCGGCACGGGCGGGCGGAACCCGGTGAGAACGAGGGGAAGAGACCGATGAGCGCAGGGCATGGGCACGGCCACGGGCACCACCACCTGTCGGTGTCCGCGGACCGGCGGTATCTGGCGGGGGCGCTGGCGCTGATCGCGACGTACATGGCGGTCGAGGTGGCCGTCGGCCTGATCGCCCGGTCGCTGGCGCTGCTGTCGGACGCCGCCCACATGCTCACCGACGCGTTCGCCATCGTGTTCGCCCTGGTCGCCATGCGGATCGCGGCGCACCCGCCGCGCGGCGGGTTCACCTACGGGCTGCGGCGGGCGGAGATCCTGTCGGCGCAGCTGAACGGGCTGACGCTGATCCTGCTGGCGGGTTACTTCTGCTATGAGAGCGTGCACCGGCTGCTGGACCCGCCCGCGGTGGACGGGGCGCTGGTGCTGTGGACCTCGCTCAGCGGCATCGCCGTCAACCTCGCCGCGACCTGGCTGCTCGGCAAGGCGGACCGCAACAGCCTCAACGTCGAGGGGGCGTTCCAGCACATCCTCAACGACCTGTACGCGTTCATCGCCACGGCGGTGTCCGGGCTGGTGGTGTGGACGACCGGGTTCGCCCGGGCGGACGTGCTCGCCTCGCTGCTGGTGGCCGGGCTGATGATCAGGGCCGGGTACCGGCTGCTGCGCGACGCGGGCCGGGTGCTGATGGAGGCCGCGCCCGCCGGCATCGACCCCGCCGAGGTCGGTTCCCGGATGGCCGGGCGCACCTGCGTCAAGGAGGTCCACGACCTGCACGTGTGGGAGGTGACGTCGGGATATCCGGCGCTGTCGGCGCACGTGCTGGTGGAGGCCGGCGGCGACTGTCACGCCGTGCGACGGGACCTGCAGCGGATGCTGGCGGACTCCTACGGCATCACCCACACCACGCTGGAGGTCGACCACGTCGGCGAGGACGGGACTCCGTGGGGCGCCGACGAGCACTGCCCGGACGCGCACGGTCCCCGGCACGTCCCCCGGGGCGAGCATCCCCCGCACGCCCATCCGGACGACGCGGCCTGCGGGCACTGACCTTCGGGCGCCTCAGGCCCGGTCCGCGGCGCCCGCCGGCCCCGCCCAGGCCCGGCTCACGTCCCGCCCAGACCCCCGATCAGCAGGGGCAGCGCGGCGCGCAGCTCGCGTTCCCACACCGGCCAGCAGCCCGCGTCGGAGTGCAGGTGCACGGTGGCGGGGATGCCCAGCTTCCGCAGCTTGCCGGCGAGCTCGGCGGTGCCCGCCCGCGCCGCGATCTCGACCGGGGAGCCGTCCCCCGCGCTGAGGTAGAGCGACATGCCCGCCAGCCGCCCGGCCAGGTCGTAGGGGTTGTTCCGCCGCCATATCGGCCGCTGCTCGACCGGATCGCCCCAGATCCGCCGCCAATCGGTCCCGGGCCGTCCGATCTCGGCGGTCAGCCGCACCACATCCGTCCCGTCCAGACGTCCGGGGTCGGTGCGCAGCAGGTGCAGCGGCCCGCTGAACGACGCGGCGGCACGGAACATCCTCGGATGCCGTGCCGCATAGGCCAGCGCCGCCCGCCCGCCGGTCGACACCCCGGCGACCGCCCCCTCCGGCCGGGCGCGGTACCCCCGCTGGAGGATCTGCCGCAGCTCGATCAGATGGAACGTCTCCCACCGGGGAGGTCCGCCGCGGCCGTAGTTCCACCAATCGGCGTGATCGCCGCACCGTCCGCCGTCCGGCATCACCACCAGGACGTCCAGGTCCGCGGTGAGACGCTCCACGGCGGTGTGCGCGGTCCAGGCCGCATGGCCGGACGGGCCGCCGGCGGACGGCGGGCCGCCGTGCAGCAGCCACAGCGTCGGCCAGGTCCGGGCCGCCGTCGGAGACCAGCCGCGCGGCAGCAGCAGCCGCGCCCGGCCGACCTCGTTCAGCACCGGGGAGCGGATCGCCAGGTCCAGGGTGCGGCCGTCGCGGAACCGCTCCCCCACCACCACGGCACCGTCGTCGGAACGGACCGGGGACCGCGGTCCGCCGGCCGGTCCGGCGGGCGCCGGGGCGATCGACCCGACGGCGGCACGGGCCCACACCAGGGCCGCCGCCGCCCCGGCGAGGGCCGTCCCCAGCGCCACGGCCGCCACGCCGCCTCGATCCCGCCGCATCTCGCCCCGCCTTCGCGCGCCTTCCCTTGAGGTGTCCCCGGCGGCGCGAGTCCGACAACGACCGCTTCGCCACTTATAAAATGCATCTGCCTGATCGCGGCCGGAGTCGCGCCACCGCCACCTCCGAGGCGGCGTCCGCCCGCCCGGGCACCCTCGACGACGGGAACGGATCGGGAATGCGCAGCAAAGAGGACCTCCAGGCCGCGATCCGTGGCCCGCGACGCCGGGCCGCGCTGGTGGTCAACACCCGCTCGCGTCGCGGCCGTCGGCTGTTCGCCGCGTCCCGCAGGCTGCTGGCGGAGGCGGGCCAGTCGTTCGACGAGGTGCACCCGGTGGGGGACCCGGCACGACTGCCGGACGTGCTGCGCGACGTGCTGACCCGCGACCCCGACCTGGTCGTGGTGGGCGGCGGCGACGGCACGATCGCCGAGGCCGTCAGCCATCTGGCCCGGCGGGACGCGGTGCTGGGCGTGCTGCCGCTGGGGACCACCAACAACTTCGCCCGCAGCCTGGAGCTGCCGGTCACGCTGCGCGGGGCGGTGCAGGTGCTGCGCGACGGCAAGGTCGCCGACGTGGACGTGGGCCACGTGGCGGGCCGGGTGTTCGCCAACATGGTCAGCGTGGGCCTGTCGGTGGACATCGCCGAGCGGGTGCCGCACGGCCTCAAACGAGTGGTCGGCCGCGCCGCCTACGGGCTGACCGGGGCGTACCGGATGCTGTACCACCAGCCGTTCCGCGCGATCGTGGAGGTGGACGGCAAGACCTACGAGACGGTCACCCACCAGCTCAACATCGCCAACGGCAGCCACCACAGCGGCCGCCGGTTCGCCGGGGACGCCAGCCCCGACGACCGGCTGCTGAACGTCTACCGGCTCGGCGACCGCTCACGGCTGCGGCTGACCGCCGACATGCTGGCGCATCTGCTGTCCGGTCCGCGGCGGAGACTGGCCGACGACATGTTCCTCAACACCAGCAGCGAGGTGCGGGTGATCACCGACCCGCCGCTGAGGATCGACGTGGACGGGGAGATCGGGGCCCTCACCCCCGTCACCGTCGGGCTGCTGCCCAACGCGCTCAAGGTGCTGGTCCCGCGCTCTTTCGTCGACCGCTGAGCCCTTCATCCGCCGAACCCGGTTCGTCGCGATATCTCCGCAGGTCGCTAGGCTGCGACCATGGAGCATCAAACGGACAAGGCGATCGTGGACGCGGTGCTGCGGATCCGCGACCGCTTCGGCGCGTACGGGCTGCGCGACATGATCGCGCTGGCGGAACGGGAACTGGCCGCGGCGGAGACCGCGATGCGGGAGCTCGGACCGCACGAGCAGGATCCGCCGGGCTGAGGACGCGCCGCCCCTCCCGGAACGCCCCGTTGACAGCCGCCCTGGAGAATGTCCTACTTGTCGCTTGACACGGCAGGGTGCGCGGTGGGTCTCCCCCGCCCGGACGACCGGGGAGGGCCGGATGGGATCCGACTACGAGGTCGCGATCATCGGCAGCGGATTCGGCGGGATCGGGGCGGCCGTCCGCCTCAAACAGGCCGGCGTGCACGACCTGGTGATCCTGGAGAAGGCCGACGAGCTGGGCGGCACCTGGCGGGACAACACCTACCCGGGCGCCGCCTGCGACATCCCCTCCGTCCTGTACTCGTTCTCCTTCGAGCCCAAGCACGACTGGAGCCGCAGGTTCCCGCCGCAGCCGGAGATCCTGGACTACCTGCGGCGCTGCGCCCGCAAGCACGGGGTGCGGCGGCACATCCGGTTCGGCGCCGAGGTCACCGAGGCCCGGTTCGACGAGGCCGTCGGCCGGTGGCGGATCTCCACGACCGGCGGCCCGCTGACCGCCCGGGTGCTGATCTCGGCGTGCGGGCAGCTCAACCGCCCCGCCTGGCCGGACATCCCGGGCCGGGAGTCGTTCCGCGGGATCTCCTTCCACTCGGCGCGCTGGGACCACTCCGCGCCGCTGGACGGCCGGCGGATCGCGGTGATCGGCACGGGCGCGAGCGCGATCCAGTTCGTCCCCGAGCTGGCGCGGCGGGCACGGCGGCTGCACGTGTTCCAGCGGTCGGCGCCCTACGTCATCGGCAAGCCCGATCGCCCCTACACCGCGGTGGACCGGGCGTTGATGCGCAACGTTCCCGGCTGGTCGACGCTCCAGCGGGCGGTCACCTACACCCTGCTGGAGGCGCGGGCGCTGGCGTTCGTCAAATACCCGGAGCTGTTCGCCCTGGTGATGCGGCGGTGGCGCAGGCACCTGGAGCGCCAGGTCCCCGACCCGCGGCTGCGGCGCGCGCTGACGCCGGACTACCCGATGGGGTGCAAGCGGATCCTGCTCTCCGACGACTACTATCCGGCGCTCACCGAGCCGCATGTGGAGCTGGTGACCGACCCCATCGAACGGATCACCCCGGCGGGGATCGTCACCTGCGACGGCACGACGCGGGAGGTCGACGCGATCGTCTACGGCACCGGGTTCCGGGCCGGCGACTTCCTGGCCCCCATGAAGATCGTCGGCCTGGACGGGCTGGAGCTGAACGAGGCGTGGCGCGACGGAGCCCACGCCCACCTGGGCATCATGATCAGCGGCTTCCCCAACCTGTTCCTGTTGTACGGCCCTTACACCAACCTGGGCCACAACTCGATCATCTACATGCTGGAGTCGCAGATCAGATACGTGGTGGGCTGCGTGCGGGCGATGCGGCGGGCCGGGCTGAGCTGGATCGACGTCCGTCCGGAGGTGACCGAGGAGTTCCGCCGCCGGATGCGCCGGCGGATGCGCGGGACCGTGTGGGAACGCGGCTGCACCAGCTGGTATCAGGACGCCGAGGGACGGGTGGTCAACAACTGGCCGGGCTTCACGTTCACCTACCGGAACGCGACACGCCGCCCCGACCCGCGACATTTCCGGGCGCGCCGCTAGGTTTGTAGGCATGCCGACCGCTCTCGTCACCGGCGCCACCTCGGGCATCGGCGCCGGCTTCGCCCGCCGTCTGGCCTCCGACGGCTTCGACCTGATCCTGGTCGCCCGGGACACCGACCGCCTGGAGCGCACCGCGGCCGACCTGCACGACCGCTACGGGGCGTCCTGCGAGACGCTGTCCGCCGACCTGTCCACCGACGAGGGCATCGCCGCCGCCGAGAAGCACGCCGCCGGACGGGTCGACCTGCTGATCAACAACGCCGGGTTCGGCCAGCGCGGCATCTACCTGAACGCGCCGGTGGCCGACGAGGTGAAGATGCTGCGGGTGCACTGCGAGGCGGTGCTGCGTCTGACCTCGGCCGCGCTGCCGGGGATGCTGGAACGCGGCCGGGGCGGTGTGATCAACGTGGCGTCGGTGGCGGCGTTCTTCTCCCGCGGCACCTACGGCGCCTCCAAGGCGTGGGCGGTGTCGTTCAGCCGGGCGGTGATGCGCGACCACGGCGGCCGGGGCGTGCACGTGATGGCGCTGTGCCCGGGGTTCGTGCGCACCGAGTTCCACGAGCGGGCCGGGATGAACGTCTCCGGCATCCCCGGCTTCATGTGGCTGGACCAGGACCTGGTGATCGACACCGCGCTGCGCGATCTGCGCCGCGGGGCGCTGGTCAGCGTGCCGGGCGCGCAGTACAAGGCCATCGTGGCGCTGGGCCGGATGGTGCCGGGCGGGCTGCTGGACCGGATCGCCTCCCGGGCGGGCCGCCGGTTCGACTGACCCGGGGTCGTCGGCGGCGGAGGAAACTCCTTTCGCGAGACATGGCCCGGGCTCGACTAAGCTCTGAATGTGTCCGAGCCGAAGTTCGAAGTCCAGATGCTGCACGACCGGGTCATGATCAAGGTCGAGCAGGAGTCCGGTGAACGCCGCAGCAGCGGGGGCATCGTCATTCCGGCCACGGTGCGGCAGTCCAACCGCCTGGCCTGGGGCGAGGTGTGCGGTGTCGGGCATCACGTGCGGACCGTCAAGGTCGGCGACCGGGTCCTGTTCCACCCCGAGGACCAGCTGGAGGTGGAGATCCAGGGCCAGGAGTATCTGGTCCTCAGGGAGCGGGACCTGCACGCGATCGCCAGTGAGCGGCCCGAACACGGCACCGGCCTGTACCTGTGAGCCGGTGGTGACGGCTCGGCCGGGGGCCGGGCCGAGGACGCGCCGGGCGGGCGCGTCGAGCCGCGCCGGCCGGTGGCCGCTGCCCGGAGCCGGAGGAGCACGGCGAACCGGGCCTGTGACCGCGTCGCCGCCGGTCTGAGAACCTCCTCCCCCGCCATCGGCCGCGGTCCTCATCGGACGGCGGCATGCGGTCCGTCCACGGGCTCGCCCGACGCCCGCCGGCGCGGCCGGCGGTGTCGAGGGTCCGGGGTCGCCTCGGTGCGCAGCGGCCGCACCGCCCTGCGACCGGGCCGCTCTCGGGACCGCCGGCGCCGGCGGGACGCGAAAGCCGGGGAACGCCTGAGGCGCCCCGCTCAGCGGGACGCGCGCACCACAACCGCCGCGCGGAACGCCCCAGAGGACGCCGAGCCCTCGCAGACCTCCCCCGAGACCTCCTCCGTGGGGCGACACGATCCCGGATCGGCGGCCGGGAGGGGCCGGTTGTCGCCGCCCCCGACGGGGGCGGCGCGCACCCGCCGCCGACCGGGTCGTCATCGGGCGACACAGGCGCACATGTTGTGAATAGGATCACTTCGGCAGCAGATTCCTTCACCGGTCACACCGGTCCCGATCGCCCCCGTGAAGTTGGAGACCGCCATGCCACGCCCCTTCCTCCGCCCAGGCCGTCTCGGTGCCGCCGTCGTCGCCCTCATGCTGGCGCTGTCGGCCTGCGGAGGCCCCGCCGAGAAGGCGGCCACGGCGGGCGCCCCCGGCGTCACCGACGAGCCCTGTCCGAACGCCGTCGACGACTCCAAGGGCTGCATCTATCTGGGCGTGATCTCCGACCTGTCCTCGGGACCGTTCCACACGCTGGGCGTGCCGGCGACCAAGGCGCAGCAGGCGTTCTGGCGGCGGGTCAACCAGCAGGGCGGGATCGCCGGCTATGAGATCGACGTCACCCGCTACGTGATGGACAACAAGTACGACGTCGACACCCACCAGCGGCTGTACCGCCAGATCCGCGGCAAGGTGCTGGCGCTGGCGCAGACCCTCGGCTCCTCGCACACCGCCCGGATCCTGCCCGAGCTGCGCGCCGACAAGATGATCGCGGTCCCGGCCTCGTGGAGCTCGGCGTGGGAGTTCGAGGACGTGATCCTGGAGTCCGGCGTCAACTACTGCTTCGAGTCGATGAACGCGGTCGACTACGCGGTGGACGCCTGGGGGGCCGGCAGCCTCATGGTGATCCACTTCGACAACGACTACGGCAGGGACGCCGTCGCCGGGGCCAGGATCGCCGCACAGCGCCGCGGGCTGGCGTTCTCGACGATCGCCACCTCGCCGGGGGCGGGCAGGCAGGCCGCGGCGGTGGCGGCGATCCTGGCCAGGCGGCCCCAGGCGGTGCTGCTGGCGGTCGGTCCCGCCGAGGTCGGCGGCATCGTGCCCCAGGCGGTCAAGAAGGGGTACCGGGGGCGGTTCATCGGCAGCACCCCCACCTGGAGCAAGGACCTGCTGGAGCTGAAGGACCCGCAGGCGGTCGCGGCGATCAGGCGGTCGTTCTGGAAGGCCTCCCCGTGGAAGCCGTACGCCGCCGACACCCCCGGTCACACCGCGATGCGCGAAGGGCTGGGCCTGACCGGGTCGGAGCCGAACGACAACTACACCTCCGGATGGGTGTGGTCCTACCCGCTCAAGGCGGTGATCCAGCGGGCCGCCGCCGACGGCGAGCTGACCCGTGAGGGCCTGCTCAAGGCGATGCGGCAGGTGAAGCGGATCGACTATGAGGGGATGCTGCCGGCCGAGGCGGGCGACCTGTCCGGGGACCCCGACGGCGCCGCCTTCCGCGGCTCGCTGATGAGCGTCCCGGACCCCAAGGAGCTCACCGGCATCCGGATCATCAAGGACTTCTTCGTCGGCCCCACGGCCAAGGGCCACCGGCTCACCGCGCCGTGCGCCCCGCTGCGCTGAAGGGGGCGGCGACGGCGACGGTGGAGCCGCCGCGCCCCCTGCGCACCTGGAGCCGAGCCGGGATCCGGCCGCGCAGCTCGGCGACGTGGCTGACGATGCCGACCGCCCGGCCGCCGTCCCGCAGCCCGTCCAGCACCTCCATCACCTCCTCGAGGGTGTCGGCGTCCAACGTGCCGAAGCCCTCGTCGATGAACAGGGTGCCGATCTCGGTCCCGGCGGCGCTCTGCGCGGCGACCACGTCGGCCAGGCCCAGCGCGAGCGCCAGCGAGGTGATGAACGACTCGCCGCCCGAGAGGGTGGCCGGGTCGCGGGACTGCCCGGTCCAGGCGTCGACGACGCGCAGGCCCAGGCCGCCGGTGCCGCCCCGGCGGCCGTCGGCGGCGGCCTTGTCGGTGGTGTGCTCCAGCGCGTACCGGCCGGCGGACATGCGGGCCAGCCGTTCGTTGGCGGCGGCGACGACCTGTTCGAGGCGGGCGGCCAGCGCGTAGGCCGACAGCCGCATCCGCTCCCGGTTGTCGGGGTGCTGGCCGGTGACCAGCCGGGAGACCCGGGCGGCCACGGCGTGCCGCCGGGCGGCGGGCCGCCACCGCCGGACGGCGGCGGTCAGCTCGGCGTGCAGCGCGGCGAGCCGCCTGCTCCGGGCGCGGGCGCGCTCCAGCGCGCTGTGGGCCGCCTCGTGCTCCCGTTGCGCCGCCTCGAACGCCGCCTGAAGGGCGGGCAGGTCGGGGGCGGGCCCGGCGGCGGCCTCCACCAGGGCGGGATCCTCCGCCTCCCCCCGGGCCCGGGCCTCCTCGGCGTCGAAGCGGCGGATCCGCTCGGTCAGCCCGGTGCGCGCCCGATCGTCCAGCGCCGCCCTCGAGGCCTGGTCCAGGTCGTCGAACCCGGCGTCGACGGCGGCCCGCTCGGCCGCGGCGCGGGCCTCGGCCAGCGCCTCGTCGGCGACGGCGGCGTCGCGGACGGCCTCGACGGCGGCGGCGAGCCGGTCGGCGTCCCGGGCGAGCCGGTCGATGCGGGCCTCCAGGGTGGGGTCCTCGCCGCGGGCCTCATCCAGGTCCGTCCGCAGCCGAGTCAGCTCCGCCGTGATCTCCCGGTGGCGGGCCCGTGCGTCGGCGAGCTCGGCCGACACCGCCTCGCGCCGCTCCCGGGCCTGCTCGAGTTCCTCCTGGGCGCGCGTCAGCCGGTGCCCGAGCTCCTCCAGCCGGGCCGCCTCGGCGGTGAGCTCCGCCAGCTCCGCGGCGGCGTCGGCGTGCGCGGCGGCCAAGGCCTCCACCGGCTCCTCGGTCTCCTCCAGCAGCGCGTCCAGCTCGACCCGCAGCTCGGTCACCCGCCTCTCGGTCCGCCGGCGTTCCTCCAGGGCCCGCTCGTAGTCCTCCTGGGCCCGACGCTCCTGCTCCGGGGCGGGGACGTCGGTGCGGGCGGCGGCGGGGGCGGGGTGCTCGCGGGAGCCGCAGACCGCGCACGGCTCCCCGGGGGTCAGGCCGGCGGCCAGCTCGGCCGCCATGCCCTCCAGCCGGGCCTGCCGGATGTCCTGCAACCGGTCGCGCAGCCGCTGGGCGCGGTCGGTCGCGACGCGGTCCTCCTCCCGGGCGCGGGCGAGGTCGGCGAGGACGACCTCGCGGCGCTCGGCCGCCTCCAGCCGCTTCCGGGCGGCGTCCACGGCGGCCCGGGCCGCGGGCAGCCCGGCGGCCCGGAGGCGGGCGGCCTCCAGGTCGGCGCGGTGCCGCGCGACCTGCTCGGGAAGATCCCGTACCCGGGCCGAGGAGGCGGCCTCCTCGGCCCGGAGGCGGTCGATGTCCGCGGCCAGGGCCGTCGCCCGGGCGGCGAGCTCGCGTTCGCGGGCCGCCTCGTCGCGCAGCCCGGCCAGCCGGGCGATGTCGCCGCGCAGGTCCTGTTCGGCCTTGCGCAGCACGTCGGCGGAGGCGTCGGCGGGCACCAGGGCGCCGACCGCCGCCCGGGCCTCGGCGGCGCGCTCGCGGGCGCGGG
>NZ_RRYT01000090.1 GCF_006363815.1 Thermomonospora catenispora
CCATGGAGGCGCGCTACCAACTGCGCCATAGCCCCATGCCTGCTCGGGAATCGCGGGGATCCGCCGATCGGTCTGGGAAGAGCTTAGTGCACTCGAGGACCTGATCCGTACAACGCTGCGAGCGGACGCCTGTGGCCTGCACCGCATCCGGGCGGGAGGCCGGCCGCGGGGATCACCGCCCGCGTCATGATTGATCAGCCTTGACCCGCTACGGCATCGTCTTGCGTGGACGGCGTCGATCTGTCGGCCTTCGGAGGTATCGCGCATGCGGCGGCTGCTCATCGCTGCTCTGCTGCTGCCCGGCTCGTTCGCTCTGTCCTTGTGGACCGGTTACGGCCCGCTCGACGACTGGGTGCACAACTGCCAGGTGCGTCAGCAGTATCTCGACCGTCTGGAGGCCATGCGGGTCGAGATCTACAAGATGCGGGTGGCGGGTCGTTCCGAACAGGAGATCGCCCGCATCATGGTGCCCCGCCGCAACCAGGCCAAGGCCCTGGTCCGCACCAAGATGAGGTCCGAGGACGTGCGCCGGCTCGAGGAGCGCAACAAGGCCCGCTACGGCGATCCGCTGGGGCCCACCGTCGAGTGGATGCACGCCAAGCACGGCGGCAACTGGCACGACGTCGTCGAGGCGACCACCGAGTCCAACCGGCTCTTCACCCTCTCCTGCCTCCCCTGGCTGGACTTTTGATCGCCTCTCCGCAGGCGATCCGCGGGGGCCGAGGGTGAGCGCTCGCGGCCGGGGCGGGGCGAGGGTCTGCGGACCGGTTCGGGCCAGCGGCCCGCAGGCGGATGCGCGGTCGGCTTCCCGGAAACGCCGAGGGCCGATGCGTTCGCGGCGAACGCACCGGCCCTCGATCCGGTGGAGCTATGGG
>NZ_RRYT01000091.1:0-219 GCF_006363815.1 Thermomonospora catenispora
AGCACCACCCTTTGCTGCACCAATCACTTACTGAATCCTCAAGACCGAATGTAGATGTGAACAGGCAATCAGCTGAAGCTACTGTGAATATGGGTCTTGCTAAAGCTGAAAGATGCGACGTTGCACTTGGCGTCATCCGGGTCAAGCTTCGAGGTCCGACTGGAGAAATTCTGGTGAACGCATTGTTGGATTCTGGTTCGGATGCCACCCTGGTCAGGC
>NZ_RRYT01000091.1:411-830 GCF_006363815.1 Thermomonospora catenispora
TATCGATGGCTACTCTCAATGGTGAACGACGCATCCAATCCTGTCGAGTAACCCTCGAAGTGGGCGCGGTGGATTCAGTTGAAATGCAACGAGTGAGTGCATGGTCCGTGGACCACCTGCCAAATGCCAGCGGATTTATCCCAAACCCGGAACAGTTGAAGAAGTGGGAACATTTGAATTGCTTGCAACTCCCAGCTCACAGTGATGAGCCAATTTCGCTACTGATTGGCATGGATACGTCCTCAATGCACTGGGTCATTGAAAGCAAGTTCGGCAGGCCCCAAGACCCTTATGCTGTACGAACTCCACTTGGTTGGATGCTTCTGGGACCAGTGACGTCGGCGCTTCGGGGACGAGTGACATCTAATAACATCCATCTTCAGAAAGACATGTCCACTGGAAGTCTGGGTGGAGTATTG
>NZ_RRYT01000092.1 GCF_006363815.1 Thermomonospora catenispora
ACCTTGCTCGACCGGGCGGAACACCTGGGCCGCCGACTGTTCGGCGGCACGACGATCGCGAAGGCGTTCCTGCTGTCGATCGTGCTGGCGCTGCCGGTGCTGCCGCTTGCCAAGAGCGAGAGCGCCTCGGACGCGGTGACCCTGCTGATCGGCACGCCGGCGCTGCTGTGCTTCGCGTACTGCATGGTCGGGGCGGGCGTGCGGCTGCTCCTCCACTACATCCTGTTCGTGCTGGTGGTGCTGACGCTGCCGCTGCTGATCGTCCCCGCGTACCGGCGCTGGCTGCTCGGCCCTGCGGAGAGCTCCGCAAAGGACTCCTCGGAGCCGATCGAGCGGCGGCCGGGCCATGTGCCGGCGAGTGCGCTGCTGGCGGTGTACCACTCCGGGACCATCAGGTCCTCGACCGTGAGCGTGCACTTCAGCGACGGCACGCACGCCGCTTACACGGCCCGGGGGAGCGGCCACAAGGAACTGATCCGGCAGTTCAGGCGGATCATCGCCCCCCGGGACCTCATCCCCGCCGCGGCTCTCGGCGCGCCGACCGCCGGCCGCTTCCGTCGGGGAGGCTCGGCGCTCCCGACGCCACAGGCCCCCATGCCTCCCGACGCCCCGATGCCCCCGGCGTCAGGGGCTCCTGCACCCTCGAACGCCCCCATGCCCCCCGCGGTCGGCTGAACCACGGGGAGTCACCCGCGCGCAGGTCCGGAACGGAGCGATCATGTTCTGGGGTCAAAGGGGGCGGACCGACGGCGACGAGGAGTGAACGTGAACGAAGCCCTGTTGGTCGAGGCCACGCCCGGCGGGAGGCTGATGCTCCGGTTCGGGGCG
>NZ_RRYT01000093.1 GCF_006363815.1 Thermomonospora catenispora
GAGGGCTTTGACCAGGCGGTCGTCCTCCAGATCCAGATCGGCCAACGCCAACCGCAACCCCTGCAGCGCGTCCTCGCAATACCGACGCGCCTCCGCCAGATCCGTCCCCGTGGCGATCAACGGGTTGTAAACGCCGCCGGCCCGATCCTCCTCCAGGTCCTCCACCGCATCGAGCAGATGCGCCAACCGACCGAAGAACCGCCCCGCCTCCGCCAACGCCTCCGCGTTGTGCGGCTTGCCCGCCAACACCGCCGTATGCGCGAACGCCGCCGCCACCGCCGTCTCCGTCGGCTCGGTCAGCTCCAACAACCCCACACCGCCGGCACGCTCCAACTCGACCTGCCGGTCCACCGCCTCCCGCAACACCGACACATCGAACCCGAGCGCCGACCCCGCACGCGCCCCCGCCGCATCCCACCGATCGGCCAGCCGAGACGCCCCGGCCGCCACCAGCCTGCCGCGATAGCCCCGATCCCGATCCGCCACATGATCACGGGTCTTGGCGGCGGCCAGCATGAGCGACACCGCCGCGGCCAGCCGAGCCCCCTCGGCCTCGGCGCCGACCACCTCGGCCCGCCGCATCCCCCGCAACACGCACCGCCCCGCCGCCCGCCGCGGAGAACGCTCCGGACTCTGCGCCTCGACCAACACCGACACCAACAACCCGTCGTAGTTGGTCACCAACCGCGCCGCCTGCCCATGCTCGGCCCGCAGCGTCAAACACAACCCGCACAGATGCGCCATCCACTCCGCCAGCAACGACCGACACATCACATGACGGCAGGGCCGCACTACTCCGAACA
>NZ_RRYT01000094.1 GCF_006363815.1 Thermomonospora catenispora
ATGGACTCCCCGGTGAGCCGCTCCCAGGCGTCGGCCAGATCGGCGTAGGTGAGCCGGTCGCGGTCCCGCGGCGGCGTCCCGGCCTCGTAGACCACGACCCGGGTGACGCCGTTCTCCAGGTCCATCGCCATGACCATGCTGCCGCCCGGCAGGTTCTCGCCGATGCGCCGCCGGCGGGTGTCGATGCCGGTGACGTCGGCGGTGAGGAAGCCGCGCCGGGCCGGCGAGCCGGGGAAGTCGATGCCGGCGAGCCTGCGGACGGTGCTCCGCCCGCCGTCGCAGCCCACCAGGTACGCGGCCTCGTCCTCGCCGGGGCCGCCCGGGCCGTCGAAGGTCACCGTGACCCTCTCGGAGGTCTGCCGGAACCCGGTCACCTCATGCCCGCGCAGGATGGGCACCCCCAGCTCGGTCACCCACTCCTCCAGCATCCGCTCGGTGCGGAACTGGGAGATCCCCCGATGGCCGCGGTGGTCCTCGGACAATATGTCCAGGTCGATCGGCACCCCGCCGAAGTGCCCGTCGGCGGGCTCGGTCTCGCCCAGCCTGCCGAGCAGCCCCCGCTGGTCGAAGCATTCGGCGGTGCGCTTGGTGAAGCTGGCGCCGCGCGACTCCCGCGCCGGGGCGGGCAGCTTCTCGTAGACCGCCACGTCCGCCCCGCCGAGCCGCAGCTCACCGGCCAGCATCAGGCCGACCGGGCCCGCGCCGACGACGATCACATCCCTGGTCATGAGCGCGCTCCCGTCCGATCGGCGGTCCGGGCGGTGCCGAACCAGGTCTGCAGGGCTTCGG
>NZ_RRYT01000095.1 GCF_006363815.1 Thermomonospora catenispora
GATGTCGCAGTCGGCTGTCGATAGGGCGGCGATGGCGCAGGCCGCGCAGGACATCGATGCTTCGGCGAATGTGATTAAGGGTCTGCAGACGAAGCTGGAGAGCGCCAAGACGTCGTTGCGGGCGCACTGGGAGGGCAACGCGTCGATGGCGTTCGAGCAGGTGTTCGTCCGGTTCAACGAGGACTTCACGCGGGTGCTGCGGGCGTTGGAGGGCATGCACCAGTCGCTGGTGCAGACCAAGATCACCTATGACGCCAAGGAGGAGATGTCGCAGCAGGCCGTGAACAAGGTGCAGGCGCTGCTGAACGGCACCACCTGATCCTGGCGGGCGTCTGAGGGAGCGATGAGCGTGTGCACGCCCTGTGTGGCCTGGTGGGTCGCGTGGGGGTGTGCGGGGTCGTTGTAGGTCGTGTCACGGGCCGTGGTGCCGCTGTGGTGGGCGGTGTGTGGTTCGTGGGTGATGGTTCGAGGGAGATGCGGTGAGCGACAGCTACACCAGGGCTAATTTCGGTGGTCTGACCGAGGGTGAGGCTCAGTTCTCGCTGGCGGCTCGTGCGTTGTTGGATGAGCTGCATGATCTGGAGGGCAAGCTGCGTTCGAAGCTGAGCCGGTGGGATGGTCAGGCGCAGGAGGCGTACTGGCGGTACCAGCGGGAGTGGGACGCGGCTGCCAAGGACATGCAGAACGTGGTGGCGCAGCTGGGTGCGGCGATCGGTGAGGCGAACGCCAATTACCAGGCTGCGGAGCGGGCGAACACCGGCATCTGGAGCGGCTGA
>NZ_RRYT01000096.1 GCF_006363815.1 Thermomonospora catenispora
GCCGAGCTGGGGGTGTTGGATCGGCTGCTCGGGCATGAGAAGCGGCTGTGGCGCCAGTCTGCGCAGGTAAAAGGGTTGAACGTCGAGCTGGTTCTGCTGGAGCGGGTGGTGGCGGCGCTGGCGTTGCTGGGCGCGGCTGATGAGGCCGATGCCCGCACGGTGCTCAGGCGGGTGCCGGATCTGGCCGAGGCCAATGCCGAGCGGCTGGGCCGGTTCGCCCGCTGGGCGCGGGAGCTGTATCCGGGAACGGGGTCGGCGTGGCTGGAGCCGTTGCGGCCCGACCTGCTGGCCGAGCGGCACGTGACCGACCAACTGCACGCCAGCCCTGAATTGGCCCGTGCTTGTTTGACGGGGCTGGAGGAGGAACGGGCGGTGCGGGCGTTGACCGTGCTGACCCGGGCTTGTGCCCACCACCGGCATGCGTCTGGGGTGATCGAGGCGGCGTTGCGGGCCGACCTGAACGCTTTGGCCCCCGCGGCGATCGTGGTCGCCGTTCAGACCGGCACCCGCCTGGGCGACCTCCTCGCCACCGTCTTGGCCGATGTCCCGGCCGAACTGGATGATCTCCAGCGGATCGCCGACATGATCCCCTACCCCACCGTCGCCTTGGCCACCGCCGCCGCCACAGTGACCCGCAGGATCCGTGATCTTCTGCCTCCCGACACTGACCCGGCTCAAAGGGCCCGCTGGAGCCATCGACTTGCCACCGTCCTAGCCCAACTCGGTCGACAAGAGGAGGCTCTGGAGGCCATCACCGAAGCCGT
>NZ_RRYT01000097.1 GCF_006363815.1 Thermomonospora catenispora
CACGGCCGCCGACCCGTGCCGCGGCGGGGGCGGCGCGTCCGCCGGACGCCCCAGATGCAGCGCCAGACGGGCGGCCAGCACCCGGGCGTCGGCGGCGGGCTCGGCCCACCCGCCGCGGCCCAGCCGTTCGGCGGTGGCCGCGGCGGTGCGCCAGAACACCGCCGAACGATCCCCGGCGGCCCAGCGGGCGCGCAGCAGCAGATGCTCGGCGAGCAGCATCCACCCGGTCCGCTCCTGGGCGGCGAACGCGGCCCGGGCGCGTTCGGCGGTCGCGGTGGCGCGCTCGGGGTCGCCGTCCGCCAGCTCGGCGTGGGCCAGCAGCAACAGCCCGTCGGCCACGTCGCAGCCGTAGCCGCGGTCGGCGGCCTCCTCCAGCGCGGCGACCAGCAGCGGACGGGCCTCCCCGGGGAGCCCGGCGGCGATCAGCGTCTCGGCCTGGTCCAGCCGGCACTGCACCCGCCGTTCCCCGGTCAGCCCCGGCTCGGCCGCCGCGTACAGGCGCAGCGCCCGCGGCAGGTCGCCGCGCCGCGACGCCACGAACGCCAGGTTGCCGCGCGCCATCGCGGCCGAGGCGCGCAGCCCCGCCCGATCGGCCACGGTCACCGCCTCCGCCAGCGCCGTCTCCGCCGCGGCGAGCGCGCCGCGCAGCGCCTGCGCCAGCCCCAGATTGATCAGCAGACCGGCCAGCGTGGCCGGATCGCCGCCGCGCCGCAGCCGGGGCAACGCC
>NZ_RRYT01000098.1 GCF_006363815.1 Thermomonospora catenispora
CCGGTCCACTTCTTGTCGATCTGGGCGATCGGCGTCTCATAGGCGTCCAGCACGGTGACGCGTCGGAGTGAGGCGTTGCTGTGCAGCCGACCGACCTGCCGGCCGGCGTGGTCATTGATGATCCACCGTTTGTAGGTGAGCCCGCGGCGCGGAAGGTCGAAGCTGCCGATCCGATCGCCGCTGGGGCTCAGCACCGTCGCGCTCTTCTTGACGTGCGACTCGACCTTCAGCAGCACCGCGTCGTTCGGGTCGCGCACCTCGACCAGGCGCCGGGGGACGTCGGTTCTGCGGTCGGTGGAGCACAGGATCTGGTCGACGGCGCGTATGACCTGGGTGCCCAGCCCGATCCCCGGCTCGACGCCCTTGGCGATCACCGCGCCACGGCCGTCGAGGACCTTGTAGTCGGACTTGTCCGCCGGAAGCCGCAGCGGCTGCTCCACCCACAGCAACGGCGAAGTGAACAGATCGCTCATCGGACGCCCTTTCCATAGCCAGCGGCGTGCTCTTCGCACTCGGACTCGGTTTCGGTCGCGTCGTCGTTCACCCGGCGGGTCGGCCGTCAGGACGGCCGAACTCTGCCGCGCCGTCAGTCGAGCGGCCAGTCCTTCTCTTCGAAGAAGATCATGTCCAGGGCGATGGCGGCGACGGGGACCAGCGTGCGCAGCGGGTCGGGCAGGGGGCGGTGGATCTCCAC
>NZ_RRYT01000099.1 GCF_006363815.1 Thermomonospora catenispora
GCCGTCCGGCGCGACGATGCGGATCGCGGGATCGCCGGGGGCCAGGCCCCGCTGCATCGAATCCTTGGTCCACTTGGTCCACGGCACCCGGAGGACGACCTCGCCGACGACCTCATGGTCCCGGTTCCGCAGGTGGTGCCGCCCGCTCACGGTGGCGATCCCGTGGGCGTCCACCGGCGGGTTCATCGCGTCCAGGGTCTGGTAGTGGTCGCTGAGCAGATATCCGAGCACGCCGCCGGAGGGGTCGACGACCGCGCTCTGCGGAATGGCGGGGTTGTCGACCAGCTTCTCCGCACGGTCGATGTAGAAGAGGGTCGAGTTCCGCACGTCCGTGACGCAGAACGTGATCCGCGGGACGTGGTACCGCGCCGCCTTGTAGAGGAGCCCCACCATCCCGTGGCGAACGAACCTCTTCAGGCGGGCGAGTCCGCGCGGCCCTCGCATCGACCTCCCGACGACCACCGGGGCGACCTGGGCGAGCACGGCGCCCGTGCCGGGGTCGGTCAATCGATAGTGCAGATCCTCGGGAAGCTCCGTGATCCCCAGTTGCGGGGCCTCGAACAGGCTCGCCATGAGCACCACCGTCC
>NZ_RRYT01000001.1:0-325962 GCF_006363815.1 Thermomonospora catenispora
CGGCAGCGCCGCAGGGCCGCCCGGGCCCGCCGGCGGCATCGCGGGGGCGCCGGGCGGCGTCCAGGCTGGCGGCCGCGGGGCGCCGGCCGGGTGGGGCATCGTCGCCGAACGCCAGCGCGACGGCGCCAGGGAGCCGACGATCAGCACGCCGCCGACCAGGCCCAGAATCCCCAGGGAACCGAGGGTGTCGACCGATCCCCGGTACTCGCGCGGGAGCAGGTCCCACACGTGCCTGAGCAGGGTGCGGTTCATCAGCAGCCACGGCAGGTTCACCGCGCACAGGGTCAGCCCGCACAGCAGGGAGGCCAGCGGCGACACCCGTGACCCGACCAGGAGGCCGATCACCAGCGCCGCCAGGAACAGGCATCCCGCCCCGATCCAGCGTTCGGTGCCCCCTGCTCCCAGGAGCAGCCGATAGGCCCGAATCAGCCGTTCGACGCCGAACACCATCAGCGCCATGATCACCGGCGCCGCCGCCAGCCCCGCCACGGCGCCCAGGGCGTGCCGGGCGCCGTTGGACATCCCTGATCTTCCTGTGGACATGAGCCCGCTCCTCCCGTGTCCGGTCCGAGCAGGCTAACGGGACTCATCCCCCCATGTCCCGCTTGTCCGGAGATTCAGCGTTTCGGCGGAGAGGGCTGCCCCAGCCCGCGCGGGCTGGTCAGGAAGCCGACCCCCCAGGAGATGTGCATGGTCGCGTACACCAGCGGCAGCCAGATCCACGACGACGGCGGCAGGCCGCGCCCGGTGACCAGGCTCCCGCCGATCATGACCACCGCGACATAGCCGCCGGGGATCAGCCAGCCGGGCCAAAAACCCAGCAGCCCGGCCACCGTGCCGATCAGCATCGCCACCACCGCCATCGGCGGCGCCAGATAGCGCAGGCTGAGGGTGCCGGCGTGCTCACGGCCCACCACGCGGCGCCAGCGGCCGGTGTGGAAGTACTGCTTGGCCAGCGACCGCAGATCCGGGCGCGGCCGGTAGGTGACGCGCATCCGGGGGGTGAACCAGATCTTGCCGCCGGTCTGGCGGATCCGATGGTTCATCTCCCAGTCCTGGGCGCGCACGAAGGTCTCGTCGTAGCCGCCGACCCGCTCCAGGGCGCTGCGCCGGAACGTTCCCAGGTAGACGGTCTCCACCTCGCCGGGCTCGCCGCCGGTGTGGAAGCGGGCGGAGCCGACGCCGATCTTGGAGGTCATGGCGCGGGCGACGGCCTTCTCGAACGGGGTGACCCCCTCGGCGGCCATCACCCCGCCGACGTTGTCGGCCCCGGTCTCCTCCATGGTCTCCACCGCGGTCCGGATGTAGTCCGGCGGCAGCAGCGAGTGCCCGTCGACCCGGACGACGATGGAGTACTGCGAGGCCTTGATGGCGATGTTGAGGCCCTGAGGGGTGCGGCCGGTGGGGTTGGGCACCACGATGATCCGGGGATCCTCGGCGGCCAGCTTCTCGGCGATCTCCTGGGTGCGGTCCCGGGACGGGCCGACGGCGAGCACCAGTTCCATCTCGCCGGGATAGTCCTGGGTGAGGATCGCGCGGACAGCGTCGGCCAGGTGCCGCTCCTCGTTCAGCACCGGCATCACCACCGAGACGGCCGGCCAGGTGCGTTCCTCGGTGGCGGTTTCAGCGCTGCGTGCGTGGGGTGACGGATTCATCTGGTCTCTCGGGGACGAGCCCGGTGCCGATGACCGGGGCAAGCCGCTACCTCTGTGCTCAGACATGCGCCGGGGGCGAGGCCGCCCGGGGAGGGACGGCCGCCGTATCGGGATCGGGATGCGATGCCTCGATCGGTGCCTCCTGCGCGAGGTGCCCGGCGGTCGCGGCGACCGGGCCGGACCGCCCGGATCGCCCCGTCCCACGCCGGGAGAGGTCAACTCGGCGCCACGTTACTCCAACGACACGGAACGCAGGTAGCGAACGCAGCGGTGTCGACCACTTTAGGGTGGGGACATCCGCGGCAGGAAACGCACCGACGAGGGGGCAGCAGCCATGCCGGACGTGGGTGACTCCGACCCGATCGAGCGGTACTTCCGCCCCCGTCCGCGTCGTCCGGACGGGGCGGAGGAGGCGGTCCCCGAGCAGCCCGGCGAGGGCGTCACCGTGGCCGGGGTGCCCGCTCCGCGGGTGGCGGTCACCTCCTCCGGACGCGGACCGCGCCGCCCCCGGCCCCAGCTCAGCCCGCGGGTCGCGATCGGCGCCCGGCGGCAGCGCCGGTTCCTCATGCTCACCGCGGCGATGTCGGCGCTGGTGCTGCTGACCTCGGGCGGCGCCTGGGCGTTCAACAACTACGCCACCGGGCTGATCGAGCCCCTGCTGGTGGAGGGGCTCGGCGGCGACGACGGCGGCCCCAAGGGCGCGATGACGATCCTGGTGGCGGGCGTGGACCGGCGTGAAGGGCTGACCCGCGAGCAGCGGCGGGCCGCCCGGCTGGGCCGGGAGGCCGGGGAGCGCTCGGACACGATGATGCTGGTGCGCGTCTCCCGCGACCACGACCGGATCACCGTGGTGAGCCTGCCGCGCGACTCGCTGGTCACCATCCCGGCGCACCGCTCCAACGGCTCCGAGGGCCCCAAGGGCACCCCGGTCCCGGCCCGCCCGGGCAAGCTCACCTGGGCGTACCAGTTCGGCGGCCCGAGCCTGACGGTGGCGACCGTCAAGCGGGCGACCGGCGTGTCGATCGACCACTACATCGAGGTCAACTTCTACGGGTTCGTCAACATCGTGGACGCGCTCGGCGGCGTCGACGTGTGCGTGGAGCATCCGGTCGACGACCGCAAGAGCGGACTGCGGCTGAACGCCGGCACCACCCACGTCGACGGCCTGCAGGCGCTGGCGTTCACCCGGGCCCGCTACTCCCTCACCGGCGGCAGCGACCTGGGCCGCATCGAACGGCAGCAGCAGCTGCTCGCCTCGCTGATGAAGCAGGCGATCAGCACCCGGACGCTGAGCGACCCGGTCAAGGCCAAGCGGGTGCTGGACGCCACGCTCAAGTCGCTGCGGATGGACGAGGAGCTGGCCGACAACCTGGACAAGCTGGTCGCCCAGATGAGCGACCTGTCCACCGACGACGTCACGTTCGCCAAGGTCCCGCTGCGCAGCGAGAACCACATGACCCCGATCAACGGGTCGGCGCCGCAGTCCACCGTGCTGTGGGACGAGCAGGGCGCGCGAGAGCTGTTCGGCAAGCTCCGGCGGGACGAGCCGCTGAAGGCCCCCGAGCCCACGGCCACGCCGACCCGCGACCCGAACGCGCCCACCGTCCAGCCGAGGGACATCACCGTGACGGTCCGCAACGGGGTCGGCACCCCCGGCCTGGCCGCCCGCGCCGCCGGAGACCTGCGCAAGGTCGGCTTCCGCACCGTCGTGCCGCCGGGCGTGGCGCGCACCGGGCTGAAGGTCACCCAGATCCGCTACGGCCCGGCGCACGTCGACGCCGCCAAGACCCTCGCCGCCGCCATCCCCGGCGCCAAGGTCAAAAAGGACGCCTCCGTCGGCGACGGCATCCAGGTCATCGTCGGCTCCGACTGGAAGGGCGCCGAGAAGGTCGTCGTCGAGGGCCTCCCCGGCGCCGACGAGTCCCGGCTCTCGGACCCGCAGGCCAGCACCGCCTCTCAGAAGCTCTGCAAGAAGTGACCCGGCCGCGCGGGCCGGCGGAGGCGGCGCCCCGGCTCGACGGCGGAACCGGGGCGTGCACGGCGGGTCGTCGGCGGGTCGCCCGAGCGGCCGCTTGAGGACCCGAGCGGCTACTTGAGGAGCTGGCGCGCCATCACCATGCGCTGGATCTGGTTGGTGCCCTCGTAGATCTGGGTGATCTTGGCGTCGCGCATCATCCGCTCGACCGGGAAGTCACGGGTGTAGCCGTACCCGCCGAGCAGCTGCACCGCGTCGGTGGTGACCTCCATCGCCACGTCCGAGGCCAGGCACTTGCAGGCCGAGGACATGAACGTCAGGTCCGGCACCTCCTCGCCGTTCATCACGCGCTCGGACTTGATCGCGGCGTGGTAGGTGAGCTGACGGGCGGCCTCGATCTTCATCGCCATGTCGGCGACCATGAACTGCACGCCCTGGAAGTCGGCGATGGCCTTGCCGAACTGCTTGCGCTCCTTGATGTAGCCGATCGCGTAGTCCAGCGCGCCCTGGGCGATCCCCAGCGCCTGCGCGGCGATGGTGATCCGGGTGTGGTCCAGGGTGGCCAGGGCGGTCTTGAAGCCGGTGCCCTCCTCGCCGATGATCCGGTCGGCGGGAATCCGCACGTTCTCCAGGATGACCTGGCGGGTGGGCGAGCCCTTGATGCCGAGCTTGCGCTCCTTGGGCCCGAACGAGACGCCCTCGTCGTCCTTGTCCACCACGAACGCGGAGATGCCGCGGGCGCCCTTGTCGGGGTCGGTGACGGCCATCACCGTGTAGTACTGCGACACCCCGGCGTTGGTGATCCACATCTTGACGCCGTTGAGCACCCAGTGGTCGCCGTCCCGGACCGCCCGGGTCTTCATCGAGGCGGCGTCGGAGCCGGCCTCGGGCTCGGAGAGCGCGTAGGAGAACATGGCTTCGCCGCGCGCCACCGGGGTCAGATACTTTTTCTTGAGCTCCTCGGAGCCCGACAGCAGCAGCGGCATGGTGCCGAGCTTGTTCACCGCCGGGATCAGCGAGGAGGAGGCGCACACCCGGGCGACCTCCTCGATCACGATCACGGTGGCGAGGGCGTCGGCGCCGGCGCCGCCGTAGGACTCGGGGATGTGCACGGCGTGCAGCTCGTTCTGCACGAGCGCGTCCAACGCGTCCTGCGGGAACTCGCCGGTCTCGTCGACCTCCGCGGCATGCGGCGCGATCTTGGTTTCGGCGAGCTCGCGGACCGTCTGGCGCAGCAGCTCGTGCTCCTCGGACGGGGCGTACGCGGGAATGTCGGAACTCATACGGTTGAGACTACCGGCCAGTAGAATGCGCCGGTCAGGCGAGGGGCCGCCGCGCGCGGTCCCCGATGGAGGGAGTTGCCTTGGCCCACCGGCTCACCGTCATCGGCACCGGCTACCTGGGCGCCACGCACGCCGCCTGCATGGCGGACCTGGGTTTCGAGGTGCTCGGCCTGGACACCGACAAGGACAAGGTCGACCGCCTGCAAGCCGGTGATCTGCCGGTCTACGAGCCGGGCCTGGAGCCGGTGCTGCGGCGCAACCTGGAGAGCGGCCGGTTGCGCTTCACCACCTCCTACGACGAGGCGGCCGACTTCGGCGACGTCCACTTCATCTGCGTGGGCACCCCCCAGAAGCAGGGCGAGTACGCCGCCGACCTGAGCTACCTGGACGAGGCGATCGGCACGCTGGCGCCCCGCCTGGAGCGGCGCTGCCTGGTGGTCGGCAAGTCCACCGTCCCGGTCGGCACCGCCCGGCGGCTCACCGAGCGGCTGGTCCGGCTGGCGCCCGCCGACGGGGACGTGGTCCTGGCCTGGAACCCGGAGTTCCTGCGCGAGGGCTTCGCCGTCCAGGACACCCTGCACCCCGACCGGATCGTGATCGGCGTGCCCGACGATCCCGACGACGCCGCCTGGGCCGAGCAGGTGCTGCGCGAGGTGTACGCCCCGATGATCGCCGAGGGCTGCCCGTTCATCGTGGCCGACTACCCCACCGCCGAGCTGGTCAAGGTGGCGGCGAACGCGTTCCTGGCCACCAAGATCTCCTTCATCAACGCGATGGCCGAGGTCTGCGAGGCCGCCCACGCCGACGTGACCAAGCTCTCGGAGGCGCTGAGCCACGACGACCGGATCGGCGGCAAGTTCCTCGGCCCCGGCCTCGGCTTCGGCGGCGGCTGCCTGCCCAAGGACATCCGCGCGTTCATGGCCCGCGCCGGCGAGCTGGGGGTCGACCAGGCCCTGTCGTTCCTGCGCGAGGTCGACGCCATCAACCAGCGCCGCCGCATCCGCATGGTGGACCTGGCCCGCGAGCTGCTGGGCGGCTCGTTCCTGGGCCGCACGGTGGGAGTGCTGGGCGCCGCCTTCAAACCCAACTCCGACGACGTGCGCGACTCCCCCGCCCTGGACGTGGCCGCCAACATCCGCTCCCAGGGCGCCCGGGTCACCGTGTACGACCCGCAGGCCCTGGAGAACGCCCGCCGCGCCCACCCCGAGCTGGACTACGGCCCCTCCGCCCTGGAGGCGGCCCGCGGCGCCCATGTCGTCCTGCTGCTCACCGAGTGGGCCGAGTTCCGCGACATGGACCCCGACGCCCTCGGCGCCGTCGTCGCCGAGAAGAACATCGTCGACGGCCGCAACGCCCTCGACCCCGACCGCTGGCGCAACGCCGGCTGGACCTACCGGGCCCTGGGCCGTCCCTGACCGCCCTCGGCCGGAGCGCTGTCCGCCGCCGTCCCGCGCGTGTAGAACGATCGTGATCCCGAACGTTCTCGCATGCGGAGGTGCGGCGGCCGGTGAAGCCCCTGACGGAATCCGACCCCCGGGTCGTCGGCCGGTACCGGCTCCAGGCCCGGCTCGGCGGCGGCGGCATGGGCCAGGTCTACCTGGGGCGCTCCCCCGGCGGCCGGCCGGTGGCGGTCAAGGTGGTGCGGCCGGAGCTGGCGGCCGATCCGCAGTTCCGGCAGCGGTTCGCCGCCGAGGTCGAGGCGGCCCGGCGGGTCGGCGGCTTCCACACCACTCCCGTCGTCGACGCCGACCCCGACGGCGACCCGCCCTGGCTGGTCACCGCCTACGTCCCGGGGCCGTCGCTGGCGACGGTGCTCGCCGAGCAGGGGGCGCTGCCGGAGGACACGCTGCGCGTCCTGGCCGCCGGGCTGGCCGAGGCGCTGGAGTCCATCCACCGGGCGGGGCTGGTGCACCGCGACCTCAAGCCCTCCAACATCCTGCTGGCCGACGACGGACCGCGCGTCATCGACTTCGGCATCGCCCGGGCGCTGGAGGGCACCGCGCTCACCCGCACCGGAGCGGTGGTCGGGACGCCGGGTTTCATGGCGCCCGAGCAGGTCACGGGGTCGGGCGAGATCACCTCCGCCGCCGACGTCTTCGCGTTGGGCGCGGTGCTGTGCCACGCCGCCGGGGTCGCGCCCTTCGGGGACGGCCCCACCCACGCCCTGCTCTATCGGGTCGTCCACCAGGAGCCGGATCTGGACGGCGTGCCCGCCTCGCTACGCCCCCTCATCGCCGCCTGCCTGGCCAAGGATCCCACCGAACGTCCCACCGCCGCGGCGGTGCTGTCCCGGCTGACCGAGGGCGCCGACGACGCGACGGCCTGGCTGCCGCCTCCGGTCCAGGACATGGTGACCCAGGCGACGCCGCCCACCCGCCCCTACACCGTCGCTTCTCAGGAGTCGTCCGATCTGAGCGAGATCCGCCTGCGCGGCCGCAAGAGGTCGCTGGCGTCTCTTTGCTTGGCATCACTGGCGCTACTGGCGATAACAGGCTCCCTCCTGGCCTGGGGCATCGCTGAACTGACCGGGTTGTCGAACGAGATGAGCACCGGCTGGGCCATCGTCCTCACGACCGTCTCCGGCCCCTTCGCAGCCCTGTCCCTCGTGATGGCCTACGCCGGCGTCTTGTCCATCGTCAATCGCTTCGAGTTCGTCCTGAACCAGGCCGAAATCAGGGTCTACTGCGGGAAGCTCCGCACCATCCCATGGGAGGACATCGAGGAGATCCAGGTCCGGGAGCAACGTCGGGTGGGCTCCGACTCTCAAAAGCAGACCTGGGGCGTCGCGCTGCTCCTTCGGCCGGACAAGCGGTCGCGCCCTGGGTTCGGTTGGCCGGAGCTGGACGAGAACGGCGCGAAGACCGGCTGGCAGATCCTCGCCCAAGCCGAACATCTGCACGCCGGGCGCGCCGAGGTCGAGCGGGCGGTGGCCCGCTTCGCCGGGCCGCGCTACACCTCCCCCGGCCGCTAGCGGGAAGCCGGGAGCGATCACGGGTGTTGGCAGGGACATGGACGAGCGGTACGCCGATCCGGACGTGATCACCCGGTTGCTGGAGAAGTCGAGGACGTGGGCGTTCGTGGGGCTGGCGAACCGTCCGCACAGGACGGTCTACGACCAGGCGCGACGACTGCAGGCGCGGGGCAAACGGATCATCCCGGTGCATCCGGACCGCGAAGTGGTGCTGGGCGAGCGGGCGTACGGGTCGCTGGCGGAGATCCCCGAGGACGTGACGATCGACGTGGTCGGGGTCTATCGGCGATCGCAGTTCGCCGGCGGCGTGATCGACGAGGCCATCGCGCGCGGGGCCGGGGCGGTGTGGCTGCCGCTGGGCGTGGTCGACGAGGCCGCCGCCGAGCGGGCGCTGGCGGCGGGCCTGGACGTGGTGATGGACCGGTGCCCGGCGATCGAGTGGTCGCTGCGGCACTGAGTCCTCCAAGGATCCCTGGGAACGCCCCCTCAGGACTCTCGGGTCCTCAAGGATCCCGAGTGAGGCCCGGACCTCAGGCCTCCTGAGAGAGGTTCTCGCGCAGCCGGGCGCCCTTGGCCTTGGCCTGCTCGTACAGGTCCTGCTGGAAGTCGCTCATCCTGTCCCGCAGCCCCGGGTCGGAGGCGGCCAGGATGCGCACGGCCAGCAGGCCGGCGTTGCGGGCGGCGCCGACGGCGACGGTGGCGACCGGGACGCCGGCGGGCATCTGGACGATGGACAGCAGCGAGTCCAGGCCGTCCAGATGCTTGAGCGGCACCGGGACGCCGATGACCGGGAGCGGGGTGACCGAGGCCAGCATGCCGGGCAGGTGGGCGGCCCCGCCCGCGCCCGCGATGATCACCCTCAGGCCCCGCTCGGCGGCCTGCGAGCCGTAGGCGATCATGTCGTGCGGCATCCGGTGCGCGGAGACCACGTCGGCCTCGTAGGGGACGCCGAACTCCTCCAGCGCCTCGGCGGCCTGCCTCATGACGGGCCAGTCGGAGTCGCTGCCCATCACGACGCCGACCACGGGTGCGGTCATGCCTGCTCCTTCCGCTGCGGGCCCCACCGCAGGTACTCGGCGGCGTGCCGGGCGCGTTCCCGCACCTGCTCCAGATCGTCGCCGAGCGCGGTGACGTGGCCGATCTTGCGGCCCGGGCGGACCTCCTTGCCGTAGAAGTGCACCTTCACGGCCGGGTCGCGGGCCATCACGTGGATGTAGCGGGGGTAGACGTCGGGGTCGTCGCCGCCCAGCAGGTTCGCCATCACCACATGGCGGGCGGTGGGCTCGGTGGAGCCCAGCGGCAGGTTCAGCACGGCCCGCAGGTGCTGCTCGAACTGGGAGGTCCGCGCGCCCTCGATCGTCCAGTGCCCGGAGTTGTGCGGGCGCATCGCCAGCTCGTTGACCAGAACGCCGCCGTCGACCTCGAACAGCTCGACCGCCAGCAGCCCGACCACGCCGAGGCGGTCGGCGATGTCGAGGGCGAGCCGCTGCGCCTCGGCGGCCAGCTCCTCGTCCAGGTCGGGCGCGGGGGCGATCACCTCGTGGCAGATGCCGTCCCGCTGCACCGTCTCGACCACCGGGTAGGCGGCGCCCTGCCCGTACGGGGAGCGGGCGACCAGCACCGCCAGCTCCCGCCGGAACGGGACGTGCCGCTCGACCATCAGCCCCACGCCCCGGTCGACCAGCCGCCCGATCAGCTCGGCGGTCCCCGGCCCCGCGTCCTCGACGATCCACAGGCCCTTGCCGTCGTAGCCGCCGGAGGTCGCCTTGACCACCAGCGGCCATCCGGCGCGCTCGGCGAACGCCTCCAGCGCGGCCAGCGGCGCGTCCGCGGGGACCTCGGCGTACAGGGGGCAGGGCGCGCCGACCGCGCTGAGCCGTTCCCGCATCACGAACTTGTCCTGGGCGTGCAGCAGCGCCGCCGAGCCGGGCAGGCAGACCACGCCCTCGGCCTCCAGGGCCCGGATGTGCTCGGGCGGCACATGCTCGTGGTCCCAGGTCACCACGTCGCAGTCCTCGGCGAACGCCCGCAGGTCCTCCAGCGAGTCGTGCTCGCCGATGCGAACGTCCGCGCAGACCCGGGCCGCCGACTCCTGGGGGGAGCGCGCCAGCACCCGGACCGTCACGCCGAGCCCGATCGCCGCCTGCTGGAACATCCGGGCCAGCTGCCCGCCCCCCACCATGCCCACGACGGGCATCTCACCTGCTGCCCTCACAGCGCCACAGGCTATCGGCAGCCCCGAGCGAACGAAGCGTCCGGTCCGGGCATCTCATGGGCATGGGAGTCTGCGCAATGGGAAGAGCCACCGGGGGGAACTTCACACTCGCGACGCTTGTGGAGCAACGTGCCTCTATTCTCGTCTTCGTTGTGCCGTGACAACCCCGCGGTCCGGAAGGACGGTCGTTCTTCGTGAGTCTCCTCGCCACCATGTACCGGCGCTTTGAGCACCTCGTGCATGAGCTCGCGAAGTTCGGCAGCGTGGGCGCCGCGGCCTTCGTGATCACCATCGGCGTCGCCAACGCCCTGCAGTTCGGGCTGCACGTCGGCCCG
Organism: Thermomonospora catenispora; assembly: GCF_006363815.1. GTDB lineage: Bacteria > Actinomycetota > Actinomycetes > Streptosporangiales > Streptosporangiaceae > Thermomonospora > Thermomonospora catenispora. The sequence continues at coordinate 10,435 of NZ_RRYT01000001.1, forward strand.
CTGAAGTCGTTCATGGTCGCGACCGTGGTCGCCACCACGTTCGCCTACCTGGCCAATCGGTACTGGACGTTCCGTCACCGCGACCGCACCGGCCTGGGCCGCGAGTACGTGCTGTTCTTCGCCCTCAACGGCATCGGCCTGGTGATCACCGAGCTGTTCATCGGCTTCGTCCACTACGGCCTGCACCTGGAGAGCCCGGTCGCCTACAACACCGCCCTGATCGTCGGCACCGGGGCGGCGACCCTCTTCCGCTTCTGGTCGTACAAGAAGTGGGTCTTCCTCCCGGTCCGGACGCAGCCGGCGGAGGCGGCCTCCGCGCTTCCCGAGCCCGACCCGGCCGGCGACGCCCCCGTCTCCCCCGAGCGTCCCCGTTCGCACCCCGCCCGGGGCGCCCGGCGCAGGCGCGCCCCCGCGCGTCGCTGACCTCCGCGCGGGTCAGGCGGGACCGACCACGACGGGCTCCTCGGCTCGCCGGATGTCGGCGGCCTGGCGGAGGAAGACGGCGAAGACGGCGGGCCGGGCCTGCAGCAGCTCCAGTCGGCCGCCGTCGGCGACGGCCAGGGAGCGGGCCAGGTAGAGGCCGAGGCCGGTGCCGTCGCCGCCGGTGACGCTGCGTTCGAAGACGCGGCGCTCCAGCTCGGGGGGCACCCCCTCGCCCTCGTCGCCGACCTCGACCACGACCGAGCCGGCGCTGTTCTTGGTGGTGATGGTGACGGTGCCGGCGCCGTGCACCAGGGAGTTGTCCAGCAGGGTCGCCAGGATCTGCGCCAGCCCGTGCGGGCTGACCAGGCCGACCAGTCCGCGTTCGCCGGCGAGCCGGATGCCGCGGCCGGCGCGGTGGAAGATCGGGCGCCACTCCTCGACCTGCTGGGCGATCACGTCGTCGAGCGCGACGGGCTCGGCGGTGCCGGTGCGGTCGTGGCGGGCGCGGGCCAGCAGCTGCTCGACCACGGCGACGAGGCGTTCGGCCTGGGCGAGGGCGGCGGCGCCCTCCTCACGGACGATGTCGGGATAGTCGGCGGCCTCGACCATCTCCTCCAGCCGCATCGACAGCGCGGTGAGCGGGGTGCGCAGCTGGTGGCTGGCGTCGGCGGCGAACTCTCGGCTGGCGGCCAGCAGGTCGGCGATCCGCACGGCGCTGCGGTCCAGCACCTCGGCCACCCGGTCGACCTCGGGGATGCCGTAGCGGCGGCGGCACGGGCGGGCGTCGCCGGAGCCGAGCCGGTCGGCGGTCTCGGCCAGGTCGCTGAGCGGGAGGGTGAACTTGCGGGCCTGGAAGATGGCCAGCCCGACGGTGACCGCCACGCCCAGCAACGCCAGCGAGCCGATCAGCAGCAGCTGCCGCAGCGCCTCCTCGCGGACCTGGGCGGCGGGCTGGGAGACCTGGACGCCGATGCCGCCGGCGCTGCGGGAGGCGGTGAGCAGCTCGGCCCCCTTGGGCGGGCGTTCACCGGCGGTCAGCACGGTCTCATCCGGCAGGGTTATGACGATGTAGCGGCCGGGGTAGCCCTGGGCGATCCGGTCGGCGGTGACCATCCGGCCGGTGCTGAGGCTGAGCTGGACCCCGCCGAGGATGGTGGAGGTCTCGCGTTCCAGCGACTGCTGCGCCTCCTCGTAGATGAGGCGGTGCGTGGCGTACGCGAGGGGGATGCCCAGTAACAGGATGGCGACCAGCGCCACTGCGAGCGTCGACAGCAGCAGCCGACGCCTCATCACGTCTCCTTCCGTAGGGGAGCGCGGTCATGCCGCGGCCGGGTCGGTGCTCGGGACACCGCCCGTGCCTTTCCTGCGGCAGACCTCTCGGTGAACCCGTCGCGGGCTCAGTCGCCGCGTTCGAACCGGAAGCCGACGCCGCGGACGGTGGTGATGTAGCGGGGGTTGGCGGCGTCGTCCCCCAGCTTGCGGCGCAACCAGGAGATGTGCATGTCGAGCGTCTTGGTCGAGCCCCACCAGTTGGTGTCCCAGACCTCGCGCATGATCTGCTCTCTGGTGACCACCTTCCCGGCGTCGCGGACCAGGACCCGCAGCAGGTCGAACTCCTTGGTGGTCAGCTGCAGCTCCTGGTCGCCCATCCACGCCCGGCGCGACTCGGCGTCGATGCGCACGCCCTGCACGATCGGGGTCTCGGTGGAGCCCCGGCGGAGCAGTGCGCGCACCCGGGCGAGGAGCTCGGCCAATCGGAAGGGCTTGGTCACATAGTCGTCGGCCCCCGCGTCGAGCCCGACGACGGTGTCGACCTCGTCCGCACGAGCGGTCAGGATCAAGATGGGCACCCCGTGCCCCTCGGACCGCACCCGGCGGGCCACTTCGAGCCCGTCGAGTTCGGGCAGTCCGAGATCGAGCACGATGAGATCGACGCCGCCGCCCAATGCTCGTTCCAGGGCCTGCGGGCCATCGGGGCTGACCTCAACGGTGTACCCCTCGCGCCGCAGCGCACGGGCGAGAGGCTCGGAGATGGACGTGTCGTCCTCGGCGAGCAGTACAGACGTCATGTGGGCATCGTATGACTATTCACGAAGGTTTCCCGGCCAGTGCGAGCGTCTTGACCTGCGGTTTGCCACGTATAGTACATTCGCGAACACATCCTGGCCGGCGCAAGCGGGAATTCCGCGGAGACCTCGCCGCCGTCGGACATGATCACTTCACCGCGACGCCGTGATACCCCCGTGATACCTCTCCATGAAAAATATGTGACATCTGCGCTTTATGGGACATCTGGGTTTTTCTTGGTAAAAAGATCATCCGCTCCGAAACACGGCGGCTGAGGCGCCCGAGGAGGGATCCCGCCGCCCCGGCGTCCTCGCATCCGGCCGCCCGGCCGCCTCCGACGCCCGCCCGGCCCCGGGCGGCCCGCGGGACCGGCGACCGGTGGACACGAGCGCCCCTCAGGTCGGCCGGGCGGGCCCGGACCCCGGGCGCGGCCGCCGGGTCGGCGAGGGGCCTCAGACCCGGCGCAGCACCCGCATCGAGCGCGCGTCCACCGCGACGGTCTCGCCGGCCTTGCAGACGCGTCCGCCGGTCTCCTCCACCGGCGTCGGCTCGGCGGTGTCGATCACCTGCAGCCAGGTGTCGCCGTACCGTTCGGGCGGGACGGTGAACCGCAGCCCCTCGTGGTGGGCGTTGAAGATCAGCAGGAACGAGTCGTCGCGGACCCGCTCGCCGTGCCGCCCCGGCTCGCTGATCGCCTCCCCGTTCAGGAAGACCTGCAGCGACTTGGCGAACCCGGCCCGCCAGTCGGCCTCGCTCATCTCCCGCCCGTCGGGGGTGAACCAGGCGATGTCCGACAGCCGCGAGGCGTCGGGGTCGGCGGGCGGACGGCCCCGGAAGAAGCGGCGGCGGCGGAACACCGGGTGGTCGCGGCGCAGCCGCGTCAGCCGCTGCACGAAGTCCAGCAGCGGGAAGTTGTCGCGCAGCCGCTCCCAGTCCATCCAGGAGATCTCGTTGTCCTGGCAGTAGGCGTTGTTGTTGCCGTGCTGGGTGCGGCCCAGCTCGTCCCCGTGCGAGAGCATCGGCACGCCCTGCGACAGCAGCAGCGTGGCCAGGAGGTTGCGCTTTTGCCGTTCCCGCAGCTCCAGCACCTCCAGGTCGTCGGTCGGCCCCTCATAGCCGCAGTTCCAGGACCGGTTGTCGTCGGTGCCGTCCCGGTTGCCCTCGCCGTTGGCGTCGTTGTGCTTGGTGCCGTAGGAGACCAGGTCGTGCAGGGTGAACCCGTCGTGGCAGGTGACGAAGTTGATCGAGGCCAGCGGGCGGCGGCCGTCGTCGGCGTACAGGTCCGAGGAGCCGGTCAGCCGGGAGGCGAAGTCGGCCATGGTGGCCGGCCGGCCCCGCCAGTAGTCCCGGACGGTGTCGCGGTAGCGGCCGTTCCACTCGGTCCACAGCGGCGGGAAGTTGCCGACCTGGTAGCCGCCCTCGCCCACGTCCCACGGCTCGGCGATCAGCTTGACCCGGGAGACCACCGGGTCCTGCTGGACCAGGTCGAAGAAGGCGCTGAGCCGGTCCACCTCGTGCAGCTCCCGGGCCAGTGTGGCGGCCAGGTCGAAGCGGAACCCGTCCACGTGCATCTCGGTCACCCAGTACCGCAGCGAGTCCATGATCAGCTGCAGCACGTGGGGCGAGCGCATCAGCAGGCTGTTGCCGGTGCCGGTGGTGTCCATGTAGTAGCGGGGGTCGTCGTCCACCAGCCGGTAGTAGGCGGCGTTGTCGATGCCCCGGAAGCACAGCGTCGGCCCCAGGTGACTGCCCTCGGCGGTGTGGTTGTAGACCACGTCCAGGATGACCTCGATGCCCGCCTCGTGCAGGGCCTTGACCATGGACTTGAACTCCAGCACCTGCTCGCCGCACTCGCCGGAGGCCGAGTACTCGTTGTGCGGGGCGAAGAAGCCGATGGTGTTGTAGCCCCAGTAGTTGCGCAGCCCGCGCCTGACCAGGTGGTCGTCGTGCACGAACTGGTGGACCGGCATCAGCTCGACCGCGGTGATCCCCAGCTCCCGCAGGTACTCGATCATCACCGGGTGGGCCAGGCCCGCGTAGGTGCCGCGGAGGCGTTCGGGGATGTCGGGGTGGGCGATCGTCAGCCCCTTGACGTGGGCCTCGTAGATCACCGTCTCGTGGTAGGGGGTCTTGGGCGGCCGGTCGTCGCCCCAGTCGAAGTAGGGGTTCACCACCACCGACCGCATCATGTGCGGCGCGGAGTCCAGGTCGTTGCGGGACCAGGGGTCGCCGAACGTGTAGCCGAAGCAGGCCTGGTGCCAGTCGATCCGCCCCTCGATCGCCCGGGCGTAGGGGTCCAGCAGCAGCTTGGCCGGGTTGCAGCGGTGCCCCCGGTGCGGCTCGTACGGCCCGTGCACCCGGAACCCATAGCGCTGCCCGGGCCCGATCCCGGGCAGGTAGCCGTGCCAGACGAACCCGTCGACCTCCGGCAGGGGCAGTCGGGTCTCCCGGGCATCCAGCCCCGGTCCGTCGAACAGGCACAGCTCGACCCGCTCGGCCGCCTCGGAGAAGACCGCGAAGTTGGTCCCCGCCCCGTCGAACTGCGCGCCCAGTGGATACGCCTGTCCGGGCCAGAAGTCACCCACGTGCCCACCCTCCTCGATGCCACCAGGTGCCTTCCCCGCCGACGAACGGTCACACCGTGACCGCACCGGAGGAGGGGACTGGTCAAACCGGACATCTGTGCGCTATGTTAGGGAAGCCTTACCTAGCTAAGGCTGTCCTAAGCTCACCCCGCGCCACGACGCCCGCCGGAGAGGTCCCGCCCGGATGTACGTTTGCATCTGCAACGGAGTCACCGAGGACGACGTGCTGGCCAGCCTGCGCGCAGGCGCCGGGACCACCCGAGAGGTCAAGGCCGCCTGCGGCATGAAGCCCGGCTGCGGGACCTGCACTCGCCGGCTGTGCGCCATGGTCGCCGAGCACCGCCGCGCCCGGGAGACCGACATGTCCCTCCCGCTGGAGGCGCTGCCCGCCGCGCCCCGCCCGCGCCCGGACGTCTCGCCCTCCGCCGACGTGGGGAAAATGCGCCGGGAGACCGCCGCCTAGAAACCCCAAATTCACCCTATTACGCCCTGAAATACATCCGTGATAGGGCTTCTTACGCTGTCCTAAGTCGCCGATCGCGTGGAAGCATGGCTGCCATGGAAGGCGACAAGGACATCATCGCGCTGCTGAACGAGCAGCTCACCGCCGAGCTGACGGCCATCAACCAGTACTTCCTGCACGCCAAGATGCAGCAGAACTGGGGCTATGTCAGGCTCGCCCGGCACACCCGCGAAGAATCCATCGAGGAGATGCGGCACGCCGAGCGGCTGACCGACCGCATCCTCTTCCTCGAAGGCCTCCCCAATTATCAGAAGCTCAATCCCCTGCGCATCGGCCAGACCGTCACCGAGCAGCTCGAGGCCGACCTGGCCCTGGAGATGGAGGCCGTCACCCGCCTGCGCTCGGGCATCGAGCTGATGCGCTCCCGCGGCGACGTCACCTCCGCCCGGATCTTCGAGTACATCCTCGAAGACGAGGAGAAGCACATCGACTACCTGGAGACCGAGCTGGAGCTGGCCCGCTCCCTGGGCGAGCAGAACTACCTCCAGCGGCTCACCGACCACCCCGGCGAGGGCGACGAAGGCCACGCGTGACGTCCGTCGCCCGGCGCACGGGCGTGTGGAAGGGGGGACACGCCGAGGCGGAGCGGCGCGCTCCGCCTCGTCCGCCCCGTCTCGGTCGCCGCTCAGCGGCGGTGACGCGGGGTGCGGGCGGTGGCGCGCCGCAGCACGTACGGCTGGATGATGCCCAGGCCGCGGGCGGGGCGGCGGACGATGCGGGTGATGGTGTAGTCGTCGTTCCCCTCGAGCTCGGCGGCCAGCTCCGCGTCGATGAGGACCGACCCCGGACGGGCGATCGAGGTGAGGCGGGCGGCCAGGTTGACGGTGGTGCCGAAGACGTCGCCGCGCATGGGCAGCACGGGACCGTAGGCGACGCCGACGCGGACGTCGGGCATCTCGGTCTCGTCCTTGATCGCCTCGGCGATCCGCAGGGCGATCTCCCCGCCGGTCTCCGGGGCGTCGGCGGCGAACAGCACCTCGTCGCCCAGCGTCTTGATCAGCCGTCCTCCGCCGGAGGCGACCACGTCGGCGGCGGTCTCCTCGAAACGCTCCACCACCCGGGCCAGCTCCGGTTCGTCCAGCTCCCGGCTCATCTGGGTGAACGACACCATGTCGGCGAAGCCGACGGTGATGCGGGTCGGGGCGGCGGTCTGGTCGGTGGCGGCGGCCAGCGCCATCGCGCGGGTGCCGGCGGCGGCGAGCTGGCGCCGCCAGGCGTGCAGCACCAGCGGCTCGAAGTCCTCGATGTGCCGCTCGGCCAGCTCCGCCAGCCGCCGCATGGACTCGGGGCTGGGCGGATCGGCCGGGTCGCGCTCCTGGTCGAGCAGGCTGGTCAGCAGGTCTACCTGCCACTCGGCGAGCCGGGTCATGGTCTGCCCGAACGCCCGCACCAGCCGGATCACGCCGTCCTCGTCCAGGACGCCGTCGTCCATCAGGCGACGCAGCCGGCACAGCGTCTCGATGTCGCGTTCGGTGAAGGCCACGGCGTCGTCGCTGAGGTGCGGATACCCGAACGCCCGCCACAGCCGCTGGGAGAACTCCTTGGTCACCCCGCCGAGCCGGACGGCGTCCACCCGGGTGTACTTCAGCTCCCCGCCGAGCAGCAGCTCCTCGATCTGCCGGGGATCGGGGGCGTCGTCTCCCGCGGGCTCGCCCGGCGGATCAAGCGAGGGCGTCATGCCGGCCATCCTCGGTCAGCGGGTACGGTCCGTCGTTCACACCAGCAGCCCCCGTTCGCGTTTGGGCAGGCCCACGCAGATATCGTGGCAGAAACCGGGCCGGATGGGTGCTCGTGCGGGCGAACAACCGGTTTCCGTCATCGCACGTGAATCACATCGCCCGCATGGACCACGTGCTCGGCGTCGGCGTCGTCGCGGACGACCAGGCCGCCCGCCGTCTCCACGTCCGTCGCGACGCCGGTCAGCTCCCGGTCGCCCGGCAGCATCACCCGCACCCGCCTCCCGAGGGTGGTGCACAGCTCCGCATAGGCCGAGCGCAGGCCGGCGGCCTCCGGGTCGCCGCGGGCGGCGGTCCACTCCCGGTAGCGGCCCTCCAGCTCCCGCAGCACCGCCCGCAGCAGCGCCTCCCGATCCTGGAACGCGGCGTTCTCGCAGGCCAGCGAGGTCGCGGTGGGCACCGGCAGCTCATCAGGGCGCAGGCTGACGTTCACCCCCACCCCGACGACCACGGCGTCGCCGACCCGCTCGGCCAGGATCCCGCCCAGCTTGCGCTCTCCGACCAGCAGGTCGTTGGGCCATTTGAGCCGGACGTCCAGCGCCCGGGCGCCGACGGCCTGCCCGAAGTCGCCGCGGGCCGCCCGGCCGGTCATCCGCCGCAGCGCGGCGGCGACCGCCAGCCCGGTCAGCAGCGGCAGCCAGCCCAGCGTCTGCGCCGGCACGTCCGGCCGCAGCAGCACCGAGAACATCAGCCCCGACCGCGGCGGCGCCGTCCAGGACCGGCCGAGCCGTCCCCGGCCGGCGGTCTGGGACTCGGCGACCAGCACCCGCCCCTCCTGGGCGCCCGCCGCGGCGGCCTCGGCCAGGTCGGCGTTGGTGGACCCGGTCTCGGGCACCACCTGGATCCGCCGCCACAGCCCCTCGGGCCGCACCAGCAGCCGCTCCAGCGCCCGCTCGCTGAGCGGAGGGCGGTTCAGGTCGGTGAAAGGCGATTCGCTCAACTCGTCCGTCCCGATCAGCCGGTGTTCTGCAACCCGGCGGCGACGCCGTTGACCGACAGCAGCAACAGCTCCTCCAGACGCCTGCGTTCGGCGTCGTCGGCGACGCCCGCCCGCAGCGCGGTCAGCGCCCGCAGCTGCAGGTGGGACAGGGCGTCCACATACGGGTTGCGCAGCTCGACGGCGCGGGACAGCACCCGGCGGTTCTCCAGCAGCCGCCGGTGGCCGGTGACCGCCAGCACCAGGGAGCGGGTCCGGTCGTACTCGGCGAGCACCGTCTCGGTCATCTCCGGACGGCCGCCGAGGGCCAGATAGCGCTCGGCGATGGCGCGGTCGGTCTTGGCCAGGCTCATCTCGGCGTTGTCGAGCATGGAGGCGAACAGCGGCCAGGCCGCGTACGCCTCCTTCAGCTCCTCCAGCCCGTCCTCCCCGACGGCCTCCAGGCCCGAGCCCAGCCCGTACCAGCCGGGGAGGTTGATCCGGGTCTGCGTCCAGGCGAACACCCACGGGATGGCGCGCAGGTCCTCCAGGCCCTTGGCGGCCCGGCGGCGGGCCGGGCGGGACCCGATCCGCAGCTCGGAGATCTCCTCCAGCGGGCTGATCCGGGCGAACCACTCGGCGAAGCCCTCGGTCTCCACCAGCGAGCGGAACGCCCGCTCCGCGGCCTCGCTGATCCGGTCGGCCAGCGGGCGGAACCGGGCGGCGGCCTGGCGGGCGCGCGCCTCCACGTCGGGGGTGGAGGCCAGCATGATCGCGTTGGTGACCTGCTCGATGTGCCGCTTGGCGATCTGCGGCTGGCCGTACCGGGCGAAGATCACCTCTCCCTGCTCGGTGACCTTGAACCGGCCCGCCACCGAGCCGGGGGCCTGCGCCAGGATCGCCCGGTTGGCCGGGCCCCCGCCGCGGCCCAGCGATCCGCCGCGGCCGTGGAACAGCGTCAGCCGCACGCCGTTGCGGGCCGCCCACGCCACCAGCGCCTCCTGCGCGTCGTACAGCCGCAGCGTGGCGGTGGTGGGGCCGAGCTGCTTGGCCGAGTCGGAGTAGCCGAGCATGACCTCCAGACGGCGGCCGGTGGCCTCCAGACGGCGTCGGACGGCGGGGATCTCCAGCATGCCGTCCAGCACGGCCGGGGCGCGTTCCAGGTCCTCGCCGGTCTCGAACAGGGGGATCACGTCCAGCACCGGCGGGCGTTCCAGGGACTCGGCCAGCTCGTGCACGGCGGCGATGTCGTCGGCCGAGCGGGTGAAGGACACGATGTAGCGGCGGCAGGCGCGCTCCCCGAAGCGCTGCTGGATCCACGCCACCACCCGCAGCGTGTCCAGCACCTCCTCGGTCGTCTCGCTCAGCGGGCCGCCCGCGCGCACCTCGGCCAGCGCCTGCTCATGGACGCCCGAGTGCTGGCGGATCTCCAGCTCGGCCAGGTGGAACCCGAACGTCTCCACCTGCCAGATCAGGTCCTGCACCCGGCCGTAGGCCTGCCGCGCCGCGCCCGCCCGGGCCAGGGACTCCTGGACGACGCGCAGGTCGTCCAGCAGCTCCTCCGGGGAGGCGTAGGCCAGGTCGGCGTCGCGTTCCCGGGTGGCGGCGATGCGGTCGGCCGCATACAGCAGGAACTGCCGGTGCGGCTCGTCCGGCGACCGCTTGGCGATCTCGGCGAACCGGGCGGGGTGGGCGGTGCGCGCGGCGGCCAGCCGGTCGCGCAGCGCCGCCGACGGCGGGGTGGTGGAGGCGTGGACGGTCAGCTCCCGGCCGATCCGGGCGCAGGTGTTCTCCAGGGCGCGCAGCACGTGCTCGGCCTGGATCGCGATCGCGTCCCGGGTGACCTGCGCGGTCACGTACGGGTTGCCGTCGCGGTCGCCGCCGATCCAGCTGCCGAAGCGCAGGTAGGGGCGGGCCAGCGGCGGGCGGGCGCCGGTGGCGGGGTCGAGCGCGGCGTCCAGGGCCCGGTAGACCCGCGGCACCACCCGGTAGATCGTCTCGTCGAACGCGGCCATCGCGGTGCGGACCTCGTCCAGCGGGTCCATCTGGGTGCGCCTGCGCAGCGCGGTGCGCCACAGCAGGTCCACCTCCTCGCGCAGCCGGCGCTCCAGCTCCGTCCGCTCGGCCGCGCCCAGCCGGGCGTCGTTGAGCTCCTCCAGCAGGGAGCCGATCCGCGTGATCGCGGTCACCACGGCGCGTCGGCGGGCCTCGGTGGGGTGCGCGGTGAACACCGGGCGGAACTCCAGCCCCTCCAGCACCTCGGCCAGCCGGTGCTCGCCCATCTCGCGGATCCGCTGCACGGCCGCCGCCAGGGAGCCCTTGACCGGGGCGGCCGGATCGGCGTCCCGCTCCCGCAGGGTGCGGATGCGGTGGTGCTCCTCGGCCAGGTTGGTCAGATGGAAGTAGACGGTGAACGCCCGCGCCACCTGTTCGGCCCGCTCCAACGACCAGCCGTTCACGATGGCGGCGACCTCGTCGATGGACACCAGGCCGCGGCGGGCGTCGATCACCGCCCGGCGCAGCCGTTCCACGTCCTCCAGCAGTTCCCGGCCGCCGTACTCGACCAGGCTGTCCCCCAGCATGGAGCCGAGCAGCCGAACGTCCCGACGCAACGGCTCGGGCATCTCCTCGCGCAGCGCCCTGCGGTGCTCGGGCGTGTTCTCGGCGGGTGCGTCCGTTTCAGTGGCCACGCCCCTCAGCCTAGTCAGCCGCGCTCCGCGCGATCGGGGGGCGGTGGCCGTCTTCGGGGGCCTGCCCGCCGAGCTCGGCAAGCGTGTAGTTACAGTGCCTCCCATGGCGATGCATGCTCCCGAGCCCACGGGCGAGATCGACATCCACACCACCGCCGGCAAGATCGCCGAGCTGGAGCGCCGCAGGCACGAGGCGGTCCACGCGGGCTCGGCCAAGGCGGTCGAGAAGCAGCATGCCAAGGGCAAGATGACCGCCCGGGAGCGGATCGAGGCCCTGCTGGACCCGGGCTCGTTCGTGGAGTTCGACGAGCTGGCCCGGCACCGCTCGACCAACTTCGGGATGGAGCGCAACCGTCCCTACGGCGACGGGGTGGTCACCGGCTACGGCACCATCGACGGCCGGCACGTGGCGGTGTTCAGCCAGGACTTCACCGTGATGGGCGGATCGCTGGGCGAGGTCTTCGGCGAGAAGATCTGCAAGGTCATGGACCACGCCCTCAAGACCGGCTGCCCGGTGATCGGGATCAACGACTCCGGCGGCGCCCGCATCCAGGAGGGCGTGGTGGCGCTCGGCCTGTACGCGGAGATCTTCAAGCGGAACGTGCACGCCTCCGGCGTGATCCCGCAGATCTCGCTGATCATGGGGCCGTGCGCGGGCGGCGCGGTGTACTCGCCGGCGATCACCGACTTCATCGTGATGGTCGACCAGACCTCGCACATGTTCATCACCGGCCCGGACGTGATCAAGACGGTGACCGGTGAGACGGTGACCATGGAGGAGCTGGGCGGCGCGCACACCCACAACACCAAGTCGGGCGTGGCGCACTACCAGGCCGCGGATGAGAACGACGCGTTCGAGTACGTCAAGGCGCTGCTGTCGTACCTGCCGTCCAACAACCTGTCCGATCCGCCGGCCTTCGAGGCGCCGGTGGACCTGGACCGGGTCGACGCCGAGTGCGCGGCGCTGGACACCCTGATCCCCGACTCGCCGAACCAGCCCTACGACATGCACACGGTGATCGAGCACGTGCTCGACGACGGGGAGTTCCTCGAGGTCCACCCGCTGTTCGCGCCCAACATCATCTGCGGGTTCGGCCGGGTGGAGGGCCACTCGGTCGGGGTGGTGGCCAACCAGCCGATGCAGCTGGCCGGAACGCTGGACATCGACGCCTCGGAGAAGGCCGCCCGGTTCGTGCGGACCTGCGACGCGTTCAACATCCCGGTGCTGACCTTCGTGGACGTGCCCGGCTTCCTGCCCGGCACCGACCAGGAGTACGGCGGGATCATCCGGCGCGGCGCCAAGCTGCTGTACGCCTACGCCGAGGCCACCGTGCCGCTGGTCACCGTGATCACCCGCAAGGCCTACGGCGGGGCCTACGACGTCATGGGCTCCAAGCACCTGGGCGCCGACATCAACCTCGCCTGGCCGACCGCGCAGATCGCGGTGATGGGCGCGCAGGGCGCGGTGAACATCCTCTACCGGCGGGAGCTGGCCGCCGCCGAGGACCCCGACGCCCGGCGCGCCGAGCTGATCACCGAGTACGAGGACACGCTGGCCAACCCCTACATCGCGGCCGAGCGCGGCTATGTGGACGCGGTGATCAAGCCGTCGGAGACCCGCGGCCAGGTGATCCGGGCGCTGCGGGCGCTGCGCGGCAAGCGGGCCTCGCTGCCGCCCAAGAAGCACGGCAACATCCCGCTGTGACCCCGTCGAACCCGTCGAGTCCCGTTCCGAGGAGGTCCCGGTGAGCGCTCAGGACAGACCGGTGCTGCGGATCGTCCGGGGAGACGCCACGCCCGAGGAGGTCGCCGCGCTGGTGGCGGCGCTGAGCGCGCGGGCCGCGGCGGCCGCGGCGGCCGCGGGCGAGGGTTCGCGGCCCAGGTCGCTGTGGGCGGACCGGTCGGCGATGATGCGCCGGTCGCTGCCGTACGGGCCGGGCGCCTGGCGGGCGTCGACGCTGCCGCGCTGACGGGCGGGCCGGGCGCCGGCGCGGTCGGCGCCCCCGTTCCCGGGCCGATCCGCCGCCCGGAACGGGGGTGTTCGCCCTTGCTCGTCGGGGATGTCGCCGGGGGAGCCACGCGGTGAGCAGGGCGGTTCCCCACCCTGGGGGCCCGCCCGCGAATAAGGTAGAAGGCCCATGGCTACCTCGGAGCTCGTTCCCCAGCCCGCCCGCTACGCCGTTTTCGTGGACGCGGGATACCTCTACGCTGCCTCGGGGGCGCTGCTCTTGGATGCCACCTCGCGCCGCGAGTACCGGGTGGCGGCCGAGAAGCTGATCCTGGCGCTGACCAGCCACGCCGCCGAGGGGCTGCGGGGTGAGCTGCTGCGGGTGTACTGGTTCGACGCCGCGCCGCGCCGCCAGCCGACCGTGGACCAGCGGGTGATCGCCAACCTGCCGCTGGTGAAGCTGCGGCTGGGCAATCTGAACGCCCAGGGCCAGCAGAAGGGCGTGGACGCCCAGCTGCGCGCCGACCTGGAGTCGCTGGCCCGGCACCGCGCCATCACCGACGCGGTGCTGCTGGCGGGAGACGAGGACATGCTGCCCGCCGTGGAGGCGGCCCAGTCCTACGGGGTGCGGGTGCACCTGTGGGGGGTGGAGCCCACGCACGGCTCCAACCAGGCCGAATGGCTGGTGTGGGAGTCCGACACCGTGGAGGTGCTCACGGCCGACTTCCTGCGCCCCTACTTCACCAAGGCCAAGGCCCTGCCGGTGCCGTCGGCGCCGGCGCCGCGCGCCCCGTCCTCGGCCAAGCCCTCCCCGGTGCCCTCCCCGTCCCAGGTGTTCGCCGGCCGGGTCCCGGCGACCAGGCCCGTTCCCCAGGCGGGCGGACGGCCCGCCGGCGGCTCGTCGGGGAGCGCGCACTCCGACGCCAAGCTCGGCCCCGACCGCGCCCAGATGCTGGAGATCGGCGAGCACATCGCGCAGAAGTGGCTGTTCGAGCGGGGGCGCGACAACATCCGGGACCTGCTGCCCGGCCCGATCCTCCCCCCGGTCATCGACAAGGAGCTGCTGATCGAGGCCGAGAAGGAGCTGGGCCGCTCGCTGCGCCCCTACCAGGAGGCCCGTACCTGGCTCCGCGACGGCTTCTGGGACCGGGTGTACCGCGAGTTCGGCATCCGCGCCTGAGGCGGCCCCGCACCGATCGCCCGCACCGATCGCCCGCGCCGGGCGCGGCCCTCCGGGCGTCCCGGTCCCCCGCCCGCTCCCTCGTCCGCTCTCCCGCCGGTCCCCGGCGGAGCGCGACCCCGGCCCGTCCCGCCGCGTCCGCCGGCGCGCCCACGAGCGCGTCCGATTTCCGCCGGTGCTCCGGCGGGTCGTGGGGTTAACTCGAGGGGGTGTTGGACTTCGACTCCTGCTATCGAGCGGTCGTGGCCCGGGACGCCCGGTTCGACGGGCGGTTCTTCACCGCGGTGCTCTCGACGGGGATCTACTGCCGGCCGGTGTGCCCGGCCCGCACGCCGGCGCGGCGGAACGTGCGGTTCTACGCGGACGCCGCGGCGGCGGAGGCGGCCGGGTTCCGGCCGTGCAAGCGGTGCCGCCCCGAGGCGTGCCCCGGATCGGCGCACTGGGACTTCCGCGGGGACCTGGTGCGGCGGGCGCTGCGGCTGATCGAGGACGGCGTGGTCGACGACCACGGGGTGCGGGGCCTGGCGGCGCGGCTGGCGGTGACCGAACGGCATCTGCACCGGCTGTTCGTGGCCGAGCTCGGGGCCTCTCCCAAGGCGGTGGCGCGCAGCCGGCGGCTGCGCCTGGCGCGGCGGCTGCTGCAGGAGACGTCGATGCCGGTGACGGACGTGGCGTTCGCCGCCGGGTTCGGCAGCGTCCGGCAGTTCAACGCGACGATGCGGCAGGTGTACGGGCAGACGCCCTCCCAGCTGCGCGGACCGCGTCCGGCGCCGGGACCGGGGCTGGAGCTGCGCCTGGCGGTGCGGCCGCCCTTCGCGGCGGCGGAGCTGCTGGAGTTCCTGGCCGCCCGCGCGATACCGGGGGTGGAGGAGGTCACGGCCGGACGGTACGTCCGGTCGGGGCCGGGCCCGTACGCGATCGAGCTGCTGCCCCGGGACACGCATGTGCTGCTGCGGGCCGACGCCCCGGACCTGCGGGACGTCGCCCGGCTGGTGACCCGCTGCCGGCGGCTGCTGGACCTGGACGCCGATCCGCACGCGGTGCGCCAGGTGCTGGGCGGCGACCCGCTGCTGGCCCCACTGGTGGAGCGGCGCCCCGGGCTGCGGGTGCCGGGCTCCTTCGACGGGTTCGAGACGGCGGTGCGGGCGGTGCTGGGCCAGCAGGTCTCGGTGGCGGCGGCCCGCACGCTGGCGGGCCGGCTGGTCCGGCGGTGCGGGGAGGCGCTGCCGCAGCCGGTGGGGACGGTGACGCACCGGTTCCCCTCGCCGGCGGCGCTCGCGGAGGCGGACCTGTCGGGGCTGGGTCTGACCGGCTCACGAGAGCGCGCCCTGCGCGCCCTGGCCGCCGCCGTCGCCTCCGGCGAGCTCGATCTGAGCGGCGGAGCGGACCCGGCCGAGACCGCCGACAGGCTGCTGGCCCTGCCGGGCGTCGGCCCGTGGACGGCGGCGTACCTGGCCATGCGGGCGCTCGGCGACCCCGACGCGTTCCCGGCGGGCGACCTGGGCCTGCGCACCGCCGTCCGGGCGTTGACGGGCTCCTCGCCGACCCCCCGCGAGCTGACCGAACGAGCCGAGGCGTGGCGCCCGTGGCGCGCGTACGCGGTGATGCATCTGTGGGCGTCGCTGTCGGCGCCGTCCACCCCGACACTGGAGAAGGTCTCATGATCAATGCGACGGTCCTGGACACCCCCGTCGGGCCGCTGGCGCTGCTGGAGCACGACGGGGCGCTCGTCGGCGGCGGGTTCACCGCCGACCCCCGCGAGCTGCACGCCCGCCTGCATCCGACGCTGCGTGCCCACCCCCTGGTCGAGGTCGCCGACCTGGGCGACATCGCCAAGGCCCACCTCGCCTACTTCGACGGCGATCCGACCGCCCTGGAGGCGGTCGCCGTCCACCAGCCCGGCACACCCCGCCGGGAACGCCTGCTGGCCGCCCTCCGCCGGGTCCGTCCCGGCGAGACCGTCACCTACGCGGAGCTGGCGGTCCGCGCCGGACTGGAGCGCACCGCCGCCCGGGCCGCGGGCCAGGCCTGCGCGCAAAACCTGGTCGCCCCGGCCGTCCCCTGCCACCGCGTGCTCCCGGCGGCCGGCGGCGCCGGTCTCGCCCGGTACGGCGGCTACTACTACGGCGCCGAGCGCAAGCGGTGGCTCCTGGAGCACGAGTCCGGCCGCCGGCCCGCCCCCCTGGTCGGCGTCAGTGCGGGGCGGGCTGGCGCCAGTACGGCATGAGCTCCTCGATCAGGGCCTCGGTCTCGGGCTGCAGCTGATCGATCAGGGGGTCGGCGCCGAGCCGGCCGCGCAGCTCCTCGACGACCGTCCGCACCTGGGTCCGGTCCCCGGTGGCGTGCGCGGCGCGCAGCAGGTCGCGCCACAGGCCCTCGTCGCCGGGGGCCATCCGCAGGCCGGCGCGGGCGGCGCGGGCGGCGCCGCGGGCGTCGCCCTCCTCCAGGCGCATCACGGCCAGACGGTGGGCCACGTCGACGACCCGGGCGGTGGCCTCGTACTCCAGCGGGTCGGCGGCCAGCCAGCCGTACCGGCCGCGCGGACGATCGGCCAGCAGGGGGCCGCGGACCAGGTCCAGGGCGCAGGACAGGTAGGCGGCCTCGGAGGCGGGCTCGGCGGCCGACCGCCAGATCAGCCAGCGGAACACCGCCCAGTCGACGCGGACCTGCGACCCCAGCCTGATCCGGCCGCGGTCGTCGTAGTACAGGTTCGGGCGGCCGCGCGCGTCCCGGCCCAGCCAGTCGGCGACCCGGGCGATGCAGGCGTCGCGCACGGCGGTGCTGACGCCGCGCGGCCAGATCGCCCCGCCCAGCACGGTCGGGTGCACCCCGCCGGGGTGGGTGGCCAGATACACCAGGATCTCGGTGCACAGGTCGCGGCGGCTGTCGTCCATCGGGCCGGGGGCGTCGATCTCGATCGGGCCGAGCAGGCGGATGTCCACCTCGCAGCGGTGCTCGGCGTGCGCGGGCTCCTCCCCGGCGGCCAGGTCGGCCAGCGGGGCGCCGTCCCGGCGGCTCGCCGTGCGGAACAGGTCGGCCACCGCGGCGTACTGCTCCTCGCCGATGAGCTGCGCCGCCACGTCGAACCCGAGGACTCCGGCGTGCAGCCGGCCCTCGGCGTCGACGTCCCAGGTCCAGGCCGCGCCCTGCACCTCCCCGGCGACCAGGTAGCCGGCCGCCGTCCGCTGCCCGGTGCGGGCCAGCGCCAGCAGCCGGTCCGCCTCCTCGGGGGCGGGCGGGTCGGCCATGATCAGGTAATGCGGCATCCAGGCCTCGCCGAACACCCCGCGGCATCGGCCGGTCAGCACCGAGTCCGCCCCGGAGGCCGCCAGCGCCTGCCGCACCTCCTCGCCGCGGGCCTCCAGCTCGGGCAGCGCGTCGTGCAGGGTGGGCACCGCCCGGACCCGATCGGGGGCGATCTCGGCCAGGCTGCGGCCCAGCTCGACGCCGAACCCGACCAGCGTGATCCGCATGTGGTCGGACCAGCGGTTGGTGGCCAGCTCCAGCGCGATGGCGGCGAGCACGGCGCGCCGGACCTCCGCCGGCCCGCGCACCGCGATGAGCCCGTGCGCGGCCTCCAGGTCCACCAGGATGCGGCCGGTCCGGTTGGTGCCCAGCGACACCAGCCCCGGGTAAGGCGCCAGCACGTCGCCCAGCTCGGCGGGGTCCATCTCCGCCAGCGCGTGCGCGGGCAGCCGCCACACCTGGCCGTCGTCGAACGACAGCCACGGCTCGGGCGGGTTCGGGTCGGCGGGCGCGATCCACAGGTCCAGGCTCTCGGTCCCCAGGTGGACGCCGTAGACGGTGGGCAGGGTGCGACCGTCGGCGGCCAGCGAGCGGGACAGCTGCCGCAGCCCCAGGTCCAGCAGCCGCGCCCCTTCCTCGTCCCGGGCCACCCGCAGCCCCTCCTCGGCGCGCGCCGCCGCCCCCTCCGGACGGGGGATCATGGTCCCGGGGTCGCGGTGCAGCATCTGCTCGCGCCGTCGCCGGCCCAGCGCCGCGAGCACCCCGGCGGCCAGCAGCGACGCCGCCGCCAGCCCGTGCGGCCAGCTCAGCTCCGGCAGGGCGATCCCGCCGTCGTCGGCCTCGCGCCGCTCGGCCCCGGCGGTGGGCCGCGGCTCGGGCTCCGGGGAACGCCGCGGGGCGGGGGCCTGCGCCTCGGCCGGGTGCTCCGTCCGGTCCGGGGCGGGGGCCGAAGTCGCGGGCGGCTGCGGAGCCCGGGTCTGCGGTGGGGCGGGGGACGGCGTGGCCGGCGACGCCTCTCGGGGCGGCGGGGCGGGGGCCGAAGTCACGGGCGGCTGCGGGGCTCGTTCGCGCGGCGGGGCCGGGGCCTGCGCGTCGGGCGGGGCCTCGCCGCGCGGCGGGGCCTCAGGAAGCGCCTCGGAGCGGTCCGGAGGGGAGGGCTCCGCAGGGTCGGGGCGGGGTTCGCCGTAGCGGTAGTAATCCCCCAGATCCTCGACCGGGACGACCTCGGCGCCGACCGCGTCCGGGGGCAGCTCCAGGATCCAGCCGGGGCGGATCAGGCTGGCAATGGTCAGCTTGGAGCCGTCGGGCTGCACGCGCCCCTTGTTGAGCTCGTAGATCTCCCGGTAGCGGCGGCCGTCCCCCAGGCACTTGTCGGCGATCTCCCACAGGCTCTCGTGGTGGCGTCCCTGCGGAGGCTGCACCCGGTAGATCTTGGTGGTCCGCGTCCTGCGCACCGGCTCGGCCGCGGCTCCCCCGTCGACGTCCGGCGCGGCCCGGTTCGTCGTCGCCGCGGCGGGCGGCGGGCCGGGCGGCGCCGGCGCGGTCGCGGCCATCGGCTGGAACTGCGCGGCCGCCGCCGGCGGCGGCCCCTGCTGGAGCAGGTCCCGTCCGGAGAACGCGGGCATCACCGCCGTCGTCGCGGTGAACAGCAGCAGCGCCGCCACCACCAGCCGGTGCACCAGCGACTGCAGCCCGCCCGCCAGCGGCACCCGGGCGGGCACCCCGACCCCGCGGATGCCGGCGTGCACCTCGACCGCCACGCAGGCCACCAGTTGCAGCCATGCCAGCCACACGCAGGCGACCAGGACGGAGACGACCGATTCCGGGCCGAGCCGCCGGGTCAGGTCCTCCGCCGTGGGCAGCCGGTCGGGCAGCGGCGAGCCGAACACCAGCAGCAGCGCCACGGGCACCCCGACGACCAGCGCCGCCAGCGCCAGCAGCGCGCCCAACCCCGCCAGCACGTCGCCCGCGCTGCGCGTCCGGATCCTGACTGCTTCCCGTGGGGACATCCGTGCCTCTAGGGGGTCTCGCCGGTCTCAGGATGAGCGGAGGCGGTCGAGGTCATCGTAAAGTCCCCCAGTCCGGGCACGATGCCGAGGATGTGAGCCTGTACCCGGATGGTGACGGTGACCCGGACCTCCTCGGTGCCGGGGACGCAGCCGCGCCCCGCGATGTCCTGCCGGTACGCCTCCAGCAGGTCGTAGGCGGCGCCGCAGGCCCTGGCGGTGTCGATCACCGGTCTCCCGGTGGCGCGCAGCGCGTCGGCGTCGATCTCGTCGGCCCCCGCCCGGGCGGCCTGCTCGGCCATGTCGGCGGCGCGCTGCCGGGCGTGGATGGCCAGCCCGCCGTCCACCAGCAGCCCGGCCAGCAACAGCACCGCCGGGGTGAGCAGCACCGTGTACATGGCGACGGTGCCGCGGTCGTCGCGTCGTCGCCCGGTCATGGCGCATCCCCCGGCGGACCGTCGGTGCCGCGGTAGGTGTAGGTGTCGATCGGCGCGACCGCGTCGCCGGTGAACGTGCGGGAGCCCGGCAGCCCCACCAGCGCCAGATCGCCGAGATCGACGGTGCAGGTCACGGTGACGGTGACCCGGCCGCCGGGGCCCCACTGGGCGGTGTCGGCGAAGACCCGCGGGCCGCCCCGGCACCAGTGGTGGTCGGCCAGGCTCCGCGCGGCGGCCCGCGCGGCGTACGCCTCGGCCTCCCCGGCGCTGCGGGCGATGGACGCGGCCCGGGCGGCGTCCCGGGCGGCCCCCTCGATCTGGCTCCTGGCGTCCACCACCCGTCCGGCCGCGGCCAGCAGCATCAGGAACATCACGAACACCGGGGCGAGCAGCACCAGCTCCAGCGACATCCCGCCGCGCTCGTCCCCGCGCCGCCCGAGCAGCCGCGCCCTCATGGCAGCTCGCAGTCGGTGTCGCCGTCGTCGGGCCGGAAGCACTCGATCGGCCCGCCCGCCCGCTGGGTGACCGTGAACGTCATGAACGGGATCACCCGCACCGCCGTGCCGTGCACCTCCACCCACCGGTTGTCGGCCCCGTCGGTGCTGGTCCGCGCCTCCAGATCGGTGAGCAGGCCGGAGCCGTACTGCCGGACGGACCGCAGCGCCCGCTCCCGGGCGAGCGCCGCCCAGTCGCCGCCGGGCTCGCTGCGGGCGACGCGGGCTCCGCTCTGCGCCGCGGCCAACGCCACATGCCGGGCGTGGAAGACCATCGCGAACTGCACCACGCACAGGATGACCAGGATGAGGGCGGGGGTGAGCAGGGCCAGCTCCATCGAGGAGGCCCCGCGGTCGCCTGCTCCGCGCCACCGGGACGTCCACCGCGCCGCCATCAGTAGCCGGTGTTGATCCTGTTGGCGGCGCTTTGGATGCGGTCCCTGATCACCGCGAAGACCGCGATCGCGATGACCGCCAGCATCCCGGTGATGATCGCCCACTCGATGGCCGAGACGCCCAGCCCGCGGTCCGCCGTGCGCGCCCGGCGGATCCGCTCGCCCAGCAGCGCGCGCAGATAGATCAAGACGGGGTCGTGCAAGGGGTTCACGGTGACTCCTCGGGATCTCGGAGACGGGGATTGCTCATGTCATGCCGCCAGTATCCGGATCAGGGCCGGGAAGCCCAGGAAGATCAGGAAGCCGAAGCAGAACAGCAGCTGGGCGACCAGCATCGACTGGGAGCGCTCGCCGGCCTTGCCCTCCAGCTCCGACAGCTCGCGGCTGCGCATCGAGGCGGCCCGGGCGGCCAGCGACTGCCGGACCTTGGCGCCGTCGTCGGCGACCAGCGTCAGCGCCGCCGACAGGTCGCGCAGCTCGGCGATGTTCACCTCCTCGCCCAACGCGCCCAGCGCCTGCCAGGGGGTCCGCCCGGTGATCCGCGCGTTGGCCAGCGTCTCCCGGATCCGGACCATCGCCCAGCCCTCGCCGACCTGCGCCGCCGTCATCAGCGCCTCGGGCAGGCCGCGTCCGCCGGCCAGGTTCATCGCCACCAGGTCCAGGAAGGCGCCCACGGTGTGCCGGAAGTCCCGCCGCCGCTGCGCCGCCTCCTGCCGCAGCTGCAGGTCCGGCAGGATGAAGAAGAACGCCGCCAGCAGCACGCCCAGCCAGGCCGGAACCGCCGGGGAGTCGCCCACGCCCAGCAGCGCCATGTAGCCGACCAGCGCCGGGGTGAGGACCAGCGCCGCCGCCGGCAGCAGGAACTTGGTCGCCAAAAAGCCCTCGTACGACCGTCCGAGCAGCGCCAGGTCGGCCCGCACCGACCGTTGCTCCCATCCGCGCGCCTCGTAGAACCGCGCCAGCGAGTGCCCGACCTTGGCGCGCAGCCCGCCGATCCGTTCCGTCCCGGCGGCGGGCCGCGCCTGCCGCTGCGCCGTGTCCGCCGCCCGGGCCCGGTCGAACGCCGCCAGGGAGGCCGCCAGCCCCGGGCGCGCCGGGAACAGCGCCCGGATCAGCAGGTACAGGCCGAGCCCCACGCAGGCCCCGGCCAGCAACGCCCCGGTCACGGCCGTTCACCTCCTCCGCTCTTCGCGCTCCTCCGCGGAGACCGTCCGGCGGTCGGGATCCGGCTCATGAGCGGCCGCCTCCCGCGTCCATGGCGTGCCGGCCGCGCAGGGGCGGAGTGGCGCCCTGCCAGCCGGCGACCGTGGCGGGGACCTCGCCGGGGACGCCGGGGCGGTTCGGCGGGGCGCTCAGCAGGCGCTGGGGCAGGTCGTACCTGGCCAGACGGCGCAGCCACAGGAAGGCGGCGGCGTAGAGGGCGAGGACGACGCACAGCACGAGCTGGCCGACCAGTCCATCGTAGGGGGCGACGTAGGGGCGGTTGAAGACGGCCAGCAGCAGGGCGGTGCCCACCGAGACGCCCACGACGATGTGGACGCTGCGCCGGGTGGCGCGGCGCTCGGCCTCGACGCGGCGGCGCATGTCGAGCTCGGCGCGGGTGGAGGCGGACAGGGCGCCGAGCATGTCGCGCAGGCCGGGGCCGCGCAGCCGGGCGTTCATGATCAGGGCGGCCACGACCAGGTCGGCCGACGGGTCGTCCAGGTCGTCGGCGAAGCGGCGCAGCGCCTCGGGCATCGGCATCCGGGTGTGCAGCCGGTCCACCAGGGTGCGCAGGGGCTGCTGCAGGGCGGGGGCGGCGGCGCGCACCGAGGAGGGGATGGCCTGCTCCAGGCCGACCGCGCCGGCGATGGTGTCGCGCAGCGACTCGGTCCAGGCGGCCAGCGCCTCCAGCCGGGCCATCGCGCGGCGCTCCTCGGCGGCGCCCCCGGCGATGCCCTCCCAGCCGAGCACCAGCAGCCCGGCGCCGATCGCGGCGACCGGCCAGCGGGTGACGATCAGCACCAGCGCGCCGACGATCACCGACGCGGCGGTCCGGGTGGTCAGGGTGCGGATCAGGTCCTGGCGGCCGCGCCGCCGGGGAGGCCGGCCGGGCCGGACCGGCACGCCGCGGATCGCGACGATCAGCAGCACGACCCCTCCGCCGACCAGGCTCCCGGCGAGCAGCGCGGGCAGCATGTCCGGCGCCCACATCACCACTGACCCCCCGGCACGGGGTCGTAGCCGTGCTCGGCCAGCTCGTCGGCGCAGGAGATGGGCGCGGCCGGCACCGCGTACCCCTCCGGGCCCATCGCGAAGACCTCCGAGGAGAGCACCCGCTGGTCGCATCCGGTGACCTCGCGGACGCTGGAGACGAATCGGCGCAGCCGTCCGCCGCGGGCGTAGTCGTTGCGCTTCTCGATGAAGACCACGAAGTCGACGGCCCCGGCGATGAGCATGTGGGTGGCCTCGACCGGCAGCCGCTCCTCGGCCTGGATGGCGTAGGTGGCGATCCGGTTGAACACCTCCATCGAGGAGTTGGCGTGGATGGTCGACAGCGACCCGTCGTTGCCCTGGGTCATCGCGTTGAGCATGGTGACGATCTCGTCGCCGAGCACCTCGCCGACGATGACGCGGGAGGGGTTCATCCGCAGCGACCGGCGCACCAGCTCGGCCATCGAGATCGCGCCCTGGCCCTCGGAGTTGGGCAGCCGCTCCTCGAACGCCACCACGTTGGGGTGCAGGTCGGGGAAGGCGTCCAGGCCCAGCTCCAGCGCCCGCTCCACGGTGATCAGCCGTTCGTGCGGGGGGATCTCGTTGGCCAGCGCGCGCAGCAGGGTGGTCTTCCCGGCGTTGGTGGCCCCGGCGATCATGATGTTCTTGCGGGCCAGCACCGCGGCCCGCAGGAAGGCGCCCAGCTGCGGGGACAGCGTCCCGTTGCCCACCAGGTCCGACAGGAACACCTTCTGCAGCCGGGCCCGCCGGATGGACAGCGCGGGCCGCGCCGTCACGTCCATCACCGCCGACAGCCGGGACCCGTCCGGCAGCCGCAGGTCCAGCTGGGGGTTGGCGGTGTCGAAGGGGCGCGAGGACAGCCCCGAGTAGGCGGCGAGGATCTGGATCAGCTCGATCAGCTCCTCGTCGGAGTCGGCGACCGGCTCCCCCATCACCTCGCGCCCGTCGGCGTATCCGATGAACACCCGGTCGCACCCGTTGATGTCGATGTTCTCGATCTCGGGGTCGTCCAGCAGCGGCTGCAGCCGGCCCACGCCGAACAGCGCCGCGTGGATCCCCGCCGCCAGCGCCTCCTCCTCTTCGGCGCTGGGCGGGCGGCGGCCCGCGGCCAGCTCGGCCCGCGCATGCTCCTCCAGCACCTGGGAGATCAACGCCCGCGCGAACTGCCGCTCGTCCTCGGCCGACATCGGCGGCAGCCCGCTGGCGGCGTCCAGCCTGCGCTGGGTGGCCAGCCGGTCGCCGACCTCCTGGCGCAGCCGTTTGACCAGCGCGTGGTCCATTCATCGCCCCCTTTCCCGAGTCGGGGCGGCCTCGTGCCGCCGGACCGGCGGTTCGCGTTCGTCCGGGCGGGGAACGCCCGGCGGCCACGGGCCCCGGGCGGCCGCGGCGGCGCCGGGGGCGGGGCGTTCGGCGGGGCGGGGGCCGCGCGGCTGGTCCGCCAGGCGGCTCACCAGCCCGGCGGCGACCTCGCGGGCGGAGCGGATCAGCAGGGAGCGGTCCAGCCGTCCGCCCCACCGGCCGCGCAGCATCTCCGCGCCCTTGGGGTCGAGCGCGAGTCCGCCGAGCACGGTGGCCGGCAGCTTGGAGGACGCCACGATCCGATCGACCTCGGAGATCGATCCGCGGAAGTCGCGGGGATCGGCCAGCACCACGATCCCGATGGGCGGTCCCTCGGGCAGCCGCTTGGCCAGGGCGTTCACGCGTTCCCGCAGATGGGCGACCTGTTCGAGGGTGGCGCGGCACAGCAGCACCACCATGTCGGCCTCGCGGATCAGGTCCAGCAGCGGGGTCTCGGCGCCCAGCCGCCCGCAGTCGGCCAGCACGTCCACCGGGGACAGCCCGGCGAACGCCCGGCCCAGCGGCCCCCACAGCCAGGTCATGCCCTGCGCCTGTTCGGCGTTGGTCAGCCCGACCAGCACGTCCAGCCCGCCGACCAGTCGCTGGCAGTGCTCGGCGATCTGCTCGGGGCGCAGCCCACGGCGGGCGGTGGCGGCCAGGCTGAGCAATCCGCGCGAGGGGTTGAGCAGGGTGGAGCCGCCGTCGTCGGCGGCGGCGGGCAGCCGGTAGACCAGGTCGCCGCCGGCCTGGTCGCACTCGGCGACCAGCACCGGCCGGGGCCACACGGCGCCGAGGGCCACCGCCGCGGTGGTGACGCCGGGTGCGCCCTTGTCGGCCGCCAGCGCGATCAGTGCCACGTCAGCTCCCGCCCGGGGTGCTCGCCGGCCCGGTTCCGGGGACGGGCGACCGGCTCGGCTGGGGGGTCGTCCGGTCGCCGGCGCCGGGAGCGGGGGCGGCGGACGACTGCGGCGGCGGCGAGGCGCTTTGGGAGGGGGTGATCCGGGTGCCCTCCGGCACGATCACCGCCGCGACCGCTCCGGCGGAGGCGGCCTGGGTGAGCAGCGGGGCGTCGGCGGGCGGTACGGCCACGTCCACCATGGTCGTCTCGCTGCGCAGCCGGTCCTCGCCGCCGGCCCGCACCTGCTGGACGATCGCATCGGCCGACAGCAGGGTGCCGGGCCGGGGACCGCCGCCCTGGCCGCCGGCGACCGCGTACAACGCGACCCGGACGCCGGGGCGCATCCCGTCGGCGGGCAGCTGGCCGGGTTTGAGCGCCAGCCCGACCCTGACCCGGCCGAGGGCGGCGTCGTCGCCGGGCATGGTCATCGCGTTGGTCAGCAACGCGCCCTCCACCAGGGGGACCGCCGCGTACGCGGTGGTGACCCGGTGGCGCTCGGACCAGCGGATGTACTCGATGCCGGTGTCGCCGATCTGCACCTCGCGCAGCGCGCTGGCGGGAATGCGCTGGCCGGGGGCGACCGGGTGGGCGATCTGAATGGCCGACACCCGCTGTCCGCTGGCCATCACCAGATAGGCGCTGACCAGCGCTCCGCCGAGGATCAGCAGCACGGCCAGGGCGGCCAGGGCGGGTTTGCGCTCGCGGGGCGGGACGGGCAGTCGCTGGCCGGTGGACGCGCCGAGCCCGCCGCGCCCGAGCGTCGCCGCATTGGCGGCGGCGCCGCTGCCGGAGCCGCCGGCGACCGTCGACTGACTGGCCTTCATCGCTGGTTTTTCTCCGAGATGCGCGTTACCGAGCGATCCATGCTTGCGGCGTGGGCGAGCCCGCGTCAATGGATTCGCCATGGATATGCGATCCCGTAACCGGCCGTCCCCACATGACCCTATCGTCCCGGTGACCACATAATGGCTGACCGGTCGTACGAATGACGCTTACTGCGTCACATTGCCGATCCGGTGATCGCTTTCATGGGCGCCCGGTCAGCCGGCGGGG
This sequence comes from Thermomonospora catenispora, assembly GCF_006363815.1. Lineage (GTDB taxonomy): Bacteria > Actinomycetota > Actinomycetes > Streptosporangiales > Streptosporangiaceae > Thermomonospora > Thermomonospora catenispora. The sequence goes on from NZ_RRYT01000001.1 coordinate 36,584, forward strand.
CGGGCCAATGCGAGCACCTCGGCGCCCGGCAGCCCGGCCAGCGCCTCGCCGGGCACCAGCAGCTTGGAGCGCCGCACTCCGCTGCCGACGACGACCTGCGGGCGCGCGACGACCAGCTCGTCGATCAGCAGCGGCCAGTCCGCGGGCAGCCCGATCGGCGTGATCCCGCCGTACTCCATCCCGGTCGCCCCGGTGGCCTCCGCCATCGGGGCGAACGAGGCCTTGCGCGCCTCCAGGCGTCTGCGGACCACGCCGTTGACGTCGGCGCGGTGGGTGGCCGGCACCAGGCAGGCGGCCATCCGGACCAGGCCGCCGCGCTTGGCGGCCACCACCACGCAGTTGGCGGAGGCCTCCGGCGGCACGGCGTACCGCTCGCAGAACGCGGCGGTGTCGGCGAGCTCGGGATCGATCTCGGCCACCAGCGCCTCCGCGACGACGGGGTCCGGTCCCGCGAGCGCGGCGCGGACCGGCTCGGCCAGCAGGTCGGGGCGGTCGGCGGCGGGCGTCCAGTCGAGGTCACCGATCATGCCGCCGATTCTCCCACCGGCGCGGGCAGGCCGATGAGCGCCCCCAGCGTCGCCACGCTGTGCCGGAAGAACGCCTCCCGGTCCTCGACGGCGTTCTGGAACTGGCCGAACAGCTCGAAGCTCACCCAGCCGTACACCCCGGCCACGGCGGTCACCGCCCGCGCCGCCACCTCCTCCGGCACCCCCGGCATGACCAGCTCCCGGATCCGGGCCGCGTCCGCCCGCATCCCGCCGGGGAGCGCGTCGGGATCGCCGGACGGGGCGGTCAGGGCGCCGGCCCTGTGGGCGTCGGCGACGATGCCGCCGAGGACGAGGGTGGCGCGCATGGCCGGGGCGACGGTGTCCTGCGGGGCGCGGTAGCCGGGGACCGGCGAGCCGTACAGCAGCGCGTACTCGTGGGGGTTGGCGAGCGCCCAGGACCGGATCGCCAGGCAGGCCGCCCGCCAGCGCCCGCCGTGGTCGGCGGGGTCGGAGTCGGCGTCGGCGCGCTCCACGGCCCGGCCCAGGGAGTCGTAGCCGTCGATGATCAGCGTGGTGAGCAGGTCGTCCTTGCTGGGGAAGTAGCGGTAGACCGCCGAGGAGACCATGCCCATCTCGCGGGCCACCGCGCGCAGCGACAGCCCGGCGGCGCCGTGGGCGGCCAGATGCCGGCGGGCGATCTCGACGATTTCCCGGGTGATCTCGGCGCGGACCCGTTCCCGGACGGTGCGGCTGCGGTTCATCGGATTCCCCTCGCATCGTCATAGAGCGCCGCTCTCGTCGCAATGCGGTGCTCTGCGGAACACCGTACACAGCGCGTCGGATGCCGGCGCGAAGGGCGGTAATTAAGCTGAGCCGGTGCCGGAGCCGCCCCACGGTCGATGCTGGAGGGTTCATGCGGATCTCGCTCACCGCGCTGACCGACCGGGGGGCACGCGACCTGATCATCGACGCCGATTCAGAAATGACGGTCGGCGCGATCGCCAATGCCGTTTCCGCAGCAATTGACGAGAAACCGCCTGCGATTCCGCAGCCGCGCCCGGCCGCCGACGCGCCCTCCTCCGCGTCGTCCTCCACCCTGTGGGCGGACGGGCGGATGCTCGACCCGCAGGCGCAGGCGGTGCGCGCGCTGCGCGACGGCGCGGTGGTCGCCGTCGACCGCCGGGCCGCCGCCGCCACCGTGCTGTCGGAGCCGACCGGGCTGGTCGAGGTGCGCGTGGCGGGCGGACCGGCGGCCGGGGCGGTGCACCGGCTGGGCCTGGGCGCGCACACCCTCGGCGGCGGCGAGGAGGCCGACCTGACCGTCGCCGACCCCGCCGTCCCGCCCCGCGCGCTGCAGATCACCGTCCACCGCGGCGACCACGGCGACAGCGGCGTCGTGGTGGAGGCGCTCCCCCACGCTCAGGCGTCCCTGGACGGGCGTCCGCTGGAGGGCGCGACGCCCTGGCCGTTCGGCGGGCTGCTGCGGGTCGGCTCGACGGTGCTGACGCTGGCCCCCAGCACCGCCCCGGACGCGCACCTGGAGCCGCTGCCGGGGGGCGGGCTGGCCTTCAACCGGCCCCCGCGGATCGGCCCGACCACCGGGCGCCCGAAGCGCCTGGCGGTCCCCCGCCGGCCCGAACGCGGTCCGCGCGAGCGGCTGCGGCTGCTGGGCGCCCTGCTGTTCTCGGCGTTCGGCCTGGTCATGGCGTACGCGCTGGGCCAGTGGTGGTGGGCGCTGCTGGCGCTCAGCTGGCCGGTGATCCAGATCGGCGAGTGGGCGGCCGACCGGATGCACGGCCGGATGTCCCACCGCCGGGCGCTCAAGGAGTACCGCAGGCGCAGCGCCGCGTTCGCCGACGAGCTGGAGGCGCTGCGCCGCCGGGACGAGGCCGAGCGCCGGGCGATGCGGCTGGACCCCGCCGAGGCCCTGCTCACCGCCACCGGCCCGCGGCGACGGCTGTGGGAGCGCCGCATCACCGACGACGACACCCTGCACATGCGGGTGGGGCTGGCCGATCTGCCCGCCCGGATCGAACTGGTCGGCGCGCCCGACGACGCCGCGGACGAGGTGCGGATCCCCCTGGCCCGGACGGTCCCGGTGGCGCTGCACCTGACCGAGCTGGGGGTGCTCGGGCTGACCGGCCCCCGGCCCGCCTCCCGGGCGCTGGCCCGCTGGCTGGTCGCCCAGGCCGCCGTGCTGCACAGCCCGCGCGACCTGGCGATCGTGGTGCTGTCGACCGAGCCGGACGCCGCCGAGCACTGGAACTGGGTGCGCTGGCTGCCGCACTGCGCCCCGCACGCCGGGGAGGAGTGCGTGGCGCTGGTCGGCACCGACCCCGACTCCGTCGCCCACCGGGTCACCGAGCTGGCCATCCGCATCACCGAACGCCGCCGCACCCGCCAGCACGCCCCCGGCCTGCTCGGCGGCGCGGCCGCCGGGACGACGCCCGAGGTCCCCTACAACATCCTCGTGGTGCTGGACGGGGCGCGGGCCCTGCGGCGGGTGCCGGGGATGCCGCACGTGCTGGCGCGCGGCCCCGAATACGGCGTCTACGCGATCTGCATCGACGACGAGGAGCGCCTGCTGCCCGAGGAGTGCGCCGCCGTCGCCTCCTGGGTCTCCCCCGACACCCTGCGGCTGCACGGCCACGACCTGGAGGCCATCGGCCCGGTGCTGGCCGACCAGGTCTCACCGGCCTGGGCGGAGCGGGTGGCCCGCGCCCTCGCCCCGATCCGGGACGTGTCCCGGCAGGACGCCGACGAGACCGTGCCCGCGCAGGTGCGGCTGCTGGACCTGCTGGGCATGCCCGACCCGACGCCGGGCCACGTCCAGGACGCCTGGGCCGCCACCGGCGGGCGGTCCACCCGGGTGCCGATCGGGATCGCCGCGGACGGCCCGTTCTGCATCGACCTGCGCACCGACGGGCCGCACGGGCTGGTCGCCGGGACCACCGGGGCGGGCAAGTCGGAGCTGCTGCAGACCCTGATCGCGGCGCTGGCGGCGGCCAACCGGCCGGACGAGCTGACGTTCGTGCTCATCGACTACAAGGGCGGGGCGGCGTTCGCCGACTGCGCCGCGCTGCCGCACACCGTGGGCATGGTCACCGACCTGGACGGTCATCTGACCGAACGGGCGCTGCACTCGCTGGCCGCCGAGCTGCGCCGCCGGGAGGAGATCCTGCTGGCGGCCGGGGCCAAGGACATCGACGACTACGCCGAGCTGCGGGCCCGGGCCGCGGTCTCGTCCGCCTCCTCCGCCGCCGGCGGGCACGCCCTCCCGCAGCGGGACGCGACGCCGCCGCCGCTGCCCCGGCTGGTGCTGGTGATCGACGAGTTCGCGGCGCTGGCCGCCGAACTGCCGGAGTTCATGGCCGGACTGGTGGACATCGGCCGGCGGGGCCGTTCGCTGGGCGTGCACCTGATCCTGGCCACCCAGCGCCCGGCGGGCGTGGTGACCGCCGACATCCGCGCCAACACCAACCTGCGGATCGCGCTGCGGGTCACCGACCCGGGCGAGTCGGTGGACGTGATCGACTCGCCCGAGGCCGCCGACATCCCCCCGTCCGCGCCGGGCCGCTGTTACGTGCGGTCGGGCGCCGCCGTGCCGCAGGCGGTGCAGTCGGCGCGCATCGGGGGCCGCCGCCCGGCGTCCCGCGCCGGCGCGTCCCCGTCCGCGGCGGCGCCGTCGGTGCGGGACGTGCCGTGGGACCTGCTCGGCCGTCCCCTGCCCGAGGCGGCCGAGCCGGCCGAGGAGCCCGAGCCGGTCACCGACCTGACCGTGCTGGTCGACGCGATCGCCCAGGCCGCCGCCCGGGCCGGGATCCCGCCGCAGCGCTCCCCCTGGCTGGACCCGCTGCCGGACCGGATCCGGGTGTCGCTGCGGACCGCCGCCGGCGGCTCGGCGGTGGACGTCCCGCCGATCGAGTTCGGCGTGACCGACCTGCCGGAGACCCAGTCGCGGCGGGCGCTCGCCCTGGACCTGACGCGGGACGGTCACCTGTACGTGGCCGGGGCGGCCCAGTCCGGGCGGTCCACCGCGCTGCGCACCCTGGCGGGCTCGCTGGCCTCGGCGGTCTCCCCCTACGACGTGCACCTGTACGCGATCGACTGCGGCGGGGGCGCGCTGCTGCCGCTGGTGACCCTCCCGCACTGCGGCGCGGTCGTCTCCCGGGACCAGGTCGACCGCTGCGAGCGGCTGCTGGAGGCGCTGTCGGCGGAGGTCGCGCGGCGGCAGCAGCTGCTGGCGGAGGCGGGCTTCGCGACGCTGGCCGAGCAGCGGGCCGCCGTGGCGCCCTCGGACCGGCTGCCGTGGATGGTGCTGCTGGTGGACCGGTGGGAGGGCTTCCTGGGGGCGTTCGAGCACTACGACTACGGGCGGCTGGTGGACGTGTTCGTCCGGCTGCTGCGCGAGGGGGCCGCGGTGGGCCTGCGCGCGGTGGTCACCGGCGACCGGACGGGGCTGGGCGGGCAGGTGTCCACGGTGTTCGACCGGCGGCTGGTGCTGCGGATGGCCGACCCCATGGACTACGGGTACGCGGGCCTGCAGGAGCGCCAGGTGCCCGCGCACATGCCGCCGGGCCGGGCGCTGGAGCACGTCGGCCCCGGCCGTCCGGTGCGCGAGTCGCAGATCGGGCTGCTGGCCGACGACCCGGCCGGGACCGCGCAGGTCGCCGCGCTGCAGAAGATCGCCCGCGCGTGCGGCGAACGGTACGGCCGGCTGCCGCGCCGGCTGGCCCCGTTGCGGGTGGACGAGCTGCCGGTCCGGGTGACCTTCGCGGAGGCGCTGGCGCTGGATCCGGACTTCGCGGCCCCATCGGCGCTGTGGGCGCTGGTGGGGGCCGGCGGGGACACCCTCGGCCCGATGGGCGCGGACCTGCTCGCCTGCGGCCCGGGGTTCGTCGTGGCGGGGCCGCCGCGATCGGGGCGCTCCACGACGCTGCTGACGATCGTGCACTCGCTGCTGGACCCGACGGTGGGCGGCGGGCTCGTCCCGGTGCTGCTGCTGGCGCCGCGCCGCTCGCCGCTGCGGGATCTGGCCGGACGGCCGGGGGTGCTGGGGGTGCTGGGCGCCGACGCCACCGAGGACGAGCTGCTGGAGGCGATCGGCGACGAGCACCGCTACGCGGTGGTCGTCGACGACGCCGAGCTGCTGGAGGAGACCGACCTGGACGACGCGCTGCGGGACGTGCTGCGCACCGCCCGGGACGGGGAGCACGCCGTCGTCATCGGCGGCACCACCGAGGATCTGGGCCGCGGCTACCGGGGCTTTCTGGCCGAGGCCCGCCGCTCCCGCTCCGGGGTGCTGCTGGCGGCCCGCTCTCCCGACGACGGGGAGCTGTTCGGCCTCCGCCTGCCGCGCAACGCCGCCCTGTCCGGCCCGACCGGCCGGGGCCTGCTGGTGATCACCGGTACGGCGACGCCGATCCAGGTGGCCCTTCCGCCCCACTGACCCGGGCGCGAGCGCCCCGCACCGGCCCTGCACCGGCCTCGTACCGGCCTCGATCCGATCCCGCCCGGATTCGGCCTCGGCTTCATCTCGGCTCCGGCCCGGTCTCGACGAGGACGCGGGGTGCGGTCGCGCGGTGTGGCAGGATCTGAGGCCCGGACTCACGAGCGGGCGTGAGAGCGGAGGCTCGGCCCCGGATGTCCCCTCCCCACCCGGGGCCGAGCCCGCTGCCGCCCGTCCCGGTCGGGAGGGCCGCGGTCCGGCCCTGGTCCAGGCTCCGCCTATCCCGGGCGGCAGACGCCCTGGTCGGTAGTTGAACATTCCACCGAACAGGACGCATAGGACACCGTAGACCATGACCGAACGCCATACGCCCCATGTGCGAGATCTTGTGACCTCCGTTTTCCGGGCGGCCGGCGACCAGGGGACGAAGGGGTGAGGGACAGGGGCTATACAAGGAGGACGCCCGCACCCGAACCTCAGGAGAAGCCATGAAGAAGCCGCTCGGTTTCCTCCCCCTGGAGGAACAGCTCGCCCTCCGGCAGGCGGAGCAGCAGGCGCGCAAGGCCGAGGGCGGCAAGTACTTCGACCACCCCACGGCCAAGTACATCTTCGTGGCGATGCTCGTGATCACCCTGGTGGTCCACTTCGGGGCGTTCGTCGTGCTGGGGCTGCTGGACCTGCACTGAGCAGCGCGCCCGGCGCGAACGGCGGGACCGGCGGCCCCGGCGCGGACGGCGCGGCCCGGGGGACGGTGCCCCGCCGGCGCCGCCGGGCGCCATCACCGACCCTCGTCCACGGGGTCGGTCCCGGCGATGGGACACTGTCTGGCGGCCGGCACCGGTACTCGGCCGGTGTGCCGGCAGCGGCCGTTCCCCGTGCGATCCCTCCCCAGCGGACGGGATCTCCGCCCATCGACGGGCACCTCGGCGGTGCCCTCTGACAGGAGGTTCAATGTCCGGAAGTCATGCCGGCCGGCCCAGCTCCTGGCTGGTCGTCGCGGTGTGCCTGCTCGGTTTCGTCCTCGGCGGCGTGGCGCTGTGCATCGGTCCGAACTGGATGCTGTTCGGCGTGGGCGCCGGCCTGGTGGTCCTCAGCGGCATCCTCGGCCTGGCGGTCGGCATCATGTCCGACGTCGTCCTCGCCGAGAACCGCGCCGGCCACCCCGTCCCCCAGGCCAAGGCCGAGCCCGCCGCCGAGAGCGCCAAGTGACCGTCCCGCCGGCGGGACACCTCCACCGGGCTCCCGACCGGCGGGACGGCCCGCCCCGCGTGCGGGCGGGCCGATGAGGATCCGGCGCTTCCCCGCCCGCCGGAACGCGCCGTGGGCGGACCGCCGCCGCGGCCGTCGCAGGCACCGCTCCCGGCGTTCCCGGGGGTCCGCCTCCGGGGCCGGGTCTCCGTTCCGGGCCGTCAGCCGACCGCGGCGGTGTCGCCGCCCTCCAGCAGCCGGCGGGCCTCCGGCGCGTACTGCGCATCGACCCGCACCTCGTACGAGGCCGCCACGAAGGAGCTCCGGGACACGAAGTCGCGGTGGCCGCCGCTGAGGGCGTGCGAGGCGGCGCCGAACAGGGCGCCGGCGACCGCCCCCCAGACCAGGCCGGCCAGGATGACGGCCAGCCACGACAGCCTGCCCGGGGTGAAGATCGCGAAGAACAGCCCGATCAGCAGACCGAACCAGGCCCCGGAGGCGGCGCCGCCCAGGGCGGCCCGCAGCGCCGTGAGCCGGCCGAGCACCTGCTCGACCATCCGCAGGTCGGCCCCCACGATCACCGCATGCTCGACCGGGAACTGCAGGTCCGACAGGCGGTCCACCACCCGCTGCGCGTCGGCGTAGTCGGTGAACGTCGCGATGGACTCGGTTCTCAGCAGGGTCCTGTTCAACGGTGCCGTCGTCACCGGACTCCCCTCCCCATGTCGCCTGTGCGACCGACCGCAGCAATGCCCGGAAAACGGCCCCGCACACCCGCCGGGCCGCAGAACGCCGACGACCGCCCCGGCGTCGTCGCGGCCGGGGAGCGGCGCCCGCTCCGGGAGGGCCCGGAAATTCGGTTCGTTCCGGCGACCGCCGTCGATGACCATGGGACCATGCTGATCAAAGCGGTGGGATACGACCATCCGGACGCCGTCCGGCTGGTCGAGGCGATCCAACAAGAGGTGGTCGAGCGATACGGCGGCCCGGACGAGACCCCGGTGTCGGTGGCCGACTTCGCTCCCCCGCGCGGGCTGTTCCTCGTCGGATACGTGGACGGGACGGCGGTGGCGTGCGCGGGCTGGCGCTCCCACGGAGAGCACGGGGAGGACGCCGAGCTCAAGCGGATGTACGTGGTCCCCTCCGCCCGCGGCAACGGATACGCCCGCCGGCTGCTGGCCGAGATCGAGCGCACCGCCCGCGAGGCCGGTCGTCGCCGCGTCATCCTGGAGACCGGGGACCGGCAGCCCGAGGCCGTGACGCTGTACCGGTCGGCGGGCTACACCGACGTCGAGCCGTTCGGCCTCTACGCCTGCGCCCCCGAGTCGATCCATCTGGGCAAGGTCCTGAAGGAGCCGGCGCCGGCCGGCTGATCAGCGGCGTTCGACGCTGAAGACGGTGCAGCCGGTGGTCGACTCGACGGTGCCCTCGATCCGCTGAGGATGCGGCTCGGTGATGTCGGCCCGCAGACCGACCATCAGGTAGCCGTCGGGCCGGGAGATCCAGTGGTCGCCGTCCAGCCGCAGCCTCCCGTCGGTGAGGTCGCCGCGCATGGCGAACGCGCCGGTCTCCACGTCCGGGTTCGAGGGGTGGGGACCGAACCGGAAGGTCGCCTCCAGACGGCCGTCTCCGGCCCGGGTGATCTGGAGGTTCAGCGCGGTGAGCCCCTGGGCGCACCGGTAGGTCCCCTCCCAGGTGCCGACCAGCGCCGAGGCCTCCACCGTCGAGGGCCGTGGCCGGACGGTGGTGGGTCCGGCCGTCGGTCCGCCCTCCGGGTCGCCGCGGGTGAGCAGGAAGACCCCCGTGACCCCGGCCGCGAGCAGCAGCGCCACGGCCGCGACCACGGCGAGGAGGGCGACGCCGCCGGACCGTCGGGGGGCGCCGGTCCCCGTGGGGACCGCCGGCGGCACGGCAGCGGAGGGCGCCGAGACCGGCGGGGACGGGGGGACGGTCGGCGGGCCGGGCGAGGGGGCGGGCGGCGTGAAGGCCGGCCCCGGCTGCGGCGGGACGGGGGCGGGCGCGGGCGCCGGCCGCGGGACGGCCGCGGGGGCGTGCCGCGCGGCCGCCTCCCGTTCGGCGATCATCGCGGCGACGGGGGGCGGCGGCCACTCCTCCGATGCGCCGTCCGCGGACAGGGCGCTCCTGATCCGGGGGAGCTCCGGCCGTGCCGCCGGATCCTTCTCCAGACACGCCTCCAGCAGGTCCCGCAGGTCCGGGGGGACGCCGTCCAGGTCGGGGTCCTCGCGGGTGATCCGGTAGACCATCGAGGCGATGGAGCCGGCGTGGAAGGGTCCGCGTCCGCAGGCCGCATACGCCAGCACCGCGCCCAGCGCGAACACATCCCCCGGCGGCCCCACCTCACGGGAGCCGTCCACCTGCTCGGGCGCCATGAACCCGGCGGTGCCCAGCATCGCCCCGGCCGCGGTCAGCGCGGTGAAGTCGGCGGCGCGCGCGATGCCGAAGTCGATGATCCGGGGACCGTCGGCGGCGAGCAGGACGTTCCCGGGCTTGAGGTCGCGGTGCACCAGCCCGGCGGAGTGGATCGCCGCCAGCCCGTCCACCAGGCCCACGCCCAGCGTGCGCACCGCCCCCGGCGACAGCGGCCCGTGCGCCTCGACCGCCTCCTGCAGCGACGGCCCGGCGACGTAGACGGTGGCCAGCCACGGCGGGTCGGCGAACGGGTCGGCGTCCACGAGCTCGGCGGTGCGGGGGCCGCCGACCCGGCGGGCCGCCTCCACCTCCTGGGCGAACCGGCGGCGGAACTCCCGGTCGGCGGTCAGCTCGGGCAGCACCCGCTTGACCGCGACCGTCCGCCCGTCCGGCGAGCGGCCAAGATACACCTGTCCCATGCCGCCGCCGCCCAACCGGCCGAGCAACCGATGTCCGCCGATCTCCGCCGGATCCTCGGGCCGCAATGGTCGCACCACCGCTCTCCCGTTCGCTCGACGACGGTTCCCCGTCTGATCATGACAGCCGGGTCGACCGCTCGGGCACGCTTCAGCGCCGCGCGGGAGGCGGCGGGGCGTCCGCGGGCCCCAGGGGCGGAATCGAGGCGCCGCCGGGGGCCGTGTCCGCCGGCGCGCGCCGTCAGCGGGTCGCGGCCTCGATGTTCTCGCGGGAGCGGCGGATGTCCTGGCCGCCCTCCTCCAGGGCCAGCGCCATGCGGTCGAAGGCGGCCTTGGCCTCCTGCCAGGCGGCGCGGAAACGGTCGGCGCCCGGGCCCCACCAGATCTCGGTGCTGCTCACGGTACGGCTGTTCAGGTCCTTGATCAGGGCGTCCAGGTTCCTGGAGTGCTTGGCGAACATCCGGGCGAGCTCTTCCAGGGCCGCGATGTTGGCACCCCGCCTGTCGCTCATCGACCCGTTCCTTTCGGTGCGACACCGGTGACACACCTATTTACGCGCACGATCGCGCCCTGTGGAAGGCGTTCGGCGGACCCGGCACGGGCCGGCAGGGGCCGACGGGGGCGGCGCCGGGGGTCGCCGCGGGGCCGGGCCTCATCGATTCGGCTCGGCCGCCGAGGGGGTCGGGCCCGCCGTGGGGCCCGCCGCAGGGACCGCCCGGTCCGTCGGGTCCGCCGCAGGGGTCGCCGGGCCCGTCGACTCCACCGAGATCGTCGAGTGGGTCGAGTGGGACGAGACCACCGGCATCGGCCGGTCCGGGTCGTTGATCGGGGTGGCGTCCGGGTCGATCAACCGCTCCCCGACCAGGGTGATCCGATCGGGCCCGACGGTGAACTCGAACCGGCGCCGGACCCGCTGGGTCACCGCCCGACGGCCTTGCGGGGTGAGGTAGTGGATCTTGGTGTACTCGGTGGCGTCCAGGGTGATCCGGTCGCCGCGGCGCACCACCGAGGCGTCCGTCAGGCGGGTCTCGGCGTCGGTGAACGGAGGCCCGCCCGGCACCGGCGCGCGGTTGCGGGTCTCCAGCCTGCGCAGCGCCTCCTGCTGCGCGCGGACGACCTGGGGGGCGATCCGCACCCCCAGCACCTCAGAGGGCAGCGAACGGGCCCGCACCCGCTGCACCAGCGCCTCGGTGCGGTGCTCCAGCATGGTGCGGGCGGCCACGGTGAGCTGCCGCTCGGTCTCCTGATCCACCCTGGCCGGGCCGTCGTGACGGACGGTCGAGGAGGGAAGGATGACGCAGCCGGCCAGGAGAACGGCCAGGGCGGCGCGGTGGCCCCGGTGGCGAACCATCGACCTCCCCACGAACGCGCCCCCGCGGACGCGACGACGAACGGTCGGCTGTCGGTCGAGACGGACGATACACGCCGTGCCCGCCGGTGTCAGGGTCGGCTCTCGTCCCGCCGGACTCCTCCGCCCCCGGGCGGACGGACCTCGGGTCCGCCTTGCGCAAAGCCCCAGAAAGCGGGGGCTTACGAAAGTCCGCCGAACGCGGTTATCTAGACTGCCCAGCAGGTTCGCTCAAGTCGCCGGTGCGGTGCGGGCACGCTGGTCAGCGCGGTTCCGCGCCAGGGCGGCACCTCGGGAGGAGACGTAGGTGCGCAAGGTCCTGATCGCCAATCGCGGTGAGATCGCCGTACGTATCGCCCGTGCCTGCAGAGATGAGGGCCTGGCGAGCGTGGCGGTGTACGCCGAGCCGGATCTGGACGCGTTGCACGTGCGGGTCGCCGACGAGGCGTACGCACTGGGCGGGCGCACCGCGGCCGAGAGCTACCTCGACATCGACAAGATCCTCAAGATCGCGACGGAGTCGGGGGCGGACGCGGTGCATCCCGGATACGGCTTCCTGGCCGAGAACGCCGACTTCGCCGCCGCGGTGCACAACGCCGGGCTGACCTGGATCGGCCCGCCGCCGGAGGCGATCCGGGCGCTGGGCGACAAGGTGCGGGCCCGGCACATCGCGCAGAAGGTCGGCGCGCCGCTGGTGGCCGGGACCAAGGACCCGGTGTCGGGCGTGGAGGAGGTGCTGGAGTTCGCCCGCGAGCACGGCCTGCCGATCGCGATCAAGGCCGCCTACGGCGGCGGCGGACGCGGGCTGAAGGTGGCCCGCACCCCGGAGGAGATCCCCGACCTGTACGAGTCGGCGGTGCGCGAGGCGGTCGGGGCGTTCGGCCGCGGCGAGTGCTTCGTGGAGCGTTACCTGGACCGTCCCCGGCACGTGGAGACCCAGTGCCTGGCCGACGCGCACGGCAACGTGGTGGTGGTCTCCACCCGGGACTGCTCGCTGCAGCGCAGGCACCAGAAGCTGGTGGAGGAGGCCCCGGCGCCGTTCCTGACCGAGGAGCAGGTCGAGCTGCTGTACTCCTCCTCCAAGGCGATCCTGAAGGAGGCCGGGTACGTCGGCGCCGGCACGTGCGAGTTCCTGGTCGGGCGGGACGGGACGATCTCGTTCCTGGAGGTCAACACCCGGCTGCAGGTCGAGCACCCGGTCACCGAGGAGGTCACCGGCATCGACCTGGTGCGGGAGATGTTCCGCATCGCCGCCGGCGAGCCGCTGGGCTATGACGACCCGCCGGTGCGCGGCCACTCCATCGAGTTCCGCATCAACGCCGAGGACGCCGGCCGCAACTTCCTGCCCGCCGTGGGCACCCTGTCCACCTGGCGTCCGCCGTCCGGCCCCGGGGTCCGGCTGGACGCCGGGTACGAGGAGGGGGCGTCCGTCCCGCAGGAGTACGACTCCCTGATCGCCAAGCTGATCGTCACCGGCGCCACCCGGCGGCAGGCCATCGAGCGCTCCCGGCGCGCGCTGGCCGAGATGCAGGTCGACGGGATGCCGACGGTGCTGCCGTTCCACCGGGCGGTGCTGGAGGACCCGGCGTTCGTCTCCGAGCCGTTCTCCGTCCACACCCGGTGGATCGAGACCGAGTTCGACAACACCATCGAGCCCTACCCCGCCGTGCCCGCCGAGGAGGCCGAGGAGGCCGAGCGCGAGCGCATCACCGTCGAGGTGGGCGGCAAGCGCCTGGAGGTCGTGCTGCCCGCCGGTCTGGGGGCGCTGGGCGGTCAGCCCGGCGGGGGCAAGGCCGCCCCGGCCCGGCGCCGGCGCGGCAAGAAGACCGGCGTCGCCGCCGGCGGCGACGCCCTGGTCAGCCCCATGCAGGGCACCATCGTCAAGGTCGACGTGGAGGAGGGCGCCACCGTCGAGGCCGGCGACACCATCGTGGTGTTGGAGGCGATGAAGATGGAGCAGCCCTTGACCGCGCACAAGCCCGGCGTGGTCACCGGCCTGTCCGCCGAGGTCGGCGCCACCGTCAGCAGCGGCGCCGTGATCTGCGAGATCAAGGACGCCTGAGCCCGCCCCTCGTCGCGGCTCCCGCGCGGCTCCCGGCCGTTCCGCGGCCGGGAGCCGCGCGCCGTCTTCGGCGTCGTCGCGGGAGGCGGAGGGGATCTCTCCGGGGTCAGCGCAGGCGGGCGGCGACGGTGGGCAGGAGCCGAAGGGCGTTGGCGCGGTCGATGGCGGCGCGCGCCGACGGGCTGATCGCCGGGTCGCGGTCGAAGGCGCGGCGGGCGTGGGCGACCTCGTGCGCCTCCACCTGAGGCCAGTCGGTGCCGTACAGGACGCGTTCGGCGCCGACGGCGCCGAGCAGCGTCGGCGAGGCGTAGGGCGACACCGGCATGGCCGTGTCGTAGTAGAAGCGCTTGAGCGCCCGGCGGAAGGCGTCGGGATCGGGCCCCTCGCCCCGGCGGCCGGCCCGTTCGACGCGGGCCGCGATGTAGGGGAGGAACCCGCCGCCGTGGGAGAGGATGACCGAGATCCGGGGGTAGCGGTCCAGCGTTCCCGAGGCGATGAGGCTGAGGGCGCAGCGGGTGGTGTCGTACATGAAGTCGGCGATGTAGTTCTCGACGCCGGGGATCGGCTCGGGATCCTCGGGAAGGGCGTCGGGGTTGGTCACTGGTGCACCCTCCTTGGTGCGGGCACTGGAAGAGTGCTCGTGGTTGGATGCCGGTGAGAGCCGGGGTGACGGCCTGGGTGGGTCGCTGTGCGACAGCCCGCATGACACTGCCGCCCCCGGCTCTCCCGGGACTGTGGACCGGCAACAGAGGGATGCGCCGCAGAGCGCCAGTCAGTGACCGCCCGGAGAGCAGTCCCGTCACCGGTTTGTCGCCGATGAGCTGAAGGAGCCCTGTGGCACTGCCGGACTGCGTTTACTACGTCGGGATCGACTGGGGATCGTCCGAGCACGCGGTATGCGTGATCGACGAGGCCGGGAAGATCAGAACCCGGTTCACCGTCGCCCACAGCGCCGCCGGGTTCACCGAGCTGGCCCGCCGTCTGGGCAGGCTGGGCGAGGCCGAGCAGGTGCCGATCGGGATCGAGCGCCCCGACGGCCGGCTGGTGGACGTCCTGCTGGAGGCAGGACACCCGGTGGTGCCGGTGAAGTCGAACGCGATCAAGGCATGGCGGGACGCCGAGGTGCTGTCGGGAGCCAAGTCCGACGCCGGCGACGCTCACGTCATCGCCGAGTACCTGCGGCTGCGCCAGCACCGGCTGACCCCGGCACGGCCGTATTCGGACCAGACCAAGGCGCTGCGCACGGTGGTGCGCACACGCGACGACATCGTCAAGCTGCGGGTGATGGCGACCAACATGCTCTCCTCGCTGCTGGATGCCTTCTGGCCCGGCGCCAAGGAGATCTTCAAAGACGTCGAGTCGCCGATCGGGCTGGCGTTCCTGACCGACTATCCGACCCCGGCCTCGGCGGCCCACCTGGGCGAGAAGCGGATCGCGGCGTTCTGCGCCCGGCACGGCTACTCCGGCAAGCGCCCCGCAGCGGTGCTGCTGGCCCGGCTGCGGTCGGCCCCGCCCGGGGTGATGGGCCAGGCCGAGACCGCCGCAGGCCGCGACGCCGTGCTGGCCCTGGTCGCGGTCCTGAAGACCCTCGGCACGGTGCGCAAGGACCTGGACCGCTCGGTCCGGGCACGGCTGGCCGAACATCCCGATGCCGCCGTGTTCACCTCGCTGCCCAGGGCCGGGCAGATCCGGGCCGCACAGGTCCTGGCCGAATGGGGAGACGCCCGCTCCGCCTACGACGGCCCCGACGCGGTCGCGGCGTTCGCCGGAGTCGCTCCGGTCACCAAGGCGTCCGGACGTCACCACGCGGTCACCTACCGGTGGGCCTGCAACAAACGCTTCCGCCAGGCCATCACCGGCTTCGCCGACAACAGCCGGCACGCCAATCCCTGGGCCGCCGGCATCTACCAGCGCGCCCGCGCCCGCGGCATGGACCACCCCCACGCCGTCCGTGTCCTGGCCCGCGCCTGGATACGGGTGATCTACCGCTGCTGGCTCGACGGCATCCCCTACGACCCCGCCAAACACGGGACCGCAGCCGCACAAACCAAGCAAGCGACCACTCCATCTGCTGCTTGAGGTTGACACAGGGGGTGTCATGATGACGGCGCGGCGCCGGTTCAGCTCCTCGAACAGCGGGTCGAAGACCTTGTCCCCCAGGTAGCGGCCGCCGGCGGTGTTCATCATCAGCACTCCGTCGGCGCCGAGCTCGTCCAGCGCGTACTCCGCCTCCCGCAGCGCCACGTCCACGTGCAGCAGCGGCAGGTAGGCGAAGAAGCCGAAGCGGGTGGGGCGATCCCGGACCAGGTCGGCCAGGGACTCGTTGAAGACCCGCGCGCCGGCGGCGGCGACGGACTTGTCGTGGAAGACCTCCGAGGGGGCGGGGGCGGAGGCGACGCCGAGGGCGATCCGGTTGGCGTCCATGGTCTCCAGGGTCTTGTTCAGGTCCCACTGTCCCCAACGGGGGCCGCCCCGTGGGGGCAGCAGACCGTGTTCGACCGCCCAGGCGCGCATGGCGGGGGGCACCGCGTGATGGTGGGTGTCGATGCGTCCGGCCGCGGAACGCCCGGTGGGGGACCCGGCGGCGGGTCCGGTGACGTGGGCGGCGCCGGCCGCGGCCCCGGCGCCGAGGGCGACCGCGGCCAGCGCGCCCGCGCGCAGTGCGGTGCGTCGGTTGACGGATGAGTTCTGCATAGCCAGAAGCATCCGAGACAATCTCATCTGAGACTATCTGGCTAGCCCCCTATCATGGGCTGGTGCCGACCCCACCCATGACCGCCATCGGCGACCCGAACGGCGACGACGTGGCCCTGGGAATGCTCCTGGCGACGGCGCATCAGCACGCCCGGCGCGTCCTCGACCGGGCCCTCGGGCACCTGGGCATCCAGACCCGTCACTTCGGCGTGCTGGCGGCCCTCGACAGGCACGGCCCCGTCAGCCAACGCGAGCTCAGCTCCCTGCTCGACCTCGACAAATCGACGATGGTCCGGATCATGGACGAGCTGGAGCGCCACGGCCTGGCCGTCCGCAACCGCGACGCCCGCGACCGGCGCGCCTACGCGATCGAGCTGACCCCCCGCGGGCGCGCCACGGTCCGGGCGAGCGGCGAGGCCGCCGCCCGGGCGGCCGCCCGGCTCTTCGGCGGCCTCGCCCCGACGGACCGCGAACGCCTGGTCGCGATGCTCGGCGAGATCATCGCGCGCGCCGCCGACCCGCCGCCGGCGGACCCCGCTCCCCCGCGCTGAGCCTCGCCCCGTCCCTCCCCGCCCCCTCTCCCCCGCCCGGACCGACGATCGCCGGATGCGCGCATCGCCCACGGCACGGCGGTCGCCACGCCGCGGGCCTCCGGGTCTCGGCGCCGGGCAGGCATGGATCCCGCCTGCTGGGTACGGGCGGACGCGAAGGAGGGATCTCGTGAAACTGGCCTATCTACGTCCCCTGTACGAGCACTCCGGTCCGTTCACCTCGGTCTACCTGGCCACCGAACGGCACACCGCGGACGCCGCCAAGGCCCTCGCCCTGCGCTGGCGGCACGCGCGGACCGAGCTGAGCAGGCTCGGTGTCGACGAGGCGACCCTCCGTGCGCTGGAGGAGATCATCACCGACCGGGACAACGCCGCCCCGGGGCGTGCGCTGTTCGCCGCCGACGGCCGGGTGGTGCACCACGAGGTGCTGCCCGAACCCCCGCCGCAGATGCTGCTCAAGGTGGGCGAGCTGCCGTATGTCATGCCGCTGCTGGCGAGCCGGCGCGAACCGGTCCCGCATGTGTGCGTCAAGGCCGACCGCACGGGCGCGGAGATCATCAGCGTGACCGACAAACGGCAGGTCACCACCGTGGACGGGATGGACTGGCCGATTCGCAAGGTCCGGGCGGGCGGCTGGTCGGAGTCGCACTTCCAGCGCAACGCCGAGGAGACCTGGGAGGCCAACGCCCGAGAGGTGGCCGCGGCGGTCGTCCGGGAGGCCGAGGCGGTGGACGCCGCGGTGATCATCGTGGCCGGCGACGTCCGCGCCCGCGAGCTGATCGCGCACGACCTGGGAGAGCGGTGGGCCTCCCGGACGGTGATCACCGATCGGGGCGCCCGCAACGCCGGGGCCGATGAGGAGCTGCTGGAGAAGGAGGTCGGCCGGATCCTGCGCGAGGTGCAGGACCGGCGCCTGGCCGAGGTGATGGCGCGGTTCCGCGAAGGGCACGGGCGCGGCGACGCGGTCGCCGGGCTGGAGGCCGTCACGGAGGCGCTGCGCAACGGGCAGGTGGAGACCCTGCTGGCGGCCGGCGGCCGGATCCGCGGCGAACTGTGGTTCGGTCCGCAGGCCCACGAACTGGCCACCACCAAGAAGGCCCTGCAGGAGATGGGCGTGTCCGATCCGCGTCCCGCGCCGGCCGGATCGGTGCTGGCCCGCGCGGCGACGGCCACGGACGCTGAGATCCTGTTCCCGCGGGAGTTGGACGCACCCGGCGGACTGGGCGCCGTGCTGCGCTACACCCAACCCTGACCGGGAAGCCCGCCGAGGCGACCCGAGGCAGAAGGCGGAAGACCATGACCACCCTCATCGCCCGGCTCACCGCCGCATCGGCGGCGGCCGGGCTGTTGCTGTGCACCCTCATGACGGCGCCCGCGGGCGCGGACACCGTCAGCCAGATCGCCGACGGGCTGAGCCGCTCCCGGCTGTATGTGACCACCGAGGCGCGCGGCGCCTTGGACCCGGCCGGCCAGGAGCGGGTGCGGCGGGCGCTGGAGGCCGCCGAGCAGGCCGACATCCGGGCGGTGGTCACCAAGCCGGACGTCACCCAGCAGTCGCTGATCCGGATGCTGGACGCGGTGCGCGCACGGGTCGGCCGCGGCGACACCTATCTGGCCGTCACCGCCGACAACCGGATGCTGGGGATCTCCGACGAGCTGTCCGGCCGGGAGATCAACCGGCTGATCTCGCAGACCAGCGGCGGCGACATCGACGACCGGCTGGTGGAGTTCGCCGCCCTGGCCGAACGCGAGGCCGCCCGCGACGCCCGATCCGGCGCGATCACCACGTTCACGCTGCTGGGGCTGCTGGTCCTGGTGACCGCGGGACTGGTCGTGATCGGGCTGGTGTCCGGCAACCGGCGCCGCCGCCGCGCCGAGCTGCAGATGGCGGAGCTGAAGGAGGGCGTCCAGGAGGACATCACCCGGCTCGGCGAGGACATCGTGGCCCTGGACCTGAACGTCACCGACCCGTCCCTCGACCCGGCGATCCGCGAGGAGTACGAGCAGGCGCTGAACTCCTACGACGCGGCCAAGGCGGCGGTGGAGGCGGCGCGGCGCCCAGAGGACATGCGCAACGTCACCGCGGCGCTGGAGGACGGCCGCTACCACATGACGGCGGTCCGCGCCCGGCTGGCCGGCGAACCCGTCCCCGAACGCCGGCCGCCGTGCTTCTTCAACCCCCAGCACGGGCCGTCCGTCCGGGACGTGCTGTGGGCGCCGCCGGGCGGTGCGCCCAGGGACGTGCCCGCCTGTGCGGCGGACGCGGACGCCGTGGAGAATGGGGCCGACCCGGACGCCCGGCTGGTGCCGGTGGACGGCGTCCGGCGCCCGTACTGGGAGGCCGGTCCCGCCTATGCACCGTACGCCGGGGGCTACTACCGGGGGTACGGCGGCGTCGACCTGCTGAGCGGCCTGCTGATCGGGACGGCCCTGGGCTCGATGTTCTCCGGTCCCTACGGGGGCTGGGGCTTCGGCGGCGGCCACATGGGCGGATACGGCGGCGAAGGCGGCTTCGGCGGCGACAGCGGCGGCATCGGCGGAGGCTGGGACTTCGGCAGTGGCGATTTCGGCGGCGGCGACTTCGGCGGCGGCGACTTTTGACCCGATCCCGCGGCGGGGGCACGGCCGGTGAACCGCCTGCCCGGAGACCCCACCGTCTGGCAGTGGATCCGCTACACGCTGGGTTTCCGGCTGCCGCCGGCCAACCGCGACTGGGTGCGGCACGACCTGACCGACGCCGGGTGGCGGGGTCGCATCATGGCCCGCCACCTGGCGCTGATGCTCCCCATCTGCCTGCTGCTCGCGCTGCTGCCCGGCCCATGGTGGCTGCACCTCGCCGTCCCCCTGCTGGCCTTCGCGGCCAGCACGCTGACCGTGGCGATCAGCGCCGACGAACTCCGCGACGCCCGCCTGCGCCAGCACGGCCTGCCGCCCGCCGGCCAGTCGCACCGGGCCCGCCGCTGACCGGCCCCGCCGCACGGGCGCATCGCCGGGCACATCGCCGGGCACATCACCGGGCACATCGTCAAGTACATCGCCGAGTACATCGCCGACCGGTCGTCGAACACGTCGAACGGATGCATCGAACGGAATGCACCGCACGGATGCGCCGCCGACCCGTCGCCGTGGACGTGCCGAAGGGGCCCGCGCAGGGCCCCCTTTCCGCTTGCCGCTCGTCCCTCCCCGCCCCTCCTCGGCACAGAGGGGCGAGCTGTCACTGGTGCGGTCGCGTGCCCGTGCCACGGCGCCGGAACCCGGCGACCAGGGCCACGCCGATGGCGGCCAACCCGATCTGGAAGATCAGTTCGATCCAGTCGATGCCCTTGGTGTCGGCCACGCCGACGGCCTGGGCCAGGGCGGTGCCCACCAGGGCGGCGACGATGCCCACGCCGATGGTCAGCAGCAGCCCGATGGGCTGCTTGCCCGGCAGCACCAGCCGGCCCAACGCTCCGATGATCGCGCCGATGATGATGGCGGTGATGATTCCTGTGGCGGTCACTGGCTTGACCTCCCGTTGAGGATGCCTTCGCGCCACGTGTGCCCGTTCAGCGGCGTTTCTCACATCGCGAGGCGTCCGGCGGCCCTGCGCCCGTCCTCGACGGGCCCCTTCCCGCCCTGCTCGGCGAGCGGTCGGGAGGGCCGGAAACCCGGCGGGCCGGGCGGGCCGGTCAGTAGGCCGAGTCGTGCATCAGCCGGCGGGCGGCCTCGGTGATGCTGCCCGACAGCGAGGGATAGACGGCGAAGGTGTGCGCGACCTGGTCCACCGTCAGATGCTGCTGCACGGCGACGGACAGGGCGAGGATCAGCTCGCTGGCCCGGGGGGCGACGATCACGCCGCCGAGGACGATGCCGGTGGAGGGACGGCAGAACAGCTTGACGAAGCCGTCCTCAAAGCCCTGCATCTTGGCCCGCGGGTTGCTGAACAGCGGCAGCATCACGCTGCGGGCGTTGACCTCGCCGGAGTCGATCATCTTCTGGGTGACGCCGACGGTGGCGACCTCGGGGTCGGTGAAGATGTTGGCGGCCACCCAGCCCAGCTTGAGCGGCTGGACGGCCTCGCCCAGGGCGTGCCACATGGCGATCCGGCCCTGCATGGCGGCCACCGAGGCCAGCATCATCACGCCGGTGCAGTCGCCGGCGGCGTAGATGTGGCCCACCGAGGTGCGCGAGACCTTGTCGACCTCGACGAAGCCGCGCCGGTTGAGCTTGACCCCGGCCTTCTCCAGGCCGATGCCGCGGGTGTTGGGCTCCATCCCGACCGTCAGCAGGCAGTGCGAGCCCTCGATCTTGCGACCGTCCTCCAGGGTGACCACCACCGAGTCCCCGTGGCGCTGCACGGCCGCCGCCCGGGAGCGCGGCAGCACCCGCATGCCGCGGCGCAGGAACACCTCCTGCAGCACGCTGGCGGCGTCGGCGTCCTCGGTGGGCAGGATCCGGTCCCGCGAGGACACCAGGGTGACCTTCGAGCCCAGCGACGTGTACGCCCCGGCCAGCTCCGCGCCGGTGACGCCGGAGCCGACCACGATCAGCTCCTCCGGCAGCTCGGGCAGGTCGTACAGATGCCGCCAGGACAGGATCCGCTCCCCGTCGGGCTCCGAGCCCGGCAGCACCCGCGGGGTCGCGCCGGTGGCGATCAGCACCACGTCGGCGGGCAGGTCGGTGGTGCCGTCCACCGTGACGGTGTGCGGGTCGGTCAGCCGTCCCTCCCCGCGCACGATCCGCACGTCCTCATAGGCCAGCCGCTCGGCCACGTCGAACGACTGCGCCCGGGCCAGCTCCTTGACCCGCTTGTTGACCAGCCCGAGGTCCACCTGCAGGCCGCCGACGATGCCGTCCGGGCCGCCGTCGAACTTCAATCCCAGCGACGCCGACTCGTTCATCACCGCCATCCGGGTCGAGGTGGCGATGAGGGTCTTGGACGGCACGCAGTCGGTCAGCACGCACGCTCCGCCGAGGCCGTCACGTTCCACGATGGTCACATCGGCGCCGAGCTGAGCGGCGACGAGCGCGGCCTCGTAGCCGCCGGGGCCTCCTCCAATGATCACGATGCGGGTCACGCATCCCATTGTTTCGCATCAACACCAGTGCACGGTCCGGGCGTGATATGGCATGCGTTCACCGCGAACGGCCCCGAAAGCCCTACGCTTGGCGTCCGTGGCTCTGTACGCGGCGTACGCCTCCAACATGGATCCCGAGCAGATGGCTCGGCGCGCACCCCACTCCCCCATGCACGGCACCGGCTGGCTGCAGGGGTGGCGGCTCACGTTCGGCGGGCAGGACGTCGGCTGGGACGGGGCGCTGGCCACCATCGTCGAGGAAGCCGGCGAGCAGGTCTTCGTCGTGCTGTACGACGTGCCGGAGTGGGACGAGAAGGAGCTCGACGCCTGGGAGGGCGCGGCCCTCGGCGTCTACCGCAAGATCCGGGTCCGGGTGCACACCCTCGACGGGGACGTGCTGGCCTGGACGTACGTGCTGGACGACTATGAGGGCGGCCTGCCGTCGGCCCGCTACCTGGGCATCCTCGCCGACGCCGCGGAGGCCGCGGGGGCGCCCGACGACTACGTCAAGGAGCTGCGCAACCGCCCCTGCAAGTCCATCGGCGAGCCGCCGATCTGACCCGCAGCCTCCGCTGATCCGGACCGCCCGGGCACGGTCCCGCGCCCCTCGCCGGGCGGCCGGGGCGAGGGGCGGCGGAGGCGGCGGTAATGTCTGGCGGGTGAGCAACGACGCTTTCGACCTGGCCAAGGCCGCCGCCGACGAGCTGCGGTCCCGTACTTTCGACGCGTTCGACGTCGCCCTGGTGATGGGCTCGGGCTGGGTGCCCGCGGCCGATGCGCTCGGCGACCCGGCCGCCGAGCTGCCGGTGACCGAGCTGCCCGGGTTCGCCCCGCCCGCCGTGGAGGGCCATGCCGGCCGCGTCCGCGCCGTGGAGGTGGGCGGACGGCGGGCGCTGGTGTTCCTGGGCCGCACTCATCTGTACGAGGGCCGCGGGGTGGAGCCGGTGGTGCACGGGGTGCGCACCGCCCTGGCCGCCGGGGTCCGCACGGTGGTGCTCACCAACGCCGCCGGAGGCCTGCGGCCGGAGGGCCAGCGGGTCGGCGATCCGGTGCTCATCAGCGACCACCTCAACCTGACCGGCGCCAACCCGGTCGCCGGGGCGCGCTTCCTCGACCTGAGCGACGCCTACAGCCGACGGCTGCGCGCCCTCGCCCGCGAGATCGACCCCTCCCTGACCGAGGGCGTGTACGCGGCGCTGCGCGGCCCGACGTACGAGACCCCGGCCGAGGTGCGGATGCTGCGGACGCTGGGCGCGGACCTGGTGGGCATGTCGACCGTGCCGGAGGCGATCGCCGCGCGGGAGGGCGGCGCCGAGGTGCTGGGGATCTCCCTGGTCACCAACATCGCCGCCGGCCTGACCGACCGCCCCCTGGACCATGAGGAGGTCCTGGAGGCCGGCCGCGCCTCCGCCGCCCGCATGGGCGCCCTGCTGGCCACCCTGCTGCCCAGGCTCTGACCGCCATGTCCGGATCGACGTCACGTTCGATGAGCGAGCTGCGCGACGCCGCCGCCCGGTGGCTGTCCCAGGACCCCGACCCCGACACCCGCGCCGAGCTGCAGGCCCTGTTGGACGCCGGGGACGAGGCCGCGCTGGCCGACCGGTTCGCCTCCGCTCTGCGGTTCGGCACCGCCGGGCTGCGCGGGGAGCTCGGCGCCGGCCCCAACCGGATGAACCGCGTCACCGTCATGCGGGCCGCCGCCGGCCTGGCCGCCCGGCTGCGGGAGGCCGGCGCGGCGGAGCGGCCCGGGGTGGTGATCGGGTACGACGCCCGGCACGGGTCGGAGCGGTTCGCGCTGGACACCGCGGCCGTGGTGACGGGGGCGGGGCTGCGGGCCTGGCTGCTGCCCCGGCCGCTGCCCACTCCGGTGCTGGCCTTCGCCGTCCGGCATCTGGGGGCCGCCGCCGGGGTGATGGTGACCGCCAGCCACAACCCGCCCCGGGACAACGGCTACAAGGTGTACTGGGGGGACGGGGCGCAGATCCTGCCCCCGCTGGACGCCGAGATCGCCGCGGCGATCGACGCGGTGGGCCGGGTGGACGAGCTGCCGCTGGGCGGGCCCGGGGACTGGACCGTGCTGGGCGAGGAGATCGTCGAGGCGTATCTGGCGGCGCTGGACGGGCTGCCGCTGGCCGACTCCCCCCGGGACGTCTCGGTCGCCTACACCCCCTTGCACGGGGTGGGGCTGGAGGTGCTGCGGCGGGCGTTCGCGCGGGCGGGGTTCCCCGAGCCCGTGGTCGTCGCCGAGCAGGCGGAGCCGGATCCGGACTTCCCGACCGTGGCGTTCCCCAACCCCGAGGAGCCGGGCGCGATGGACCTGGTGACGGCGCTCGCCGAACGGACGGGCGCCGATCTGGCCATCGCCAACGACCCCGACGCCGACCGGTGCGCGGTGGCCGTTCCCGGCCCGGACGGGTGGCGGACGCTGACCGGCGACGAGGTGGGCGGGCTGCTGGCCGAGTACGTGCTGCGGCATACCCGCGGCGACGACCGGCTGGTGACGACCACGATCGTGTCCTCCTCGCTGCTGGGCCGGATCGCCGAGCGGCACGGCGTCCGCTTCGCCGAGTCGCTCACCGGCTTCAAGTGGATCATGAAGGCGCGCACCGCCCCCGACGACCGGCAGGTCTTCGGCTATGAGGAGGCCCTGGGCTACAGCGTGGGCGGCGACGGCGGCGTCCCGGTCCGCGACAAGGACGGCATCGGCGCCGCCCTGGCGATCGCCGCCCTGGCCGCCGAGGCCAAGCGGGACGGCCGCACCCTGCTGGATCTGCTGGACGATCAGGCCCGCCGGTACGGGCTGCATCTGACCGCGCCGCTGTCGATCCGGGTGGAGGACCGGTCGCTGATCGCCGACGCGATAGCGCGGCTGCGCCAGTCCCCGCCGACCGTCCTCGGCGGCCTGGAGGTCGCCCGCGTCGACGATCTGTCGACCGGCCCCGACGGTCTCCCGCCGACCGAGGGCCTGCGGCTGCGCATGTCCGGCGCCCGCGTCGTGGTGCGCCCCTCCGGCACCGAGCCCAAGCTCAAGTGCTATCTGGAGGTGGTCCGCCCGCCCGGCGAGACCGACCGGGCCGCCGCCGCCCGCACGCTGGAGGCCGTCCGCGCCGATCTGGCCGCGGCCCTCGGTCTCCCCCGGCCCGGGGCCTGAGCCGGGCGCCTCGGCGACGCGGCCCCTCAGCGCAGCACGGCGAGGACGATGGCCGCCGCCATCGCGACCCCGGGGATCACCAGGGCCGCCAGGGCGGGGCGGGACCAGGCGACGACCCCGGGGGCCTCGCCGGATCGGCGGCGGTGCCTTCCGGCCAGCTCCTGGAGCCGCTCGACGGCGTGGCCGAGGGCGGTGCGGCCGGCGAGCCCGGCGGCCACGCCCGGGGGCAGTTCGCGGGCGCGCTGCCGCAGGCGGCGCTCCTCGCGGGCGCGGGCGCGCGGGGAGGTCTGCAGGATCCAGGCGCGGGCGAGGCGTTCCACGCCCTCCGGGTCGGTGAAGCGGACCTGGAGGGCGTGGGTGGCCTCGATCGCGCGGACGGCGGACCAGGGCACGCGGATGTCGCGGAGCGGGTTGCGGATCTCCACGGCCTCCTCGTCGGCGGTGACGCGGGGGCGCAGGCCCAGCACGTACGCCAGCCCGCAGCCGAACACCAGCACCGCGGCGGCGACCACGGCGGCCATGTCGTCCCCGCGCAGCGCGGTGTCGACCAGCATGAGCGCCGAGAACGCCAGCCACGCCCAGGCGGCGATCCGGCTCGCCGCGGAGCGCAGGACCAGCGGCTTGCCGTCGCTCATGCCAGGGGGCGCCTCCCGGTCCACTTCAGCTGGGCGAACCCGGGCTTGATCACCCCGTTGATCAGCTCCAGCCGCTCGTCGAACCCGATGAACGCCGACTTCATGGCGTTGACGGTGAACCACTGCAGGTCGTCCCAGCCGTACCCGAAGGCCTCCACCAGCTTGGCGAACTCCTCCGAGAGGCTGACCCCGCTCATCAGCCGGTTGTCGGTGTTGACGGTGACCCGGAAGTGCAGTTTGCGCAGCAGCCCGATCGGGTGCTCGGCGATGGAGGGGGCCGCGCCGGTCTGCACGTTGGAGGTGGGGCACATCTCCAGCGGGATGCGCTTGTCGCGCACGTAGGCGGCCAGCCGGCCCAGCTTGGGATGCGGGGTGTCGCGGTCGGTGATGTCGTCGACGATGCGGACCCCGTGGCCGAGCCGGTCGGCCCCGCACCACTGGATGGCCTGCCAGATCGACGGCAGCCCGAACGCCTCCCCGGCGTGGATGGTGAAGTGGGCGTTCTCCCGCTGCAGGTACTCGAACGCGTCCAGGTGGCGGGTGGGCGGGTGGCCGGCCTCGGCCCCGGCGATGTCGAAGCCCACCACGCCCGCGTCCCGGTACCGCACGGCCAGTTCGGCGATCTCCATGCTGCGGGCCTGGTGCCGCATCGCGGTGACCAGCGCGCCGACCCGGATCCCGTGGTCGCGGCCGCCGTCGCGGAACCCCTCCAGCACCGCCTCGACCACCTGGTCGAGCGACAGCCCGGCCTGGGTGTGCAGTTCGGGCGCGTACCTGACCTCGGCGTACACCACGCCGTCCCGCGCCAGGTCCTCGGCGCATTCGTACGCCACCCGCCGCAGCGCCTCCTGCGACTGCATCACCGCGACCGTGTGCCGGAACGTCTCCAGGTAGCGTTCCAGCGATCCCGAGTCCGACGCCTCGGTGAACCAGGTGCGCAGATTGCCGGGATCCATGGTGGGGAGCCCGGTGTAGCCGGCGTCGCGGGCCAGGTCGACGATCGTCTCCGGCCGCAGTCCCCCGTCCAGGTGGTCGTGCAACAGCACCTTCGGGGCACGCCGTATCGCTTCGAGCGTGGGTTGGTCGGTCATCTCCCGCACAGTACCCCAGCCCGCCCCGCCTCATCGGAGGTCAGGGCGGGGACGGGCCGCGACGCCCGCACGGGCCGGGGCCGGCCGGGCCCCGGCCTCGTCGGGCGGCCGCTCAGGCGATCCGGTCGATCACCAGCGGCAGCAGGTCCGGGGCGCCGTCGGGGACGATCGAGATCGCCTCCTCCAGGGCCTCCAGGGCGCGGGGGAAGCGGGCCTCTTCGTCGGTGTAGAGGGTCAGCAGCGGCTGTCCGGCGGTCACCCGCTCACCGGGGACGCGGTGCAGGAGCACCCCGGCCCCGGCCGAGACCGGGTCCTCCTTGCGGGCCCGCCCCGCTCCCAGCCGCCAGGCCGCGACCCCCACCGCGTAGGCGTCCAGCCCGGCCAGCACGCCGGTCGCGGGCGCGGTGACGACATGGGACTCGCGGGCGGCGGGCAGCTCGGCGTCGGGGTCGCCGCCCTGGGCGGAGATCATCCGCCGCCACACGTCCATGGCGGAGCCGTCGGCGAGGGCGTCGGCGGGGTCCTTGCCGTCCACGCCGGCGGCGGCCAGCATCTCGCGGGCCAGGGTGAGGGTGAGCTCCACCACGTCCGGGGGGCCTCCCCCGGCGAGCACCTGCACGGCCTCGGCGACCTCCAGGGCGTTGCCGACCGCGCGGCCCAGCGGCCGGTCCATGGCGGTGAGCAGCGCCACCGTCCGCACCCCGTGGTCGGCGCCGATGGCGACCATGGTCTCGGCCAGCTCGCGGGCCCTGTCGACGGTCTTCATGAACGCCCCGGAGCCGACCTTGACGTCCAGCACCAGCGCCCCGGTCCCCTCGGCGATCTTCTTGGACATGATCGAGGAGGCGATCAGCGGGATCGACTCGACGGTGCCGGTGACGTCGCGCAGCGCGTACAGCTTGCGGTCGGCGGGGGCCAGCCCGCTGCCGGCGGCGCAGATCACCGCGCCGGTCTCCCGCAGCACGCCCAGCATCTCCTCAGGAGACAGCGAGGCCCGCCAGCCGGGGATGGACTCCAGCTTGTCCAGCGTGCCGCCGGTGTGCCCCAGCCCGCGTCCGGACAGCTGCGGGACGGCCGCGCCGCAGGCGGCGACCAGAGGGGCCAGCGGCAGGGTGATCTTGTCGCCGACGCCGCCGGTGGAGTGCTTGTCGGTGGTGGGGCGGTCCAGGCCGGACCAGTCCATCCGCTCTCCGGAGCGGATCATCGCCTCGGTCCAGCGGGCGACCTCGGCGCGGTCCATGCCGTTCAGCAGGATCGCCATGGCTAGCGCGGCCATCTGCTCGTCGGCGACCTCGCCGCGGGTGTAGGCGTCCACCACCCAGTCGATCTGCGCCGGGGTGAGCCGGCCGCCGTCGCGCTTGGTGAGGATGACGTCGATGGCATCCACGGGTGTTCCTCCGGGCGGCTTCAGGCGAGTCGGGTCAGGTCTTCGGCGCCGAACGCGTCCGGCAGCACCTCCGACAGGGGCACCGCGCCCCGGGCGGTCTCCAGCAGCATGCGCGGACCGCCGTGCTCCCACAGCAGCTGACGGCAGCGGCCGCAGGGCATCACCGGGTCGCCGTTGCCGTCCACCACGGACACGGCGACCAGCAGGGGGCGGGAGGAGTCGGCGGGCTTGTCGGGCCCGTGCAGCGCGGAGACCAACGAGCACTCGGCGCACAGGGTGAGCCCGTAGGAGGCGTTCTCCACGTTGCAGCCGGTGATCAGCCGTCCGTCGTCGGTCAACGCCGCGGCGCCCACCGGGAAGTTCGAGTACGGCGCGTAGGCGCGTTCCATCGCCGCACGGGCGGCCTGCCGCAGCCGAGGCCAGTCGATCTCCGTCATGGGGACACCGTACGCCAGCCCCGCCCCTGCCTCGCTCATCGGGCGATACCGACATATGGGACGGACCACCGGCGGGACCGGGTACGATCGCTGCGCCGCGACCGGCGTGACGAACGGACTGCCCGGGCAGTGTCCACGCAGGTAGGACGAAGGGGATTGTCTCCGGATGCCTGCGGTTGGATAACGGTCTTCCCACAAGTTGGCAGTCGCATGGCAGGCGTTATGTCCGGGCGCTGATCCTTATCGACTAGATCGGGCGACCAGAACGGTTCTGCGCCCTGTGTCATGCACTGAGGAGGCATGGTGGCTAAGTTGATGCGGCTGGTCGCCGGGGCGGCCGGGCTCGCCCTCGCGATCGCCGGCTGCGGCTCGGCTCCCGAGGAGGGCGGCGAGAAGGCCGGCGGCGCCTCGGATTTCTCGGCCTGCATGGTGACCGACGTCGGCGGCATCGACGACCGCTCGTTCAACGCCGCGTCGTGGGCCGGGATGCAGGCGGCGGCCAAGAACACCGGCGCCAAGGTGCAGTACGTCGCCTCCACCAGCGAGAACGACTACGTGCCCAACATCAACCGGCTGATCTCGCAAAAGTGCGACCTGATCGTCGCGGTCGGCGGGCTGATGGCCAAGGCGACCACGGACGCCGCCAAGGCCAACCCGAACCAGAAGTTCGCCATCGTGGACTCGCAGTCGGTCCCGCCGAACGTGTACGGGATGGAGTTCAACACCGCGCAGAGCTCGTTCCAGGCCGGTTACCTGGCGGCCGCGATGAGCAAGACCGGCAAGGTCGCCACCTTCGGCGGGCTCCCGATCCAGCCGGTCACGATCTTCATGGACGGCTTCTACGAGGGCGTCCAGTACTACAACAAGCAGAAGAACAAGAAGGTCGAGGTCCTCGGCTGGAACGAGGCCAACCCCAAGTCGGGCTCGATGGCCAACTCCTTCACCGACCAGGGCGCGGGCAAGCGGATCGCCAGCAACTTCATCCAGCAGGGCGCCGACATCATCTTCCCGGTCGCCGGCGGCACCGGGCTGGGCGCCGCCGCCGCGGCCAAGGAGAGCGGCGGCAAGGTCAGCGTCATCTGGGTGGACACCGACGGGTGCGAGTCGGCCAGCCAGTACTGTGACGTGTTCCTCACCAGCGTGACCAAGGGCATCGCCGGGGCGGTGCAGACCACGGTCGAGGCGGCGGCCAAGGGTCAGCAGCTCACCGGCTCCTACCTGGGCACCCTGCAGAACAACGGCACGGGCCTGGCCCCCTTCCACCAGTTCGACTCCAAGGTCCCGGCCGAGCTGAAGGCCGAGCTGGAGCAGATCAAGCAGGACATCATCGCCGGCAAGATCAAGATCACCTCGCCGAACCAGCCCAAGAGCAGCTGATCGGCAGCACGTCCGCGGCCATGGGGCGGGACCCTCGACAGGTCCCGCCCCATGGCGCGCCCGATGACCGCCCGCCGCTCACGGCCGGCGGGCGCACGCCGCACGAGGAGGTCGGCGGTTGAGCCTTCAACTCCGCGGGATCACCAAGCGCTTCGGATCGCTGGTGGCCAATGACGGGATCGACCTGGAGGTCCGCCCCGGGGAGATCCACTGCCTGCTCGGCGAGAACGGCGCGGGCAAATCCACCCTGATGAACATCCTCTACGGGCTCTATCAGCCCGACGAGGGGCAGATCCTGCTGGACGGCAGGGAACTGACCATCAACGGGCCCCGGGACGCCATCGCGGCCGGCATCGGCATGGTGCACCAGCACTTCATGCTGGTCCCGGTGTTTACGGTGGCGGAGAACGTCATGCTCGGCGACGAGCGCACGCGCCGGCTGGGCTGGCTGGACCGGCGCCGCGCCCGCCGCGACGTCGCCGCGATCTCGGCCCGGTACGGGCTGCAGGTGGACCCGGACGCACTGGTCGCCGATCTGCCGGTGGGCGTGCAGCAGCGGGTGGAGATCATCAAGGCGCTGATCCGCGACGCCCGGGTGCTGATCCTGGACGAGCCGACCGCGGTGCTCACCCCGCAGGAGACGCAGGAGCTGTTCGCCGTGATGCGCTCGCTGCGCGAGGCGGGCCGCTCCATCGTCTTCATCACCCACAAGCTCAAGGAGGTCAAGGCGATCGCCGACCGGATCACCGTGATCCGGCGCGGAGCGGTCGTCGGGACCGCCACCCCCGACGCCTCGGAGGTGGAGCTGGCCGGTCTGATGGTGGGCCGCCGGGTGCGGCTCACCGTCGACAAGGAGCCCGCCGCCGTCTCCCCCGACACTCCGCCGGCGTTCTCGGTGGAGAACCTGACCGTGCTGGACGAGTCGGGCCAGGCCGCCGTGGACGGCGTCAGCTTCGACATCCGGCCCGGGGAGATCCTCGGCATCGCCGGCGTGCAGGGCAACGGCCAGACCGAACTGGCCGAGGCGATCCTGGGGCTGCGCCCGGTCGCCGAGGGCCGGATCGTGCTGGACGGCCGGGACCTGACCGGCGACTCGCCCCGGCAGCGGCTGCGCGCCGGCATTGGCTACGTCCCCGAGGACCGCAACCACGACGCGCTGGTCGCCGACTCCAGCGTCGCCGAGAACCTGGTGCTGGACCTGTACGACCGGCCGCCGTTCGGGCGGCGCGGGTCGATGGACGTGCGCGCGATCCGCGCCAACGCCCGGCAGCGGGTCGAGGAGTTTGACATCCGCACCGCCTCCATCGACACCCCGGTGGGCGCCCTGTCCGGCGGCAACCAGCAGAAGGTGGTCGTCGCCCGGGAGATGTCCCGGCCGCTGCGGCTGCTGGTGGCCGCCCAGCCCACCCGGGGCGTGGACGTCGGCGCGATGGAGTTCATCCACAAGCGGATCGTGGCCGAGCGCGACCTGGGCCGGCCGGTGCTGATCATCTCCACCGAGCTGGACGAGATCTTCGGGCTGGCCGACCGGATCGCGGTGATGTACCGGGGGAAGATCATGGCGATCGTCCCGCCGGACACCTCCCGCGAGCACATCGGCCTGCTGATGGCGGGCGCCCACCCGGAGGAGCCGGGCGGCGCGAAGGGGCCGGAGAGGCCGGAGGGAGGATCCGGGCCGGCCACGTCGGCCGAGTCGCTCAAGCCGACGGGACCGGGCGGACCGGACGAGACCGCCGAGGCCGCCGGGATCGCCGGGACCGGCGCGACCGGCGCACAGGACACCGAGAACGCGAAGGGCGGCGACGATGAGTGAGCAGGCGGCGCCCGTCAAGGACACCGCGACCGGCGAACCCCCGCGGCCCGGACGGTTCCGCCGGTTGGCCGCGCAGATCGCGGCCGGGCCGCCGTGGGTGGTCACGGTCCTGTCGATCCTGCTGGCCATGCTGGTCGGCGCGGTGCTGATCATCGCGTCCGACCAGGAGGCCACCGCGGCGTTCGGGTACTTCTTCGCCCGGCCCGGCGACTCGATCAGCGCCTCCTGGGACGCGGTGTCCACCGCCTACCAGGCGCTGCTGCGCGGCGCGATCTTCAACCCGGACTCCGCCTCCACGGTCACCGACGCGCTGCGGCCGATCAGCGAGACGCTCACCGAGGCCACCCCGCTGATCTTCGGCGGGCTGGCGGTCGGGCTGGCGTTCCGCGCCGGGCTGTTCAACATCGGCGGCCAGGGCCAGCTGATCATGGGCGCGATCGCCACCACCTGGGTCGGCTTCACCCTCGACGCCCCGGCGGTCATCGCGCTGCCCGCGGCGATCCTGGCCGGGCTGGGCGGCGGCGCCCTGTACGGCGGGCTGGTCGGCTGGCTCAAGGCGCGCACCGGGGCGCACGAGGTGATCGTCACGATCATGCTCAACTACGTGGCGTTCCTGCTGCTGGGCTATCTGATCGGCAGCGAGGCGTTCCGCGACCCGGACAACCCGCAGCCGGTCTCCAAGCCGGTGAACGAGGCGGCGCGGCTGCCGCACCTGTTCGGCGATTCGCTGCGGGTGAACGCCGGGCTGCTGCTGGCGCTGGCCGCGGTGGTCTTCGCCTGGTGGCTGCTCAACCGGTCCACGCTGGGCTTCCAGCTCCGCACGGTGGGCGCCAACCCCAACGCCGCCCGCACCGCGGGGATGAGCGTCGGCTACGGGCAGACCATGGCGATGCTGATCTCCGGCGGGCTGATGGGCCTGGTCGGGGTGTCGCAGGTGCTCGGCACCGCCAACGCCAACAACGCCCTCACCCAGCAGATCGACGCCGGGCTCGGGTTCACCGCGATCACCGTGGCGCTGCTGGGCCGGGCCTCCCCGGTCGGCACCGTGGCGGCGGCGCTGCTGTTCGGGGCGCTGCAGGCGGGAGGCCGCGAGATGCAGGCGGCGGCCGGCGTCTCGATCGAGATCGTCACCGTCATCCAGGCCCTGATCGTGCTGTTCGTGGCCGCCCCGGCGCTGGTGCGCGGCATCTTCCGGCTGCGCGGCGAGGGCGAGGGGTCCACCGGTCTGCTGGCGAAGGGATGGAACGGCTGAGATGAGCGACACGCTGACCCCCTCGGCGGGGCCGGCCGCGGCCACCGCCGCCGCCACCGACCGGGGCCACTGGTACGTCGGCGGGGCCATGACCCTGGCGGGCCTGTACGGACTGTGGGCGTTCGGGCTCGGCAGCCGCACCGACGACGGCGCGCAGGCCACCTTCAGCTGGAACCTGGTGGGCGGCCAGGGCCTCCAGGTCCCCGATCTGACCGTGCCCGCCGCGCCCACCGCGATCGTGCTGTCGCTGGTGTGCGTGGCGGTGGGGCTGCTGCGGATCGCGCTGCGGCTGACCGGCCGCCGCCGCGTCGCCGCCACCACCGTCCATCTGGTGGCGTTCGTGGCGGCGTTCCTGGTGTGGGCGACCGCCGGGCACAGCCTGAACTTCACCTCGGTGCTGAACGCGACGGTGCTGGCGGCGACCCCGCTGATCCTGGGGGCGCTGTGCGGTGTGCTGTGCGAGCGCTCGGGCGTGATCAACGTCGCGATCGAAGGGCAGTTCCTGGTCGGGGCGTTCGCCGCCGCGTTCTTCGCGTCGATCACCGACAGCCTGTGGGTCGGGCTGGTCGCCGGGTGCCTGGGGGGCGGTCTGCTGGGGGCGATGCTGGCGGTGTTCGCCAACCGCTACCTGGTGCAGCAGGTGGTCCTGGGCGTGGTCATCAACCTGTTCGCGGCGGGCCTGACGGGCTTTCTGTACGAGCGGCTGATGCAGACCAACCCCGAGTACAACAAGACGATGACGTTCGGGGCGATCGACATCCCGCTGCTGTCGGACCTGCCGGTGATCGGCCCGGTGCTGTTCGGGCAGAACATCGTCTTCTACCTGATGATCGTGCTGATCGCCGTGGTGCAGATCGGGCTGTTCCACACCCGGTGGGGCCTGCGCACCCGGGCGGTCGGCGAGCACCCCACCGCCGCCGACACCGTCGGGATCCGGGTGGTGGGCATGCGCTACTGCAACGTCATCCTCGGCGGCCTGATCGCGGGCCTGGGCGGCGTGTGGCTGACCATCGGGCTGAACATCACCTTCAACAAGAACATGGCCGCCGGCCAGGGCTTCATCGCGCTGGCCGCGCTGATCTTCGGCCGCTGGTCTCCGCTGGGCGCGGTGTCGGCCGCCCTGCTGTTCGGCTTCGCCGGCGGCGTCTCGGTGTCCCTGCAGCCGCTGGAGACCCCGGTGCCGACCGCGTTCTTGAGCATGACGCCGTATCTGGCCACCATCTTCGCCGTGGCCGGCCTGGTGGGCGCCGTCCGCGCTCCCGCCGCGGACGGCATCCCCTACACCAAGAGGTGACCCGACCCGTCGCCGCCGGGACGCGCCCCCGCGTCCCGGCGGCGACGGCTTTCCGGCACGGGATCCGCCCCCGCGCCCGGGCGGTCCGGCCGGCCCCGGCCCGGTCACCGCCCGCCGGGCCGGGCGGTCAGGCGCCGCCGGTGACGGTGACGACCTGGCCGGTGATCCCGGTGTTGGCGGCCGAGGCCAGGAAGACCACCGGGGCGGCGACCTCGGCGGCGGTCAGCAGGCGGCCGATGGGCGCCAGGGCGCTGTAGTGGTCGGCCCACCGGTCGGTGATGAAGCCGTTGGTGTCGGTGCGGGTCAGACCCGGCATGACGACGTTGGACAGGATGTCGCCGTCCTTGCCGAGCGAGAACGCCAGCGAGCGGCTGAATCCGTGCAGCGCCGCCTTGGCCGCCGCGTAGTACTCGCTGCCCGCCGCGCCGTCCGTGGCCAGGCTGGAGGAGATGTGCACCATGCGGCCCCATCCCCGCCACCGCATCACCGGGGTGACCTCGCGGCTCAGCCGGATCGCGCCCTCGACGTTGTGGCGGACCACGGCCTGCCAGGCCTCCTCGGGCACCGTCTCGTACCGGTCCTCGGAGTCGGGGGCGTCCGCGCCCCAGTGCACGGCGTTGTTGACCAGCACGTCGATCCGCCCGGTCCAGTCCGTCGCGGCGCGGGCCAGGGCGGCGGCCGACGCCGGATCGGCCATGTCGTGGCGGACCGCCAGCGCCCGGCCGCCGGCCTGCTCGATCTCCTTGGCCAGCCGTTCGGCCCGGTCCTGCGCCCTGTGGTAGGCGAGCACCACGTCCGCGCCCTCGGCGCCGAAGGCGCGGGCGATCTCACGGCCGATGCCGCCCGACGCTCCGGTGACGATCACGGTCCGGCCGTTCAGTCCAAGATCCATCTCAGCGACTCCCTGTCGTTCGTCGATGGATCCACCGTGCGTCCGCCGGAACGGGGCAACCAGACCGCGCCGATCCTGGCCCCGACAGGGCCAGGATCGGCGGCCCGTCGGCGGGTTAGCGTGAGGGCATGAGCGGCAACGAGCTGGGCGAGTTCATCAGGTCCCGTCGCGAGGCGATCACCCCCGACCAGGTGGGGCTGCCGACCGGTCCCCGCCGGCGCACCCCCGGGCTGCGCCGGTCGGAGCTGGCCACCCTCGCCGGGATCAGCGTGGAGTACCTGACCCGCCTCGAGCAGGGACGCGACCGGAATCCGTCGTTCCAGGTCCTCGGGGCGCTGGCCGACGCGCTGCGGCTGTCCACCGCCGACCGGGAGATCCTGCACCGCACGGCCAAGGCGATGCACGGCCCCGGCATGTGCATGTTCCGGGCGCAGCCGCCGTCCCGCACCGTCCGCCCGACCCTGCGGGCCCTGCTGGAGCGCCTCGAGCCCACTCCCGCCGTCGTCCTCAACCGGCTGAACGACGTCCTCGCCCACACCGTGGCCTTCGAACGCCTCACCGGGCCGCTCGGGCTGCTGGACGGCGACCCGCCCAACGTGACCCGCCATGTGTTCACCGATCCGCGGGCCCGCGCCGCCTATCCCGAGTGGGACCGGGTCGCCGACGAGCAGGTCGCCTGCCTGCGCACCGAGACCACCGGGAACGACCCGCACGCGGCGGCGTTCATCGACGAGCTGTCCCTGGTGGTGGGCGCCCCGTTCACCTCCCGTCTGCAGGGCGTCCCGAGCCCGCCCCCGCGCACCGGCGTCCTCCGCCTCGTCCATCCGGAGGCCGGCGAGCTGCGCCTGGCGTACGAGACCCTCGCCGTGTCCGCCGACGACGGCCAGCGCCTGCTCGCCTACCTCCCGGCCGACGAGTCCGCCTCCACGGCCCTGGACCGGCTCACCGGCCGCCGTCCCGGCACCCTCCGCGCCGTGGCCACCTGACGGCCGCCGGAGACCTCCCGGCGGCCGCCGGGGCGGCCGGGCGGTCAGGACCGCCGCTGGTAGGCGCGCAGGGACAGCGGCATGAAGATCGCCATCAGCAGCACGGACCAGCCGATCGTGGCGAGGATCGGGTGGGCCACGGGCCAGGCGGCGTCGGCCGTGGGGGCGCCGGGATTGCCGAACAGGTCACGGCAGGCGGCGGTGGCGGCGCTGACCGGGTTCCAGTCGGCGATCACGCGCAGCACGGCCGGCATCCCCTCGGTGGGCACGAACGCGTTGGACAGCATGGTGATCGGGAACAGCAGCGGCACCATCTGGTCGGCGACCTGCTCGTTCTTGACCCGGAACCCCAGGTAGCAGCCCACCCAGCTCAGCGCGTACCGCAGCAGCACCAGCAGCGCGAACGCCGCCAGGGCGCGCAGCGGCCCCTCGTGGGGCCGCCAGCCGACCAGCAGGCCCATCCCCGCCATGATGCTCAAATTGAGCAGCCCGGACGGCACGTCCGCGCCGGTCTGGCCGAACGGCACCGCCAGCCGCGACATCGGCAGTGAGCGGAGCCGGTCCATCACCCCGCGCGAGGCGTCGGTGGCCACCTTGAGGGTCATCGCCATCATCGAGCTGAAGGTGATCATCGCGAACAGCCCCGGCATCAGGTACTCGCGGTAGCCGCCCCCTCCGGGCACCTTGATCGCGCTGCCCATGATGTAGCCGAACATCAGCACCATCAGGGCGGGGAAGATCAGCGACGCGACCAGTTCGCCGGGCTCGTGCCGCATCTGGCGCAGCTCCCGCTCGACCAGAGTGAGACCGTCCGTGATCGTCCAGCGCAGCGACGTGCCCATCAGGCGGCCTCCCCCTCGGTCGCGGCGGCGTCCGTCTCCCGGGCGGTCCGGCCGGTCAGGTGCAGGAAGACCTCGTCCAGGGACGGACGGCGCAGGGCGATGTCGGCGAGGGCGATCCCGGCGCGGTCGAGCTCGCGGACGGCGTCGGCGAGCCGCAGGTCGGCCGGGGCCGGGGCGGTCAGCCGGCGCTGGTCGGACGCCGCGGGGTCGGTTCCGGTGATGCGGGCCAGCACGGCCGACGCCGCGGGCAGCGCGTCGGCGTCGGCCAGCTCCACCTCGATCCGGCCGCCGAGGTCGGCCTTGAGCTCCTCGGGCGTGCCCTGGCCGATCACCCGGCCGTGGTCGATCACCACGACGTCGTCGGCGAGCCGGTCGGCCTCCTCCAGGTACTGGGTGGTGAGCAGCACGGTGGTGCCGTCGGCCGCCAGCGCGCGGACGGCGTCCCAGATCTCGCCGCGGCTGCGGGGGTCCAGCCCGGTGGTGGGCTCGTCCAGGAACAGCACCCGCGGGGTGACGAGCAGGCTGGCGATCAGGTCCAGGCGGCGGCGCATCCCGCCGGAGTAGGTGCCCGCCACCCGGTCGGCCGCCTCCGTCAGGCCGAAGCGTTCCAGCAGCTCGTCGGCGCGCCGCCGGGCCCGCGCCCGGGACAGGTGGTGCAGGCGGCCGAACATCTGCAGGTTCTCCCGGCCGGTCAGCCGCTCGTCCACGGCGGCGTACTGCCCGGCCAGCCCGATGAGGGCGCGCACCCGGTCGGCCTCGCGCACCACGTCGTGCCCGGCGATCCGGGCGCGCCCGGCGTCGGGGCGGGCGAGGGTGGCCAGGATCCGCACCGTCGTGGTCTTGCCGGCCCCCCGGACAGACCTGTTGGGACCTCAGCCGAACACCCGGGCCGCTGGGAGTGACAACGCCCCCGGTAGCCCGCCTAGCTGGGGAGACGCACACATGACCGTGCCGACGCTCGCGGAATCCGCCATTACCTATGACCGCCCGGCGGTCGTGATCTACATCCGTCTGTCGCGGGACGCGGACGACTCCACGTCTGTCGAGTCGCAGCGGGAGTTGTGTGAGGAGTACGCGGCCCGCATGGGGTGGCGAGTGATCGCGGTGTACGAAGACGTTGACGTGTCTGGGGCAACGCGACTGGAGGACCGGCCCGGCATGTCCCGCGTGCTGGACCTGCTCGCCGCGCGCCGCGTCCGCTACGTGCTGGCGTGGAAGCTGGACCGTTTCGCCCGTTCGATGATCGAATTCGGCCGGTTCATGGCCGCGCTTTCTCTCGCAGGTGCGGAGGGCATCACCACCGATGGCGTTCTCTCGCCGGGCGGTTCCGCGACGGTCGGAAAGATCATGGCGGCCATCGCGGAAATTGAGCGCGACATGATCATTGCCCGCACGGTCACCGCGAAAGACCGGCTCCGCAAGCAAGGCC
Source organism: Thermomonospora catenispora (assembly GCF_006363815.1). Classification (GTDB taxonomy): domain Bacteria; phylum Actinomycetota; class Actinomycetes; order Streptosporangiales; family Streptosporangiaceae; genus Thermomonospora; species Thermomonospora catenispora. Next base: position 74,853 of record NZ_RRYT01000001.1, read on the forward strand.
GCTGGCCGGGTGGTAAGGCACCGTACGGGTTCCGGATCGTCAAGCGGGACGGCGGTAAATACCTCGACATTGATCCGGAGACCGGCCCGCGTGTCCGCGAAATGGTCCGCCGCGTGATCGCGGGGACGCGAATTGAAACGCTTGTGGACGAGCTGAACGCGGCGGGTGTTTTGGCCCCGTCCGCGTATGGGCGCGTGCAACGGGGCCGGCCTCCGGAGAACTCGCGTACCGGCAAGCTTCCGAAGTGGACCGCGACCGCCCTTAAGGATCTGCTCATGAGCCCGACCCTTACCGGAACGCTCATGCATGACCCGCGTCCGCAGCATGAGAAAACGGACGCGAACGGCAAGCGCGTCAAGGCTCGCGCTAAGGATCTGCGACCCGTGCTGGACGCGGAGGGCCGCGTGGTCAAGGTCGGCCCGGAACTGATCTCTGAGGCGGAACACCTCCGCGTGCGCGAAGCGCTCAAATCCCGTAGCGTCCCCATGGGTGCGCGCGCCACAGACACCATGCTTTTGCACATCGCGGAATGCGCGGGGTGCGGTCACGCGATGTACACCAACTTTCACCGCAACAAGGGCTACAGCACGTACCGATGCGCCAACAAGGATTGCACGGCCCATGCGTTCATCGCGGACAAGCTGATTGAGCCCTACGTGGCTTCCGAAGTGCTCGCCGCTATCGGCGCGTTCCGGCCCCTGATCAAGGCGGCCGAAGTCGCGGACGTGTCCGCGGAAATCGCACGCGACCGGGCGGCCGTCGAGTCGCTTTCCGAAGCGCTCGTCACGCTGCCCGCCGGTTCTCCCGCGTGGGACGCGGTGATGGCCCAGCTCACCGCGACTAACAAGCGGCTCGCAAAGCTGGAGGAACAGCAGGCGCGCGCGGGTGAAGCGACGTGGGTTCCGGCCCCGACCACGTTCGCGGAGGACTGGCACGCGGCCCCGGACGATTCCGCGCGGCGGGCGCTGCTGCGCATGGCGGGTGTCCGCGTGACGGTCCGCAAGGCGGCCCCGGGGCTCACGGTCGCGGACCGCGTAACGGTGGAGATCACCAACCCTGACGCGCTGGCGGTGGCGGACACGTTGGACGCCATCGCGACCGAGGAGACGACGCTCAACACCCCGGCGGCGGACGCGGCCCGGAACGCGGCGAGCGTGCGGGGCGTGCGGCTCCAGGTGGACACCGCCGCATAGCCTGCCCATAGCGCACTGAGCGGCCCGCAGACGGCCGCAGACGACCCCCGGTGACCCGCAGAGGGTGCCGCCGGGGGTTCGTCGTGTCGGCGGAGCCTGGCAGCGGTCCGCGAGGCACGGCCGCGCCGACCGTCGCGGGCACGGCCGCGAGCATCACGCACGGCCGCGCCACGCGGCCCCGGCTCGCGGAGGGGTGCCGGGGCCGTCTGCCCGCGCACCGTCACGGAGGGTGGAGCGCCGCTAGACGTTCTGTCGAGGGAGGATGACGAAGTGACGAAATGACGAGCGGTCGGGTACTACCTATAGCGCTATAGAGTTAAACCCAACTCGCTTTCATTTCGTCACTTTGTCATTTCCGCAGGTCAGTGCCTTACCCCTCCGTGGGGCGGGCTGCCCCACTCACGCATGGTCACAGAGAGTAGGATGCCGCTAGACGCTCCGTCAAGAGCGATGGCGAAATGACGAAATGACAAGAGGTCGGGTACTACCTATAGCGCTATAAGGACAAACCCAACTCAAAGTCATTTCGTCATTCCGTCATGGCCGCAGGTCAGCGGGCCGCCCCCCTCCGCGGGGCGGCGGGACGCGAAGCCTCGCCGCGCGGGGATGCCGGGGCGGGCACGCTCGCCGCGCCGACCGCCCAGCCTCGCGGAGGCACGGCCGCGAGGCATCGCCGGAACGGCCGCCCAGACGGCCCGGAAAACCGCCGAGAACCGCGAGGATGACCAGTCCCATACCCCGGAAACCGGGCGGGGGTCGGTCGCGCGTCTGCGGCCCGTACAGCGCCGCACGGCGAGCATATCGGTTCCGGGCCGGCCGTCGCGGGGGATATGAAACAAATCGGGTGAACATTTGCGCGGCTGGGGAGTGAGAACACCACTGCCCGCACGTCACGATTTCGCGGAGGGATGCCCTGTGGTCGTCAAGGTCCGCGAGGATGCGCCCGCGTGCCATCGCGCGGGATGCGCCAACCCCGCCAGGCTCGCCTACTACGGTGACCGCTTCCCGGTGTACTGCTCCCACGAATGCCGACGCCTGGATTGCCGTGCGAACCGCGGCACTCCGTAGGAAGACGCGTGGGAGCGGTCGCGCCACATGATCGCACGGTGCGGCCGGATCATTCCGGGTATGCGGCCGGTGCGGTTCGCGGTGTGAAGGGGGCGGCGTGAAGGCTTGTGTGCATTGCGGTCGTGCGTTCGATCCTCGCGGCACGCGGGCGATCTTGTGCAGCGTCACATGTCGTGAGGGGCGCAGTCGCACGCGTAGGCGTGCGCGGTATCGCGCGCAGGTCCGAGCGCGGTACGCGGCTGGGGTGTAGTGCGTTCGCGGCCCGGCAACTCCGCCATGCGGAGGCGGAGCCGGGCCGCATTTTTCGTGTGTTACAAAAGTCCGGCGGTATGTTCGCGCTTTCTCAACTAACACATAATCTATAGCGTAGTACCGGGAACGCGAACATACCATCCGAGATTCGTAACACCCGCTTTGGGAGGTGATGCGACGGTGGCAAGCGACCCGGACTTTCGCCGCGAGGATTGCGCGCACTGCGGCGCGTGGCTGGACGGCCGCCAAACACTGTGGTGTTCCGCCGCGTGCCGGGTGCGCGCCTACCGTCAGCGCAAGCGCGAGGCGGCCCGCGAAGCGCGGGGCACCGTGACCAGTGGGCACTAGAGGGCGCTGAAACGGCCGCAGACGGCCGACTGGTGGCACCCCCGGACTTCCACAGGTCCGGGGGTTTTCGCGTCTGTGGGGACCGCTCAGCCGTTTTCGCGCTGCCGTTCCACGCTTGCTTTCCTATGAGAATGGTACAAGGGATATCGAACATTTACCCCGGTTGGGAGGGATAACTTAATAGACCTCCTTGCCTGGGAATTCATGTCGGCGCTGGCCAGCCGTTCGGGCAAGTATGTTTCGCCCCGTCCGGGGGCTGGCGCGCGAGGCCAGGCGCGCGCCGGCGGTCCGGGCGGGGCTTTTTTTGTTAAGACCGCAAAAAAGCGGCACAAAGCCCCCGGGGTGCAGCGGGTAATCTGCACATGCCCGTACCATCCGGGCACTGCCGGAAATCTGCCGGTAGCCCACGGCCCTTTTTCGGTCGCCCTGCGGGGTCGTGGGCTACCAGCTCCGCAGCGGATACGAGCAATGCGGAGGTGCGTTATCGAGCTTCCGGACTTCGAACCTGCCGCGACGGTACACGCTCGCATCTATGGCGATGTCCTCGGCGGCATTCGCGCTGACGATCCGCCGAACGTCCTCGCGGAGGCGCGGCGGATGAGGGCATGGGAACCGACTTCTAAGACTTGACGGACCGCCCGCGAATCGCGGTGCGTGGTCCGCGAAAGGCTTCCGCTTCGCGGCGGAAGACGGGGCGGGGTGACCCGCCCTGTTCCATGTTGCGGTATCTCCCGAAGCGCGGAACCCCTCGGTTCGCGGCGCGCGGGCCGCATCGGCTGGGTTCTCCGGTGCGGCCCGCACGGAGGCGTGGGCAACGCAGTAACGAGACTTACCGGACCGCTCGCGAATTGCGGCGCGCGGTCCGGATGAGGCTTCCGCCGCATGGCGGGAGGCATGCACCCATTCAGCCGGTGCCGGCCGTGCCGGTTCTGTTCCGGTGCGGCCGGTTCACTTCCGGCGGGGGCGCGGCCCTACGGGGGGTTGAGAAAGCAATGCATGATCTTCACGCCGCGATCGCTGACCTGACAACCGTTGAACGGCGGTCCCTGATAATCGTCATGGCGGAAAGCCGGGATCGGTGGGTCGGTTATTCTTCGCGGCTCGCACAGTTCTTTGCCGTCTTGGCCGCGACGGTCGCGGAGGTGGACGACCGGCAGCGCCGCATTATCGCTGAGATGGAACGTGATGTTAGCGGCGCTATTTCCTGTGATCTGCCCGGCTGATCGGGCGGCACGGTTTCGGACTTCATTGCGGGCAGTGCGACCCACACCCGCTACCCGGGTCCCGCGGCGGCCGGATCGAAAAAAACGCCGCGTCCCGTTTGAAAAGGGCTTCCGGCCAGCAGGGCGCAACCCACTGACCGAACGCCTATCCGGCCTGCGGCATGCCGGTTTTTGCGATGCCGCGAAGTTTGGCGCAGGGTGACCCCAACGCCGCTAGTGGAAACAGCACGACCGTAAAGGATAAGCGGTATGAGCGAGCTTGTGAGGCGGCTCCACGAGCGGCGCATGCAAGCGTGGCGATCTGCTAAAGCGATCCTGGATCGAGCAGACGGCGAACGCCGCGACCTCACCACGGCGGAGGAAGCAGAATTCGACGCCCACAAGGAGCTTGTGGAAGCTCTAGATGCGAGGATGCAAGAGCTGATCGAAAAAGAGCGGCGAGCCAAGGAAACGCAGGAGACCTTTGCCAAGATCCTTGGCCAGGAGCCGGGAGCGAGGAATATGACGGCGACCGACACCATGCTTGCTGCGGAATTTCGTGATCGCATCGCGCGTAACAGCCGTGAGCCGATCACCGTGGAATGGCGGGATGCCAGGTCCGGTTTTCAGCCGGGCATCGAGCGTCGCAGCATCACCACCGGGACCGGCGGTGGCCTGACCGGTACGACGTTCTTTAACCGGCTGGTCATGCACCTTACGGAGATGTCCGCCATTCTCGCGGCCGGTGCGACGGTCGTTACCACGGAGACCGGGGAAGACCTCGTCATCCCCGCATCCACTGCCTTGAGTACCGCCAGCATTGTTCCCGAGGGTGCCCAGATCCCCATGTCGGATCCTGGCGTGGCTCCGGTGACGCTGCGAAGCTACAAGTACGGCTTCCTGGTACAGGTCTCGGGCGAGCTGGCCAACGACACCGCGTTCGATCTGCTCGATTTTCTTGCCCGCGAGGCGGCACAAGCCCTTGCGAACGGTGCCGGGGCGCACTTTATCGCGGGCACGGGTTCCGGTCAGCCCTCCGGGGTGCTCACCGCCGCGACCGTTGGTGTGACCGGCGCGGGTCCGGCCCCGACCGCCGACGAGCTTATCGACCTGTATCACAGTGTGGCGGAGCCGTACGCCCGTTCGCAGGCAGCGGGGTGGTTGATGTCCAATGCGACGCTTGCGGCCGTGCGCAAGCTTAAGGACAACCAGGGTCGGTATCTTTTCGACGTGGATATTCCGCCCGGTACCGGGGCCGCGGGCACGCTGCTGGGCCGGCCAGTGTTCGTTGACCCGAACATGCCCACAGTTGCCCCTGGGGCGAAGTCGATTCTGTTCGGTGACTGGTCTCGGTATGTTGTGCGGTCGGTCCGGGAGATGCGCTTTGAGCGCTCGGACGATTTCGCGTTTGACCGCGACATGGTGACGTTCCGCGCCCTGTGGCGCGTTGACGGTGCGCTGGTCGACACGACGGGTGCGATCAAGTCGTTCATCGGTGGCGGTGCATGATCGGCTGACGTGAACGCCAATACGCGGCGGGCTGCAATGCGGTCCGCCGCGTATTGGCGTTTGTGCGGCATGGTAACGCCATATGTCACGTGACACTATCGCCGTCGCGTGTCGTGCCGCCTATGGGTGTCGCCTCCGTGTGCCGCGTGTCGCCTCCGCGTGTCAACGTCAACGTTCACGCTCCGCGCACACTGCCGCGAGGCGGTCCGCAGCGGGCGTTACGCAGCGTCACCGCCTCCGCTTGCGACCGCCGCCCCCGTCTGACCTGCGGTAACGCCTCGTACCTGCGGTTTTTTGGACGGACAAGGCCGGGCGCCCCCGCCGCCGTCCTCCCGTCTCTCTCTCCGTGACGCAGAGTCGCGGACCGGGGGTCACAGCGCGTGAGCGCGGAGGGGTGCGGGCGGGTGCGCGGGTGTCGCCGCGAACGCGCGGGGCCGTGCCGCGTGTAACCGCAATCGCGGTACCGCGTAAATGCCGTGCCGCGTGTGCACAGCCGGGCCGGCGGAATGTCGCCGGTGCCGTTGACGTTGTGTCGCGTGGGAATTCACGCGTGTAAATGCGCCCTGGGGTGTGTAGCCCCGGGGCGCATTTCGTGTTTACGGGGGTGTCGCCTGCGTTCACGCGAGCGGTGACACGGGGTGTTTCCGGTTTACGCGGCAGGCGACGCGCTTACCGCTGTAGAGAACTGTCGCCGCATCGGAGACACGGGGCGTTCCCGCCGCGCATCGCCGGGGGTGCGTTAGCGGCTCACATATGGCTGCTGTGGTCGCCGCGAACCCACTTGACGCGGGGATCTTGTGGTGCTCTCATAGCGCACACGAGACGGCCCCGGAACGGTGCGGCAACACCGCCCGGGGCCTAGGGGATCGACCTGCTAGGGAGGTAACCCCCATGGCTTGCAAGCCTATCGAATTCCGCATGCCGGAAGCCGCAAAGGTGGATGCGCTTTGGGAACTGATCGGTGATCTAATCGCGGAGCTGACGCATTCCGGCCGGATGTCCGCCGCGGAGGCGCGGACGTGGGAAGCGCAGGCCGCTGCGATCACCCTTGACCGGCCGGAGCTTGCAACGCCCGGCGGGATGGTCGTGAGCGAGGCGGAGCGGATCACGCTCGCCGCGTCCCGCTCCCGCGAGTAGCCGGCACGGCGAAACGCCCCGAGCGTCCCCGCGAGTAGCGGGAGGTTGCTCGGGGCGTTTCGTCGTTTCGGGGGTTGTGCGGCGATGCTCTAGCCGTTGTCCGGCTGGGGCGTGTCGGCTGGCCGGATGTCGGGCGACACGAACACGCCGCGACCCCTGACGCCTATGAGTAGCCCGCGTTCGCGGAGGATCGCCAAAGCGTCCGTGACGGTCCGGGCGCTGATCTCGAATTCGTCGGCAAGCTGCTGCGCGGTGGGCAGCTTGGACCCTGGCGGGTACTCCCCGGACTCGATACGCGCCGTGATCACCGCCGCGAGTTGATCGCGTAGCGGTGCGATGCCGTCAAGCTGGGCCATGCCACAACGCTACGGAACTGGACGCAATGCTTCCGTTCCGTGCGCTTCTATTCTCTTCCGATCTCTGCGTAACTCCGCGTAGGCTGCCCTCCAGACATGCAAGCGGCCCCGGCCCGGCGGTGACGCGCCGGGGGGTTCCGGGGCCTGGCCACGAACGGAGCGTGGTTATGGGAGAGCGTATCCCGCGTGCCCTGGGTGACGAGATCGCCCGCAATGTCCAGCGGCAGACGGGCGGCCGTTGGGTGGTGTGGTTCGGCCACTTCACCGGCCATCTGTGGGCCATCCCTCGCGGCCGGTACTGGGACGGTCACATTGAAGCGGCCAGCGCGGTTGAACTACTGGCACGCATCGGCGAGGTAGACGCATGGTTCGGATCTGGCGGTATCGGTCATGGCACCGAACCCGCCCGGCACGCCCGGACCGGACACGGCCGCCCCGCCCAGCCGTCCAGCCCGCCGAAGATGCGCAGCGCTGCCAGAGTGCCCCGCAGGGTCGCGGCCCCTATGCGCCGCGCGGTGTCGGGCGCTTGGAGCCTGGCATGAGCGGCTACCGCGTACACGCCGCCCCGAATGGCGTCACCTGTGACGCGGCGATCCACGGTGATCGGCCGGTGCCCGCGATCGTGGTCACCGCCGATGAAAGCGCGTGGTGCGAAATTCACTGGTGGTGGATTCACGATGACCTGACGCGGGACGGTCACACGATCGAGTACACCGCCGCCGCACGCGCCGCGCTGAGGCTGGGCAGTTCCTAGCCTCAGCACGGGTCAGACCAACCCCCGTCCGCCAGAGGGGAGCGGACGGGGGTTGCCGCATGTCTGGCCGCGTGCCGCGAGTCGCCTGCCAGTGCGCGCGGGGGCCGTCGCGGCTGGGCGGGCCGCGTGACGGGGCGTGCGGCGGGGCCGCGTGTTACCTTGGGGTCTCTGGTCTCAATAGTCTGACCGGAACCGTTGGGCCCCAGCAGCGCGCAGACGGCGCCGGGCGGCACCGTCAGGTCCAGGCCGCGCAGCGCGCGGACGTCGCCGAAGCGCTTGTACAGCCCTTCGGCGACGACGATCGGTCCAGTCATCGCGACTCCGTTCTGAGTACACCGTACGCGGTTATTGTGCACGGTCAGGGTAAGAACTGAGTACGATGTACGCAACCCGTTCGCCGGAGGAGGAGAACGACGTGGGCGACGACGCGCCCGACATCATCTGGCTGCGACCGGAGCGCCCGGCCCGGGGACCGCGCCCGGCCTACAGCAGGGCGCAGATCACCGCGGCCGCGATCCGGATCGCCGACGCCGAAGGGCTGGAGGCCGCCTCGATGCGCCGGGTGGCGGCCGAGATCGGCGCGGGCGCCATGTCGCTGTACCGCTACGTGCCGAGCCGGGAAGACCTGATCAACCTGATGGTCGACGCCGTCTACGGCGAGCTGGACCTGCCCGATGAGCCCTCCGACGACTGGCGCGCCGACCTCACCCGCCTGGCGCACGCCCTGCGCGCGGTCTCCCGGCGCCACCCGTGGTTCACCGACGTTCGGGGGGTGCGCCACATCTTCGGCCCGAACACGCTGCGCTTCCTGGAGTTCGGCATGGGCGCCCTCGACCGGCTCGGGGTGCCGGTCGACGAGATGATGGCCCTGTTCGGGATCTTCCAGGGCTATGTGACCGGGTTCGTCCGCGAGGAGGCGGCTTGGATCGAGGAGGAGCGCCGCACCGGCACCACCCGCGAGCAGTGGATGGCCCGCTCCGGACCGTACATCCGCCACATCCTCGACAGCGGGGACTACCCGGTCTTCAGCAAGATCGTCCTGTACGCCCGCCAGCCGCACATGGACGACGACGAGCGTTTCGCCTACGGCCTGGAACGCGTCCTGGACGCCATCGCCGCCGCCCTGCCCCGATCGGCCGGCGCGACGGAGGATTCAGACCCCCTGGTCCTCCAGCCGCCAGAACTCCTCGTTCCATCCCGGACCGGCGACGACGTCGGGATGGGCGGCCATCCACTCGGCCCGGCGGATGAAGTCTCGCACGGCGTCCGGCCAGGGCAGCGGGATGTGGTTGACGAAGACCTTCCGGCCGGACCCGCGGGCGTCGACGTCGTCGGAGACCGCGACGAGGATCCGTGACCCGGCGACGGGCACCCAGTAGGGCTCCCGGTTCCCGCTCGCCGCGTCCACGTTGACCTCGAGGTCGGCCTCCAGGACCTCCGGCGGCCCGCCCTGGGCGACCACGTCGGCGAGGAAGGCGCGGATGTTGAGGCGGAACGTCTCCCACGGGGCGGCCTCGTCGGCGAGATGGGCCACCAGCTCCTCCCAGGCCCATCCCTCGCCCTCGTACCGCAGCGGCCACCGTCCGTCCGCCGGCTCGGCGCGCACCGTCTCCAGCGGCACCCCCGGCACCTGGACGTGGGCGCCCTCGTCCTCGTTCCAGGCGGGCGTGTTCAGCGTGAACCAGTGGTAGCCGGCGGTGGAGTCGTCCTGGGCCCACTCCGGGGTCTCCTCCAGCATGATCGGCCCCTGCCAGCCGGCGGCGGCCAGCCTGACGCGCAGCGTCTCGGTCAGCTCCTCGCGCAGCGCCTCCGCGTTGGCGCGGGCCCGCCGCTCGAGCTCCTCGTCGGTTCCGTGGGCATCGCTCATGATCACAGCTTGCTCCATCGTCGTCGTCGCCGTCTCAGGAACGCTGCGGCGTGGGCGAGGCGCCGGGGAGGAGAGCGACGATCTCGGGCTTGAGCAGATCACGGACCCTGTCGTAGGGGGCGTGGAACAGGTCGAAGATGCAGGCGCTGCCCTCTGTCGACCAGATGAGCTCGAAGCGGTCGGGGGTGAAGAACACGGTCATGTGCGGCGGGTACTCCATGTCCAGGCCCTGGGGCTCGGACGGGAAGAAGTCGGCCCGGCCGACCGAGTAATCGGAGGCGCAGCCGCCCGACTCGAAGATGCCCTCGGTGGCGGTCATGCGGCTCAGCAGGGTGGAGATGCCGCGGCCGGTGAGCGTCTCGGGGCGGAAGACGTCGGCCGCGGTCAGCGCCCGGCCGGTCTTGACGTTCACGGTGACCGCCCACGACGGCAGGGTCCCGTCGGCGGGGTAGCACAGATCACCGCTGATCTCATAGCGGACGGAGACCAGGGTGGGGCCGCGCAGCCCGACCCGTACATCGGAGTTGATGTAGCTGGTGCCGGTGCACAAGTCGCGATTGCTCCGGGTGGCATCGCGCATCCAGGAGATCCACCAATCCAGCGGCTGCCGGAGCGCCTGGTTGATCCGCTGCTGCCGCTGAGCGTCGCCGAGCCCGCTGACCTGCGCGTACCGGGCGTTGCGGATCTGCAGAGGGACGTCGGTGTAGGTCTGGTTCTGAACGGCGGCGGCCACCGCGACCGGCCGCTCCGGCGGGGCGGCGGGCTTGGCGGGGGCGTTCGCGACCACGAAGCCGCCGGCCCCGGCGACCACCCCCGCTCCGGCCACGGCCAGCGCCACCTTGGCCCCGGCGCCGGCGAGCAGGCCGCCTCCCCCCGCCGCGGCGGCCACGCTCGAGACGCCGCCCAGCGCGGCCCCGCCGGCCGCGCCGCCCGTCGCGCCGCCCACCGCCGCTCCCCCGGCGGCGGCCCCCGCGGCGGCCGAGCCCGCGGCNGCCGAGCCCGCGGCGGCCGAGCCCGCGGCCGAGACGTGGGCGCCGCCGAGCGCCGCCAGCGGGAACAGCGACGCCAGCGCCACCGCCGCCCCCGCGAGGGTGCGGACGCCGCGTTCCTCCCAGTCGGGGCCGTACTCGGCCGCCGCGATCGCGTCCAGCTCGGCCACGAACGCCGCCGCGCCCGGCGGGCGCTGCACGGGGTCCTTGGCCATGCCGCGCTCCACCAGGCCCCGCAGCGGCCGGGGCATCTCCTCCGCGGGGATCGGGGCGCCGACGTGCAGCGCCCGCAGCTCCTCGATGCTTCCCTCGTACGGGCGGCGGCCCGTCACGCACTCGAAGAACACGCAGGTCGCGGCGTACACGTCGGTGGCGGGGGCGGCGCTCCCCCCGGCCCACTGCTCGGGCGCCATGTAGGCGGGGGTGCCCGAGCGGTCGCCCGCTCCCGCCGGCACCGCGATCCCGAAGTCGATGAGCTTGCTGAGCCCGTCGGCCTGCACGATCACGTTGGCGGGCTTGTAGTCGCGGTGGACGACCCCCACGGCGTGGGCTGCGGCCAGTCCCAGCAGCGAGCCCTTGAGCACCACCAGCGCCGCCTCCGGTCCCAGCGCCCCGTGCTCGGCCAGCACCCGCTTGAGCGAGACTCCGTTGACCGCCTCCATCACGATCGCCGCGCCGTGCTCGCTGTGCACCAGCCGGTACAGCCGCGCCACGTGCGGATCGGTGACCCGGCCGAGCAGCATCGCCTCCTGTCGCAGCTCCTCGGTGTTCTCGGCCCGCACGTACTTGATCGCCACCGGGGTTCCCGACTCGATGTGCCGGGCGAGCACGACCCTGCCCTGGGCGCCCCTGCCCAGCTCACGGATCTCCTGGAAGCCGTCGATCCGCCAGTCCCCCACCGTGTGCCCTTTCCTGTTCCGTCGAACACGTCCGGTCCGCCGTGTTAGACCGGCGGAAACCGATCATGGTTCGGGCTGCGGGGGGACGTCGACGGCCGGCCCTCGATCCCGGCCCGGAGCGCTCTCGACGCCCCCTCGGCGGAGGAGGACGGGGAAGGGCGGGGAAGGCGGGGAAAGGCGGAGGTCGCTCGGGGGATGCTTCCGTGTGTCCTCCTCCGAGCGACTATTCACTCAGTACATACACCGAGTGTATAGTCCCCCCATGTCGATTCCGCACATCCTGCTGGGGCTGCTGACGGAACGGCCCAAGCACGGATACGAGCTCAAACGCGAGCACGACGAGCGACTGCCCGGCGCCAAACCCGTCGCCTACGGGCAGGTGTACTCCACGCTCCAGCGGCTGGAGCGGGACGGACTGGTCGCGGTCGCCGAGACCCTCAGCGACGGCGGCCCCGAGCGCACCGTCTACCGGCTCACCGACAAGGGCCGCGAGCGCATCCGCTCCTGGCTGAGCGAGGTCGAGCCGCCCGCCCCCTACGTCACCGGGGCGCTGTTCACCCGCCTGGTGCTGGCCCTGATCGCCGGCGAGGACCCGCAGCGCTACCTGGACCGCCAACGCGCCGCCCACCTGGCGCGGATGCGGGAGCTGACGGCGGTCAAGACCGATCCCGCCCGCACCACGGCCCGGCTGCTGGCCGCCGACCACGCCCTGCTGCACCTGGACGCCGACCTGAGATGGATGGAGCTGGCCGCCCGCCGTCTGGCGGACCTCACCAAGGAGATCACCTGATGCCACCCGTACTGGAAGCCCGTGACATAGCCAAATCCTTCGGCCCCACCCCCGCCCTGCGCGGCCTGTCGCTGACGATCGACGCCGGCGAGGTCGTCGCGATCACCGGCCCCAGCGGATCGGGCAAGTCGACGCTGCTGCACTGCCTGGCCGGGATCATCCGGCCCGACGCCGGAGAGGTCCGGTTCGGCGGCACCCGGCTGGACCGGCTGGACGAGGAGGCCCGCACCCGGCTGCGCCGCGACAACTTCGGCGTGGTGCTGCAGTTCGGGCATCTGGTGCCCGAACTGACCGCCGCCGAGAACATCGCGCTGCCGCTGATGCTCGCCGGCGCCGAGCGCGAGGCCGCCCACACCGCCGCCGCCGAGTGGCTCGACCGCGTCGGGGCGGGCGAATGCGCCCGTCTGCGGCCCGGCGACCTGTCCGGCGGGCAGATCCAGCGGGTCGCGGTCGCCCGGGCGCTGGCCGGCGAGCCATCGGTGATCTTCGCCGACGAGCCGACCGGCGCGCTGGACACCATCGCCGGCGAGCAGGTCCTGGCCCAGCTGCTGGGCGCGGTCCGCTCCCGGCGGGCCACCCTGGTGCTGGTCACCCACGACAACCAGGTCGCCGCCTACGCCGACCGGGAGGTCATCGTGCGCGACGGTCGCCTGGTCGACCCGGTCGAGCCCGCCGGACCGGCCGGAACGGGCGGCCCGCCGTGGGGGATGGACGCGACGCTGCCGGAGGTGACCCGATGAGCCCCGCCCTGACCGTCGCCGGAATGCTGTCCCGCGGCGCCTCCCGCGCCGACCGGCGCGTCCGCCGCCTGATGATCGCCGCCGTCGCGCTGGCCGCGTTCTTCCTGCTGGGCGCCGGGAACCTGCTGGCCATCCGCGGCACCACCACCGGCTCCTGGGCCGGGCTGGTCACCGAGGAGGGGCTGCGCGGCGGCACCGCGCTGGCCCTGGCGCTGCTGGTGATCCCTCCGCTGGCGCTGCTGCACCAGGCCGGGCGGATCGCCCAGGCGATCCGGGAACGCCGGCTGGCGGCGCTGCGACTGGCCGGCGCCACCCCGCAGGAGGCGCGCCTGATCGCCGCGGCCGAGGCGCTGCGCGTCAGCGTGACCGGCGCGGTGCTCGGCGTCGTCGGATACGTGGCCTGCCAGCAGGGGGCGATGGCCGCGCTGTCGGTCCGCGACACCGCCCGCTACGCGGTGCCGGTGTGGCTCGTCCCCCTGGTGGCGGCGGCGGTGGCGGTGGCCGGAACGGTCACCGGCCTGCTGGCCGCCCGGCATGTGGTGACCTCGCCGCTGGGCGTCGGCCGGCGGGCGCACCGGCCGCCCCCGCGCGCCGTCGCCCTGCTGCCGCTGGGCGCGGGCCTGATCATGCTGGCCGCGGTGTCGTTCCTTCCCGAGGGGTTCGCGCTGTCGCCGCAGATCGCCGGCGCCGTCCTCACCGTCGTCGGGCTGATGACCGCCGGCGGCCGCCTGGTGTGGGAGTCGGCCCGTCTCGCGGCCCGACGCGCCCGCGCCCCGCAGACGCTGCTGGCCGCGCGGATCCTGCAGGACGACCCGCGGCCATGGGGCCGGGCCCTGTCGGTGGTCGGTCTGGTGGTGCTGTTCGGCACGGGGGCCGGCACCATCCAGGCCGAGGTGCTGGGCGACATGCTGGAGGAGGGCTCCTCCAACGACCCGTTCTGGCTGGTCAGCTTCGCCCTGGTGGACTCGGCGCTGCTGCTGGCGCTGGCGGTGGCCGCCACCGCGCTGGTGGTGCACCGCGCCGAATGGCTGCTGGAGAGCCGCCGGTCGCTGGCGGCGCTGGCGGCGTCCGGAACGCCGACGGCCGCCCTGCGGCAGACCGCCCAGCGGCAGGCGCTGATCGCCGGCGCGCCGGTCTGCGCGGTGGCCGCGTTCGCCGGGCTGCTCGGCACGGGGACGTTCGCCGTGGCGGCGTCCGAACCGACGGCGTTCGTCATCGCCTGGCCGCTGGGCCGGGCCGTGCTGATGGCGCTGCTGGGGATCGGCGCCGCGGCCGCCGTCACCGCCGCCTCCCGCCGACTGCTGACCGGCGCCGCCTCCCCTGACAACCTGCGCACCGAATGACGCGGACCCTTCGGGGGGACCGCCCTGGGGAGGCGGGCCCCCCGAAGGGGGTCACATCCCGGACTTTCCCGACCTCACGGCGGTCGCAGATAACAGACCGGCGGCGCCTTGGTCATCTCCACGCAATGCCAGCGTGGCGCCGAACACCCCCTTGTTACTTTTCGCAGTGCCCTCATCACCTAGAGCAAGGGGGGATCATGTCAGCTGTCCGTAAGCGTCTGGCAGGCGCGCTGCTGGCCGCCGCCACGGCGATGACGGTCGCCGCCGGTCCGGCCACCGCCCAGGCCGCCGCCACGACCGCAGCCGACCACCGGAAGCCGCAGTCGTACAGCCACTACCACCCGTACGGCCCGGGCCACGGCCACCCGCGCAGCCACGCCAAGACGCTGAGCTTCCGCTGCCACGTCCCGGCCCGCGGCTGGAACAACCGCTGCCTGCGGTTCACCGTGCCGGCGCGTTCCTCGGTGTACGTCTACAACCGGCGCTCCGGTCACCGGCCGGTGGCGTTCCGCGTCCACCGTCACCAGATCGTCCTGCGCGAGGGCGGGCGCGGACGCGTGTTCTCCAACCGCAGCAACCGCCGCATCACCGTCCACCTGGCGGTGCGCAGCGCCCACCGCGGTCACCGCGGCCACACCAGCGGGGTGGTCTACATCAAGCATCACCGCTGACCGCACACCCGCACCGCGGCCCCGGCCGACCCGGCCGGGGCCGTTCCCTCACCCTCCACAGAGAGGCCCCGGCTCTCAGGCCGGGGAGGAACGCGCAGGCCGGAGCGGTCATCGAGCCGGCCCCGGCGACTCCCCTCCGGCGGACGTCCCGCCCGGTCCGGGCCCCCGGCGGGCGGTCCGCCGCCCGGCCCGGCACCGGTCTTCAGTCGTCGACCAGGAACTTGACGAAGATGATGAGCGCGCCGATGCCGAGGTTGAACAGGCCCGTCACGGCCGCCCCGGCCGGCCGCGCGCCCATCCGCATCCCGCCGACCAGGCCCCACAGGAACAGCCCCGCGGTGTTGGCCACGGCGGCCGTCAGCAACGCGGCCCCGAGCCTCATCACGCCGAGGGCGGACAGGCAGATCAAGACCAGCGGCAGGACGGCGGACGACAGCAGCGGAGCGGTGACGTAGGCCATGCGGCGCCGGTCCGGGCCGTGCGGATGGACGCCGTGAACGATCCGGTAGACCTGCCAGTCGGCGGTGAACATCGCCCCCCACAGCCCGCCCGCGGTGATCACGACCACCAACGCGGCATCGGCGTGGGACACGTCCGGGGACCGGAAGAGCCCCATGAGAACGGCGACGATGGTGATCGTCGCGTATATCCGCTCCTTCAGCCGCTCCGCCTGGGCCTCCGTCAGCGGCGCGACCCATAACGACCCTCCACCGGGCCTGCGATCGGCGGAACCCCCCACGATGAGCCACCTCCCACCCTCATTGGACTACAGGCGCCACGGACATCGCAGGTCAGGGGCCCTGCGGCGTGCCGGCCGCGGCGGCGGAGCGATGCGCGCGGCCGGTGGGGCGGCGCGGGCAGTCTCGGGAAGGCGTGCCCGGACGGCGGTCCGGACGGGCTCGCACCCCCTTCCCGGCGGGGAAGGGGCAGGGGGTGCGGCCGGGCGGCCGGCTACACGTCGTGCTCGCCGGTCTTGATCGAGGCCAGGAGCTCCGCCGCCGCGCGACGGTCCAGCAGCAGGACGGGACCGCGGGGGTCCTTGCCGTCCCGAACGGCGAGAACGCCGCCGGTGACGGCCGATTCCCTGCGGCCGCCGCATCCGACGCCGTTATGGACGCCGTCACGCCGCTCGGCGCGCCCCGAATTCAAAGCGACGGCCAACTCGACGCAATTGATCTGGTCGGGGCCGCAGTAGGTGCTTCTGCGCCAGCGCAAGGGCAGCATGTCGCTCATGACACTCCATTCATGTGGGCGGGAAAGCTGATGCGCGAGGGCCGCGCAGATCCGGTCCACATGGTGGTGGGTGGCGTGTTCTGCGAGGTAGGAGCATCAAGGCTGCAATGTTGTCCCCGGCGGGACAATGCGTTCATTGCGCAGTAGGGCAATACGGTCGGGGCTCATCGTTTCGGCCCCGCCGCCGTCATCATCCGCCGCCCGAAATCCCGTCAGGAAAAGAGATCCGATCCCCGGTCGGTTCAGGCGGAACCCGCCGCTCCCTCGCCGCGAACGGCGAACGGCCTCGATCTCCCCGGGCAGGACGTGAGGGCCCGCCCGCCGGTCCGGAAATGCCCGTCTCGGGATTCCCGCCGTCCCGGACACCGGCTTCGCCGGGCACGGCGGCCGGCTCCACGCACTCGCCGTACCCGCCGCCGTGACCGCTCCCGCCCCGGGCCGTGCCGCCGAAGAGGCCCATCACGGCCTCCCCCGCCTGCACGGCGGGCCCGCCCCACCCGGAGACCGCCGCGGCCGGGACCGGCCCCCGCCCGGAGCGGAGCCGCCCCGTCCGGAGAGCACCGCACAGGGCACGCCGGCCCCGCGCCGCGTCACAGGTCGTGACGACCGGCCTTGACCTCGTTCAGCAGAACCGCGAACCCCCGCCGGCTGATCCGCAGATGCCCGGCGTCGGGGTTCTTGCCGTCCCTGACGGCGACGACGCCCGGTGCACCGGCCAGCTCGACGCAGTTGCCGTGGGAACCGCTGCGGCTGCTCTTGCGCCAGGCGGCGCCGTCGACAGCCCCCATCGTCCCCTCTGCCCGCATGGCAGATCTCACCCCCGTTTCGAACGCTCAGCGGCCAGGGCCGCCCTCCCCGGAGGGGCCGGATTCAAGCCGACCGCACCATGGCGGAGGTCGTGGTGACCAGACTTGATCTCAGCGAACAGGACGGCGAGGCGCCGCCGGTCGATCCGGGGCGCCCGGAGGCGGGATCTTCGCCGTCCCGAACGCCCAACCGGGCATGGCGGCCGATTCGGCACGGCCGCCGTGGACGCCGCCGTCATGACCGCCTTCCCGTCGGGCGACGTCGTCGAAGGCGTTCATGCAGAACGGATCTCCCCGCCTGAACAGCGGATCCCGCTCCCGGCCCGCGGGTCTGATCCGGGATGCGGCCCGGATGGGACCGGCCGATCCGCATGCCACGCCAAGGGGCGTGAGGACAAGCCCCGATCCCGGTGAGCGGGACGGCGGACCCACGTCCGCCGGTCTTCAGCCGCCCGGCGGCAGGGTTCCCGCCGTCGTCCGGCCGCATGGCCCGCGTCCGAGCCCGTGACCGGCGCTCTCCCGCCGGCGACCGGGCGACGCTCGGGCCGGGCATGCTCTCCTCCCGGAGGATCTCACAGGGAGAAAGCCGGCATCGGCCGCCGTCGCTCAGCACACTGTGCGAGTGACCGAGTGGCGAGCGGCGGGGTTCCGCGAGGTTCAGGAGCTGGGGCGGGGCGGGCAGGGCCGGGTCGTCCTGGCCGTCCACGAGGAGTCGGGGACTCCGGTGGCCATCAAGTACCTGACCGCCGGGGCGCGGAAGGCGGATCAGGACGAGTTCGAGCACGAGGCGCGGATGCTGGGGCAGCTCGACAGCCCGCACGTGGCGCGGCTGTACCGGCTGGTGCACAGCGAGCACGGCACGGCGATCGTGATGGAGGCCGTGGACGGGGTCTCGCTCAAGCGGATCCTGGCCGAGCACGGGGCGCTGGCGCCGGAGGCGGCCCTGACCGTGCTGAAAGGGTCGCTGCTGGGGCTGTCCGCCGCGCATCACCTGGGCGTGGTCCATCGCGACTACAAGCCCGCCAACGTGATCGTGCGGGCCGACGGGCTCAGCAAGCTCATCGACTTCGGCGTCGCGCGGTACACGGGCGAGGCGGGCGGCGGAGGCACCCCCGCCTATATGGCGCTCGAGCAGTGGCGGTCCGAGCCCGTCACCCCGGTGACCGACGTGTACGCGGCGACCTGCGTGTTCTTCGAGTGCGTGACCGGGCGGCGGCCGTTCGACGGCGGGATCGCCGAGCTGCGGCGGTCGCATCTGAGCGCTCCGGCGCCGGTGGCGGACGTGCCGGAGCCGTTGCGCCCGCTGATCGCCAGGGGGATGGCCAAGGACCCGTGAGAACGCCCGCCGGGCGCGGCGGCGTTCGTCGAGGAACTGGAGGGCGTCGCGGCGGCCGCCTTCGGTGCGGAATGGGAGCACCGGGGAGTGCGGCTGCTGGCGGGCGCGGCGACCGCCCTGGCGGCGTTGTTCCCGCTCACCGCGCTCGGGCTGGCCTCCTCGGGCGCGCTGGCGGCCGGCTCCGGAGGCGGTGCGGGCGTCCCCCCGGGACACCACCCTGCAGGTCACGCCCTCGATACGGCTGAACGGTCCGCGTTATCTCTCGGTCCGCTACGACCTCGTGTCCCACTCGCGGGCGCTGTGGCATCCCACCTGGAACTCCGACCGCACGGTCACCGTGGATCTGCGGACCGGCGCCGTGCTGCGGCCGGTCGACCATCCGGCGCCGTCGGCGCACGGTCCGGCGGGTCTGTCGACGCTCGGAGAGCTGCTCCGGGAGTTCGGCGCCGGCACCTGTTTCGCCGACGGCCGGCCGCTGCAGCTCGATGCCGGCGCCCTGGAGAACGCCGCGATCCAGTTCGCGCTCACCGGACGTCATCTGGAGGTGCTGCCGGACGGACCGGCGCTCGGCCTGGAGACCGCCTGCGGCCAGCCCACGATCTCCATCCCCTACCAGCGCCTCGGCGGGTTCCTGCGGCCCGACCTGCTCTCCGCCGTCGCCGGTCCCTCGCCGTCCTGAGCCCTCTCGCCGTTCCGAGCGACCCGCCGGGCACACCGGGCGCACGGGGCCGGCGATCGCGCCATGCCGTCCGGCCGGCGGTCCGGTGCACGGGCATCGTCCCGCCGGACGAGGAGCGTTCGTCTCCGCCGGAGGACCGGGCCCGGCGGGGCGGGCCCGGTGCCGTGGAGGGGCGTCGCCCTTCGGAGGACGGGCCCCCGGGTCCTCCCCGGGCCTTCAGTGCAGGCCGTACTTGCCCGGGGTCCAGAACGGCTTGACCTTGACGTCCCTGCGGTCCCAGCCGCGTTCGCGCACCAGGTGGTCGCGCACCATCTGGCAGGTCCGGGCCTCGCCGGCCACGTAGGCGGCGCCCGGCTCGTCCGGGAGCGGCAGATCGGCGACCGCCGAGACCAGCAGCCGGGAGGAGGCGGCCGAGGCGCCGTTGCGATGCACGCGGCGCAGTCGATGGGGGCCGGGCAGCGGCGGGTCGTGCTCGGGACCCGCGCTCTCCACCACCCCGTACACCCGTGCCGACGGTCCCAGCTCGCGGAGCATCGGCCCGAAGGCCGCGGAGGCGGTCTCCTCTCCGATGAAGACGTGGTAGGGGGCCTCCCGGGTGAAGAAGTCGCCCCGCGGCCACCAGAACGTCACGCGGTCCCCGGCGGCGACCTCCTGCGCCCAGCGCAGGCCGATGCCGTCGCCGCCGTACAGGTGGACGCGCAGCTCCAGCTCCCGTTCCTCGGGGAGATACTCCCAGATGGTGTACGTCCGCAGCGTCCGGCTCGGGCGGAGGATCCCGTAGACCGACAGCGGGTCGTTGATCTGGACCCGCACATGCTGTCCCGGCCGGTAGGGGAACGGGATCGGCTCGTCGGCCACCAGGCGGATCCGCCGCATCGTCGGGGTGACCAGGCCGGTCTCGGTCACCGTCCCCTCCAGGGCGTATTTGGTGATGCCCGCCGTCAGGGGGTTGCGCCTGGTACGGCTCATCCCGCCGCCTCCTCGACGGTCTCCTCCCCGCCGCCGCGCCGGGCGGCCCACGACAACCCCCACCAGACCGCCCCCGTCAGCAGGAGGAGCCACGGCCATGAGCGTCGGCTCATCAGCTCTCCTTAGAGTCATTAAGCTTCCTTAGAGACATTAAGGAAACATAGAGGGTCTAAGATGTCAACGGCCGGGCCGAGAGGAGGCGACGAGAACGGTGGCGGGCACCAGCAGACGGGACCGAGCACGCCGGGCGACCCTGGCCGAGATCCGGGAGGCCGTGCGCAGGCTGCTGGTCGCCCAGGGCTCCACGGCCGTCACGATCAACGCGGTGGCGCGGGAGCTGGGCATGAGCGGGCCCGCGCTGTACCACTACTTCGCCGGACGCGACGAACTGGTCGGAGCCGTCACCGCCGACTTCTTCGCCGAGCTCACCGCGGCGATGGAGGCCGCCCGCGACGCCTGCGCCGACGATCCGCCCGGCCGCCGACTGCTGGCCGCCGCCCGGGCGATGCGACGGTGGGCGATCGCCCACCCCGCCGAGTTCCAATGGATCTTCGCCAGTCCGCTCGCCGAGCCCGGCAAGGAGCCCCCTTCACGGCGCGTGGCCGCCGGACGGCGATTCGAACGGGTCTTCCTGGACCTGACGGTCGAGCTGTGGAAGGCCCGGCGGTTCCCCGTCCCCGACCCCGCCGACCTCGCCCCCTCCCTGCTGGAGCAACTGCGCCGCTACTGCACCGCGATCGACGAGGTCCTCCCGCCCGAGGCCGCGCACGTCATGCTGACCTGCTGGACCCGCCTGTACGGGCTGCTGTGCATGGAGGTCCTCCACCAGCTCGACTTCGCCTACAGCGACATGGAGCCGGTGTTCGAAGAGTGCCTGCGAGAGATCAGCGCACGGCTCGGCGTCGATTACTCCCCGCCCGAGCCCGTGCGGCGGAGGCCTCCGGCGCCCGCGTCCGACCAGGACGTTTGACGCTCTTTTTCTGAGGTACGCCGTGACACCACAGATCCATGACGGTTCTTGGTGAACGTCTGCGAGCGCAGAACCCCGCAGTTCGCGCCACGGGCCCACGCGCACCGAGGACGGGACGTGCCGCATGCGGCACCGCCCCGCGCACGTCCCGGGCAGAGGGGGTGAAGACGATCATCGCGGCATTGGTCGTCCCGCTGGCGGCGCTGATCGGCTTACTGCTCATGCAACGGCTGGAAGCGACCCTGCTCCCTCCCGCCACCGCGTCCGAAGACCGCACGGCCCCGCCCGAGCCCGCTCCCTCCACCGTCCCGTCCCGGCATCCGGCACGCCGCAGACGCCGCAACGTCCCCTGCGTCTGCGCCGGATGCGCACACCACCGCCCCCGGACGCACGTCCGGACCCGCCACCACAGGCGTCATCCGCCCACCGACGGCCCCCTGGGCCCGCACGACCCGGCGACCCGCCGCTGATCTGCGCGCCCGGACCGTCACTGGCCGCGCGGCACCGGGCACGTCGCACACCGGGCGCCGGTGAGAGCGATGCGCATCGCCCGCATCGAGGACCGCCGAAGGCGGACGCCCGGGCGGCACGGCGTTCCGTGCGCCCACCCGAGCCGACCGGGCGCACGGCGCGCACCCGCGGACGGGGCGGCGCCCTCTCAGGCGGCCCCTCAGGCCGAGACGGCGTCCTGCACGGCGTCGGCGGCCGGGTTGCGGCCCTCCCACAGGGCGGTCAGAGCGGTGGCCGACATGACCCGCACCCCCACCCCGATGCAGCTCTCGTCCACGTCGAAGTCGCCGCGGTGCAGGTCGTACTCCTCAGAGGAGCCCGGGGTGCGGACGCCGAGGCGGGCCAGCGCCCCCGGGATGGACTCCAGATACCAGCCGAAGTCCTCCCCGCCCAGGCTCTGCGGGGTCGGCACCGGCGCGTCCTCGCCGAGCATCAGCGTGGCGGCGTCCCGGAACATCTGCACGCTGCCGGGCTCGTTCACGGTCGGCGGGACGCCCCGCACGTACTCCAGGGAGGCCTCCACGTCATAGGCGGCGGCCACCGAATCCAGCAGCGCCTTCATCATCTCCGGCGCCTTGTGCCAGGCCTCGTCGTCCAGGCAGCGCACGGTGCCCTCGGCGATGCCGTCGTCGGGGATGGCGTTGGCCACCGACCCGGCGGCCACCCGCCCCCACACCAGCGACAGGCTGGAGCGCGGGTCGACCCGGCGGGACAGCGCGGCGGGCAGCTCGGTGACGATCTTGGCCAGCGCGTACACCAGGTCGGCGGTCAGATGCGGCCGGGCGGTGTGCCCCCCGGGCCCGGTGACCTTGACGTACACCTTGTCGCAGGCGGCGGTGATCGGCCCGGCCCGCAGCCCCAGCTGGCCGACCTCGATCCGCGGGTCGCAGTGCAGCGCGAACACCCGGTCCACCCCGGCCAGCCCGCCGGCGGCCATGACGTCCAGGGCGCCGCCGGGGTTCTCCTCGGCGGGCTGGAACAGCAGCCGCACCCGGCCCGGCAGCAGCCCGGCGGCGGCCTGCTGGGCCAGGAACAGCCCGGTGCCCAGCACGATCGTGGTGTGCACGTCGTGCCCGCAGGCGTGCGCCACCCCCGGCACGGTCGACCGGTAGGGCACGTCCTTCTCGTCCATCAGCGGCAGCGCGTCGATGTCGGCGCGCAGCGCCACCGTGGGCCCGTCGGCGGTCCCGATGTCACAGATCACCCCGGTGCCCTTGGGCAGCACCCGGGGCCGCAGCCCGGCCTCGGTCAGCGCGGCGACGATCCGCCCGGTGGTGCGCCGCTCGGCGTACCCGAGCTCGGGATGCATGTGCAGGTCGCGACGGAAGGCGATCAGCCGCTGGTCCTGCTGCCCCAGAAAGGCGTCGAGCTGCATCTGCAGCGCGGCCCCGTTCCACGGCGCCGCACCACCGGACCGCGGCGGCTCGTCCGCGGCCGCAGGCTCAAGCCCGGGCATCACCCCGGGTCCCGGCTGCGTCATGTGTGCCCCCTGTGCGTCGTCGTCCTCGCCGTTCGATCGCGTCCGTCCAGAGGCGTCCTGCCGGGGCGAGGACGGGTGGGAGCCCGCTAGATCGCTCCGGCGGGCCGAACCGTGCTCTTGTCTCTCATTCGCCTCAGGCGTCCGGTGCATTCCCGCGGCGGGCGGTCGGGCGGCGTGCGGCTCGCGGGCCTCGCCGTCAGCCTCCGTCATGCCCCACCTCCCGCGGTCCCACGAACCGGTCCTCGGCGAGCTCGATGACGGCCGCACCGACCAGATCCTCCAAGGTTCCGCCTTCGGCACGGATGGCGCGCTGGCGCTCGTACGGGGCGCCCTGGTCGAGGACCTCCCCGGCGACCTTGAGGTGCTCGGCGCAACCGAGCCGGTCCGCCACGGGCTCGAGTTCCCTGATGAGCTCGTACAGATCGTCGCGGAGCGGGGTGGTATTCCCGCGGTCATCGGTGATCACGATGGCGTCCAGGCCGTAGCGCGTGGCCCGCCACTTGTTGTCCCGCACGACCCATGCGGCCGGTCTCGGAAGAGTGTATCCGCGATCCAATTGCTGGTCGAAGAGGGTGACCAGGCATTGGCACAGCGCAGCGGCCATGCCGACCTCGCGCAGCGTGGGGACGCCGTCGAACATCCGGATCTCCACGGTGCCGAAATCCGGATGCGGGCGGACGTCCCACCACACCTCCTTGATGCTGCGGATGGCGCCCGCCCGCAGCAGCGTGGCCATGTACTCGCTGAACTCGTCCCAGTCCGCCAGCAGATGCGGGGGCCCGGCGGTGGGCAGCTGCCCGAACACCATCGCCCGGGCCGAGGCCAGCCCGGTGTCGTGCCCCTTCCAGTACGGGCTGGAGGCGGTGAGCGCCAGGAAGTGCGGCAGATAGGCGGCCAGGGCGTTGACGATGGGGATGACCTTGTCCCGGTCGGTGACGCCCACATGGACGTGCACGCCGAACGTCTGGATCCGGCGGGCGGGCCACTGCACCTGCTCGACCAGGTCGATGTAGCGCTGGACCGGGGACAGCACCGCGTCGCGCCAGTCGCTGATCGGATGGGTGCCGGTGCAGGCCAGCTCGATGCCCCGCGGCCGGGTGACCTCCCGCAGCGCGTCGATGCTGGCGGCCAGGTCGGCGACGGCCTCCCCGACCGTGTGGCAGACGTCGGTCACGACCTCGACGGTCGACTCCATGATCTCGTGCCGCAGCCGGGGGAACCGCCCCTGCTCGCTGAGCGCGGGCAGCGCGGCGAGCACCTGGCGCGCCTCCTGGCGGAGGTGCTTGGTCTGCGCGTCGACGAGCTGGAGCTCCCATTCCACGCCCAGCGTCGTGCCCCACGAAGCGGCGAACTCAATGGCCACGGCCAACCTCCACGCACAATCCTTGCAGGTCGATGCCTGGCACGTGGCGCAATTGGGCCAGCGCATCCCTAAGCCCGGACAAACGCGAGCCCGGCCCCCGGACCCCACCATCATGCGACGTCCCGCCGCCCGGTGCGGATCGTCCCCGCCGTCCCGCGCCACAGTTGGCCCCACCGGACCGCCCCGTCGCAGCGGGGGCCGCCCTTTCCGGCCATCCGGCGCCCTCGGCGCACCCCCCGGACGCACTAGTCAGCCCGGTCCCGCCTCGACCGGAACGGACGTCCGCGCCCCCCATGGCCCGCCGCGGGACGCTCCTGGGCCGTTCCTCACCCAACTCTGGCGGCCCGGCGGGCGTCTGTCGAGACGTCGGGGGGTATCGGCAACCCCGGATGGTCACCTAGTCTTCGGCGGAGTCATGAAGATCACCAGACGCGCTGCGTTCACGCTCACCGTGCCGCTGCTGGCGGCCCCCGTCGTCGCCCCGCACAGGACCGCCCACGCCGCGCCGGGCGACGGGCCCGTCGGCGGCCCCCGCATGGGGGAACGAGGGCTGGTCGTCGACCTCCCGCCGGGGGTGAAGGGCCCGCCCAGGGTGGCGGCGGGCGCGTTCATCGTCGCCGACGCCGGCACGGGGGACGTGCTGGCGGCCAAGGACCCGCACGGGCACTACCTGCCGGCCAGCGCGCTGAAGATGCTGACCGCCGTGGCGCTGATCCCGCGGCTGGACCCGAACGCCACCGTCCGGCCGACCCAGGAGACCTGTGACGTCGAGGGCAGCAAGGTCGGGATGACGCCCAAGTTGACCTACAAGGTCTCCGACCTGTTCCACGCCCTGCTGATGGTGTCGGGGAACGACGCGGCGCTGGCCCTGGCCCAGGCGGCGGGCGGGGTGCGGCCCACCCTGGACCTGATGAACGCCGAGGCCCGGCGGCTGCAGGCCTACGACACCCTGGCCGGGTCGCCGAACGGGCTGGACAAGGACCTGGGGCTGACCGTGCGGACCCAGCACACCTCGGCGTACGACCTGGCGCTGATCATGCGGCAGGGGCTGACGATGCCGCAGCTGCGCGAGTACGTGAGCAAGAACCACCACCACTGGATCGCCCCGCCCACCAAGGCCGAGCGCAAGAAGGGCAAGAAGATCGGCGGCTATCCGATCTACTCGCACATCCGGCTGCTGCCCGGCCAGCGCTACGCCTATGAGGGGTTCATCGGCGGCAAGAACGGCTTCACCCTCGCCGCCGGGCAGACCTTCGTGGGGGCGGCCGAGCGCGGCGGACGGACGCTCATCGTGGCGCTGCTGCGCGGCGAGAACCTCTGGCCCGATGTCACCAAGCTGCTGAACTGGGGATTCGCGGCGGCCGGGAAGGTCAACCCGGTGGGCCGGCTGGTGGACCCGGTGCCGCCCGAGGGCGAGAAGAAGAAAGAGGACGGCGGGTCGTCCGGCGCCGAGTCGCCGGCGGAGGGCGCCTTCGGAGGCGGCTGGCTCCCCGTGGCGGGCGCGTTCGGCGGGGCGGTCGTGGTGGCCGGCGGGGCGGCTGCCCTGCTGCGCCGCCGTCGCGTCCGGGCCGGGGAGGCGCGCGTGCCCGCCCAGGGCGCGCCGCCGCCCGCGTTCGGCGCCGAGGCCGCGGCGCGCTCCCCGGAGCCCCGCGACGAGGCCGCCGAGACGGGCGGGGCCGACGAGGCCGAGCGGGCCGCCACGGCCGACGAGGTCGACAAGGTCGACGGGGCCAAGGGTTAGCGGGCGTCGGCGGGGGTCGGCTCCCGTCCGGCCTCCGCGTCGCGGGACGGGCCGGTCCGGGCGGGCTCCCCCTCGTCCTCCGCACGCTCCTCCTCGGCGTCCGCGCGCAGCACCGCCCGCCGGGTCGCCGTCCACGCGGCGGCGAACAGCACGAACCGCGACACCACGTGGATCCACACCAGCAGCCCGGCCACCACCGCGAACGAGGCGTACACCGGGTTGCCGGCGGTGTGCGCGACCAGCGCCGTGCCGATCAGCTTGAGCGCCTCGAACCCGACCGCGCCGAACAACGCGCCGCGGGCGATGCTCCGCCACGTCGCCCGGGTGCCCGACAGGCTGGAGAACAGCACCAGGAAGATCAGCGTGTTGAAGCCGATCGCCACCCCGACCGACAGCAGCCGCAGCGCCGCGCCCGCCCCGGGGACCTGATCCAGCCCCGCCCAGGCCAGCACCAGGTGGGTGATCCGCGTGGTGACCGTGGACACCGCCACCGACACGATCAGCGTGCCGCCCAGGAACACCAGCGTGCCCGCGTCCTGCAGCCTCTTGAGGAGGAAGTTCCCGCCGCCGGCCGGGTCGCCCAGCCAGATGTCGCGCAGCGCCTCCCGCAGCGCGTTCATCACGCCCAGCCCGGTCACCAGCAGACCGGCCAGGCCGATCGCCCCGGCCCTGACGCGGGCCTGTGCCACCCGTTCGACCTGGAGTTCGGCGGAGATGCCGGGCAGCAGATCGCCGATCGCCCGGACCAGGTAGGCGCGGGCCTCGTCGCTGACCCCGACCGCATAGCCCAGCATCGAGTACGCCAGCGTCACCAGCGGGAAGAACGACAGGAACGCATAGAAGGTGATCGCGGCGGCCAGCCGGTCCCCGCGCTGCTCCCGGTAGCGGTGAAGCGCCCGGATCAGATGGTCCAGCCACGGCCGCCGGCGGCGGCGCTCCTCCAGCGTCTCCCGCAGACCGTTCCAGCCCGCCCGCGCCCGGTCGCGCACCCGGCCGATCGCCCGCGCGGCGGCGGTCAGGAGTCCGGCGCGCACGGACCCGCCCTAGGCCCTGACCGGACCGGCGGCGCCGGAGCCGAACACATAGTCCCGCAGCGGGCGCCACACCCCGTCGGGGCCGTGCTCGTACAGCGAGAAGCCCCAGACGGTGAACTGGGCGCGGTAGTCGGCCAGCTCCTTGAACGCGCGGTCCAGCACCTCCTCGGGGAGGTCGTGGGCGACCGTGACGTGCGGGTGGTAGGGATAGAGCAGCGGGCGGGTCAGCGGGCCGCTGCGGATCTTGGCCTCCAGCCGTTCGCAGTTGCCGATGCCGTCCTTGAGGGCGATGAACACCACCGGCGACACCGGCCGGAACGTGGCGGTGCCGTCCAGCACGATGCGGAAGCTCTGCTCGCCCTCGGCGATCAACCGCAGATGCTCCTCGATCTCCGGGAGCCGGTCCTCGTGCACCTCGGTCGGCGGGAGGAGCGTGATGTGCGTCGGGATGGAACGTGCCATCCGGTCGCCGAACGACTCCCGCCAGCGCTGCAGCGTCGGACCGTGCGGATTCGGGATCGGGATCGCCACCCCGATCATGCGGACCCCGGCCGGCCGGGGCTGGACCAGCAGGCCTCCGGTCAGCGTGTCCTCACCGGCCACGTCCCACGAATCCCACGCGTTCGCGCACGACCTCCATGGTCCGTGCGGCCACCGCGCCGGCGCGGACGGCCCCGTCGGCGAGGATGCGATCGAGCTGCTCCTCGTCGGCCAGCAGCCGCTCGGTGCGCTCCCGGATGGGGGTGAACGTGTCGATCAGAAGCTGGGCCAGGTCCTTCTTGAGCTGCCCGTAGCCGTACCCGGCGTACCGCCGCTCCAGCTCGGCGATCGGCACGTCCTCCAGCGCGGCGTAGATCCGCAGCAGGTTGGAGATCCCGGGCTTGTTCTCCGGGTCGAAGACGATCTCGGTGCCGGTGTCGGTGACGGCGCGCATGATCTTCTTGCGCATCGTCCCCGGCTCCTCCAGCACCTCGACGATGCCCTGCGGGCTGGAGGCCGACTTGCTCATCTTGATCGTCGGCTCCTGCAGGTCGGTGATCTTGGCCGCGGTCTCGGGGATGTAGGCCTCCGGCACCACGAACGTCTCACCGAACCGGTGGTTGAACCGCTGCGCCAGGTTCCGGGTCAGCTCCAGGTGCTGCCGCTGGTCCTCGCCCACCGGAACCTGCAGCTCCCGTCCCTCCCCCGGCTCGGGGGTGTAGAGCAGGATGTCGGCGGCCATCAGGATCGGGTAGGTGAACAGCCCCACGCTGGTGGCCGACGCCCCGTGCTTGGCGGACTTGTCCTTGAACTGCGTCATCCGGCTGGCCTCGCCGTAGCCGGTGAGGCAGCCCAGCACCCAGGCCAGCTCGGCGTGCTCGGGCACCTGGCTCTGCAGGAACAGCGTCGAGCGCTCCGGGTCCACGCCCATCGCCAGCAGCTGGGCGGCGGCGACCTTGCTGCGGCGGCGCAGCGCCTCCGGCGAGTGCTTCACCGTGATCGCGTGCATGTCCACGACGCAGTAGAACGCGTCGTGGGTGTCCTGCAGGGCCACCCACTGCCGCAGTGCGCCCAGGTAGTTGCCCAGATGGAAGGAATCGGCGGTGGGCTGGATTCCGGACAGGACGCGCGGCGCTGCAGTGGACATGTGCACGATTCGATTCTGTCGGTGACCTGGGTGTGCTCCCCACATCATATTCGTCGGCATTGTTCTCCACGCCGGGCGGAGCGGGCCGGCGATCATCCCCTCCGGGGCGAGGCGGACCGGGCTACCCTGTGAGGTCTCCCCGCTCGCCCCTGGCCGTTCTTCCATGGAGGAGATCTCGTGAAACTGCTCGTCACCGGAGGCGCCGGCTACATCGGCAGCGTGGTCACGGCCCAGCTGCTGGAGGCGGGGCATCAGGTGGTCGTGCTGGACGACCTGTCGACCGGCCACGCCGACGCCGTGCCGGAGGGCGCCGAGCTGGTGCGCGGCACGTTGCGGGAGAAGGCCGCGCAGGTGCTGCAGGGGGCCGGGTTCGACGCGGTGCTGCACTTCGCGGCCAAGTCCCTGGTCGGCGAGTCGGTGGAAAAGCCCGGCCTGTACTGGGACCGCAACCTCGGCGAGTCGCTGGCGCTGCTGGACGCGATGCGGGAGGCGGGGGTGGACCGGATCGTGTTCTCCTCCACCGCGGCGACCTACGGGGAGCCGGAGCGCACCCCGATCCTGGAGACCGACCCGACCCGCCCGACCAACCCCTACGGCGCGACCAAGCTCGCGATCGACGCCGCGCTGACCGAGTTCGCCCGGCTGCACGGGATCGGCGGAGTGTCGCTGCGGTACTTCAACGTGGCGGGCGCCTACGGCCGGTTCGGCGAGCGGCACGCGGTGGAGACCCACCTGATCCCCAACGTGCTGGCGGTGGCGGCGGGCGCCCGCGAGTCGGTGAGCGTGTTCGGGGAGGACTACCCCACCCCCGACGGCACCTGCATCCGCGACTACATCCACGTGGTGGACCTGGGCCGGGCGCACCTGCTGGCGCTGGAGGCCTGCACGCCGGGCCGCCACCGGATCTACAACCTGGGCAACGGCGACGGCTTCTCGGTGCGCGAGGTCATCGAGGTGTGCCGCGAGGTGACCGGTCACCCGATCCCGACGACCGTGGGACCGCGCCGGCCGGGCGACCCGGCGGTGCTGGTGGCCTCCTCGGAGAGGATCCGGACGGAGCTGGGCTGGAAGCCCGAGCACGACCTGCGGGCGATGGTCGGCGACGCGTGGACGTTCCTGAAGTCCCGGGCGTGACCCACGCGGCGGCGGCCTTCGAGGACGCCTACGGACGTCCCCCCGAGGGGGTGTGGCACGCCCCGGGCCGGGTCAACCTGATCGGCGAGCACACCGACTACAACGACGGGCTGGTGCTGCCGCTGGCGCTCCCGCAGGGCGTGTCGGTGGCGGCGGCCCGCCGGGACGACGGGGTGCTGGAGGTGCGGTCCCTGCAGGCCGCCGCC
Organism: Thermomonospora catenispora; assembly: GCF_006363815.1. Taxonomy (GTDB): domain Bacteria; phylum Actinomycetota; class Actinomycetes; order Streptosporangiales; family Streptosporangiaceae; genus Thermomonospora; species Thermomonospora catenispora. Next base: position 105,059 of record NZ_RRYT01000001.1, read on the forward strand.
GCGGGACACCGCGTCCGGGTGGCCGAGCTGGCGCCGGGCGCGGTGGCGGGGTGGGCCGCCTACCCGGCCGGAGTCGCCTGGGCGCTGCGCGAGCACGGCGTCGGCGGCGCGTCGCTGCTGATCGACTCCGACCTTCCGCAGGGCGCGGGACTGTCCTCCTCGGCCGCGCTGGAGTGCGCGACCGCGCTGGCGCTGTGCGAGCTGTACGGGGCGGGGCCGGACCGGGCCGAGCTGGCCCGCCTGGCGCAGCGGGCCGAGAACGAGTTCGTCGGCGTGCCGTGCGGGATCATGGACCAGTCGGCGTCGCTGCTGTGCACCGCCGGCCACGCCCTGCTGCTGGACTGCCGCAGCGGCCTGTCGACCCAGGTCCCGCTGGCGCTGGGCGAGGAGTGGTCGCTGCTGGTCGTCGACACCCGCGCCCCGCGCGCGCTGGCCGACGGCCGGTACGCGGACCGGCGCGCCGAGTGCGAGCAGGCGGCGAGGCTGCTGGGGGTGGCCGCCCTCCGGGACGTGACCGACCTGCCGGGCGCGCTGCGCGCCCTCCAGGCCGCCCGCCGTCCCCGCGGCCTCCTGCGGCGGTCCTCCGGTCCGGACACGGCGGCGCTGCAGCGCCGCGTCCGGCACGTCGTCACCGAGAACCACCGGGTGGAGGCGGCCGTGGGGCTGCTGCGGGCGGGTGCGCTCGGCGAGGTCGGCGCCCTCCTGACCGCCGCCCATCTGTCGCTGCGCGATCAGTTCGAGGTCTCCTGGCCGCAGGCCGACACGGCGGTGGACGCGGCGCTGCGGGCCGGGGCGCGCGGCGGCCGGATGGTGGGCGGCGGCTTCGGCGGCTCGGTCATCGTCCTGACCCCCGCCGACCGGGCGGAGGCCGTCCGCGCCTCCATCGCCGCCGCGTACGCCGAACGCGGCTGGGAGGCCCCGGCCTTCCTGGAGGCCGTGCCGTCGCCGGGCGCCCGCCGGCTCGGCTGAACGCCCGGCGCCATCGCGTCCCCGGGATCCGGGGACCGGCCCTCCCACGGCGGGCGCCGTTCTCGGCGGTGGCGGCGTTCCCCGGCGCCCGGGAGTCGGCCCGCCCGCCGCCGGCCGCGGCGAGATCCGGGCGGCGGGGCGGGCTCGAGCCGATCACGGGACGCGGTCAGGGCGCCCGGCCGGGAGGCGGAATCGCGGGGCGCGGTCAGGAGGCGAGCTCGTCGCGCATGGCGGCTGCGGTGGCGGCGGCGTCGGTCTCCCCCAGGGCGGTGAAGCCCGCGATGGCCTCCTCCAGCCGGCTCAGGGCCTCCTCCACCCGGCCCAGCCCCGAGAGGATCCGGGCCTCGTCATAGCCGGTCACGGCGTTCTCCCAGGTGAGGGCGGCCTCGTTGTCGTCGGGGAGGTCGGCCAGGGCGGCGCGGGCCCGGGCCATCTCCTCCAGCCCCTCCTCGGGGCGGCCGCTCCACGACAGGCACAGGGCGGCGCGGCGCCGGGTGCGGACCGCGGCGAAGGGGTCGCCGCCGGCGGCGAACGTCTCGGCGGCGAGCGCGTAGCGTTCGGCGGCCAGGGCGTCCTTGTCCGCGGCGGTGAGCACGTCGGCGGACTTCTCCCACAGCGAGGCGGCGACCAGGGGGTCCTCGTCGCGTTCGTCCTCGGCCAGGGAGGCGTAGGCGTCGGCGGCGGCCTCCTCCCCCATGTCCCGCTGGGCCTCGGCGAGGAGGTAGCGGCAGCGGCGCTCGGCGTGCATGTCCCCCATCTCGCGCAGCATCGGGCCGGCCTCCTCGGCGGCCTCGGCGGCGTCCAGGGGCCGGCCGGCGTCCAGGTAGGCGAACGCCAGGTCGAGGCGGGCGTAGGCGGCCTTGGGGAAGTTCCCGGCGGCGGTGTAGGCGGCCACCGCCTCGATCATGTCCTCGACGGCCTCGGCGGCGCGCCCGGCGGTGATCAGCTCGCCGCCGCGCACGGCGTAGGCCGTGGCGCGCATCTCCGTCATGTCGGCCGGGGCGTTGGCGATCACCTCGTCCAGCAGCGCCCGCACCTCGTCGGCGTGCTCATCGGGCTCCCGCCGGCTTTGGACCAGGAGCTGGACGTGCAGCAGCGCGCACTCGGCCAGCAGCGCCGTGACGCCCAGCTCGCGGAAGCCGGCGCAGGCGCGGCGGAACGCGGCGTCGGCCCCCTCCGTCTCGCCCCCGTGGGCCAGGATCTGGCCGCGGAGCATCTCCAGATCGGCGGCGCCCAGCGGGTCGTCGCAGTCCGCCTCCAGCAGCGCCAGCGCCTCCTCCAGGCGGTGGTGCGCCGCCAGCGCCCGGGCCAGGCGGATCCGGGCCGAGGCGACATGGCGGGACCGGGGCGCCAGCTCCTCCAGCCGGGCCAGGGCCGACCGCATCCGCTCCATGCCCTCCTCGAAGCGGTCCAGCCTGCACAGCAGCGCGCCGGTCCGGCTGCGGGAGGTCTCGGCGCGCACCTCGTCCCCGGCCCGGGCGTGCAGGTCGGCGGCCCGTTCCCACTCGGCCAGCGCGGCCTGCGGCTCGTCCTGCGCGAACAGCCGCCAGCCCCGGCCGTCGGCGCGGCGGCCGGCCTGCGCCGGGGACGGCCGTTCCACCAGCCGGTCGAACCGCTCCCAGGCGTCCATCGCCGTCGCCTTCTCGCGGCGGTACCAGGCCTCCTCGGCGGCGTCCAGCAACGCGTCCGGGTCGTCGGTCGCCGTCGGTTCGGGCCGCGGGGCGGCGGGGGCCGGCTCGGGCCGGCGGGCGTAGGGGGTCAGCGGCAGGTGCTCGATCATCGGCTCGGCCTCCAGCACCGCGCGCACCTCGTCACCCTGCCGGGCGGTGCCGTTGCGGGCGTCGAACCGGGCGGCCAGCTCCAGCGCCTGCCGGGTCAGCTCCTCCCGCAGGTCGTCGGCGGCGACCTCGGCGTCCCCGCGGCGCAGCCGCACCTGGTCCGAGACGCCGATCTCGGCCAGCCTGCGCAGCAGCAGCCCCGCCGCGGCCGCGAAGCGCATGGTGGCGTACGGGCTCGGCGACCGCTCCAGCCAGTCCAGGTGCCGCTGGAGGATCTCCAGTCCGCGCGGCTCGTTCCCGGTGATCGCGCAGAACTCGATGTGCTGGGCGATGTCGGGCAGGTCCCGCAGGTTGGGGCGGACGAGCCGATAGGCGCGGCGGTGGGCGGTGCCCGCCTCCTCCAGCCGGCCGGTGTGCAGATAGGCGGGCAGCAGCGCGGTGAGGATGCTCTGCGGCTGCTCGGTGCAGCTCAGCTCCTGGCCGAGCACCGGGGCGGCCAGCTCCAGCGCCTCGGCGTGGCGGCCCCGCCGGACCAGGTGGCGGACCTTGCCGGTGGGGTCGCAGCCCTGGCAGTCCGACAGCTCGTCGCGCGGGGCGGCGTGCCATTTGGCGTACCACTCGTCGGCCGCCTCCTCCTCGCCCACGTGCCGCGCCACCAGATGCCGGTAGTGGTAGACCGCCTGCAGGCTGTGCCCGCCGAGCCGGTAGCGGCGCTCCATGTCGTCCAGCACCGCGTAGGTGCGGTCCAGCGGGACCTCCGGGAACAGGGTGAGGGAGTGCACCATCCACTTGAAGTGCCACAGCAGCCGCCGCCCGTCCCCGAACCGGCCCGGGTCGGCGTCGTACTCCGCCAGGCACCTGCTGAAGGTGGCGAACGCCTTGGCCGGCTCCCCGCCGTGCTGGTAGGCGCTGGTCAGCTCCATGCGCACCGCGAAGGTCAGCCGCTCGTCCCCGGTCGCCTCGGCGCGCCGCAGCGCGTCCTCGATCAGCACCGTCCGGGCCTCCCCGAAGGGCAGGTCACCGGCCCGGTTCATCAGCTCGTAGACCTCATCGACGCTCACTCGGCGACCCCCGGCTTGTGCACGGCCCAGTCCAGCAGGCCCAGGAACGAACGGTTCAGGACGGCGGTGTCGGCCGCCCGCAGCGGATGGCGGCCCAGCAGCAGCGCCTGCCCGTACAGGCCCTGCACCGCCACCTCGATCAGCCCTTCCTCGGTCAGCGCGGTGATCCGCCGGGTGAGGGGGTTGCGGTGGTTGAGGACCAGCTGCGGCCGGTCGACGCCCCCGCCGGTCCCGCCGATCTCACCGAGCGCGTCCAGCACGTCGGCCCACACGCCGTCGGCCTGGCGCCGGGCCTCCTCCAGCTCCTCCCGGTGGCGGGCGGCCCGGCTGGTCAGGTACAGCGCCGGCAGCGAGGCCGGGTCGAAGTCGCGCACCACGACCTCGCAGCCCAGCGATTCCACGGCGCGCTGCGCGACGGCGAGGAACGGCCGCAGCGCCAGCTCGGCGCCCGGGTCCAGCACCCCGAAGTGGGTGGCCAGCTCCGCCGGGTCCAGCCGGCGCAGCCGTGCGTCGGGGTCGATCTGCGGGAGGCGTTCGATGATCTCGGTGTCGTAGACGTATCCGCCGTTGACCAGCCCCACGCCCTGAGCGCCGGACACCGCCGACAGCCGCCGGAACTCGTCCACGTCGGTGGTGTAGCGGCCCTCGGGATGGCGGCGGCGGAACTCCGCCAGCGTCATCGGCCCCGCCGAGGTCTCGAACTCCAGCCACCGGTCGACGATCCGCAGCATCTCGTCGTCGTGCAGGGCCATCGCCTTGACCCCGAGGTGGTGCAGCCGCAGGAACCCGCGCAGCCGGGCCGGGTCGGTCTCCGACAGCGTCACCAGCCACTGGCGGATCTGCTCCCCCAGCGCCTGCCGGGTCGACTCCAGCAGCTCGTCCTCATACAGCGCCTCGCGGCTGGCGGTGGGCTTGAGCTCTCCGGCGTCGACCACGCAGCGGACGAAGAAGGCCCAGTCCGGCAGCAGGCCCTCGACGTTCTCGGCCAGCAGCATCCGCTTGAGGTAGACCCGGTGCGCGCCGCGCGTCCCCGGGGCGACCTGCTGGGGGACGACGAACGCCACCCCGGTCAGCCCGGCCTCGGGCACCCGGAGGTCGATCACGTCGTACGGCTCGAACCCGTACAGCTCCCGGCAGTAGTCGGCGAGGGCCCGCCGCCGCCGCGCCGGAGTCGGATGGGCGACCAGCCACGGCGGCCCCTCGCCGGTGATCTCCCGGCCGTCCACCGTGACCGGGTACGGCAGCAGCGACCCGTAGGTGCGGGCCAGGTCGACGACGGTGGCCGGGGCCGTCAGCTCGTCCGCGCCCGGCCGCGCCCGCAGCGTGACGGTCGTGCCCGGCTCGGCGCGGTCGGCGGGCTCCACCCGGTAGCGGCCGTCGGAGGAGCCGACCCAGCGGACCGGGTCGCCGCCGCGCGCCGACCGGCTCACCACCTCGATCTCGTCGGCCACCAGGAACGCCGAGAGCAGTCCGATCCCGAACTGCCCGAGGAAGTCGTGCCGGGCGAACCCCAGCTCGTCCCGCTTGGAGGACCGCCCGATGGTGGCCAGCAGCCGATGCACCTCGTCCTCGGTCAGCCCCACCCCGTCGTCGTGCACGCGCAGCTCGCCGGGCCCGGTCTCGATCCGCACCCGTCCGGAGCCGCCGCCCCGCGCGGTGATCGCGTCCACCGCGTTCTGCAGCAGCTCCCGCAGGTAGACGCGCGGGCTGGAGTACAGGTGGCGGCTGAGCAGATCGACCACGCCGCGGAGATCCACTTGGAACGACTGGTCGGCCACCTGCGCAATCCTCCTGATCTGTACGAAACGCGGGGGTAGCCTATCGACCCCCGCCGACGTTCTCCGTCACTTTTCTGCGGCGCCGCCCCGTCGCCGCTCACCGTCGCCCGCCGGGTGCGGCGCGGCCGGCGGGCGACGAAACGAGGAGGACGAGGGGGGAGGAGGGGAACGAGGGCAGGCGAGACGGCGAGCGCCCGGGGCGGGCGGCCGTGCCGCCTCCCCGGGCGCTCTCCGATCCGGTGTCGCGGAGGTCAGATGAGACCGAGAGAGCGGACGGCGTCGCGCTCCTCGATCAGCTCGGCCACCGAGGCGTCGATCTTGCCGCGCGAGAACTCGTCGATCTCCAGGCCCTGCACGATCTGCCACTCGCCGCCGGAGCAGGTCACCGGGAAGGAGGAGACCAGGCCCTCGGGCACGCCGTAGGAGCCGTCGGACACCACGGCCATCGAGGTCCAGTCGCCCTCGGCGGTGCCGTTCACCCAGGTGTGGACGTGGTCGATGGCGGCGGAGGCGGCGGAGGCGGCCGAGGAGGCGCCGCGGGCCTCGATGATGGCGGCGCCGCGCTTGGCGACGGTGGGGATGAAGTCGCTTTCCACCCACGCCTGGTCGTTCACGACCTCGGCGGCGTTCCGGCCGTTGATCTCGGCGTGGAAGATGTCCGGGTACTGGGTGGCCGAGTGGTTGCCCCAGATGGTCATCTTCGTGATGTCGGCCACCGACACCCCGGCCTTCTTGGCCAGCTGGGCCAGCGCGCGGTTGTGGTCCAGCCTGGTCATGGCGGTGAACCGGTCGGCGGGGACGTCCGGGGCGTTCGAGCGGGCGATCAGCGCGTTGGTGTTGGCCGGGTTGCCGACCACCAGCACCTTGATGTCGTCGGCGGCGTGCGCGTTGATGGCCTCGCCCTGCGGCTTGAAGATGCCGCCGTTGGCCTCCAGCAGGTCGCGGCGCTCCATGCCCTTGGTGCGCGGACGGGCGCCGACCAGCAGCGCGACGTTGGCGCCGTCGAACGCGGTCTTCAGGTCGTCGGTGATGTCGATGCCGGCCAGCAGCGGGAAGGCGCAGTCGTCCAGCTCCATCGCGGTGCCCTCGGCCGCCTTGATCGCCTGCGGGATCTCCAGCAGCCGCAGCCGGACGGGTACGTCCGGGCCGAGCAGCTGTCCCGCGGCGATGCGGAACAGCAGCGCGTAACCGATCTGCCCGGCGGCGCCGGTGACGGTGACGGTGACTGGGGTGCGGGTCATGGCCTTCATCTCCTGGCGACTGACGGGCGTCGTGGCCCGATTCTCTCGTTGTCGAGATATTTCGAGCTCAGCGTATCGCGCGTCGCGCTCTCGGCCGGCGCCCGCCCCCGCGACGCCCCGGCGCCCGCCTCGCCCGCCGGGCGCGGGAACGCGGAAGGCCGCCCCGAGGCGGGGCGGCCTTCGCCCAGTCGCTCATCCGCGCCGTGCGCGGGGAGCGTTCGGCGACGCGTTCTCAGCCGTTGAGCTTCTTCTGGAGGTTGACGTCGAGGGCCTCCAGGAACTCCTCCGTGGTCAGCCACGGGGTGTCGTTGCCGACCAGCAGCGCCAGGTCCTTGGTCATCTGGCCGGACTCGACGGTCTCGATGCAGACCTGCTCCAGGGTCTGGGCGAACCCGGTCACCTCGGGGGTGTTGTCGAGCTTGCCGCGGTGGGCCAGGCCACGGGTCCAGGCGAAGATCGACGCGATCGGGTTGGTGGAGGTCGGCTTGCCCTGCTGGTGCAGCCGGTAGTGGCGGGTGACCGTGCCGTGCGCGGCCTCGGCCTCCACGGTCTTGCCGTCCGGGGTCATCAGCACCGAGGTCATCAGCCCCAGCGAGCCGAAGCCCTGGGCCACGGTGTCGGACTGCACGTCGCCGTCGTAGTTCTTGCAGGCCCACACGTAGCCGCCCTCCCACTTGAGGGCGCAGGCGACCATGTCGTCGATCAGGCGGTGCTCGTAGGTCAGGCCCTTGGCCTCGAAGTCGGCCTTGAACTCGTTCTCGTAGATCTCGGCGAACACGTCCTTGAACATGCCGTCGTAGGCCTTGAGGATCGTGTTCTTGGTGGAGAGGTAGACCGGGTAGCCGCGGTCCAGGCCGTAACGGAACGAGGCGCGGGCGAAGTCCTCGATGGACTTGCGGAAGTTGTACATGCCCAGCGCCACGCCGCCGCCCTCGGGGTAGCGGGCGACCTCGAACTGGATCGGCTCCGACCCGTCGTCGGGGGTGTAGGTCACCGTCAGCGTGCCGGGGCCGGGCACCTTGAAGTCGGTGGCCTTGTACTGGTCGCCGTGGGCGTGACGGCCGATCACGATCGGCTTGGTCCAGCCGGGCACCAGCCGGGGGATGTTGGAGACGATGATCGGCTCGCGGAAGACCACGCCGCCCAGGATGTTGCGGATCGTCCCGTTGGGCGAGCGCCACATCTGCTTGAGCCCGAACTCCTCCACCCGGGCCTCGTCGGGGGTGATCGTGGCGCACTTGATGCCGACGCCGTACTTCTTGATGGCGTGGGCCGCGTCCACCGTGACCTGGTCGTCGGTGGCGTCCCGGTTCTGAATGCCCAGGTCGTAGTACTTCAGGTCGACGTCGAGATAGGGCAGGATCAGCTTGTCCTTGATGAACTTCCAGATGATCCGCGTCATCTCGTCGCCGTCGAGTTCGACGACCGGGCCCGCTACTTTGATCTTGGGCATGCTGTTGCTGTCCCTTTCCAACCGGCCAGCAGTCCTTCGTAAGGCTCACTGGCGAGGCTATCCGAGCCCGATCAGAGGTCTAGACCTGGCCCGGCACTTCCCGACATCACGGCAGATCACGGCCCATCATCCCATGTCGCACGATCTGGGGTGATCGGGATAGATCGGTTCACATCATCCTCGGCGGCCGAGTGCGGCCCCCTACCCCGCCGCGTGTCCCGCCGACCCCGCGGAGCGGCAAAGTCGCCGTAGCGGGCCGACCAAGAGCCGACCATGGGGCACCGGACCCCGCCCTCGGCCCGGCCCCTCAGTCGCCCGGAACGACCCAGGCGACCACCGCCAGGGCGATCGCCAGGGACGCCATGGTGAGCACGTCCAGCCACTTCTTGCGGATCGCCAGCATCCCGACCTGGCTCTCCGGCAGCACCAGCCGGGCCAGCGCACCGAACATCACTCCGGCCGCCAACAGCGCCGACCCCTTGCGAAAGTGGTTGGTGGCGAACAGGATCAGCGCCCCGCCGGCCCCGCACAGCGCCAGCAGGTAGGGCAGCTGCCCCAGCCAGTGCGCCGACGAGGCGGCCCGGCCGCGCGGCGCGGTGCGCCGGCGACGCCCCAGCACGGCCTGCTGCTCGCCCGTGTCCGGACCGTCGGTCCGCTGGTCGGCCACCACACGCTCCCTTTACAGACGTTCCGGAACCCTTCCGGTCGCCGTCGCCGAGTTTACGCCCGGCGAGGGCGGCGATCACCGGGCGAGCGCCCGCAAACCCCCGTCCCATGGGAGCTACCCGCCAGTAGGGGGGTGTGGCTGCACCATGGCCGGGTAACCCGCTGGACAGGGGTCGCTAACTAGCTGGGAGGACTGCCGTGGAGGGGCCGTTCATACGGATCGAGGACAGTGGGATGGTGGTGCCGCTGTGCCCCGACGTGACGACGGTCGGACGAGGAAAGGGAGTCGACGTTCGACTGGAAGACCCTAGTGTGTCCCGGCTGCACGCCGAGATCGTCCGGCGTGGACCGTACGTGTACGTGGTCGACCTGGGGCTGTCCCGCAACGGGACCCGGGTCAACGGCCGCCCCATCGCCCGGCGGGTGCTGGAGGACGGCGACGTGGTGAGCTTCGGCATGGCGCGCTGCCGGATGGGGGGCATCCCGCGCGAGGATGTGGACCCCGACGTCGAGCTGCGGCGCGCCGTCGCCCCCGAGCTCACCCGGCGGGAGGTGGACGTGCTCACCGCGCTGTGCCGCCCCGCCCTGTCCGACGAGGCGTTCGTGGCGCCGGCGACCGCGCGGGACATCGCCAACGAGCTGGTCGTCACCGAGGCCGCGGTCAAGCAGCATCTGCTGCGGCTCTACCAGAAGTTCCGCATCCCCGAGGGGGCCAACCGGCGCACCCGGCTGGCCAACGAGGTGATCGCGATGGGCCTGGTCCGGCCGCTGCCCCCGGTGCACGTGCCCCCGCAGAACCGCCCCGCGGGGGACGCCCGGCAGGCCGCCGGGGAGGTGCGGCGCCCGGTTCCTCCGGGCAGGGCGCACCGCACCATCCCGGGACGGGCGGCGGCCACCGGCGCCGGACGCACCACGACGGGCGCACCGGGACGCCGGGCGAGCTGAGGGCGCGAAGGCCGTGCGGCCGTCGCTCGCAGGGCAGCGCACGCATGCGGCGGCCGCACACCGAGCCGACCTCTCCGGTGAGGCCGCAGGGCCCTCCGCGGGAGTCGGGTCTCGACGCGGTCCGGGATCGGACGGGCGCGGCCCCGCTCCGATCCCGGACCCCCGTCCGGAGCCGTCCGGCGCTCCCGGACCTCGACGTCCCCGGGCCCGGTGATCGCCTCCACGGGAGAATCGCCTCCACGGGAGGGGCGCGCCGGGCCCGGACGCCGCCCTCGGCCCGGCCGCGATCGGGACCGCCCGTCAGCCGGCGGCGGCCTCGGCGGCCTCGACGACGTTCGTCAGCAGCATCGCGCGGGTCATCGGGCCCACCCCGCCGGGGTTGGGGGCCACCCATCCGGCGACCTCGGCGACGTCGGGGGCGACGTCGCCGACGAGCTTTCCGTCCACCCGGGAGACGCCCACGTCCAGCACCGCCGCACCGGGCTTGATCATGTCGGCGGTGACCAGGTGCGGGACCCCGGCCGCGGCCACCACGATGTCGGCCCGGCGCGTGTGCTCGGCCACGTCCCGGGTCCCGGTGTGGCACAGCGTCACGGTGGCGTTCTCGACGCGGCGGGTGAGCAGCAGCCCCAGCGGACGCCCCGCGGTGACGCCGCGGCCGATCACCACGACCTCGGCGCCGCGCAGCGGCACCTCATGCCGCTGCAGCAGCTCCACGATGCCCTTGGGGGTGCACGGCAGCGGTCCCGGCTGCATCAGCACCAGCCGCCCCAGATTGAACGGGTGCAGCCCGTCGGCGTCCTTGGCCGGGTCGATGAGCTCCAGCACCCGCTTCTCGTCCAGCCCCTTCGGGAGCGGCAGCTGCACGATGTAGCCGGTGCAGGCGGGGTCGGCGTTCAGCTCCGCCACCGCCTGCTCCACCTGCTCCTGGGTGGCGTCGGCGGGAAGGTCGCGCCGGATCGACTCGATTCCGACGTCCGCGCAGTCGCGGTGCTTCATCTCCACGTACGAGCGGCTGCCGGGGTCGTCGCCCACCAGGATGGTGCCGAGCCCCACCGAGACGCCGCGCTCTCGCAGCGCGGCCACCCGCACCCTCAGATCGGCTCGGATCTGCGCCGCCGTCGCCTTACCGTCCAGGATCTTCGCAGTCACCCTTAGATTGTTGCAGCCCGCCCCCGACCGCTCCCCAGGGTCCCGGACGCCCGCCGGGGCGGGAGAACGGAGGAACGCGGCCCGGCCACCGCCCCCTGACCGTCGCCGCCGGCGAGCGGACGGACGGCTCCCGGCGGCGGGTGGACGGCCCTCTACTCCTCGTCGGGGCGCTGCAGGGCCGTCACGACGCGGTCGGTGACCTGCCAGCCGATGACGGCGGCCACCACGGCCAGCGCCACGGCCGCCGCCAGGCCCACCGCATGGCGCACCTCGGCCATGGTGAACGAGGACTGCACTATCCAGCTCAGGACGATCTCCACGTCTCCCCCAACGGACGTCGAGCGGGATTGTCAGAGCGCACCACGAGAGGGCCGCGAGCACGTCGAACGAGGCCCGAGATTACCAGCCCTCCGCCAAAAACTTCTCATATTTGACTAAATCAGACCAACGAACCGTCGGGTGCGGGCGCTCGGACCGCGGCGCGGAACCGGCGGAGCGGGGTCGCGCACGAGCCGGCGCGCTCCGCCCGCCGGCCGACGCGCGGCCGCCGCCCATCCGGCGGGCCGGCCCTCCGACGCGGCGGCCTCCTCCCCGCCCGAAGACGGGGCCTCCTCGGCGGCATCCGACGAGCGGGGCGAACCGGCGACCGCATGCGGCCCGGCCCACCGCACGGGCGGCATCGGCCGGCCCGCCGCGGCGCGCCGGACGCCGACGGTCCGCGGCGGGCTCGGGTCGGACGCCCTCCGCCGGAGGCCTCCGGAGGAGGACCCGCGGAGGCCTCTGAGGGAAGGCGGGGCCCGTCAGCGGGAGGTTCAGTGGAAGAAGTGCCGGACTCCGGTGAAGTACATCGTCACGCCGGCCTTGGCCATGGCCTCGACGACCTCCTCGTCACGGACCGAGCCGCCCGGCTGGACGATGGCGCGGACGCCGGCGGCGGCCAGGACCTCGGGACCGTCGGGGAAGGGGAAGAAGGCGTCGGAGGCGGCCACCGACCCGGCGGCGCGGTCACCGGCGCGCTGGACCGCCAGGCGGGCGGAGTCGACCCGGTTGACCTGCCCCATGCCGACGCCCACCGTGGCGCCGCCCTTGGCCAGCAGGATGGCGTTGGACTTGACCGAGCGGCAGGCCCGCCAGGCGAACGCCAGGTCGCGCAGGGTCGCCTCGTCGGCCGGCTCGCCCGTGGCCAGGGTCCAGGTGGCGGGGTCGTCCCCCTCCGCGTCGATCCGGTCGACGGTCTGCACCAGCACCCCGCCATCGATCCGGCGGAACTCCGCCTCGCTCGCCGGGCCCTGAGGACAGCGCAGCAGCCGGATGTTCTTCTTGCGGGTGAGGATCTCCAGCGCCGCCGGCTCGAAGTCCGGGGCCACCACGACCTCGGTGAAGATCTCGGCGACCTGCTCGGCCATGGTGGCGTCCACCGGGCGGTTGACCGCGATCACCCCGCCGAACGCCGACACCGGGTCGCACTCGTGGGCCTTGCGGTGCGCCTCGGCCACGTCCGCGCCGACCGCGATCCCGCACGGGTTGGCGTGCTTGATGATCGCCACGCACGGCTCGGCGAAGTCGTAGGCGGCCCGCCGCGCCGCGTCGGCGTCCACGTAGTTGTTGTAGGACATCTCCTTGCCGTGCAGCTGCTCGGCTCCGGCCAGCCCGCCCTCGCCGTCGGTGTACAGGGCGGCGCGCTGGTGCGGGTTCTCCCCGTACCGCAGCACGGCCTTGCGCTCCCAGGTCCCGCCGAGGAAGTCCGGCCACCGGTCGGAGGCGGCGGTCTCGTCCGGGGCGTAGGAGCCGGCGAACCAGGAGGCCACCGCCACGTCGTAGGCGGCGGTGTGCGCGAACGCCCGCGCGGCCAGGCGGCGGCGCTCCTCCAGGGTGAACCCGCCCTCGCGCACCGCCTCCAGCACCCGGTCGTAGGCGGAGGGGTCGACGACGACGGCGACGCTGTGGTGGTTCTTGGCGGCGGCGCGCACCATGGTCGGGCCGCCGATGTCGATCTGCTCGACGCACGCCTCCGCGGGCGCCCCGGAGGCGACGGTCTCGGCGAACGGGTACAGGTTCACCACGACCAGGTCGAACGGCTCGATGTCCAGGTCCTCCAGCTGCTGGCGGTGGCTGTCCTTGCGCCGGTCGGCCAGCAGCCCGGCGTGCACCCGCGGATGCAGGGTCTTGACCCGGCCGTCCAGACACTCGGGGAAGCCGGTCAGCTTCTCCACCTTCAGCACCGGCACCCCGGCGTCGGCGATCCGAGCCGCGGTGGATCCGGTGGAGACGATCTCCACGCCCGCCTCGTGCAGGCCGCGGGCCAGCTCCACCAGCCCGGTCTTGTCGTACACGCTGATCAGCGCACGCTTGATCGCCACTCGACTCACGGCCGAGCTCCCCTCGCTCATAGATTCAGTCGTCGTCGGACCGCGCGGCCGAACCGGCGTCATTGCAGGTGCGGCATTTCAGGGACACCCGGCGTCCACGGGCGGTCCAGCCGTCCCGGGCCAGCCGGCCCACCACCTCGACCAGCAGACGGCGTTCCACCTGCTTGATCCGCTCGTGCAGGGTGTCCTCGTCATCGTGCCACCGGACCGGCACCGCCTCTTGCGCGATCACCGGACCGGTGTCGACCCCCTCGTCGACGAAGTGCACCGTACATCCGGTGACCTTGACCCCGTACTCCAGGGCGTCGCGGACCGCGTGCGCCCCGGGGAACGCCGGCAGCAGCGCCGGATGGGTGTTGATGGTGCGTCCCCCGAACCGCTCCAGGAACGCCGGCCCGAGGATCTTCATGAACCCGGCCGAGACCACCAGGTCGGGCTCGTAGGCGGCGACCCGTTCGGCCAGCGCCGCGTCCCATTCCTCTCGGCTGGAGAAGTCGGGGACGCGGACCACGAACGTGGGCACTCCGGCGCGCTCGGCGCGCTCCAGGCCGGCGATGCCGTGCCGGTCGGCGCCCACGGCGACCACCCGGGCGCCGTAGGCTGGATCTGCGCACGCTTCGAGCAGCGCCTGTAGGTTGGTCCCCGCGCCGGAGACAAGGACGACAAGCCGGGCGGACACCGCGACTCCTTATCGGGACGAGCGGCCGACGGCCGCAGGCGGACCGGATCGGCTGGACACCGGCATGAAAGCCTATCGGGCCACCCGAACGGGCTCGGAGGCGACACCACAGGCAGGAGGATCCGTGAGCATCGAGCCGGGGCCGGGCGCCGGACCGGAGCCGAAGGGCCCGGGCACTCCCCCGGAAGCCCCCCAGGACATCGAGCGCAACGGGCGGCAGGCCATGTGGCTGGCCCTGATCGCCCTGTTGATGATGTTGATTCCGCTGACGAGCGTCTTCGCCGTGATCCCGGCGGTGGCGGCCATCGTGCTGGGCGTCCGGACGCGCCGGACCGCCAAGCGGATCGGCCGGCAGCCGGTGCCGGGCTCACTGGTCGGGATCGTGGTCGGCGCGCTCGTGGCCGCCCTGTTCGCGATGACCGTGGCCGTCCAGCTCTACCTGCACGAGGAGATCACCCGCTACGGCCGGTGCCGGGACGCGGCCAACACCGTCCAGGAGGAGCGCGGCTGTCGCGAACGCCTGGCGCAGGACGTGGAGCGGAAGTTCGGCCTCCCCGCCGGCTCCCTCAACGAGGAGATGCTGCCCTAGCGCGGCGGCCCTCGGGGCCTCACGGGCGGGAAGACCGGACCGCACCGATCGACGTGCGAAAGGTCGCCGCGGGACGGGAGGACCGGACGATCTCGGGCCAAGGGCTCGGCGCCCCCGGCCGCGACCGTCCGGTCCTCAGTCTTTCGGCGGGTCGTTCCGCAGGACGTAGATGGCCCCGTCCCGGGTCTCGATGCGCTCGGGCCCCTCGGGCTCCTCCCGGGGCCTCTCCCGCTCCTTCGGCGGCTCGGAGGACGCGGCCTCCTCGGCGGGCCCAGGCTCCTCCTCGGGCGCGGGCTCCGGCTCCGTGAGCGGGAGCGGGATGGGGTCGTCCTGCTGGTCCTGGACGCGGGGACGGCGGGGCTTGCGGGCGGCCAGGACGGGTTCGGGGTCCTCGAACTCCAGCGGGTCGGCGAACACGGGGGCGATGCGCGGCCGCGGCGGCGCGTGACTCGGAGAGGGCGCCGAGAGGAGGTCGCCCGCCGGATCGTCCGGCCCGGTGCGGGCGGCGCGTTCGGCGGCCCCGACCGGCTCGGCGGGCTCGGCGGACGCGGGCCTCCTCCTCCGGCGTCCGCTCGGCGGAACGGGGTCGGTCCCTTCGGGGGTGCGGCGGAGGATGCGCCAGTTGTAGAGCCAGGCGGCGAGGGCGGCGGCGATGCCGACCTCCAAGGCGGTCAACAGGGCCACGCGCCAAGGGGACGGGCCCATGACGGTGAGGCGGCCGCCGCCGAGCGGGCCGCCGGAGAGGGCGGCCAGGAGCGCGGTGGCGCCGCCGGTGAGGACGCCGGAGGCGAACCCCCAGAGCGGGGCGGCCTCGGCGGCGGGGGTGGGCAGGGTGCGGATGGTGAGGATCCCGGCGACCACCCCGGCCAGGAACGGGGCGGCCAGCGCCGCCAGGGAGAGCGAGGGGGCCGGCCCGGGATCGGGCAGGGCCGCCAGCGGCGGGAAGGACGGGACGACCTCCAGCAGCACGCCCGTCGGAGCGACCCGGGTCCCGGTCCCCACGGCGAAACCGGGGCCGACCGCGTAGGCCACGCCCCAGATCACCGCGTTCGGCAGATAGACCAGCTCGACCAGCAGCAGCAGGGCGCTGCCGACGATCCCCGGCGCCAGCTCCTCGTACAGGGCGCCGGCCTCGGGCGTGTTCATCGCCAGCGCCACGGCGACCAGCACCGCGCCGGCGGCCAGCAGCACGCCCAGCGCCCCGAGCACGCCGATGACCAGGGAGCGGGGCCGCTTCGGCAGCAGCCGCAGCAGCGCGCCCAGCCCGGAACGGACCCGTCTGCCGCGGGAGGCGACCAGGGCGCGGGCCGCTCCCAGGCCGCCGGCGACCACGGCCAGCAGCAGGCAGGCGGTCAGCGCCTGCCACACCGACGGCCGCACCGCCGGGGTGGCGGCGGCCTGCGCCAGCAGCGCCGCCAGCGTCGCGTACGGAACGGCCAGGGCCAGCGCCACGTGCACCACGCCCGCCCGGGAGCGCCGGGCGGTCCGGGAGGTCCGCATCATCCAGGCCCCGCCGCGGTACAGCAGCGCCCCCGGCAGCACCGTCAGCCCCAGCGGCAGCAGCCCCACCCGTCCGTCCGGGAGGGAGAACCCGGCGTGATGCGCGACCAGCCAGAAGTTCACCGCCGTCCGGAACACCCCCGGCAGCCCGGGGCCGAGCGCGGTGCGCGGCGCGGCGATCCAGCCGATGAGGGTGATGGTGACCAGCACGGCCAGCCCGATGCCCACGCACCATGCGGCGGCCACCAGCCCGGCCACCGCCGGCGGGCGCGAGACCGCGCCGCCCCGGTCCGCGGGCGGGGAGGGGCGCGTCGGCCGCGACCCGCCCGGGGCGGAATCAGGCCGTCTGCGGGGTGCTCGCTGTCCTGGCTTGGTGTCCGACACGGCCCCCATGCTGGCACCACCGGGCAGCGGACCCGGCTCGCCCGCCCGGCGTGTCGCCCTTCGACGCCGATGGGCCTTTTCACCCTCGCCCTCGCCTCCACCCTCACCGGCCCCCGCTCGCCCGGGCGGCGCGTCCGGAAGGCGGCGCCGGACGAGGACGATGGTGAACCCGCCCGGCGGCGAGGTCACGGCCGAGGCTCCCGACGCCCCGACGGGCCTCCGACAGGGCTCTCGACGACGGACGGGCCGTCCCCCCGCCGGGGGGACGGCCCGTCTGTGAAGCATCCGCTCCGGTCAGCGGTTCTGCATGATCTCCCGCATGATGCGGGCGGTCTCGCTGGGGGTCTTGCCGACCCGGACGCCGACCTTCTCCAGGGCCTCCTTCTTGGCCTCGGCGGTGCCGGACGAACCCGACACGATCGCCCCGGCGTGGCCCATGGTCTTGCCCTCGGGGGCGGTGAACCCGGCGACGTAGCCCACCACCGGCTTGGTGATGTGCTGCTCGATGTAGGCTGCGGCGCGCTCCTCGGCGTCCCCGCCGATCTCGCCGATCATCACGATCGCGTCGGTCTCGGGGTCCTCCTCGAACGCCTGCAGGGCGTCGATGTGGGTGGTGCCGATGACCGGGTCGCCGCCGATGCCCACGCAGGTGGAGAAGCCGATGTCGCGCAGCTCGTACATCATCTGGTACGTCAGCGTGCCCGACTTGGACACCAGCCCGATCCGGCCCGGGGTGGTGATGTCGGCCGGGATGATGCCGGCGTTGGACTTGCCGGGCGAGGCGATGCCGGGGCAGTTGGGCCCGATGATGCGGGTCACGTTGCCCTTGGCGACGGCGTGCGCCCAGAACTGCGCGGTGTCGTGCACCGGGATGCCCTCGGTGATGACCACGCACAATCCGATGGCGGCGTCGATGGCCTCGATCACCGCGTCCTTGGTGAACTTCGGCGGCACGAACACCACCGACACATCGGCGCCGGTCTCGGCCATCGCCTCGGCGACGGTGCCGAACACCGGCAGGGTCTTGCCGTCGAAGTCGACGCGCTGCCCGGCCTTGCGGGCGTTGACGCCGCCGACCACGTTGGTGCCGGCCCGCAGCATCCGCGCGGTGTGCTTGGAGCCTTCGGAGCCGGTCATCCCCTGGACGATGACCTTGCTGTTCTCAGTCAGCCAGATAGCCATGTTCACGCACCTGCCGCGGCGAGCTGGGCGGCCCGCCGGGCCGCCTCGTCCATGGTGTCCACCCGCTCGACGCCGGGCAGCCCGGCGTCGTCGAGGATCTTCCGGCCGAGCTCGGCGTTGTTGCCGTCCAGCCGCACCACCAGCGGCCGGTTCACGCTCTCGCCCCGCTCGGCCAGCAGCTTGTAGGCCGTCACGATGCCGTTGGCGACCGCGTCACAGGCGGTGATGCCGCCGAACACGTTGACGAACACGCTCTTGACCGACGGGTCGGAGAGCACGATCTCCAGGCCGTTGGCCATCACCTCGGCGGAGGCGCCGCCGCCGATGTCCAGGAAGTTGGCCGGCTTCTGCCCGCCGAACTCCTCGCCCGCGTAGGCCACCACGTCCAGGGTGGACATCACCAGGCCGGCGCCGTTGCCGATGATGCCGACCGAGCCGTCCAGCTTGACGTAGTTCAGGCCCTTCTCCTTGGCCCGGGCCTCGAGCGGGTCGGTGGTCTTCTCGTCGGCCAGCGCCGCGTGGTCGGGCTGGCGGAAGTCGGCGTTGTCGTCGAGGGTGACCTTGCCGTCCAGCGCCATCACGCGGCCGTCGGTGGTCAGGATCATGGGGTTGACCTCGACCAGGGTGGCGTCCTCGTCGGTGAACACCGCCCACAGCCGCTCGATCAGCTCGGCGGCGCCCTCCAGCGCCTCGGCGGGCAGCCGGCCGGCCTGCGCGATCTCGCGGGCCTTGGCCCGGTCGACCCCGGTCAGCGGCGACACCGGGACCTTGGCCACCGCGTCGGGCTTGGTGGCGGCGACCTCCTCGATGTCCATGCCGCCCTCGGCCGAGCAGATGGACAGGAAGGTGCGGTTGGCCCGGTCGAGCAGGAAGGAGAAGTAGAACTCCTGGGCGATGGCGCTGCCGGCCTCGACCAGCACCTTGTGGACCGTGTGGCCCTTGATGTCCATGCCGAGGATCTGCTCGGCCAGCTGCTGGGCCTCCTCGGCGGTGTCGGCGAGCTTCACACCGCCGGCCTTGCCACGGCCTCCGGTCTTGACCTGGGCCTTGACGACGACCTTCTTGCTCCCCGCGGAGAACAGCTCCTCCGCGATCTCCCGCGCCTGGTGAGGGGTGTGCGCCACCTTGCCGGTGGGCACCGGTACCCCGTACTCGGCGAAGAGCTCCTTCGCCTGATGTTCGAACAGGTCCACGAGGGTCCGTCCCTTTACGGATCGATGGTTCGCATGCCTGTGGGCATGCCCTTCGTCGGCCGCTCCGGTGATCGCCCGCACAGAGCGCGACGAGGTTCGGGGCGGGCTGTGCGCACGGCGACCAGAGCGGTCAGCTCCGGTCGTGCAGCCTATAAAACGCCGATCAGTGATCGCGAAAGCGGGTCGGTCACGGCACGCCGGTCGTCCCGTCGCCGGATGGGTCCGGTTCCACGGCGGGTAAAGACCGGAGAACGAGCGACCCGTCGAGCGGGTGTTGAATGTAGCGATACGTCTTTTTCATCCGTGACGGTGCGGGAGGCGGTTCGACGGTGACGGGTCACAGGGCCCTCAGGGTGCGCCACGTCATCGCCCTGTGCCTGGTGGGGCTGCTCGCCGCGACCTGCGGCTCCACGTTCCCGAGCCGGCGTCCCCCCTGGAGCAGCCCCGGGCTGGTCGGCGGAGGGGGCTGGCCGTTCGCCTACGAGCCGCTGGAGGAGACGGAGGCCGCGGGCGCGGCGTACCTGCCGGACAGCTCGGTGGTACGGCTGGCGGACGGGCGGATCCGGCTGATCCCGCTGGGCGGCCGGCAGGCGATCACCGTGCCGGCCGACGACCCGCGGGTGGCCGACTCGGTGCGCAGCGACCGGGCGTGGCTGGCGCGCGGGCGCGTGCCCGGCGGCGACACCGTGTACCGCGACATGGCGGTGCGGGCGCTGCTGGACCTGCGGCTGCTGACCCGGCCGAACGGCGCCACCACCGCCTCCTGGTACCGGCAGTGGAACTACGTGTGGCCGCGGGACGCGGCGTTCACGGTGGCGGCGTTCACGGTGGCGGACCACCCGGAGGAGGCGCGGCGGGTGCTGCGGTTCCTGGCCCGGGTGCAGAGCCCCTCGGGGCTGTGGGCGGCGCGCTACACCCCTCAGGGCGCCCCGGTCGTCGACGGCCGCAAGCCGCAGCTGGACTCGCCGGGCTGGGTGCTGTGGGCGAGCTGGTTCTTCCAGACGCACGACCCCGAGGAGGCGGCGGAGCTGCCGGAGCTGTGGACGATGGTGCGCCGGGCGGCCGACCGGCTGGCGGGCTCGCTGGACGCGGCGGGCCTGCCGCCGCCGTCCTCGGACTACTTCGAACGCGACCCCGCCCGGGAGGAGGACCCGCGGCGGCCCACGCTGGGGGTGGTCGGGCCGGTGCTGACCGGCCTGCGGGCGGCGGCCGACCTGGCGGCGCGCTCCGGGCACCGGGCCGAGGCGGCCCGGTGGGGACGGGCCGCCGACCGGCTGGCGGCGGCGGTGTCGCGCACGTTCGCCCCGCTCGGGTACCCGCGCTCCCCCGTCGAGGGCGGGCTGATGGACACCTCGGTGACGTTCCTGGGCCCGCCGTTCGCCCCGCCCGACCCCCGGGTGACGACGGCGGTGCTCACCGCGGCCGACCGGCTGCGGCTGCCGAACGGCGGGGTGCTGCCGGGCGAGAGGTGGAGCGGCAACCCGACCGTGGCGTGGACGCCGGAGATGGCGCTGTTCGCCCTGAACGCCGTCTCCTCCGGCCGGATCGAGGACGCCCTCACCCGGCTGGACTGGCTGAACGAGCACCGCACCGAGCTGGGCGTGCTGCCCGAGAAGGTCGACGCCCAGGGCCGTCCGGCGGCCGTGGCGCCCCTGGGCTGGACCGCCTCCACCGTGCTGCTCACCCTGTCGGCGCTGACCGAGCCCCTGCCGATCCCGCCCGTCTGAGCCGTCCGCCGCGACGGCGGGCGCCCGGTCTTCGCGGAAGGCGTCAGGCGAACTGGTCGTGGGCGAGCTTGAGGACCAGGGCGGTCACCACGCACAGCAGGACGGCGCGGACGAAGCCGGCGCCGCGCTTGACGGCCATGCGGGCGCCGAGCTGGGCGCCGACGACGTTGCACGCGGCCATGGCCAGGCCGAGGGCCCACAGCACATGGCCCTGCAGGGCGAAGACGATCAGGGCGCCCAGGTTGGTGCCGGCATTGATGATCTTGGAGTTGGCCGAGGCGCGGACGAAGTCCGCCCCCAGCAGCCCGGTGAACGCCATCACCAGGAACGTCCCGGTGCCCGGGCCGATCAGGCCGTCGTAGCCGGCGATCAGCACCCCCGGCACCAGGATCGCCGCCGCCGTCCGCCACCGGGTCCGCCGCACCGGCCGGGGCACCCGGCCCAGGTCGGGGCGCAGCACCACCAGCGCGGCCACGCCCAACAGCACCGCCATGATCACCGGCCGCAGCAGCTGCGAGGAGATCAACGAGGCGCAGGCCGCGCCGCCCGCCGCCGAGAGCACCGCGATCAGCCCGGCGGGCCCGGTGACGTCCAGATCCGGCTCGGTCCGCCGCAGATAGGCGTACGCGGCCGAGGAGGTCCCGGCGATCGAGGCGAGCTTGTTGGTGGCCAGCGCGGCGGTCACCGGCTGGCCGGAGGTGACGACCATCAGCGCCGGGAGCTGGATCAGCCCGCCGCCGCCCACCACGGCGTCCACCCAGCCCGCGGCGAGCGCCGCCGTCAGCACCAACGCGATCTGTTCGAGCTGCACGGCGACACTCCGGGGGGTAAGGAGTCAAACGAATATGACCCCTGACCCTATCGGAGGCTCACACCGTCGCCACGACCTGGAACCCCTCCGCCAGACGGCCCTCGGGCAGCCCGGCCGCCCGGGCGTTGGCGGTGAGCCAGCCGCGCAGCATCCCCTCCAGATCCTCGATGTGCCCGACCTGGCTGGCGTGCGACCGCAGCGCCGCGACCTTGCGCGGGAACGTCTCGGTCACGTCGACGTAGTGGTCGTCCTGCGGTCCGCCGCTCAGCCACACCTCGCGGACCGTCCAGGGGTCCAGCCCCTCCTCCCGCAGCTCGGGGAACGCATACGGGTTGCGGGCGTCCGGATAGACCGCGTCCAGGGCGGCCGAGCCCACCGCCCGGTGATCGGGATGGCTGGGGTGGATCCGCCGGTAGTCGCGCTCCGGACTCTGCGTCAGCACCCGGTCCGGCCGCACCTGCCGGATCACCCGGGCGATGTCGCGCCGCAGCTCCAGCGTCGCCTCCACCCGGCCGTCCGGATAGCCCAGGAACCGCACGTCCGTCACGCCGACCTCGGCGGCCGCCGCGCGCTGCTCCGCACGGCGCAGCTCGGCCATCTGCTCGCGGGTGATCCCGTCGTCGAAGCCGCCCGCGTCGCCGTCGGTGACCACCAGGTATGTCACCCGGATGCCCCGCTCGGTCCAGCCCGCGATCGTTCCCGCCGCCCCGAAGTCGGCGTCGTCGGGGTGCGCCGTCACCACCAGCGCCCGCTCGATGTCCCTGTCGTCGATCACAGCCGTCACGGCTTCACCCTAGGCGGCCGGGCGGTCGGACGGCACCGGCGCATGCCCGGCGGCCCCGCGACCGGCCCGCGATCGTTCCGGACGGGACCGGCGGGTACAGCAGGGACATGCGCAAACTCATCAACGACCCCGCCGAGGTGGTCGCCGACGCGCTGCGCGGGCTGGCCGCGGCCCATCCGGAGCTGCGGGTGGACGCGGACGCCGGGATCGTGGTGCGCCGGGACGCGCCGCGGCCCGGCAAGGTCGGGCTGGTGTCCGGCGGCGGGTCGGGGCACGAGCCGCTGCACGTCGGATTCGTCGGCCCCGGGATGCTCGACGCCGCCTGCCCCGGCGAGGTGTTCACCTCCCCCGTCCCCGACCAGATCACGGCGGCCACCACGGCGGTCGACGGCGGCGCCGGGGTGCTGCACATCGTCAAGAACTACACCGGGGACGTGCTCAACTTCGAGCTCGCCGCCGAACTGGCCGCCGACGAGGACGTCGAGGTGGCCGCCGTGCTCGTCGACGACGACGTGGCGGTGCACGACAGCACCCACACCGCGGGGCGGCGCGGCACCGGCGGCACGGTGTTCGTGGAGAAGATCGCCGGGGCGCTGGCCGAGGAGGGCGCGGACCTGGCGAAGGTCGCGGCGGTCGGCCGGGAGGTGAACGAACGGACCCGCTCCTTCGGGGTGGCGCTGTCGCCGTGCACGGTCCCCACCGCCGGACGTCCCACGTTCGAGCTGGGCCCCGACGAGATGGAGCTGGGCATCGGCATCCACGGCGAGCCCGGCCGCGAACGCGTCCCGGCCGGGACCGCGACCGAGATCGTCGCCGCGGCGCTGGAGGCGATCGACGCCGACATGCCGCTGCGCGGCGAGCGGCTGCTGGTGCTGGTGAACGGGATGGGAGGGACGCCGCTGATCGAGCAGTACGTCGCGTTCGGAGCGGTGTCGGCGTGGCTGGCCGACCACGGCGCCGTGGTGGCGCGGTCGCTGGTCGGCGGCTATGTGACCAGCCTGGAGATGGCCGGGGTGATGGTGTCGGTGTGCCGGCTGACCCCCGAGCTGACCAGGCTGTGGGACGCGCCCGTGCAGACCCCGGCGCTGCGGTGGGGCCGATGAACGCCGCCGACCTGACCGCCTGGATCCGACGCGCCGCGGAGCTGGTGACGGCCGATGCGGAACGCCTCACCGCCCTGGACGCGGCGATCGGCGACGGCGACCACGGCCACAACCTGGCCCGCGGGCTGACGGCGGCCGCCGACGCCCTGGCGGAGCTGCCCGCCGACGCCTCCCCGCAGCAGGTGCTGAGCACCGCCGGCCGGGTGCTGGTGTCCAAGACCGGCGGCGCCTCCGGCGCCCTGTACGGGATGGCGCTGCGCCGGGCCGGCACGGCGCTGAAGGTCGACGAGATCGACGCCCGCTGGCTGGGCGCGGCGCTGCGGGAGGCGCTGGCCGGCATCCGGAACCTGGGCAAGGCCGAGGAAGGCGACAAGACCATGGTGGACGCCTTCGCCAAGGCGGTCGCCGCCTATGACGCCGCCCGGCACCGGGGGACGGACCTGGCCGGGGCGGCCCGGGCCGCCGCCTCGGCCGCCGAGGAGGGCGCGCAGGCCACCGTGCCGATGCAGGCGCGCAAGGGCCGCGCCAGCTACCTGGGACCGCGCAGCATCGGGCACCTGGACCCGGGCGCGGCCTCCACCGCGCTGATCTTCCGTGCACTGGCGGACGTGACCGGTGGAGAGGGGTGACCGGTGGGCAAGGTCGGGCTCGTGGTGGTCTCCCACAGCCGCCGGCTGGCCGAGGGCGTCGCGGAGCTGGCCCGGGAGATGGGCATGCACCGGGTCCGGGTCCAGGCCGCCGGCGGCGACGCCGACGGCGGCCTGGGCACCAGCCCCGAGCTGGTCGACCGCGCCGTCCGCACCGTGGACGACGGGGCCGGGGTGGTGCTGCTCGCCGACATCGGCAGCGCCGTCCTCATCTCCCGCATGCTCGCCGAGGAGGCCGACACGACCGTGGTCCTGGCCGACGCCCCCCTGGTGGAGGGCGCCGTCGCCGCCGCCTCCGCCGCCGCCTCCGGAGCCGGCTTGACGGAGGTGGTGGCCGCCGCGCAGAGCGCCTACCGGTTCCGCAAGACCTGACCGCCGACGCCGCGAGGAGGCGCGAACCGGACCTGGGCGTCGGCGGTGCGCCGTACACTCGCGGGTGATGTCCACTGATGCCCCGCACCCTCTTCTCGACGGCCTCAACCCGCAGCAGCGCGCCGCCGTGGTGCACTCCGGCGGCCCTCTGCTGATCGTGGCGGGCGCCGGTTCGGGAAAGACCCGCGTCCTGACCCACCGCATCGCCCACCTGCTGGCCGAACGGGACGTGCATCCCGCCCAGATCCTGGCGATCACGTTCACCAACAAGGCCGCCGGCGAGATGAAGGAGCGGGTGCAGCAGCTCGTCGGCCCGCGCTCGACGGCGATGTGGGTGATGACGTTCCACTCCGCCTGCGTGCGGATCCTGCGGCGCGAGGCCAGGCGGCTCGGCTTCCCGTCCGGCTTCTCGATCTACGACCAGGCGGACGCGCAGCGGCTGATGGCGCTGGTGTGCCGGGAGCTGGACCTGGACCCCAGGCGGTACCCGCCCAAGTCGTTCTCGGCGCAGGTCAGCAACCTCAAGAACGAGCTGATCGACTACGAGACGTTCAAGGCCCGGGCGTCCACCCCCATGGAGCAGGTGCTGGCCGAGGCCTACGAGATGTACCAGGCGCGGCTGCAGCAGGCCGGCGCGATGGACTTCGACGACCTGATCATGACGACGGTCAACCTGCTGCAGGCCTTCCCGGAGGCGGCCGAGCACTACCGGCGCCGGTTCCGGCACATCCTGGTGGACGAGTACCAGGACACCAACCACGCCCAGTACGAGCTGGTCCGCCAGCTCACCATCGCCCCCGGCGAGGACCTGGGGCCGGCCGAGCTGTGCGTGGTGGGCGACGCCGACCAGTCGATCTACGCCTTCCGCGGCGCGACGATCCGCAACATCCTGGAGTTCGAGCGCGACTATCCCGAGGCCACCACGATCCTGCTGGAGCAGAACTACCGCTCCACCCAGACGATCCTGTCGGCGGCCAACGCGGTGATCGAGCGGAACACCGACCGCAAGCCCAAGCGGCTGTGGTCCGACCGCGGCGAAGGGCACAAGATCGTCGGCTACGTGGCCGACAACGAGCACGACGAGGCCGCGTTCGTGGCCTCCGAGGTGGACCGGTTGTGCGACGCCGGCGAGGCCCGCCCCGGCGACGTGGCGGTGTTCTACCGGACCAACGCCCAGTCCCGGGTCTTCGAAGAGGTGTTCATCCGGGTCGGCCTGCCCTACAAGGTGGTCGGCGGGGTGCGCTTCTATGAGCGCAAGGAGGTCCGGGACCTGCTGGCGTACCTGCGGGTGCTGGCCAACCCGGCCGACACGGTCTCGCTGCGCAGGATCCTGAACGTGCCCAAACGCGGCATCGGCGACCGGGCCGAGGCGTGCGTGGAGGCGCATGCGGCACGGGAGCGGATCACCTTCTGGGAGGCGCTGCGGGTCCCCGAGCAGGTTCCGGGGATGGCGGCCCGTTCGATCAAGGCGGTCGGCGAGTTCGTCGCCCTGATGGACGAGCTGCGCGCCATGGTCGAGACGGCTACGCCCGCGGAGCTGATCGAGGCCGTGCTGACCCGCACCGGCTACCTGGCCGAGCTGGAGAACTCCCGCGACCCGCAGGACGAGAACCGGGTGGAGAACCTGCGCGAGCTGGAGGCGGTCGCCCGCGAGTTCGAGGACCGGTTGGAGGGGGAGTCCGCCCAGGGCCGGCTGGTGGACTTCCTGGAGCAGATCGCGCTGGTCGCCGACGCCGACTCCATCCCCGGCGCCAAGGGCGCCCCTGTCCCGCCGGGCGAGCGCGCCCCCGAGGACGGGCAGGGCGTGGTCACCCTGATGACCCTGCACACCGCCAAGGGCCTGGAGTTCCCGGTGGTGTTCCTGACCGGCATGGAGGACGGCGTCTTCCCCCACCTGCGGGCCATGAGCAACCCCAAGGAGCTGGAGGAGGAGCGTCGGCTGGCGTACGTGGGCATCACCCGCGCCCAGCAGCGCCTCTACTTGACCCGCGCCGTCCTGCGCAGCTCGTGGGGCGCCCCGCAGATGAACCCGCAGTCCCGCTTCCTGGCGGAGATCCCCGCCCACCTGGTCCGGTGGGAACGCGAATCCGCCCCCGCGTCCGCCCCGGCCGCGACGTCGGCCCGTCCCCAGGCGCGTTCCGCCGGGGGCCGGCCCATCCCCTCCCTGTCCCCCGGGGACAAGGTCACCCACGACTCGTTCGGATTGGGCACGGTCATCTCGGTGGACGGCGCCGGTGAAAGGTCCGCCGCCAGCATCGACTTCGGCGGCGAGTACGGCGTCAAGCGCCTGGTGCTCCGCTACGCCCCGCTGGAGAAGCTCTGACCCCGGCCTGCGACGACGGGTCCCCCCGGGGGGACCCGCCCCGCTCATCGGCGGATCATCCGGCGGGCGACGGCCGGCCTTCCGATGAGGGGCGCGCCGGATCGGCGGCGGACCCCGCGGCCCGCGGCCGGCGCAGATGCCGGGTGAAGAACCTCACCGCGTCCTCCCCCGCGGACTGCGGGACGCCGGTGTGCCCGCCCATGGCGGCGTATCGGGTCTTCTCCGCCGAGCCGAAGGCGTCGAACGGCTCCGGCGCCGCCCGCCGTGGCCTCGCCGACGGTTTCCCGCCCCACCGGAACGCCTCCGCGGCCCGGAGGGCGCCGTCCCGTGGACGGACGCTCAGCGCTCGGCGAAGACCTCCTCCACGGAGGCCGCGGTCACGGCGCGCCGCGTCCAGCGGGTGAGCTGCTCGGGGTCGGTGCACTCCCCGATCCGCCGGCGAACCGCCTCGGTCACCTCGAAGCCCCGCTCCTCCAGCACCACCAGCAGGCCCTCCGCCTTGCCCTCGACCCGGCCCTCGGCCCGGCCCTCGACCCGGCCCTCGGCCCGTCCTTCGGCGATGAACCGACGGGCGAAGTCGCTTTTGTACTCATAAGGCTTCGTCAACACCAGCGCCTCCAGCTCCTGCCGTGCGGCTCGAGAGATTTTCCCCATGACGTAGTCGAAGTACAGTTTGGCCTGCTCGGGCTCGAGGGTGTCGATGCCTTTGAGCATGGCGTGGAAGATCTGTTCCCGGTCCGGGCCGTCGGCATGTCCGAGCGCGGACAGGACGGCGAGTTCGGGAGTGCGGGCGGCGCGGGCGGGATCGGTGACCGGGGGGATCATGTCCGGGGCGACGGCCAGGGGCGTGACGCCCCAGCCGGGACCGCAGTCGATGGGCCGGGCCGCCCAGGCCGCGACGGCGCTGTCGGGACAGACGACCAGGAGCGCGGTGGGGCAGCGCTCGCGCTTGCGGACGGCGGCCAGATAGACCGGCCAGGACCAGCGTTTGCCGTCCTTGGGGTCCTGCTGCACCTCGATGACGACCGACATCACCGGGCGGCCCGCGGAGCGGAAGGTGATCACCAGATCGGCGAAGAACTCGGCGACGGTGTGCTGGGTCAGGGTGTCCGAAGCGGTCGAGACGGCATCGAATTCCGGAAAAGGGACGGACAGTACCTCCGTCATTAATTCGGCCGCCAGCGCAGGGCGCTCGCGGAACAGCTCGATGGGTATCTCGTGGTCACGGGTGGGGGTCATGATCTGGAACGATAAAGCACCTTGCACACGCGTTCAGAGGTTTTCTGAAATCGACCAAAAAAGAGCCAAACAATGCCCCCACCAGTGGACGAAATCGACATTTCCCGGATGGGGGTTGATCGGCGCGGGACGGGTCGCCACGCTGTGAGGGCGGGGAGAGGAGGGCCGATGCGGTACGCGGTGGACGTGACGGCCGTCTCACAGGCCCCGGCCGAGGTGTTGTTCCGGCACGTGGCGGTGGCGGGCGCCTGGTCGGTGTGGAGCGGGCTGCCGGTCACGGCGGTGCGGGAACGGCCGGGGGTCGGGATCGGCGACGGAGTGGGAGCCGTGCGGCGGATGGGGCCGGCGCGGGAGGAGACCGTGCTGTACGACCCGCCCCGGCACATCGCCTACCGGATGCTGGCCGGCCTGCCCCTGGACGACTACCGGGCGGATGTGACGTTCGAGCCCCGGGAGGGCGGCGGGACGACCGTGCGGTGGCGGGCGCGGTTCGCGGCCCGGATCCCGGGGACGGGGGCGTTGTCGCGGGCGATGATGGACCGCGTGCTGTCGCGCTTCGCCCGCAACCTGGCGGCCCACGCCGAGGAGTGCCGGGCGGGGTGCCCGGCGCATGCGGGCTGACGTCCGGGCGTCGATCGGCTCACGGAGACCGGGCCCGCGCGGGCGACCGGGACGTCCGGACGCGCCGGAACGAGGGCGACCGGGTCAACCGTCCGCCGGGCCGATCGTCCAGTCCACGCCGTGGGGGACGAGCGAGGCCAGGAAATCGGCCGGGTCGAACGCCTGGGCGGGGACGAGCACGCCGGGCCCGGGCGGGTCGGCGACGAGCCGGCGGGCGGCCTCGACGGCGATCACCGCCGTGGTGCCGTAGGTGTCCCGGCCCCGGATCACGCCGCGGAGCATCCGGCCGGTGACGCCGGCGGCCTCCACGACGTAGGTGAAGCGCTGGGCGCGACGGTCCTCCTCGGCCGGTCCGGCGGGCAGGGCGTCGATGGTCTCCGGCGGGAGCGGGGTGCTCAGCCGGGCGGTCAGCGTCGCCTCGGCCAACCCTTCGACGCACCGGACGTTCACATGCCGGGGGATCGTGACGACCTCGGGAAGGGGGAAGCGCACCACGGGGACGGGGGCCGCATCGCCGGGCAGCCGCACGGAGGTCCGCCGTGCCGGCGCGCCCGACCGCCAGTCGCCGTCCCGGTAGGCGAGGCCGCCGGAGCCGATGACCTTCAGGCTCGCCAGCGCGCTGCGCAGCGAGCCTCGGGAGGGGGTCCCGCCGCCGGTGATGCGGTGGACGCTGAAGATCTCCTCCACCGGTTCGGCGAGCCGCTCGGCGAGCAGGCGGGCGAGCAGGTCCACGGGCACGCAGCCGTCGGTGGCCGCCGGGACGACGCCGACCCCGGCGCGCTCGGCCCGCGCCCCGAGGGTGTCGAAGACCCGTTTGATGTGGAGCTGCTCGCCGGAGGTGTCGACGTAGTGGCAGCCCGCCGAGACGGCGGCGTCGGCCACGGTCCCGCCCGAGACGGTGAACGGGCCGGCGCAGTTGATCACCGCGGCGCAGCCGTCGAAGGCGGCCGTCAGCGCCGCATGGTCGGCGGCATCGGCCACCCGGACCTCGATGCCGCCGTCCTCGGACGGCCCCGGCGCGTCGGAGGGTCCGCCCGGCCGCGCCGCCGGCCCCGCGGCGGCCGGGACGGCGGCGAGCCGTGCGGCGGTCCGGGCGAGGCGTTCGCCGTCACGCCCCACCAGCACCACGGGGGCGCCGCGGCGGACGAGTTCGGCCAGGACGAGTCCCGCCTGATATCCGGTGGCCCCATAGACGGCGATCTTCATATCGGTCTCCCGCGCTTCCGTGGGTACGGTGTGATCGCCACCGTAGGAAGCGCACCGGAAGACCCTCGATACCTGATCGGCTCGCCCGTGTGCGCGATCGTCTCCCCTGGGCCGCTTCGATGGACGTGCTCTCGGATGTGATCACTGCGGCGCGGGCCGGCCGGCCCCACGCGGCACGGGTGCTGCGGCCGGTCCCCTTCGGCAGGTCGTTCCCCGCGATGGAGGGGGGCGGGGTTCCATGTCGTGCTCCGGGGCGGGTGCCTGCTGTTCCCGCCGCACGGCGACGATCCGATCCCGCTGCGCACGGGAGATGTGGCGTTCCTGCCGCACGGCTCCGCGCACGGGCTGGCCGACGGCCCGTCCACCCCGCGGCCCGCGGCGCCGACGCCTCGGGCGGAGACGCCGCCGACCCGCAGGCCGCGATCCTGTTGTGCGGGGCGTATCTGCTCGACCGGTCCCGGATGCACCCGCTGCTGGCCGAACTGCCCGAGATCATCCATCTGCCGGCGCGGGTCGGGCGGCATCCGGTGCTGCGCGGCGCGATCGAACTGCTCGGCGCGGAGCTGGACGGGGCGCCGCGCCCGGGGGCCGACGCCGCCGTCTCCGCCCTGCTCGATCTGCTGCTGCTGCTCCACATCCTGCGGGCCTGGCTGCAGGAACGGTCCGCGGCGAGCGAGGACGACGGCTGGAGCGCGGCCCTGCGCGATCCGGCCGTCGCCTCCGCCCTGCGCGCCGTTCACGGGGATCCGGCCCATCCGTGGACGGTGGGCGAACTGGCCGGGGTGGCGGGACTGTCCCGGGCGGCGTTCGCCAGGCGGTTCACCGCCCTGGTGGGGCGTCCGCCGCTGACCTATCTCACCTGGTGGCGGATGACGATCGCCGCCCGGCTGCTGCGCACCACCGATCTGCCGCACGCCGCCATCGCCCGGAAGATCGGATACGCCTCCGAGCACGCGTTCGCCAACGCCTTCAAACGCGAGTTCACGATGCCGCCCGGCGCCTACCGGCGGAGCGGGCCGGGCCGCTCCTCGTCCGCGTCGCCCCCGCCCGCCGAGATCACGGACTCGGAGAGGCCGCCGGGCGGAGAGCGGAGACCCGTGGAGGGAACGACACGGTGACCGTCCGGGCGGGCCGCCCGGACGGACGGTCGGGCCGGGCCGCGACGGCCTGCGCCGGTCCGTGACGGGCCGGGCCGTCAGACCAGGCGGCGGGCGGCGGCCCAGCGGGACAGCTCGTGGCGGTTGGACAGCTGGAGCTTGCGCAGCACGCTGGAGACGTGGGTCTCCACGGTCTTGACGGAGATGAACAGCTCCTTGGCGATCTCCTTGTAGGCGTAACCGCGGGCGATCAGCCGCAGCACCTCGCGTTCCCGCTGGGTGAGCTGGTCCAGCTCGGGGTCCGCCGGAGGGGCGCCGGAGGCGGCGAACGCGTCCAGCACGAAGCCCGCCAGCCGCGGTGAGAACACCGCGTCCCCCTCCGCCACCCGCTCGATCGCATCCGTCAGCTCGGGCCCGGAGATGGTCTTGGTGACATAGCCGCGGGCCCCGCCGCGCACCACCCCGATCACGTCCTCGGCGGCGTCCGACACCGACAGGGCCAGGAAGCGGGACGGCACGTTGCCGTGCAGGCGGCGCAGCACCTCCAGGCCGCCGCCGCCCGGCAGGTGCACGTCCAGCAGGACCACGTCGGGCCGGGTGGCGGTGATGACCCGGATCGCCTCGTCGACGTCACCGGCCTCGCCGACGACCTCGACGCCGTCGCCGAGCTCGGCCTTGACCCCGGTGCGGAACATCTGATGGTCGTCGACCAGCACCACTGTCGTCATCTCTGGCGGCTCGCATTCCTCGTGATCTCCAGGCGGACCTCGGTGCCCTCGCCGGGCGCGGTGCGCACGGTGGCCCTGCCGCCGTTGCGCTCCATGCGCCCGATGATGGAGCCCCGCACCCCCATCCTGTCCTGCGGCACGGCGTCCATGTCGAACCCCTTGCCCCGGTCCCGCACGAACACCGCCACCTCGTCCCCTTCGACCTCGGCGTACACCGACACCGAGGGGGCCTCGGAGTACTTGGCGGCGTTCACCATGGCCTCCCGGGCGGCCTGCAGCGTCGCGACCAGGCGGGGCTCCAGCGGGCAGTCCCCCACGCACACCACCTCGATCGGGACGCCGTGGGCGTCCTCCACCTCCCCGGCGACCTCCCGGACGGCGGCCGCGAACGTCTGATCGGGCCGGTCCTCGGGCTGGTAGAGCCAGTTCCGCAGGGTGCGCTCCTGGGAGCGGGCCAGCCGCTGCACCTCGCGGGGGTCGTGGGCGTTGCGCTGGATCAGGGTGAGGGTGTGCAGCACCGAGTCGTGGATGTGGGCGGCCAGCTCGGCGCGCTCCTGGGAGCGGATCCGCTCGCTGCGCTCGGCGTCCAGGGCCTGCCACAGCCGCACCACCCACGGGGTGGCGATCACCGCCAGCCCGGTGGCGATCACGGCGGTGGCGATCAGCACCTCGCGGATCTGGTCGGCCTGCACGTTCTGCACCAGGAACCCGGCGATGCCGCCGATCACCAGGGCCAGCCCGAGCAGGCTGCGCAGCCACAGCCGGCGCAGCGGGACGGTGGTGGTCCGCACCCAGCGCTGCCGCTGTTCGCGTTCGGCCTGCTGCCACAGGATGGCGACGCCGATCCCGCCGATCAGCAGCGGCCACAGCGCGGCCTGAGCCAGCCCGCTGGTCCACGAGACCAGGCAGACCCCGATGGCGAGCGCCTTGTAGGCCAGCAGCTGCCCCCAGTCGCGGTGGCGCCGGACGTCCGCCCCCTCGCGTTCGGGGACCAGCGCCCACAGCGCCGCGTACGCGCTCACGCCCAGACCGCCGGCCCCCATCAGCAGGACGAACGCCACCCGGACGATCATCACGTCCAGTCCGAGATGGTCGGCCAGCCCGCAGCAGACTCCGCCGATCAGCCGCCGGTCGCCGCGTTCCAGCCGGGGAGCGGCCGGGACGGCGTCGCCGGAGGAGGGCTCGGCCATGGTGGAGGTCATGCTCCGATCGTCACATGAACGGGGCCGGGCCGCACCGGGGCCGTTCCCTGATCTCGGCCGGCCGGGGCTCAGGGTCGGGTCAGGGAGGTCCCCGATACCGGGGACGGGGCCCGGGACGCGACGATGGTGGCATGGCCGAGGAGCGGTACGTCAGGCTGGCGCGTCCCGGAGAGGGTCGGATCGTCGCCGGGGTGTGTGCGGGCCTGGGCGCCCATGTCGGGGTGGACCCGGTGGTGCTGCGGGCGGCGTTCGCGGTGCTGACCCTGGCGGGCGGGTGGGGCGTCGTCCTGTACGTGACGGCGGCGCTGCTGATGCCGTCCGACCCGCGGCGGAACGCCTCGATCGAACAGATGCTGCGGCGGCGGTACGACGCCGACACCGTCTTGACGCTCCTCGGCGGGCTGCTGGCGATGTTCACGCTGATCACGGTGATCGGGCACGGCTTCTCCGGGCACGCGCTGGCCGAGGTGACGGTGTTCGCCCTGGTCGTGCTGGTGGCGCACACCCGCAAGGTCGACTTCGCCGAGGTCGTCCGCTCCCTGCCCGAGCGGCTGCAGGGGCATCCGCTGGAGCCGGAGCCGCCGACCGTCGACCTCACCAAGTCCGGCACCGAGTCCGGTGCGGAGCCGGGCCGGCTCGAGCCGCTTCCCGAGGAGATGGTCGACCTGGCGCTGCTCGGCCGCCGGCAGCGCCGGGAGGACGAGGAACGCGAGGAGCGTAGGGAACACCGGCGTGGGGAGCGCGAGGACGCGCCGGCGCGGTCCGCTCCCGCCGGGAAGCCCGACCGGTGCGGGTCGCGCTCCGCGCTCACCGCCGTGACGCTGGCGGGGGCGACGGCCGCGGCGGCGGGGATGATCCCGGTGGTGAACGCCCAGGACCCCGGCGGCGCGTACGGGGCGAACATGATGCTGGCCGCCGCGCTCACGGTGGTCGGGCTGGGCCTGCTGGTCGGCGGCTGGGCCGGGCGTCCGCGCGGGCTCGCGACCGCCGGGACCCTGTTGACGTTGAGCCTGCTGGTCTCGACGGCGGTGGCGGAGGCGCCCAGCGGCACCCGCTACGGGGACGTGCGGTGGCGTCCCGTGGAGGCCGCCGAGGCAGGGCGGACGTACCGGCTGGCGGTGGGGAGCGGGCGGCTGGACCTGACCGCGCTCCCGCTGGCCGCGGGCTGGCGCATCCCGGTGGAGGCCGTGGTCCTGGCCGGGTCGCTGAAGGTGATCGTGCCGGAGGAGGCGCGAGTGGAGGTGAACGGGCGGGTGACGTTCGGGGACCTGACCGTGGCGGGCCGGCTCAACGGAGGCCCCGGCGCCAAGGTCTCGACCGTGCTGGAGCCGGTGCGCGCCGTCGCCGACCCGCCGGTGATCGAGCTGCGCATCCGGGCCCGGATCGCCGACGTGGAGGTGCGGCGTGGCTAGGCGGCGCAGGTTCGACCCCGGTCCCGCGACGGCGGGGCTGTTCTTCCTGGCCGTCGCCGCGGTGTTCTGGGTCCGCACCGTCTCTCCCGGGGCGGGGCCGCCGCTGGCGGTGCTGGCCGCGGGCACGCTGATCGGACTCGGTCTGGTCGGGGTCGGGTATGCGGCGAGCCGGGGCCGCCGCGACCTTTGACGGAAAACTTGACCTTGAATTTCCTACCAAATGTATGGGAATCTCCGGGGGAGGCACGCCCCACAGGAGGCCCTCGTGAGCATCGTCCGCAAGCTCGCCGCCGTGCCGTTCTGGCAGCAGGTCCTGCTCGCCCTGGTGCTCGGCACCGCCGTCGGCGCCCTGATCTACAACGTCGGTTCCGAGGACGTCGTCGAGGACTGGCTGGACCCCTTCGGCGGCGTCTACGTCAATCTGCTCAAGCTGATCGTGCTGCCGCTGGTGTTCAGCGCGATCGTGGTCAGCCTGGGACGGCTGCGCCGCATCGGCGGCGTCGCCCGGCTGACCGCCAAGACCATCGGCTGGTTCGTCATCACCTCCACCGTGGCGGTGGCCATCGGCCTGGTGGTCGGGCTGCTGATCCGGCCCGGCGACGGGGTCGGCGACCTGTCCGCGGAGCAGGTGGACGCCAAGGAGGTCACCTGGACCCAGGTGCTCGGCAACCTGGTCCCGGGCAACCCGGTGCAGGCCATGTCCGAGGGCAACGTGCTCGGCGTGGTGTTCTTCGCCGGCCTGTTCGGGGCGGCGCTGGTGACGCTCGGCGAACGCGGACGGCGGCTGAGCGAGCTGTTCGAGGAGCTGTACCTGGTCGCCCAGAAGCTGGTGTGGTGGGTGGTGCGCCTGGCGCCGATCGGGTCGTTCTTCCTGATCGCGTCGGTGGTGGCCACCTACGGCCCCGGGTCGCTGGCGCCGCTGGCGAAGTTCACCGGAGCGCTCTATCTGGCCGCGGCGGTGATGCTGCTGGCCGGCTACCCGCTGCTGCTGGCGGTCTTCGCGCGGGTGTCGCCGGTGAAGTTCCTGCGCAACTCCTGGCCCGCGCTGCAGTTCGCGTTCGTGTCGGCGTCCTCGCTGGCCACGCTGCCCATCTCGCAGCGGGTCTCGATCGAGCGCAACGGCGTGCAGCCGGAGTACACGGCGTTCGCCCAGCCGCTGGGGGCGACGGTCAAGTTCGACGGCTGCGGGGCGATCTATCCGGCGCTGGCGGCGCTGTTCGTGTCCCAGTACACCGGGACCGCCCTGGGCTGGACCGACTTCGCGCTGATCGCGGTGGCGGCGGTGATCGGCCAGCTCGGCATCGGCGGCACCCCGGGTCCGGCGCTGGTGGCGTTGACGCTCACGCTGACCACGGTGGGCCTGCCGCTGGAGGCGATCGGATACCTGCTCGCCGTGGACCGCGTCCTCGACATGGCCCG
Source organism: Thermomonospora catenispora (assembly GCF_006363815.1). GTDB lineage: Bacteria > Actinomycetota > Actinomycetes > Streptosporangiales > Streptosporangiaceae > Thermomonospora > Thermomonospora catenispora. The sequence goes on from NZ_RRYT01000001.1 coordinate 140,689, forward strand.
CACCACCGTGAACGTGGCCGGCCAGCTCGCGGTGCCGGTGCTGGTGGCCCGCTCCGAGGGGATCTTGGACAAGGAGGTGTTCGACCGTCCGCCGGTCGACATCACCGCCGCCCCCGCGACGGAGGAGGCCCCGGCGGAGGAGAGGGCCGCGGAGCAGGAGCCGCAGCCGGTTCAGGGCTGACCGGCGGCCGGCACGGCCGGTCGCCTCAGGGGCGCCGCATCGGCGCCCTCCCCCGCGGCCGGCCGGCACGGTCGGGCGGTCGGGCCGCGCACGCGGTCGGACCCGCGCCCGCCGCTGCCGCCCGAGAGGTTCCGCTCCCCCGCGGGCGACCGGTCGAGCCGTGTGTGCAGGGTGTCAGCCGAGCTGCGCGTGCAGGGTGACGGCGTAGGCCGGCCCCGGGTTGGTGATCTCGTGGGCGCGGCCGCCGTGCACCCGGATCCGGTTGGCGCGCAGCGGCCGTTCGGTGACGCCGTCGGCGCCGATGACGATCTCGATCAGCTCTCCGGCGATCACGGTGCTGACATGGGTGCCGCCGTGGTCGTGCACGTCGGTGCGGTGTCCGGGCGGCCAGGTGGTCAGCCAGATCCGCACGCCGTCGTCTTCCAGCACCACCTGGTCGGGCCGGCCGGGATGAGGGCGCACCAGGTGCCACCACTGGTCGGGGCGGCCGGCGAGCCGGTGGATGCGGGCGGCGAGCTGGCCGACCGTGGGCGCGGTGGCGGTGGCCAGGCCGTGCGGGTCGTCCCGCCCGCGCATCGTGATGTCGGGAATGGTGTCGAGACTCACCGAGAGGTCCTTGATCTGTCGTCATCGCGCACGCCCTCGACGGCACGGGGCGTGATCGGTCGGTCGTACGAAGGCCGAGATCAGCGACAACAACAGAGACACGGACACGGCGCGACGGCCACGGGGGTCAGATCCCGCTGGCTGGGAAGGCAGATGCGCGCCGACATGTGCACCAGGAGACATGCCCTCACGCACCGTTGTCAAGTCGATCGGGAACATCGGCGCGGCCCGCCCGCACCGCCCCGGAACGGCCCGAACGCCGGGCGCCGCTCGACGCCGTCCCGCAGGCCCCGCGAAGCGCACGAGCGAAGGGATCGGGCGCCGGGACGGCCCGTCCGCCGGCGCGGGCGATCATGGGCCTCGCCCGCCCTTCGATGCTCTGATCTGGGATGATGTGGGCGCCGAAGGTCGGATCCGGCCCTGACGCACTAGCGGGACGGGCAAGGCCCGCCGTATGGTCACCAACGTCGACCCCCCGACATGAAGGGCAGGAAGTCGCTGATGGAGTTCGACCACGACTTCACCGTGCCGGTATCGGTGGATCAGGCCTGGTCGGTGCTGCTGGACGTGGAACGAGTGGCGTCGTGCGCGCCGGGCGCCACGCTCGACTCCATCGACGGCGACGAGTGCAGGGGTCGCTTCAAGGTCCGGCTCGGCGCCATGACCATCACCTACCGCGGCACCGCCCGAATCGTCGAGGCCGACGAGTCCGCCCGCACCGTGGTCATCGAGGCGCAGGGCAAGGAGGCCCGCGGCTCCGGCACCGCCGAAGCCGCCGTCACGGCCCGCCTGTCGGAGGAGGACGGCGCCACGCGCGTCGCCGTGCACGCCACCGTGCACGCCACCGGCCGCCCCACCCAGGTCGACCGCGACACCCTCGCCGAGGTCGGCGCCCGTCTGCTGAACCGCTTCGCCAAGGCCCTCGCCGCGGACCTGGCCGAGAACCCGCCGTCCGACGCCCTTGCGGAGCAGCCCTCCGCGGAACAGGCCCCCACGGAACGGCCCTCCTCGGAGCAGGCCGCCGCGGAGCGGCCCCCTGCACGAGAGGACTCCTCAGCGCGGTCCTCGGCGGAGCAGACGGGGGACGCCGCCGCCGAGGCGGCGGCGAGCCCGGCGGAGGAGGGCACCGGCGCGTCCTCGGACGCCGCCGGCGACGTCTCCTCGACCGGGACGGACGCCCCCGGCGACGCCGTCGACGCCGGCGCCGGCACGGGGCCGACGGCGGCGGACGGCGACACGACCGCCGAGGCGGCGGATCCCGGTTCCGACGCCGGCGCCCCGTCGGGCGAGGCGGCTTCGGAGGACGGGACGGCCTCCGGAGAGGCCGCGCCCGCGGACGAGGCGCCGGCGGACCGGGGGGACGATGCGGGCCCCGCGGTCGACGGCGAAGCCGCCGGGCGGGTGCCCGGTGTGCTCGTCGAGCCCAAGGATCCGGTGGGGGGCGTCGGGCTGTCGCTGGGGCCGCAGGTGCCGGCCCCGCGGGAGGCGGCGGATCGGCCGGCGGCCCCGCACGCCTCCGACGGGGACGGCGGGACGGCCGAACGGCTCACGGCGGTGCCCGCTCCCCGTCCGGCGGCGGACGACCGGCCGCGGCGCGGCGGCGCGCACCGTCGCCGGGATGACGACGCGGTCGACATGCTGCAGGTCTCGGGCCCCTCGGTGGCCAAGCGGGCGGCCCCGGCGCTGGGAGCGCTGGCCGCGCTGCTGGCGGTGCGGTATCTGTTCCGCCGGCGGCGGGGTCGGCACCACCGCTGACCACCCCCGGTCCACCACTGTCCGTCATTCGCCTGGTACGTTCCGTAATACAGGATGCGGACGACCGCATTGGCGTATGTCTGTCCGGTGGGGGCCATGGACACGGTCGAGATACAACGCGTTGTCGCGATCGAGGACGACAACTGGTGGTACCGGGAGCGCCGGGCGATCGTCGCCCGGGAGCTGCGCAGGCTGGGCACGCCGGGCCGGGCCGCCGACATCGGCGCGGCCGGCGGCGGCAACACCCGGGTGCTGCTGGAGCACGGCTGGGAGGCCATCGCCATCGACGCCTCCCCGGCCGCGGTCGAGCTGGCCAGGCTGCGCGGGATCGACGCGTACCACGGTGACGCCTGTTATCTGCCGCTGTCGACGGGCGACTTCGACTTCGTGATGGCGCTGGACGTCCTCCAGCACATCACCGACGACCGCACCGCGTGCGCGGAGCTGGCCCGGGTGCTGCGCCCCGGCGGCACCGCGCTGATCTCCGTGCCCTGCGACCTGGCGCTGTGGTCGGCGCACGACGTGGCGCTCGGCCATGTGCGGCGCTACTCGCGCGAGTCGCTGACGGAGGTCATCGAAGGTGCGGGCCTGGTGCTGGACCGCATGTGGAGTTGGAACGTTCTCCTGCGCCCGGTGGCCAAGTGGCGCAGGCATCGTTCCTCGCCGCCCGACATGGAGCGGCTGCACCCGCTGGTGAACGCGGGGCTGCGTGCGATCGCCATGCTGGAGCGCGTCCTGCCGCTGGGCGGCCTGCCGGGCGTCACCCTCTTCGCCCGCGCTCACCGTCCCGAGCTGTGAGCGACGACGCCGTTCGCCGGGGGGAGCGGCCCCCACGCCCTCTCGGCGAGCGGCGTCACCGTCTGTGCGCGGACCGAGCCGGCCGAGCGGATCGGGCGGACGCGCCCGGAAGCCCGCGGCGGCCGTCGCACGGGCCGCCGCCTTCCCGGGCGCCGCAGCGGGCCGCGGCGGCCCGGCCGTTCAGTCCTGCTCGGCGCCGGCGGGGGCCAGTCCCCGGTGCGCCACCGCGGGGCCGTATCCGGCCTCATGCCGCCGGGCGCGCTCCTCCAGGGCGGCCATCAGCCGGTCGTGCGCCCGGGTGGACAGCCAGAACTTGTAGATGATCACGAGTTCGAAGAACGCCAGCCCGGCGCCGGCCACCGCCACCGCGGGGATGATCGCGCCGGTCAACGGGCCGATGATGAACACCGCCATCTGGAACTCGATCCCGCTCACCAGATGAGTGCGCACCCGGCGGCGCAGCAGGAACCGGCGGATCCGGCGGTACCAGGGGAAACGGCTGTCGAAGTCGCGGTGCAGATCCGGCTCGAGGCGAGCGGGCGGAGCGGCGCCGACCGGGGCGACCGCCTCCTCGGCGGCGGTCTCCCCAGGCGCCTGCGCCCGCTGCCGCGCCGCGTGCAGCGCCGACCGCATGGCGCGCCGGGCCTTCACCAACTGCGGCCCGTTGACGTAGCGGAACATGTCCAGCGCCAGGATCGCCATGCCCGCGTACAGGTACGCCGCCTGGCCGGTGCGCGCGTACTGGCCGACGGTCAGGGCGAGCGCGCACAAGGTGTCGCGGACTCGGTCCAGCATGAAGTCCAGCCAGGCCCCGAATGTCGTGCCGGTGCCCTTGAGCCGGGCGATCTTGCCGTCCATGCAGTCCACCACGAAGCCCACGTGGTAGAGCAGCGCGCCGAGCATCAGCCAGCCGGGGGAGGTCAGCGCGAAGCAGCCCGCCGCGCCCACGCCGAGCGCGAAGGCGACGGCGGTGAGCTGGTTCGGGGTGATCGACGTCCGGTTCGCGACCACCAGCGTCAGCCGGATCGCGATCGGATCGACCAGGAAGACCGTCCACCACGCGTCCCGCCCCTTGCAGACCCTGCGCACGTCATCCAGGGAAAACGTCGCCATGCGGGTAAGCATCCCTACTTGGGGCGATCATGCGTGCACGCATCGCGATTGCCACACGATCGTTTGTCCCACCCTTGACCGGGCGTCTACACCGACAGCCGGGATCCGGGCGGACGATCGCCCATCCGGTCGGAACGGGCGTTCAGCAGCTCGGCGAACAGCGCCTCCCAGCGGGCGCGGATCTGCGCCGGACCGTATTCGGCGGCGGTGCCCACAGCCGCCGCGCCCAGCCGTCGCCGCAGCGCGCGGTCCTCGATCAGCCGGCACAGCGCGGCGCCCAGCGCATCGACGTCCTCCGGCGGCACCAGCAGCCCGTTGTCGCCGTCCCGGATGACCTCCCGGGGGCCGGTGGGGCAGTCGAAGCTCACCAGCGGCAGCCCGCAGTTCAGCGCCTCCAGCACCACCATCGCGAACCCCTCGAACCGGCTGCTGAGCGCGTAGATCGAGGCCTGGGCCAGTTCGGCGTCGAGGTTCCGCGCGGCCCCCATCAAGAAGACGTGGTTGTACAGGTGCCGACGGTGGATCAGCGTGCGCAGCCGCTTCTCCTGCGGTCCGGAGCCGTAGATCCGCAGCGTCCAGTCCGGGTGCCGCTCCACCACCCGGGCGAACGCCTCGATCAGCAGGTCGAAGCCCTTCTGCTTGGTCAGCCGTCCGGCCGCCGCCACGACCTTGGCCTCATGGTCGGTGCGCGGCACGTCCAGCGTGTGCAGCGGGTTGGGGATCTGCGCGGTGCGCACCCGGTCGCCGAGCGCCCGGCGGTACTCGGCCTCGTCCTGGCGGGTCAGCGACACCACCGCGTCCAGCTTCGGGTAGTCGGCCAGGATCGCCTCCCGCACGGCGGGCTTGTAGCGGCCCAGGTGCATGTGGTCCTGGGCGACCCGGACGATGTGCCGCGGGCCGTGCCGGGCGGACATCAGGTTCAGCCCGGGGCGGGTGGTGACCAGCACGTCCGTCTCGAGGGTCCGGAGGAAGGCGAGGAAGCCGTCCTCCACCTCGCGGGTGAACGTGGCCTTGGCGGCCTCTCCCACCGGCACCTCGGTCCCCGGTCGGTCGCCGGGCGAGAGCACGGTGCGGCCGCGTCCCAGCAGCCGCGCCAGCAGCCGGGCCGCCCGGCCGTCGGGAGGCGCGGGCGGGGCGGGCCGGCCGCGCAGGTCGGTCAGGGTGACCATGTGGACCCGCGGGTCGACGGGGAACTGCGGGGTGTCGCGGCGCCGGATCACGCTGGCGATCCGGACCTCGTGGCCCGCCTCCGCCATGGCGTTGGCCTGGTTGATGACGGTGCGGATGGTGCCGCCCATGCCGTAGGCGTGCAGCAGCGCATAGGTGATCTTCATCGGGCCCGGCGGCTCCCGATCGCGAGATGGTTGTCGGCCGTGTAGTAGGGGCGCACCCGGAACCGCGGACCGTGCGCGGTGGTGCGCTGGCCCGGGAAGGTGATGACGCGGGCGCGCCGCGGCACGCCGAGATGGCGGCCGAGCCGCAACGCGCTCCCGTCCGGCCCGACCAGGCAGGGCCGCCAGTGCCCGGAACGCAGCGGCCGGGGCAGCACCAGGTCGTTCACCGGCACCGCGGTGTGGAACCGGCCGCCGGAGATGACGACGTCGTAGGGCCCCGGGCTCCGCCGGCCCGACATGCGCACCCGCCATATCCGCCGGTGCAGCCGGGACCGCACGGTCGGCCGCGCCTTCGGCGGGACCGGATCCACCCGCAGCCGCCAGGGGCCGGAGTCCGGGTCGGCGCCCTGCAGGCTCCCGGTCAGTGTGATCAGGCCGTCCCTCGCCCAGACCTGCTCGATCTCGGCCCAGGCGGCGGCCGTCACCGTCACCGCGCTCATGCCGGTGAGATGCCCTCGGTCAAGCACGGTCACCGCCGGTCGAGGAAGGTTTGCCCGGCTCCTTACCGGCGTCCGGGACAGGCCCGTCCGGCTTTGCGCCGGCCGGTTCCGCATCAGGCTCCCGGCTTGAGCTCCCCGGAGGGAGCCCGGTGACCTGGACTGGTCGGCGCGACCGGCGCCCGCCCGCGCGGCCCCGGGAGAAGGCCGGTGACCTGTTGCGGAACCGGCCGGCCGCGGACGCACGCCGCAGGGCGCCGGTGCGGGGCGACGCCGTCACGGCGGCCCCGGCGCTCCTTTCGGGAGCGCGTTCGCGGGGTCCTTCGAGGAGCGCGTTCGCGGGGCGCGTCCTCAGGAGCGCGCGGGGGTCGTCGGCCGATCGTCGACCCGGACCTCGGGGTGGGCCTCGGCGACCGCCTCGCGGATGCAGCGGGCCAGTTCGTGGAAGTCCTCGGCGCGCGGGGAGGTCTCCCGGAACACCAGCCCGATCCGCCGGAACGGGGCCGGGGCGGCGAAGGGGCGCACCGTCAGGCGGTCGCCGCGGCGGCTCTCCACGGGCACCGCCGTCTGCGGCAGCAGCGTCGCCCCCAGCCCGCCGTTCACCAGCTGCACCAGCGTCGCCAGGCTCGCCGCATAGGTGGCGGCGGTGGCCCGCGCGCCGACCTCCCGGCACACGTCCAGGGCCTGGTCGCGCAGGCAGTGCCCCTCGTTCAGGAGGATCACATCCAGCTTCCCCAGGATCTCCCGGGGCACCGGGGAGGGCAGCCCGCCGAGCGCGGCGGGGGCGGCGAGCAGGAACTCCTCCTCATACAGCGGCACCTCCCGCACCCCGGAGGCGGGGGCCGGCAGCGCCAGGACCGCCGCGTCGATGTGGCCGGCCACCAGGTCCGCGATGAGCTGCTCGGTCTGCTGTTCGCGCACCGACAGCTCGGCCTGGGGGAACTCCCGGGTCAGCCGGGGCAGCACGGCGGGCAGCAGGTACGGGCCGACGGTGGGGATCACCCCCAGCCGCAGCGGCCCGGCCAGCGGGCCGCGCACCGCGCTGACCTCGTCGACCAGGCGTTCCAGCTCGGCCAGCACCGCCTCGGCGCGCTTGGCCACCCGTTCCCCCGCCGGCGTCAGCAGTACCCGGCGTGTCGTACGCTCGACCAACCTGGTGCCCAGCGCCTCCTCCAGCGCGGCCACCGAGCCGGACAGGGCCGGCTGGCTCATCCGCAGCGCCGCGGCGGCCTCGCGGAAATGCAGATGCCGGGACAGCGCCAGGAACGCCCGGAGCTGCGCCACGGTCGGCCTGTTGATAGTGATCTCCTATCAATCTCTCGTGCCTCGGCGATTTCTCGTTTCACATTAGCTGCGGCAGTCTTGATGCTGTTCACCAGCCCCGATGTTCAGCCGCACCCCATCGGGACGCTTGTGACACAATTCACAAATCGAGCAAAGGAGAGATGTCCGTGCTCACTGTCGGTGACCAGTTCCCCGAGTACGAACTGACCGCCTGCGTCTCGCTGGACCCGGACAAGGCGTTCGAGACCATCAACCACAAGACCTACGAAGGCAAGTGGCGCGTGGTCTTCTTCTGGCCCAAGGACTTCACGTTCATCTGTCCCACCGAGATCGCCGAGTTCGGCCGCCTGAACGACGAATTCGCCGACCGCGACGCCCAGGTCCTCGGCGTGTCCGTCGACAACGAGTACGTGCACTACGCCTGGCGCAAGGACCACCCGGACCTGCGCGACCTGCCGTTCCCGATGCTCTCGGACATCAACCGGGAGCTGACCGGCGCCCTCGGCATCCTCACCAAGGAGGGCGTCGCCCAGCGCGCCACCTTCATCGTCGACCCGGACAACGAGATCCAGTTCGCCATGGTCACCGCCGGCTCGGTCGGCCGGAACGTCAAGGAGGTCCTGCGGGTCCTCGACGCCCTGCAGTCCGACGAGCTGTGCCCGTGCAACTGGAACAAGGGCGAGGAGACCCTGGACCCCAAGAAGCTCATGGCCGGCGCCTGATCCGCCTCCTCACACGATCGGCCCGCTCCCGGCGGCCGCCCGGCCGCCGGGAGCGGGACGCACCGGTCATCACCGGGCCCCCCGCGGGGCCCGGCGCCCCGGCCCCAAGCCCCGCCCGGCCGGCCCCGCCCGCGGCCGGCCGCTCTCTGAAAGGAAGGCCTCGCTATGAGCGTCGACGCGCTGAAGAACGCCCTTCCGGCGTACGCCAAGGACACCAAGCTCAACCTGGGCTCGGTGATCACCACCTCGCAGCTCACCGAGCAGCAGCTGTGGGGCACCGTGCTGGCCTGCGCGCTGGCCACCCGCAGCTCTCAGGTGATCCGCGAGCTGTCCGAGGAGGCCGCTGACTACCTGTCCGCCGAGGCCTTCGAGGCCGCCAAGGCCGCCGCGTCGATCATGGCCATGAACAACGTGTACTACCGGGCCACCCACCTGATCGGCGACGAGAGCTACAGCACCCTGCCCGCCCGGCTGCGGATGACCGTGATCGGCAAGCCCGGCGTCGAGAAGGCCGACTTCGAGCTGTGGTGCCTGGCCGTCTCCGCCGTCAACGGCTGCGGCCGCTGCCTGGAGTCCCACGAGAAGACCCTGCGTCAGGAGGGCCTGTCGCGGGAGCAGATCCAGGAGGCCCTGCGCATCGCCGCGGTGATCAACGCCGCGGCCGCGACCCTGGACGCCGAGGCCGCCCTGGCCCCGGCGACCGTCTGACCGACCCTGCGTTCAAGGCCCGGATGCCCGCGCATCCGGGCCTTCGCGTCGCTGCACGCCCGCCCGGCCGGCGGATCGCCTCCGCCGCCGGCCGCCTCCCGCGCCCGGGCGGCCGAGGTCCGCGAGCCCGTCGAGGGGGCCGCGTCGGCGTCGCCGGGCGCGGCGGCTCACTCCCACTCGATGGTGCCGGGGGGCTTGCTGGTGATGTCGAGGACCACCCGGTTGATCTCGGGGACCTCGTTGGTGATGCGGGTGGAGATCCGCTGCAGCACCTCGTACGGCAGCCGGGCCCAGTCGGCGGTCATGGCGTCCTCGCTGGTCACCGGGCGCAGCACGACCGGGTGGCCGTAGGTGCGGCCGTCGCCCTGGACGCCGACCGAGCGGACGTCGGCCAGCAGCACGACGGGGAACTGCCAGATGTCGCGATCCAGCCCGGCGCGGGTCAGCTCCTCGCGGGCGATGGCGTCCGCCTCCCGCAGGACGTCCAGCCGTTCCCGGGTGACCTCGCCGACGATGCGGATGGCCAGCCCCGGGCCGGGGAACGGATGCCGCCAGACGATCTCCGGAGGCAGGCCGAGCTGCTCCCCGAGCGCGCGCACCTCGTCCTTGAACAGGGTGCGCAGCGGCTCCACCAGGGTGAACTTCAAATCCTCGGGCAGGCCGCCGACGTTGTGGTGGGACTTGATGTTGGCCGCCCCGGTGCCGCCGCCGGACTCCACCACGTCGGGGTAGAGGGTGCCCTGGACCAGGAACTCCACATCGGCGATCTCGTCCGCGTGGGCCTGGACGATCTGGCGGGCGGCGGCCTCGAACACCCGGATGAACTCCCGGCCGATGATCTTGCGCTTCTGCTCCGGGTCGGTGACCCCGGCCAGCGCGTCCAGGAAGCGGTCCTGGGCGTCCACCACGTGCAGGTCCACGCCGGTGGCGGCGACGAAGTCCTTCTCCACCTGCTCGGCCTCGCCCTTGCGCAGCAGGCCGTGATCGACGAACACACAGGTCAGCCGGTCGCCGATGGCGCGCTGCACGAGAGCCGCGGCGACCGCGGAGTCCACCCCGCCCGACAGCCCGCAGATCGCGCGCTTGCCGCCGACCTGGGCGCGGATCGCCTCGATCGCCTCCTCGGCGATGTTGACCATGGTCCAGCCGGGCCGGCAGCCGGCCGCCTCGAACAGGAACCGCCGGAGCACCTCCATGCCGTGCTCGGTGTGCACCACCTCGGGGTGGAACTGCACCCCGTACAGGCCGCGCTCGGGATGCTCCATCGCCGCGACCGGGGTGACCTCGGTGCGGGCGGTGACCCGGAAGCCCTCGGGGGCGACGCTGGTGTGGTCGCGATGCGACATCCACACCGACTGGGCCGCCGGCAGCCCGGCCAGCAGCACTCCCCCGTCGTCGATCACCTCGACGGCGGTGCCCCCGTACTCGGCGACGTCGGAGTGCTCCACCACGCCGCCGAGGGACCGCGCCATCACCTGGTGGCCGTAGCAGATGCCCAGGGTCGGCACCCCGGTCTCGAACAGGCCGTCCGGCGCCGACGGGGCGTCCGGCTCATAGACCGAGGCCGGCCCGCCGGACAGGATGATCGCCTTGGGCCGTTTGGCCATCATCTCCGCCACCGGCATGGTGCACGGGACGATCTCGCTGAACACGTTGCACTCGCGCACGCGCCGCGCGATCAGCTGCGCGTACTGCGCGCCGAAGTCGACGACGAGCACGGTGTCGAAAGACCGTTCGACCTGCTCGAAGGACACCGATCAACGCCTTTCACAAGGACGTGGGCTCAGGCCCCCAAGTCTAGGGGCGGCCGAACCCGACCATGCCCACCGCGTCGGGGATCACCGGGCCGACCCCGGCGGGTCACGGAGGGTCACGGCGGACCGGCGCAGGCCGTCGCCGTCGCGCGGGACCGGAGACGCCTCGGGCCCGGCCGGGTGAGGAGCGCGCCGGGCCCGGGGCGCCGTGCCGCGTCCCGCGGCTCACTTCACATCGACGATCGGCAGTCGCAGCGCGGCGGGGGCGTGCTGGGGGACCACCGGGTTCTTCGGGGCGACCGGGGCGATCCGCCGGTACGGGGAGCCGAGCGGGGGACGGGGATCCTCCTCGCCCTTGTTCGGCCACATCGCCATCGCCCGTTCGGCCTGCGCGGTGATGGTCAGCGACGGGTTGACGCCCAGGTTCGCCGAGATCGCCGACCCGTCCACCACGTGCAGGCCCTCGTGCCCGTAGACCCGGTGGTAGGGGTCGATCACACCGGTCTCGGGAGAGTCGCCGATCGCGCAGCCGCCGATGAAGTGCGCCGTGGTGGGGATGTCGAACAGGTCCAGCCACGATCCGCCGGGCATCCCGCCGATCTCCTCGGCGAGCATCCGGGTGGCGCGGTGTCCGACCGGGATCCAGGTCGGGTTGGGCTCGCCGTGGCCGTGCGAGGCCCACAGCCCCCAGCCGAACAGGCCCTTGCGGGGCTTGAGGGTGATGGAGTTGTCGCGCGCCTGCATGACCAGCGCGATGACGGTGCGCTCCGACCAGTGCCGCAGGTTGAACAGCCGGGGCAGGTCCCAGGGGTGGGTGACGGCGTGGCCGAGGAGCTTCAGCCAGCGCGGCGCGGAGCCCGAGCCGTCCTCGGCGGGCCCGTCCACCAGCAGCGACCGCAGCAGCCCCATCGCGTTGGAGCCCTTGCCGTAGCGCACCGGCTCGATGTGGGTCTGCTCGTCGGGGTGGAACGAGGAGGTGATCGCGACGCCCTTGGAGTGGTCGTCGCCCTTGCGCCGGAACCGTTCGGCGCCCAGGATCGCTTCGGAGTTGGTGCGGGTGAGCACGCCGAGCCGGTCGGAGATGCGCGGCAGCCGGCCGGTCGCCTTCATCCGGTGCAGCAGCTTCTGCGTGCCGTAGGTGCCCGCCGCGAACACTACCTGCTCGACCCGCAGCGTGCGGCGGTGCCGGCCGTAGGAGCCGGTGCGCACGATCTCCACCTCGTACCCGCCGTCGGGCAGCGTGGTCACCGACCGCACGCCGGTCATCGGCATGATCTTGGCGCCCGCCTTCTCGGCCAGGTACAGGTAGTTCTCGGTGAGCATGTTCTTGGCGCCGTGCCGGCAGCCGGTCATGCACTCGCCGCACTCGTGGCAGGTGCGGCGGCGCGGCCCGACCCCGCCGAAGAACGGGTCGTCGACCTCCTTCTGCGGCGTGTCGCCGAACAGCACGCCCACCGGGGTGTGGTGGAACGTCTCGCCGCGGCCCATCCGCTCGGCCACCCGCTTCATCGCCTCGTCCGCGGGGGTGCGGGTCGGGTTGGTGACCACACCGAGCATCCGCTTGGCCTGCGCGTAATAGGGCGCCAGCTCGTCCCGCCAGTCGGTGATGTGGCTCCACTGCGGGTCGTCGTAGAACGGCTGCAGCGGCTCGTACAGGGTGTTGGCGTACACCAGGGAGCCGCCGCCGACGCCCGCCCCGGCCAGCACCATGACGCGGCTGCCCTTCTCGCCGCGCAGCACGTGGATGCGCTGGATGCCGGTGAGGCCCAGGCCCGGCGCCCACAGGTAGTCCCGGACGCGCCAGGAGGTCTTGGGCAGCCTGCGGTGCCGTTCGCCGGGCCTGCCCCCGGGGTCGTCGAAGCGGCGGCCGATCTCGGCGACCGCGACCTTGTAGCCCTTCTCGGTGAGCCGGAGCGCGCTGACGCTGCCGCCGAACCCGGAGCCGACGATCAGCACGTCGAAGTCGAATGCCATTGACCACGCCTCCCTAGCGGATCCGCAGGCGCTTCATCAGCTTGATCGCGCTCGCCAGCGCGTCGGCGTAGCGGGCGTAGCCGATCGACGGAGGCGGCTCCAGGTCCATGAAGTGCTGGCTGGCCACCGTCTGCACCTCGGTGTACTTCAGCAGGCCCTCCGCACCGTGGCGGCGGCCCACGCCCGACTGCTTCATGCCGCCCATCGGGGCGTCGTAGGAGGCGAACGCGGCGCCGTAGCCCTCGTTGATGTTCACCGTCCCGGCCTGGATGCGGGCGGCCAGCCGGCGGCCCCTGGCCACGTCGCGGGTCCAGATGGAGGCGTTCAGCCCGTAGGCGGTGTCGTTGGCCAGCCGGACCACCTCGTCCTCGTCGGAGAACCGGTAGACGCTGACCACCGGGCCGAAGGTCTCGCTGGCGCACAGCTCCATGTCGCCGGTCACGTCCGCCAGCACGGTCGGCTCATAGAACAGCGGGCCGATGTCCGGGCGCGGGCGGCCGCCGGCCAGCAGCGTCGCGCCCTCCTTGAGGGCCTGCTCGACGTGCCGGGTGACGGTCTCCAGCTGCCGCTTGTAGGTCAGCGAGCCCATCTCGGCCTCGTAGTCCAGGCCGGCGCCGAGCTTCATCGCCTTGACCTTGGCGACGAACTTGGGCACGAACTCGTCGTAGATCTTCTCGTGGACGTACAGGCGCTCCACCGAGATGCACAGCTGGCCGGCGTTGGTGAAGCAGGCCCGGACGGCGCCGCGGGCGGTGCGCTCCAGATCGGCGTCCTCCAGCACGATCATGGGGTTCTTGCCGCCGAGCTCCAGCGAGTAGCCCACCAGCCGGGGCGCCACCTTCTCGGCGATGGCCCGCCCGCCGCGGGTGGAGCCGGTGAACGCCACGTAGTCGGCGTTCTCCAGCAGCGGGTCGCCGATCTCGGCCGGGTCGCCGATCACGATCTGCCACAGGTCCTTGGGCAGGCCCAGGCTGATCAGCAGGTCCAGGATCCACAGGCTGGACAGCGAGGTCTGGGTGTCGGGCTTGTGGACGACCGCGTTCCCCGCCATCAGCGCCGGCGCGATGTCGCTGGCCCCCAGGCTGAACGGGTAGTTCCAGGGCGAGATCAGCCCGACCACGCCCTTGGGGTGGCGCAGCTCCATCGTCCGGGTGGCCACCGGGAACGCCCCCTGCCGCCGCTTGGGCCGCAGCAGCCGGGGGGCGCGGCGCGCGTAGTACAGCGTGCACAGCGCCACGTCGAGGAACTCCTCATAGGCGTGCCGCCGGGCCTTGCCGGTCTCCAGCTGGATGACGTCCAGGATCTCCTCACGCCGGTCGACCAGGGCGTCCACCATGCGCAGGAACGGCTTGACCCGCTCCCGTACCGGCAGCGCCGCCCAGGCCCGCTGCGCCGCGCGGGCGCGCTCGTAGGCGTCGTGCACATCGGCGGCGCTCGACACCGGCAGCGTCGCCAACGGCTCCCCGGTGAACGGAGCGGGAATCGTGGTGCTGTCCCCCGAGGCGGCCACACGAGAGGTCAGCCGCTCGACGAGGGAGGGCGCGAGTGTCCGCGCGGAACCTGTGGAGGTTGCCATGCAGGCACCATATGACCACCTGGCCATCTTCGGCTACCTATCAGTAACCACCAAATCACGCCGACTTCTCACCAGGGCCTTCTCATCGGGTCGGATCTCCGCGCGCTGCGATGCGCGCTTGTCGGCCGAACGACACAGACATGCGGCGCACACCGCCCTAACCTGTTCCGTCCAGACGATCTGGAAAGAGGAACACAGTGCGGGCACGGGCGAACGGACGGATGTTCCGCAACGGAGTGCAGCATGAGGACCGGCGTCGACAGGCGGTGACGTTCGCGCTCGTCGTGGCGCTGATCGCGTTGTTCGCGTTCTACCACCCGTTGAACGAGGGTCCCGCCCGGTGGTCGCCCAAGACCCCCCTCGACGACCACATCCCCCTGATCAAGGAGCTGGTCGTCCCCTATGTCTCGGCGCTGGCGCTGGGACCGGCGTCCTTGCTGCTGTTCCTGGTCACCTCGGCCAGGGTCGCGCGCAGCTCCCTCGTGGCCAGCGTGCTCCTGCTGGTGATCGCCTACCTGTTCTATGTGTTCGCGCAGACGCACGTGCCCCGCCCGGAGGTGCCCGGAGACGACGTGTTCTCCCGGTTGCTGCGCCTGGTGTACGGCAACGACAACGCCTACAACTGCTTCCCCAGCCTGCACACCGGCTTCTCAGTGATCATGGCGGTGCACTGGCTGCGCTACGACCGCCGGATCGGCCGCTGGGTGGCCGCCTGGTGCGCGTTGATCATGGTCTCCACCCTCTTCGTCCACCAGCACTACATCGCCGACATGCTCGCCGGCCTGGCGGCGGCCTCCTTCGCCTGCTGGGCCGCCGCCAGGCTGACCGACCGGTTCGATCAGGAGGCCGACTCCGCCAGCACCTCGCGCAGATAGGCGTGCCGGAACTGGTACACCGGGCCGACCTGCCGGAGCACGTCACGGTTGCGCGCCTCCTCCAGGAAGGCCATCAGCCGCCACGGCCAGGGGCACTTGCCGCGGAGCGCCTGCAGCAGCGCGAACAGCCACAGATGCGCGGAGGCGACCAGTCCCGAAGAGTGCTTCGACCCCAGCGCGAACCACCACGGCAGTCCGTACAGCAGACCGCCGCACAACGCGCAGCAGACCCCGAGCGCCGCCCCGAACACCGGCCCCACCAGCAGGCCGCCGGCCAGAGCGCTGCTGGCGCCGTAGGCCGTCGAGAAGATGCCCACCACCATGGCGTCGCGCCGGAAGAGGGTCCTCGGGGTCGCGGCCCGCACGGTGGTGTCCGGCTGCGCCCCCGCATACGCCAGGCTGACCGGAACGGCGATGATCGCGCCGACCGCCGCCGCGCGCCCGAACCCTCCCGCCAGGAACCCGCACAACCCGCCGACCAGGGCGGCGAACAGACCGCCCTGGACCATGACCGACAGCCGTTTCCTGCCGGTGAACTGCATCTCCGACGGCGTCGGGAGATTGTGCGCCGCCCTGATCCCCATCGGAATCCCGAACACCGCGGCCGCCGAGAAGGCGACGGCCATGCCCCAGCCCCATCCCCAGAGCATTCGGGCGACGCCCCAGGCCGTCAGCCACGCCGTCGCCCCGGTGATCACTGCGGCGAGCGCGCCGGCGAAGAACCGGTATCTCCCCCCGCCCAGCTCCGGCAGCCGCCACCACGCGATGTCGGTCATCTCCCGGTCCTGCATCCCGGCGGCCAGGAACGCCAGCCAGCGCCGGGCGTCGGCGCCGTCCCACTCGCCGCGTCGAGGCCGTCGGCCCAGCAGGGGGAACTTCACGCCGACCAGGGCACCGGCCAGGTGACGCCTGAGGGCGTCCTCGGTGGGGAAACGGTCCCGGTCCAGCAGCTCCGTCGGGCGCGTCGACGGTCTCTTGTAGACGTCCCGGAGAAGGGACACCATCAACGGCGTGTCCAACGCCCTGGCCAACGGGCTGTCCGGGGCGGCCCGCAGTCCGGCGAAGAGCCGCTCCCATCGCTCTCCGCCCTCGGTGTTGCGCCGCAGATAGTCGATGACGTCGTCGAGCCTCAGCCGCTGCAGCCGGACCACCGACGCCGCACGGATCAGCCCGGCGCTGTGCACCCCTCTCCGGTACTCCACGTCACGGCAGGTGACCACGATCCCGCAGAGCGAGTCGATCACCCGATTGATCTCTTCGAAGGCCTGCCGCTGCGTGTCGACCCCGTTCACGCGCATCTCGTCCAGCCCGTCCAGCACCGGCAGCACGTGCTTGGTCTCCAGCAGGCGCCGCGGCATGTCCCGCTCGTACTTGGCGCTCTTGAGGAACGAGAACTGCTGCACGAGCTGGCCCTCCATCCAGCTCAGCAAATCCTCCCGCTCCGGATCCCAGCCGGCCACCGACAGCTTGACCGGCACGAAACCGGTCCCCTCCGCCCGCCGTTTCCGCACCAGTCCCACGGTGAGCAGCAGCGCCAGCGATGTCTTTCCGATCCCCGGAGGCCCCATGATCACCAAACGGCGCGAGGATATCTTCAGAAATTCCTCCACCAGATCCTCGACACCCGCCAGTTCCGCCTCCGCGACGTCCTCCTGCGCCGCCCGTGAGGCCACCCCCTCCTCCGCCGGCCGCCAGACGAACTTGATGATCTCCCTGCCCGTCAGGCCCAACTGCCGGCTCCCGACCTCGTCCCCCCAGCTCCGTTCCACGGACTCCGCCAACTCGTTGACGGCGTCCGTGAGCGTCGCCCGCCCCGCGCCCCCTTCCCCGGGGCCCTCTCCGAGAAGAAGCCTCAGCCAATAAGCGAGCAGGAAGACGACGAACAGCAAAGGGAGCAGGAGCAGGCCGTATTTCGCCCCCAAGGACTCCCAGGGCTTCGTGGTCAACGTGAGGAGGGTCGGCACGGCGAGCCAGGCGAGGAACTCCTTCATCAGATCCATCGCCCTCGCCCGCCGAAAGGGATTCCGTCTCACCGGCGCCCCTCCTGCATCCGGCGCCGTCCGACGCGGCCGGACATCGATCACCTCCACCCTCACCCGAGGTCATGTGCAGGGTAAAGAACGCGCCCGACGCCGACCATGCCTTCAGACACAAAGCAAGGCGACGATGCCCGCGATATCCATTGCGCCCGAAAATTCACCGGCCGCGGTTCCCGTCGGCCGTCGCGATCGATCACGTGATCTCCATGAAGGACAGGGCGAGATCACAGAGGGCGAGCGATCGTGCGGCGGGCGAGGCGATCGGCGGGCCGCCGACGGGCGAGGCGATCCGGAGGGCGCACCCGCCCGCGGCGGCGAGAAAGCCGCCCTCACGGGCGGGCCGACCCCGGTGAGGACCGCCGTCGTGCGCCCCGGAACCGGCGTCCGCGGCCGCGCCCGGGCCCGCCGGGCACGCGACCGGCGGGCCGGCCGGGCAGGCGGGCTCAGTACGTGGGCACGATGTCCGGGGCGCCGCGGCGGCGGGCGTCGGCCTCCTGGTCACCCTCCTGCTTCTGGGAGTCGCGCTCGGCCTCCACCCGCTTGCGGTAGTACTCCACCTCGCGGTCGATCTGCTGCCTGGACCAGCCCAGAACGGGGGCCACCAGCTCGGCGGCCTCCCGGGCGGCGCCGAGGCCGCGGTCCCAGGTCTCGATGGAGATGCGGGTGCGGCGGGTCAGCACGTCGTTGAGGTGACGGGCGCCCTCATGGGTGGCGGCGTAGACGATCTCGGCGCGCAGATAGTCGTCGGCGCCGGTGAGCGGCTTGCCCAGGTCGGGGCGTTCAGCGATGAGCTGCAGCAGGTCGTCGATGAGGGTGCCGTAGCGCCGCAGCAGGTGCTCGATGCGGGCCACGTGCAGGCCGGACTTGGCGGCCAGGCGGTGCCGGGCGTTCCACATGGCCTGGAAGCCCTCGCCGCCGACCAGGGCGATGCGGTCGGTGCAGGACTCGGCGACCTTGTCGTCCAGTCCGTGCGCCACGGCGTCGATGGCGTCCTTGGCCATCACCCGGTAGGTGGTGTACTTGCCGCCGGCGACCATCACCAGGCCGGGCACCGGATGCGCGACGACGTGCTCCCGGGACAGCTTGGAGGTCTCGTCGGTCTCCCCCGACAGCAGCGGGCGCAGCCCCGCGTACACGCCCTCCACGTCGTCGTGGGTGAGCGGGGTCACCAGCACCTCGTTCACCTTGGACAGCACATAGTCGATGTCGCTCTTGGAGGCGGCGGGGTGGGCCTTGTCCAGGTTCCAGGCGGTGTCGGTGGTGCCGATGATCCAGTGCCGTCCCCAGGGGATCACGAACAGCACCGACTTCTCGGTGCGCAGGATGATCCCGGTCGAGGAGTGGATGCGGTCCCTGGGGACCACCAGGTGGATGCCCTTGGAGGCGCTGACGTGGATCTGCCCCCGGCCGCCGACCAGCTCCTGGATCTCGTCGGTCCACACGCCGGTGGCGTTGACCACCTGGCGGGCGCGGACCTCGGTCTTGTTCCCGGACTCCAGGTCCAAGATCCGCACCCCGGTGACCCGTTCGCCCTCCCGCAGGAACCCGATGCACTGGGTGCGGGAGGCGATCTGCGCCCCGTACGCGGCCGCGGTGCGCAGCACGGTCACCACATAGCGGGCGTCGTCCATCTGGGCGTCCCAGTACTGGATGGCGCCCACCAGCGCGTCCTTGCGCAGCGCGGGGGCGAGCCTGAGGGCCTTGCGCCGGGTCAGGTGGCGGTGGTGCGGCACCCCCCGGGTGATGCCCATCTGGAACGCCATCACGTCGTACAACGCCACGCCGGCGCCCAGATACGCCCGCTCCCACACCCGGTGGGTGGTGGGCAGCAGGAACGGAACGGGCCGCACCAGGTGCGGGGCGATCCGCTGCAGCAGCAGCCCGCGTTCGGTCAGCGCCTCGCGGACCAGGTCGAAGTTGTACTGCTCCAGGTAGCGCAGCCCGCCGTGGATCAGCTTGGAGGAACGCGACGAGGTGCCCGAGGCGAAGTCGCGGGCCTCCACCACGGCGACCGTCAGCCCTCGGGTGGCGGCGTCCAGCGCGGCCCCCGCCCCCACGATCCCGGCGCCGACCACGACGACGTCGAACTCCTCGTTCGCCATCCGTTCCAGGGCCTGCGCCCGCTCAGCGGGTCCCAGCCGGGAACTGCCCAACCCGGTGATCGGCGATCCGGCCATCGCGTCCGTCCCCTCTGCACCCCAGATGGTCCGAAGCTTTCATTACCCAACAGTAGGGTCGATATCCGGACGCGAACACCCGTGGTAGGGACGAGGAAGGTCACCCTTCTTCTCGGTGAACCGACGACAGGTCGCCGGCCGGCCGACGGCGGGCCCGCCGGCGGGTCGCCGAGGATCAGGCGCCGGACGGCGCCACCACCACCTCCACCCGCTGGAACTCCTTCAGCTCCGTGTACCCGGCGGTCGCCATGGCCCGCCGCAGCGCACCGATCAGGTTCATCGACCCGTCGGCCACGTGCGAGGGCCCGTACAGGATCTGCTCCAGGCTGCCGATCGTGCCGACCTCCAGCCGGGTGCCGCGCGGCACCTCGCCGTGGTGGGCCTCGCTGCCCCAGTGGAACCCGCGGCCCGGCGCCTCGGTGGCGCGGGCGAACGGCGAGCCCACCATCACCGCGTCGCTGCCGCAGGCGAACGCCTTGGCGATGTCGCCGCTGTTGGTCATCCCGCCGTCGGCGATCACATGCACGTACCGGCCGCCGGACTCGTCCAGGTAGTCGCGCCGGGCCGCGGCCACGTCGGCGATCGCGGTGGCCATCGGCACCGCCACGCCCAGCACGGTCCGGGTGGTGTGCCCCGACCCGCCGCCGAAGCCCACCAGCACGCCCGCCGCCCCGCTCCGCATCAGATGCAGCGCCGCCGGGTAGGTCGAGCAGCCGCCCACGATCACCGGGACGTCCAGGTCGTAGATGAACTGCTTGAGGTTCAGCGGCTCGGCCCGGCTGGAGACGTGCTCGGCCGACACGGTGGTGCCGCGGATCACGAACAGGTCCACCCCGGCGTCGATCACCGCCTTGTGGAACTGCACGGTGCGCTGCGGGGACAGCCGCGCCGCCACGGTCACCCCGGCGCTGCGGATCTCCTCGATCCGACGGCCGATCAGCTCCTCCTTGATCGGCTCGGAGTAGACCTCCTGCAGCCGCCGGGTCGCCTGGGCGTCGTCCAGCGAGGCGATCTCGGCCAGCAGCGGCTCGGGGTTCTCATACCGGGTCCACAGGCCCTCCAGGTCGAGCACCGCCAGCCCGCCCAGCCGGCCGATGGCGATCGCGGTGGCCGGGCTGACCACGCTGTCCATGGGCGCCACCATCACCGGCACCTCGAACCGGTAGGCGTCGATCTGCCAGGCGACGCTGACGTCCTCCGGGTCCCGGGTGCGACGCGACGGCACGATGCCGATCTCATCGAACGCGTACGCCCGGCGCCCGCTCTTGCCCCGCCCGATCTCAACTTCCGGCATCAGTGTCTCCCCTGCGCTCCCGCGTCCCGGCCGCGCCCTCGGCGCGGCGCCGCACAGCCGTTCCCTGTCGCCCGGCCCGTTCGGTCAGAAACGACGGCCCTGGTAGTTGGGGGCCTCCACGGTCATCTGAACGTCGTGCGGGTGGCTCTCCTTCAGACCGGCCGTGGTGATCTGCATGAGCCGGCCCCTCTCCTGCAGCTCGCGGATCGTGCGGGTGCCGGCGTACCACATGGACTGGTGCAGACCGCCGACCAGCTGGTGGGCGACGGCGGCCAGCGGGCCGCGGTAGGGGACCTGGCCCTCGATGCCCTCGGGGATCAGCTTCTCCTCGCTGGTCACGTCGGCCTGCTGGTAGCGGTCCTTGGAGTAGGAGCGGCCGCGCTCCCGGTTGCGCATCGCGCCCAGGGACCCCATGCCGCGGTAGGACTTGTACTGCTTGCCGTGCACGAAGATCAGCTCGCCGGGGCTCTCCTCCACCCCGGCCAGCAGGCTGCCCAGCATCACGCTGGACGCCCCGGCGGCGATGGCCTTGGCGATGTCGCCGGAGTACTGCAGGCCGCCGTCGCCGATCACCGGGACGTCGGCCGGGCGGGCCGCACGGGCCGCCTCGTAGATGGCGGTGACCTGGGGCACGCCGACGCCGGCGATCACCCGGGTGGTGCAGATGGAGCCGGGGCCCACGCCGACCTTCACCCCGTCCGCGCCGGCCTCGATCAGCGCCTTGGCGCCCTCGTAGGTGGCCACGTTCCCGCCGATGACGTCGACCCCGCGGGTGTTGGCCTTGATCTTGGCGATGGTGTCCAGCACGCCCTTGGAGTGGCCCTGCGCCACGTCCACCACGATCACGTCGGTGCCGGCCTCGACCAGGGCCTGGGCGCGGGCGATGCCCTCCTCGCCGACCCCCACGGCGGCGCCGACCACCAGCCGCCCGTCGGCGTCCTTGGTGGCGTTGGGGTACTGCTCGCTCTTGGTGAAGTCCTTGACGGTGATCAGTCCGCGCAGCCGGCCGGCGTCGTCGATCAGCGGCAGCTTCTCGATCTTGTTGGCCGCCAGCAGCTGGAACGCCTCCTCCTTGGAGACGTTCACCGGCGCCGTCACCAGCGGCATCGGCGTCATGACCTCGCGCACCGGGCGGGACAGGTCGCTTTCAAAGCGCATGTCCCGGTTGGTGACGATGCCGACCAGCACCCCGTCCTTGTCGATCACCGGCACCCCGGAGATCCGGAACCGGGCGCACAGCTGCTCCACCTCGGCCAGCGTGGCGTCCGGGGTGCAGGTCACCGGCTTGGTGATCATGCCGTTCTCGGACCGCTTGACCATGTCGGCCTGCTCGGCCTGCTCGGCGATCGACAGATTGCGGTGCAGGATGCCGATGCCGCCCTGGCGGGCCATCGCGATCGCCATCCGCGCCTCGGTGACGGTGTCCATCGCCGCCGAGACCAGCGGGACGCGCAGCGTGACGTTGCGGCTCAGGCGGGTCGTGGTGTCGACCTCGCCGGGCTTCAGGTCCGAATAGGCCGGCACCAAGAGGACGTCGTCGAACGTCAGGCCCGGCGGGAGGAACTTGGCGGGTTCCGCAGCGGGGTTCATGGGCAGCCTTTCCCGATCGGTTGGTGGCTCGGCGGCGGCCTGATCTGGCCTCGGCCCGGTCACGGCGGAGTGCTCTCCATCGTAGGACCTGCCGGTCGGCGGCACGGCGCGGGTCGGCGGACCGCGTCGGCAAAGCGTCTGCGAGAAACAACACATGCCGGGGCGAGGAAAGTCCTCGTCCGTCTCAGGGATGTTCCCGGCGATGTTCCACAGTCTTGACCACCGGCTCGTTCGGCGCAGTAGCGTGGAGGAGTGCACGAGGATGTCCCACTCGACCCGTTCGCCGGCGATCCGAACGATCCGGCCGCCGCGCTCGGCGACCCCCGCGAGGAGGTCACCCCGCTGAGCGTGAGCGAACGCGAGGACGTACTGGCCGACCTGGCCGATCTCGAGGTCTTCCGTGCACTCTTGGAGCCGCTGGGCGTGCGCGGCCTCAGCATCGACTGCGGCGACTGCGGCAAGCAGCACTACATCGACTGGGACCTGCTGTACGGCAACCTGCGGCATCTGCTGGAAGAGGGCCTGCCCCGCGTCCACGAGCCCGCCCTCTCCCCCGACCCGGTCGACTACGTGAGCTGGGAGTACGCCCGCGGCTACGTCGACGGCGTCATCGACAGCGAAGAGGGCCGCGACGCCTCCTAGGGCGCCGCTCGGCCGCGCTCGCAGATCCCGGGTCGCGCCGCGGCGCCTCGTGAGCGGTCCCCGCCCCTGCCTCGGTCAGGCCCGTTCCGGTCCGGTCGGCCCGTCTCGGGGCCCGGTCCGGTCGGGCGGCTCTCGCCCCGTCCCGTCTCGGCCGGCGCGGTTCGCCGCGCGTCGGGCGTGCGGCGGCGCGCCGTGCCGTCGGCCGTCCCCCGGCCGGTCGGATCACGGCCGGATCGGAGGTCACGGAGAGGCCGCGGGCGGCGTCTCCGCGGACGGCGCGTCCGAGAGCGGCGCGTCGACGGGCTGGGTGGGCGAGGGCACCCGGCCGCCGCCGCCACCGTCGTGGGACGGGGTCGGCGCGGGGCTCTCCTCCGGCTGTGTCGTCTCCGTTCCCGGCGTCGGGGTCTGCTCCTCCGGTTCCGGAGCGGGCCGGTCCATGGCGGCGGGGGTCCGGACGCGGCCCGACGGAGGCGGGTCCTGCGGCGCGGCGCCGTGACGGCGGAGACGGGCCGTCGGCGACTCGGTCGGGGCGGCCGCCGGCGAGGTGGGGACGGTGCGGCGCCAGGGCGCGGGCATGACCCGGTCGCGGTCGGTCCGGACCTCGGCGTGGCCCGGGCGGGCGGGACGCTCGCCGGCGTCGGCCGTCGATCCCGGGCGATGGATGAACCCGCCGGCGGCGGCGGCGACGCCGGTGGTGAGCAGGCCGGTGAGGAGCGGACCGACGAGGCCCAGCGCCACGATGGTGCGGGGTCCGCGGCGCCCGCCGCCGGAGTCGGGACCCTCGCCGGCGGCGGGCGACGGTTCGGCGTCGGCGCGGCGGTTCGGCAGCTCGGGAGCGCCGGCGTCCACATCGGCGATCAAGGCGCGCAGCAGACGGGCGGCCGGGTCCTCGCCGTCCGCCGGGCCGGCCTCGGGCAACGGCCCGCGGGTGGCCAGCGCCTCCATCAGGTCGTCGCTGCGGCGGATCTCCGCCAGGTTCCAGAACGCGCCGACCGACTGCTGCGCCCCCTCACCGCCGGGCGGGTCGCCGACCGGATCCGGGGCGCCCAGGCTCCGTTCCGTCAAGCGATCGACTCCTCCCTGGCCATTGCGCGCAGCCTGGCCAGAGCACGGTGCTGCGCGACCCGGACGGCACCCGCGGACATGCCCAGCACATTACCGGTCTCCTCGGCCGACAGTCCCGCCACCACTCGCAGCAGCACCAGCTCGCGCTGGTGCTCGGGCAGCCGGCCGAGCAGGTCGCGGGCGCGCTCGGCCTCGATGCAGCGGACCACCGTCTCCTCCGGCCCGGGATGGTCGTCGGGGCCGTCGGGCAGGTCCTCGGTGGGCACCGCGGCGCGCACCGCGCTGCGCAACGCGTCGGCGATCTTATGGGCGGCGATGCCGAAGACGAACGAGGCGAACGGACGTCCCATGTCGCGGTAACGGGGCAGCGCCGACAGCACCGCGATGCACACCTCTTGGGCCACGTCGTCGGCGATGTGGTAATGCCCGGAGATGCGGCCCAGCCGGGCCCGGCAATAACGCACCACCATGGGCCGGATCTGTCCGATCAAGACCTCGATCGCCCCTGGATCCCCCTGCACGGCCGCGGCGGTGAGATCCCCCAGATCGCCCTCGTCCCCCCGTGCCGCCGTGCTCAAGACCCGGGCTTCGCTCGTCATAGGCCGCCCCTTCGGATCGGCAGCGCGCGTGTCGTGGTCCCGGCGAAGCGTCCCTCGGTCACGTAGAGCATGATGCCCAGTGTGAACCGGCCTGTCTTCACCTTGCCCGACAACGGAATGGTCACAGTGCACCGACGGAGCAGCCGATATCACTTTCTGCGAGGATTCGACCTCGCACGGTGAAGCATTGCCGCGGATTCGGCGTCAGTGACCGCTTTTGTGGGATTACTCCGAAACAGCGGATCCGCCCCGGGCATTCGCGGTCGGGATTCGACGGTTCGCCGTGGAAACGGAAAAGGGACCTCCGCCGATCGCGGCGGAGGTCCCCTGCAGGGGCCGGACGGCGTCGCCGGAGCGGAGCCGCCCGGCCCGTCGACGGTCCGCGCCTCAGCGGGCCGGCGGGCGAGGGATCAGTGCCCGTGACCGTGCCCGTGACCGTGGCCGGCCGCCTCCTGCTCCTCCTCGGGCTTCTCGACCACCAGGGCCTCGGTGGTCAGCAGCATGCCCGCGATGGAGGCGGCGTTGGCGACGGCGGAGCGGGTGACCTTGACCGGGTCGATGACGCCCTGCGCCACCAGGTCGCCGTACTCGCCGGTGGCGGCGTTGTAGCCGTGGCCGACCGCCAGCTCCCGCACCTTGGCGACCACGACGTGGCCCTCCTGGCCGGCGTTCTCGGCGATCCAGCGAGCCGGCTCGAACATCGCACGGCGCAGCGCCTCGGCGCCGGTGGCCTCGTCGCCGGACAGGCCGAGCGCGTCGAAGCCCTCCTTGGCGACGTGCACCAGCGCGCTGCCGCCGCCGGCGACGATGCCCTCCTCGATGGCGGCGCGGGTGGCCGAGATCGCGTCCTCCAGGCGGTGCTTCTTCTCCTTCAGCTCCACCTCGGTGGCCGCGCCGACGCGCAGCACGCAGACGCCGCCGGCCAGCTTGGCCAGGCGCTCCTGCAGCTTCTCCCGGTCCCAGTCGGAGTCGCTGTGCTCGATCTCGACCTTGATCTGCTTGATCCGGTCCTCGATCTCCTTGGCGTCGCCGGCGCCGTCCACGATGGTGGTGGAGTCCTTGGTGACGGTGACCCGGCGGGCCCGGCCCAGGTGCTCCAGCCCGATGGTGTCCAGCTTCAGGCCCAGCGCCTCGCTGACCACCTGGCCGCCGGTCAGCACGGCCATGTCGCCGAGCATCGCCTTGCGGCGGTCGCCGAAGCCGGGGGCCTTGACCGCGGCGGACAGGAAGGTGCCGCGGATCTTGTTGGCCACCAGCAGCGCCAGCGCCTCGCCCTCGACGTCCTCGGCGATCACCAGCAGCGGCTTCTTGGTCTGGGCGACCTTCTCGGCCAGCGGCAGGAACTCCTGGACGTTGGAGATCTTGCCCTCGTGGATCAGCACGTAGGCGTCCTCGAGGACGGCCTCCATCCGCTCGGGGTCGGTCACCATGTGCGGCGACAGGTACCCCTTGTCGAACTGCAGGCCTTCGGTGAACTCCAGCTCCAGGCCCATGGTGTGGGCCTCCTCGACGGTGATCACACCGTCCTTGCCCACCTTCTCGAACGCCTCGGCGATCAGCTCGCCGATCTTGGCGTCCTGCGCGGAGATGGTCGCGACGTGGGCGATCTCACCCTTCTCCTCCACGTCCCGGGCGATCTTCAGCAGCTGCTCGGAGACGTGCTGGGCGGCGGTGTCGATGCCGCGCTTGAGGGCCAGCGGGGAGGCGCCGGCGGCCACGTTGCGCAGGCCCTCGCGGACCAGCGCCTGGGCCAGCACGGTGGCGGTGGTGGTGCCGTCACCGGCGATGTCGTTGGTCTTGGTCGCCACTTCCTTGACGAGCTGGGCGCCCAGGTTCTCGTAGGGGTCCTCCAGCTCGACCTCGCGGGCGATGGTCACACCGTCGTTGGTGATGGTCGGCGCACCGAACTTCTTGTCGATGACGACGTTGCGGCCGCGCGGACCGATGGTCACCTTGACGGCGTCCGCAAGGGCGTTCACGCCGCGCTCGAGCGCGCGCCGGGCGTCCTCGTCGAACTCCAGGATCTTGGCCATGTGGGATCAGCGTCCTCTCATGCACATGCCCCGGCCGCCCACAACGGGGACCGGCCGGGGCGGTGCATCACGTATCGGTACGTGCCGGTCGGTTACTTCTCGACGATCGCGAGCACGTCGCGGGCCGACAGCACCAGGTACTCCTCGTTGTTGTACTTGACCTCGGTGCCGCCGTACTTGCTGTACAGCACGACGTCCCCGACCTTGACGTCCAGCGGGACGCGGTTGCCCTTGTCGTCGACCCGGCCCGGGCCCACCGCCAGGACGGTGCCCTCCTGCGGCTTCTCCTTCGCGGTGTCGGGGATCACCAGGCCCGACGCGGTGGTGGTCTCGGCCTCAAGCGGCTGGACGACGATGCGGTCCTCGAGCGGCTTGAGAGCAACCTTGGTGGCGGTCGTCACGATCTGACCTCCCCTTCGATGGTCCTCGGCCGACCGCTGCAGGCCGGCCGCACATGTGGCAGAAGAGGCGACCCCGGACCGGCCTGTCGTCGCGGGTGCCAGACCGACCTCGTCGCATGATTGGCACTCTCCCATGTCGAGTGCCAATTGGAGATTATGCGGTCGACCACAGGGCGTCAACATGAGCTCGATCCAGGCCACGGCTACGGTCGAGGCGTGGATGAGGCGGGTTTCCGAAGGCTGCTGGAGGCCGAGGGACAGGCCGTATTGGCCGAGGCCGGCCGAGGTGATCGCACCGAGCGGGGGATCTTGGCGACCGCTTCCGGACTGCGCGAGCGGTATCCGGCGGAGCTGGTGGCGACGGCGCTGACCCAACTGCGGCTGCGGGAGCGGGCGCGGGAGAAGTTCGGCGACGACGCCGCGCGCATGTACTTCACCCGGGCGGGGCTGGAGCAGGCCACCCGCCGCTGCGTGGCCGAGTACCGGGCGCGGCGGTTCGCCGGTCTGCTGACCGAGGGCGAACGGGTGCTGGAGCCGGGCTGCGGGATCGGCGCGGACCTGATCGCGCGGGCCCGGGCCGGGTGCCGGGGGGACGGGGTGGACGCCGACCCCCTGACGGCGGCGGTGGCGCAGGCCAACGTCGCGGCGCTGGGCCTGCAGGAGCTGGTCACGGTGCGGCGCGGGGACGCCGCCGCGCTCGACCCGAGCGGGTACGCGGCCGTGTTCGCCGACCCGGGCCGGCGCACCGCCCGGGGCCGGGTGTTCGATCCCGACGCCTACGAGCCCCCGCTCCGGCTGGTGCTGGAGCTGGCCGGGCGCGTCCGGGCGGGATGCGTCAAGGTCGCCCCGGGCATCCCGCACGAAAGCCTCCCCGACGGGGCCGAGGCCGAGTGGATCTCGGTGAACGGCGAGGTCAAGGAGGCCGCCCTGTGGCTCGGGGAGCTGGCCGGCCCGGTGCGGCGGCGGGCGACGCTGCTGGACGGACGCGGCCGGGAATGGACGCTGACCCCCGATCCGGCGGCGGAGGGGGCCCCGGTGCGGGAGTGGGGCCGCTATCTGTACGAGCCGGACGGCGCCGTCATCCGGGCGCACCTGGTGGCCGAGGTCGCCGCGATCGTCGACGGCGGCCTGGTGGACGAGCGCATCGCCTACCTCACCGCCGACGCGCTGACCGCCACCCCCTTCGCCCGCGCGTACGAGATCGACGAGGTGATGCCGTTCTCGGTCAAGCGGCTGCGGGCCGAGCTGCGCCGGCGCGCCCCCGGAGCGCTGACGATCAAGAAACGCGGATCGGCGGTGGACGTCGAGCGGCTGCGCCGGGAGCTGGGCTTCGGCGGCTCCCGGCGCGGCGGACGCGGCGGCGCGGGCGAGCTGACGGTGGTGCTCACCCGGATCGGCGCCGCGCCGGTCGCCGTGCTGGCCCGCCCCGCCGGCCCGCAATTCCGATAACCCAAAGGACGGTCCCGCGACGCGTCATGACGACGTAAACATCAGCACGTTTTTTCACCTCGCGGAGGCCGGCGCCAAAAGGTGGTGGTAAACAAGGTGTCCGACGGACCGCGCCCCCGCCGCCCGGCCCGTCGACACCGCCAAGCGAACGGTTCGACAACAAGTCGGCAATTCCCGCGTGTGGGCCATGCGCCGACGCTCCCGGATGACAGGTGCAATCAGCAGAAGGTTCGTCTTCTCTGTTCTGCATAAAAACGCCGTCGCGCAAGTACTACAGTGAGCGGCCCAGGTTCAATGCCGCGCCCGTCCGTTCGCGCGTTCGGCACACGAAGGAGCATCGGGTGGAAACAAAGACCAACTTCCTGCAGACGGGGGTTCAACCGGTCTCGGACCGGATGCGGGAGTTGCTTGCCCGGGCGGCGCAGGACCATGTGCACGAGCAGCGCTCGCAGAGTCAGGTCCTCGACGAGCTCCGCCAACGCATGGAGGGCATGGAGTGGCTGCTCAGGGAGGTCCGCGAACGCGAGCTGAGCGCGCTGACCGGGCAGGTGGAGGGCGTGCGCGGCCAGGTGAGCGGGCTGGCCGTCACGCCGCCGCCGTGGGCGCAGGGGCTGGCCGAACGCATCGACGCGCTGCTGGAACGGGTCAAGCCGATCGCCGAGCTGCCCTCGCTGTGGGCCGACGTCGGCGCGATGGCCGAGCGCGTGGACGAGGGCCTGCAGCAGCTGCAGACCCTGATGGACCAGGCCCGGCACGTGCACGAGACCGCCCAGCAGTCCGCGGAGCGGCTGGAGGAGATGACCCGCCGCCTGGACCGGCTGCAAAACAGCATGGAGGCCGCCTCGGTGCGGTTCAACCGGCTCGACAAGGCGCTGGCCGAGCTGGGGCACCGGGGCGAGCAGCTGGAGCACGCGGTGCAGCAGATCGGCGGCCGGGTGGAGCGCTCGTTCGCCGAGATGGCCGAACGGGTGGAAGGCGGCCTGCACGCGGTCGACGGCCGGGTCGAGGGGATCGGCGGGCGGCTGGACGGGCTGGACGGCCGGCTGGAGGGGCTGGCCGGACGGCTGGACGGCGTCGACGACCGGGTCGAGTCGCTGCACGAGCGGGTCGGGCAGCTGCCGGCGGCGCTGGAGATGCCCGACGTGCACCGCCGGCTGGCGGAGCTGGCCCACCGGCCCGCGGCCGACCACGACCACCGCTTCGACGAGCTGGAGAAGCGGCTGTCGGAGGCGGTGGACCCGCTGCTGGAGGAGCTGCGGGCGCGGCCCGACCGGGACGAGGTCAAGGACGCGATGGCGGTCGTCGCCGACTCCGCCCACCACGACGCCGCCCGGCGGCTGGAGGAGTTCGCGCACCGCTTCGAGGACGTGCAGGAGGACGTGCGGCGGCGGATCGAGGCGATCCACCACGAGGTGACCCGGCGGGTGGACTCCGCGCTGGAGGAGCTCACCGCGCAGGTCGACATCGTCTCCCGCCGGGTGGAGTCGGTGCACGACGACGTCACCAAGCAGGTCGAGGCGGTGCACACCGAGGTGAGCAAGCAGATGAACGGCGTGCACGACGACGTCGCCCGGCGGGTGGCCGACCTGCAGGAGGAGCTGGCCCGGCAGGTCGGCGGGATCCACCGGGAGGTCACCGCTCGGGTGGCGGGCTTCCAGGAGGAGTTCACCCGCCGGGTCGAGGGGGTGCACGCCGAGTTCGCCCAGCGCACCGAGGTGGTGCAGGCGGAGCTGGGGCGGCGTTTCGAGGGGGTCCGCCATGAGGTCGGGCAGAAGGTCGATCTCGTGCACGGCGACGTCGCCCGGCAGGTGGCCGCGGTGCACGAGGACATGCTGCGCCGGCTGACCACTTTGGAAGAATCGGTGCTGGCGCTGGCCGAGGCGCTGCTGCGCCCGCGTTCGTGATCTTTTTCGGCGCCTCCGCCGCGGCGATGCGACGCCATGTCCGTTTCCAGCCGTAATCGACGGCGGTGTTTTCGGTTGAACGGATCCTCCGACGTCGACCGCCGTCCGCCCCTTATGTCCGACAATAGGGGAGGCCGTCCGTTCATCGGCCGCATTCTCGGACCGGAGCGTGCATTTCGCTCCGTTCCGGCTTGGCAAAATCGCTCCCAATACCGTTCGGAATCCGTTTTGATGGATCTCGTGACCCGTTCCCAGGCATCCGGACCACCGGCGCAGGCGCCACCGCCTCCCGGCGAGCAGACGCTGCGCTGGGTGGAGCAGTGCCTCGGCCCGGGCGCCGAGGTGAAGATGGTCCGCCCGCTGGGCGGCGCCCAGCACGTCAATCACGCCCTGTTGGTGGCCAGCCGCTTCGGCAGCGTGCACCGGCTGGTGCTGCGCCGATGGACCGGACGCGACCGCGCCGCCTGGGATGCGGAATTCTCCCCGGAACGGGAGATCGCCGCGCTGGCCCTGCTGGCGGGCTGCGAGCTGCCCACCCCCGAGCTGGTGGCGGCCGACCCGGCCGGCGCCCACTGCGACGCGCCCGCGCTGCTGATCACCCGGCTGATCGGTCATCCGGCCCGGCCGGGTCCCGACGACCTGCCCGAGTACCTGATCCAGCTGGCCGCCGCGCTGCTGTCGGTGCATCCGCTGCACGGCGCCGCCACCATGCCGCCGTACGTGCCCGCCAACCGGCTCGAGGTACGGCTGCCGCCCAAGCACGCCGCCCGCCCCGAGCTGTGGGAACGCGCGTTCGACCTGGCCGCGGCCCCGGCGCCGGAGGCCGCGCCGTGCTTCATCCACCGCGACTACCGCCCGGACAACACCCTGTGGTCCTACGGCCGCCTCACCGGCGTCGTCGACTGGTCCACCGCCTCCTACGGCCCGGCCGCGGTCGACATCGCCCAGATGCGCTGGTCGCTGGCCGTGCAGTACGGCCGGACCGCCGCCGAGGAGTTCCTGAGCGCCTTCGACCGGGTCTCCGGCGGCTACGTCCACGATCCGTACTGGGACCTGCGCACCCTGCTGGACGTGCTCCCCGAGGCCCCCGACCGCGTCCTCCCCGAGCCCTGGGTCCTCGCCCTGGAGGACCATCTGGCCTCGGTGCTGTCCCACCTGGGCGCCTCGACCCGCTGAGCCCGGCGCGGCGCACGAGTCCCCACGGCCCGGCCCCGGCTCACACCTTGACGGTGGTGACGGGGAGCGCCGAGTCGGCGGGCAGGTCGAGGGCGGAGGGGGTCAGTCCGGCGGCGACGAGCTCGGCGCCCAAGGCGGCGACCATGGCGCCGTTGTCGGTGCAGAGCTTGGGGCGGGGCACGCGCAGGCGGACGCCGGCGGCCTCGCAGCGCTCGGCGGCCAGGGCGCGCAGCCGGGAGTTGGCGGCGACTCCGCCGCCGATGAGCAGGTCCTTGACGCCGTGCTCCCGGCAGGCGGCCAGGGCCTTGGCGGTCAGCACGTCGACCACCGCCTCCTGGAAGGAGGCCGCGACGTCGGCGACGGGGACCGGCTCGCCGGCGCGCTCCCGGGCCTCGATCCAGCGGGCCACGGCGGTCTTCAGGCCGGAGAAGGAGAAGTCATAGGTGCCGTCGTCGTACTTGCCGCGGGGGAAGGCGATGGCGGCCGGATCGCCTTCCCGGGCCCGCCGGTCGATCAGCGGTCCGCCGGGGAAGCCCAGCCCCAGGATCCGGGCGATCTTGTCGAACGCCTCGCCGGCGGCGTCGTCCACGGTGGCGCCGAGCGGACGCACGTCGGCGGCCACGTCGGGCACCAGCAGCAGCGAGGAGTGCCCGCCGGAGACCAGCAGGGCGATGCACGGCTTGGGCAACGGGCCGTGCTCGAGCTGGTCGACGGCCACATGGGCGGCCAGATGGTTGACCCCGTACAGCGGCTTGCCCAGCGCCAGCGCGTACGCCTTGGCGGCGGCCACCCCCACCAGCAGCGCGCCCGCCAGGCCGGGGCCGGCGGTCACCGCGATGGCGTCGACGTCGTCGAACGCCACGCCCGCCTGCTCCAGGGCGCGTTCCACGGTGGGCCCCATGGCCTCCAGGTGAGCGCGTGAGGCGACCTCGGGCACCACGCCGCCGAACCGGGCGTGCTCGTCCACGCTGGAGGCGACCGCGTCGGCCAGCAGGGTGGTGCCGCGGACGATGCCGACCCCGGTCTCGTCGCAGGACGTCTCGATGCCCAGCACCAGCGGTTCGGAATCACGGATCACTGTGCGTTCCCCCTCGCGAAGCCGAACGGCCGGGCGCCGGCGCCGCCGAGGCGGCGGCGCATCACCACGGCGTCCACGCCGGTCGGCTGGTAGTAGCGCTTGCGCAGGCCGATGCGCTCGAATCCGAACCGCTCATACAGCACGCGCGCCCGGTCGTTGTCGGCCCGGACCTCCAGGAAGACCTCGGTGCAGCCGCGCCGCCCGGCCTCGGCCAGCAGCTCGGTCAGCAGCGCCGCGCCCACTCCCCGCCCCTGGTGGGAGGGCCGGACCGCGATCGTCTGCACATCGCCCTGTTCCCCGGCGGCGGCCAGCCCGGCGTAGCCGACGATCGCGCCGGGCGGGTCCTCGGCGACCACGTAGTACCGGGTGTTCGGCTGCTGGGCCAGCTCACCGCGCATCATCTGCTCGCTCCAGGCGTCCTGGGGGAACAGCTCCCGCTCCAGCGCCAGCACGGCGGGCAGATCGTCGACGGTCATCGTCCGGAGCACGGCGGTCATGGCCGGGTCACCTTCTTGCGCGGACCGGGGGTGCGGGCGTCCGGACGACGCAGATACAGCGGCCGGGGAGGCAGCAGCGGCGGGCCCGCGGCCCCGCTCAGCCGGGCCACCGTCAGCTCGGCCAGCGCGGCCGCCGACGGCAGCAGCGGGGCCGGGTCGCCCGTGACGCCCAGCTCCTTGGGGTACAGGGCGGCGCCCTCGCCGATCACCGGCAGTCCGCCCGGCTCGATGCCGAGGGCGGCGGGGACCTCGGCGGGCGGGCCGACCGCCGGTTCGGTGGCGCGGACGCGGGCGGAGTCGTACCGCGCCCAGTACACCTCCTTGCGGCGCGCGTCGGTGGCCACCACGAACGGCTCGTCCCGGCCGGAGGCCCAGGCGATCGCGTCCAGCGTGCACACCCCGTGCACGGGGATCTTCAGCGCGTCGCCGAGCGAGGCGGCGGTGACCAGGCCGACCCGCAGCCCGGTGTAGGGCCCCGGCCCGACGCCGACGGCCACGGCGCTCAGGTCGGCCGGCGCGGCGCCGGCCTCGGCGAGCACGCCGCCGATGGACGGGGTGAGCACTTCGGCGTGGCGGCGGGCGTCGACCGTCTCGGCCACGGCGCGGGGACGCACCCCCTCGCCGGGGATCCATTCATACAGCGCGACGGTGACCGCGGCGGTGGCGGTGTCGAAAGCCAGGACCAGCACGGCCTCTCAGCCTAGTGGTCCCGGGGCGGGGGCGGTTCCCGCTCAGCCGGTGGCGTCGAGGACGGTCACCGCCTCCTTGGCGGCGGCGATGGCGCCGTCGATGGCCTTGCCGGCCGACAGCTCGGTGCCGCCGTCGGTGCCCGAGTAGTGCACGGTGACCAGCACGTTGCCGGTGCGGACGTTGACGACGGCCTCACCGGAGCCCTGCGACTCGTCCACCGAGTAGATCGCGTAGGCCTCCTCGCCGACGCCCTCCACGACCCGCTTGGTCTTCAGATCGTGCCCGACCAGCAGCGACTTGCCGGACTGGTCGGCCTGCCGCTCGGTCTGGAAGGTCTCCCCGGCCACGTCGGCTCCGGAGCGTCCGTTCGCGCCGGCGATGGCGCGCAGCTCGACGGTCAGCACCCGCTTGTTCCTGCCGACGTAGGAACCCCACACGCACTGGTTCTGCCGGTCGCTGGCCTGGTAGCTGTCCGACTGGGTGCGGTCGGCCTTCGGCGCCAGGTCGGAGGCGAGCTCGTCGCCGATGACGGTGCAGGCGTCGGGGACGGAGGACCGCTCGTCGTGCGACTCGGCGCCGGCGTCGGCGGCCCCGGTGGCGGCGACGCCGCCGGTCGACCGGCCGTCGCCGCCCATGTTCAGCACCAGGAAGACGGCCAGGATGCAGATCGCGACCCCGCCGACCGCGCCGAGCAGCGCGGCGGCCAGCCGGCGGCGCGGCGGCCGGTTGTGCACGATCCGGTGGCTTCCGCTGCCGCCGCGCGGATAGCCGCCGCCGGCGCGTCGGTACGAACGGTCGCCGGAGCGGCGGTACGACCCGCCGTCGTCGTAACCCCGGCCACGATGCTCGCCAGAGCGGCCGTACCCGCCGGTCCGGTAGCCGCCGCTGGAGGCACGGCGTCCGCCGCTGCGATGGTTTCCACTCACCGGGCTCACCCCTGGCTGAGATTTGGATCACTAGGTGGGGTCGTTCCGGCAAAGATTAAGGCATGGTGTGGTAAAGAAGACATCCACACCCCCGAAAACCGCATTTCCAGAGGCTGTCAGCCCAATGCGGCGGGCAGACCGGCCCACCGTGCCCCGATTCCCGCAACTTTCACGGTGCGTTCCTCGGTCTCCTCGTCATCGCGGATGATCACGACTTCGAGCCGATCTTCGGAAAGCCCCTCCGCGAGGCCCGCGCCCCATTCCACCACCGTCACCGACTCGGTCGTCGAGGCGTCCAGATCCAGATCGTCCAGTTCGGCGAAACCGCCCAGCCGATAGGCGTCCACGTGCACCAGCGCCGGTCCGTCGCCCAGGGACGGATGCACCCGGGCGATCACGAACGTCGGCGAGGTGATCGGCCCGCGGACCTTCAGCCCCTCCCCGATGCCCTGGGTGAGCGTGGTCTTCCCGGCCCCCAGGTCCCCCGACAGCACCAGCAGGTCGCCGGCGCGCAACAGCCCGGCCAGCCGTATCCCCAGCTCCCGCATCGCCTCGGCGGTGGGGATGCGGAGCACCACCGCCCGTCGGGCGTCCTCGGCGGCCCGCTCCACCTCCGCGTGGGCGGCCTCGTCACGTGCAGCGCGGTCGTTCATCATGCACCTCCGAGGAGATCCCGCCCGATGGGGCGGGGAAGGATCAGGGCCCTGCCGGGCGCGACGGCGGGGCGTCCCCCTCGCCGCGGCCGTCGCCGACCATCGTTCCGCACCGGGACGCCCTCGTCCGCCTCGGACGGGGCGTCACGACGGCCCGGCCCGCCGGAGCGGGCGTCCCCATGCCTTCTACCCGGCACGCGGGCCCCGGCGCGACGTCGGCCCGCCGGACGCGAGGAGACCGGGGAGACCCCGGACGCGGGGCCGCCCGCGCATCACGCGGAACGTTCCTCGGCGGCGGGCCGGACGCGGGCGATGAGCCGGCGCAGCCCTCCGGTGACCATGCCCGGATGCTCCAGCGGCAGCACATGCCCGGCGTCGGTCACCTCGACCAGCTCGCTGCCGGGCATCGCCTCGGCCATCCGGCGGCCGTGCTCGGGCGGCGTCAGCCCGTCCCGGCCGCCCACCATGACCAGAGTCGGGACGCGGCCGATCGCCTCCAGCGCCGCGCTCTTGTCATGCGCCATCAGGGCCGGGTAGAACTCGGCGATCACGTCGATGGGGGTGGCCCTGATCATCTGCTCCAGGAAGTCCACCACCGACGGGCTGATCGCGGCGTCGGCGAACGCCATCCGCCGGGTCACCATGAACGCCAGGTCGGCGCCCAGCGCCCGGGCCCGGTCCACCAGCGCGGGAGTGCGGCTCAGCCCGCGGAGCGCCCCGCCGGCCAGCGGCTGCACCAGCCGGGCCAGCGCCGGCGGCAGCCCCAGCGTCATCTCCGCCAGCCGCCCGGCGGAGGTGTTGATCAACGCCACCGCGGCGATCCGGTCGCCGAACAGCTCCGGACGGGCGCCGGCCAACGCCATGATCGACATGCCGCCCATGGAGTGCCCGACCAGCAGCACCGGCTCATCCGGCCGGGTGGCGGCGCGCAACACCGCATGCAGGTCCTCGCCGGTCTGGTCGACGGTGGCGCGCCGCGGATCGCCGCGTCCGGAGCGCCCGTGGCTGCGCTGGTCCCAGAACACCAGCCGCAGCGGCCCGGGAACGCTCCTGACCAGGTCGCGGCGCTGGTAGTGCCACACGTCCTGATTGAGGGCGTAGCCGTGACAGAACACCACGGTCAGCGGGGCGACGGCATCGCCGGGGTGCTCGTCGATCTCCACGTGCAGCGGCACCCCGTCGTCGGCGTGCACGGTCAGCGGCCTGCCGCGCAGCTCACCGAACGGCTCGTCGGCCTCCGGATCGGGTCCGAACCGGCGGCGACCGACGATGAAATGCCGCACCCCCACCGCCACGCCGATCCCGGCCGCGCCGACGCCGGCGATCGCCCCGGCGATGCCCAGCCGCCGCTTGTTCCTGCCGTCCATGCACGGTCCTCCCGCCGAACGGCGGGCGTCAGCGGCCCGCCGGATCGTCAGGGTAGACCCGGGGCACCCGGGCGCCGATCCGGGTGACGATCTCATAGGAGATGGTGCCGAGCGCCTCCGCCCACTCCTGCGCGGTCGGCTCCCCCCGGTCGCCGGGGCCGAACAGCAGCACCTCCTCGCCGGGCGACGGCGCGTCCTCTCCCAGGTCGACCACGAACTGGTCCATGCACACCCGCCCGGCGATGCGGCGGCGCCGCCCGCCGACCAGCACCTCCAGCAGGCCGGAGCCGTGCCGGGGGACGCCGTCGCCGTAGCCGGCGGCCACCAGCCCCAGCGTGGTCTCCCGGTCGGTGACGTAGGTGTGGCCGTAGGAGACCCCGCTGCCCGCCGGGACCCGCTTGACCGCGGCCAGCTCGGCGACCAGCGTCATCGCCGGGCGCAGCCCGAACGTCCCCTGCTGCGGGATCGGGGTGAGCCCGTAGACCGCGATGCCCGGGCGGACCATGTCATAGCGGGCCTGCGGCAGCGTCAGCGTCGCCGCCGAGTTGGCCAGATGCCGCACCCGGGGACGGAGCCCGGCCTTCTCGGCGTGCTCGATCGCCTCCTGGAAGGCGGCGAGCTGGGCGGCGACGGACGGGTGCCCCGGCTCGTCGGCGCAGGCCAGGTGCGACATCAGCCCGACGACCTCGATCCGGCCGGTGGCCTGGGCGGCCCCCGCCGCGTCGACGACCGACGGCCAGTCCGCCATGGTCGCCCCGCCCCGGGACAGCCCGGTGTCGGCCTTCAGATGCACCCGGGCGGGCCGGCCGGCGCGTTCGGCGGCGGCGGCGACCCGCTCCACCAGGGCGACGGAGCCCACGGTGAGGTCCACCCCGGCGGCCACGGCCTCCTCATGCGGCTCGCCCGGAGTGACCACCGCCGCCAGCACGGGCGCGGTGACGCCGGCGGCGCGCAGCCGCAGGGCCTCGGCGACGCGGGCGACGCCGAGCCAGGAGGCTCCGCCGTCGAGCGCGGCGCGGGCGGCCTCGACCAGGCCGTGCCCGTAGCCCTCGGCCTTGACCATCGCCATGACCTCGGCCCCCGCCGCCCGATCGCGCAGCAGTGCGACATTGGCGCGGACGGCACTGAGGTCCACGCGTGCCTGTACGGGCTCTCTCATGGTGACCAGTGTGCCGCCCCCCACCGCCGCCGGATGCGTTCAGCCAGGTCAGCCCAGCATACGGAACGCCTCCGGCAGGGCGGTGACCACATCGTGGGCGCTGATCGGCGCCTGCCGTCCCGGGTCGGAGTCGTCCGGGCCGGGCATGCCGGCGGCGGCCAGCCGGGCGGCCAGCCCGTGCAGGTACGCGGCGGCGGTGGCGGCGTCGATCGCCGACATCCCGGTCGCCAGCAGCGCGCCCGCCAGGCCGGACAGCACGTCGCCGGTCCCGGCGGTGGCCAGCCAGGAGGTGCCGGTGGGGTTGACGCGGACCGGCCGGTCCTCCTCGGCGATCAGCGTGGTCGAGCCCTTGAGCAGCACGGTCGCCGACAGCTCCGACGCCGCCCGCCGGACGTGCTCCAGCCGCCGGGCCTC
The DNA here is from genome assembly GCF_006363815.1 of Thermomonospora catenispora. Lineage (GTDB taxonomy): Bacteria > Actinomycetota > Actinomycetes > Streptosporangiales > Streptosporangiaceae > Thermomonospora > Thermomonospora catenispora. Next base: position 179,019 of record NZ_RRYT01000001.1, read on the forward strand.
GATCTGCTCGCGGGTGGTCCCCGGCCCCAGCAATCGGGCCAGCTCCCCGGCGTGCGGGGTGAGCACGGTGGGGGCGGGGCGCAGCAGCAGGTCGCGGCGGCGGGCCAGCACGGTGAGCCCGTCGGCGTCGACCAGCACCGGCAGGTCGGTCCGCAGCACCGCCTCCAGCAGGGTCTCGGCCTCACGGCCGGTGCCCAGCCCGGGACCGATCACCCAGGCCTGCACCCGGCCGACCTCGGCGAGGGCGTCGGGGGCGGGCTCGATGACGGTGACGACGGCCTCCGGCCAGTGCCGCCGGACCAGTTCGACCGGGTGCGGGGAGGAGGCGAACCGGACCATGCCCGCCCCGCCGCGCACCGCGCCGCCCACGCACAATACCGCCGCGCCGGTGTAGCGCTCCCCGCCCGCCACGATGCCGACGACGCCGCGCCGGTACTTGTCGGACTCCGGCCCAGGGCGCGGCACCCCCAGGTCCGCCGCCCAGGGGGCGACCACGTCCGGATCGGGCAGGTCCGGGCCGAGGCCGATGTCGACCAGCTCGACGACGCCGCAGTGGGACGCGCCCGGGTCGATGAGCAGGCCGGGCTTGTAGGTGCCGAAGGTGACCGTGACGTCGGCGCGCACCGCGGCCCCGTCCACCCGTCCGGAGCCGGCGTCGACCCCGCTGGGCACGTCGCAGGCCACCACCACGCCCTCGGCGTACTCGGTGCAGCGGGCCAGGGTCGCGTGCGGCTCGCGCAGCGCGCCGGTCCCGCCGATGCCGGTGAGCCCGTCGATCACCAGGTCGGCGGCCTGGATCGCGCGTTCGGCGCCCCGGCCGGCGCCGTCGAGCACGCGGCCCCCGGCGGAGCGCAGCGCCGCCAGCCCCGCAGCGTGGGCCTTGCGCCCGGCCAGGACCGCCTCGACCACGGCGCCGCGCCGGGCCAGCCGGGCGCCGGCGTACAGCGCGTCGCCGCCGTTGTCGCCGCCGCCGACCAGCAGCACCACCCGCGCCCCGTAGAGGCGGGGCAGCAGGCGGGCGCACGCGGCGGCCAGCCCGGCGGCGGCACGCTGCATGAGGGCGCCCTCCGGGAGGCGGGCCATCAGGGCCTGTTCGGCGGCGCGTACCTTGTCGACCTCGTGCGCGTACCTCATGGCTCCTCTTGAAGATCTCGCCCCACCGTCGACTCGGCCATCACGATGGCGGTGGCGATGCCCCCGTCATGGCTGAGCGACACGTGCCAGCGGTTCACGCCTCGGGCCTTCGCCGCGGCGGCCACGGTGCCGGTGACGTGCAGGGTCGGCCTGCCGTCGGGGGCGCGCCGGATCTCGGCGTCGGTCCACAGCAGCCCGGGGGGCGCGCCCAGCGCCTTGGCCAGCGCCTCCTTGGCGGCGAACCGGGCGGCCAGCGAACGGGTCGCCAGCGGCCGCTCCGCGGCGGTGAACAGCCGGGCGCGCAACCCGGGGGTGCGCTCCAGCGACCGTTCGAACCGGGCGATGTCGACCACGTCGATCCCCACACCCACGATCACGTACCCAAGCCTGCCATGCGCGCACCCGGCGCGCCCGATGTCCGCTGACGACGGGGAGGAATCGACCGTCGATGTTCTGGAGCGGCTCTTCACGTCCGGTCGAGGGCGATCATCCACAATGCGGAAATGGCTGTACTTTTCCGGCGGGACATCGATGATCGGCATGCCCGCCGGAACGAGGGCGGCCATTCAAGGAACGTTCATGCCCGGGCACGGCCCTGGTGTAGGGTACCGCTGCAATATGCACGTACTGATGCATGTACGGTGAGCGCGAACCTTGGGCGGAATCCCGGACGGAGGCAGCGATGGCGACGTCGCGAGCCCCCTCGGTGCGCCGTCGACGGCTCGGGGTCGAGCTGCGCAGGCTCCGTGAGGAGCGCGACCTGACCGGTGACAGCGTCGCCGAGTCGCTGGGCTGGTCCCCCTCCAAGGTGAGCCGCATCGAGAACGCCCGCATCGGCGCCCGGGTCGAGGACGTACGAGCGCTGCTGGACCTGTACCAGGTGACCGGTGCGCACCGGGACGCGATGCTGACCCTGGCCGAGGAGGCCACCCGGCCGGGCTGGTGGAGCCAGTACCCGGACCTGCCGATCGACTTCGCCACCTACATCGCGCTGGAGGACGAGGCGACCGCCGCGCTCCAGGTGGAGAGCATGGCCGTGCCCGGGCTGCTGCAGACCCGCGACTACGCCCGGCACGTGATGCGCAGCTGGAACTTCATCACCACCGTGCCGCCCCAGCAGATCGAGCGCCGGGTCGAGGTGCGGATGCGGCGGCAGCGGCTGCTCAGCCGGCCCGACCCGCTGCGGCTCGAGATCGTCCTCGACGAGTCGGTGCTCCACCGGATGGTGGGCGACCGGTCGGTCATGCGCGAGCAGCTGGATCATTTGCTCGCCATGGCGCAATTGCCGCACATCGCGGTGCGGATCCTTCCGCTGGCCGTCCCTCATCCCATTCTTGCCAACTCCTTTACGTTGCTGGAGTTCGCTCCCGTGCACGATGTGATCTTTCCTGATATCGTGCACACCGAAAGCCTAACCATGAGCTCGCTGACTGATGAGTCGGTCACTTATATGTACCGGCTCGCTCATGAAACTCTCATGCAGCGGGCGCTCGACCGAGCGGATTCTCTGGAACGCATCCGTGCGGCTCGAGACGAATGGTGAATTCTCCACATTCCGCAGAACATGCACTCGAGGGGTAATCACTTGTCTCATGTCGGCATGGCCGAGGTCGGCTGGAGAGTCAGCACGCGGTGTGCCAACGGCAACTGCGTGGCGGTGGCGGCGCTGCCCGGAGGACGGGTGGCGATGCGGGACACCAAGCGGGGCGCGAACGGCCCGCTGACGGTGCTGCCCGCCGGCGCCTGGCACGCGTTCGTGGAACGAATCAAAAACGGCGAGTACGACTCCGCCGCGACGTCCGCATAGCACGTACCGGGCACCGGCGCCCATCCGCATCGATCCGGTGAATCAGCCCCGGTGAGCCGCGAACGATCCGGGCGACGGCTCACCGGGGGCACCCGTTCCCCGCACCGGGACCCGACCTTTTCCGACGGAGTTTTCCGCACGCCTCACAACGCCTCGAAGAGCGACGAGCGGGCCCGACCGCGGCACACGACACATTCCGCCGCATCCCCCATGGCTAGCCTTCCGGCATAACCCACCCGATATCGGCCCCGTCGACCGGCCGCAGCCGACCGAAAAGGCGTGCATCGTGTCCGACCAGATCCGGGCTTGGCGCAAGAGCAGTCACAGCGGCGCCAACTACACATGCGTGGAGGTGACCGCCCTCGCCGCGCGGGTGGGGGTGCGGGACAGCAAGCAAGGGGACCGCGCACCGGTGCTGCGCCTCTCGGCATCCGCCTGGCGCTCGCTGCTGGAGGGCATCAAGGCCGGACGGATCCCCTGAGGACCCGTCCGGCGTCCGCCGCGGACGGGGACGGCCCGCCTCACTCCACGGTCACGGACTTGGCCAGGTTGCGCGGCTGGTCCACATCATGCCCCTTGGCCCTGGCCAGCTCGCAGGAGAACACCTGCAGCGGCACCGTGGCCACCAGCGGCTGGAGCAGGGTCGGCACCGCGGGCACCCGGATCAGCGTGTCGGAGAACGGCACGACCGAGTCGTCGCCGTCCTCGGCGATCACGATGGTGCGGGCGCCGCGGGCCCGGATCTCCTGAATGTTGGAGACGATCTTGTCGTGCAGCACCGCCCGGGCGCGCGGCGGCACCACCACCACGACCGGCAGCCCCTCCTCGATCAGGGCGATCGGACCGTGCTTGAGCTCGCCGGCGGCGAAGCCCTCGGCGTGCATGTAGGCCAGCTCCTTGAGCTTGAGCGCGCCCTCCAGCGCCACCGGGTAGCCCACATGCCGTCCCAGGAACAGCACGCACCGCTCATCGGCCAGGGAGCGGGCCAGCTCGCGGACCGGCTCCATGGTCTCCAGGACCCGCTCGACCTTCTCCGGCATGGTGGCCAGCAGCTGCACCATGGCGAAGACCTCGTCGCCCCACTTGGTCCCCCGGACCTGCGCCAGATAGAGGGCGATCAGATAGACGGCCACGAGCTGGGTCAGGAACGTCTTGGTGGCGGCGACCCCGACCTCCGGCCCGGCGTGGGTGTAGAGCACCCCGTCGCACTCGCGCGGCAGGGTCGAGCCGTTGACGTTGCACACGCCCAGCACCCTGGCGCGCTGCTCGCGGGCGTGCCGCACCGCCATCAGCGTGTCCATCGTCTCCCCGGACTGGGAGATCGCGATGACCAGCGTGGTGCGGGTCAGGATCGGGTCCCGGTAGCGGAACTCGCTGGCCAGCTCCACCTCGCACGGCAGCCCGGCCCAGTGCTCGATGGCGTACTTGGCGATCAGCCCGGCGTGGTAGGCGGTGCCGCAGGCCACGATGATGATCTTGTCGATCTCGCGGAGCTGCTCATCGGAGATCCGCATCTCGTCCAGCGTCAGCCGGCCGTCGGTGCCGATCCGCCCCAGCAGCGTGTCGGCCACCGCACGCGGCTGCTCGGCGATCTCCTTGAGCATGAACGAGTCGTAGCCGCCCTTCTCGGCGGCGGTGACGTCCCAGTCCACGTGGTACTCGCGGACCTCGGCGGGCCTGCCCTGGAAGTCGGTGATCGTCACCTTGTCCCGGCGCAGCTCCACCACCTGGTCCTGGCCCAGCTCGATCGCGTCCCGGGTGTGCGCGATGAACGCGGCCACATCGCTGGCCAGGAAGTTCTCCCCCTCGCCGACGCCGACCACCAGCGGGGAGTTGCGCCGCGCGCCGACCACCACGTCGGGATCGTCGGCGTTCACCACCACGAGGGTGAAGGCGCCCTCCAGCCGCCGGCACACCCGGCGCACCGCTTCGGCCAGCCCGCCCGCGCCGTCCCGCAGCTCCTCCTCCAGCAGGTGGGCGACCACCTCGGTGTCGGTGTCCGAGTCCAGCCGGTGCCCGCGCTCGGTCAGCTCGGCGCGCAGCGCGGCGAAGTTCTCGATGATCCCGTTGTGGACGACGGCGATGCGCCCGGTGCAGTCGACGTGCGGGTGGGCGTTGCGGTCGGTGGGCGGCCCGTGGGTGGCCCAGCGGGTGTGCCCCATCCCGACGGTGCCCTCCGGGGCGGGCTCCTCGTCCAGCGCATTGCGCAGGTTGACCAGCTTGCCCGCCCGCTTGGCCGTCATCAGGGCGCCGTCCGTCAAGACCGCGACCCCGGCCGAGTCGTATCCCCGGTACTCCAGCCTGGCCAGGCCTTCGACCACGACGTTCAGCGCAGGCTTGGAGCCCACGTAGCCCACGATTCCGCACATGGCCGTCACACTACCGAGGAGCAGGGCATACCTGTGCCAGCGGATGGGCAGGGCGTTCTACAAGCGGTTCACGAACCGTGATGCGCACGCACCGCATGATCGTCATCTGACTCTGTAGTCTCGCCCCCATGACCCTGGGATGGGACACCGTGCCGACTCCCTACACGGCGTTGTCCCGCGCGCAGTGGGCGGCGCTCGGGGCCGACGCCCCGCTGCCGCTGACCGCCGAAGAGCTCGACTCGCTGCGCGGGCTGCGCGACCCGATCGACCTCACCGAGGTGCAGGAGATCTACCTGCCCCTGTCCCGGCTGCTGCATCTGCACTTCATGGCCGAGGGGCGGCTGCGCGAGACCGTGGCGGACTTCCTGGGCGGCGCGGTCGACCGGGTCCCGTTCGTCGTCGGCGTGGCCGGCAGCGTCGCGGTCGGCAAGTCCACCGTCTCCCGGCTGCTGCGCACCCTGCTGTCCCGCTGGCCGGAGCGGCCGCATGTGGAGCTGGTCGCCACCGACAGCTTCCTGCACCCCAACCGGGTGCTGGCCGAGCGCGGGCTGATGGATCGCAAGGGGTTCCCCGAGTCCTACGACCGGCGGGCGCTGCTGGAGTTCGTCACCGCGGTGAAGGCGGGCGCGTCGGAGACGACCATCCCGGTGTACTCGCACCTGCACTACGACATCGTCCCGGGCGCCCGGCAGACGGTGCGGCGGCCCGACGTCCTGATCCTGGAGGGGCTGAACGTCCTGCAGCCCCCGCCGCCCGGCTCCCTGGCGGTGTCGGACTTCATCGACTTCTCGATCTTCCTGGACGCGCGGGTGGAGCACATCCGCGACTGGTTCCTGGAACGGCTGTTCGCGCTGCGCCGCACCGTCTTCACCGACGAGCGCTCCTACTTCCACCGCTACGCCCGACTCGACCAGGACGAGACGGCCGCGTTCGCCCACCGGGTGTGGCGTGAGATCAACGAGGTCAACCTGGTCTCCAACATCCTGCCGACCCGCGCCCGCGCCACCGTGGTCCTGCACAAGGGCCGCGACCACAGCGTCCAGCGCGTCAGCCTTCGCCGGATCTGACCGGAACGATCACGGCCCGCGGGGAGTCGTACTCCTGTGTCCGCGGATCTCCGCGGGAACGCTTCCATCCGACCGTCTGGAGAATCGACCGCAATGACGCAATCTCCCACGGACCGTGTCCCGGAGGCCCCCGAGAGTGCTCTGCCCGACCTGCTGGTGAACCCGCCCTGGACCCGCCTGCCGGGCAACCGGGAACCGGCGGTCCTCAAGCTCAAGGCTCCCAAGGAGCCCACCGTCGTCCGGTGGGACCCCGAGCTCCGCGAGAATTGGCTGAAGGGGCCCTATGAGGAGTACGGCTTCCAGCCGCTGCCGGAGGACACCGACTGGGACGAGGTGGCCGAGACCTTCGCCGACGGCCGGGCGCTGTCGCTGGAGACCAGGGAGCGTCTGCGGCTGGCCGCGGGCCTGCTCTTGCAGGCGCCGCCGGAGTACGGGGAGAAGCTGCTCGCCGACGAGCGCTACTGGGAGACGTTCACCCACTACCCCGGCCACAGCGTGCTGCGCGGCGCGGTGGCCCGCCATGGGGTGGCGGCCTACCCGGCGGCGATGTACGAGGCCAAGAACTCCCGGGGGTTCTCCGCCCTGGCGCCGTTCCTGGACGCCGACGTCGCCCAGATCATGATCAAGAGCTTCGACGTCTGGCCGAACGCACGCGAGGCCGCGAAGTGGTTCCGCCTGCACGGACAGGACGCCGCACGGCTGACGGTGCCGGACGCGCTGCGCAAACCCGGCCCGAAACGGAGGCGTGCCGAGGCCGCCCTCCGCCTGGTGGCCCGGGTGCACGGCCGGGACGCCATCGTCGAGGCCGCCCGCTGCTACGGCGAGGAGGCGGTCCAGGCCATCGCGGAGCTGCGCGTCGACCCGCTGGAGCTCCTCCCCGACCCGATGCCGGAGATCCCCGAGGAGTTCGACCCCGAGCGGCTGCCCCAGGTGCTGCTGCGCGGACGCGAGCTGGCGCTGCCCGCCGCGGCGACCCGCCACCTGATCACCATGCTGCTGCTCACCCAGGGCTGTCATGACCCCTATGCCGGGCTGAAGCGGGTCGAGCCGGCGCTCGATCCGGACTCGCTCGCCGAGTTCGCCTGGGCGTTGTACGAGGTCGACCGGCACCCCCGCTGGTGGGCCTCCCCCGGGGTGCAGTACGCGCTGATCAACTGGGGGAACGACGAGACCGCCGACCGGCTGGTCGAGCAGGTCGTCGGCTGGAGCAAGGCGTTCGTGTGGGACTGCAACGGCACCACCGCGGTGCTGCTGTTCGCCCGGCTCGGGACCGACTCGGCGCTGCGCCACCTGCACCGCCTGGCCACCAAGGCGCGGGACGCCAAGCGGATCCGGCCCGAAGCGCAGTGGCGGCTCAAGCAGGCCGCCGAGGAGCGCGGGCTGACCCCCGAGCAGCTCACCGATCGGCTCGTCCCCACCTTCGGGCTGAGCGCCGACGGGACGCTGGTGCTGGACTACGGGCCGCGCCGGTTCATCGTCGGGTTCGACGAGCAGCTCAAGCCGTATGTGACCGACGAGTCCGGCAAGCGCCGCAAGACGCTGCCCAAGCCCGGCGCCAAGGACGATCCACAGCTGGCGCCCGCCGCCCACAAGCGGTTCGCCGACCTGAAGAAGCAGGTCAAGCAGGTCGCCGCCGAGCGGATCAAGCTGTTGGAGCAGGCGATGGTGACCGGCCGGGAGTGGACGGCCGAGGAGTTCCGGTCGATCTTCGTCGACCATCCGCTGCTGTGGCACCTCGCCCGCCGCCTGGTGTGGGCCGCCACGACGGAGGGGCGGACCACCACGTTCCGCGTGGCCGAGGACCGCACCCTGGCCGACGTCGAGGACGAGGCGTTCGCCCTTCCCGAGGACGCCCGCATCACGCTGCCGCACCCGGTGACGCTGGGCGAGGAGGCCGTGGGCGCCTGGGCGCAGGTGTTCGCCGACTACGAGCTCATCCAGCCGTTCCCGCAGCTGACGCGCCCCGTGTTCACCCTCGCCGAGCAGGAGCGCGCCCAGGGCCGGTTGGAGCGTTTCGAGGGCCGCACCGTGCACTTCGGCCGGATCCTCGGCCTGACCCGGCGCGGCTGGGAGCTCGGCGAGAAGGAGACCGGCGGGTTCCGCCGCCAGGTGACCAAGATGACCCCCGACGAGCGCCACGTGATGGTGTCCTTCGAGCCCGGCATCCGGGTCATCGATCCCGAGCAGTACGCCGAGCAGCAGATCGAACAGGTGCTGCTGTGGACCGGCCGCCGGTCCGGCGAGCAGCTCCCGTTCGGCGAGCTGGACCCGGTGACCGCCTCGGAGATCCTCGCCGACCTCACCGCGGCCCTGGGCGAGTGACCCGACCGGCCTGAGCGACGGCCTGAGCGGCGTCCCGCGCACGCGGGACGCCGCCGGCTCACTCGGCGCTCGCCACCGACAAGGTGCGCAGGCGCATCACCGCCAGGGCCGTCCCCGCCACGGTGACCGCCGCCAGCAGCAGCACCGCGACCGGGGTGCGCACCGTGGCCTCCACCGCCGAACTCGAGGTGATCGCGTCGGCGATCGACAGGCCCCACTGCTGGATCGACACCGACCGGGCGCCCGGGGCGAACTGGGCCAGCAGCGACTCCCACACCAGCGCGTACAGCAGGCCGATCGTCACGGCGCTGCGGCTGGCCACCGCCAGCGCCACGAACACCGCCGTGTAGGCCACGCCCGCCGCCAGCACCCCGACCGTGAAACCCTGGGCCAGCCCCGTCGCCGTCCCCCGCAGCAGCAGTCCCGCCACCAGCGTCGGCACCACCGCGAACGCCACCACCAGGGCGATCGCCACGACCAGCTTGGTGAGCACCACCACGTGCCGGCCGATCGGCTTGGTGAGGATGTACATGATCTGGCCGTCGTCGATCTCCGGGCCGATCACCCCGGTCCCGGCGATCAGCGCCAGCAGCGGCAACAAGGTGGCCAGGGCGAACTGCTGCAGCACGCCGGCCGCGGTGCCGGGCTCGGTGTTGTCGGTGATGTTCAGCGCCGCGGCCAGCGACAGCAGCACCGCCGGCAGCAGGAACAGCAGCAGCGCCCGCCGCCGGCTCAGCATGGAGCGCAGCGTGATGAGGGCGATCGTGACGTTCACCGGGTCCTCCCCCTCACCTGGCCACCAGGTACTCGAAGACGCTCTCCAACGACTCGTCCGCCGGACTGACCTCCCACAGCCGCACCCCGTGCTGCTTGGCCAGCCGCGGCAGCAGCCAGGTGAACCGGCGGAAGTCGGTGGCCTCCACGCGCACGCCCTTGCCGGTCAGCTCCACCCCGCGCGCCGAGCCGTCCGCGATGATCGCCGCGGCCAGCGTCCGGTCGTCGCTGGAGCGCACCAGGAACTGGTGGGGCCGGTCGCTCATCAGCCGGCGGATCGCCCGGAAGTCCCCGGAGGCGGCGTGCCGGCCGGCCACCACCACCTCGATGTGCTCGGCGATCCGCTCCACCTCCTCCAGGATGTGCGAGCTGAACAAGATGGTGCGGCCCTCGGCGGCCATCCGCCGGATCAGGTCCATCAGATGCAGCCGCTGCCGCGGGTCCATCCCGTTGAACGGCTCGTCCAGCAGCAGCACCGGCGGGTCGTGCACCAAGGCCGAGGCCATCTTGATCCGCTGCTTCATGCCCTTGGAGTACTTGCCGATCACCCGGTGCTGGGCGGGCTCCATCTCCACCAAGGCCAGCGCCCGGTCGGTGGCGGCCTCGGGGTCGGGCAGCCGGAACAGCTTCGCCATCGCCAGCACGAACTGCCGGCCGGTCAGGAAGTCATAGGCGGTCTCGCGTTCGGGCACCAGCCCGAGCCGCCGGTAGATCGCCGGATTGCGCCAGATCGGCTCGCCGTCCAGCGTGATCGTCCCCGACGACGGCGGGATGAACCCGCCCATCATGTGGATCAGCGTGGACTTGCCCGCGCCGTTGGGGCCGAGCAGCCCGGTCACCCCGGGGCCGATCTCCATGGACACCCCGTTGACCGCCACCACGTTCCCGTACCAGCGGGACACGTTCTCCAGGCGCAGCACGGTCACAGGTCGGCCCCCCTCCGGAAACGGCGGTGCAGCATCGCGATCGAAAGGGCCACCACCCCGGCGCACACCAGCAGCGCCACCAGTCCGCCCAGCGCGCCCGGCGGCACCGCGCCGCCCGCCCGCTCGGCCCCCAGCAGCCGCACCTGCACCGCGTCCACCAGGGTGAACGGCGTCAGCAGCCCCAGCCAGCCGGCCAGGTCGAACTGCGTCCGCGCGGTGGCGATCCCCTGCACGATCTGCACGAACACCCACGACAGCATGAACACCGCGATCACCGCCGCGACCCCGAATCCGCGCCGCGGGGTGAACGCCGCCACCACCAGCCCGATCGACGCCAGCACCACCGCGAACAGCAGCACGCCGACCAGCGCCAGCGAAAAGTCCCGCAGGTGCGCGCCCGCGTCCGGCACCTTGTTGACCAGCCCGCCCACGTACAGCACGGTGATGGGGGTCGCCATCAGCAGCACCAGGGCGGTGGTCATCGCCGCCAGCTTGGCCAGCACGAAGTCCAGTGAGAGCACCGGCCGGGAGAAGTACAGCGGGATCACCCGGAACCGCAGTTCCCGCGACGCCAGCACCGGGGCCTGGGTGGCCACGAAGATCGAGATCACCGGCTGCAGGTAGGTCGGGTAGGCCGAGTAACGGATCAGCGCGTCGGCCTCGCCCGCCAGGGCGACCGCCGCCACACTGCCCACCGCGGGGAGCAGCACGATCGCCGCGAGCAGGGCGGGCATCACCTTGGCGCGGGCCGGCCGGCCCAGCCCCCAGGCGCTCCGCAGATTGTGCACGTACAGCGACCGCAGCAGATAGGACCGGCCCAGCCGGCGCCCCTGGTAGTGCCGGTAGCCGATGTCGTGGATCGTGCCCGTGGTCATCCCGCATGCCCCCTCGGCGAGACGGCGGCGCCCGGCGGCACCGGAGGCGCCGGCGTCGCGAAGACCTCCTCGAGGTGGTGGCGGCGCTGCTCCATGCGGATCAGCAGCAGGTCCAGCTCCACCACCGTGTCCCGGATGAGGTCGAAGGTGTGCTCTCCGGTGACCTCGACCAGCAGCGTCCGTCCCTCCGGACGCACCGTCAGCCCGGCCCGGGCCAGCGCCCGCCCGAGCTCGTCGCGTCCCTCTTCGACCTCGACCACCAGGGTGCCGCTGTCGGTGGTGAACGCCTCCACCGGCTGGGAGCGCAGCAGCCGCCCGCCGTCGATGATCACCACATGGTCGCAGGTGCGTTCCAGCTCGCCCAGCAGGTGCGAGGTGACCAGCACGCTGATGCCGAACTCGGTGCCGATCCGGCGGATCAGCTCCAGCATCTCATCGCGCCCGGCCGGGTCCAGCCCGTTGGTCGGCTCGTCCAGGAACACCAGCTGCGGATCGTGCACCAGCGCCTGCGCCAGCTTGACCTTCTGCCGCATGCCGGTGGAGTAGCCGCCGATCGGCCGGTACCGCTCCTCGTGCAGGCCGACGTGCCGCAGCGTGTCGGCGGCGCGCTCGCGGGCGGCGGTCGGCGGCAGCCCGCTCATCCGCGCCATGTGCACCACGAACTCGGTGGCCGACACGTCCGGCGGCAGGCAGTCGTACTCGGGCATGTAGCCGACCCGCTCGCGGATCAGCTCCCCCTGCCGGGCCACGTCCAGGTCAAGCACCCACGCCTGACCGGCCGAGGCCGGCTGGAGGCCCAGCAGGATCTTGATGAGGGTCGACTTCCCGGCGCCGTTGGCGCCGACCAGTCCCACGATCCCCGGTTCGATGTCCACGGTGAGGTCGTTCAGCGCAGTGACGCCGGGGAACCGCATCGTCAACCCTCGGGTGGCGATGATCGGCATGCCTTGCAACCTAGTGCACCGGCACCGGGAAAGTCGTCATCCTCCGGTCGTATGCCCTTATCGTCCGCCCTCATCGTCCGTCTCCACCGCCCGGATCGGCGGCCGGCCCTCCGGGCGGACGTCGCCTCCGGGGCCGGCGGTCCCCTCTCCGGCCGCCCCCGCCCCAGAGCGTTCACTGCCCGCCCCTACGCTGGCGACTGGTCGCCGCAGAGCGGAGTATCCGCACGACACGACGCAGGGAGGGTGAGGCATGAGGCACGCCCGGCGGCCGGGTCTGGTCGCGATCACCGCCGCGCTCACGGCGGTCGCCTGCACCGCGGAGGTGGGCGGGAACGGCTCGACGCCCGCGCCCGGCGACGCCGCGCAGTCCCGCCGACACCTGGCCGCGCTGCCGATCGCCGCCGAGGGCGACGGGGCCGGCTACGACCGGGAGGACTTCGGAGTGCGCTGGCGGGACATCGACCGCAACGGCTGCGATCAGCGCAACGACGTGCTGGCCCGGGATCTGACGGACGTCGTCAGGCGCGGCCGGTGCGTGGTGGTCTCCGGCACGCTCCACGACCCCTACACCGGTCGGCGGATCTCGTTCCGCAAGTCCGACGCCGACGAGGTGCAGATCGACCACGTGTACCCGCTGGCGCTGGCCTGGCGGATGGGCGCCTCCCGGTGGCCGAAGTCACGCCGCGAACAGTTCGCCAACGACCCCGACAACCTGCTGGCCGTGTGGGGCGTGCCGAACCGGCAGAAAAGCGACTCCGGTCCGGGCGAGTGGCGCCCCCGCAAGGAGTACCAGTGCACGTACGCGATCAAGTACATCGCGGTGGCGACCAAGTACCGGCTGCCGGTGACCCGCGCCGACCACAACGCCCTGCAGACGTTCCTGGGCCGCTGCTGAGGGCGGAGGCCCAGGGCATAGCATGCGGTCATCCAGCCGATCAGCCGGCCGATGATCCAACCGATCGGCCGGCGGGGCGACGAGCCGAGGGGGACGCCATGAACGCCGGACCGGACGAGCAGAACGCGCCGCGGGAGGAGGAGCCCCGGCCTCCGCGGGTGCGCACCGAGCGGGCCGTGGGCGCCCGCGCGACCGGTGCGTCCGTCACCGGGGCCTCCGCCACCGGCGCCGCGCTGCGCGCCGGCACCGGCCTGGGCGCTCTGGCGCTGGGGGCGGTGGCGCTGGGCGCGCTGTCCGTCGGCGCGCTGGCCATCGGCCGGCTGGCGATCAAGAAGGCGGTGATGAAGGAGCTTCGGGCGGGCACCGTCGAGATCGCCCACCTCAAGATCGGCCGCCTCGAGATCACCGAGGGCTGACGGGGCGGCCGCCGTGGTCGGGCCGGCCGGCCCGGCCGTCGGGGCGGCGGCCCGGACCGATGGAGCGGAGCGCCCGGCCTAGGCGGAGCACTCGATCTTGACGACCTCGGCCAGGCGCTCGGCGAGCCGCTGCGCCTGGTCCTCGGCGGCGGCCTCGACCATCACCCGGACCATCGGCTCGGTGCCGCTGGGCCGGATCAGCACCCGGCCGGAGTCGCCCAGCTCCCGCTCGGCCTGCGCGATCGCCTCGGCCAGGGCCGGCGAGGACTTCGCCTTGCCCTTGTCCACGCCCCGCACGTTGATCAGCACCTGCGGCAGCCGGTGCATCACCTTGGCCAGCTCCTCCAGCGACCGGCCCCGCCGGGCCATGGTCGCCAGCAGGTGCAGCCCGGTCAGCACCCCGTCCCCGGTGGTGGCGTGCTCCAGCATGATCACATGCCCGGACTGTTCGCCGCCGAGGGTGTAGCCGCCCTCCTTCATGGCCTCCAGCACGTACCGGTCGCCCACCGCGGTCTGCACCGTCTCGATCCCGGCCTCGCGCATCGCGAGCTTGAACCCCAGATTGCTCATCACGGTGGCGACCACGGTGTTCTTGGCCAGCCGGCCGGCCTCGCGCAGCTCGGTGGCCAGGATCGCCATGATCTGGTCGCCGTCCACCACCTCGCCGGAGGCGGTGACGGCCAGGCAGCGGTCGGCGTCGCCGTCGTGGGCGATGCCGGCGTCCGCGCCCTGGGCGACGACCTCGGCCCGCAGCGCGTCCAGGTGGGTGGAGCCGCAGCCGTCGTTGATGTTGAGGCCGTCGGGGGCCGTCCCGATGGTGAGGACCTCGGCTCCGGCGCGACGCAGCGCCTCCGGGGCGACGCTCGAGGCCGCGCCGTGCGCGCAGTCCACCACCACGCGCAGCCCGTCCAGCGACGCCGGCAGAGTGGACAGCAGGTGCGCCACGTATTGTTCGACCGCGCCCTGGGCGTCGCGGACCCGGCCCACTCCCGCGCCCGTGGGCCGGTCCCAGTCCTCGCCGAGGCGGGCCTCGATGCGGTCCTCGATCTCGTCGGGCAGCTTGTAGCCGCTCCGGTCGAAGAACTTGATGCCGTTGTCGGGCGCGGGGTTGTGCGAGGCCGACAGCATCACGCCCAGGTCGGCGTCCAGGGTGTGGGTGAGGTACGCCACCGCCGGGGTGGGCAGCACCCCCAGCCGCAGCACGTCCACGCCCGCCTCGGCGAGTCCGGCCACCACCGCGGCCTCCAGGAACTCCCCGGAGGCACGGGGATCGCGTCCCACCACCGCGGTCGGCCGATGCCCCTGGAACGCGCCCGCCTCACCGAGCACCCGCGCCGCCGCGACGGACAGGTCCATCGCCAGCCGCGCGGTCAGGTCGCGGCCCGCGACCCCGCGCACCCCGTCGGTACCGAACAGACGACCCACAGTTCACTCCCACCGAAAGCGGTCTGCAAAGCGATGACCGCGTGGGCCGATACCGGCTCCACGCGGTCATATGACGTTCACGCCCACCATGGATGTTCGCGTTCCATGCCAGAACGCGATCAAAACCCCAGAACCGGTGTCCGCATCCCCAAACGGCCCGGCTCCGTGGTGTCCGGCGTCAGCGCTTGCTGTACTGCGGCGCCTTGCGGGCCTTCTTCAGGCCGGCCTTCTTGCGCTCCTTGACCCGGGCGTCACGGGTCAGGAAGCCGGCCTTCTTCAGCGCCGGACGGTAGTCGGGGTCGATGATCTGCAGCGCGCGGGCGATGCCCATGCGCAGCGCACCGGCCTGACCGGTCACGCCACCACCGGAGACCCGGCAGATCACGTCGAACTGGCCTTCGGCGCCGATCTGCACGAAGGGCTCGTTGACGATCTGCTGGTGGACCTTGTTCGGGAAGTACTGCTCCAGCGAGCGGCCGTTGATGGTCCAGTTGCCGGTGCCCGGCATGATCCGGACACGGGCGATGGCCTCCTTGCGGCGGCCGGTGGCCGAGGCGACGCCGGCCGTCACCGGAGCGGCCCCGTACTCGCCCGGGGCCTCGGGCGTCTCGGTGGTGTACTCCGACGGGTAGTCCTCGGAGTACTCGTCGTACTCCGCGCCCTCGACGGGCGTCTCGATGCCGCTGTTCTCGGCCACTGTGCTCCTAGGGTCTTCTAGCCAGGGCGGCGGGCCCGATCATCCTCATCGGGTGCCCCGGCGGCCACGGATGAGGAAGGCTCTTTTACTTGCTGATCTCGAAGGGGACCGGCTGCTGGGCCTGGTGCGGGTGGTTCGGGCCGGCGTAGACCTTCACCTTCTTGAACATCCGCCGCCCGAGCCGGTTCTTGGGCAGCATGCCCTTGATGGCCTTCTCGACCGCACGCTCGGGGTGCCGCTCCAGCAGTTCCTTGTAGCTCATGGAGCGCAGGCCGCCGGGGTAGCCGGAGTGGCGGTATGCCCGCTTCTGCTCCCGCTTGTTGCCGGTCAGCGCCACCTTTTCGGCGTTGACGACGATGACGAAGTCACCGGTGTCGATGTGCGGCGCGTAGATCGGCTTGTGCTTCCCCTTCAGCAGGGTCGCGACCTGGCTGGCAAGCCGACCCAGCACGACATCGGTCGCATCGATGACGTACCACTGACGCTGGACGTCAGTGGGCTTCGGGGTGTACGTGCGCACGGTCGTAAGCCTTCGTTTCTTGTCGACTTCACAGCGGATCCGGGGCACGCCCAACGGATCGAAGCGGCGACACCCTGGAGGCCGGGGCCCCGGAGCAGGGCACACCGGTGGATGCAACGAACTGGCAGGATACCCAGCCCCGTGGGCATGGGTCAAAGCGAGCCGTCACGACACTCCCCCGGCCACGTTCCAGTATGCCCCATCCACGGGGCCGCCTTGACCACACCCCGACCGGAGGCCGACCGAGGACCGGGCGAGAGCCGACCGGGGGCCGCCCGAGGCCGATCGAGACCGCTGAGCGATCCCCCTAGGAACGCTCCATAGTTCCCATTTGTCCGATTCGTTGCGCATGCGGCGATGGAGGCGACTAAGGTGCGGAACCCACCCGATATCCCTTCCGGGAGGCCTGATGCGAACTCCCCGCTCCGAATCGGCCGGCCGGACCCCGCGCCGCCGCCGCGGGCTCACCACCGCCGCCGCCTTCACCGGCGCCGTGCTCGCGGTCGGCTCGGGCGTCGCGCTCGACAGGGTGGTGCTCCCGGCGCTCGGCGACGACCGCGCGGCCCCCGCCGCCGCGGCCGCGCCCACTCCCGCCGCCACCGGGTCACCGCCCGCCGCCGTCCCCAACGGGACCACGCGGCGGCCCGTCGAGCAGCCCGCCGACATCGTCCCGCCCCCGCCGCCCGACCCCCCGCTCCAGCGGCTGGGGACGACCCCGAGCACACGGCCCTCCTCCAGCCCTCGCCCCGGCTCCACCGACCGCCCCACCGCCGGAGGCGGCGACACCGGCGACTCCACCACGGGCGGCTCGACCGCGGGTTCCGGGCTGACCGCGCTGGAGGCCCGGGTGGTCGAGCTGACCAACCAAGAGCGCGCCAAGGCCGGATGCGGCCCGCTGCGCGTCGACCAGCGGCTGGTGAAGGCCGCCCGCGCGCACTCGGCGGACATGGCCGCCAAGGGGTACTTCAGCCACACCTCCCCCAGCGGCGAGACCCCCTGGGACCGCATGAAGAAGGCCGGCTACCCGGCCTCCGGCGGAGAGAACATCGCCATGGGGTACCCCACCGCCGAAGCGGTGATGAAGGGCTGGATGAACAGCTCCGGCCACCGCGCCAACATCCTCAACTGCGGCTACAAGGCGATCGGCGTCGGCGTCAAGACCGGCTCCGGCGGCCCCTGGTGGACGCAGAACTTCGGCACTCAGTGAGCTCCGGGCCGGATCGCCGCGCGCCGTCCCGATCGAGCGCCCCCCACGAGCGGCTCAGGCGAGCGGTCGGGACGGACGTCCGGACGGACCGTCCGGGAAGCCGGTCCCGGCAGGCGGTCCGACCCGTTCCGTCCTCGTCTTCGGGCTCGTTCCACCCGCACGCTGCGCCACGGCATGCCATGGTGGTGCCGTTGGCGTGGTCCAAAACCACGCAAATGGAACGGTAGGGTCCAAATCATGCGTTACCCGGGTGATCAACGCAATTTCGGCGATCGCTTCGGCGAGCCGACCGCGCCGTACGGCCCCGGAGCGGAACCGCACGACCCCGAGCAGGCCGACGACGGCCGCTCCGGCCGGGACGGTTCCCCCTTCGCACCGCCGCCCGGCGCGTTCGCCGCACGGCCGGGCGAACCGTTCGGCCCCTCCGCCGGCGGCTTCGCCGACCGGTCGCGCCCCGCCGGCGGATTCGACGCCGCGCCGCACCTCCCGCCGAACGCCCCGCCCGGGCTGCAGGCCGCCGAACCCGGCGACGCCCACGCGTACCGGCCGCAGCCGGGCCCCTCCTACGACACCGCCTACGGCGCCTCCTACGGCACCGCCCACGACGCCTCCGGCGGGCCGGGCCCCTTCGACCGTCCCGGCCAGGAGGGGGTCGACGCCCCCATGGAGCCGCCGCATGAGCCCGGCGTCCCGACGGCCGAGCCGCCCGCCGAGCCAGCCGGGACCGGACGGGGCCCCAACCGGTTCCTGGTCGCCGCCGGCGCGATCGTGGTCGGCGTGGCGCTGGCCGGCAGCGGATTCACGGTGTCGCGCATGCTGACGGGCGACGACGCCGAGCAGCCCGCCGCGGCGGCCGCCCCCACGCAGTCGGCGACTCCGCTCCCGACCCCGACGCCCGCCCCGCTGCAGGCCAAGTTCAAGAACCGGACGTCCGACCCCGCGCCGCTGACCCTCGCCGAGGTGTTCGGCAAGCGGACGTTCAAGGGAGCGGGCGTCGTCTACACCCGCACCGCGTGGAAGCACGATCGCGACTGCAGCAAGGGCGTCACCGGGGCCAAGCTCCAGGCCGTGCTCAAGAAGGGCGGCTGCACCCAGGTGCTGCGCGCCTCCTACGCCCGCGGCGACGGCCTGCTCATCGGCACCGTGGGCGTGCTCAACCTCAGGACCGAGGAGGCCGCCGAGCGGGCCGCCAAGACCGCCGCCGGACGCGACACCCACCTGCAGCCGCTGCCCGGCAGGAAGGGGATCTCCAAGACCCTCGGCAAGGGCCTCGCGCTCGGCACCGCCTACTCCCGCGGCCACTATCTGATCATGGTCTGGGTGCAGCGCCCGGACGGCAAGGAGATCGCGGCCCGGGACCGCCAGAAGGTCACCGCCTTCCAGCAGCAGGTCGTCCTGGGCAGCAACCTGTACAAGGCCCTGCACTATCGAGGAATCGCAGGCAAACCCCTCACGAGCCGATGACGGCTAATACCCTGTTTGCCTATGTCTGGACCTGAGGAGACCCCCGAGTCCGTCGTGGGCTCGGCCTCCCCCGCCTCGGACGGCGCACCGCCGACCACCGCCCCGCCGAGCTTCGGCCGGGCGGACGCCGACGATTCGGGGACGCAGTCGGAGTCGTCCTCCGGCCTGGTGTCCCCGGACCTCACCGTGCCGCTGTTCGGCCCCGACAAGCCCTGGTGGGCCGCCGACGACGAGGAGGAGGCGTCCCCGGCCGTCGACGCCGAGAGCGAGGACGAAGCCGAGGCCGGGACCGAGGAGGAGACCCGAGCCCGGGAGACGCCGGGCGGCGCGCCGGACGCCGAACGACAGCCGCAGGCCCCTCCCAGGCCAGGCACCCTGGTCGCCGGGGTCGGCGTACCGCCGGTGGACAGCCGCGGCGCCGTCCCGGCCGAGCCGCTGCAGCCGGAGACCCTGCCGTCCTATCCCGACACCGACCCCGACGGCATCCCGCTCTACCCCGGCCCTCAGGAGCAGCCCGCCGAGCAGCCCGCCGCGGCGGCCGCGGAACGGGTCCCCACGATCCCCGCGGCCCAGCCCGCCGCCCCCGGGCCCGCCGAGCAGCCCGCCGCACCGTCCGCGGCATCGCCCACGACACCGGGGGCGACATCGCCCGCGGCGTCCATGACGTCCGCGCCCCCGCCCGCGGCCCCCGAGGCCCCTGAGGCGGCCGCGGCCGCCTCGTCGCCGGAGAACCCCTCCTCCCGGACGTCCACGGCCACGGGACCCCAGGCGGCCGTACCGCCCGCTGCCCCCGGCCCCGGCGCGTCCCAGGCGGCGCAGAAGGCTCAGGACTCCTCGGCGCTGGACTCCACCAGGCCCGACGTCACCCCGTCCCTGCCGAGAGACTCCGCCGCCGGGTCGCCCGCCCCCTCCGCCGGGGCGGCCACCGGGCCCTCCGCCGGGACGCCCTCCGGACCCTCCTCTGAGCCCTCCGCCGGCCCTTCCGAAGGTCCCAGGCTCGACCAGACCGTTCCCGACGCCCGGTCCGCCCTTCCCGTCCCGGTCGTCGGCGCCGGCGGCAAGGACGCCGAGGGCGGCGAGAGCAAGGAGGACAAGGGGAGCAAGGGGGCGCGCACCCGTCCGCTCGACCCGCTCAACGACACCTCCGACGCGCTGACCCCCGACGCCGTCCTGCCGCCCGGCGTGATGCCGCCGGAGTACACCGGCCCCAAGCACGAGGACATCCCGCACGCCTCCGCCTACGCCCGGCAGCCCGGCGACGGCTTCGTGGTGGTGATGTCCCAGGAGACCACCCACCAGTTCCAGCAGCCCGGGCCGCAGGAGGCGCACCGGCCGCCCGCGGCGGCGCACACCGCCGAGGACACCGAGGTGCGCCGCCGCAACGCCCTGCTGATCGGGGTGGTGGCGCTGGTGGTGGCCATCCCGATCATCGTGCTGGGGGCGTTCGGCCTGGCCTCCGGCTCCGGCGACGCCGCCTCCCAGGCCGCCGCCACGCCCACCAAGACCCCGCCGGCCGCTCCGCCCCCCGCCTCGACGCGGCCGCCCGCCACCCCGCGGCCCTCCTCGCCCGGCCCGAGCAAGATCGACGACGAGCGTTCCGACCCGCGGCCGCTGGCGCTGCTGGAGGTCTTCCCCGAACGTGAGGTGGTGCTCGCCGAGAAGTTCTTCATCCAGGACAAGACCTCGGTGAACCACCAGTGCGGACTCGCCGCCCGGGGCGTCATGGTGCAGGCGCTCGAACGCGGCAAGTGCCGCAGCGTGGTGCGCGCCACGTTCGTCAACCGGATCAAGACCATCGCCGTCACCACCGGCGTCGCGGTCATGCCCACCCATCAGGCGGCGCTGGCCGCGAACCGGGCCGGCAGGCCGGCGGATTATGAGTGGTTCCGGGCGATGCCCGGCAAACGCTCCCCCGACATCGACCGCGCCGGCGGCTACGCCGCGGGCACCGTCCGCGGGCGGTATATCGTCTACGCCTACGCCACCTGGGCGGACGGCACCAAGCCCAAGCCCGGCGACCCGGTCCTCAAGCAGGTCGCCGAGGCGTTCATCGCCTACGGGCTGCGGCCCATCGAGCGGCGGGCCGCCAAGGGCTGATCCGGCGCCGGACGGACCACGACCGAGCGGCCGGCCGGGCGGGGTCAGGAGGAGACCGGAAGGTCCACCGGCCCGGAGGCGCCGCCCAGCGTCCGCACCCGCCGGGTCTCCTGCGCCCGGCGGGCCAGGTCCTCCTCGTCGTCGGGGTAGCGGACCTCCTCCAGGCACAGCCCGTGCGCGGGAGCGACGTTCACCGCCGAGTCCCGCACCCGCGCCGCCAGCACCGCCGCCGGCCAGTCCACCTCACGGCGGCCGTCGCCCACCATCAGCAGGGCGCCCACCAGCGCCCGCACCATCGAGTGACAGAACGCGTCCGCCTCCACGGTGGCCGCCGCCAGCGCGGGCTCCTCACGGGTCCACTCCAGTCGCAGCAGCCGCCGGATCGTGGTGGCGCCCTCCCGTTTGCGGCAGAACGCCGCGAAGTCATGCTCACCCACCAGCCGGGCCGACGCCTCGTTCATCCGGCCCAGATCCAACGGCCGCGGATGCCACAGCACGTCCCGCCGGCGCAGCGGATCCACCCCCGCCGGGTCGTCGCACACCCGGTAGACATAGCGCCGCGAGAGCGCCGAGAACCGGGCGTCGAACCCCTCGGGGGCGCGGGTCACCCGCCACACCCGCACGTCCGGCGGCAGCAACCGGGCCAGCCGGCGCGACAGCGTCCCGCCCACGGTGTTGTAGGCGGCGACCGGGACCACCACGTGGGCCACCTGTCCGCGCGCGTGCACCCCGGCGTCGGTACGGCCCGCCACGGTCAGTGCGGGCGGCGGGTCCAGCCGCAGCACCCGGCCCAGCGCCTCCTCGATGACGCCCTGCACGGTGCGCTGCCCGGGCTGACGCGCCCATCCGGCGAAGTCCGACCCGTCGTAGCCGATGTCGAGCCGCAACCGCACCAGCGCTGTCATGCTCCCCCGTCCCCGGACATGTGCCCAGTCTTGCAAAAGTCGGCTCCGCCGTCGCCGTGAACGGCGGCTCTGGTCCGGCACCGCGACGGGCCCGCCCTCCGTGCAGGGAGGACGGGCCCGTCGGATGCCGCGTATCGAACGCCCTGTCGGTCGCCTGGGCCGTCGCCCGGCTCCTTACTCGGCGTTCTCCTCGCCCTTGGTCTCCTCGCCCTTGGTCTCGGCCTCGGGGGCCTCCGTGGCGGCGGTCTCCTCGGCGGGCTTGCTCTCCTTCTCCAGGTCGGGCTTGCCCGCGTCGGCCTTCTCGGTCGCGACGGGACGCCGCGAGGCCGCCGACATCGGCTCGGTCACCAGCTCGATCACCGCCATCGGGGCGTTGTCGCCGCGACGCGGGCCGATCTTGGTGATCCGGGTGTAGCCGCCCGGCCGGTCGGCGAACGTCGGGGCGATCTCGGTGAACAGCGAGTGCACCACGCTCTTGTTGCGGATCACTCGCGCCACCAGCCGACGGTTGTGCAGATCGCCCTTCTTGGCCTTGGTGATCAGCTTCTCCGCGAACGGACGCACCCGCCGGGCCTTGGCCTCGGTGGTGGTGATCCGGCCGTGCTCGAACAGCGCGGTGGCCAGGTTGGCCAGGATCAGCCGCTCGTGCGCGGGGCTGCCGCCGAGGCGGGCGCCCTTGGTGGGCTTCGGCATTGCGTTTCCTTCCTGCACCGGCCGTATCAGGTACCGGTGGCTCGTTCACTGCGAACGCGCCCGCCCGCGGGCGGGGCGCCGGCGGGCGGGCGCGGACATGTGTCAGTACTGCTCGGTCTCGGCGTAGCTGTTGTCGTCCTCGCCGTAGCTGTCGGCCGCCGCGGTCGGGTCGAACCCGGGCGGGGAGTCCTTCAGCGTCAGGCCCATGTCGGCCAGCTTCTGCTTGACCTCCTCGATGCTCTTGGCACCGAAGTTGCGGATGTCCAGCAGATCCTGCTCGCTGCGGGCGACCAGCTCGCCGACGGTGTGGATGCCCTCGCGCTTGAGGCAGTTGTAGGAGCGGACGGTGAGGTTGAGCTCCTCGATGGGCAGCGCCAGATCCGCCGCCAGCGCGGCGTCCGTCGGCGACGGGCCCATGTCGATGCCCTCGGCCTCCACGTTCAGCTCGCGGGCCAGCCCGAACAGCTCGACCAGGGTCTTGCCGGCCGAGGCCACCGCGTCCCGCGGCAGCATCGACGGCTTGGTCTGCACGTCGAGGATCAGGCGGTCGAAGTCGGTGCGCTGCTCGACTCGGGTCGCCTCGACCTTGTAGGTGACCTTGAGCACCGGGGAGTAGATGGAGTCGATCGGGATCCGGCCGATCTCCTGCCCCGGCTGCTTGTTCTGGGCCGCGGAGACGTAGCCGCGACCGCGCTCGACGGTCAGCTCCATCTCCAGCTTGGCCTTGCTGTTGAGGGTGGCGATGTGCAGGTCGGGGTTGTGCACCTCGACACCGGCCGGCGGCGCGATGTCGGCTCCGGTGACCTCGCCCGGGCCCTGCTTGCGCAGGTACATCACCACGGGCTCGTCGTGCTCGGAGGAGAGCACCAGCTCCTTGAGGTTCAGGATGATGTCGGTGACATCCTCCTTGACCCCGGGAACGGTGGAGAACTCGTGCAGCACGCCCTCGATGCGGATGCTGGTGACCGCGGCGCCCGGGATGGACGACAGGAGGGTGCGGCGCAGCGAGTTGCCGATCGTGTAACCGAAGCCCGGCTCCAGCGGCTCGAGGATGAACCGCGACCGGTACTCGTCGATCTGCTCCTCGGTGAGAGTGGGACGCTGGGCGATGAGCATGATTGCTCCCTTGGTAGTCCACGGCGCCCGCTATCTGACGCCGTCGGATGGTGCCTACCCGGGCGGGCCGCGAGGACTCCGCCCGGGAGGTGCGGATCTGACCGGACGACCCCGACCCGAATTACTTCGAGTAGAGCTCGACGATCAGCTGCTCCTGGACCGGCGTGTCGATCTGCTGCCGGACCGGGAGCGAGTGGATGAGGATCCGCATGGTCGGCTCGGTGACGGCCTCCATCCACGCCGGCACCTGCCGCTCGCCCGCCTCGGCCTTGGCGACCATGAACGGGGTGAGCTCGTGCGACTTCTGCTTCACCTCGATGACGTCGTGCTCGTTGACCAAGTACGACGGGATGTCGACCTTGCGGCCGTTGACCTTGAAGTGGCCGTGCCGGATCAGCTGCCGGGCCATGTCGCGGGACTTGGCGAAGCCCGCCCGGTACACGACGTTGTCCAGCCGCCGCTCCAGCAGCTGCAGCAGCACGTCACCGGTCTTGCCCGTCTTGCGGTTGGCGATCTCGTAGTACCGGTGGAACTGCTTCTCCAGGACGCCGTAGATACGGCGGGCCTTCTGCTTCTCCCGGAGCTGCAGCAGGTACTCGGTCTCCTTGGGACGGCCGCGGCCGTGCTCGCCCGGCGGGTAGGGCCGGATCTCGATCGGGCACTTGGGCCCCTCGCACTTGCTGCCCTTGAGGAACAGCTTCATCTTCTCGCGACGGCAGAGCTTGCAGTCCGCGCCGGTGTAACGAGCCATGTTTCTCTCTCCCCCCGGCCTCAGACGCGCCGACGCTTGGGCGGCCGGCAACCGTTGTGCGGCACGGGCGTGACGTCCTGGATGGAACCGACCTCCAGCCCGGTCGCCTGCAGCGAGCGGATGGCGGTCTCGCGGCCCGAGCCCGGGCCCTTGACGAACACGTCGACCTTGCGCATGCCGTGCTCCATGGCACGGCGGGCGGCGGCCTCGGCGGCCTGCTGAGCGGCGAACGGGGTCGACTTGCGGGACCCCTTGAAGCCCACGTGGCCCGCGGAGGCCCACGAGATCACGTTCCCCTGCGGGTCCGTGATCGACACGATCGTGTTGTTGAAGGTGCTCTTGATGTGTGCGTGTCCGTGGGCGATGTTCTTCTTTTCCTTGCGGCGCACCTTTTTGGCGCCGGCCTTGCTCCTGGGAGGCATCGGTTGGGTCTACTCCTGTGAGGTCGTCGATCCGGTCGTGGCGAAGCCGAACTACGGTCCACCCCGCCTGCGCGGAGAAGGCGTCCGGCCGGTCCGGACTACTTCTTGCCGGCCTTCTTCTTGCCGGCCACGGTCTTCTTCTTGCCCTTGCGGGTGCGGGCGTTGGTCCGCGTGCGCTGACCACGCACCGGAAGCCCACGGCGATGCCGGATGCCCTGGTAGCACCCGATCTCGATCTTGCGACGGATGTCGGCCTGGATCTCCCGGCGCAGGTCGCCCTCGATCTTGTAGTTGGCCTCGATCCAGTCGCGGAGCTTGATCAGTTCTTCGTCACCGAGCTGGTGGACTCGCAGGTCGCCGCTGACCCCGGTGGCGCGCAGGGTCTCGCGCGCCCGGGTGCGGCCGATGCCGAAGATGTAGGTCAGTGCGACCTCCAAGCGCTTGTCGCGCGGGAGGTCGACGCCCAGGAGGCGAGCCATCGTGGGCAGTTCCCTTCTAAGTCGCGGAGGTCTCGCCCATCGCGTCCCCACCCCTGCCCGGGTGGCGGCCCCGGCCTCCGTCCGGGGGTACCCCTCACATAGCCGTGCCGTACGACCCGATCACGGGCCGTACGGCGGCGATGCGAAGGCTGCGATGAGCCTGTGCTGTGTTCAGTGCGTCAGCCCTGACGCTGCTTGTGCCGCGGGTCCTGGCAGATCACCATGACCCGGCCGTGACGGCGGATCACCCGGCACTTGTTGCAGATCTTCTTGACGCTCGGCTTGACCTTCACTGGTGGTCTCCTAGTAGCTAGGGTCACTCCCCCGCTGCCGAACGGGGGAGAGGCAACCGCATTGACTCCTCCTCCTCGTCGACGAGGAGGATTCCTGGCTCACGCCGCCCGGCCGTCAGGCGAACGCCCGGGTCTTCCGCGATCTGCACCAGCCGGGTTGAGACCAGCCCGGAAAGCATCAAGAGCGCGGAGTCGCCGCCCCAGCGGCTCCGCACACGAGGTGCACGTATTCACTTGTAGCGGTAGACGATCCGGCCGCGGGTGAGGTCGTAGGGGCTCAGCTCCACGACGACCCGGTCGTCGGGCAGGATTCGGATGTAGTGCATCCGCATCTTGCCGCTGATGTGGGCGAGCACCTTGTGCCCGTTGTCGAGCTCCACCCGGAACATGGCGTTCGGGAGGGACTCCACGACGGTGCCCTCGATCTCGATGGCCCCTTCTTTCTTGGGCATGTCCTCCGCGCTTCACTGCTCGGTTCGTCTGGGATTCGGCCCGATGACCGGGGACGCCGCCCCCGGGACGGCCACACCCAGGCTCGACGGCGAGGGGCTTAGGCGACCGAAAACGGACCGACTTAGGAGTGTACGTCACCGACCCGCCGAACGCGAAATCCACCGCGACTCGGGCCTCGGTACCGCTCCCCGAACCAGCTTACCGCCTCAGCCGTTGTACCTTTCCATCAGGAGACATTCGAGGAGGATCGGCATGCCGAATTATGACTTCGAGCTGATCCTCAGCCGCCCGCTCCTCGAGGCCGAGCTGGACCTGCTCTTCCAGCGCACCTTCGGGCACGTCACCGTGTCCTTCGTGCCCGAACTGCGCGGCGAACAGCGCCCCGGCCACGCCCGCTGCCGCTGGCAGGCGGCCTCGCTGTCGGCCGCCATCATGGAGGTCATCGCGCAGCTTGAGGCACTGGAGACGGCCGAGGACACGCCCCCGCTGCGGGTGATGTCGGTGGAGGCCGATCCCCTGCTGTCGATGCGCGACATCGCCGAGCGGGTGGGCCGCAGCCTGGAGTCGGTCCGGCTGTCCATCCGCGGCGCCCGCGGCCCCGGCAACTTCCCGGCGGCCGAGACGATCAGCGCCGGGCACCGGCTGTGGCGCTGGTCCCGGGTCGCCGAGTGGTACGGCGTGCACGACCCGCAGCTGCGCGAGGCCGGGCCCACCTCCCAGGCCATCAACGGCTGGCTGGCGCTGCGCGACGTGGTGCCCCAGGTGGCGCCCGCCCCTGAGGAGGTCACCTCCGCCCTCTCGGCGGTACTGTCGCACGTGGCCTGATCCGTCGCGATCCGCCGGAGCCCGACCGGTTTCGGCGCATGCGTCGGACCACGGCGGCTCGCGCCCCGCCGGTCGTCGGCGGCGGGCGCCGCATCCGGCTGGGGAGAGGATCAATGCCGATCATCGTGCAGTTCAGCGACATCCACATCGCCGCCGGGGCGGACGGCGAGGTCGACGACCGCAGCGGACCGGTGCGCGCCCTGCGCAACGCCGTCTCCAGCGTGCTGGCCCTGCCGGAGCGGCCGGACTGCCTGGTGCTCACCGGCGACCTGGTCGACCGGGGACTGCCCGCCGAGTACGCCCGGCTGACCGCCCTGCTGTCGCCGCTGCCCATCCCGGTGTACCCGCTGCCCGGCAAACACGACGACCGGGCCCTGCTGCGCGCCGCCTTCGCAGACCGGGCGCCGCTGGAGTCGCCGGACGGCGACCCCCAGGCGCCGGTGCGGTACGCGGTCGAGATCGCCGGGACGCGTCTGGTGTGCTGCGACACGACCGTGCCGGGCCGTCCCCACGGCGAGCTGGGCCCCGAGCTGCTGGACTGGCTGGAGGCCACGCTGGCCGCCGCCCCCCGCACGCCGACCGTGCTGGCCGTCCACCATCCCCCGTTCCCCATCGGGGTGCGCTTCCTGGACGAGCTGGCGCTGCGCGACGCCGCCGAGCTCGGCGCCCTGCTCGCCCGGCATCCGCAGGTGGAACGGGTCATCAGCGGACACGTGCACCGGGCCGCGGTCGGCGCGGTCGGCGGGGTCACCGCCGTCACCTGCCCCAGCACCTACCGGCAGATCTATCTGGACACCACCTCGCCCGGCCAGGCCGCGGTGACCGGAGAGCCCGCCGGATTCGCCGTGCACATCGTGGGCACGGGCCGGCCGGCGGTCACGCACTTCGTCCCCACCGGCGTCTACCGGCCGCTGATGCACGTGGACTGAGGGCTCCTCAGCCCCGGCGGCCGCCGCGGAAGAGCGCATGGAGCAGCAACGGGACGAGCATCCAGATCCACCACGGGTAGACCATTCCGGCGGTCACCGACACCGCCAGCCAGATCACGAAGTTGATCGCGCTGACGGTCGCCCAGACCGCCAACACCCCCCGCTCCCCCGCCTTGGCGAGCGCGCCGTCGCCCTGCCGGGCGGGCTCGGCGGACCCCGTGCGCGGCGACGGGAGCGGCCGCTGGTACAGGTCCTCCTCCGGCAGGTCCGCGGTGACCGCCTCCAGCTCGCCGTAGGTCTTGGCGTCGTAGACGGCCTGCAGCCGCTCCTGGAGCTCCTCCACCGTGATGCGGCCCACCGCGCAGTGCTCGCGCAGCGCCTCGGCCACCCGGTCGCGATCGGCGTCCGAGGCCCGCATGCGCGGATCGGGAGAGTTCACGACGCCACCTTCCTCGGTATCAGCGGGACGCGCCGAGCCTGGCGAACCCCCCGCGCCCCTCGTCCAGGGCGGTGAGGACCCGTGGACCGTCCTCGGTGACCGCGAAGGTGTGCTCGAAGTGCGCCGAGTGGCGGCCGTCGACGGTGACCACCGTCCAGCCGTCCTCCAGCTCGCGGGTCGCCTTGGTGCCCAGGTTGACCATCGGCTCGACGGCGAAGCACATGCCCGGCTCCAGCACCGGACCGTGCCCTGGGCGGCCGTGGTTGGGGATCAGCGGGTCCATGTGCATCTGGGTGCCGATGCCGTGCCCGCCGTATCCCTCGACGATGCCGTAGCGGCCCTGAGAGCGGATGTAGGACTCGATGGCGTGCGAGATGTCGCTCAGCCGCGCCCCGGCCACACCGGCCGCCAGGCCGTGCCACAGCGCCGTCTCGGTGACCTCCAGCAGCCGGCGCCGCTCGGCGTCGATCTCGCCGACCGGGACGGTGATCGCCGCGTCGCCGTGCCAGCCCGCCACGATCGCCCCGCAGTCGATGGAGATCACATCCCCCTCCCGCAGCACCTTGTGCGGGCTGGGGATGCCGTGCACGATCTCCTCGTTCACCGAGGTGCAGATCGTCGCGGGGAACCCGTGGTAGCCCTTGAAGGAGGGCACCCCGCCGTTGGAGCGAATGTGGTCCTCGGCGATGGCGTCCAGGTCCGCCGTGGTGATGCCGGGCTTGACGGCCTCCCGCAGCACCTGGAGGGTCCGGCCGACCAACAGGCCGGCCGCCCGCATCAGCTCGATCTGCTCGGCGGTCTTGATCTGGATGGCCGGACCGCGCCGGCGCCTACCCCACACGTGCATTCCCCTCTCATCGCCCCATGCGGGCACGAGCATGCTTCGGCGGACGGCACCGGGCGCGGGAACGGTCACCCACGGAACCGGCGGATCGCCTCCAGGGCCCGCTCGGTGACCACCTCGACCGGGCCGGTCGCGTCGATGCCGACCAAGATGCCCTCATCGGCGTAGAACGACACCAGCGGGGCGGTCTGTTCCTCGTAGACCTCCAGCCGGTGCCGGACCACGTCCTCCCGGTCGTCATCGCGCTGGAACAGAGGACCTCCGCAGTCGTCGCAGATGTCGTCCTGCTTGTCGTCCCAGTCGACGTGCCAGATCTTGCCGCACTGGCCGCAGGTGCGACGGCCCGACAGCCGGCGGACGACCTCGTCCTCGTCCACCACGAGCTCCAGCACCAGGTCCAGCTTGGCGTTCCACTCGGAGTCGAGCATCTTCTTCAGCGTCTGGGCCTGCGGGACGTTCCGGGGGAAGCCGTCCAGCAGGAACCCGTGCCGTGCATCGTCCTCCGAGAGACGATCACGCACCATCGCGATGGTGATCTCGTCCGGCACCAGGTCGCCGCGGTCCATGTACTGCTTGGCCAGTCGGCCGAGCTCAGTGCCTCCGCTGACGTTGGCACGGAAGATGTCACCTGTCGAGATCTTCGGGACGGACAGGTGCGACGCGATGAACTGGGCCTGCGTCCCCTTGCCCGCTCCAGGGGGGCCCACCAGAACGATACGCACTACCGGAGGAAGCCCTCGTAGTTGCGCTGCTGCAGCTGGCTTTCGATCTGCTTCACGGTATCCAGTCCCACGCCGACGACGATGAGGATGCTCGTCCCGCCGAACGGGAAGTCGTCGGTCGCCTGGATGAGGGCGAACGCGACCATCGGGATCAGCGCGACGAGCCCCAGGTACAGTGCACCGGGTGTGGTGATCCGGGTCAGCACATAGTCGAGGTACTCGGCCGTGGGCCGACCCGGACGAATGCCTGGGATGAACCCACCATACTTCTTCATGTTGTCGGCGACTTCAGTGGGGTTGAACGTGATCGCCACGTAGAAGTACGTGAAGAAGATGATGAAGCCGAAGAAGGCGGCCATGTGCCAGGGGTTGTCCTGCTGCAGGTAGGGCTGGATCTTGATCATCCACTTGTTCTCCGGCCACAGCTGGGTGGCCAGGACGGGCAGGTACAGCAGGGATGAGGCGAAGATCACGGGGATGATGCCGGCCTGGTTGACCTTCAGCGGGATGTAGGTCGAGGTGCCGCCGTACATCCGCCGGCCGATCATCCGCTTGGCGTACTGCACGGGGATGCGGCGCTGGGCCTGCTCGACGAACACCACGCCCGCCATGATGGCCAGGCCGACCAGCAGCACCACACCGAAGATGAACGCCCCCTTGGCCTTGTAGATGGCCCAGAACTGGGCCGGGAAGACCGCCACCACCTGGGTGAAGATCAGGATCGACATGCCGTTGCCGATGCCGCGGTCGGTGATCAGCTCGCCCAGCCACATGATCACCGAGGTGCCGGCGGTCATCACGATCACCATGGTGATGACCGTGAACAGGTCGGTCCGGTACAGCACGTCCCCGGCGTTGGGGAACAGCCGTCCCGTGGCCGCCATCGCCACGATGCCCGTGGCTTGCAGGATCGCCAGCCCGATGGTCAGGTAGCGCGTGTACTGTGTGATCTTGTTCGTGCCGGCCTGGCCCTCCTTCTTGAGGGCCTCCAGCCGGGGGATCACCACGGTGAGCAGCTGGAGGATGATGCTCGCCGTGATGTACGGCATGATCCCCAGCGCGAACACCGAAAGCTTCAACAGCGCGCCACCGCTGAACAAGTCCACCAGGCCATAGAGCTGACCGGTGTCGCCGCTCTCCCGGGCGCCCTGGACCGCCTCCCGGATCGCCTCGGTGTTGACCCCCGGGGTCGGAAGCTGTGAACCGATCCGGAAGATCACGATGATGAACAGCGTGAACAGCAGTTTCTTGCGCAGGTCGGGGGTACGGAACGCCCGAGTGATCGCCGTTAGCACCAGTCCTCCTGCGCGAATCGGTGTCGATGGCCGCGGTGCGGGCCGGTTCCTGCAGTGCTGGCCGTGCCTCCTCCCGTCACCGCGGTGCGGTACAGGATTCTGACACCAGCCGGTCGAACAATAACAGCAGACGCGACCGGGGCTCGCCTTCCGTCCGGCAGGGACCGCAAAGTCTGTGCCGAACGGAATCCGAGCCCCGGTGTCGCCGTGATCATGCCTACAGCACGTCGGCCGAGCCGCCGGCCGCGGCGATCTTCTCCTTGGCGGAGGCGGAGAAGGCGTGCGCCTTCACCTGGACCGCCACGGAGATCTCACCGTTGCCGAGGACCTTGACCGGCCGGCCCTTGCGGACCGCGCCCTTGGCCGCCAGGTCCTCGGGGGTGACCTCGCCGCCCTGCGGGTACAGCTCGGCCAGCTTGTCCAGGTTCACCACCTGGTACTCGACCCGGAACGGGTTCTTGAAGCCCTTGAGCTTGGGCACCCGCCGGATCAGCGGCATCTGGCCGCCCTCGAAGCCGACCGGCACGGTGTCACGGGCCTTGGTGCCCTTGGTGCCCCGGCCGGCGGTCTTGCCCTTGGACGCCTCGCCCCGGCCCTTGCGGATCTTCCGCTTGTTGGCGCCGGGAGCGGGGCGCAGGTCGTGCACCTTGAGGGGGCCGCCCTCGGTGACGTCCGCCATGATCAGTCGACCTCCTCGACGGTGACCAGGTGCGCCACCGTCCGGATCATGCCGCGCACCTGCTGGGTGTCCTCGCGGACGACGCTGTCGCCGATCCGCTTCAGGCCCAGGGTACGCAGCGTGTCACGCTGGTTCTGCTTCTCGCTGATCCGCGACTTGACCTGGGTGATCTTCAACCGGCTCATGAGGCGACCTCCACCCGGGGCTCGCTGCCGGCGGCCCAGGCCCGCAGCATCGGGGCCGGGACCACGTCCTCCAGCGGCAGACCCCGCTTGGCGGCGATCTCCTCCGGCCGGCTCAGCTGCTTGAGCGCCGCCACCGTGGCGTGCACGATGTTGATCGCGTTCGAGCTGCCCAGCGACTTGCTCAGCACGTCCTGGATGCCGGCGGCCTCCAGCACCGCACGCACCGGGCCGCCGGCGATGACACCGGTACCGGGGCTGGCCGGACGCAGCAGCACCACGCCGGCCGCCTTCTCGCCCTGCACGGCGTGCGGAATGGTGCCCTGGATCCGCGGCACCTTGAAGAAGTGCTTCTTGGCCTCCTCGACGCCCTTGGCGATCGCCGCGGGCACCTCCTTGGCCTTGCCGTATCCGACGCCGACCGTGCCGTTGCCGTCACCGACGACCACCAGGGCGGTGAAGCTGAAGCGCCGACCGCCCTTGACGACCTTCGCGACGCGGTTGATTGCTACGACGCGCTCGATGTACGACTGTCCCTTGTCGGCGCCACCGCGGCGGTCGTCGCGCCGGTCGCGACGGTCGCCACCCTGACCGCCACCGCGCCTCTGCGCTGCCATCAGTGGTTCCTTCCGTTACTGGTCGTGGTGAGGGCCATCGGTTTCGCTCCCCGGCCCTTCGATTGCGTTTCCCGGACCGCCATCAGAATTCCAGCCCGCCCTCGCGGGCGCCCTCGGCGACGGCGGCCACGCGTCCGGTGTACTTGTTGCCGCCCCGGTCGAAGACGACCTTGGAGATGCCGGCCGCCTTGGCCCGCTCGGCCACCCGCACGCCCACCCGGCGGGACTTGTCGGTCTTGGTCCCGTCGGCGGCGCGCAGATCCGCCTCCATGGTCGACGCGCAGACCAGGGTGTGCCCCTTGGTGTCGTCGATCACCTGGACGAACATGTGCCGGGTGGAGCGGGTCACGACCAGGCGCGGGCGCTCGGGGGTGCCCATCACCTTCTTGCGGACCCGGGCGTGCCGGCGGGCACGCGCCCTAGCCCGCGGCGACCCGGCCTTGCGGGCCACGGTCTTGCCTGCTGCCATGACTACTTACCAGCCTTTCCGACCTTCTTGCGGACCTGTTCGCCCTGGTAGCGCACGCCCTTGCCCTTGTAGACGTCGGGCTTGCGCAGCTTGCGGATGTTGGCGGCGGTCTCTCCGACCTTCTGCTTGTCGATGCCGTCCACGTGGATCAGAGCGTTGATCTGGTCACGCCGGACGGTCTCGACGCGGAAGGTGATGCCCTCCGGCGCCTTGAAGGTGATCGGATGGCTGTAGCCGAGCTTGAGCTCGAGCTGGTCGTTGCCCTTGGCGGCGGCGGTGTAACCGACGCCTCGGACCTCCAGCGTCTTGGTGTAGCCCTTGGTGACGCCCTCGACCATGTTGGCGATGAGCGTCCGGGTCAACCCGTGCAGCGCCCGCACGGTGTTGATGTCGTTGGGCCGCGTGACCCGGATCTGGCCGTCCTCGAGCGTGACCTCGATGGGCTCGGCGACGGTGTGCTTCAGCTCGCCTTTGGGGCCCTTCACCGTGACGTTCTGGCCGTCGATGGTGACGTCGACCCCGCTGGGGACGGCGATCGGCAGTCGTCCGATGCGAGACATGCGCTGTGCCCTCCCCTCACCACACGTAGGCGAGGACTTCGCCGCCCACGCCGCGCTTCTTCGCCTGCTTGTCGGTCATCAGCCCGGAGGACGTGGAGATGATCGCCACGCCCAGCCCGCCCAGCACCTTCGGCAGGTTGTCCTTCTTGGCGTACACCCTCAGACCCGGCTTGGAGACGCGCTTGATCCCGGCGATCGCGCGCTCCCGGGTCGGGCCGAACTTCAGGTCGATCACGAGGGTCTTGCCGACCTTGGCGTCCTCCACGTGCCAGCCGGCGATGTAACCCTCCTGCTGGAGGATCTCGGCGATGTGCGCCTTGATCTTCGAGTACGGCATGCTCACGCTGTCGTGGTATGCCGCGTTCGCATTCCGCAGACGTGTCAGCATGTCTGCGATCGGGTCGGTCATCGTCATGGCCTACAGGCCCCTCCCCACCGCGGTATCCATCCCGGACCTACGGCGTGGTCATGGGCGCCCCGCGGGCGCCCGGTTGCCATTTCCTCTGGTGGCCGTTTACCAGCTCGACTTGGTGATGCCGGGCAGCTCGCCCCGGTGCGCCATCTCCCGGAAGCAGATCCGGCACAGGCCGAACTTACGGTAGACGGAACGCGGACGCCCGCAGCGCGAGCACCTGGTGTAAGCGCGCACCTTGAACTTGGGCTTGCGGGCGGCCTTGGCGATCAGCGCCTTCTTCGCCATTCCTAGTTCTCCTTGAAGGGGAAGCCCAGGGCCCGCAAGAGTGCCCGGCCCTCCTCGTCGGTCTTGGCGGACGTCACGATGGTGATGTCCATGCCGCGCTGGCGGTCCACCGTGTCGGGGTCCACCTCGTGGAACATGACCTGCTCGGTCAGCCCGAAGGTGTAGTTGCCGTTGCCGTCGAACTGCTTGGGCGACAGACCGCGGAAGTCGCGGATCCGCGGCAGCGCCAGCGTCAGCAGCCGGTCCAGGAACTCCCACATCCGGTCGCCGCGCAGCGTCACGTGCGCGCCGATCGGCATGCCCGCGCGCAGCTTGAACTGCGCGATGGACTTCTTGGCCCGGTTCACGCTGGGCTTCTGGCCGGTGATCAGCGACAGGTCGCGGATCGCGCCCTCGATCAGCTTCGCGTCCCTGGCGGCCTCGCCCACGCCCATGTTCACCACGATCTTCACCAGACCGGGCACCTGCATGACGTTGGCGTAGCCGAACTGCTTCTGCAGGGCGGCGCGGATCTCCTCGCGGTAGCGAAGCTTGAGCCGCGGCTGCGGCACCGGCTGCTCGGTGAGTGTCTCGGTGGTCATCGTCGTCAGATCTCCTTGCCGGTACGGCGCGAGATCCGGACCTTCGTACCGTCCTCTTTGAACTTGTATCCGACCCGGACCGGCTTGCCGTCCTCCACCAACGCCACATTGCTGACGTGCAGCGGGGCCTCACGGGTGATGACCCCGCCGCCCTTGCCCTGCGGGTCGGCCTTGGTGTGCTTCTTGATGAGGTTGACGCCTTCGACGGTCACCCGCTGGCGACGCGGGTCGGCGTGGATGACCTTGCCAATCGCGCCCTTGTCCTTGCCGGCGATGACGATGACCTCATCGCCCTTCTTGATCTTCATTTACAGCACCTCCGGAGCGAGCGAGATGATTCGCGTGAACTTCTTCTCGCGCAGCTCCCGGCCCACCGGACCGAAGATACGGGTGCCCCGCGGGTCACCGCCGTCCTTGATCAGCACAGCGGCGTTCTCGTCGAAGCGGATGTAGGAGCCGTCGGGACGCCGGCGCTCCTTGCGGGTGCGCACGACGACCGCCTTGACGACGTCGCCTTTCTTCACGCCTGCGCCGGGAAGAGCGTCCTTCACCGTCGCGACGATGACGTCGCCGACTCCCGCGTAGCGCCGACCCGAGCCGCCAAGTACCCGGATGCACAGGATCTCCTTGGCACCCGTGTTGTCGGCGACCTTGAGTCGCGACTCCTGCTGGATCACGTCAACTCCTGTTCGTCACACCGGTTCTCCGCCGCCTCGGACGGAGCCTGGTGGAACCGGTAATTACTTGGCCTTCTCGAGAATCTCGACCACGCGCCAGCGCTTGGTAGCCGACAGCGGCCGGGTCTCCATGAGCCGGACGCGGTCGCCAATGCCGCACTCGTTGTTCTCGTCGTGCGCCTTGTACTTGGTCGTCCGACGGATGATCTTGTGGTACTTGCGGTGCTTGACCCGGTCCTCGACGGCCACGACGACGGTCTTGTCCATCTTGTCGCTGACCACGAGGCCCTCGGCGATCTTGCGGCTGGGCCGCTTCGTGGCGCCCTCGGTCTGCTCAGCCATTGCTCTTCTCGTCCTCCTGCGCCTCGGGCTCCTCGGCGACCGTCACGATGCCGAGCTCGCGCTCGCGCATCACGGTGTAGATCCGAGCGATCTCACGCCTGACCTGACGCAGCCGGGCGTGGTTGTCCAGCTGACCGGTGGCGGCCTGGAAGCGGAGGTTGAACAGCTCCTCCTTGGCCTCCTTCAGCTTGGTCACCAGCACGTCTTCGGGCTCGGTCCGCAGCTCGTCGGCGGTAAGACCCTTGGCCATCAGGACTCACCCACCTCTCGCTTGACGATCTTGCACTTCATAGGAAGCTTGTGGATCGCGCGGGTCAGAGCCTCACGGGCGACGGCCTCGTTGGGGTACGAGATCTCGAACACCACTCGGCCGGGCTTGACGTTGGCAACCCACCACTCCGGCGAGCCCTTACCGGAACCCATCCGGGTCTCGGCCGGCTTCTTGGTCAGCGGACGGTCGGGGAAGACGTTGATCCACACCTTCCCGCCACGCTTGATGTGCCGGGTCATCGCGATACGCGCCGACTCGATCTGCCGGTTGGTCACGTACGCGCCCTCGAGGGCCTGGATCCCGAAGTCACCGAAGGTGACCTTGGTCCCGCCCTTGGCCATCCCCTTGCGCTTGGGATGGTGCTGCTTACGGTACTTGACCTTGCGAGGGATCAGCATGGATCACTCAGCTCCCCTCACCGCTGGGAGCAGGCGTCGCCGACTCGCCGGCGGACTGGGCCTGCTGCTGCTCCGAACTCTGCTGCTGTTGCTGGCGGCCACCGCCGCGGCCACGACGCTGGCCACGACGCTCGCGGCCACGACGCTCGCCGCCTGCGCCGGAGCGCTGCTGAGCGGCCCGCGCCTCGCGCTCGGCGCGCGTGGTCGGGGCGTCGCCCTTGTAGATCCACACCTTGACGCCGATCCGGCCGAACGTCGTACGGGCCTCGTAGAACCCGTAGTCGATGTCGGCGCGCAGCGTGTGCAGCGGGACCTGCCCCTCCCGGTAGAACTCCGAGCGGGACATCTCGGCGCCGCCGAGACGGCCGCTGCACTGCACCTTGATGCCCTTGGCGCCGCCCTTCATGGCGGACTGGATGGCCTTGCGCATCGCCCGGCGGAACGCCACCCGGCTGGACAGCTGCTCGGCCACGCCCTGGGCCACCAGCTGCGCGTCGATCTCGGGGTTCTTGACCTCGAGGATGTTCAGCTGGACCTGCTTGCCGGTCAGCTTCTCCAGGTCGCCCCGGATGCGGTCGGCCTCGGCGCCGCGCCGGCCGATCACGATGCCCGGCCGGGCGGTGTGGATGTCCACCCGGACACGGTCGCGGGTGCGCTCGATCTCCACCTTGGAGATGCCGGCCCGCTCCATGCCCTTCTGCAGCATGCGGCGGATCGCGACGTCTTCCTTGACGTAGTCCTTGTACAACTTGTCGGCGTACCACCGGGACTTGAAGTCGGTGGTGATGCCGAGTCGGAACCCGTGCGGGTTGATCTTCTGACCCACTAGCGGGCCCTCCTCTTCCTGCCGCTGCCGTTACCGCTGGTGGCCGCCTTCTCCTGAGACTCCACGACCACCGTGATGTGGCTGGTGCGCTTGTTGATGCGGTACGCCCGGCCCTGCGCGCGAGGCCGGAAGCGCTTGAGCGTCGGCCCCTCGTCGACCCATGCCCGGCTCACGACCAGCGAGTCCTTGGCGAGGTTGAAGTTGTGCTCGGCGTTGGCGATGGCGCTCGCCAGCACCTTGCCCACCGGCTCGCTCGCAGCCTGGGGGGCGAACCGCAGCACCGTCTGGGCCTCCGCGGCGGGCAGGCCGCGGATGAGGTCCACCACGCGGCGGGCCTTTCTGGGCGTGACACGGACGTACCGCGCCTGGGCCCTGGCTTCCATCGCTGTTCCCTCTCTCCTACGATCCTGCTGCCGGTCAGCCACGGCGGCTGCGACGGTCTTCCTTGACGTGGCTGCGGAACGTCCGCGTGGGCGCGAACTCACCCAGCTTGTGACCCA
Source organism: Thermomonospora catenispora (assembly GCF_006363815.1). Lineage (GTDB taxonomy): Bacteria > Actinomycetota > Actinomycetes > Streptosporangiales > Streptosporangiaceae > Thermomonospora > Thermomonospora catenispora. The sequence goes on from NZ_RRYT01000001.1 coordinate 216,926, forward strand.
CCATGGCCTCGGTGATGAACACCGGCACGTGCTTGCGGCCGTCGTGGACGGCGATGGTGTGGCCGATCATCTCCGGGACGATCATGGACCGGCGCGACCACGTCTTGATGACGTTCTTGGTGCCCTTCTCGTTCTGGGCTTCCACCTTCTTCATGAGGTGGTCGTCCACGAACGGGCCCTTCTTCAGGCTACGTGGCATGGCCTACTCCTACCGCTTCTTCTTGGTGCGCCGACGGACGATCAGCCGGTCGCTGGCCTTGTTGGCCCGGCGGGTACGGCCTTCCTTCTTGCCCTTGGGGTTGACCGGGTGACGGCCACCGGAGGTCTTGCCCTCACCACCACCGTGCGGGTGGTCGATGGGGTTCATCGCCACGCCACGGACGCTCGGGCGCTTGCCCTTCCACCGCATGCGGCCGGCCTTGCCCCAGTTGATGTTGGACTGCTCGGCGTTGCCGACCTCGCCGACCGTGGCCCGGCAGCGCACGTCCACCATCCGCATCTCGCCGGAGGGCATGCGCAGCGTGGCGTACTTGCCCTCCTTGGCCAGCAGCTGGCAGCCGGTGCCGGCGGAGCGGGCCAGCTTGGCGCCGCCGCCGGGGCGCAGCTCGATGGCGTGCACGATGGTGCCGGTCGGGATGTTGCGCAGCGGCAGGCAGTTGCCCGGCTTGATGTCCGAGCCCGGCCCGTTCTCGACGCGGTCGCCCTGCTTGAGCCCCTGCGGCGCGAGGATGTAGCGCTTCTCCCCGTCGGCGTAGTGCAGCAGCGCGATCCGCGCGGTGCGGTTGGGGTCGTACTCGATGTGCGCGACCTTCGCCGGGATGCCGTCCTTGTCGGCGCGGCGGAAGTCGATCACCCGGTACGCCCGCTTGTGGCCACCGCCCTGGTGCCGGGTGGTGATGCGACCGCGGTTGTTGCGCCCGCCCTTCTTCGGAAGGGGGCGGAGCAGCGACTTCTCCGGCTCGCGGCGCGTCAGCTCGACGAAGTCGGCGACGCTGGCGCCGCGACGACCCGGGGTCGTCGGCTTGTACTTACGGATGCCCATCTCTTTCGTTCATCCTGTCTTTGCGTGTTCTCCGGTGGCCGTCCGCCGCTCAGGCGGTGGGACCGCCGAAGATGTCGATCCGGTCGCCTTCAGCCAGTGCGACGATGGCGCGCTTGGTGTCCTTGCGCTTGCCGTAGCCGAACCGGGTCCGCTTGCGCTTGCCCTTGCGGTTGATGGTGTTGACGGAGGTCACCTTGACCCCGAACACCTCCTCCACCGCCTGGCGGATCTGGACCTTGTTGGCGTCCGGCCGGACGAGGAAGGTGTACTTGTTCTCGTCCAGCAGGCCGTAGCTCTTCTCCGAGACGACCGGCGCGATGATGATGTCCCGGGGATCGGCGATCTTGCTCATTCCTCGCCTCCTCCCTTCTTGGTCGCGCGTGCGATGAACGCGTCGTAAGCGGCCTTGGTGAAGACCACGTCGTCGCTCACCATCACGTCGTAGGTGTTGAGCTGGTCCTCCACCAGCAGATGCACGCTGGGCTCGTTGCGCAGGCTCTTCCAGGTCAGCTCATCGCCCCGGGCGGTGACCACGAGGACCCGCTTGGCCTGGGTGATCTCGCGCAGCGCCGCCAGCGCCACCTTGGTCTTGGGCACGTCGCCCTCGATCAGGTGGTCGACCACGTGCACCCGGCCGTGCCGGGCGCGGTCGGTCAGGGCGCCGCGCAGCGCGGCGGCCTTCATCTTCTTGGGCGTGCGCTGCCGGTAGTCGCGCGGCTGGGGACCGTGCACGGTGCCGCCGCCGACGAACTGCGGCGCGCGGATCGAACCCTGCCGGGCCCGACCGGTGCCCTTCTGCCGGTAGGGCTTCTTGCCGCCGCCGCGGACGTCGCCGCGGGTCTTGGTGGCGTGCGTGCCCTGCCGAGCGGCGGCCTGCTGGGCCACCACGACCTGGTGGATCAGCGGCACGTTGACCTTCGCGTCGAAGATCTCGGCGGGCAGTTCGACGTCGAGCTTGGCGGTCACTTGCCCGTTCCCTTCACTGCGTCGCGAACCAAGACGAGACCGCCGTTGGGACCGGGGACGGCGCCCTTGATGAGCAGCAGCCCCTTGTCCGCGTCGATGGCGTGGATGGTCAGGTTCTGCACGGTCTTGCGGACGTTGCCCATCCGCCCGGCCATGCGCAGACCCTTGAACACTCGTCCGGGGGTCGCGCAACCGCCGATCGATCCCGGCGAGCGATGCTTGCGCTGGGTGCCGTGCGAGGCGCCAAGGCCGCGGAAGCCGTGGCGCTTCATCACACCCGCGGTGCCCTTGCCCTTGGTGGTGCCGGTCACGTCGACCTTCTGGCCGGCCTCGAAGACCTCAACGGTGATCTCCTGGCCGAGGGTGTACTCGGCGGCGTCGTCGGTCCGCACTTCGACCAGGTACCGGCGCGGCGTGACCCCGGCCTTGGCGAAGTGGCCCGAGCGCGGCTTGTTCACCTTGCGCGGGTCCACCTGCCCATAGCCGAGCTGCACGGCGCTGTAGCCGTCCTTGTCGGGCGTACGGATCTGGGTAACGACGCACGGCCCGGCCTTGACGACGGTCACCGGGACGACCCGGCCCTCATCGTCGAACACCTGGGTCATGCCGAGCTTCTCGCCCAGGACGCCCTTCCTGTTCCTACTCATCGTGGGTGCGTCCTTTTAGAGCTTGATCTCGATGTCAACGCCTGCCGGCAGGTCGAGCCGCATCAGCGAGTCGACCGTCTTGGGCGTCGGATCGATGATGTCGATCAACCGCTTGTGCGTGCGCATCTCGAAGTGCTCGCGCGAGTCCTTGTACTTGTGCGGCGAGCGGATGACGCAGTACACGTTCTTCTCGGTCGGCAGCGGCACCGGGCCTGCGACCTTGGCGCCCGTCCGTGTCACCGTCTCGACGATCTTCTTCGCCGAGGAGTCGATGACCTCATGGTCGTAGGCCTTGAGCCGGATGCGGATCTTCTGTCCCGCCATGGTGGCCTCGGTGTCCTTTGCTGATAGTGCCGCTGGGTTTCTGCTCTCGTGGTGCGGCGGCCCGGCCGTGCTCCCGTGGCGGGAACGATTCCCCCGGTGAGGGGGAGGCGGCCGGGCCGCCGCTCCGACGGTGACTTACTTGATGATCTTGGTGACGCGACCGGCGCCGACAGTCCGGCCACCCTCGCGGATGGCGAACTTCAGGCCCTCCTCCATGGCGACCGGCTGGATCAGCTGGACGCGCATCTCGGTGTTGTCGCCCGGCATGACCATCTCGGTGCCCTCAGGCAGGTTGACCACACCGGTGACGTCCGTGGTCCGGAAGTAGAACTGCGGACGGTAGTTGTTGAAGAAGGGGGTGTGCCGACCGCCCTCGTCCTTGGACAGGACGTAGACCTGCGCCTCGAACTCGGTGTGCGGGGTGTTGGTGCCCGGCTTGATGACACACATCCCGCGCTCGACTTCCTCGCGCTTGGTGCCCCGCAGCAGCAGACCGACGTTGTCGCCCGCCTGGCCCTGGTCGAGGAGCTTGCGGAACATCTCCACGCCGGTGACGGTGGTCTTCAGCGACTCTTCCTTGATGCCGATGATCTCGACCTCGTCGTTGACGTTGATGACGCCGCGCTCGATCCGGCCGGTGACCACGGTGCCGCGACCGGTGATCGAGAACACGTCCTCGATCGGCATCAGGAACGGCTTGTCGGTGTCACGCTGCGGCTCGGGGACGTTCTCGTCCACGGCCTTCATCAGCTCGAGGATGGACTCGGCCCACTTCTGGTCGCCCTGCAGCGCCTGGAAGGCCGACACCCGCACGACCGGGACCTCGTCGCCCGGGAACTCGTACTCGTTGAGCAGCTCCCGGACCTCGAGCTCGACCAGCTCGAGGATCTCCTCGTCGTCGACCATGTCGCACTTGTTCAGGGCGACGACGATGTAGGGCACGCCCACCTGACGGGCCAGCAGCACGTGCTCCTTGGTCTGCGGCATCGGGCCGTCGGTGGCGGCCACGACCAGGATCGCGCCGTCCATCTGGGCGGCGCCGGTGATCATGTTCTTGATGTAGTCGGCGTGACCGGGGCAGTCCACGTGAGCGTAGTGGCGCGACTCGGTCTGGTACTCCACGTGCGCGATGGAGATCGTGATACCGCGCTCACGCTCCTCGGGGGCCTTGTCGATGTCCTCGAAGGGGGTGAACGGGTTGATGTCCGGGTACTTGTCGTGGAGCACCTTGGTGATCGCCGCGGTAAGGGTGGTCTTACCGTGGTCGATGTGACCGATGGTGCCGATGTTCACGTGCGGCTTGGTCCGCTCGAACTTGGCCTTCGCCACTGGTGTCTCCTTGCCTGCGTCTCGATCGCCGGAGGCGACCGTTTCGTTCCGGGTCCGCCGGGCGGTGACGCGCCACCGCCCGGCCTGGTGATCTGGCTAGGCCCGGAGGCTACTCGCCCCGCGCCTTGGCGATGATCTCCTGCGCGACGTTACTCGGCACCTCCGCGTAGGAGTCGAACTGCATGGTGAAAACAGCCCGGCCCTGGGTCTTGCTGCGCAGATCACCCACGTAGCCGAACATCTCGGAGAGGGGGACGAGGGCCTTGACGACCCGCATGCCGGCACGCTCGTCCATGGACTGGACCTGGCCGCGTCGGCTGTTGAGGTCGCCGATCACGTCACCCATGTTTTCCTCGGGGGTGGTGACCTCCACCGCCATCATCGGCTCCAGCAGCGTCGGTTCCGCCTGACGGGCGGCCTCCTTGAACGCCATGGACCCGGCGACCTTGAAGGCCATTTCCGAGGAGTCCACCTCGTGGTAGGCGCCGTCCTGCAGGGTGACCTTGACGCCCACCATCGGGTATCCGGCCAGCACGCCGAACTCGGCGGCCTCCTGGCAGCCGGCGTCCACCGACGGGATGAACTCCCGGGGGATGCGGCCACCGGTGATCTTGTTCTCGAACTCGTAGCCGTCGTTGCCGTCGCCCAGCGGCTCCAGGTCGATGATCACGCGACCGAACTGGCCCGAGCCACCGGTCTGCTTCTTGTGGGTGTACTCGACGCCGGTGACCTTCTTGGTGATCGTCTCGCGGTAGGCCACCTGCGGGCGCCCCACGTTGGCGTCGACCTTGAACTCCCGCTTCATCCGGTCGACCAGGATCTCCAGGTGCAGCTCGCCCATCCCGGAGATGACGGTCTGGCCGGTCTCCTCGTCGGTGCGGACCTGGAAGGAGGGGTCCTCCTCGGCCAGCCGCTGGATCGCGGTGCCCAGCTTCTGCTGGTCGGCCTTGGTCTTGGGCTCGATCGCCACGTGGATCACCGGAGCCGGGAAGGTCATCGACTCCAGGACCACCGGGTCCTTCTCGTCGCAGAGCGTCTCGCCGGTGGTGGTCTGCTTCAGGCCCATCACCGCGACGATGTCGCCCGCGCCGACGCGGTCGATCTCCTCACGCTTGTTGGCGTGCATCCGGTAGATCTTGCCGACCCGCTCCTTGCGGTCCTTGACCGAGTTGAGCACGGTGGAGCCGGCCTCCAGAACGCCGGAGTACACGCGCACGAAGGTGAGCTTGCCCAGGTGCTGGTCGCTCATGATCTTGAACGCCAGAGCCGAGAAGGGCTCGTCCTCGCTGGGCTTGCGCGCGATCGTCTTCTCCTCGTCGCGCATGTCGTGGCCCTCGATGGCCTCGATGTCCAGCGGCGAGGGCAGGTAGCGGACGATCGCGTCCAGCAGCGGCTGCACGCCCTTGTTCTTGAAGGCGCTGCCGCACAGCACCGGGGTCAGCTTGCCGGCGATGGTGGCGCGCCGGATGGCCGGGTAGAGCTGCTCGGCGGTGGGCTCGTCGCCCTCCAGGTACAGCTCCATGATCTCGTCGTCGGCCTCGGCGACCGCCTCGACCAGCTTGTCGTGCCACTCCTGGGCGGCGTCGGCGTGGCTGTCGGGGATGTCGACCTCGTCGTACATCTCGCCCAGCTTCGCCTCGGGCGACCAGATCAGGGCCTTCATCTTGACCAGGTCGATGACGCCCTTGAAGTCGGCCTCGGCGCCGACCGGCAGCTGCACCACCAGCGGGGTGGCGTTCAGCCGGTCCCTGATCATGTCGACGCAGCGGTGGAACTCCGCGCCGACCCGGTCCATCTTGTTGACGAAGCAGATCCGCGGGACGTTGTACCGGTCGGCCTGCCGCCACACCGTCTCCGACTGCGGCTCCACGCCGGCGACGCCGTCGAACACCGCGACCGCACCGTCGAGCACCCGCAGCGACCGCTCCACCTCGACGGTGAAGTCGACGTGACCGGGAGTGTCGATGATGTTGATGGTGTGCTGGACCTCATCGACGGGCCACCGGCAGGTGACGGCGGCGGAGGTGATGGTGATCCCCCGCTCCTGCTCCTGCTCCATGAAGTCGGTGGTGGCCGACCCCTCGTGGGTCTCCCCGATCTTGTGGCTCATCCCGGTGTAGTACAGGATGCGCTCAGTCGTCGTGGTCTTGCCCGCGTCGATGTGGGCCATGATCCCGATATTGCGGACCTTGGCCAGGTCTACGCCGGTCTTGGTAGCCACTGTGCTCGCGTCCTCGCGTCGTTCGTCGTCGGTGGGTCCGCCGGGATCACCAGCGGTAGTGGGCGAAGGCCTTGTTGGACTCCGCCATCTTGTGCGTGTCCTCGCGCTTCTTGACCGAAGCGCCCAGACCGTTGCTGGCGTCGATGAGCTCGTTCATCAGCCGCTCGGTCATCGTCTTCTCACGGCGCTGCCGGGCGTACTGCACCAGCCAGCGCAGGGCCAGGGTGGTGCTGCGCGCGGGCCGCACCTCCACCGGCACCTGGTAGGTCGCACCACCGACCCGACGGCTCTTGACCTCGATGGTCGGCTTGACGTTGTCCAGCGCACGCTTGAGGAGGACGACCGGGTCGGTGCCGGTCTTCTCCCGGGCGCCCTCCAGGGCGCCGTACACGATGCGCTGGGCAAGGGAGCGCTTGCCGTCCAGGAGCACCTTGTTGATCAGCGCGGTGACCAGCGGCGAGTTGTACACCGGGTCAGCGACGAGCTGGCGCTTGCCAGCGGGGCCCTTGCGCGGCATCAGCTCTTCTCCTTCTTTGCGCCATAGCGGCTGCGCGCCTGCTTGCGGTTCCGCACACCCTGGGTGTCGAGCGAACCGCGGATGATCTTGTAGCGGACGCCCGGCAGGTCCTTCACACGACCGCCGCGCACCAGCACGATCGAGTGCTCCTGCAGGTTGTGCCCAACCCCAGGGATGTAAGCAGTGACCTCGATCCCACTGGTCAGTCGGACACGGGCGACCTTGCGAAGCGCGGAGTTGGGCTTCTTGGGCGTCGTGGTGTAGACGCGCGTGCAAACACCCCGGCGCTGGGGGCTGCCCTTGAGCGCAGGCGTCTTGTTCTTGGTCACCTTGTCCTGGCGGCCCTTGCGGACAAGCTGCTGGATCGTGGGCACCGCGTCTCCGTCTTCCTCGTACCGAGCCGGTAAGTCTTGGAACTGAATGGCCTTTTGCCCGAGTCGGACGACTCGGGCTCAGACCGTCAATCACCGCCCCCGGAGAGGCTGTGACCTGCCGGTTTCCCGGCCTCTCCGACCCCCGCGGTCGGGCGTGTCGCCCGCTCCAGGGCGTCACGAGACCGCCACGGCCCGCGTGGGCCGATCAAAGTCGGGGAGTGGATTGCGGCGCTAGGACTGGCACCCAGAGGGCCTTGCCGGCGCGCACGCACATGTGACCCGCGAACCACGGGCACGAGGGAAGAGACTACCCAGCCTGGCGGCGTTGGTCAAAGCGAGTACGCCGCCGCCGTCCGGTCCGCGACGCACCGATGCAACGCGCCATCCGGTGCATCGGTTCCGCGCACCGCGGCCGGGTCGAAGAGAAACCGAACGGAAGTCGTCCTTGGAACGGACCAATGCCGACGGGAGGTTCCCGTCGGCATTGTGTCCCGATTATTCCCGGAAGGGAAGAGTCTCCGATCGGTGGGCCGGTCCGCTCCGGGTCCTCAGAGCACGAACAGGATCACCAGGACGACGATGATCACCACCAGGGTGATCGCGCCGATCCCGATGTACAGCCCCTTCTTGCCGCCGCCCTTGCCGTCGGCCTGGCCTCCGCCGTACTGCTGGGCGCCGTACTGGCCCTGCCCGCCCTGCGGCTGGCCGTAGGGCTGCTGACCATAGGGCTGCTGCGGATACCCCTGCTGACCGCCCGGCGCACCGTAGGCCGGCTGCTGCCCCTGCCCGCCCTGCGGCTGCCCCGGCTGCTGGCCGTAGGGCTGCTGACCATAGGGCTGCTGCGGATACCCCTGCTGACCGCCCGGCGCACCGTAGGCCGGCTGCTGCCCCTGCCCGCCCTGCGGCTGCCCCGGCTGCTGGCCGTAGGGCTGCTGACCATAGGGCTGCTGCGGATACCCCTGCTGACCGCCCGGCGCACCGTAGGCCGGCTGCTGCCCCTGCCCGCCCTGCGGCTGCCCCGGCTGCTGGCCGTAGGGCTGCTGACCATAGGGCTGCTGGCCGGGCTGCTCGGCGCCCTGCTGCCACTGCGGCTGGTCGGGGTAGCCCGACGGCTGCCCGCCGCCCTGGTTGGCGGCGAACGCCTGGGTGGGCGCCGCATCGCTGTCGGAGGAGCCCGACGGCGGACCGAAGCCCTGGGCCGCCGGCGGCTCGTACTGGGGCTGCTGCGGCTCCTCGGGAGCCGGCCCCGAGTACTGGGCGGGATCGGGCGGCGGCACCATCACGGTGCGCTCCCCCTCTCCCGGCTGGGGCGACTGCCGATCACGCTGCTGGGCGTCCCGGCCCGGACCGGCGACCGGCACATCCGGCCCCGGCGACCAGGCCAACGTCGCGTTGTCGCTGATCGGAGGCGTCCCGCCCGGCTGCCCCTGCTGCTCGGGCCCCGGCACGATCAGGGTGCGCTCCCCGTCCGTGGAGCCCGGAGACTGCTGCTGCGGCGGCTGCTGCGACTGCTGCTGCTCGGGCAGGTCGAACGACGGCGGGCGGTACGGATCCGCCGGCGCCTCGTACGGCTGCTGCTGGGGCTGCCCCCCGTAGGGCTGCTGACCGTACGGCTGCTGCTGCGACGGCTGGGCCTGCTGCGGTTGCTGCGGCTGCTGACCGTAGGGGGCCTGCGGACCAGGGTAGGGCTGCTGCGGCGGCTGGCCGGGCTGCTGGGCCTGCTCGGCGCCCAGACCGGCGATCGGCTGCTCGACCACGGTGGGCGGAGGCGGAGCGGGCCGCTCGACCACGGTGGGCGGAGGAGCGGGCTGCTCGATCATGGTGGGCGGGGGCGGGGCGGGCTGCTTCTGCTCAGCGCCGGACCCGCCGCCGGCCTCGGGCTGGTTCTCGGTGTTCGTGCGACGCGACGGCGCGCCGAACACCACCGTGCGGTCGCCGATCGGTCGCATCGGCTGCTGGGACGGGCCGGATCCCGCATCCGCCGCCTGGTCGGCCCCGCCCTCCCCGCCGTTCGGCGGGTTCTGGTCGTCAGGCCTCGGCCACTGCGGTCCCTGCGTGCCGCTCTGCTCGGTCATCGTCGGGCTCCTTCAGCGCCGTTCCCCCGGGCGGACGCTCGCCCAGGCCGTCATGTTCCACTTCGAGGCGCACGGCGCATCACGCGGCCTCCAAGCCTTGTCCTCGCCCCGTGGCATCCCCGCCAGGGACGTTCAGTTGTCCAGCCTGCCCGGACGGCAGGTCCCACCGCAAATCACCACGCTTCGATGGGCAACCGGTGGGACATTCTGTACCCCTTCGGGCCGGAGATGAAGCGCGTTTCGGCGTTCTGCAACTCTCGTTCAAACCTCGGCCCAGGCGGCACCGGGTCACGGGACCGCCGGACCGGTGACATAACGGCCGCGTTCGTCATAGGGCCAGCCGTTGATCACACAGCCCTTCATCCCGTACACCTGCTGCTGCATGACCGGCGCGGGCGCGCCCTTGCGCGGACAGGTGACATGGCCGTAGCCGAGCCGGTGGCCCACCTCGTGATTGATCGTCAACGCCCGGTACTCCTCGGGCCTGCCCCGATAGGCCGGGATCAGCAGCTCCCAGCGCTTGAGGTTGACGATCACCTCCTTGCCGCCGGCGCAGTTGACCTCGCCCTCGGTCCTCAGCCCGTACCTGCCGCACAGGCGGTCGACGGTCTGCGGGGTGGCCAGCCGTACCACGAAGTCATAGCCGCGGCCGCTCACCCGCTGGAACGCCCACTTGCCCTTGGCGGTCCACCCCCTGGGGTGGGCCAGGATCGCCTCGACGGCGCGGGCGAACTCGGCGGGCGTGCGGCCGACGCCCACCTCCACCTCCACGGCGTACCGCATCAGCCGGCCCCGCCCGACTTTGCGGCCGGTGCCGGGGGCCCGGACGAACTCGCCCGTCCCCCGAACCGGCACGGCCGGGGTGGAGGGCGGCGCGGACCTGACCAGAGGGCGCGCGGGCGACCGTCCGGCCGGTGCGGCGCCCCGTCCGAGCGGAGAGTCGGGGCGATAGAGCCAGACACCGGCGGCGGCGGTGGCGGCGCAGGCGACGGCGGCCAGGATCGACAGGGCGATCCTGGCCCGGCGTCTGCGCCGCTCGGCGGCGGCGAAGGCGTCCTCGAGCCAGTCCTCTCCCGCCTCCGGCCACAGGTCCTCCTCCGGCTCCGGCGGGGCGTTGCGCGGCGTACGGGTTCGCATAAGCCCGACAGGATGCCAAAGCGCGGGCGTCCGGCCGGGCGTCTCGAGCGACGATCACTCTGTTCTTGGGGGAACCGTGCACATCAGCTACGCCTCCGTGGCCGCACCCGGCCTTCCCAACGAAGATCGCGCGGTGACCGGCGACGGCTGGGCCGTGCTGCTGGACGGGGCCACCGTCCGGCCCGGCGTCGACTCCGGATGCGTTCACGGGCCGCGCTGGCTGGCGGGTCGGCTGGCCGGCGCGCTGGCCCGTCGGCTGGCCGGCGGAACGCGTGCGGCGTTGGCCGACGTGCTGGCCGAGTCCATCGCCGAGACCTGCGACGCCCATCGCGGCTGCGACCTGGCCAACCCCGACAGCCCGTCGGCGACCGCCGCGATCGTGCGCGCCCGGGAGGGCCGTCTGGACTGGCTGGTGCTGGCCGACTCCCCCGTCGTGGTGGACCTGGGCGATCGCCTGGAGGTGATCTGTGACGACAGGGTGGCCAGGCTCCCCTCCTACACCCCTGAGGCGGTGCGAGCGCTGCGCAACTCCCCCGACGGCTTCTGGGTGGCGAGCACCCGCCCCGAGGCCGCCTATGAGGCTCTGACGGGCTCCGTCGCGCTGGCGGACGTCCGGCGGGCGGCCCTGTTCAGCGACGGCGCCGCCCGGCTCGTCGAACGTTTCGGCCGGCTCGACTGGCCCGCCCTGGTGGACCTCCTCGACCGGGAGGGCCCCCTGGAGCTCGTCCGGCGCACCCGCGAGGCCGAACGCGCCGAGACCGAGGCCGAGCGCGCCGTACGCCGGGGCAAGCCCCACGACGACGCCACCGCCGTGCTCCTCCGCTTCCGCTGAGCCCTGGGCGCCCGCGGGCGTCTTCGCGCGTCCTCGGGGGCGTCGCGAGAAGCGGCCCCTTCGGTCCCGGGCGCCCTCCGGGCGGAGGAGCCCTGTGCCGCGGGCGGGGCGGCCCTTTCGCGCCCAAAGGCGCCTCGAGCCCTCCCCGGGCGACCGGGGAGGGCTCGAGGCCGGTGCCGCGGCCGGTCAGGCCGGCCGCCGGCGATCAGCGGTTGTACTGGCCGTAGTCGTAGTCCTCCAGGGGCACGGCCTCGCCGGAGCCCTGGCCGAAGGTGTACTCGCCGCCCTCGTCATAGGACCCGACGGAGTACACCGCGGCCTTGGCCTCCTCGGTGGGCTCGACCCGGACGTTGCGGTACTGCGGCATGCCGGTACCGGCCGGGATGAGCTTGCCGATGATGACGTTCTCCTTCAGGCCCAGCAGCGGGTCGCTCTTGGCGTGCATGGCCGCCTCGGTGAGCACCCGGGTGGTCTCCTGGAAGGAGGCCGCCGACAGCCACGACTCGGTGGCCAGCGAGGCCTTGGTGATGCCCATCAGGACCGGACGGCCGGCGGCGGGGGTGCCGCCCTCGGCCACCACCTTGCGGTTGGTCTCCTCGAAGACCGGCCGCTCCACCAGGTCGCCCGGCAGCAGGTCGGTGTCGCCCGACTCGAGGATGTTCACCCGCTTGAGCATCTGGCGGACGATGATCTCGATGTGCTTGTCGTGGATCGACACGCCCTGCGAGCGGTAGACCTCCTGGACCTCCTGGACCAGGTGCAGCTGCACCGCCCGGGGACCGAGGATGCGCAGCACCTCGTGCGGGTTCTGGGCGCCCACGATGAGCTGCTGGCCGACCTCGACGCGGGCCCCCTCGCGGACCCCGTCCATCAGCCGGGCCCGCATCGGCACCTGGTAGGCGACCTCGTCGGACCCGTCGTCCGGGACGATGATGATCTTCTTGGCCTTCTCGGTCTCCTCGATCTTGACCCGGCCGGCCACCTCGCTGATCGGCGCCACGCCCTTGGGGACGCGGGCCTCGAACAGCTCGGTGACACGCGGCAGACCGTGCGTGATGTCCGCGCCGGCGACACCACCGGTGTGGAAGGTGCGCATGGTCAGCTGGGTGCCGGGCTCACCGATCGACTGGGCGGCGATGATGCCGACCGCCTCGCCGACGTCCACCCGCTTGCCGGTGGCCAGCGAGCGGCCGTAGCAGGCGGCGCACACACCGATCTTGGACTCGCAGACCAGCGAGCTGCGGGTGCGGACCTCCTTCACGCCCGCCTTGATCAGCCGATCGAGCACCGCCTCGGACATGTCGGTGCCGGCCTGGACGATGACCGTCCCGTCCACCTCGACGTCCTCGGCGATGGTCCGCCCGATCAGGCTGGTCTCGGCGTTGGCGGCCCTGACCCACGAGCCGTCGGGGGCCTGCTCGACCACCGGGAAGGTGATGGCCCGGTCGGTGCCGCAGTCCTCCTCGCGGACGATGACGTCCTGCGCCACGTCCACCAGACGCCGGGTCAGGTAACCGGAGTCGGCGGTGCGCAGCGCGGTGTCGGCCAGACCCTTCCGGGCGCCGTGGGTGGAGATGAAGTACTCGACCACCGACAGGCCCTCGCGGAAGGAGGACTTGATCGGCCGCGGGATGGTCTCGCCCTTGGGGTTGGAGACCAGGCCGCGCATACCGGCGATCTGACGGACCTGGAGCGGGTTACCGCGGGCGCCCGAGTTGACCATCATCCACACCGGGTTGGTCTTCGGGAACGCCTTGGTCATGTCCTCCATGACCTCGTTGGTGGCGCGCGTCCAGATCTCGATGAGCTCCTGCCGGCGCTCGTCGTCGGTGATCAGGCCGCGGTCGTACTGGCGCTGCACCTTGTCGGCGAGGCCCTCGTACCGGGCCAGGATCTGCTCCTTGTTCGGCGGCGCCACCACGTCCTCGATCGCGATGGTCACCCCGGACCGGGTGGCCCAGTGGAACCCGCGGTCCTTCAGCTCGTCCAGCGCGTGGGCCACGACCACCTTGGGGTAGTTCTCGGCCAGCTGGTTCACGATCTGCGACAGCTGCTTCTTGCCCACTTCGTAGTTCACGAAGGGGAAGTCGTCCGGCAGCGTCTCGTTGAACAGGCAGCGGCCGAGCGTGGTCTCCAGCCGGTACGGCTGGCCCGGCTCATAGCCCTCGGGGGCGACCCAGTCGCGCGGCGGCGGGGTGTCCTTGAAGCGGACCTGGATCTTGGCCTGCAGGTCCAGCTCGCCGCGGTCGTAGGCCATGACGGCCTCGGCCGGCGACGAGAACGCCCGGCCCTCGCCCTTGGCGCCCTCCTTCTCGGTCGTCAGCCAGTACAGGCCGATGACCATGTCCTGGGTGGGCATGGTGACGGGCTTGCCGTCGGAGGGCTTGAGGATGTTGTTGGTGGACAGCATCAAGATCCGCGCCTCGGCCTGCGCCTCGGCCGACAGCGGCAGGTGCACCGCCATCTGGTCGCCGTCGAAGTCGGCGTTGAACGCGGTGCACACCAGCGGGTGGATCTGGATGGCCTTGCCCTCCACCAGCTGCGGCTCGAACGCCTGGATGCCCAGCCGGTGCAGGGTCGGCGCCCGGTTCAGCAGCACCGGGTGCTCGGCGATGACCTCTTCCAGCACGTCCCACACGACCGGCTTGGCGCGCTCGACCATCCGCTTGGCGGACTTGATGTTCTGCGCGTGGTTGAGGTCCACCAGCCGCTTCATCACGAACGGCTTGAACAGCTCCAGCGCCATCTGCTTGGGCAGACCGCACTGGTGCAGCTTCAGCTGCGGACCGACCACGATGACCGAGCGGCCGGAGTAGTCGACGCGCTTGCCCAGCAGGTTCTGGCGGAACCGGCCCTGCTTGCCCTTGAGCATGTCGCTCAGCGACTTGAGCGGGCGGTTGCCCGGGCCGGTGACCGGGCGGCCGCGGCGGCCGTTGTCGAACAGTGCGTCGACGGCCTCCTGCAGCATCCGCTTCTCGTTGTTGACGATGATCTCCGGAGCGCCCAGGTCGAGCAGCCGCTTGAGCCGGTTGTTCCGGTTGATCACCCGCCGGTACAGGTCGTTGAGGTCGCTGGTGGCGAACCGGCCGCCGTCCAGCTGCACCATCGGGCGCAGGTCCGGTGGGATGACCGGGATGCAGTCCAGCACCATGCCCAGCGGGCTGTTGCGGGTGTTGAGGAACGCCGAGACGACCTTGAGCCGCTTGAGGGCGCGGGCCTTCTTCTGGCCCTTGCCGGTGCGGATGATCTCCCGCAGCTTCTCGGCCTCGGCCTCGAGGTCGAAGTTCTGCAGCCGGGCCTGGATGGCCGCGGCGCCCATGCCGCCCTCGAAGTACTGGCCGAACCGCTCCTTCATCTCGCGGTACAGCATCTCGTCGCCCTCGAGGTCCTGGACCTTGAGGTTCTTGAAGCGGTTCCAGACCTCCTCGAGGCGGTCCAGCTCCCGCTGGGCGCGGTCGCGCAGCTGCTTGATCTCCCGCTCGGCGCTGTCCCGCAGCTTGCGCTTGGCGTCGGCCTTGGCCCCGGCCGCCTCCAGCTCGGCCAGGTCGGCCTCCAGCTTCTGCTGGCGGAGCTCGATGTCGGCGTCCCGGCGCTGCTCGATCTGCTGGCGCTCCACCGAGATCTGCGCCTCCAGGGTGGGCAGATCGCGCTCGCGCCTCTCGGTGTCCACCGAGGTGATCATGTACGCCGCGAAGTAGATGACCTTCTCGAGGTCCTTGGGGGCCAGGTCGAGCAGGTAGCCCAACCGCGAGGGGACTCCCTTGAAGTACCAGATGTGGGTGACCGGGGCGGCCAGCTCGATGTGGCCCATCCGCTCACGCCGCACCTTGGCGCGGGTGACCTCCACGCCGCAGCGCTCGCAGATGATCCCCTTGAAGCGCACCCGCTTGTACTTGCCGCAGTAGCACTCCCAGTCCCGGGTGGGACCGAAGATCTTCTCGCAGAAGAGGCCGTCCTTTTCCGGCTTGAGCGTCCGGTAGTTGATGGTCTCGGGCTTCTTGACCTCGCCGTGCGACCACTGACGGATGTCGTCGGCGGTCGCCAGGCCGATCCGCAGCTCGTCGAAGAAGTTGACGTCGAGCACTGTGTATATCCCCTTACGCCCCTAGTGCCTCAGACCTCGTCGACGCTCATCGCACCCTCGTTCGGGCGCCGTGCGAGATCGATGCCGAGCTCCTCCGCGGCACGGAAGACGTCCTCGTCGCTGTCGCGCATCTCGATCGACATGCCGTCGCTGGAGAGCACCTCGACGTTGAGGCACAGCGACTGCATCTCCTTGATCAGCACCTTGAAGGACTCCGGAATGCCCGGCTCCGGGATGTTCTCGCCCTTGACGATGGCCTCGTAGACCTTCACGCGGCCGAGCACGTCGTCGGACTTGATGGTCAGCAGCTCCTGCAGGGCGTAGGCGGCGCCGTAGGCCTCCAGCGCCCAGACCTCCATCTCCCCGAACCGCTGACCGCCGAACTGGGCCTTACCGCCCAGCGGCTGCTGCGTGATCATGGAGTAGGGGCCGGTCGACCGAGCGTGGATCTTGTCGTCGACCAGGTGGAGCAGCTTCAGGATGTAGATGTAGCCGACCGAGATCGGGTCCTTGAAGGGCTCGCCGGTCCGGCCGTCGTACAGCTTGGCCTTGCCGCCGGGACCGACCAGGCGCCGCCCCTCGGCGTCGGGGAGCGTGCTCTCGATCAGCCCGGTGATCTCCTCCTCGCGGGCGCCGTCGAACACCGGGGTGGCGGTCTTGGTCCACGGACCGGCCTCGCCGGCGCCGATGGCCTTGAGGTTGCGCTTCCACTCGGCGTCGTCGCCCTCGATCTTCCAGCCTCGGCTGGCCACCCAGCCCAGGTGGGTCTCCAGGACCTGGCCGACGTTCATGCGGCCGGGCACGCCCAGCGGGTTGAGGATGATGTCGACCGGGGTGCCGTCCTCCAGGAACGGCATGTCCTCGACCGGCAGGATCTTGGCGATGACGCCCTTGTTGCCGTGTCGTCCGGCCAGCTTGTCCCCGTCGGTGATCTTGCGCTTCTGCGCCACGTAGACGCGGACCAGCTCGTTGACGCCGGGCGGCAGCTCGTCGCCCTCCTCGCGGGAGAACACCCGCACGCCGATGACCTTGCCCTGCTCACCGTGCGGCACCTTCAGCGAGGTGTCGCGGACCTCGCGGGCCTTCTCGCCGAAGATGGCGCGCAGCAGCCGCTCCTCGGGGGTCAGCTCGGTCTCGCCCTTGGGGGTGACCTTGCCGACCAGGATGTCGCCGGGCACCACATCGGCGCCGATCCGGATGATGCCGCGCTCGTCGAGGTCGGCCAGCACCTCTTCGGAGACGTTGGGGATGTCCCGGGTGATCTCCTCCGGTCCCAGCTTGGTGTCGCGGGCGTCGACCTCGTGCTCCTCGATGTGGATCGAGCTCAGCACGTCGTCCTGCACCAGGCGCTGGGACAGGATGATGGCGTCCTCGTAGTTGTGGCCCTCCCAGGGCATGAACGCCACCAGCAGGTTCTTGCCCAGCGCCATCTCGCCCTGGTCGGTGCACGGACCGTCGGCGATGACCTGGCCCTGCTCGACCCGCTGGCCCTCGTCCACGATGGGCTTCTGGTTGTAGCAGGTGCCCTGGTTGGACCGCTTGAACTTGGCGACCCGGTAGGTGGTGCGGGTGCCGTCGTCGTTGAGCACGGTGATGTAGTCGGCGGAGACCTCCTCCACCACGCCGGACTTCTCGGCCAGGATCACGTCGCCGGCGTCGGTGGCGGCCCGGTACTCCATGCCGGTGCCGACCAGCGGGGCCTCGCTGCGCAGCAGCGGCACCGCCTGGCGCTGCATGTTGGAGCCCATGAGCGCCCGGTTGGCGTCGTCGTGCTCCAGGAACGGGATCATGGCGGTGGCCACCGAGGTCATCTGCCGCGGCGAGACGTCCATGTAGTGGACCTCCTCCGGCGGCAGGTACTCGATCTCACCGCCCTTGGTGCGCACCAGCACCTTCTCCTCGGCGAAGGTGCCGTCGGGGTTGAGCGGCGAGTTGGCCTGCGCCTTGATGTACCTGTCCTCCTCGTCGGCGGTCAGGTAGTGGATCTCGTCGGTGACCCGGCCGTCGACGACCTTGCGGTAGGGGGTCTCGATGAACCCGAACGGGTTGACCCGCCCGTAGGCCGACAGCGACCCGATCAGACCGATGTTCGGACCCTCGGGGGTCTCGATCGGGCACATCCGGCCGTAGTGCGAGGGGTGCACGTCACGGACCTCGAAGCCGGCCCGTTCCCGGGACAGACCGCCGGGGCCCAGCGCGTTCAGACGGCGCTTGTGGGTCAGCCCGGCCAGCGGGTTGGTCTGGTCCATGAACTGCGAGAGCTGGCTGGTGCCGAAGAACTCGCGGATGGAGGCCACCACCGGGCGGATGTTGATCAGGGTCTGCGGCGTGATCGCCTCGACGTCCTGGGTGGTCATCCGCTCGCGGACGACGCGCTCCATGCGGGCCAGGCCGAGCCGGACCTGGTTCTGGATGAGCTCGCCGACGGTGCGCAGCCGCCGGTTGCCGAAGTGGTCGATGTCGTCGACCTCGATCGGCACCGCGACGCCGCCGGGGCCGGCGGCGGTGAGCACGGCCTCCTCCTCGCCGGCGTGCAGCCGGACGAGGTACTCGATGGTGGCCACGATGTCGTCCTCGGTCAGGGTGCCCTGGTTCATGTCCAGGTCCAGACCGAGCTTCTTGTTGACCTTGTACCGGCCGACCTTGGCCAGGTCGTAGCGCTTGGGGTTGAAGTACAGGTTCTCCAGCAGGGCCTGCGCCGACTCCTTGGTCGGCGGCTCGCCCGGCCGCAGCTTCCGGTAGATGTCCAGCAGCGCGTCTTCCTGGCCGGCGGTGTGGTCCTTCTCCAGGGTGACGTTCATCGACTCGTAAGCGCCGAAGTGCTCGCGGATGCGAGCCTCGTCCCAGCCCAGCGCCTTGAGCAGCACGGTGACGGGCTGCTTGCGCTTACGGTCGATGCGCACGCCGACGTTGTCGCGCTTGTCGATCTCGAACTCCAGCCAGGCCCCACGGCTGGGGATGATCTTGCAGCCGTAGATGTCCTTGTCGCTGGCCTTGTCCAGAGACCGGTCGAAGTAGACGCCGGGCGAGCGCACCAGCTGCGACACCACCACCCGCTCGGTGCCGTTGATGATGAAGGTGCCCTTGGGGGTCATGAGCGGGAAGTCGCCCATGAACACCGTCTGGCTCTTGATCTCCCCCGTCGAGTTGTTGATGAACTCCGCCGTCACGAACATCGGGGCGGAGTAGGTCATGTCCTTGTCCTTGCACTCCTCGACGGAGTACTTGGGCGGCTCGAACCGGTGATCCCGGAACGACAGGGACATGGTCCCGGAGAAGTCCTCGATCGGGCTGATCTCCTCGAAGATCTCCTCCAGTCCCGACTGGGTCGGGACGTCCTTGCGGCCGGCCTTCTGGGCCGCCTCGACGCGGGACTTCCACCTCTCGTTGCCGAGCAGCCAGTCGAAGGATTCGGTCTGCAGGGCGAGGAGGTCCGGGACTTCGAGTGGTTCCTGGATACGCGCGAAGGAAACGCGGTTCGGACCGGTCACGGTGTTCGAGGCGTTGCGCGAGGCTGCCAAGAGTGGTCCTTCCGAGGGCTCGCGGCGGTACTGGTGATGCGCAGGCCAGACCATCGCCGAACAAGATCGTTATCGCGGATGCCGTGCGTGCACGGTCCGCTACGAACTGGATTCTTGTACGAGGATAGTCAGAGGGCAGCGCAAAGGAGCAGTGTAGCCGACCGCTACACCGCTGACAACTCCGGCGGCACAGTATGCATCACAGTCGCCTCGCAGCATCGCTTGTCCGAGCCCTGGAGTCAAGACCGGCCTGCGGTATTTCCCCCGCTGATCAGCCGTGAGGAAAGCCATAGTTTACGAGTTCCGCCCCGGTCGGGGTCTCCGGAACACGCCATGACCCGTTCCGGACATGTCCGGAACGGGTCATGAGCCGGCCGGTCGCCGGACCGGCCCGGCGGGACCGTGGAGCGCAGCGGCGACCGGCCGCCCCATGCCGTGCGTCACGCCGCGCGGGCCGGACCGGGCGATCCGGGGCGGCTCGCGCGGCGGGTCGGGCCCGGGGCGGCGGGGCGGGAGCGGGCTAGAGCACCTCCAGCTTCTCCACCAGCCACCGGTCGCCCACCCGCTTCATGGTCAGCCGCAGCCGGTACTGGCTCGGCAGCCGCTGGGTGCTCGTGGCCTTGGTGGTCTCCTGGTTGAGGAACACGATCGCCACCGCCCGGTCGCCGTCGACCTTCTCGATGCCGGTCTTCAGCGCGATGCCCTCGGTCACCACCTGCTGCCTGGCGGCGTTCTGCTTGACCTGCGAGGTGGTCTTGGCGAACTCGTCCCGGAACGCGCCGGTGGTGTGCGCGGCGGCCCGGCGCAGGTCCGAGTCCACCGTCCGGTAGTCGTAGGAGGACAGGTCCTGGGCCGCCTGCGCGGCGGCGAACGCCACCTGCTTGCGGGCCTTCTCGGCGTCGGTCAGCCGGTCGTGGCGGTACCACAGCCACCCGGTCGCGACCGCCAGCAGCACGGCGAGCGTCAGCAGCACCGCGCCGGAGGCGCCCAGCCCGGAGCGGAGCACGATCCTGCGCCGCCTCCCGCCCGCGGCGCCCTGGGCGCCGCCCTCCTCGTCCGCGTCCTCCTCGCCGTCCCCGGGCCTCTCGCCGTCCTCGCCCTCCTTGCTCAGCGCGACGGTGGGCGCGTCGCCCTCCTCGGCCTCGTCCGAGGCGCGGTCGACCGCCGTCTTCTCCGCCACCGTCTTCTCCGCCGCCGTGTCCTCGGCCTCCGCGGCGGCGTCCGCGCGGTACTTCGCCGGCCCGTCGAACGGGGCGAGCTCGACGGTCTCGACGAGCTCGGTGGTCTCGTCGGCCCCGCCGGCCTCGGCGGTCCCGACGTCCTCGAGATCCTCGACGGTCTCGGCGGAGTCAGAGGGCTCGGAGGGCTCGGCGTCGTCCCGGTCGTCCTCCTTCGTCAGGGCGTACTTGGGCCGTGCCGCGACGGGGCCGTCCTCGCCCGCCTCGGAGTCCACGACGGCCCGTCCCGCGGCCCGCGCCCGCTCGGCCTCCTCCAGGGCGGCCCTGGCCTCCTCGGCGGCCTTGCGGGCCTGCTCGGCGAGCTCCTGCGCCCGTCGGGCGGCCTCCTCGGCCCGGCGCGCCTTCTCGTCGGCCTCGGTCGCCGCGCCCGTCCGGTCCGCGTCCTGCTCCACGGTCTGGTCCGCGGTCTGGTCCACGGTCTGGTCCGCGTCGTTGTTCGCCGTGTCGTCCCTGCTTGTCGTGCCGGCACCCCGGCCGCGCCCGAGCATCGTCATGCCACCAGCCTCATGTTGGAGACGAGCCAGCGCCCGTCGGTGCGGGTCAGGTCGAACCGCCAGCGGAAGTAACGCTGCTGCCCGTTGGGCACCTCGGCACTGGTGACCACGGTGGTGAGGGCAACGATCACCTCAGCGCTGTCGTCGTCCATCGACACCACGCCGGCCCGCATGTCGCGCACCGTGGCGGTGCTCTTGCCCTGCTGGGCGGCCTTGGAGATGTCGGCGGACATGGTCCCCCACTGGTCCTTGGCCTCGCCGGTCAGCCCGCTGGCCACCCGGTCCAGGCTCTTGGGGAGGTCGCGGTGGTCGATGGTCGCCAGGTTGACGGCGGTCTGCCGCGCCGCCTGCATGGCCGCCACCCGCTGGTCCTCACGGTTCTCGGCCTTCCACACCGAGATCCCCAGCAGCGTCACCGCGATGGCCAGCGCCACGACGACCACGGCCAGCACCCCGTTCACCACCGGGATGCGCACCACCACCTGTTCCTCGTCACGGTCACGTGATCGCCTGAACTTCACGGTGAGGGCTCCTTAACTCAGGACAGGGGGCCGAGGAGCAGCATCTTCCAGGAGGCGTCGCCCAGCACCTGCTGCTGCCCGCCGCCGTAGCCCAGCAGGTACTCCTTGCCGTCGGGCCCGTACACGGCCCCGGTGGCTGGATCGTACCCGGCGAGCTGCACTGATCCGGCCGAGACCGGCACATACAGGGTGTCGTCCACCAGAGTGGTCACCCCGTCGTCGCCGGTCTCAGAGGACCGCTCCTCGGCGTCCTCGGCGCCGCCGTCCGCGCCGCCCGCCGGGAAGCCCGCCCCGGTGGTGGCGCCGTCGGGGACCTTCGGGTAGGGCCGGCGTCCCTCGGGCGGGACGTTGCGCGCGCCGCGGACGACCTTGTCGGAGTCCTTCGGCTCCGCACAGCCCAGGTCGGTGCGGACCTGCTGCTTGCTGGTGTCCTGCGGCCAGCGCCGCTTGGTCTTCTCGTACCCCTTGGTGCAGACCCCCGGGGCGCCCAGGTTGAGCACCAGGCCCAGGTGCTGGGTGCCGTCGCCCGGGGTGACGGTGAACGCGCCCGCCACGGTCACCGGGTACAGGATGAACAGCGAGCGGATGCCGGCGATCCGCGAGGTCATGACCTGCCCGGTGGTGGTCAGGTTGGCCAGCAGCACCGGCAGCGTCGGCGACAGGTCGTCGATCAGCCGGCGGGTCTCGGCGGTGAACGGCTTGCCGCGGTCCAACACCGTGCGCAGCGCGTCGTCGTCGCGCCGCAGCTGGGCGGTCAGCACGTTCAGGTTGCGGGAGAACTGCCGGATGTGCCCGCCCATCTGGCGCTGGGTGTTCAGCACCGTGCGGCCGTCGGTCAGCAGCTTCTTGGTGTCGGGGTAGGCCTCCTCGGCGGTCTTCAGCAGCCGGTCGGTGTCGTCCAGCAGCGCCTGCAGGTCGGCGGCCGAGCCGTTGAAGGCCTTGTGCAGCTCGTTCACCACCACCCGCAGGTCCTTGGGGTCGACCGAGGACACCAGCGCGTCGACGTTGCGCAGCAGTTCGGCGGTGGACACCGGCAGCCGGGTCCGCTCCCGGGGAATGACGTTGTACTTGCCGCCGTCGCCCAGGTAGGGACCGGGGATCTCGCCGTTCGGGCCGGGCTTCTTGGTGGGCTGCAGGTCGATGTACTGCTCGCCGACCGCCGAGCGGTTGGCGACCACCGCGGTGGTGCCCTCCCAGGGGATCCGGTGGCCCCGCTCCAGGATCAGCCGGACCCGGATGCCGTCCTCGGTGAGCTCCATCGGGCCGACCCGGCCGACCGTGACGCCCCGGTAGGTGACCGCCGCGTTGGTGAACACGCCGCCGGAGTCGGTCAGGTCCACGTACGCGACGTACTCGCGTCCCAGCAGCCCCCGGCCGATCCCGATGTAGCGGACCGCCACCACGCTGATTCCGAGCACGGTGATGACCAGGAAGGCCAACAGCTGGATCTTGACGCTGCGCTTGAGGATCACCAGAGCCCTCCGGTCATCAGCGTGTACAGGCCGGCGTGAACGTCCGTGGAGCCCATCGACTGCGGCCGGACCGTCGGGAGCGACCGGTCCGGCCGCTGCCCGTCACCGCCGGTGCGGGGCGTCGGCGAGGGGGTCACGGGGGCGACGGTCGTCCCGCCGGACGGGGCGGGCGCGCCGGTCGTGGTCGGCTGCCGGTCGGGCAGCACGCCCAGCGGCGGCTGCGGCACGCTCAGGCTCGGCGGCTTGAGCAGCAGCCGCATCTGCTCGCCCTGCTTGACCAGGTACTCCAGGTCGGTGCCGCCCAGCAGGTTCTGGGTCAGGCTCTTCAGGTCCAGGTCGACCGTCAGGTGCAGGTTGCCGTAGTCGCCGCGCAGCACGTTGGAGAACGTGGGCGGGAACGGGAAGGTCATCATCGTCTCCAACGCCTTGGGCAGGTTGGAGCCGGCCTTGTTGAGGTTCTCCAGCGTGGTGTTCAGCGACTTGAGGTTGGCCACCATGTCGGCGTGCGAGGCGTTGATCACGCGTGTGGTGGTCTTGCTGAGCTTGTCCAGGCTGACCAGCATCTTGGTCAGGTCGGCCCGGTTCTGCTCGAGGATCTTCAGCGCCGGCCCGGTCCGATCGATGGTGTCGTTGATGGTCCGCCGCTCCTCGGCCAGCGTCTTGCTCAGCCGGTCGATGCTGTCCAGCGCCCGGACGATGGCCGAGCGGTTGCGGTCCAAGGTGCCCACGAACGCGTCCACCTTGTGCAGCACCGACTTGATGGTCTCGGTCCGGCCGTTCATCGCCGCGTTCAGCTCACGGGTGATCGTGGAGACCTGCTCCAGTCCGCCGCCGTTGAGCAGCAGCGACATGGCCGACAGGACCTCCTCGATCTCCGCGCCGCGGGAGGTGCGCTCCAGCGGGATCAGGTCCCCGTCGCCCAGCCGGTCGGGCGAGGGCGCCTCCCCCACCGGCGGCCACAGCGCCACGTACTTCTCCCCCAGCAGGCTGGTCTGGGCGATGGTGGCGCGGGCGTTGTCCGGCAGGTTCACATCCCGGCGCATCTTGAAGGTGACGACCGCCTGCCAGGACCGGCCGCGCACCGCGCTGCGCGTCAGCTCGATCTTGACGACCTTGCCGACCGAGACGTCGTTCAGCTTGACCACCGAATGCGGCACCAGGTCGAGCACGTTGGCGAACTCGGCCCGCACCGTCACCGGCCGGTCCCCCAGGTCGGGGCCGCCCGGCAGGGGAAGGGAGTCCACCCCGCGGAAACCGCAGCCCGACAGGGCCAGCGCCGCGGCGGTGACGGCGGCCGCCAGGCCCGTGCGGACGGGCCGGCGGAGCGATGTGCGACGGCTCACTGTCCACCTCCCGGCAGCAGGGCGCGGAAGTCACCGGCGGGCCGGGCCGGGGAGTCCCCGGTCGACCGGGCCTTGTCGACCTGCACGCCCGAGCCCCCGTTGCGCGGGTTGCGCGGGTCGTCGGGGCCGTAGGCGTCCGGCGGCAACGGCTCGGGGTCGTAGTGGGTGGTCAGCGCCGTGATCCACGACAGGTCCAGGCTCAGGCCGGACAGCGCGTCCCCGAGCACGTCGTAGGGCTTCATGAAGTTCAGGCATTCCTTGGCCGGGGTGCCCACCGAGTAGGCCAGCGAGCACACCCAGTCGGCCAGGTTCTCGAAGTTCAGCGACAAATTGGCGCGGTTGTGGATGGTGCCGCTGATCGGGTCGTAGGCGCGGGCCAGGTTGTTGATCGCCAGCGGCGCGGTGTCCAGGAACTCGGCGAGGGACTCCCGCCGCTTCACCAGCGTCCCGGTGATCTGGGCCAGCTCCCGCACGCTGTCCGACAGCTCCTCGCGGTTGTCCCGGATGAACCGCTCGACGTTGCGCAGGGTGGGGCCGAGGGTGTTCAGTGCGGCCGACAGCTCCTCGCGTTCGGCGGCCAGCTGTGCCGACACCCCGTTCAGCTGCTGGTTGAACTGCCGGATCTGCCGGTCGCTGCGGACCATGGTGTCGGCGATGATCCGCAGGTTCCGGATGGTGGTGGCCACGTCCTGGCGGTCCTCGCTCAGGGTGGCCAGCATCCGCGAGGTGTCGGCGATGGTCTCCCGCAGGTCCTCGCCCTGTCCCTCGAAGGTGTCGGCGCCGACGTGCAGCAGCCGCGAGAGCGCGCCGCCGGAGTTGGCGCCCTGCGGGCCGAGCGCCTTGCTCAGCTCGTTCAGGCTGCCGCCGACCTCGTCGACCTCGACCGGCACATGGGTGCGGTCGGTGCCCAGGGTGGCCCCGTCGGCCAGCGTCGGCCCGCCCTTGTAGACGGGGGTGAGCTGGACGAACCGGTCCGACACCAGGGTCTGGCTGACGATCACGGCCTGTGCGTTCGCGGGGACCTTGTAGCGGGCCTCGTAGGTCATCTCGACCAGCACCGCGTCGCCCTTGGGGGTGACCTTGGTGACCTTGCCCACCGGGATGCCCAGGATCCGCACGTCGGCGCCGGGGTGCAGACCCACCGCCCGTTCGAAGTACGCGCTCAGCCGGCGCTGCGGGGGTTCGGTGAACAGGACGACGGCCGCGGCGACCAGCGCCCCGACGGCGACGGCCACGCCACCGAGTTTCAGGATGCTTGCGAATCTGCGCACTGTGGTGTCCTGCCTGCTCACGGGAGGAAGGGCAGCGGGTTGTCCGGAGTGGGCCGCGGAGTGGCGGGGGCGCCGGGCTGCTGCGGCTGCCCGGACTGCCCGCCGGTGGTCCCGTTCCGGCCCGAATCGCCGTTCGTGCCGTTGGACGGCTGGATGGAGAGCGGCATCGGCAGCAGGTTCTGGATATAGGCGTCGAACCAGCGGCCGGACCCGGTGGCGTCGGCGAACTGCCGCACGAACGGGCCGTACAGCTCCAGGATCCTGTCCAGGCTCTGCTGGTTGCGCAGCAGCACCTTGTTGACCCGCCGCAGGTTGTCCAGCATCGGCCTCAGCTCCGCCTGGTTCTCCGCGATCAGCGCGTTCACCTGCTGGGAGAGCCGGACGGTGCGGACCAGCAGCTGGTGGATCACCGCACGGCGGGCCTGCACGGCGGCCAGGATCTGGTTGGAGTCCTCGATCAGCCGGGCGAAGTCGGCGTTGCGCTTGGCCAGCAGGTCCGACACGCTGCGCGCCCGGTCGGCCAGCTCGTGCAGCTCGGCGTCCCGGGAGGAGATGGTCTCCGACAGCCGCCGCAGGCCCTGCAGCGACGCCTTGACCTCCTCCGGCGAGTTCTCGAACGTGTCGGCCAGCACCTGCAGCGACTTGGCCACCTGCCGGGTGTCGATCTGATCGATCTGGCCGCTCAGGTCGCTGATCGCCGGCACCACGTTGTAGGGCACCCCGGTGCGGCTGACCGGGATCTCGCCGCGCAGCGGCTTGGTGCCGCGCGGGGTCAGCGCCAGATAGTGCGCCCCCAGCACCGTCTTGATCTTGATGTCGGCGCGGGTCAGGTCGCCCAGCCGGACCTCGTCGTCCACCCGGAAGGTGACCTTGACGGTGTCGCCGGCCAGCTCCAACGAGGTGACCTTGCCGACCCGGACGCCGGCCACCCGCACCTCCTCGCCGGCGCGCAGGCCGGCCGCCTCGGTGAAGCGGGCGGAGTAGGTGGTGCCGCCGCCGATCACCGGCAGGTCCTCGATGAAGTAGGCCCCCAGCATCAGCACGGCGAGCGCCGTGAACGAGGCCAGCGCGATCGGCACCGGGTTGCGCTCACGGAACGGGACCTTCATGGCCGCGCTCCCTTCCACCGGGCGGAGGGCGCCGCGACGGCCCGGGCGCGCTGGTGGGTTCGCCGCTCGGCCATCGCTACTTGCACCTCGCGTTCTCGTTCTGGATTCGCGGCGTCTGGTAGGCCGGGCCGCCGGGCAGGGCGATCCGGGCGTCCAGGCTGCACAGGTAGAAGTTGAACCAGGACCCGTAGGAGGACGCCGCCATCAGCTCCTCCATCCGGTTCGGGGTGCGCTTGAACAACGTGTCCAGGTCCTGCTCGTTGTCGGCGAGGGTGTCGGCCAGCCGGTTGAGGCCGGCGATGTCCTTCTTCAGGTCCGGCCGGACGTCGACGAGCAGGTCGGCGGTGGTCCCGGTGAGCTGGTTGATCGCCGCCATCGAGTCGAAGATCGCCTTCCGGTCGGCGGCCAGCCCGCTGACCAGGTCGCGCAGGTCGGTGATCATGGTGTCGACCTGCTGGTGGCGCTGGTCGATGGTGCCCAGCACCTGGTTGAGGTTGTCGATGACCTGCCCGATCACCCGGTCCCGGTCGGCCAGCGTGTTGGTCAGCGACGCCACGTGCGTCAGCACGCTGTTGACGGTGCCGGCCTCGCCCTGGAGGACCTGCACGATCTGCATCGCCAGCTGGTTGACCTGCTGCGGCTCCAGCGCCCGGAACAGCGGGCGGAACCCGTTGAACAGCGCGGTCAGGTCCAGCGCCGGGTGGGTGCGCTCCTTGGGGATGGTCGCTCCGGGCCGCAGGAACTCGCCCGGGGTGCCGGGGGCGTCGTCGGTCAGCTCGATGTACCGCTGGCCCACCAGGTTGCGGTAGCGCAGGTGGAGCTGCACCGAGGCGGGCAGGCCCAGCCGGAACACGCCGTCCTTGACGATGCTGAACGTCACCTCCGCCTCGGTGCCGCGCAGCTTGATGTCCTCCACCTGGCCGACCCGGACGCCGGAGGCGCGCACGTCGTCGTTCTCCAGCAGCCCGGTCACGTCGGTGAAGATCGCCTTGTAGCGCACCGAGTCGGCGAACCGGGCGTTGGCGATGCTGATCGCCAGGATCCCGGTCACCAGCGAGGTGACCACCACGAAGATGCCCAGTTTGAGGGCGGCGCTCGCGGTCCTCACGAGATCGTCACCACCGATCCGTCACCCAGCAGCGGCCCGTACAGCAGCACCGACGCGTCCGACAGCCGGTCGGCGGGGATGCCGGTGAGCGGCCCCACCATGGCCTTGATCCGCTCCTTGTCGGACATCTCGGCGCCCGGGTCCACGAAGACCCCCGAGGCGGCGCGGTTGCGGTGCCCCGGCGGCAGCGGCTCGTCCGGGTCGTGCGGGTCCTTCCACCACAGGTCGTCCTCGGTGCCGTCGAGGGCCGTGTAGTCCGGGAAGGGCACCTTCGGGTTGGGCAGGCCGTAGCACCGCGGTCCCCGGTGGTCCTTCATCTCCGGCAGGTCGAGGGGGTTCTTGTAGGCCGGCCGCGGCTTGACGATCTCGATCGTCACGTTGAACGTCGGGGTCCTGCCCCCTCCGGCCTCCTCGGCCAGCGGCTTCAGCTTCATGACCCCCTCGAGCACGCACGGCAGGGACGGGGAGTACTTGGCGAACAGCTCCAGCACCTGCCGGTTGGCGATGTTGAAGCCGACCACCTTGGGCCCGTTCTCCTGCATGAAGCGGTCGCCCTTGCCGGCCACGCCGGTGATCGCGGGGATCAGCTCCTCGATGGTCCGCTTCTTGTCGGTGACCGTCTTGGCGGTCACGTTCAGGTTCCGCAGCGTCTGCAGCAGGTCGGGGGCCGCGGAGTTGTAGATGTCGGCCACGTCCGACAGCGCCTTGAGGTCCTCCACCACCAGCGGCAGGTCGGGGTTGACCTTGGTCAGCAGCGCGTCCAGCTGCTCCAGGTTGCGGCCGATCTGGTCGCCCCGCCCCTCCAGCGCGGTGGCCAGCGCGTTCAGCGTGGAGTACAGCTCGTCCGGCCGGACCGACTGCAGCAGCGGCAGCAGGTTGTCGAGCACCTGGTCGACCTCCACCGCGACCTGGGAGGTGTCCTGGCGGATCACCGCGCCGTCGCGCAGCGGGGTCGCGCTGCGGTCGGCCGGGATCTGCAGTGCCACGTACTTCTCCCCGAACAGCGTCTTGGGCAGCAGCCGCGCGGTGACGTTGGCCGGGATCAGCTTGGCCTTGTCGGGGTCGATCGCCAGGTCCAGCACGGCGCCGTCGGAGGTGGCGCGGGTGGCGCGCACCTCGCCGACGATGATCCCGCGGACCTTGACGTCGGAGTGCGGCAACAGCTGCAGACCGGCCCGCTGGGCGCGCAGCGTGACGTGCACGACCGGGCGGAACGCCTGGTTGAACTGCGCCACCGCCAGGCCCAGCAGCAGGATGATCACGCAGATCATGGCCAGGCCGTAGATGCGGTACCGCATTCGCTGAGACTTGTCGGCGCTCATCGGTTCACCCCGCGATCCGCACGGTGGTCGTGGTGCCCCAGATGGCCATGCCGAGGAACAGGTCGGCCAGGTTGATCACCACGATGCTGGTCCGCACCGCCCGGCCCACCGCCACGCCGACCCCGGCGGGGCCGCCGCTGGCGTGGAAGCCGTAGTAGCAATGGATCAGCATCACCAGCATGGCGAAGACGATCACTTTGCCGAACGACCAGAGGATGTCGTACGGCGGCAGGAACAGTTCGAAGTAGTGGTCGTAGGTCCCGGTCGACTGCTCGTAGAACACCGTCACGATCAGCCGGGTCGCCAGGTACGAGGCCAGCAGGCCCACGATGTACAGCGGGATCACCGCGATCATGCCGGCCAGCAGCCGGGTGGTCACCAGGAACGGCATGGTCGGGACCGCCATGACCTCCAGCGCGTCGATCTCGTCGGAGATCCGCATGGCGCCCAGCTGGGCGGTGAACCCGCAGCCCACCGTCGCCGACAGCGCCAGTGCGCTGACCAGCGGCGCCAGTTCACGGGTGTTGAAGTAGGAGGAGACGAACCCGGTGTAGGCGGCGGTGCCGATCTGGTTGAGGGAGTTGTATCCCTGCAGGCCGACCTGGCTTCCGGTGAAGAACGTCATGAAGCCGACGATCGCCACGCTGCCGCCGATCACCGCCAGCCCGCCGGTGCCCAGGCTGACCTCGGCCAGCAGCCGTGCCACCTCGGTGCGGTAGCGGCGCAGGACCCGGAACACCCAGGCGAACGCCCGGGCGTAGAACGACAGCTGATGGCCGAAGTCCTCGACCCGTTCGAGGGGCTTGCCGACCGCTTTGGCAACGGCGCGGCCGCCCTTGGGAGGGGCTGCCATCGGTCACATCCCCTTCTGCGGAACGAGCTGGAAGTACAGGGCGCTGATCAGGAAGTTCTCCAGGAACAGCAGCATGAAGGTGATCACCACGGTCTGGTTGACCGCGTCTCCCACGCCCTTGGGGCCGCCCTTGGCGTTCAGGCCCTTGTAGGCCGCCACCAGCCCGGCGGTGAGCCCGAAGACGAACGCCTTGACCTCGGCCTGGATCAGGTCCGGCAGCTGCGCCATGGCGTTGAAGGAGGCCAGGTAGGCGCCGGGCGTGCCGTCCTGCAGCATGACGTTGAAGACGTAGCCGCCCATCAGGCCCACCACCGACACCAGCCCGTTCAGGAACAGGCCGATGAAGGCGCAGGCCCACATCCGCGGGACGATCAGGCGGTGCAGGGGGTTGATGCCCAGCACCTCCATCGCGTCGATCTCCTCACGGATCTTGCGGGAGCCCACATCGGCGCACATCGCCGACCCGGCCGCGCCGGCGATCAGCAGCGCGGTGACCAGGGGGCTGGCTTCCCGGACGATCGCCACCACCGCGGTGGCGCCGGTGAACGACTGGGCGCCCAGCTGCCGGATCAGCCCGCCGACCTGCATCGACAGGATGGCGCCGAACGGGATGGCGACCAGCATCGTCGGGATGGCGGTCACCGAGACGATGAACCAGGACTGCTCGATGAACTCGCGCCACTGCACGGGGCGCTTGAACATCGCCCGGAAGGTGTCCAGGCACAGGGCGAAGAAGCGGCCGGGCTCCTTGACGGCGATGTTCACCAAGCCGTCGGTGAACTTGGCCATCCGGCCGCCGCCGGTCTTCGCTCCCGCCTGGTCTCCGCGCCGGTTCGCGCCGATACCAGGAGCGGTGGTCATCAGTAACGGCCTCCTGCGGGCGGCGCCCCGCCCTGAGACGGACCGGGCTGGTGGGGATCGGGGCCCTGGGCGGGCGGGGGCGGAGGCGGGGCCTGGGCGGGGCCGGCGCCGGCGGGCATCGCGGCGCCGCCGTGCTGGGCCACGTACCGCGGCCACTCCTCGAGCCAGTTGCGGCCCATCTCGTCGATGAACGAGCCGGGCGGCGGCTGCACGCCGTTGGCCCGCAGCCACTCCCCGGGCGGGTGCTGGGTGCGGCGGATCCGGCCGTCGCTGGGCAGCAGCTGCGGCGGGATGGGGGGCAGCCGGCCGGGGTCGGCGCCCATCCTGGCCTCGGCCTCCAGCTCGGAGACGTCCTTCTCCTCGGACATGCCGATGGGCCCTTGCCGGCGGGCGTTGAGGAACTGCCGCACCACCGGCTCCTCGCTGGACAGCAGCATCTCCCGCGGCCCGAACATGACCAGTTCGCGACGGAACAGCAGCCCGATGTTGTCGGGCACCGTGCGGGCGGTGTTGATGTCGTGGGTGACGATCAGGATGGTGGCCTCGATCTGGGCGTTCAGATCGACGATCAACTGGTTGAGGTAGGCGGTGCGGACCGGGTCCAGACCGGAGTCGGGCTCGTCGACCAGCAGGATCTCCGGGTCCAGCACCAGCGCGCGGGCCAGGCCGGCGCGCTTTTTCATACCGCCGGAGATCTCGCCCGGGAGCTTGCGCTCGGCCCCGATCAGGCCGACCATCTCCATCTTCTCCAGGACGATCCGCTTGATCTCCGCCTCGGTCTTGCGAGTGTGCTCGCGCAGGGGGAAGGCGATGTTGTCGAACAGGTTCATCGACCCGAACAGGGCGCCGTCCTGGAACAGCACCCCGAACAGCTTGCGGGTCTCATACAGCTCGTTCTCCGACAGGTAGGGCAGGTTGCGATCGCCGATCCAGATGTTGCCGCGGTCCGGCTTGAGCAGCCCGACCAGCGACTTGAGGAACACGGACTTGCCCGTGCCGGAGGGCCCCAGGAGCACGGAGATCTCTCCCGCGGGCAGGGTCAGCGACACGTCCTGCCAGATGACCTGACGGCCGAAGGTCTTGGTCAACCCTTCGACCCGGATCTCGACGCCCACTCGTCACCTTCCGTCCAGGCCGGGGGACTCCCGGAACCAAAGTTCGAGCAGTGCCCGGCTGCGCCGAGCTGTCGTCACGTCTGGTGTTCGCCGGTTTACTACTAGCGAGTAGCTGTGGCGGTGGCCACTACCGTAGCGACGAATCGGAAAAATGGAAGGGGTTTAACGCACGATCTGTGGCCAACCATAACCTTGTAAGGCAATCGTTACTTACCCGGAGTGGCGGTCGGGGGCGGTGAACCTCCATCCAGAGCGGGTGTCCACGGAACTGCGACATCCGGCGACACTGCCAGCATGACCCCATCTGCATCGTGAGACTACGCCTGACGTGTGATCTCTCACAAGTCCCTGCTGGACACGATGCCAACAACTCTCCTCGGAGACGACGGCGGGCGGCCGTCCCACGGTGGGACGGCCGCCCGCGGAGCGTCGCGGACGCCCGAGTGCCCCGCCATGCAGGCGCGGCGACTCGGGGCCGACCGAAATTACTTGACGGTGACCGTCGCGCCCGCCTTCTCCAGGGCCTCCTTGGCCTTGTCGGCGGTCTCCTTGTTGACCTTCTCCAGCAGCGGCTTGGGCGCGTTGTCCACCAGGTCCTTAGCCTCCTTCAGGCCCAGGGAGGTCAGCGCGCGGACCTCCTTGATGACCTGGATCTTCTTGTCGCCGGCGGCCTCGAGGATGACGTCGAACTCGTCCTTCTCGGGGGCGGCCTCGGCCGGAGCGCCCGCGGCCGGGGCGCCCGGAGCGGCGGCGACGGCGACCGGAGCGGCGGCCTTGACGTCGAAGACCTCCTCGAACTTCTTCACGAAGTCCGCCAGCTCCAGCAGGGTCATCTCCTTGAAGGCGTCGAGCAGCTCGTCGGTGGTGAGCTTGGCCATGTGTGTTTCCTCCGTACGGGATTGAGCGGATGCGATCGTGGGTGACCGCGGGTCGTCGTCCTCGGCGGGAGTCGCGCCGACGGGGCCTTACGCGGCCTCGCCCTCGCCCGACTCCTCGCGCTTGGCCCGCAGGGCCTCCGCCAGCTGGGCCATCTGGGTCGGCAGGGCGTTGAAGGTGGCGGCGGCGTTCGCCATCGTGGCCTTCATCGCGCCCGCCAGCTTGGCCAGCAGCACCTCGCGCGACTCCAGGTCGGCGAGGCGGTTGATCTCGGCGGCGTCCATCGGCTTGCCCTCGATGACGCCGCCCTTGATCACCAGCAGCGGGTTGTCCTTGGCGAAGTCACGCAGCCCCTTGGCGGCCTCGACCACGTCGCCCTTGACGAACGCGATCGCCGACGGACCGGCCAGGAGCTTGGTGAACTCCTCGTCGACCCCGGCGGAGTTCGCCGCGATCTTGGTCAGCGTGTTCTTCACCACGGTGAACTTCGCGTTGTCACCGAGGTTGCGGCGCAGCTCGCTCAGCTGCGCCACAGTGAGCCCGCGGTACTCGGTCAGCACGGCGCCGCTGGAGCTGTTGAACTCTTCGGTGAGTTCAGCGATCGCGGCCGCCTTGTCGGCCTTCGCCATGGGCCTCCTTCCGATTACCTGGGGTTCAGGCCGCCGGCGTGAAGGGCCGCAGACAACACAGACGCCCCGGCGCAGGCGCACGGGGCGTGGACACACGTGTCCGTACGGACACACATGGATCGCTCTCCTCTAGCCTGCGCAGGCCGTCCGCATGGTCAGCGGACCTTCGGTCGCCCAGGCGGGCGACGGCCGGCGGTCTTCGGCAACAGTCAAGGGTACGCGGCCGAACCCCGGCCGCAAAATCCGCCGAACCCCGGCCGCAAAATCCGCCGGGCCCCCGGCCGCGGAAACCGTCGGGCTCCGGCGTGGAATCCGCCGGCGGCCGGCCCCCGGTGAGCCCGGAGACCGACCGCGCGACCGGGAGCCTCAGGAGCCCGCCGTGGGCGGCTTGGCGCCGTTCACGATGTCCTCCAGGCCCTTGAAGATCTCGTCGAAGTCGCCCACCTGGTCGGCCGGCGGCGCGCTGATCTGCACCGGCTCGCCGTAGTCGGAGAAGTGCGCGGTCATCTCCAGACGGCCCTGCTTCATGTCGAGCTTGACGTGCTGCTTGCGCGGCAGGCCCTGGTCGTCCACCCACAGGTCGACGATCATCGCCCGGGCGCCGAGCTCCTGCAGCTGCTTCTCCACCGCCCGACGGTCCTTGGGGTCGAGGACGTTCAGGCCCGTGTTCGCGTCGACGGTGCCGGAGTAGCGGGTGGTCCGCACCCCCTCGACCGTCTCCTCGCCCGCCCGGCGGACGTCCGGCGCGGTGGTCAGCATCTGGGCCATCCGGGACGGGGAGTACTGCTCACTCTGCGTCAGGGCCTCGGCCATGGACTCGCCCGTCGAGAACTTCAGCCAGGGCTTGCCCCCGGCGGCCCCCTGCGGCAGATCCATCTTCATGTAGATGGTCCCGCCGATCATGATCATCTCTACCGGCTTGTCCGCGGACGCGGAGGATCCCACGCCCCCATCCCCGGCCCCGTGCCGCGGATGACGATCGTGCCCTTCATCGCCGGCTCCGGCCGCAGCCGCACCTGCACCCGCGCCTCGCTCTCGGCCTTCACGGTCTGACCCTGCTCGGTCATCTCCCCGCTGGTGACCATGCGCATGCTGTAGGTGTCGGTCTGCTCGGTCTTCTTGGAGACCTGGGCCATGTACTGGGCGGCGGGGATCTTGTCCGCGCCGTCGGCGCCCTCGGGCCTTTGGCCGGTCGCCTTCTCGCCCCCGTCACCGAGGCATCCGGTGAGTGCGAGCAGCAGAGCGCCGCCCGCGGCGACCGTCGCGGTCAGTCGGCGGTACATCATCGGGCCCTTTCCCCCGAAACGGATCACTTGCGATCTTGCACGTTATCCCGCAAGCCGCCGTTTTCCGGAGCTGTGGCCCGTTCCGGTCGTCACCCCCCGCCCGGGAGCCGCCCGAGCCGGTCGGTCACGTCGCCGACCTGGTCGGCGGGCGGCGCGTTCACCGTCACCGGCTCGCCGAAGTCCCGGTACAGCACCGTCACCGTCGAGTTCTCCCGGCCGTCCGCGGTGCCCTTCAGCACCAGCTTGCGCGGCAGGTTCTCGGCGTCCACCCAGATGTCGAACGCCAGCCGCTCGGAGCCGTCGGCATGCCACCGCCGGACCTTCTCCCGGGCCTGCTCGTCCAGCCGGGACAGCGCCTCCTGCAGCGTGACCGTGCCCGTGTACCGGGTGGTGGGGACGCCCTCGACCTTCTCCTCGCCGACCCGGCGCACGTCCTTGGAGGCGGTCAGCATCGCGGTCTGCTCGGCCGGGTTGATCCGCTGCACCGCCGAGGTGATCCGGTCGAGGTCGACCCCGGCCCGCCGGCTCACCTGATCCAGGTTCATCCGCAGCCACGGCTTGCCGTCGGTGAACATCTGGGCGAGCTGCGGCACCTTGGCGTACAGGACGTCGTTCAGCAGGATCACCTGGCTGCCGGCGGCGGGCAGGGTCTGCCCGTTCACCCGCACCTCGTCGAAGGTCGCGGTGAACGCCGGGGCGGGCCGCAGCCGGACGGCCCCGGAGCCGCGGATGGTCGTGTCGCCGTCGGTGACGGTCAGGTCGGCCTCGAAGGTGTCCGCCTGCCCGGTCCGCTGCGAGGCCTTCACCAGCACCGTGTTCGCCGGGAGTCGGGTCGTGTCGCCGGCGCCGCGCACCGGGTCGTCGCCCGAGCCGCCCAGACATCCGGTCAGGGACAGGGCCAGCACGGCGCCCGTCGCGGCGGCCGCACTCGCCCGGCGGGTCGTCCGGCCGGCTGTTCGGCGGGCCTGTGGGGCCCCCTCGGCGCCGCCGGTGCCGCGCCTCGCCGTCCCCGGACGCTCCGCACCCGCCGGGGGCAGGTCGGCGCCGGACCGCCGGAAGAGAGTCGTTCGGCGTGCCATGAAGAGATGTCCTCTCTATCGCCGTATGTCGTCTCGCTCACGGTCCAGTCTCGACAAGGCCGCGGCGGGCGGCATCCCTCGCCGGTACGAAACCCCTCGCCGGCCGTCCGCCTCACGACGTACGCCGAGCGGACTCCGATCGGGCTTCCGGGCGGGCCCCCGGGCGGACTCTGAGGGGGTGGAAACGTCGCAGGGGCGTCCCCGGTTCCCCGGGAGCGCCCCCTGCGGAGGATGCTGCGCGATCGGGCCGCGATCAGGCCGCGGCCAGGGTGCGGGCCGCGTTCGGGTCGACGGGGATGCCCGGACCCATCGTGGTGGTGATGGTGATCTTCTTCAGGTACCGGCCCTTGGCGGCCGTCGGCTTGAGCCGGAGGACCTCGTCGATCGCCGCCGCGTAGTTCTCCAGCAGCTGACGCTCGTCGAACGACACCTTGCCGATGATGAAGTGCAGGTTGGCATGCCGGTCCACCCGGAACTCGATCTTGCCGCCCTTGATGTCGGAGACCGCCTTGGCCACGTCCATGGTGACCGTGCCGGTCTTGGGGTTGGGCATCAGGCCGCGGGGACCGAGGATCCGGCCCAGGCGACCGACCTTGCCCATCATGTCCGGAGTGGCGACCACCGCGTCGAAGTCCAGGAAGCCGCCCTGGATCCGCTCGATGAGGTCGTCGGCGCCCACGTAGTCGGCCCCGGCGCCGCGGGCCTCCTCGGCCTTGGCGCCGCCGGCGATGACCAGCACCCGGGCGGTCTTACCGGTGCCGTGCGGCAGGTTGACGGTGCCGCGGACCATCTGGTCGGCCTTGCGCGGGTCCACCCCGAGCCGGATGGCCACCTCGACGGTGGCGTCGAACTTGACGGTGGAGGTCTTGCGGGCCAGCTCCACGGCCTCGGCCGGGGTGTAGAGCCGCTCCCGGTCGACGAGCTGGGCGGCGTTGCGGTAGGCCTTGCTGCGCTTCATGTCTGCTCCCGACGGTGAGAGTTCGTGGTACGGGCCAGCGCCGGGCCCTTCCACACAGGTGCGTTACTTGATCTCGATGCCCATCGAACGGGCGGTGCCGATGACGCTCTTCTCGGCGGCCTCCAGGTCGCGGGCGTTCAGGTCGGGCATCTTGGTCTGCGCGATCTCCCGGACCTGCTCGCGGGTGATGGAGCCGACCTTGTTCTTGTGCGGCTCGCCGCTGCCCTTCTCGAGCCCGGCGGCCTTAAGGATCAGCTTCGGCGTCGGCGGGGTCTTGGTGACGAAGGTGAACGAGCGGTCCTCGTAGATGGTGATCTCGACGGGGACCACGTTGCCGCGCTGGGACTCTGTGGCAGCGTTGTACTGCTTGCAGAAGTCCATGATGTTCACGCCGTGCGGACCCAGCGCGGTACCCACCGGCGGCGCCGGCGTCGCCTGGCCGGCCTGCAGCTGAACCTTGACTACGGCAGCGATCTTCTTCTTGGGAGGCATGCGAGCCTTCCTTCTCGTTCCTGTTTCGCCTGGTCCCGACTCCCGGTTGTGCGGGCAACATGGCGGCCGGAACACATCCGCCATGTAGGGACCCTGTCGTGCGCCGTTCCCGCCGGGGCGGGATCGACGCCGCGATCGCGGCGTCCGCCTGCGAGCGGCCCCGCCCGATCAGGCGGAGGCGCGGCCCGCGGCCCTGTGCCGTGCGCCCCGGGCGGCGGGGCGCCGCAGGGTGCGGCGGAACCGACCGGCCCGGGCCGCGCGTTCGGACGGGCGGACCCGGATCAGATCTTGGAGACCTGGTTGAAGGACAGCTCGACCGGGGTCTCCCGTCCGAAGATCGACACCAGGACCTTCAGCTTCTGCTGCTCGACGTTGATCTCGCTCACCGTGGCGGGCAGGGTGGCGAACGGGCCGTCCATCACGGTGACCGACTCGCCGACCTCGAAGTCCACCTCGGGGGCGACCTTGGTCGCCTGCTCCTTGTCCTTGGCGGCGGGCTCCTCCGGCTTGGGGGCCAGCAGCTGGGCGACCTCGTCCAGGCTCAGCGGGGACGGCTTGTTGGACAGCCCGACGAAACCGGTGACGCCGGGGGTGTTGCGGACCGCGGCCCAGGACTCGTCGGTCAACTCCATCCGGACCAGGATGTAGCCCGGCAGCATCTTCTCGTTGACCTTCTGCCGCTTGCCCTGCTTGATCTCGGTGACCTCGTGCTGGGGCACCTCGACCTGGAAGATGTAGTCCTCCATGTTCAGGGACTGCGTCCGGGTCTCGATGTTGGACTTGACCCGGTTCTCGTACCCCGCGTAGGAGTGGACGACGTACCACTCGCCGGGCAGCATCCGCAGCTCGCGCTTGAAGTCGGCGTACGGGTCGGGGGCCGGCTCCTGCTCCTGCGCGGCGGCCTCGACCTGGTCCTCGGAGCCGTTCTCCGTCGGCTCGACCGCAGCCTCCGCAGCGGACCCGGCCTCTTCGGCGGCCTCGTGAGGGGGCTGTGGGGACTCGGACACGGTGACTCTTCTCTCGTTCGTTGTCGACAGCGGAACGGTGGCGTAAGCGACCGACGGGCCCGCGGGCCGTCAGCCGAAGACGGCGAAGACGCCCTGCTGGAGAGCCCAGTCCAGCCCGGCGACGATCCCCACCATCACCAACACGAAGACCAGTGAAACCAGGGTGTAGTTGATCAGCTCGCTGCGGGTGGGCCAGATCACCTTGCGCAGCTCGGCGACGACCTGACGGACGAACAGGACAGGAGACGTCCGCTTGCGCGCGGACTTGCGCTCCTTGTCGGAGTCCTTGGTCGCGGGCTCGCCGCGCATCTCAGTCGCCATCGCCGTTCACCTATCGGTCGGAATCAACCACTCCCGTGGTCCGTACGCGCCTGCGCCGCGGCGTACCCACCGACGCCCAGCCCAGGCATGGCAGCCGGTGAAGGCGCACCGGTGCGGGCACCGCACTTCGCAGGGCAGGAGGGACTCGAACCCCCAACCGCCGGTTTTGGAGACCGGGACTCTACCAATTGAGCTACTGCCCTTCGTGGTCACTCCAAGCTTAGCCGCCCGTTGGGGACGGGCGGCATGCTGAAGGTCGCCACTAAGTCGTTGAGTGTACGTGCACGATCGCCCGGAGTCGAACCGAAACCCTCACCTGCGGCGCGACGCCGCCCCGGGCGCCTCCCCCGGGGCTCCGCACGGGCGCGGCGCCCGGCCGCGCGACGGCCTCCGCGGCCCGGGCGTCCCCCGCCGCCCCGCCGGATGCGGCACTCGGCTGAAGCCGGCGAGAGGGGTCTGGAAGCATGGGACCCATGAGCACTGACCGACCTCGCATCTCCGCGCGGATCGCCGCGATCTCCGAGTCCGCCACGCTGGCCGTGGACGCCAAGGCCAAGGCGCTGAAGGCCGCGGGCCGGCCGGTGATCGGGTTCGGCGCCGGAGAGCCGGACTTCCCGACCCCGGACTACATCGTCGAGGCGGCGGTGACCGCCTGCCGGACGCCGCGCTTTCACAAGTACACGCCGGCCGGCGGGCTGCCCGAGCTGCGCGCCGCCATCGCCGAGAAGACCGCCCGCGACTCCGGCTACCGGGTGGACGCCTCCCAGGTGCTGGTCACCAACGGCGGCAAGCAGGCGGTGTACGAGGCGTTCGCAGCGCTGCTGGACCCGGGCGACGAGGTCCTGGTGCCGACCCCGTACTGGACCACCTACCCGGAGTCGATCAAGCTGGCCGGGGGCGTCCCGGTGCTGGTGACGGCCGACGAGAGCACCGGCTACCGGGTGAGCGTGGACCAGCTGGAGGCGGCCCGCACCGAGCGCACCAAGGTGCTGCTGTTCGTGTCGCCGTCCAACCCGACCGGCGCGGTCTACACCCGCGACCAGATCGCCGAGATCGGCCGGTGGGCCGCCGAGCACGGGCTGTGGGTGGTCACCGACGAGATCTACGAGCACCTGGTCTACGGCGACGCCGAGTTCCACTCGATGCCGGTCGTGGTGCCCGAGCTGGCCGATCGGACGCTGGTGCTCAACGGGGTCGCCAAGACGTACGCCATGACCGGCTGGCGGGTGGGCTGGCTGATCGGCCCGCAGGACGTGGTCAAGGCCGCCACCAACCTGCAGTCGCACGCGACCTCCAACGTCGCCAACGTCTCCCAGGCCGCGGCGCTGGCCGCGGTGACCGGCGACCTGTCGGCGGTGGCGCGGATGCGCGAGGCGTTCGACCGGCGTCGGCGCACGATGGTGCGGATGCTCAATGAGATCCCCGGCGTGGTGTGCCCCGAGCCGGAGGGCGCCTTCTACGCCTACCCGTCGGTCAAGGGCGTCCTCGGCAAGGAGATCCGCGGCAAGCGCCCCGCCACGACCGTGGAGCTGGCCGAGCTGATCCTCACCGAGGTCGAGGTGGCCCTTGTCCCCGGCGAGGCCTTCGGCACCCCCGGCTACTTCCGCCTGTCGTACGCGCTGGGCGACGAGGACCTGGTCGAGGGCGTCAGCCGGGTCGCCAAGCTGCTGTCCGAGGCGCGCTGACCCCGCCGGCGTCCCGCCCGGCCCGGCGGACCCGCCGCCCTTGACGAGGACCTCGAGGGGCCTGGAGGAGACCTCGACGGGATCTCGACGGGATCGGTGCGCCGGCCCTTCCGCGGCGCGGCGGGTCCGCTCCGGCCCCTCCCGCCGGGGTCGGGACGGGTCATGCGCCCATGGCCCGGGCATGGCCCGAACGGGTGGTTGTGCGGCGACGCGGGCCACGCCGGCGACCGGATCCGGCAAAGTTGGGTCATGGAGGCCGATGTCACGACCGTCCGCTCGATCCGGACACTGCCCAAGGCGCATCTGCACCTGCACTTCACCGGGTCGATGCGGCACTCGACGCTGGTGGAGCTGGCCGGACGGCACGGGGTGCACCTGCCGGACGCGCTGGTGGAGGACTGGCCGCCGAGGCTGCGGGCCACCGACGAACGCGGCTGGTTCCGGTTCCAGCGGCTGTACGACATCGCCCGCTCGGTGCTGCGGGAACCCGCGGACGTGCACCGGCTGCTGCGGGAGACGGCCGAGGACGAGGCCGCCGAGGGGTCCCGGTGGCTGGAGATCCAGATCGACCCCAGCGGGTACGCGGGGCGGTTCGGCGGGCTGACGCCGACCGTGGAGCTGGTGCTGGAGGCCGCGCGCGAGGCCGAGGCGGCGACCGGGGTGGGCATCGGCGTGGTGATCGCCGCCAACCGCACCAAGCATCCGCTGGAGGCCAAGACGCTGGCCCGGCTGGCGGTGCGCTACGCCGGCCGGGGGGTCGTGGGGTTCGGGCTGTCCAACGACGAGCGTCGCGGCCGGGCCTATGAGTTCGAGGGGGCGTTCCGGATCGCCCGGCGGGGCGGGCTGCTGTCCACGCCGCACGGCGGGGAGCTGCTGGGTCCGGCCAGCGTCCGGGAGTGCCTGGAGTTCCTGGGCGCGGACCGGCTGGGGCACGGGGTGCGGGCGATCGAGGACCCGGCGCTGCTGGACCGGATCGTCGAGCGGGGGGTGACCCTGGAGGTCTGCCCGACCTCCAATGTGGCGCTGGGGGTGGCCCCGTCGGCCGCCGACGTGCCGCTGCGGGCCCTGTTCGAGGCCGGCGCCCGGCTGGCGCTGGGCGCCGACGACCCGCTGCTGTTCGGGTCCCGGCTGGCCCGCCAGTACGAGCTGGCGCGCACCGAGCACGGCTTCACCGACGCGGAGCTGGCCGAGCTGGCCCGCGCCTCGGTCCAAGGGTCGGCGGCCCCCGAGGAGGTCCGCACCCGGCTGCTGGCCGACATCGACGCCTGGCTGGCCTCGCCGGCCGGGCGGGTCAGCGACTCCCGTTCCACAGCCCTCGCCGTTCCAGGTGGACGATGAGCAGCTCGCCGGCCCGCGTGATGTGGGCGCGCATGGCGGCGGCGGCCTGGTCGGGGTCGGCCCGCGTCAGCGCCTGCAGCACCGCCTCGTGGTCCTGCAGGGCGGTGCGCGGCCAGTCCGGCAGCCGCCCGTACAGGCCGCGCGGGACGTAGCGGGCCACCGACGACAGCGACCAGGCGAGCTTGGCGGATCCGGCGGCCAGGTTGATCGACCGGTGGAAGGCGTGGTTGTGCTCCTCGACCAGGTCGGTCCGGCCGTCGGCGACCGCCCGCCGCAGCGCCTCCTGGATGCCGGTCAGCTCCCGGAGGACGCCGGTGGTGATGGCGTCCGCGGCCCGGGCGGCCAGCTCGGCGGCGATCCCGGCCTGCACCCAGAACAGGTCCGCCACGTCCTGCCGGGACAGCGGGGCGACCACGAAGCCGCGGCGGGGCTCCAGATGGACGAAGCCCTGGCTGCGCAGCGACTGCAGGGCCTCGCGGACGGGGGTGACGCTGATGCCGAACTCGGCGGCCAGCCGTTCCAGGCGCAGGTACTCGCCGGGGCGGACCCGACCGTCCATGATCTGCTCGCGCAGCCTCGCGGCGACCTCGTCGCTCAACTGCGGTCTGGCGATGACCCTCCGCGATGGCACCACTGCGTCGCACCCGCCCCATCGGGACCCTTCCGCGGCGGGGGCGCCGCGGCCGCAAGGGTCCCCTCTTCATGATGCGCCGCCGACGGCGGGTGGGGAACGCTGTGACCGGCCGGTCTTGACCGGATCGTTTTCACAGGCTGACGCCGACCATGACGGGCTCGTTGACCAGTTCGACGCCGAACGCCGCACGGACCCCGTCGCGCACCTGGCGGGCCAGGGCCAGCAGGTCGGCGGTGGTGCCGGTGCCGTCCGGGTTGGTCAGCGCGAGGGTGTGCTTGGTGGAGATGCGCACCGGGCCGAGGGCGTGCCCCTTGCTGAACCCGGCCTTGTCGATCAGCCAGGCGGCCGAGGTCTTGGTGCGCCCGTCGCTCTCGGGGTAGCGGGGGAAGGTCGCCTCGGGCCCGAGCCGCTCGGCGACGCGGCGTTCCAGCTCGGCGAGCTGGTCGGCGTCCAGGATCGGGTTGGTGAAGAACGATCCGGCGCTGCGGGTGTCGGGATCGGCGGGGTCCAGCACCATGCCCTTGCCGCGGCGCAGCTCCAGGACGGCCTTGCGGGCGTCGCGCAGCGGCACCCGCTCCCCCGGCCGCACGCCCAGGGCGCGGGCCAGCTCGGCGTAGGCGATGGGGGTGGACTCCTCGGCCTCCTCCAGCGCGAACGTCACCTCCAGCACCACATAGCGGTCGGTGCCTTTGAAGACGCTGTTGCGGTAGGTGAAGCCGCAGGCGTCATGGTCGACGGTGACGACGCGGCCGGTGCGCCGGTCGTAGGCCCGCACCGCGACGATGGTCTGGGCGACCTCCTGGCCGTAGGCGCCGACGTTCTGGATGGGGGTGCCGCCGACCAGGCCGGGGATGCCGGACAGGCACTCCACACCGGCCAGCCCGTCGCTCACGCAGCGGGCCACGAGCGGGTCCCACTCCTCGCCGGCCTGTGCGGTGACCAGCACCTTGCCGGGATGGTCCCGGTCGGTGCGGTAGGCGACGCCGCGGCTGGCGACGTGCACCACGGTGCCGGGGAAGCCCTCGTCGGAGACCACCAGGTTGCTGCCGCCGC
The DNA here is from genome assembly GCF_006363815.1 of Thermomonospora catenispora. GTDB lineage: Bacteria > Actinomycetota > Actinomycetes > Streptosporangiales > Streptosporangiaceae > Thermomonospora > Thermomonospora catenispora. The sequence continues at coordinate 260,060 of NZ_RRYT01000001.1, forward strand.
CGAGCACCAGCACCGGTTGCCCCTCCTCGTCGGCCCGCCGGACGGCCTCGATCAGCTCGTCCTCGGTGGCGGCCTCGACGAAACGGCGCGCCGGGCCGCCGAGGCGCAGCGTGGTGTAGGCGGCCAGTTTCACGTTCTCGCAGTGCACGGCCATCGGCTCAGCTTATGTGCCCGTTCTCTCGGAATGCCGTCGCGGGGTGGGGGTCGGCCTCGATGTCGGCGGGCCGTCCCGGGCCCGGCGGACCCGCCGAGGCGGCCCGGCGGCGTCGAGGGCGCGGCGTCCCGGGGCGTCGCCCTCGGGAAGCCGCGCGCATGCTCCGGTGTGCAGGACCCGGGTCGCGGCGCCTCAGGCGAGGCGGACGACCGCCTTGGCGCGGGTGAGCACCTTCTGCCCGCCGCAGCGGGCGGTGAGCGCCACGACGACCTTGTTGTCCTCGAGCTTCTCCTCGACCTTGCCGCTGACCTCGATGTCGGCGCCGCCCTCGTCGGGCACCACGACCGGGGCGGAGAACCGCACGCCGTAATCGAGGACGGCGCCGGGGTCGCCGACCCAGTCGGTGATGAACCGGCCGGCCTGGGCCATGGTGTACATGCCGTGCGCGATGACGTCGGGCAGGCCGACCTGCTTGGCGAAGCTCTCCCGCCAGTGGATCGGGTTGAAGTCGCCCGACGCCCCCGCGTACATGACCAGGTTGGCCCGGTCGACGTGGAAGGTGCGGGCCGGGATCTCGGTGCCGACCTCGACCTCGTCGTACTTCACGCTGGCGGTCATCAGGCCCCCCGTTCCACGATCGTGTTGTAGGCGGTGCAGACCGGCTCGCCGTCGACGGTGGTGACCTCGGTGCGCAGCTCGATCTTCTCGTTGTTGCCGATCGTCTTGATCTCGGTGATGGTCGTCCGGCACACCAGCTCGTCCCCGGCCCGGACCGGACGGGTGTACTCGAAACGCTGCTCGCCGTGGACGACCATCGCGAAGTTGAGGCCGAGCTCGGGGTCCGCCAGCGCCTCGCCGCCCAGCGAGATCACGATGGGGAAGGTGGGCGGCGCGATGACGTCGGGATATCCGGCGGCCTTGGCCGCCTCGCGATCGCGGTAGATCGGGTTGGGGTCGCCGATGGCGTCGGCGAACTCCCGGATCTTGACCCGGCTGACCTCGTATGGGGCGGTCGGCGGGAAGGTCCGCCCGATGAAATCACGGTTCAGTGGCATGCATCCGTCCTTGCTCGCAGGGTCGCGAGGCCCTGTGCCCGCAGCATCCTCTGCGTGACCGTAACAGAACAGCGTTCAGCCCGCTCTCGCAGGTCTCGGAGAGCGGGCTGAACGCGACAGGACAGGAGCCGAACGCGGCGCGGCGCACGCCGAGCGGTCCGCCCGGCCGGGCCGTCGCGACCGGGGTCGCGACGCCTCAGCGCGTCTCGCGGTGCACCCGGTGGCACCGGCAGTTCGGGCAGTACTTCTTCAGCTCGAGGCGGTCCGGGTCGTTGCGCCGGTTCTTCCGCGTGATGTAGTTGCGGTGCTTGCACTCCTGGCAGGCCAGCGTGATCTTCGGCCTGACGTCGGTGGCGGCCACGTGGGAGTGCCTTTCTGACGAGGGACATGGACATGCGCACCCCGGCACCCCGCCGGGTGACGGGGGCCGGAGATAGTAGCGAGGGCCGGACTTGAACCGGCGACACAGCGATTATGAGCCGCTTGCTCTGCCAGACTGAGCTACCTCGCCGTGATGGTCTGTCCAGACCGGTCGATAAGGATACCGGTCCGGGAACGGACCGCGGAAACAGGCGAGCCGGACGCTCTGACGAGCCGTCGACTCGGGTTTCCGCTCCTTCGACGAGCCGGGCCGCGATGACGTGGCCGGGCCTCGATCGAAGGGTCATCACAGAGGTTACCAGAGCCGGAGAGCAACTCTGACATGAGTTTTTCCGCCCGCCGCGGACGGGCCGGGGTCACGGCCGCAGCCTCCCCGTGCCGGCGCGCCACTCCACCATCAGCACGGTGGCGTCGTCGTCCAGCCGGTCGCCCTGGTACTCCAGGACGGCGTGGACGAGCCGGCGCAGGGTCTCGGGGGCCGAGAGCCCGTCGCTCTCCCAGCGGATGATGAAGTCCACGAAGCGTTCCAGCCCGAAACGCTCCTGCCGGGCGTCGGTGGCCTCCACCACGCCGTCGGTGTAGAAGATCAGCCGGTCTCCGGGCTCGAGCTGGTAGCGGGCCGGCGGCGGGGAACGCTCCATCCGGAAGCCCATCGGAGTGCACGGCGGACTGTCCAGATCGGCCACGTGCCGGTTGCGGCGGATCACCAGCGGTGCGGGATGGGCCCGATTGATCCAGCTCACCATGCCGGTGCCGATGTCGACGTCGGCCAGCACCCCGGTGGCGAACCGCTGCTCGGCGAACTGCCCGGCGATCGCCTCGTCGATCTCGTCGGCCCGCTCGCTCAGCCCGGCGCCCCTCCGCCGCGCGTTGCGGCCGGCGGCCATCGCGATGGTGCTGGTCAGCCCGGCGGCGGTGTCGTGCCCCATGGAGTCGAAGATCGACAGGTGCAGCGTCTCGCCGCTCAGCGCATAGTCATAGGCGTCCCCGCCGGCCTCGTAGATCGGCTCGGTGGCCGCGCTGATCACGATGTCCCCGGTGGCGAACGTGCTGGGCGGCATCAGGCTGCGGGTCACCTCCGCCGACAGCGTCGTGGAGGCGGTCCGCGTCAGCCGGGCGTAGGTGTCGCTGGAGCTCCGCTTGCTCGCCAGCAGCAGGGTGACCACGGCGGCGAGCTGACGCGCCCGCTCGCGGACGTCCTCGGTGTCGGCGCCGATGATGACCCCGAGCACCCCGAGCCGTTCGGCGCCGTTCAGCAGGGGCAGCCAGAGCCGCTGCGGATCGTGCCGCCTCGGGTGGACGCCGAACGCCCGGTTGCTGCGCACGATGGACTGCCCGCGGAAGGCCTTGCCGGGCACCGAGCCGTCGATCCGCATCGGCGTCAGCGGCCGGCCGAACGCGTCCTGCTGGCGCGGCAGCGGCATCAGCATCCGCTGCTGCAGATCGGCGACATAGATCAACGGCAGGTCCAGGCCGAAGGCTTGCGCCCCCTCGGCGATCAGGGCCGGCAGGTCCTCGAACGAGATCAGATGGCTGCCGCTCACTACGGCGCCCAGCATCCGATCGCCGGAATTTTCCATCAATCGGGCTCCTAGCGATACCTCAGCCCGAGGCTACCCGGAGCAGAAAAATCCACCCGAAACCAGCTCAGAGCGACCACCAGCCGAACGTCAGGTGCCCGATCAGCCGGATCCCGAACCCGACCTGCACCGCCGGCCGGACGGCCCGGACCGGCACCGGCACCCGTTCGCGCAGCCGGAACGGCGAGCACCAGCGCCCGGAGAAAGGCGTCGCCGGGCGCCTTGCGGAGCAGCGCCGCGATCTCCACGACGAGGAAGAACACGACCCGGGCCGCCTGGGCCGGAGTCCAGCCGGTGATGCGCCGGACCGGCGACCGTCCCCGGTCGGGACGGGCGGGGGCGTTCACGAGTCGGGCTCCTTGCGGCGTCACCGCGAGCGATGCCCGCTCACGCCCCGCGGCGAACGTGTCCGCCCGGCGCGTTCGATGCGTCCGGCGCGGGAGGGGGCGACGCGTCCGGGTCGGAAACCGCACGGGCGGCGGGCCGGCCCGGCGAGGCGAGCCCGCTCACGCCCCGCGGGACCTCCCCCCTGCCGCCGTGCCGTCCGCAGCGGTATGCACCCGCCTGCGGTCATTTGAGGCCACCTGTGCCGGCAGGGCGGGCGGGACGGCGGGCATCGCCGGGCCGGGATCACATCGGATCCCGATCACATCGGGCTCGGATCACCGGGCGAAGCGCTCGTGAGAGACGCCTGTGAAACGCTGAAGCCGCCACCCGATCCCTCGGGTGGCGGCTCACCGCTCGAGAGCCCCTTTACGGAATCGAACCGTAGACCTTCTCCTTACCATGGAGACGCTCTGCCGACTGAGCTAAAGGGGCCTGCGTCGCTTGCGCACTGAAACCATACACGGAGTGCGCGCCGGATGAGAAATCGATTGATCCGTCCCTCCTCGCACGGGGTCCGCGCAGGCCGGTGCGGAGCCGGCGGACGGACGGCGAACGGCCCGCCTCCGAGGGGAGACGGGCCGTGTCCGGACCGGTGGATCGGGCGGCCGGGCGGCGCGCGGGTCGCCTGGTCCGCACACCGGCGCCCCAGGGGCCGCCCCGGGACGGGCGGGTCAACCGTTCAGCAGCCGGCGGGCGATGACCAGCTGCTGGATCTGGCTGGTGCCCTCGTAGATGCGGAACAGCCGGGCGTCGCGGTAGAAGCGTTCGACGGGCACGCCGCGCATGTAGCCCATGCCGCCGAAGACCTGGACCGCGCGGTCGGCGACCCGCCCGAGCATCTCCGAGCAGAAGTACTTGGCGCAGGACGGGCCGAGCTTGCGGTCCTCCCCGGCGTCGTAGGCGCGGGCGGCCTCCAGCACCATGGCGCGTCCGGCGTACAGCTCGGTCTGGGAGTCGGCGATCATCCCCTGCACGAGCTGGTACTCGCCGATCGTGCGGCCGCCCTGGACGCGGTCCTTGGCGTACGCCACGGTCTCGTCGAGGATGCGCTGGGCCAGGCCGACGCAGACGGCGGCGATGCTCAGCCTGCCGTGCGCCAGGGACGCCATGGCGGTGCGGAACCCGGTGCCCTCGGGCCCGACCATGGCGTCGGCGGGGACGCGGACGTCGTCGAAGAAGACCTCGGCGGTGTGCGCGCCGCGCTGGCCCATCTTCTGGTCCGGGGGGCCGACCTTCAGGCCGGGGGCGTCCCGCTCCACCAGGAAGGTGGAGATGCCGCGCGAGCCGGGGCCGCCGGTGCGGGCGAACACCATGAACACGTCGGCCTCGGGGGCGTTGGTGATGAACCGCTTGGCGCCGTTCAGCACGTACTCGTCGCCGTCCTTGACCGCGCTGGTGGACAGCGTGCTGGGGTCGGAGCCGGCCTCCGCCTCGGTGAGCGCGAACGCGCCGACGACCTCGCCGGACGCCAGCTTCGGCAGCCACCGGGCCTTCTGCTCCGGCGTGCCGGCGTTGACCAGCACCTGACCGGCGATGCCGTTGCTGGTGCCGAACATCGAGCGGAACGCGGGGCTGGCGTAGCCGAGCTCGAAGACCAGCCGCACCTCCTCGCTGAGCGACAGGCCGAGCCCGCCGTACTCCTCCGGCAGCGCATACCCGAACAACCCCATCTCTCGCGCGGCCTGCCGCAGCGATTCGGGGATCGAGTCGGTCTCCTCGATCTCCTCTTCCCGAGGGATCACCTGCTCGCGCACGAAGCTGCGCACCGCGTCGAGCACGTCGGCGAAGTCCTGAGCATCCATGAGACGGATTCTAGAACTCCATTCCAAGATTGACCGTCAGTGGGGTGTGGAAGGCTGGCGATCATGCTTGAGGGCTTTCCCCGTCTGATCGACGACCTGGTCCGCGCCGCCGTGACGAGGGATCAGGCGTTCGGCGACCTGTTCCCCCGCGTGATGCAGGAGGCGCAGGGGCTTCCCCCCGCCGAGCTCACCGCCGCGCTGCCCGCGATGGCCGAGGGCATCGCCCAGGCGCCGCCCAACCTCGGCTGCTGGCTGGCGGTCATGGCCGGCGCCTGGGTCGAACGCGGAGCCTCCCCCGAGCCGGCCGGCCTGGCCGTCATCGAGACCGCCACCGGGGTGGCCGCCGCCGCGCACGAGTTCGCGAACGCCTGGCAGAAGGCCACCGGCTCCGAGCCGCCCGACCCCGAGGAGTCCGGCCCCTCCCAGGAGATCGTCGACACCGTCGGCCCTCACCTGGAGGACCCGGTGGCCGCGATGCTGTCCTGGTTCGCGATGCCGCAGTTCACGCTGAGCGCCCGCACCATGCTGGCGACCTCTCCGATGGTCCGCGGCGCGGTGTCCGACCGGGAGCGCCGGTCGTCGGTGTTCGCCGAGCTGGAGCAGTACTTCGCCCCGGCGGGATGGACCGCCGAGCTGCTGCGGGTGCTGGACGGGGAACGGCTGCTGGTCCTCGACCGCGCCAGCCGCCGCGGCTGGACCGTCACCATCAGCGGCATCGGCGACAACTTCCAGCTCCACACCCTCCTCGGCGGCGCCCTGGTCGGCCACCCCGACGGGCTGCCCGGCGAGGCGGCCGACCCGCGGTGGATCTCCTGCTTCACCTCCGGGGAGGTCGAGCCCGGCACCCCGCCCGTCGTCGGCTGGTGGAACCTGGTCGACGCCCACGGCGACTGGATCTGGAACGAGGGCGTCCCCGCCGACATCCCCGCGGTGAACGGCACCCGCGTCGTCGTCCTGGACCCGCCCTCCTACCAGCGCTCCTGGAACCCCGGCCGCCGGCATCCCCTGATGACCGCCTCCCTGACCGTCGAGGGGCAGCACACCGCGGACGACCTGGCCGGCTGGTGGGCCCACATCGCCGAGGCCAAGGAACCCGCGGCCGCCATGCGCGCCCCGGAGAGGGGACGAGCCCCGGCCAGGGGGCAGGGCGGCCCTCCCCAGGCCGCATCTCCGGTTCCGCAGAGCGCTCCTCCGGCCCCTCAGGCCGCATCCCCCGCTCCCCCGGCCGCTGCCCCGCCCTTCTCCCAGCCGTCACCGCCCCAGTCGCCGCCGCAGCGGCAGGCCCAGACGCCCCTGCCGCCCGTGCAGCTGAACCCCATCGAGCAGATGGAGCGGCTGGAGGAGATCACCGTGAGCCTGCTGGACGTCCTCCCCGCAGGCTGGCGGGAGCTGACCATCGACTTCGAGAGCATCGGCCGGTTCGTCGGGGTCAGAGGGACCCTCACCATGTCCGACGGCTCCACCCGGGCGTGGTCGCCTCCCCACCAGGTCCTGACGTCGCTGGACAACCTGCGCACCGGCATGTACGCCGAGGGCAGGGGCACATGGTTCTCCTGCCGTCTCTCCCTGACCCCTCCGGGCCGGTACACCATCGACTACGACCGCCAGAACCAGCCGTCCGTCCCCGCGACGCCGGAGGACATCGCCCTGGAGCAGCGGAGGTTCCCGCGCTCGCCGGAGCACATGCCCGACTGGTACCGCACCGGCCTGGCCAACGCCGAGTCCCCCTGAGGTCTTTGTGAGAGGCCATGGCGGACTCCGTGCTCCGGCCCGAGGGAGGATTCGTTCGTCGGAGAGATATGCGGGCTCCCGGACATGAGGCGGGCCGATCTGACCGGCCTCGGTGGACCGTCGTCCCGTTCGTGAGCGTGGGGTCGCTGCGGTTCGGGATGAGCCATGGGGAAGTCGTCGCGGCGCTCGGCGCCACCCCGCCGGTGGCGTGGCGTCCCGGCTCCCCGGCCGAGTTCGGCGACGCGGCCGTGACGACGTACTACGGGGACTCCGGGCGGCTGATGTGCGTCGCGGTCGACGCGTTCCGCGGTCCCCAGGTCGTGCTGGAGGATCTGTCGCCGGCGGGCTGCGAGCCGACCGAACTGGAGGACCGGTTCACGCGGTACGCCGAGTCACGACGGGCAGAGGTCTGCCACTCCCAGGACGGCTCATGGGGGTCGGAAGAGCTCGGACTCGTGATACGCACCCAACGGGCCGGAGACCTCCTGCTCACCCGGCCGGTCTTCGTCGCCCGCGAGTGGGCTCCCGGTGTGGCGGACGCCCAGCTCGGTTTCGTGCCCCAAGAGGAGTGGGCGGTGCGCTGACCTCTTCCTGCCCCCGTTTCCTGCCCTATCGGCGAGAACTCCGAGCGAGCAGGCACGGCGCAGCCGCCGCTCTCGATGGGCCCACCTGCACAGATGCATCCAGGCAGGTTCCGTGCTTCTCCGGGGCCGGTGACAGGAAGCCGCATTCGACGACGTTCGGCTGCATGCGACCGACCGTGAACGCGAACGGCCCCTGCCCAGGTTCTCCCTGGTCAGGGGCCGTTCGGCTGCTGGTGGCGGGTCCAGGATTTGAACCTGGGTAGGCTGAGCCGACGGATTTACAGTCCGCTCCCTTTGGCCGCTCGGGCAACCCGCCTTGCGCCTCGTTGCTGGCGACGAGGAAAGCTTAGCGGACATGACGAGTGCTCGTGACATCGAGGGGCGAGCGATCCGGCTGCGGTCGTGGCGACGCGTCGGCGGAAGCGGCGGGCTGACTAGGGTTGAGGGCTACGTGGGTTGGACAGTGGGGCCTTGCAGGGCCGTGACGTGAGCTATGGAAGGGTGAGGGATGGCCGGCGAGAGCTCGTTCGACATCGTGTCCAAGCTGGATCGGCAGGAGGTCGACAACGCGGTCAACCAGGCGGCCAAGGAGGTGGCCAACCGGTTCGACTTCCGCAACGTCGACGCCGGCATCAAGTGGTCGGGGCAGGCCATTGAGATCCAGGCCAACTCCGCGGAGCGGGCCAACGCGATTTTGGACGTGCTGAAGGACAAGCTGGTCAAGCGGAAGGTCTCGCTGAAGGTCCTGGACGTCGGGGAGCCTCGGCCGTCGGGCAAGCTCTACAAGCTGACGGTGGGGCTCAAGGAGGGCATCTCCCAGGAGAACGCCAAGAAGATCAGCAAGATCATCCGGGATGAGGGGCCCAAGGGCGTCAAGACCCAGATCCAGGGGGACGAGCTGCGGGTCAGCTCGAAGAAGAAGGACGACCTGCAGCAGGTGATCGCGTTGCTGAAGGGCAAGGATCTGGACGTGGCCCTGCAGTTCGTCAACTACCGCTGAGCAAGAGCGTCACGCGGCCGGATCCGCGCGGCCGGATCGGACTCCGGCCGCGTGACGTTCCCGGGCTTCGCCCGCGCCTATTGCGAGGCCCGGGGGGTTTGCGAGGGGAACGCCGAAGGCCGTACCCCGCCGACTGGCCTCCGGCGTTCCCATGTGGTGGGACGCCGCGAAGGGTGCTCCGGTTCATGGCCGATCGGTGAAGTCGTCCGGCCGCCGAAGCCGCCCGATCGCACGGGCTCAGCCGGCCAGCGGGGTTCGCCGGTCGGGCATCAGATCGCGGGCCAGGGCGTCCAGGTCCAGATCCAGCACCCGGGCCAGCGCGGCGACCGTGAAGAACGCGGGGGCGGAGATGGCGCCCCGTTCGATCTTGCGGAGGGTGTCCAGGGAGATGCCGGCCTCCCGGGCCACATCGGCGGCGCTGCGCGCGCCTCGGGCGGCCCGCAGCGCCCGGCCGAGCGCCCGGCCGCGGTCGCGTTCTTCATCGGTCAGCGGGGTGCGCACCATGGGGACGACTGTACCCGGGATGGAAATACCGGTATGGGAATCGTTTTCCCTCAGCGGTGCCCGGCCATCCGCTCCAGCCGGGCGATGCGCTCGGTGGTCGGCGGGTGGGTGGAGAACAGCCGGCCGATGCCTCCACCGCGGAACGGGTTGGCGATCATCAGCGAGCTGGTGGTGGCCAGCTCGGGGTCCTGCGGCAGCGGCATCGCCCGGGTGCCCGCCTCGATCTTGCGGAGCGCCGAGGCCAGCGCCAGCGGGTCGCCGGTGAGCTGCGCCCCGGAGGCGTCGGCCTGATACTCCCGGGTCCGGCTGATGGCCATCTGCACCACGGCCGCCGCGATCGGGCCCAGGATCACCATCAGCAGCGCGCCGAGCAGTCCCGGCCCCTCGTCGTCCTCCGAGCGCCCGATCGGCAGGAAGATCGCCAGGTGGGACAGGTAGGTGATGACGGTGGCGATGGCGGCGGCCACCGAGGAGATCAAGATGTCGCGGTTGTAGACGTGCGACAGCTCATGTCCCAGCACCGCGCGCAGCTCCCGCTCGTCCAGCATCTGCAGGATCCCCCGGGTGCAGCAGACGGCGGCGTTGCGCGGGTTGCGGCCGGTGGCGAACGCGTTGGGCTGCGGGGTCTCCGACACGTACAGCCGGGGCATGGGCTGCCGGGCCGCGGTGGACAGCTCACGGACCAGCCGGTACAGCACGGGGGCCTCGACCTCGCCGACCGGGTGGGCGCGCATGGAGCTCAGCGCGATGCGGTCGCTGAAGAAGTAGGCGATGCCGTTGGTGGCCAGCGCGATGATCGCTGCGATGGTGAGCCCGGTGGTGCCGCCCAGCGCCCAGCCCGCCGCCAGCATCAGCGCCGCGAGCGCGCCGAGCAGTGCGGCCGTCTTGACACCGTTGAACTGCACTTTCGCCAGCCTCCCCGATACCGACAGTGCCGTGTGCGGTGGTATGTCCAGCCGCGTCGCCCCGTACGGCGTACCGTGTGATTAACGGTTTGACCTGCGTCAACGTTCCAGGACGCCGCTTGGACGGGCCCCGCCGGGCGACCGCCCGCGCCCCGTCGGACGCGCCGCCCGACCCCTGCCGCGCACACCGCCCGGACCTCTCCGACCACGGCGCCCGGCACGGCGCCGGGCCCCGCCGAACCGAACCCGGCATCTGCGGGTCAGCCGGCGGCGGACGCCGCCTGGAGCACCAGCTGAGGGGCGATCGACAGCACCACGGCGCCGGCGGCAGACGCCGCGATGGCCGCCCGCACCGCCGCGCCGCGCGGCATCTGCGGCCGCTCGCCCGCCGGAGCGGTGAACAGCCGGGCCGCCCAGGCCAGGTAGTAGTAGAGCCCGATCACCGTGTTGATCGCCATGACGACCGCCAGCCAGGTCACTCCGCCGGCCACGGTGGCCCGGAAGACCACGATCTTGGCGAACAGCCCCATGATGCCCGGCGGCAGTCCGGCCAGGCAGATCAGGAAGAAGGCCATCGCCGCCGCGGTGGCCGGGTTGCGTCGCGCCAGGCCGCGGAAGTCCTCCAGCGCATCGGGTCCCGCCGCGGCGCCCGCGCGGCGGCGGAAGCCGATGACCACCGCGAACGCGCCGATGTTCATCACCGCGTAGACGGCGACGTAGGCGACGGTGGCCGCGACCGCCTCTCCCAGCCGTTCCTCCCCCACCGCCAACGGGGCGAGCATGTATCCGGACTGGGCCACCGAGGACCAGGCCAGCAGCCCGATCGCGGACCGCTGTCGCAGCGCCACCAGGTTGCCGAGGGTCATGGTGACCGCCGCCAGCACCGCCAGCACCGGTCCCCACACGTGCGCGTACGCGGGCAGTCCCAGCGCGACCACGATCGCCAGTCCGGCGAACCCGCCCGCCTTGGACACCACCGACAGGAACGCCGCCACCGGCAGCGGCGCCCCCACGTACACGTCCGGCGCCCAGAAGTGGAACGGCACGGCGGCGATCTTGAAAGCGAAGCCGGCCAGCACCAGCACCACGCCGAGCGCCGCCACCGGCTCCAGCTCCGCGGGGACCCGGGAGAGCGCGGGCGCGAGGCGGTCCAGGTGCATCGCCCCGGTCACCCCGTACAGCAGGCTGACGCCGAGCAGCATCACCGCCGTGGAGATCACCGAGATCAGGAACAGCTTGAGCGCGGCCTCGGAGGCCACGCCGTCGTAGCGGCGCAGCGCCACCAGGGCGAACACCGGCAGCGACAGCGTCTCCAGCGCCACCACCAGCAGCACCAGGTCCCGCGCCGCGGCCAGCGTCAGCGCCCCGGTGACCGCCGCCAGCAGCAGGAAGTGGTACTCCCCCGCGGGCATCCGGGAGGCGGTGATCTCCTCCAGCGACAGCAGCACCACGATCAGCGCCGCCGCCAGCATCACCCCTTGGAACAGCAGGGTGAAGTCGTCGGTCGCGTACGAGCAGGACGGCGGCCCGTCGCCGCGCAGGTCTCCGGTCAGGCAGAACGTCCCCCGGTCGTCGCCGAACGCCAGCGCGATCACCGCGATCAGGGCGCCGCCGAGGGCCCCCGCGCCGAGCGTCCCCAGCGCCCGGCGCGGCACGTCGAAGGCGTCGGCCAGCAGCAGCCCGATCGCCGCCGCCGCGACGATCAGCACGGGGGCGATCGCCGCGTAGTCGATCGACTGGATCATCAGCCGCCTCCCAGCAGGGCACGGACCGGCGCGGTGGTCAGGTCGAGCAGCAGCTTGGGCCACAGCCCCACCAGCAGGGTGAGGACGACTAGCGGCACCCAGGCGGCGTATTCGGCCCGGGTCAGCGCGGCCACCGACCCCGCGGGGCGCTCGGTGCGGCCGTGGGTGATCGTGGCGAGCAGCCGCAGGAAGTACGCGGCGGTCAGCACCGCGCCCAGCGCCCCCACCGCCATGAAGGTCACGAACGTCTCCCGGGGCAGCCCGGCGGCCGGCCGGTAGGCCCCCAGCAGCGCCAGCATCTCGCCCCAGAAGCCCGCCAGGCCGGGCAGTCCCAGGCTCGCCACCGCCGCGAACGTCAGGAACGACGCCAGGCGGGGCGCGGCGGTCAGCATCCCGCCGCCCAGGGCGTTCAGCTCGCCGGTGCCGTAACGCTCCTTGACCGCGCCGGCCAGGAAGAACAGCAGTCCGGTGATCAGCCCGTGGGCGATGTTGCCGAACAGCGCCGCGTTCACGCCCACCGGGGTGAGCGTGGCGATGCCCAGCAGCACGAAGCCCATGTGGCCGATCGAGGAGTAGGCGATCAGCCGTTTGAGGTCGCGCTGCGCCAGGCAGGCCAGGGAGCCGTAGACGATGCCGATCACCGCGCACAGTCCCAGCCACGGCGCCCACAGCTCGGCGCCCTCCGGCGCCGCCGGCAGCGCGATGCGGACGAGCCCGTAGGTGCCCATCTTCAGCAGCACCCCGGCCAGCAGCACCGACCCCACGGTGGGGGCCTCGGTGTGCGCGTCGGGCAGCCAGGTGTGCAGCGGCCACATCGGCACCTTGATCGCCAGGCCGAGGCCGATCAGGGCGAACGCGGCGATCTGCACGGCGGGGGTCAGCCCGTGGCCGTGCCGTTCGGCGAGGGCGACCATGTCGAGGGTGCCGGCGTTCACCGCGACCAGCAGCAGGCCGACCAGCAGCAGGCCCGAGCCGAGCAGGGTGTAGAGGATGAACTTGTAGGCCGCCGCGCGCCGTCCCGGGCCGCCCCACAACGCGATCACCGCGTACATGGGGATCAGCACGACCTCGAAGAAGACGAAGAACAGCAGCAGGTCCAGGGCGAGGAAGGTGCCGAGCATCCCGACCTGGAGCGCCAGCACCAGCCCGGTGAACAGCCGGGCCGAACCTTCTGCCGGCGGGTGCCGCAGCGTGTAGATCGAGCACAGGAACGTCAGCAGCGCCGTCAGCACCACCAGCGGCAGTGACACCCCGTCCACGCCCAGGTGGAACCGCAGGCCGATCGCCGGGGCCCAGGACCAGTCCACCTCGAGCTGCATGCGCCGCGGGTCGCCGTGGTCGAACGCCGCCGCCACCGCCACGGTCGTCAGCAGCACCAGGCCGGTGACCGCGGCCCCGTAGCGGCGCACCGACTCCTCGTCGGGCAGGAACCGGGTGCGCGGCAGGAGCAGCGCCAACGCCCCGGCCAGCGGGATCGCCAGCGTGACGAGCAGGATCACAGCAAGATCACCACCCCGGCCGCGATGACGACGACACCGGCGAGCAGGCCGGTCAGATAACTCTGGGCGTTGCCGGTCTGGATGCGGCGCAGCGCCCCGCCGGCGCGGCGCGACCATCCGGCGGTGCCGACCACGAGGGCGTCGAGGCCGCGGCGGTCGGCGACGACGACGGCCCGGGCCGCCGCGCGCACCGGGCGGACGACGAGGGCGGCATAGAGCTCGTCGAGGTAGAAGGCGCGGTCGAAGACCGTGCGGAGCGGGCCGAGCCGGTCGGCGGGGTCGCGCGCGGGGTCCCGGTTCCACAGCAGGTAGGCGGCCGCGCCGCCGCCGGCGGCCCACAGCAGCGCCAGCCCCGCCGACACCAGGTGGGGGCGCAGCTCCGCGGCGCCGAGCCCGAAGAACCCCAACACGGCGGAGGGCACCGCCAGCGCCGCCACGGTCCAGGTCATCAGGGCGGGGGCCTCCCGGGCCTGGAAGGAGCCGCGCTGCTCTCCGAAGAACGTCATCAGCCAGGCCCGCATCGCGTACGCGGCGGTGATCCCGACGGTGACCAGCAGGGCGATGTAGATCGCCCAGGCCGCTCCGCCGGGGATGTCCGGCACCGCCGCGGCGGTGTCGCCGGTCCCCTCCCGGCCGGCCGTGGCGGCGGCGTGCCGGGCGCCCTCGATGATGGAGTCCTTGCTGAAGAAGCCGCTGACCGGCGGCAGCCCGATCAGCGCCGCGTATCCGACGGTCATCGCCCAGAAGGTGATCGGCATGGTGCGGCGCAGCCCGCCGTAGCGTCCCAGCAGGTTCGACCCCGCCACGAGGATCACCGAGCCGGCGGCCAGGAACAGCAGCGCCTTGAACGCCCCGTGCGTCACCAGGTGGAAGACCGCGGCGGTCTGCGCGCCGACCGCCAGGCCCGCCGCCATGTAGGCGAGCTGGCTGATCGTGGAGTAGGCCAGCACCCGTTTGAGGTCGGTCTGCGCGAGCGCCGCCAGCGCCGACCCGACCATCGAGATCACCGCGACGATCCCCAGCACGGTCAGCGAGGCGGGGGCGGCCCAGAACGCCGGGTACAGCCGGGCGATCACGTAGATCCCGGCGGCCACCATCGTCGCGGCGTGGATCAGCGCGCTGATCGGGGTGGGGCCGGCCATCGCGTCCGGGAGCCAGGTGTGCAGGGGGAACTGGGCGCTCTTGCCCGCCACCCCGGCCAGCAGCAGCAGCGTCGCGGCCGTCAGCGTGCCGGCGGGCAGGTCGGGCACCGCGTCCAGCACGCCGCCGATGGAGAACGTGCCGGCTCCGATCCCCAGCGCGAAGATCCCGATCAGGAAGCCCACGTCGCCGAGCCGGGTCATCAGGAACGCCTTGACCGCGGCCCGGGAGTTCGCCCGGTCCTCCCAGTGGTGGCCGATCAGGAAGTACGAGCAGATCCCCATGACCTCCCAGCCCACGTACAGCAGCAGGAGGTCGGCCGCGTACACCACCAGCAGCATCGCGGCGGTGAACAGCGACACGAACGCCGCATAGGAGCAGTAGCGGGGGTCCTCGGCCAGGTAGGCGACCGAGTAGATCTGCACGGCCAGCGCCACCAGGCACACCATGAGGCCGACCAGCGCCGCCAGCCCGTCCGCCTGGAGCCCGATGGCGATGTCGACCGTGCCGGTGGGGACGAGGGTGAGGGTCCCCTCGCGGGTTCCGGGGTCGAGCCAGACGGTGGTCGCGACGATGAGCGCCAGCAGGGTCGCCAGGGCCGTCGACGCGATGGCGATCAGCGCGGGCCCGTTGCGCGGGAGGCGGCGCAGGGCGAGGTCGGGGCCGGCCAGGCGGCTGAGCTCCGGCACCCGGGCCTCGTCGCCGGGCGCCGGGGCGGCGTCGGGGACCACCGCCGGCAGCGGCGTGGTGGGGGCGTCGGGCGCGGCGGATCCGGCGGCGGGCAGCGCGCGGGCGCTCAGCGTCCGGGAGAGCCGCCGGCCGAGCAGCATCCCGGCGAACGCGGCGCAGAACGGCAGCGCGATCGTCAGCGAGACCAGGGCGATCACGGGCCGTCCCCCTCTCGGGCCGCGGCGACCGGTTCGGCGGAGGTCTCGGCGTCCGCCCCGCGACGGGCCTCGGCGGGGTCGCGGCGGGCCTCGCCCAGCTCGGTCAGCCGGTCCACCTCCACCGTCTTCCGGTTGCGGAACACCAGCAGCACGATCGCCAAGCCCAGCCCGACCTCGGCGGCGGCGATCACGATGGTGAACAGGGTGAGGAGCTGTCCGCCGTGCAGCCGGTCCCGCCACAGCGCGTCGAAGGCCACCAGGTTGAGGTTGACGGCGTTGAGCATCAGCTCCACCGACATCAGCATCAGGATGGCGTTGCGGCGGGCCAGCACTCCGTACACGCCGACGGAGAACAGCAGCGCGGAGACCACCAGGGGGTAGAGGGCGTGCATCAGCGCCTGCCCTCCCGGTCCCTCGGGCCGATGTCGGTGCGCGACAGCACGATCGCGCCGATCAGCGCGGCCAGCAGCAGCACCGACAGCACCTCGAACGGCAGCACCCAGGTGCGGAACAGGCTGGCGCCCAGCGGCTCGGCCCCGCCGCCCTCGGCCTTCAGGTCGATGACCGCGTCCGAGAAGCCGTGGACCAGGGTGGTGATGAGCACTCCCGCGGTGGCCAGCGCGACCGCCAGCGCCGCCCAGCGGTTGCCGGAGTCCAGCGGGTCGTCGGGGCCGCCGCGGGGCATCCGGCCGATCGGGGCGCGGGTCAGCATGATCCCGAACAGCAGCAGCACCACCACCGCGCCGACGTAGATCAGCACCTGCACCCAGGCCACGAACTCCGCGGTCAGCAGCAGGTAGGCGCCGGCGAGGGCGCCGAACGACACCACCAGCCACAGCGCCGCGTGCACCAGCTGCCGGGTGGTCACCACCAGGATCGCCGAGCCGACGGCGACCGCGCCCAGCAGCGTGAACACGACCTCCTGCGCGGTCACCGGCCGCCCCGTCCCGCGCGTTGCGCCGCCCGCTCGGCGGCGGTGACCTCCTTGGGGGTCTCCGCGGCCGGGTCATGGGCCTGCGGCGGCGGCACCGTCCACATCCACTCGCGCAGCCGTTCCCGCTCGTGAGTCAGCTCGCCGATGTCGTATTCGGCGTATTCGAACTCCGGCGACCAGAACAACGCGTCGAACGGGCAGACCTCCACGCAGATCCCGCAGTACATGCACAACGCGAAGTCGATCGCGAAGCGGTCCAGCACGTTGCGGGTGCGCGGGCGGCCGCCGCCCTCGGCGGGCAGCGTCTCCTTGTGGGAGTCGATGTAGATGCACCAGTCCGGGCACTCGCGCGCGCACAGCATGCAGACCGTGCAGTTCTCCTCCAGCAGCGCGATCACTCCTCGGCTGCGCGGAGGAAGGTCGGGCTGCACCTCCGGATACTGGCGCGTGATCGAGCGCCGTGTCATCGTCCGCAATGTGACGGCCAGCCCTTTGGCCAGTCCGCTTCCTGGTAGCCGTGCCACGCCCCCATGATTCCGTACCGTTCGCCCTGAGGGAACGCGGGTCGGCGTCGATGCGGCGGCGTCCGCCGTGACCTGCGCGGGAGGCGTCGGACCGGCGCGCCGGTCAGGCCATCGCCACCTTGACCACGCCGGTGAGGGCGAGCTGGAGCAGCGACAGCGGGACCAGCCAGGCCCACGCCAGCCGCTGGAGCTGGTCCTCGCGCAGCCGCGGATAGCTGACCCGCAGCCAGATGACGACGAACGAGAGCGCGAAGACCTTCAGCAGGGTCCACAGCCAGCCCAGCTCGGTCTCCAGGAACGGGCCCTTCCAGCCGCCCAGGAACAGCACCGTGGTCAGCGCCGACAGCACCACGATCCCGGCGTACTCGGCCAGCAGGAACAACGCGAACCGCAGGCCGCCGTACTCGGTGTAGGGGCCGAAGACGATCTCCGAGTCGGCCACCGGCATGTCGAACGGGGGGCGGCGCAGCTCGGCCAGGCCGGCGACGAAGAACACCACCGCGCCGATCGCCTGCCAGGGCAGCCACCACCAGCGCCACTCCTCGACGATGCCGGTCAGCGACAGCGTCCCGGCCGCCATCGCCGCCGACGCCGCCGCAAGCACCATCGGCAGCTCGTACGACATCAGCTGGGCGGCCACCCGCATGCCGCCGAGCAGCGCGTACTTGTTGGCGCTGGCCCAGCCCGCCATGATCGCGCCGATCACGCCGACGCCCATCACCGCCAGCGCGAAGAACAGCCCCACCCGCAGGTCCAGCACCACCTGCCCGTCCGGGCCGATCGGCACCACGACCAGCACGATCAGGTAGGGCACCAACGCCACCGCGGGGGCCAGTTTGAAGATCCGCCGGTCGGCGGCACGCGGGACGACGTCCTCCTTCTGGACGAACTTCACCCCGTCGGCCACCAGCTGGGCCCAGCCGTGGAAGGCCCCGGCGTACATGGGGCCGAGCCGCGCCTGCATGTGCGCCATGACCTTGTGCTCGGTCTGTCCCACCAGCAGCGGCAGCACGGCGAACGCCGCCGCCAGCAGCACCAGCTTGACGACCAGCTCAAGCATCGCCGCCCTCGTCTCCGCTTCGGGGTCCGCGCCCGGGGCGCTCGGTGTCCTGGGGGTCGCGCGCGCCCCGTGCGGGCCGGCCGGGTCCGCCCTTGCCGGCGGCGCGGGAGGTCTGAGCGGCGGCCGGACCCCAGTCGTCGGGGACGCCCGGCGGCCGGATGCGACGTCGGCTGGGGGCGCCGGTGCCGCCCTCGCCGGGCTCCTTGGCCCCGGGCCAGGGCTTGGCGACGCGGGCGGCCAGCACGAAGTCCTTGCGCAGCGGGTTGCCCTGGAACCCTTCGGGCAGCAGCAGCGGGCGCAGGTCCGGGTGGCCGTCGAAGACCACGCCGAACATCTCGTAGGTCTCCCGCTCGTGCCAGGCGGCGCCCCGGTAGACGCCGGTGACGGTGGGCAGCGTCGGGTTCTCGCGGGGCACCAGGGTGCGGATCAGCAGGTGCAGCCTCGTCTGCAGGGAGTAGACGTGCACGACGACGCGGAAGCCGGCCTCCAGCTCATCGACGGCGCTCAGCCAGTCGAAGTACTCGCATCCCAGTTCGGTCCGGGCGAACTCCACCGCGGAGGTCCACAGCTCCGCCGGGACGTCGACCACCTGCTGGCCGAAGCTGTCGCTCACGGCGACGTCCTCGCCGAACCGCTCGGTCCACGTCGTCGCATCCATCGCGCTCACCGGCGCCGTCCGTCGTCGCGGTCGTCGTCACGGTCGTCGTCGCGGCCCGTCTCCTCCGGAGGAGGGTCGAAGCCGGGGATGAACGACAGGTCCGCATCGGCCCCGCCGTGCGGCTCGGTCTCCTCCGTCGGCACCGCCGGGTGGGCGTCGGTCCGCTCCACCAGGAAGTCCATCTCCTCGCCCGCCACCGGCAACTGGACCGTCGGCTCCTCTCCCTCCGTGGACTGCGCGTCGTGCGGCGCGGCGGCCCGGTCCTCGTCCCGTGCGGGGTCCGGTGCCGGGGCCGGCGTCGCGTCCTGTGCGGTGTCCACCACGGGGAGCTGCGTCGTCGGCGCGTCGGGATCGGCGGTCCCCTGCGCCTCGCCCGGCTCCTTCCGCGCCTCGCCCCGGTCCGCCTTCTCGGGACGGCCCTCCCGCCCCCGGGGACGGTCCGCCCGCTCGGCGGCCGGCCGGGCAGGCTCCCGGCGGGCGGCGTCCGCGGAATCCGCGGAACCGGTGGAGTCGGCGGAACCGGTGGAGGTCCGGGAGGAGGGGCCGGTCCCGTCCTGCACCGGCAGGGCCACGGTCGGGGCGTCCGGGTCGACGGGTCCGCCGGCCTCGGCGCCCTCGGAGGTCCCGCCGGTCTCGGCGGACCTGGCGGCCCCGCCGGGCGCGGTGTCCTCGGCGGCCGTGTCCGCCCCAGCGCTCTCGGAGGCCCCGGCGGGCCCGCCGGCCGCGTCAGGCCCGACGGCCCCTGCGGCCTCGGCGCCCTGGGCGGGCTCGGAGGCGCCGACGCCCTCGGCGGCCTCGGCGCCCTGGGCGGGCTCGGCGGTCCCGCCGATCTCGACGGCGGTCGCGGCGGACTCGGGGGCGTCGGGAACGGCCGGAACGCCCTGAGTGGGGGATTCGGCGTCCGAGGGGGCGGCCGCGGGCCCGGGAGGCGGCTGCAGGGGGCGGCGCAGGACGGTGGCCTGCATCGGAGGGGTGGGCGGGGCGGGGGCGACGGGCTCGCCGTCGCGGGAGTAGCGGTCGCCCAGGGACTCTTGGGCGATCTTGTCCTGGAGCCGGATGATGCCCTGCAGCAGGGCCTCGGGGCGGGGCGGGCAGCCGGGGACGTAGACGTCCACCGGGATGATCTGGTCGACGCCCTTGGTCACGCAGTAGGAGTCCCAGTACGGGCCGCCGCAGTTGGAGCAGGCGCCGAAGGAGATCACGTACTTGGGCTCGGGCATCTGCTCGTACAGGCGGCGCACGGCGGGCGCCATCTTGTCGGTGACGGTGCCCGAGACCACCATCAGGTCGGCCTGCCGCGGCCCGGGTGCGAACGGGATGACGCCCAGCCGCATGAAGTCGTGCCGGCTCATCGAGGTGGCGATGAACTCGATGGCGCAGCAGGCCAGGCCGAAGTTGAACACCCACAGCGAGTAGCGCCGGCCCCAGTTGAGCACGAACTTGATCGGTTTGGGGGCCAGCCGGGACAGCGGCCCGACGCCGGGGGGCGGCAGATCGACGGTGCTCACCCTTGCATTCTTGCAGTTCCCCGCAAGAGCGGGCCGATCAGACCCAGGACAGCACGCCCTTGCGGCCCGCGTAGATCAGCCCGGTGAACAGGAACCCCAGGAAAACGAACATTTCCACCAGAGTCGTCATCCCAAAACCAGGGGCGGCGAACACCGTGGCCCACGGAAAGAGGAAGACGGCATCGACGGCGAAGACCACGTACAGGTAGGCGAAGACGTAGTACCGCACATGGGACTGCGCCCACCCCTCGCCGACCGGGTCGACGCCGCACTCGTAGGTCGTCAGCTTCTCCGCCGTGGGCCGGTGCGGCCGGAGCATCCGGTTGGCCGCCAGAGCCCCGCCGACGATGCCGGCACCCACGAGCAGGAGCACCGCGATGACCAGGTACGAACCGAAGTAACTCACCACGGCCACCTCTCCGTGCGCTGTGCGCCGTCCCGGTGCCTCTCCCGGGGCGCGTCAGATCAAGTATCGCCCTCGGGCGGGCGCGGCGGGGGCTTCGCCCGTCCCGGAAGCGGGTCGTCGTTCCCGTACGCCACACTTGAGGGGCATCGCCGCACGTTTCACCTGGAAGGAACCACCCATGAGCACCCCCCCACCCCCGGGTGGAGGATGGACCCCTCCCCCGTCCTCGGGAGGGCCGTCGTGGCCGCCTCCCGGCGGCCCCTCAGGCCCCAGCACGCCTCCGCCCTTTCCGCCGCCCGGCGGCCCGGGCACCCCGCCGCCGTTCGGGCTGCCCGGCCCTCCTCCGCCACCGCGTCGGTCCACCTCCGGCGCGCTGATCGCGCTGCTCGTCGGCGGCGGGCTGGTGGCCGTCCTGCTGATCGCCGCCGCGTTCGTGGTGCTGCTCGGCGACGGCGACGACGCCAGCCCTCAGGAGCGGCTGCGGGAGGCCGCCGACAAGCTGTCCTCCGCCCAGGCGCTGGAGCTGGAGGGCTCGTTCGGCAGCTCGCTGGACAGCGGCCGGGTCAAGGTCCTCCGGTCGGGGCACATCACCGGCGAGCTCCGCGTGGACGGTCAGACGCGGCCCCTGGTGAAGGTCGACGACGATGTGTTCGTCAAGGCCGACAAGTCCTTCTGGCAGCGCAAGCTGGGTTTTGTGAACCTGGAGAAGTTCCAGGTGGACGGCGAGCGGTGGGGCCGGATCGAGTCCAGTTCGCTGGAGCTGGACTTCCAGCGGTACGCCACCCCGTCCGCGCTGGCCGCCAGCCTGCGGTCGTTCACCTCCATCGGCATCCGTTCGGATCTGGAGGTCACCCGGAACGGCCGGCGGGTCACCAAGATCGTCACCTCGCGCGGCACGTATTACCTGTCCAAGGACAACCAGCTGGTGCGGATCGAGCTCACCGTGCCGCACCTGCACGCGGACGTGACCGCGCACTCGTCCTCGGTGACGACGGTCAACGAGCTCCGCGTCCGCGTCAACGAGCTGAAGAACTCCCTCGACGTCACCCGGAGCGCCCGGATCTCGGAGGTCAAGGGCTGCGAGAACGAGAGCGCCTCCGGCTGCACGGTCCGGGTCCGGGTGACGGTGAGCCGGGCGCCCACCGGCAGCAAGACCCTGGTCAACGTCTACATCTGGATCACGGAGGAGACCAAGACCGGTCGCAAGCTCGGTGACTGCACCACCACCGCGACCGTCATCGGGCTGTCGTCGACGTGGACCGAGTGCCGCGTCTCCACCCCGGAGTGGACCTCCTTCTACCGCACCTCCGAGAAGAGGAGGATCCACTGGTGGATGCAGGCCGAGCCGATGGCGGTCGCCGTCGATGACAGCGACATCTCCCGGATGCTGTCCGCCATCAGCCGGGGATGACCCGCACCCGCCCGCCGGGCGCGCCGATGCCGGCGCGCCCGGCGGCGTCTTCGCCCGTCGTCTCTTCGTCTCTCCTCGTCCCGTCTTGCACCCCTTCTCCGCGCTTCGTCGTCTCGGCCGCGCCTCGGCCGAGCCTCATCCGCGCCTCGTCCGCGTTTCGTCCTCGCGAGTTTGGGGTTGGGCGGCCGGGGCTGAGATCCTGACTCCGGCGGCGGCCGGGCAGCACCGCCCGGCCGGTGGACAGCAGGAGGAACAGCGGCGGTGAGCTCCCACCTATCGGAGCCGTCCGGACATCCACGCTCCCCATCCCCGCGACGGTCCGGCATTCCCCGGCCGGTGGTGGCGGGTCTGGCGGTGACGCTGCTGGTCGGCACGCTGATCGTGCTCGGTGTGGTGGCGGGGGACGGCCCCGGCGGGGCCACGGCTGACTCGCGCGCCTCCCGCACGCCCTCGGCGCCTTCATGGCCCACCAGGGCGGCCGACCGGTTGGGCTCGCTGCCGGCGCTGCGCTACACCGGGACGTTCACCTCCAACGGGCGGCCCGTGCGGGCCGTGCTGTCGGTGACCCGGTCGGGCTCGGCGGTCGGCACGCTGACCTTGAACGGCGAGCGGGCCCTGCTGGTCACGGTGGACGGGGACACCTATCTTCGCGGGGGGCCGGCGTTCTGGACGGGTCCGGGAGGGGCCGTGGCGCGGCCGGAGGACTTCGCGGGACGCTGGTCCAAGGCCCCGGTCACCCTGCTCGGGTTCGATCCGCGGGAGCTGCTGTCGCCCTCGGCGATCGCCCAGGCCGTCCGTGACGCGCCGGCCGCCGGCTCGACCGGGTACGTCGGCGATCGCCTGGTCCACCAGGTGCGGGCCCGCCAGGGCGTCTACTCGGTGACGTTGGCCGAGCCGTACGAGCTGTTGCAGGTGGAGGGCGCCTCCGACGCCCGCTTCACGGTCACCGAGATCACCGACGTCGCGCCCGTGCTGACCGAGCTGCGCCGGCGGGTGACCGCGCTGGGCGGCGCCCGCGATCCGGGCATCCGGTTCGACCACGGTGAGCTGACGTTCGTGAACTGCAACGAGAACGTCTCCGGCTGCACCCTGCGGCTGCCGGTGAGCCTGCCGGCCGGCTCCGCCGGAGGGTCCGCCAAGCCCGTCCGGGCCGTGCTCGTCGCCACCATCAGCGCCGAGGGGCGGACGCTGGGGTCGTGCACCGGGGCGCGCCCGGTGGCGGCGACCGGCCGGACCGTGCTGAGCTGCACCGTCACCAGTCAGGGCTGGCGCGAGTGGATGAGCCGGGCGCGGGAGACCCCCGGCCGTCACGAGTACACCGCCCAGGCCCGGGTGATCGGGGAGGCGGTCCCCCCGGAGCGGGTGCAGGAGCTGCTGGCGCTGGTGGAGCGGGAGGCGTCCGGAGGCTGATCCCCGCCGGGCCGTTTCCGCGGAACGCGGTGCGGGCATCGTGGTCGGCGGTGGTGCGATGACCTGCGGGCGGGGTCGTGCCGCCCGGCGCCCCGGGCGCCGGTCCGGGCCTCTTTCGAGGGCGGCCGGCGCGGCGGGTCCGCCGCGGGCGCGGAACCCCGGCCCGGTAAACCGAATCTGATTCGGACGAACTATAGTGCGGGGTGTGGAAACCGAGGCGTCGGCAGGTCCGGCGGGGCGAGGCGCCCCGTCGCCCTCCGTCGAGCTCCCGGTACTGGTGCGCCGGCTGCACGTGGACCTGTGCCGGCTGGCCAGCTGCCTGTGTCGCGCCCCCGCGTGACCGGACGACATGAACGCCCGGCACCGCTCGCGCCGTACCGGCCGCCCCTTCGGACGCGCCGCACCGGCGACCGCGATCCGGCCTCCGTGAGGCGCGTCACGCCCGCACCCCCGCGATGACGTCGGCCGCCCCCCCGGGGCCGCGGCGGTCGCGCATCACCCGACCAGTTCCAGCACAGTCCCGGACGTACCATTGAAGGCAAGCCTAAGTAGCATCACGGACCTGGATGCCTCCCCCGGTCCCGGTGCTGCGCGTCGAGGAGGTCTCCCTCTGTGACCAAACAGGTCCAGCAGCTCGACCGCGTCATCATCCGTTTCGCCGGGGACTCCGGCGACGGCATGCAGCTGACCGGCGATCGCTTCACCCAGGAAACGGCGTCGTTCGGAAACGACCTGTCCACGCTGCCCAACTTCCCCGCGGAGATCCGCGCTCCGGCGGGGACCCTGCCGGGCGTGTCCAGCTTCCAGCTGCACTTCGCCGACCACGACATCCTCACCCCGGGCGACGCCCCGGACGTGCTGGTCGCGATGAACCCGGCGGCGCTCAAGGCCAACATCGGGGATCTGCCGCGCGGCGGGGATCTGATCGTCAACACCGACGAGTTCACCAAGCGGAACCTGGCCAAGGTCGGGTACGACAGCAACCCGCTGGAGGACGGCTCGCTGTCGGAGTACCGGGTGCACGCGCTTCCGCTGACCTCGATGACCGTGGAGGCGCTGGCGGGCTTCGACATCACCAAGAAGGACGCCGAACGGGCCAAGAACATGTTCGCCCTCGGCCTGCTGTCGTGGCTGTACCACCGGCCGACCGAGGGCACGCTGGCCTTCCTGGAGCGCAAGTTCGCCAAGAAGCCCGAGATCATGAAGGCCAACATCGCGGCCTTCCAGGCGGGGTGGAACTACGGCGAGACCACCGAGACGTTCTCGGTCCAGTACGAGGTCAAGCCGGCCGCCCAGCCGGCCGGGCTGTACCGCAACATCACCGGCAACATGGCGCTGGCCTACGGGCTGGTGGCCGCCGGGGTGCGCAGCGGGCTGCCGGTGTTCCTCGGCTCCTACCCGATCACCCCGGCCTCCGACATCCTGCACGAGCTGTCCAAGCACAAGCGCTTCGGGGTTCGCACGTTCCAGGCCGAGGACGAGATCGCGGCGATCGGCGCGGCCCTGGGCGCCTCCTTCGGCGGCTCGCTGGGGGTGACCACCACCTCCGGTCCGGGCGTGGCGCTCAAGAGCGAGACCATCGGCCTGGCGGTCGCCACCGAGCTGCCGCTGGTGATCGTGGACGTGCAGCGGGCCGGGCCGTCCACCGGCATGCCGACCAAGACCGAGCAGGCGGACCTGCTGCAGGTGATGTTCGGCCGCAACGGCGAGGCCCCGGTGCCGGTGGTGGCGCCGCGCTCACCTTCGGACTGCTTCGACGCGGCGCTGGAGGCCGCCCGGATCGCGATCAAGTACCGCACTCCGGTGGTGCTGCTGTCGGACGGTTACCTGGCCAACGGGTCCGAGCCGTGGCGGATCCCGGACGTGGAGTCGCTGCCGAAGATCGACCCCGGCTTCGCCGTCCCGGGCCAGGAGGACTTCGCGCCGTTCCGGCGGGACCCCGAGACGTTGGCGCGGCCGTGGGCGATCCCGGGCACCGCGGGCCTGGAGCACCGGATCGGCGGTCTGGAGAAGTCCGACGTGACCGGCAACATCTCCTACGACCCCGAGAACCACGACACCATGGTCCGGCTGCGGCAGGCCAAGATCGACGGGATCGCGAGCGACATCGCGCCGGTGGAGGTCGACGACCCGTCCGGCCGGGCCCGCGTGCTGGTGATCGGCTGGGGCTGCACGTACGGGTCCATCGCGGCGGCGGTGCGGGAGCTGCGCGCGAACGGACGACACGTCGCCCACGCCCACCTGCGCCACCTGAACCCGTTCCCGGCCAACCTCGGCGAGGTGCTGCGGTCCTACGACAAGGTCGTGGTGCCGGAGATCAACCTCGGCCAACTGGCCCTGCTGCTGCGCGCCAAGTACCTCGTGGACGTGATCGGCTACAACCGCATGCGCGGGCTGCCGTTCACCTCCGAGGAGCTGGCCGGTGTGATCCAGGATGTGATCGACAGTGAGTGAACAGCTCAACGGGACCTCCGCCGGCGCGCTGTCGCTGGTGCCCAAGACCGACGTCAAGCAGACCGCCAAGGACTTCAAGACCGACCAGGAGGTGCGCTGGTGCCCCGGCTGCGGGGACTACGCCATCCTGGCCGCCGTCCAGTCCTTCCTGCCCGAGCTGGGGCTGCGCCGGGAGAACATCTGCTTCATCTCCGGCATCGGCTGCTCGTCGCGGTTCCCGTACTACATGAACACCTACGGGTTCCACTCGATCCACGGGCGCGCCCCGGCCATCGCGACCGGGCTGGCGACCTCGCGCCCGGACCTGTCGGTGTGGGTGGTGACCGGTGACGGCGACGCGCTGTCGATCGGCGGCAACCACCTGATCCACGCGCTGCGCCGCAACGTCAACCTGAAGATCCTGCTGTTCAACAACCGGATCTACGGGCTGACCAAGGGCCAGTACTCGCCCACCTCCGAGGTCGGCAAGATCACCAAGTCGACCCCGATGGGCTCGCTGGACACCCCGTTCAACCCGATCTCGCTGGCGATCGGGGCCGAGGGCACCTTCGTGGCCCGCACCCTCGACTCCGACCGCAAGCACCTGCAGTCGGTGCTGCGGGCGGCGGCCCAGCACAAGGGCACCGCGCTGGTGGAGATCTACCAGAACTGCAACATCTTCAACGACGGGGCGTTCGAGCCGCTCAAGGACCCGGCGGTGCGCGAGGACGTCACCATCCGGCTGGAGCACGGCGAGCCGATCGTGTTCGGGGCGGACCGCTCCAAGGGGCTGCGCCGGTCGGCCTCCGGCGGGCTCGAGGTGGTGAACGTGGCGGACGTGGACCCGTCCGAGATCGTGGTGCACGACGCCCACAACCCCGACCCGTCCCTGGCGTTCGCGCTGTCGCGGCTGGACTCGCCGGCGTTCGAGCACACCCCGATCGGGATCTTCCGGCAGGTGCAGCGGCCCTCCTACGACGAGCTGATGCGCGCCCAGATCGAGGAGGCCGTCGAGCACGAGGGTCCCGGCGACCTGGCCGCCCTGCTGGCCAGCGGCGACACCTGGCGCATCGACTAGGCCCTCCTCCTTCGGGAAGCGTGCCGGAAGGCCCCGGCGCCCAGGCGGCGCCGGGGCCTTCCGCATGTGGCCATCCGCCCCGGAAGGCTGGTGGCGGGCCCGGAATGCTGCGAGACTCGCACCCGCCCAGCCTTCCGCGCGCATGGACGAGGGTCCCCCGACGGCCGTTCCCGCGGCCGAGGGCGGTCTGCGCCCCGCCGGCGGGGCCGGGGGTGACCGTCACCCGAGCGTCCCCTCACCGGAGGCGGGGTCCAGATCACCGGCGGCCTCACCCGGGACGAGGGCGAGCGCCCGGTGCGGCGGATGCCCGGAGCGGACCGAGAACGATCAACGGTGGCGGTCGCCGGGCGCCGCTGCAACACTGGCGGGCAACGGAGTGGGGAGGTGAGCATGCGGGCCGTACCGCGCCGGAAGAAGACGGACACGCTCGTCCGGCAACGGCCGTCGGCGGCGGCCGGAGGGCCGGCTCCGGACGTCGGACGGACGGTGCCTTGGGACCCGCGGGCCGCGGAGCGGGCACGGCGGGCCGAGGCGCTGGCGCGGTTGCAGGAGCAGCGCAGGGAGCGGGCCGGACGGCGACGCCCCGGCCGGCCGGCGTGGCCCCGGTCGGCGCCGCTGGTGCTGGTGCTGGTGATCGGGCTGCTGATCGCCTCGGCGGCGGTGACCGGCTTCCTGGTGGCCAGCGCCCGGGACGGGAAGACGACCCCCTTGGCGGCTCCGCTGCACGTGTATCCGGTGCTCCGGGTGGTGTCGGGGGCGTGTCCGGCCGGGACGCAGGGCATCACCGGGATGACCGCGTCCGGCCAGGCCTGTTACCAGCTCACCAGCGGCATCGCGATCCGCGAGGTCGTCGACATCCGGGTGCGGGAGGGGCGGCCGGCGGACACCTATGAGGTGGCGATCGAGCTGGCGGGTGCGGACCGGCGGGCGTTCGCCGAGCTGACCAAGGTGACGGCGGGCCGGACGGTGGCGTTCGTGGTGCGCGATCAGCTGATCACCGCGCCGCGGGTGGACATGCCGATCACCGACGGGAAGGTCGTGGTGAGCGGGCGGTTCACCCGGGCCGACGCCGAGCGGCTGGTCCGCACGTTGCGGGGGTCGTGACGCCCGGCTCGCCCGGCGGGCGTCCCCGGTCCCGGGGAGACCGTTCAGGCGGATGAGGACTCGGCGGACCGGGCGGCGGGCTTCACCGGGTCGACGGCGGTCGGCTCGGCGGGGGCGGAGGTGCGCAGCGGGAGCTCTCGCAGCGCCAGCACCGCCAGCAGGCCGCCCACCGCCAGCGGGACGCCCACCAGGTACACCGTCTGCAGGCCGGCGGTGTAGGAGTCCAGCAGGAATCCCCGCAGGGGCTCGGGCAGGGCGCGGATCTCGGCGGGGGTGCCCAACCCGGTGCCGACGTCGTCGGGGACCGGCAGGCGGGCGGCGCGCAGCCGGTCGGCCAGCCCGGAGGTGAGCCGGGCGGTCAGGATCGCGCCGAACGCCGCCACCCCGACCGCGCTGCCCAGGCTGCGGAAGAACGCGACGCCCGTGGTGGCGGCGGCCAGGTCGGCGCGCGGCACGGCGTTCTGCGCGGCCAGGATCAGGGTCTGCATGGTCAGGCCCAAGCCGATCCCGGCGACCGCGCAGTCGGTGCCGATCAGCACCAGCGGCGAGTCGGTGTGCAGCCGGGACAGCAGCAGCGCGCCGCAGGCCAGCAACGTCAGCCCGCACACCGGGAAGATCTTGTACCGGCCGGTGCGGGTGGTCAGCTGCCCGGCGACGGTGGAGGCCGTCAGCATCCCGACCACCAGCGGCAACGTCATCAGCCCGGAGGCGGTGGGGCTCATCCCCCGCACCACCTGCAGGTACTGCGGCAGGAAGATCATCACCCCGAACATCACCATGCCGACCAGCAGCGATGCGGCGGAGGTGAGCACGAAGGTGCGGTCGCGCAGCAGCCGGGGCGGCAGGATCGGCTCGGCGGCCCGGCGTTCGGCGACGACCGCCGCCGCCAGCAGCGCCAGGCTCAGCGCGGTCAGCCCGTAGGTCCAGCCGGAGTTCCAGGGGAACGAGGTGCCGCCCAGGGACAGCACCACCATGACCGTGCTGGCGCCGCCGGCGATGGTGAGCGCGCCGAGCCAGTCGATCCGGGGGCGTCCGCGGTCGACCGGCGGCAGCCGCAGCACTTTCTGGATCAGGAGGAACGAGCCGACCGCCAGGGGCACCGGCACCAGGAAGCAGGCGCGCCAGCCCATGCCGGGGGCGTCGACCAGCAGCCCGCCGAGCAGCGGTCCGGCGACGGTGGCGACGCCGAACGCCGATCCCAGATAGCCGGCGTATCTGCCGCGTTCGCGGGGTTCGACGATGTCGCCGAGGACCACCTGGGTCAGCGACGTCACGCCGCCCGCGCCGAGGCCCTGCAGGGCCCGGGCGGCGATGAGCATGGCGACGTTCTGCGACAGCCCGGCGGCCACCGAGGCGAGCGCGTAGATCACCAGGGCGGTCTGGAACATCCGCTTGCGTCCGAACAGGTCCGACACCTTGCCCCACAGCGGGGCGGTGGCGGTCATCGCCAGCAGCGGCGCGCTGGCCACCCAGGGCAGCTGCTCCTGGCCGCCCAGGTCGCCCATGATCGTGGGCAGCGCGGTGGAGATGATCGAGGTGGAGATCGTCGCGGTCAGCATGGCGGTGATCAGCCCGCCGAGGACCTGCAGGACCTGCCGGTGGGTGTAGGGCCGCCATCCCGGCGGGGTGTGCGTCGAAGCGGACTCCTTCCGGCCGTCCATCGCGCTCCGCCCCACCGTGCTCCCTCGCTCAAGGTCTCTCTTGAGTATGTATACGCACGTTTACAAGTCAATGGTCGCATACTGATGCGATGCGACTGGAGCGGACCCCGGACAGGCCCAAGCGCGACCGGGAGGCCACCCGGCGGCGGCTGCTGGAGGCGGCGCGCGACCTGTTCGCCGAGCACGGCTACGACCATGTGCCGGTGCGGGCGATCGCGGCCCGGGCGGAGGCCAACGTCGCGCTGGTCAACCGCTACTTCGGCTCCAAGGCCGCGTTGTTCGGCGAGGTGCTGGCGAGCGAGTCGGCGCTGCGCCGGATCTTCGGCGGCCCCGGCGAGCCGCCGCCGCGGCCACAGGAGCTGCCCCGCCGGCTGGCCGAGCACGTGGCGCACCAGATCCACGGCGCGCCCGCCATCCCGCTGCTGCGCATCCTGGACCGGTCGGTGGGCAACCCGGAGATCCAGCCGATCATCCGCCGGCACATGGAGCAGTCCCTCATCGAGCCGCTGGCGGAGCTGCTGGAGGGCCCGGACGCTCGGCTGCGCGCCACCGCCGCCGCCGCGATCCTCATGGGCAGCGGCTCGGTCCGCCGCACCCTCGGCCTGTCGGAGCTGCGGGAGGCCGACCCGCAGGCCCTCACCGACCGCCTGACCGCGATGTTCACCGCCGCCCTGGCCCCGTGACCGCCGGCCAACTCACCCCCACAAATTTGGACTTTCGCTGAAAAATCGGTCGAACCACTCCACGGGGTCGCCTAAGCTCGCGCATTCGTAGGGCAGCGAGCCCGCGTCATACACGATCAGAACTGATCGGCTCGATCGGTGATGTGACCGTCGCCGAGAGGGGGAGTGATCACCATGGCACGGCAGCAACTCATCAAGCGCCCCAAGCCCCCGCGTCAGCCGGCTCCGCTGGACCTCCGGACGCCGTCCGGCCGGGTCCTGCCGTACTGACGAGGCCGAACCCCGATCCGCCGACGAACGAGGCCGCGGGCCCGTCCGTCCGCGGCCTCGCCGCATCTCCCGTCCCGCGCCTCCTCTCTCCCGCCCCTGCGCCGGGACGGCATGCGAAGGGCCGGCGCCCGCCATGGGCGCCGGCCCTTCGCGGCACCGGGAAGGTCAGGCCTTGGGGGCCGAGTCCGCGCCCGAGGGGACGGCGTCGGCGGCCGAGCCCTCGGCGGGCGGCTTCATCAGGTCGAGGGTGTCGCGCAGCACGACCGGCTTGAGGGCCAGCGTGGCCAGGATGGCGACCACCCCCAACGAGGTGGAGACCAGGAAGATGTGCCCGGTCGCGTCCCCGTAGGCGGCCCGGACGATCTCCACGATGGGCGCGGGCAGCGAGGTCAGGTCCAGCGAGCCGGTGGCGGCGCCGCCGGAACCGCGGACGCCCATGGCGGCCAGCTTGTCGGTGATGATGTCCTTGACCTTGTTGGCCAGGATCGCGCCCAGCACCGACACGCCGATCGCACCGCCCAGGGAGCGGAAGAAGGTGACCGTGCCGCTGGCGGCGCCCAGCTCCCGGAGGGCCACCGAGTTCTGCACGATCAGCACCAGGTTCTGCATCGAGGCGCCGACGCCGATGCCCATCATCAGCATGCCCAGGGACAGGATCCCCATGTGGGTCTCGTGGTCGATGGTCGACAGCAGCGCGAACCCGCCGGTGAGCACGAACGTGCCGATCACCACGAACATCTTGGGCCGGCCGGTGCGCGAGGTCAGCCGGCCCACGACGGTCGCCGAGCCCAGCACGCCGACCATCATCGGGATGGTGAGCAGACCGGCCTCGGTCGGGCTGTAGCCGCGCCCGATCTGGAAGTACTGGCCGAGGAACACCGCGCCGCCGAACATGGCCGAGCCGACCGCCAGGCTGGCCACGATGGCCAGGGCGGTGTTGCGGCGCAGCACGATCGGCAGCGGCACCACCGGCTCGGCCGCACGGGACTCGACCCACACGGCCAGCGCCAGCAGCAGCAGGCCGCCGCTCACCATGGCGCCGGTCTGCCAGGACAGCCAGGCGAAGGAGTCGTCCACGAAGGTGACCCAGATCAGCAGCACGCTGACGCCGCCGGCGATGAGGGTGGCGCCCAGGTAGTCGATCTGCACGTTCGCGCGGCGGATGTGCGGCACGTGCAGGGTCTTGCTCAGCAGCGCGAACGCGATCACCGCGATGGGCACGCCGATGAAGAAGCACCAGCGCCAGCCCAGCCAGGAGACGTCCACGATGAGCCCGCCCAGCAGCGGGCCGCCGACGGTGGCCACGGCCATGACCGCGCCGATGTAACCGAAGTACTTGCCGCGCTCGCGCGGGGAGACCATGACGCCGATCACGATCTGCACCAGGATCTGCAGCGCTCCAACGCCCAGCCCCTGGAAGGCTCGGGCCGCGATGAGCTGCTCGGTGTTCTGGGCGAACCCGGAGATCAGCGAGCCGACCGCGAAGATCCCGATGGCGATCTGCAACAGCCGCTTCTTGTCGTACAGGTCGGCGAGCTTGCCCCAGATCGGGGTGCTGGCGGTGGAGGTGAGCAGGGTCGCCGTCACCACCCAGGTGTACTGGGACTGGCTGCCGTGCAGCGCGCCGATGATCCGCGGCAGCGCTGTCCCCACCACGGTCCCGCTCAGCATGGCGACGAACAGCACCAGCATCAGGCCGCTGAGCGCCTCGAGCGTCTCCCGACGGCTCATCGGTGGGGATTCGGACGGATGTGAGCTCACGTAGCTGCCTCCAGGGTTCGTGGCCTGATCGGGGTCGACGGCGCGAAGCCGGCGCACGCGGGGGGAACGTCGGACACCGACTCTTCTATTCCCAACGGGAAAATTTACCCAGTGAGCAAGTTTACTGGCGAACCGGTAAGGTGAACGTCGTGGGGACGATGCCGGGACTGCGCGAGCGCAAGAAGGAGGCCACCCGCCAGGCCCTCCATGAGGCCGCCCTGCGGCTGTCCATCGAGCACGGCCTCGACAACGTCACCGTGGAGGCCATCGCGGACGCAGCGGGGGTGTCGCGCCGCACGTTCTCCAACTACTTCGCCGGCAAAGAGGACGCCATCCTGTACGGCGACGAGCGGCGGATGAGCGAGCTGCTGGACCACTTCGCCGCCCGGCCGCCCACGGAGTCGCCCTGGGCCGCGCTGCACGCCGCCGTCGACGTCATGCACGAGCGGATCGGGCGCCGCCCCGACCCGGAGTGGGCGGCCCGCGCCCGGCTGGTCAAGAAGCATCCTTCGCTGGCGGCCCGCCAGATGGCCCACTACTCCACCATGGAGCAGCGGCTGACCCGGCTGATCGCCCAACGCGAGGAGATCCCCGCGTCCTCCCCCCGCCCCCGCGTGATGGCCGCCGCGTTCCTCGCCAGCCTGCGCATCGCCACCATCATGTGGACCGAGAATCCGTCCCACTCACTGCACGAGATCGTTCACGAGGTGATGGACGAATACGCCCGCCCGTTCCGCTGAGTCACAGGAGACTCTGCGATCACCTCACCGTCAACGGGCGCGGCATTGAAACACCGCATGGCGCACAAAGTCAGCTCGATGTCACCCCGCAGATGTCCATCCCCGGTGGATTTCCGCCTTACTCTGGAGCCATGGCGGAACTTGTTATCGCTCTCGTGATCGCGTACCTCCTGACCCATTGACCGGGTGCACCGCACTCCGCAGTCAAGACCGGACATCCCCTGCGAGACCCGCCAGGTGCTGTGTCCATCTGCACAGACACCTGGCGGGCGAAGCGGAGGAGGGCGAAGCGCGTCACGATCGGAACACCCTCGGTAAACCCTGAGGGTGGTTTTTTATCGCCACCGGCCGGGCACATCGCGACATTTCCCGCGTTCGCTCCGACCTTTCGGAATCGACCGCCCTTCGCCGCCGCCTTTTTCTTCTCCTCCCCGCCTCTCCTCACCGGCGGCGGGCGATCAGTGAAAGGAGACCCAGCGCTCCCCGGCATGGCGGCGCAACGCCTCGACGATCTCCGCCGTCTGCGGATCCTCGGTGCGCCCCACGGGCAGCAGCAGCGTCCAGCCGGGTCGGCCCCGCATGCCCCACAGCGGGAAGCGCCGCAGCACGGGCAGCCGGCCCAGGGCGGGCGCCCCCGGCCGCGGAGCGGCCCAGACGCCGGAGAACTGCTCCAGGGGCCCCCAGAGCCACGACGATCCGAGCGGCATCACGGTCACCTGCGCGATCGTCGCCCAGTCCCACCGCAGCGACAGCCCGTCGACCCGGGCGGCGATGCCCGCTCCGTCGACGTCCACCTCGACCGTCCCGGCCCGCAGCGGACGCGAGGAGAGCTGCCGGGACCACAGCACGAGGAGCAGGTAGAGCCCTGCGTACGGCACCGCGCCGATCTTCCCCCATCCCGGCGCGATCACCAGGACCCCGAAGGCGGCCAGGCCGAACAGGATCCCCATCACGGTGATCGCCCAGAGCAGGACCTTGGAGGCGTTGGGATACCTCGGGCTCCAGCGCACCGTCGTCGTGGATGGAACGTACGGCGGCGCGGACGGGGCGTGGGGCGGCACGGCCGCCGACGCGGCGGCCGGCGGCGCGACCTCCGACACCGTGGGCTGCGAGTCCGGATCCTCGGTTCCGGCCCCCGGCTCCCCGGTCCCGGCGGCGGGCTGCACGAGGGTCCGGGCGAGGGACTCCGCGTCGGGGGAGCCGCCCTCCAGCAGCCAGTGCAGCACCCGGTCGGCGGTCGGCCGTTTCTGCGGGTCCTTGGCCAGGCAGGCGGCGACGATGCCGCGCAGCGGCTCGGCCAGGTCGCCGAGGTCGGGACCGGCCGTCAGGATGCGGTGGAAGACCGCGGGCATGGTGTCCTGGCCGTACGGCGGCCGGCCGGTGGCGGCGAACACCATGGTCGCGGCCCAGGCGAACACGTCGGTGGGCGGACCCAGCCGAGCGCCGGAGACCTGCTCGGGCGACATGTAGGCGGGGGTCCCGACGGCCTGGCTGGTCAGGGTGACGGTCTCGTCCAGGGCACGGGCGATGCCGAAGTCGATCACCCGCGGCCCCTGCGACGCCAGCAGGATGTTGGACGGCTTGAAGTCGCGGTGCACCACCCCGGCCCGGTGGATCGCGACCAGCGCGGTGGCCGTGCCGACCGCCAGCCGGTGCAGCTCGTCCCCCGCCAGCGGCCCCTGCTCCCGCACCACCGTCGCCAGGGACGGACCGTCGATGAACTCGCTGACCAGATAGGGGGTGTCGTCGGCGAGATCCGCGGCCAGCACCCGCGCCGTGCAGAACGACGCCACCTGCCGAGCCGCCTGGATCTCCCGGGCGAACCGCGTCCTGGCCCGCTCGTCCCCGTCGAACCGGGCGTGCAGCATCTTCACCGCGACGGGCGAGCCGTCCGGCGCATGTCCCAAGAAGACCGTCCCCTGGCCGCCGCTCCCCAGCCGTCCGGCCAGCCGATATCCGGCGACCTCCGTCGGATCTCCGGGGCGCAGCGGCGCCGCCTGCGGCATCGGCCCTCCCGACCCCACGACTCGCTGACGATCTTCGATCACCGCGAACCTACCGGAAAGGACCTCTCGCCGTCCCCCGGCGTCCTTGCCGGAAGAGGCCACGCCCCGTGCGATGCGCCGACGGCGCACCGAAACCCGTCGTTCGCGGCGGTCCCGCCGCGGACGCGGCGCCGAGCCCGAGGCCCTTTCGTCGACCGTGACGAACGTCGCCGGGGTCACCACGACCGCATCGGCCGGAGCGCCCCCGTCGGCCTCCCGGCATCCGACAACTCGCCGCAGGCCGCCCACCGGTCGACGCGGCCGGGTTCGTCCGCATCCACGCCCCGCAGACCCGACGACGGGGCGGTCACGCAGACCCGCCGCCCCGCGTCCTGCGCCGATCGGGCGAAGACCCCCGCGTTCACGGCCGCGGGGCGGCGCGCACCGCGACGGGGAGGATCGCGTGCGAGGCCGGGGCGGTCACTCGGCGGGGGCGACGCCCACCGGGCAGGCGACGCCGGTCCCGCCGAGACCGCAGTACCCGTTGGGGTTCTTGGCGTCCGACAGGTACTGCTGGTGGTAGGCCTCGGCGAAGTAGAAGGGACCGGCGGGGGCGATCTCGGTGGTGATGGCGCCGTAGCCGGCGGCGGTCAGGACCTTCTGGTAGGCGTCGCGGGAGGCCTCGGCGGCCTTGAGCTGGGCGTCGGAGTGGGTGTAGACGGCCGAGCGGTACTGGGTTCCGATGTCGTTGCCCTGCCGCATGCCCTGCGTGGGGTCGTGGGCCTCCCAGAAGACGCGCAGCAGCTGCTCGTAGGTGACCCGGGTCGGGTCGTAGACGACGCGGACGGTCTCGGCGTGACCGGTGAGGCCGCTGCAGACCTCCTCGTAGGTGGGGTTGGGCGTGTAGCCGCCCTGGTAGCCCACGGCGGTGGTGATGACGCCGGGGACCTGCCAGAACTTGCGTTCGGCGCCCCAGAAGCAGCCGAGGGCGAAGTCGGCGATCTCGCTGCCCTCCGGGTAGGGCGGGGTCAGCGGGGTGCCCAGCACCTCATGACGGGGCGGCACGGGCATCGGGGTGTCGCGGCCGGGCAGCGCGGCCTCGGGAGCGACCATCTCGGTCTTGAACATCGTGCAGCTCACCCACCAAACGCCGAACGACCTCGGACCACACGCGGAGGCCCCGTACACCTTCCAGAGTACGGGGTCGGTCCCGCCCCGACAGGGGCCCAGATCCGCGCCCCGTGCGGCGGCAACGCGCCACGGGTCGCATCGGTGTACGCGGCCGTCACGCCGTCCCGTTCCCTCTCGGCCGCGATCTGCGGCCGGCGGACCGGCACCGGGCCGACTCATCGGCGCGGACCGCCACGGCCGCCGGAGGACGTCCCCCGTGAACGGCATCGCAGAGGACGCCCGCCGGCGCCGCATGAACCCGACAGTCGCTCATGCGAGCCCTCATGCGCCGACGGCGACGCGACGGGCGCGCCGAGGACCGCCGGGGCCGGCCTCCCGAAGCCGAGGAACGCTCTCGCCGGACATCCGGCGATGCGTCCAAGGCGCAGACCTCCTCAGACATGACCGTCACCGATTAACGCTCATTACCAGGTGATAGTCTGGCCGCCGTGATCGATCGGCGTGGGATGGCGGCCGGAATCGCGGCCTACGGGCTGTGGGGCCTGTTCCCCCTCTACTGGCCGTTGCTGAAACCCGCCGGGTCGGGTGAGGTGCTGGCACACCGCATCATGTGGTCGCTGGTGGCGGTGGCCGTCATCTTGGGCGTGCGGCGGCACTGGCGATGGGTGCGCGAGCTGACGCCGCGCACGATCGCCCTGCTCGCCCTGGCCGCCCTGGTGATCAGCGCCAACTGGGGCACCTACATCTACGCCGTCACCACCGGGCACACCATCGAGGCGGCCCTCGGCTACTTCATCAATCCGCTGATCAGCGTGCTGCTCGGAGTGCTGGTCTTCCGGGAGCGGCTGCGTCCCTGGCAGTGGACGGCGATCGGGCTGGGCGCGGCGGCGGTGCTGGTGCTCGCCGTCGACTACGGCCGCCCGCCCTGGGTCGCGCTGGTGCTGGCCTGCTCGTTCGGCACCTACGGGCTGGTCAAGAAGTTCGCCGCCATGCCCTCGGCGGAGAGCCTGGCCGCCGAGACCGCCGTGCTGTTCCTGCCCGCTCTGGCGTTCGTGCTGATCCTGGAAGGACGGGGGACGGCGGCGTTCGGCCATGCGGGCGCCCTCAACGCGCTGCTGCTGGCCTCCGGCGGGGTCGTCACCGCGATCCCGCTGATGCTGTTCAACACCGCCGCCACCCGGATCCCGATGACCGTGCTGGGGATGCTGCAGTACCTCGCGCCGGTGCTGCAGTTCCTGATCGGGCTGCTGATCCAGCACGAGCCCATGCCCGCCAGCCGGTGGGCCGGCTTCCTGCTGGTCTGGACGGCCCTGGTGATCCTCACCGCCGACGGCCTGCGCGCGGCCCGCCGCGCGCGAAGGCCCGCGGCCCCCGCCCCCACCGCCGCCGAGGCCGCCTGAGGCCGCACGCGCCGCACGCGCCGCACGCCTGGTCAGGGGCTCATCGGCGAACCCGTCCGGCCCGTTCCGCTCCGGCGGGCCGCCGGGGTCGCTCTCAGCCGGTGCGGGTGACCACGTAGTCGCACAAACCGGTGAGGGCCGCGCGGGCCGGGATGTCGGGCAGGGTGAGCAGCTCGGCCCGGGCCTCCTCGGCCCACTGCCGCAGATCGGCGCGGGCCCGCTCCATCGCCGGGTGGGCGCGCAGCATCGCCAGCGCCTCGGCGTGCAGCTCATCATCGCTCAGATCGACCCGCAGCAGCTCCTGCAGCCGGGCGTCGGCCGGGTCGGTCGAGGCCAGCACGTGCAGCATCGGCAACGTGCGGACGCCCTCGCGCAGGTCGGTGCCGGGGGTCTTGCCGGACTGCTCCGCCTCCGAGGCGATGTCCAGGATGTCGTCGGACAGCTGGAAGGCGACCCCGATCTTCTCGCAGGCGTCGGTGATGGTCTTGACCGTCTGCGCGTCCGCGCCGGCCAGCAGCGCCCCCAGATGTCCCGACACCGCGATCAGCGACGCGGTCTTGTCCGCCACGACCTGCAGGTAGTGCTTGAGCGGGTCGACGCCCGCCGGCGGGCCGGAGGTCTCGGCGATCTGCCCGCGCACCAGCCGGGCGAACGCCCGGGCCTGGATGCGCACCGCCTCCGGTCCCAGCCCGGCCAGCAGGTCCGAGGCCTGGGCGAACAGATAGTCGCCGGTGAGGATGGCGATGGTGTTGGTCCACCGGGTGTTGGCGGACTCCTCACCGCGCCGCATGGTGGCCTCGTCCATCACATCGTCGTGATAGAGCGTGGCCAGATGGGTCAGCTCGACCACGACCGCTGCGGGGATCACCCCCGCAGCGGTCGGGTCGCCGAAGTGCGACGCCAGCAGCACCAGCGCCGGCCGGAACCGCTTGCCGCCGGCGTTCACCAGGTGCTTGGACGCTTGGGACAGCAGGGGATCGTCGCTGGTGACCGACTGCGCCAGCAGCTCCTCGACCGCCGCCATGCGCTTGCGCATGTCCGCCGCGAGCGCGTCGTCGACCGGCAGCCCGAACGGCACGCCACTGTTCACCCGGAACCCCCTACTGGACAGGCGCGCCTGCCGGGCCGCCCGTCAACGAACGAACATCTGAGCGGCGGCTTCCCCGGCCAGGTCGAGCACCGGCTGGGGCAGCACGCCCAGTACCACAGTAACGGCCAACCCGACGGCCACCGCAGTCGCGGTGGTCGGGCTGACCACCACCGCCGGCCCGTCGGCGTCGGGCTCGCTGAAGAACATCACCACGATCACCCGGACGTAGAAGAACGCCGCGATCGCCGAGGCCAGCACGCCCACGATGACCAGCGGGGTCGCCCCGCCGTCCACCGCCGCGGAGAACACCGCGAACTTGCCGGTGAACCCGCTGGTCAGCGGAATCCCGGCCATCGCCAGCAGGAAGAAGGCGAACGCCCCGGCGAGCAGCGGGGAGCGCTTGCCCAGTCCCGCCCAGCGGCTCAGGTGAGCGGCCTCGCCTCCCGGGTCGCGCACCATGGTCACCACGGCGAACGCGCCGAGCGTGGTGAACCCGTACGCGGCCAGGTAGAACAGCGAGCCCGACAGGCCCTCCCGGCTGGTGGCCACCAGACCGGTCAGGAGGAACCCGGCGTGTGCGATGGACGAGTATGCCAGCAGCCGCTTGACGTCGGTCTGGGTGACCGCGATGACCGCGCCGACCAGCATGGTGAGGATCGCCACACCCCACATCGTGGGCCGCCAGTCCCAGCGCAGCGTCTCGAACCCGACGTAGTACACCCGCAGCATCGCCCCGAAGGCCGCCACCAGCGTGGTGGAGGCCATCAGCGCGGTGATCGGGGTCGGGGCGCCCTGGTAGACGTCCGGCTTCCACATGTGGAACGGCGCCGCGCCCAGCTTGAACAGCAGTCCCACGCTCAGCAGCGCGATCCCGCCCAGCAGCAGCGGCTCCCCGCCGGCGCCCTGGCCGGCCTGCTCGGCGATGTCCGACAGCCGCACCGAGCCGGCGAAGCCGTACAGCAGCGCCGTCCCGTACAGGAAGAACGCCGAGGAGAACGCGCCCAGCAGGAAGTACTTGACCGCCGCCTCCTGCGACAGCAGGCGCCGCCGGCGGGCCAGCCCGCACAGCAGGTACAGCGGCAGCGACAGCACCTCCAGCGCCACGAACATGGTCAGCAGGTCGTTGGCGGCCGGGAACAGCAGCATCCCGCCGACCGCGAACATCATCAGCGGGAAGAGCTCGGTCTGCCGGATCCCCGCCGCCGCGCCGGCCTGCTCGGCCTCCGAGCCGGGCAGCGCGGAGGCCTGCGCGGCGAAGTGGGCGGCACTGCGCTCGGCGATCAGCAGCAGGCCGACCAGCGCCAGCACCAGGATGGTGCCCTGGAGGAACAGCGTCGGGGCGTCCACCCCGATGGCGCCCATCGCGGCGACGTGGAACGGCTTCTCCGACAGCCCCAGCACCAGCGTCCACACCAGCGCCGCCAGCAGCCCGGCGAACGCCAGCGGCACCTGGACCCGGTACCGCCAGCTCCGCCCGACGAACGCCTCGACCAGCACGCCGACCACGGCGACACCGAAGACGATCAGCATCGGCGCGAGCTGGCCGTACTCGATGTGCGGCGCGGGGATGTCCCCCGGTGCCGCGATGACCTGCACTCCGGCGCTCACGGACGAGCCCCCTTCTCGGCGACGGTGGTCGTGGGATCACTCATCTGCACCCGGCTGAGCGTCTGCTGCACCGACGGGTCGATCACGTCGAGGGCCGGCTTGGGGAAGAAGCCCAACGCCACGATGACCGCCAGGATCGGCGCGATCACGACCAGCTCACGCCGGGACAGGTCCTTGAAGCCGGCCACCGCCTCGGCGGTCGGCCCGTTCATGGTCCGCTGGTACATCCACAGGATGTAGATGGCGGCCAGCACGATGCCCAGCGCGGCGAACACCGCGGCCGCCTCGTACCGGGCGAACGTGCCGATGATCACCAGGAACTCCGACACGAACGGCGCCAGCCCGGGCAGCGACAGCCCGGCCAGCCCGGAGATCAGGAACGCCCCGGCCAGCAGCGGCGCGACCTTCTGCACTCCGCCGAAGGCGTCCACCCGCGCCGAGCCGCGGCGCACGATCAGGAACCCGACCACCAGGAACAGCGCCCCGGTGGCGAAGCCGTGGTTGACCATGTAGAGCGCGGCCCCGGCCTGCCCCTGCGAGGTCATCGCGAAGATCCCCAGCACGATGAACCCGAAGTGGGAGATCGAGGTGTAGGCGACCAGCCGCTTGAGGTCGACCTGCCCGATCGCCAGGATCGCCCCGTAGATCACGCTGATCACCGCGAAGGTGACCACCACCGGGGTGGCCCACTTCGAGGCCTCCGGGAACAGCTCCAGGCAGAACCGCATCATGCCGTAGGTGCCGACCTTGTCCAGCACGCCGACGATCAGCACCAGCGCGCCGGCCGGGGCCTGACCGGCGGCGTCCGGCAGCCAGGTGTGCAGCGGCACCATCGGCGCCTTGATCGCGAACGCGACGAAGAAGCCGAGGAACAGCCACTTGGCCACCGTCGGGTCCAGGTCGAGGTCCCCCAGCTCCGACATCAGGAAGGTGTTCGGCCCCTGCACGTACAGGGCGATCACCGCGACCAGCATCAGCAGCCCGCCGAGCAGCGAGTACAGCAGGAACTTGACCGCCGCGTACGACCGCTGGGGGCCGCCGTAGTGCCCGATGAGGAAGTACACCGGGACCAGCATGGCCTCGAAGAACACGTAGAACAGGAAGACGTCGGTGGCTGCGAAGACCCCGACCATCATCGCCTCGAGGGCCAGGATCAGGGCGAAGTAGCCCTTCACCGACCGGGCGGGCGCCCGCTCGCCCTCGGCGACGACGCCGCCGTAGCGCTCGGCGTCGTTCCACGAGGCCAGCATGACCAGGGGGACCAGCACCACCGACATCAGGATCAGCGTCAGCGCGACGCCGTCCACGCCGAGGGCCCAGTGCACCCCGAAGGCGGGGATCCAGTCGTATGTCTCCTCGAACTGGTGGCGCGCACCGCCGGTCTCGAAGCCGGCCGCCATCACGAAGGCGAGGACGGCGACCAGCGACGACAGGCCCAGCGCCACCCGCTTGGCAAGCTCGTCCTTGCCGCGCGGCAGCAACGCCACCAGCAGCGCACCGACCGCGGGGACCGCGATCAGGACGCTCAGCCAGGGAAAGTCGTTCATGGGTTCACCACCAGCGCGGGGCGGGCCGCCGCCGCGATCGGAGTCGAACGGACAGTGCGCATCAGGCGTTCACCGCCAACAGTGCCGCCACCACGACGGCCGCGCCGAAGAACATCGACAGCGCATAGGAGCGGACGAAGCCGGTCTGCAGCCGCCGGACCCGGCCCGAGGTCCCGCCGATCAGGGCGGCCAGGCCGTTGACGATCCCGTCCACGCCCTTGTTGTCGAAGAACACCGCCAGGCGGGTCAGCCACTGACCGGGCCGCATGAGCAGCGACTCGTTGATGGCGTCGCCGTACAGGTCCTTGCGGGCCGCGACGGTGACGAACGAGCCGCGGGGGGCCTGGCGCGGCACCGGGCGGGCGCCGTACTGCAGCCACGCGATCGCCGCGCCGGCCAGCATCAGCACGAACGCGGCGACGCCCGGCGCGGAGATCCAGTGGAACTCGTGCTCCTCGCCGCCGACCACCGGCTCCAGGAAGTGCCCGAACGGGCCGAGCACCAGGAAGGCGCCGGCGCCGACCGAGCCGACCGCCAGCAGGATCAGCGGAACGGTCATCACCGCGGGCGACTCGTGCGGGTGGACGTCCTCCTCCCAGCGGCGCTGCCCGTGGAAGGTCATGAACATCACCCGGGACATGTAGTAGGCGGTGATCGCCGCGCCCAGCAGCGCGCAGCCGCCCAGGATCGTCCCGGAGGTGCCGCCGGAGTCGAAGGCGGCGGCGATGATGCCCTCCTTGGTGAAGAACCCGGACAGGAGGGGGAACCCGATGATCGCCAGGTAGCCCAGCCCGAACGTGGCCCAGGTGATCTTCATCACGGAGGACAGCCCGCCGTAGTGCCGCATGTTCACGTCGTCGTTCATGCCGTGCATGACCGACCCGGCGCCCAGGAACAGCCCGGCCTTGAAGAAGCCGTGCGCGATCAGGTGGGCGATGGCGAACACGTACCCGGCCGGGCCCAGCCCCGCCGCCAGCACCATGTAGCCGATCTGCGACATGGTCGAGCCGGCCAGGGCCTTCTTGATGTCGTCCTTGGCGGTACCGATGATCGCACCGGCCAGCAGGGTGGCCGCGCCGACGATCGTGACCGCCAGCTGCGCGTCCGGGGCCATCTCGTAGATCGGCCCGGACCGCACGATCAGGTAGACGCCCGCGGTCACCATGGTCGCCGCGTGGATCAGCGCCGACACCGGGGTCGGGCCCTCCATCGCGTCCAGCAGCCAGGACTGCAGCGGCAGCTGGGCGGACTTGCCGCAGGCGCCCAGCAACAGCAGCAGCCCGATCGCGGTGGCGGTGCCCTCGCTGATCTGCTGGACGGCCCCGACGTGGTGGGCGCCGGTGCCGAGGATCTCGCCGAACTCCACCGTGCCGAAGGTGGCGAACATCAGCGCGATCCCGATCACCAGGCCCAGGTCGCCGACCCGGTTGACCACGAACGCCTTCTTGGCCGCCGTCGCCGCCGAGGGCTTGAACTGCCAGAACCCGATCAGCAGGTAGGAGGCCAGGCCGACGCCCTCCCAGCCGATGAACAGCCCGACGTAGTTGTCGGCCAGCACCAACAGCAGCATCGCCGCCACGAACAGGTTCAGGTAGGCGAAGAACCGCCGCCGGTCGGCGTCATGGGCCATGTAGCCGATGGAGTAGATGTGGATCAGCGAACCCACACCGGTGATCAGCAGCACGAAGCTGATCGACAGCGGGTCCACCAGCAGGTCCATGTTGAGGGTGAAGTCCCCGACGGTGAACCACTCGTACAGATGGACGGTGCGCCGCCGCTCCTCGTCGCCGTACCCGAGCATCTGGACGAACATCGCCAGCCCGACGACGAACGCGCCCAGCGACATGGCGGTGCCGAGCAGGTGCCCCCACCTGTCGGTGCGCCTGCCGCCCAGCAGCAGGATCGCCGCGCCCGCCAGCGGGAGGGCGATGAGAAGCCAGGCGGC
Organism: Thermomonospora catenispora; assembly: GCF_006363815.1. Lineage (GTDB taxonomy): Bacteria > Actinomycetota > Actinomycetes > Streptosporangiales > Streptosporangiaceae > Thermomonospora > Thermomonospora catenispora. The sequence continues at coordinate 303,761 of NZ_RRYT01000001.1, forward strand.
GGCCTGGATGCCTTCGGCCTTCATCGATCGCCTCTCAGTACTTCAGCAGGTTGACGTCGTCCACCGACGACGACCTGCGGGTCCTAAAGATCGTCATGATGATCGCGAGGCCCACCACGACCTCGGCCGCGGCGACCACCATCACGAAGAAGGCGATGATCTGGCCGTCGAGGTTGCCGTGCATGCGGGCGAACGACACGAACGCCAAATTGGCGGCGTTGAGCATCAGCTCGACGCACATGAACACCACGATGGCGTTGCGGCGCACCAGCACGCCGACCGCGCCGATGGTGAACAGCAGCGCCGACAGGACCAGGTAGTGGCCAGGACTCATTTCCCTGCCTCGCCTTCACTCGCGGGGCCGCCGGCGGCCGACGTGCCCGCCTTGGTCTCCCGGACCTCGGCGTCGGCGTCGTGGGCGGCCTCGGTGGCCGCCTTCACCGCCGCGACATCGTGCTCCACCGCCTGCTCCTCGGTCTGGCCGTGCAGGTCGGCGTGCAGGCGCGCGGTGCCGCTGCGCCGCGCGATGATCGGGTTGACCGACAGCTCCGACACGCTGCCGTCCGGCAGCAGCGCGGGCATGTCGACCGCGTTGTGCCGGGCGTAGGTGCCGGGGCCGGGCAGCGGCGACGGGTGCCCGCCGGGGCGGAAGCGCCGCTTGGACAGCTCCTTCTGGGTGGGCCGGGGGGCGTGCCGCTCGCGGTGCGCCAGCACCATCGCCCCCAGCGCCGCGGTGATCAGCAGCGCGCTGGTCACCTCGAACGCGAACACGTACTTGGTGAACAGCAACCGGGCCAGCCCGATCACGTTGCCGCCCTCGCCGTTGGCGGCGGCCAGGCCCATCGACTCCGACAGCGCCGCGTTGCCGAGCCCGGCCACCAGCAGCGCCGCGAACCCGATGCCGGCGATCGCCGCCCACAGCCGCTGCCCGCGGATGGTCTCCACCAGCGAGTCGGTGGAGGACACGCCCACCAGCATCAGCACGAACAAGAACAGCATCAGCACCGCGCCGGTGTACACGATCACCTGCACGAACGCCAGGAACGGGGCGTCCTGCACCGCGTACAGCACCGCCAGCGACAGCATCACCACCGCCAGCATCAGCGCGGAGTGGACCGCCTTGCGCAGGAAGATCATGCCGAGCGCGGCGGCCACGCTGACGACCGCCAGCAGCCAGAACACCACCGGCTCGCCGGCCTGCCCGGAGGTCTGCGCGAGGACCGAGGTCTGTGTATCGATCACTTCTTCTCACCGCTCTCGGCACGTGCCGCGGCGTCGACGCCGGACCGTCGGCCGCCTTCGGACGGGATGCCCGGAGCCTCGTCGGAGTCCTTGAGCCCGAGGCGGTAGTAGTCCTCCTCGGTCTCCCCGAGCCGCATCGGGTGCGGCGGCGCCTCCATGCCCTCGCGCAGCGGCGCCAGCAGCATGTCCTTGGTGTAGATCAGGGACTCGCGGCTGTCGTCGGCCAGCTCGTACTCGTTGGTCATGGTCAGCGCCCGGGTCGGGCACGCCTCGATGCACAGCCCGCACAGGATGCAGCGCAGGTAGTTGATCTGGTAGACGCGGCCGTAGCGCTCACCCGGCGAGTAGCGCTCCTCCTCGGTGTTGTCGGCGGCCTCGACGTAGATCGCGTCTGCCGGGCAGGCCCACGCGCACAGCTCGCAGCCGATGCACTTCTCCAGCCCGTCCGGCCACCGGTTGAGCTGGTGCCGACCGTGGAAGCGCGGCGCGGTGGGCTTCTTCACCTCCGGGTACTGGACGGTCTCGGTCTTCTGGAACATCTGGTGGAAGGCCACCCCGAAGCCCTTGACCGGGTTCAGGAAGTCAGTGAGACCCACTGGCCACCTCCTTGTGCGCAGTGACGTCGGCGCCCGGGCGAACGCCGTGGTAGTGCGGCGCGTCCAGCGGCGGCACGGGGAAGAAGCCCTCGGTCTGCTGCCGCCGGGCCTCGCGGGCGGCCTTCTCGCCCTCGCCGTCGCCCTTGCCCTGCTTGACCATGTCCCAGACGATCGACAGCAGCAGCAGCGCGCCGATCACCGCGGCCGACCAGATCGCCACCTGGGTCATGTCGTGACCCGCGTTGCGCAGCCCGCGGATGGTGGCCACCAGCACGATCCAGGCGAGCGAGACCGGGATCAGGATCTTCCAGCCCAGCTTCATCAGCTGGTCGTAGCGCACCCGCGGCAGCGCACCGCGCAGCCAGATGAAGAAGAAGATGAACAGCCACACCTTGGCCAGGAACCACAGCACCGGCCACCAGCCCTCATTGGCGCCCGGCCAGACGGTGGAGATCGGCGCCGGGGCCCGCCAGCCGCCCAGGAACAACGTGGTGGCCAGGGCCGAGAGGGTCGCCAGGTTGATGTACTCGGCGAGGAAGAACATCGCGAACTTCAGCGACGAGTACTCGGTGTGGAAGCCGCCGACGATCTCGCCCTCGCCCTCGGGCAGGTCGAAGGGGATCCGGTTGGACTCGCCCATCATCGTGATCACGTAGATGAGGAACGAGGGCAGCAGCAGCACCGCGAACCAGCGGTCGGCCTGGGCCGCCACGATCCCCGTGGTCGACATCGTGCCGGCGAACAGGAACACCGCCACGAACGACAGGCCCATCGCGATCTCATAGGAGATGATCTGCGCGGTCGAGCGCAGCCCGCCCAGCAGGGCGTACGGGGACATCGACGACCAGCCCGCCAGCACGATCCCATAAGCGCCCATCGAGGCCATCGCCAGCACCAGCAGCACCGCCACCGGCAGGTCGGTGCCCTGCAGCGGGGTCTGGTGCCCGAAGATCGACACCGTCGGCCCGAACGGGATGATGCTGAAGGCGACGAACGCCGGGGTGGCCGAGATGACCGGCGCCAGGACGAAGACGACCTTGTCCACGCCGCGCGGGACGATGTCCTCCTTCAGCGCCAGCTTGATGCCGTCGGCCAGCCCCTGCAGCAGCCCGAACGGCCCGGCCCGGTTGGGCCCGACCCGCAGCTGCATCCGGCCCAGCACCCGGCGCTCCACCCACATCGTCAACAGCACGGTGAGCACCAGGAAGACGAAGATCGCCAGAACCTTGCCGCCGATCAGCCACCACGGGTCGCGCCCGAAGGACGACAGGGTGGGCTCGGGGGCGGCCAGGGGGACGCTGCTCATGCGGCACCTCCGCTGCCTGCTGCGGCGGCGATCTGCACGATCGCGCCGGTGTCGGCGCCCAGGTCGCGGTACAGCACGCAGCCCTGGGAGTTGGTCGGCAGCCAGACCACCCGGTCGGGCAGATCCGGCGTGATCTCCAGCGGCAGGGTCAGCTCCCGGCCGCCGTGCGCGACGGTGACCGCCTCCTCCGCGCCGATCTCGGCGGCGGTGGCGGGCGACAGCCGGGCCACCGCCGGCTTGGCGGTGCCCGCCAGATGCGGCTCGCCGTCCTGCAGCCGGCCCAGGTCCAGCAGCTGCCGCCAGGTGGCCAGCAGCGCCTGCCCCGGACCGGGCTCGGGCCGGATCCCGGCGGTGACCGACGGGGCGGACGGCCGGTCGCCCCGGTAGGAGCCGAGCGCGGCCAGCTCGCGGCGGGCCGCCTCCGGCTCCGGCAGCGCCAGATGCACGTCCATCTGGTCGGCCAGCGCGTTCAGCACTCGCAGGTCCGGCAGCCGGCCGGGGACCCGCAGCGCCGCCTCGAACGGACGGCCGCGGCCCTCCCAGTCGACGAACGTGCCGGCCTTCTCGGGGACCGCCGCCACCGGCAGCACCACGTCGGCGCGGTCGGTGACCGCGCTGGCCCGCTGCTCCAGGCTCACCACGAACGGGACCGCCTCGAGCGCGGCCAGCGCCGCGGCCGGGTCGGGCAGGTCGTAGGGGTCGACGCCGCCGATGAGCAGCGCCCCCAGCTCCCCGGCCGCCGCGGCGGCCAGGATCTGGGCGGTGTCGCGCCCCGGCTCGGCCGGCAGGTCGGCGACGTTCCAGGCCCGGGCGACCTCGGCGCGGGCGGCCGGGTCGGCGACCGGGCGGCCGATCGGCAGCAGCGTGGGCAGCGCGCCCGCCTCCAGCGCGCCGCGCTCCCCGGCCCGCCGCGGCACCCAGGCCAGGCGGGCGCCGGTGACCTGGGACAGCCGGACCGCGCTGGACAGGGCGCCGGGGCTGGCGGCCAGCCGCTCGCCGAGCAGGATGACCACGCCCGGGGCCTTGAGCTCCTCGGCGGCGGGCTCGTCCCCGGTGACCAGGGCGCCCAGCACCTCGGCCTCACCGCCGGGCAGCGACCGCAGCAGCGTGCCGCCCATCTTGGTCAGCCCGCGGGTGGCGAACGGGGCGATCGAGTAGACCTTCAGGCCCTTCTTGCGGAACGCCTTGCGCAGCCGCAGGAAGACGATCGGGGACTCCTCCTCCGGCTCGAAGCCGACCAGCAGCACCGCCGGCGCCTTCTCCAGGTCGGAGTAGGAGACCTCGATGTCGCGGCCCGCCACCACGGCGGCCAGGAAGTCGGCCTCCTCCGCCGAGTGGGACCGGGCCCGGAAGTCGATGTCGTTGGTGCCGAGCGCGATCCGGGCGAACTTGCTGTAGGCGTAGGCGTCCTCGAGGGTGAGCCGACCGCCGGTCAGCACGCCCGCCCTGCCGCGCGCGGCGGCCAGCCCGCGGGCGGCGGCGGCCAGCGCCTCCGGCCAGGAGGCGGTCTCCAGCTCGCCGTTCTCGTTGCGCACCAGCGGGTGGACCAGCCGGTCGGGCTGGGTGGTGTAGGTGAACGCCCACCGGCCCTTGTCGCAGTTCCACTCCTCGTTCACCTGCGGGTCGTCACCGGCCAGCCGGCGGGTGATCTTCCCGCGCCGGTGGTCGGTGCGCAGCGCGCACCCGGAGGCGCAGTGCTCGCAGACGGTCGGCGTCGACACCAGGTCGAACGGGCGGGAGCGGAACCGGTAGGCGGTGCCGGTGAGCGCGCCCACCGGGCAGATCTGCACCGTGTTGCCGGAGAAGTAGGACTGGAACGGCCTGTCCTCGGCCGCCCCCACCTGCTCCTTGGCGCCGCGCTCGAACAGGTCGATGAGCGGGTCGCCGGCGATCTGGTCGGAGAACCGGGTGCACCGGGCGCACTGGATGCAGCGCTCCCGGTCCAGCAGGATCTGCGAGGATAGCGGGATCGGCTTGGGGAAGGTCCGCTTGGTCTCGGTGAACCGGGACTCCCCGCGGCCGTTGGACATCGCCTGGTTCTGCAGCGGGCACTCGCCGCCCTTGTCGCAGATCGGGCAGTCCAGCGGGTGGTTGATCAGCAGCAGCTCCATCACCCCGTGCTGGGCCTTGTCGGCCACCGGCGAGGTGAGCTGCGTCTTGATCACCATCCCCGGCATCACCGGGGTGGTGCAGGACGCCTGCGGCTTGGGCATCGGGCGCCCGTTGCCGGCGTCGGGGATCTCCACCAGGCACTGCCGGCACGCGCCGACCGGGTCGAGCAGCGGGTGGTCGCAGAACCGGGGGATCTGGATGCCCAGCAGCTCGGCGGCCCGGATGATCAGGGTCCCCTCCGGAACCTCGATCTCGAACCCGTCGATGGTGCACTTGACCATCGTCGGCTGCTGTTCGACCTCTGCGGAGGTCTTGTCGGTGACCGTCACTGCTCACCTGCCCACACGGTCGACTTGGCGGGGTCGAACGGGCACCCGCCCTGCTTGAAGTGCTCGATGTACTCGTCGCGGAACAACTTGATCGACGAGGTCACCGGGCTGGTCGCGCCGTCGCCCAGCGCGCAGAAGGACCTGCCGAGGATGTTGTCGGACAGGTCCAGCAGCGTCTCGAGATCCTCCTCGGTGCCCTGACCGGCCTCCAGCCGCTTGAGCATCTGCTTGTACCAGTAGGTGCCCTCGCGGCAGGGGGTGCACTTGCCGCACGACTCGTGCGCGTAGAACTCCGACCAGCGCAGCACCGCCCGCACCACGCAGGTGGTCTCGTCGAAGATCTGCAGCGCCCGGGTGCCCAGCATCGACCCGGCCGCTCCGACGCTCTCGAAGTCCAGCGGGACGTCCAGGTGCTCCTCGGTGAACAACGGGGTCGAGGAGCCACCCGGGGTCCAGAACTTCAGCCGGTGGCCCTTGCGGATGCCGCCGGCCATCTCCAGCAGCTCCCGCAGCGTGATGCCGAGCGGGGCCTCGTACTGGCCGGGCCGGGTGACGTGCCCCGACAGCGAGAAGATGCCGAAGCCCTTGGACTTCTCGGTCCCCATCGAGGCGAACCAGTCGGGCCCGTTGGCGACGATCGAGGGAACCGAGGAGATGGACTCGACGTTGTTGATCACAGTGGGGCCGCCGTACAGGCCGGCCACCGCCGGGAAGGGAGGCTTGAGCCGGGGTTGTCCGCGGTAACCCTCCAGCGAGTCCAGCAGCGCGGTCTCCTCGCCGCAGATGTAGGCCCCCGCGCCGGTGTGCACCACCAGGTCCAGGTCGTAGCCGCTGCCGAGGATGTTCTTGCCGAGGTAGCCGGCCTCGTACGCCTCGGCGACCGCCTGCTGGAGCCGGCGGATCACGTGCAGCACCTCGCCGCGCACGTAGATGAACGCGTGGTGGGAGCGGATCGCGTAGGCGCTGATGATGATCCCCTCCACCAGCACGTGCGGGTTGGCCATCATCAGCGGGATGTCCTTGCACGTGCCCGGCTCGGACTCGTCGGCGTTCACCACCAGGTAGCGGGGCTTGTCGCTCTTGGGCGGCAGGAACCCCCACTTCATGCCGGTGGGGAAGCCCGCGCCGCCGCGGCCGCGCAGCCCGGAGTCCTTGACTGCCTGCACGATCTCGTCCGGCTGCATCCGCAGCGCCTTGCGCAGCGCCCGGTAGCCGCCGTTGCGCCGGTACGCGGTGATGGTGAAGGAGTCGGGCTGGTCCCAGTTGCGGGACAGCACCGGGGTCAGCGTGGTGCTCATCTGTGGATGTCCCCCTGGGTCTCGGAACCGGCGGCGGGGTCGTCCGGCTCGGGCCGGTCGGCGTCCGCGGGCGGCGCCGTCCAGCCGTTGCGCTTGGCCAGCTCCAGACCCGCCAGCGTCTGCGGTCCGGCCTGCGGGCCCTCACCCGCGCGGCCGTCGGGGAAGCCGGCCAGCACCCGGGAGGCCTCCTTCCAGGTGCACAGCCGGTTCGGGCCGCGGGTGGGGGCGACCTCCTTGCCGGCGCGCAGGTCGTCGACCAGCTGCTTGGCCTTCTCGGGAGTCATGTTGTCGAAGAACTCCCAGTTGACCATCACCACCGGCGCGAAGTCGCAGGCGGCGTTGCACTCCAGGCGCTCCAGCGAGATCTTGCCGTCCTCGGTGGCCTCATCGTGGCCGACGCCGAGGTGCTCGCTCAGCTCCTCCCAGATCTGGTCGCCGCCCATCACCGCGCACAGCGTGTTGATGCACACGCCGACGTGGTACTCGCCGGCCGGCCGCCGCTTGTACATGGTGTAGAAGGTGGCGACCCCGGTGACCTGGGCGGGGGTGATGCCCAGCTGCTCGGCGCAGAACTCGATGCCGTCCTGGCTGATGTAGCCGTCCTCCGACTGCACCAGGTGCAGCAGCGGCAGCAGGGCCGAACGCGGCTTCGGGTACCGCGCGATGATCTCCTTGGCGTCCCGCTCCAGCCGGGCGAGCGTCTCAGGTGGATATCCCATCAGCGGTCCACCCCTCCCATCACGGGGTCGATGCTGGCGACCGCGGCGATCACGTCCGCGACCATGCCGCCCTCGCACATGGCGGGCGTCGCCTGCAGGTTGGTGAAGGACGGATCACGGAAGTGCACGCGGTAGGGGCGGGTGCCGCCGTCGCTGACCACGTGCACGCCCAGCTCGCCGCGCGGGGCCTCCACCGCGGCGTAGACCTGTCCGGCCGGCACCCGGAAGCCCTCGGTCACCAGCTTGAAGTGGTGGATCAGGGCCTCCATCGAGGTGCCCATGATGTGCGCGATGTGCCGGGGGGAGTTGCCCATCCCGTCGGTGCCGATGGCCAGCTGGGCGGGCCAGCCGATCTTCTTGTCCTCGATCATCACCGGGCCCTTGGTGACCGACAGCCGGTCCAGGCACTGCTCGATGATCTTGAGGGACTCCTCCATCTCCTTCACCCGCACCAGGTACCGGCCGTACACATCGCAGGTGTCCTCGGTGGCGACCTCGAACTCGTAGGTCTCATAGCCGCAGTACGGCTGGGTCTTGCGCAGGTCCCACGGCAGCCCGGTGGCGCGCAGCACCGGCCCGGTCACCCCGAGGGCCATGCAGCCCTCCAGGTCCAGGTAGGCGATGTCCTTGGTGCGGGCCAGGAAGACGGGGTTGGCGTCCAGCAGCTTGCGCAGCTGCTTGATCCGCCCCGGCATCCGGTCCAGGAACTCGCGGACCTTGGTGAACCCGCCGTGCCCGATGTCCTGGGCGACGCCGCCCGGCCGGACGTAGGCCATGTTCATCCGCAGGCCGGTGATCTCCTCGAACACGTCCAGGGCGTACTCGCGCTCGATGAAGCCGTTGAGCATCACCGTGGTGGCGCCCAGCTCCAGCCCGAACGTGGCGATCGCGACCAGGTGCGAGGAGATCCGGTTGATCTCCATCATCATCACGCGGATGATCTGGGCCCGCTCGGGGATCTGGTCGGTGATCCCCAGCAGCTTCTCCACGGCCAGGCAGTACGCCGTCTCGTTGAAGATCGGCGCCAGGTAGTCCATGCGGGTACAGAACGTGGTCCCCTGGGTCCACGTCCGGTACTCCATGTTCTTCTCGATCCCGGTGTGCAGGTAGCCGATGTTCAGCCGGGTCTCGGTGACGGTCTCGCCGTCCAGCGTCAGGACCAGCCGCAGCACCCCGTGCGTGGACGGGTGCTGGGGGCCCATGTTGACGACCAGCCGCTCGTCGTCGCCCTCCTCGGCCGCGGCCACCACCTGGTCCCAGTCGCCGCCGTCGACGCCCAGGACCTTGCCCTCGGCGACCTCTTCGGCGTAGGCGTCGTACTCGGTGTACTTGGCAGAGCTCATCAGACGTACGACCTCCGCTGGTCGGGCGGCGGGACCTGTGCACCGCGGTACTCGACCGGGATCCCGCCCAGGGGGTAGTCCTTGCGCTGCGGGTGGCCCACCCAGTCGTCGGGCATCTCGATGCGGGTCAGCGCCGGATGGCCGTCGAAGATGATCCCGAAGAAGTCGTAGGTCTCCCGCTCGTGCCAGTCGTTGGTCGGGTAGATCGACACGATCGACGGAATGTGCGGATCGGCGTCGGGGCAGGTGACCTCGACCCGGATCCGCCGGTTGTGGGTCATCGACAGGAAGTGGTAGACGGCGTGCAGCTCGGCGCCGGTGTCGGCGGGGTAGTGCACGCCCGACACCCCGGTGCACAGCTCGAACCGCAGGTCGGGCTGGTCACGCAGGGTCTGCGCCACCGTGGGCAGGTGCTCCCGCCGGACGAAGAAGGTGATCTCGCCGCGGTCCACCACGACCCGCTCGACCGCCTCGCCGAAGTCCGGGAGCGCCCGCTCCAGGGCGTCGGCGACCTCGTCGAACTCCCCGGGCTCGCCGCCGCCCCCGGGACCGCCGTAGGGCCGGGGGCTGGAGACCTTCGGGGACTGCCGGATGAGCAGCCGGCCGTACCCGGAGGTGTCGCCGCTGCCCTTGACGCCGAACATGCCCTTGCGGACGACGGGCTGGTTCAGCCGGTCCTGCGCCGCGTGCGCGGGGAGCTTGTCGGCGCCCTGTTCGGCCTGCTGTTCGGGATGCTGGCTGCTCATGAGATCGCCCCCTGACCCTGGCCCAGCAGCGGAAGCTGACGGCGCTTGGCCTCCTCCAGCTCGGCGATCTGCTTGCGCCGGTGCGGGCCCAGCTTGGTGTTCTGGATCTTGTCGTGCAGCTTGACGATGGCGTCGATCAGCATCTCCGGCCGCGGCGGGCAGCCGGGCAGGTAGATGTCGACCGGGACGATGTGGTCCACGCCCTGCACGACGGCGTAGTTGTTGAACATGCCTCCGGAGGAGGCGCACACGCCCATCGCGATGACCCACTTGGGCTCGGTCATCTGGTCGTAGATCTGCCGCAGCACCGGGGCCATCTTCTGGCTCACCCGGCCCGCCACGATCATCAGGTCGGCCTGCCGGGGCGTGGCCGCGGCGCGCTCCATCCCCCAGCGGGAGAAGTCGTGCCGGGGGTCGCCGGCGGCCATCATCTCGATGGCGCAGCAGGCCAGCCCGAAGACGGCCGGCCACGTCGAGCTCCGGCGGGCCCAGCCCGCCACCTGCTCGACGGTGGTCAGCAGAAAACCGCTGGGGAGCTTCTCCTCAAGACCCATCTCAGTCCCACTCCAGACCGCCGCGCCGCCACACGTAGGCGTACGCGACCAGCACGGTGACGATGAACAGCACCATCTCGACCAGCGCGAAGATCCCCATGCTGTTGAAGGCGACCGCCCACGGGTACAGGAAGATGATCTCGATGTCGAAGACGATGAACAGCATCGCCGTCACGTAGTACTTGATCGGGAACCGGCCGCCGCCCACCGGCTGCGGGGTCGGCTCGATCCCGCACTCGTAGGACTCCAGCTTGGCCCTGTTCCACCGCTTGGGGCCGGTGATCGCGGCCGCGCCGACCGAAAAGACGGCGAACGCCAGTGCCAGCAGGCCCAGCACCACGATCGGAACATAGAGATCCATCGGTCTCTACACCCCCTCCTCGGTTCGTACGGCGTTGTACGGGGTGCACGCCGCCGCGCCGTCGGCGCTGGGGGACGCCGGCGGTGGGGGCGCGATGGCGGCGTGACCGGGGACCCGGGTGTGGTGCCGGTCTCGGTCACGGGTCGCCACCTTAGTCAGGGTGGTCATCGCAACATCCCTCGGGGGCCCCGATCGTGGTGTCCGGTCCTTCGGTCATGCCGCCGGGGCCGCCTTCGACATGGCATTGATGATCCGGTCCATCGCATCGCCGCCCCGCGGATCGGTCAGGTTGGCGAGCAGCTTGAGGGTGAACCGCATGAGCGTCGGATGCGGCAGGCCGTGGCGGGTCAGGAACTGCATCACCCGCGGGTCGCCGATCGCCTTGACGAACAGCCGCCCGAGGGTGAAGTAGCCGCCGTGCTCCTCCTTGAGGATCCGCGGGTACTCGTGCAGGGTGCGCTCGCGCTGCCCGGGGGTGGTGCGGCCCAGGGCCTGCACGATGGTCTCGGCCGCCAGCCGGCCCGACTCCAGCCCGTAGTCGATGCCCTCGCCGTTGAACGGGTTGACCATGCCGCCGGCGTCCCCGACCAGCAGCAGCCCTCGGGTGTAGTGCGGCTGCCGGTTGAAGCCCATGGGCAGGGCGGCGCCGCGGATGGGGCCGGTGGCGTGGTCCTCGTCGAACTGCCACTCCTCGGGCATCTGGGCGCACCAGCGGCGCATCATGGCGCGGTAGTCCACGTTCTGGAACGCCTTGCTGGTGTTGAGCAGCCCGAGCCCGACGTTGGACAGCCCGTTGCCCAGCGGGAACACCCAGCCGTAGCCGGGCAGCAGCCGCTGCCCGTCCCACAGCTCCAGCCAGGACTCCAGGTACTCGTCGTCGTGCCGGGGCGTGCGGTAGTAGCGCCGGACGGCCACGCCCATCGGGCGGTCCTCGCGCTTGCGGATGCCCATCGCCAGCGACAGCCGGCTGGAGACCCCGTCGGCGGCCACCACCAGCGGCGCCCGGTAGGTCACCTCCTCGCCCTCGTACCGAGCGGTCACCCCGATGATCCGACCGGTGCGCTCGTCGGTGATCGGGCCGGTGACGGTGCAGCGCTGCTGCAGCCGGGCGCCGGCCTTGGCGGCGTGCTCGGCCAGCAGCCGGTCCAGGTCGGTGCGCGCCCGGACCAGCCCGAAGTCGGGGAACGTCGCCAGCTCCGGCCAGTCCAGCTCGATCTTGACGCCGCCGCCGTAGATCCGCAGGCCGCGAGTGCGGGCCCAGCCGGGGGCGTCGAGGTCGACGCCCATGGAGATCAGCGCGCGGACCGCGCGCGGGGTGAGCCCGTCTCCGCAGACCTTGTCCCGCGGAAAAGCGGCCTTCTCCAGCAGCAGCACATCCAGGCCCGCCTGCGCCAGCCAATAGGCGGTCGCCGAGCCGGCGGGGCCCGCCCCGACGACGATGACGTCGGCCTGTCCGGAGAGGTCGGTCACGAGGGTTCCTTAGCTCGTTCGCTTGTGAAGTACTTCACAAACTTCCATTGGTGGAGTCTATGCCTTCAGCGAGGTGAAGTGGTACTTGACCCCACTGCTCTTTGGACCGGTCCCACGAGCGTGGCCCCCGGTGTGCCCGCACGCGCCGTCCGACCGGCCCCGGGGAACGTTAGCCCGGATTGACCGCGTGGTGCATCGCGGCGACCCCGAACGTCAGGTTGCGCCACCGCACCGAGGTCCACCCGGCCTCCTGCAGCCGCCGCGCCAGCGCCGCCTGGTCGGGCCAGGCCAGAGTGGACTCGGCCAGGTACCGATAGGAGTCGGGATTGGACGACACCCGGGCCAGCAGCGGCAGCCCGTAACGCAGGTGCAGCCGGTGCCCGAGCCGCAGCAGCGCGTTCGGCGGGTGACTGACCTCGCACACCAGCAGTCGGCCGCCCGGCCGGGTCACCCGGCGCAGCTCGCGCAGCGCCAGGTCGGTGTCGACGACGTTGCGCAGCCCGAAGGAGATGGTCACCGCGTCGAACACGCCGTCCCCGAACGGCAGCCGCAGCGCGTCCCCCGCCACGAACCGCGGCCTGCGCCCCTCCGGCAGGCCGGCCGTCCGCCGCGTCCCGACCCGCAGCATCCCCAGCGAGAAGTCGCACGCCACGGTGTGCGCCCCCGCCTCGGCGAACGGCAGCGACGACGTCCCCGTCCCCGCCGCCAGATCCAAGATCCGCTCCCCGGGCCGGGCCTCGAGCGCGGCGGCGACGGCCCGCCGCCACCGTGGCTCCATCCCTCCCGTCATCAGGAAGTTCAACAGGTCGTAGCGCTCGGCGGTGTCGTCGAACATCGCCGCCACGTCTTCTGGCCGTTTGTCGAGGGAAGCCCGGGTCATGGCTCCATTGTCACGGGTGCGGCGCACCGGCCCGCCGGCGGGGCGACGGCGGGCCGACGACGGCGCCGGAGGGCCGGCGGCGTCGCGAGGCGGGCGGGACGGCGAGGCGGGCGGGATCCGTGCAGGCGAGGCGGCGCGGGGTCAGTCCTCTTTGCGGCGGGACCTGTCGATCGCGCTGCGGACGCCCATGAAGGCGTCGACGACGGCGGCGGAGAACTCCTCGCGGAAGCGGGCCAGCAGCACGTAGCTGACGATGCCGCTGACCAGCACGGCGACGGCGAGCAGGAGGAGCAGGGCGTCGGGCTCGCCGTAATCCAGCGGAAGCACCAGATAGAGGATGCCGGCGGTGACCGCGAAGACGGCCAGCCGGGCCGCGGTGTAGGTGACCAGGGAGCGCATGACGTTCCGGAGTCTATGCCAGGACCTGGGACAACAGCTCAGGGTCGACGTTGCCGCCGGACAGCACGGCGACCTGGCGCGGGGCCGCGGGCAGCGCGTCGCGACGGAACAGATGGGCGGCGGCGGCGACGGCGCCGGCGGGCTCGGCGACCAGCCGGGCGTGCAGCGCCAGATGGCGCATGGCGGCGCGGATCTCCTCCTCCCCGACCGTCACGATGTCGTCGACGTACTCGGCGATGTGCGCGAACGTCAGCGTGCCCAGCCGGGGCACGCGCAGCGCGTCGGCGATGGTGCGGCCGGTCTGCTCCACGGACCAGCCGACCGGCCTGCCGGCGCGCAGCGAGTCGCGGGCGTCGGCGGCCAGTTCGGGCTCGACGCCGATCACCTTGGTCTGCGGGAGCAGCTGCTTGACCGCGGCGGCCACCCCGGAGATCAACCCGCCGCCGCCGACCGGGACCAGCACCACCTCCACGTCGGGGGCCTGGCGGACGATCTCAAGGCCGATGGTGCCCTGCCCGGCGATCACTCCGGGGTCGTCGAACGGCGGCACCAACGTGAAGCCGTGCGCGGAGGCGAGCCGTTCGGCGGTCTCGATGCGGGCCTCCAGGGAGGGCTCGACGTAGACGATCTCCGCGCCCAGCCGCTGGCAGGCCTCGACCTTGACGGCGGGAGCGGTGTGCGGGACGACCAGCACCGCCGGGATGCCGAGCCGGGCCGCGGTGTAGGCGACCGCCTGGGCGTGGTTGCCGCTGGAGTGGGTGACCACGCCGCGGGCGCGCCGCTCGTGCGGCAGGCGGGCGATGGCGTTGTAGGCGCCGCGCAGCTTGAACGTCCCGATCGGCTGCAGCGACTCGGCCTTGATCTGCAGGCCGGAGGCGTCGGGGACGGACGGCACCAGGGGGGTCCGGGTGCACACCCCGGCCAGCCGGGCCGCGGCCTCCTCGATGTCGGCCAGGGTCACCAGCTCACAGGCCGGCGCACCGCGGTGGCGGCCCCGGGCGGGCGGGCCCGCCGCCTGGGCCTCGTCGTGTCGAGTCGCTCCGGACATGACCTTGAGACTATGCGGTCGCCCTCGGTCGGACGGCGCGACCTGCGCCACAGGCGGGTGCGGACGGGGCGCGGACGCGGGGGAGGCGGAGCCGGTGAGACGAATGTGACCGAAGCTCACGTTTACATCTTGTGATCTTCCCAGGTCAACCAACTACGGACGGTGATGTTTTCCGAAAACAAGGGAGAAAACGGTCCCCGCCCGGCACACTAAGAATCTGTCCACCCGCACCGCAAGCGGGACAAAGGGGGAGAGAACAACGTGGAAAGTACCAGCGAGCGCCTGCTGACCCCCGGAGAGGTGGCCGCGCTCTTCCGGGTCGACCCCAAGACGGTGACCCGGTGGGCCGCGGCGGGTCGGATCAGCAGTATTCGCACGCCCGGAGGCCACCGCCGCTTCCGTGAGTCCGAGGTCCACGCGCTGTTGCGCGGGGAAGAGCCGCTGGCCGAGCGCTCGGGCCGCTGACCCGCGGAGCCGGCCACGCCCGGAACGATCGCCGTGAGGGCCGTCGTCCGGCTCTCATCCCCGAAAGGTCACTCCCGGGCGTCGGCGGTTCCGTTCGCCGCCGTTTGTAACGATCCAACCGGGCTACGGGGTGCGGCGGCGCCATCGGCAACCGGTCTAGCGCTCTTCTGCGCGCGAGGCCTTGTACTCCTCGAACTCCCGGAGCAGGGCCTCGTCCCCCTCCCGCCACCGCCGGCGTCGGTCGGCCAGCTCCTCTTCGGTCAGCGCCTGCTCGAGCAGGCGTTCGTAGTCGGGGTCGTCCGGGCCGATCTCGACGTATCCCTGGCCGATGATCCGCCCGTCGTCCGTGGTGGCGCTCCGAGGGACGCGCAGCGTGCCGTCGGGAAGCCGGATCACGTACACCGTCGATCACCTCGGCTAGATTCCGTATCTGCGGTTGAAGTAGAGCATCACATCGAGCGCCAACCGGATGTTCCCGCCGAGCATATCCACCAGGGCAGGCCGCTGGCCGGACGTGATCGCCGCGAACGCGTCCGCGAAGAACTCGCGTCTGCCCAGCTCGGCGGGCTGCCGATGGAAGTCGCTGGCCAGATGCGGCAGGCACCGGGCGTACAGCGCACGGAACTCGGCGCTGTCGGACCGCCACCCGCCGCGTCCGGAATCGATGTCGTCGAGGGCGTGCCCGACCTCGTGCATCATCACGTCCGGGGTCGGCGACGGCCGATCGCCCACCACGATCTTGCGGTCGCCGTACGCCCCGGCGCAGATGTCCCACGTGGCCCGGCCCGACGGCAGCGGGCGCCCGGCCAGGTGTCCCATGTCGTCCAGCTGCGGGACCCCTCCCGGTCCCACATAGATCCCGTCCAGCCCGGCGGCGAGCCTCTCCTTCAGCGGCTCGGGCAGCGCGGCCAGGCTCTCCACCGCGCGCACCACGTCCGGCGGAGGCGGCCCCTGCGCGGCGTCCCACTGGCGGTGCAGAACGTCCTCCAGTGGCCCGCAGTGCACCCGGCCGTCGCCCAGCGACGGGGTGCCCGGCGGGTGCGGTTCGGTCCGGGGCAGCTCGGTGTCGAGCTCGAAGTCACGCCAGCTCGGCCCGGAACGTCCCGTGCCCCGGGGCCGACCCGGCCCGGCACCCGCCCGGACCCGGTCCACGGGGGCCTCTCCGGCCGCCACGAACTCATCGTCCCGTCCGCCCTTGCGGAACCTGCCCCACCTGTCGCGCGGCTGGCTGCTGCGCGGACGGGTCTGCATCCACCCCCGGCGGTCGGGACCGACCCGTTCGGGGGGCGATGACGCGAACCCCTCCTCCAGCCGCTCGCGGGACTTACGGCGAATACCCCGATACCGCATCCACCCCGCCTCTCCGCACCGTTCGGTCGCCCAGGACGCACCATGCCAGACTCGCCCATGGCAGAGTAAGCCGGGCGGTCACGTTCCGTCGACAGGCGGTCCGGCGGCGAGTCACCGGATACGCTCAAACCATGCTGTATGTCCTGCTCGGCCTGATCACCGTGAGCGTCTGGCTGTTCTGCCTGTTCGACGTGCTCACCACCGACGAGATCGACGTACGGCTCCTGCCGAAGTTCGGCTGGTTCCTGATCGTGCTGCTCGGCTTCGCGATCGGTGCGGCGCTGTGGCTGGCCCTCGGCCGGCCCCGGGAGCCGGTGGGGTCGGGCTGGACGCCCCCGGGGATGCAGAGCGGTCCGCGTCCCGAGCCGCCCCGCGGCCCCGACGACGACGAGGAGTTCCTGCGCAGCCTGGACCGCAGGATCCGCGGCGAGGACTGACCGGTCCCCCGCCGCGGATCCGGTGACGGGAGCCGCCCGAGGGCGGCTACCCGGCGTAGGAGTGCAGGCCGGAGAACAGGTAGTTCACCCCGAAGAAGTTGAACAACAGCGCGGCGAACGCCACCAGCGAGATGACCGCCGCGCGACGCCCCTTCCACCCCGCGGTGGCCCGGGCGTGCAGGTATCCGGCGTACACCACCCAGGTGACGAACGACCAGACCTCCTTGGGGTCCCAGCCCCAGTAGCGGCCCCACGCCTCGTCCGCCCAGATCGCCCCCGCGATGATGGCGAAGGTCCAGATCGGGAACGAGAACACGGTCACCTTGTAGGCCAGCCGGTCCAGGGTCTGTGCGCCCGGCAGCATGTCCAGCGCCCCGCCGGACGCCCCGCGCTCCTCCCGGCGGGACTGCACCAGGTACAGGATCGTGGCCGCTCCCCCGACCGTGAAGGCGCCGGTGGCCACGATCGCGGCGGTGACGTGGATGGCGATCCAGTACGACTTGAGCGCCGGCACCAGCGGTCCGACCGGCGTGTAGAGCCAGATGGTGGCGACCCCGAGCGCGAGCACCGCGGCGACCATCACGAACGCGCCCAGGAAGCGGGCCTTGTAGCGGGCCAGCACCACCAGGTAGGCGGTGACCGCCGCGAACGCGATGGCCGACAGGAACTCGTACATGTTGCCCCACGGCCAGCGTTCGGCCGCCAGGCCGCGGGTGACCAGCATGCCCAGGTGCGCGCCCCAGCCCAGCAGGTTGATCAGGATCGCGAACCGGCCCCAGTCCCGCTCGACGCGCTCGGCCCCCTCCTCCTCGGCGGAGGCCGCGGAGGCCTCGGCGGGGGGCGCCTCGGCGACCCCGCCGCCGCCCGCCCCCACCAGCGCCTCGACGGGTTCGGCGCGTTCGGCCTCGGCCCGCGCCCGGCGGCGGCCGAAGCCCAGGTCGAGCGCGTACCCGACCATGGCCACCACGTACAGCAGCACGGCGCCCAGCGCGAGCTGGTCGCTCAGGTTCGCAAGGTCGCTGTCGGCCACCTCGTCACTCCTCGGTCTCGTCGGCGGAACCGGCGCCGGACCGCTCGGCGGCCTCGTCCGCCGGGGGGTCGTCGCGGCGCAGCGCCGCCACCAGGTCGTCGAACTCCGCGGTCGGGTTGCCCAGGGTCAATCCGCCGATCTCCACCACGGTACGGCCGTCCTCGCCGGGGACCGCCCGCACCCAAACCCGGCGCCGCCGCACCGTGAAAGAGACGATGACCCCGGCAACGGCGAGCACGGCGGCGGCCAGCGCGGGCCCCCGGCCGGGATCGTGGTTGATCGCCAGGCTGACGTACTCCTGGACGCCGTCGAAGGTGATGGATCCGGCCCCGCCGGGGATCTGGAACGTCTCGCCCTGCTTGAGGACCGCCGAGCCGTCGCGGACCGGCTGCAGGGTCTTGCCGATCCCCTCGATCCGGTACACCGACTGCGGGACGCCCGAGTCCAGCCCCAGGTCGCCCTTGAACGTCATCAGCGAGACCGTGGGGTTCAGCGGGGCGGGGAAGCGGGAGACGATCTGCCGGTTGCGGGTGTCGGCCACGGCGGTGGGCCAGAACACCATCTGGAAGGCCAGCTGCTCGGGGCGCGCATCCGGCACCTTGACGACGCCCTCGGAGGTGAAGGTGCGCTGCTCCAGCGGCAGGAACGGCACCGCCCCGCGGAAGGCGACGTCGCCCTTGCCGTCGCGGACGGTGAAGCGCGGCGCGTATCCGTGGCCCAGCACGTAGACCTTGGCGCCGCCGACGCCCAGCGGGTGGTTGACCTTGAGGTCGTAGGGCTTCTCCGGCCCGTCGGGCCGCTCCCGGTAGAAGATCTCGGCGGTGAAGTCCAGCGCCTGTCCCTGCTGCGGCCCGGGATCGGTGACGAAGCTCGCCCGGAAGTCCTCCAGCCGTATCGAGAACGGCGCCAGCCGGTCGGGGTCGAACCGCCGGCCCGGGGTGAACTGGTCGTAGTAGGCCAGCGAGTTGGCGAAGGCGCCGCCCTCGGTGAGCACGATGTTGCCGCGGTAGCCCAGCATCGCTCCGGCCGCGACCGCCAGCAGCAGCATCAGCAGCGCCAGGTGGAACGTCAGGTTCCCGATCTCGCCCAGGTAGCCCTTCTCGGCGGCGACCGAGTCCGCCCCCTCCGCCACCCGGAACCGCCGCCGGCGCAGCAGCTCCCGGGCCTGGGCGAGCACCTGCTCGGCGTCCCGGTCGGTGCGAAACGACGCCGACTGCGGCAGCCGGGACAGGCGGCGCGGGGCGGGCGGCGGCGCGGACCGCATGGCCCGCCAGTGCTGCCGGGCCCGGGGGATGACGCAGCCCGCCAGCGACACGAACAGCAGGATGTAGACGGCCGCGAACCAGGGCGCGGCGAACACGTCGAACAGCGACAGCCGGTCCAGCCACGGCCCGAGCGTCCGGTGCTCGGCCAGGTATTCGGCGACCTTCTCGGGCGCCTGGCCCCGCTGCGGCAGGATCGACCCGGGCACCGAGCCCAGCGCCACCAGGAACAGCAGGATCAGGGCGGTGCGCATCGAGGTCAGCTGCCGCCAGCCCCAGCGCAGCCAGCCCAGCGGCCCCATCCCGCCGGAGCCGGTCCGGGAGCCGCCCGCAGCCCGCCCGGTCTGCTCGACGGAGGTCCCGGTGTCCTCCCGCTGCGCCTGCGTCATGTCAGATCACCGTCTCGAAGCCGCCGATCCACGACTTCAGCTCCAGGGTCAGGTCGCCCCACAGTCCGGTCACCAACAGCAGGCCGATCGCCACGAGCAGCCCGCCGCCGATCCGGGTGATCAGCCGGTACCGGCTCCTGATCGCGTCGAACGCGCCCAGCGCCCGCCGGTAGGCCAGGGCGGTCGCCACGAACGGCAGCCCCAGCCCCAGGCAGTAGGTCAGCGACAGCAGCGCCCCCCGGCCGGCGCTGGCCTCGTTGAACGACAGCGCCTGCACGGCGGCCAGGGTGGGCCCGATGCAGGGCGTCCAGCCGAGCCCGAACAGCACCCCGAGCATCGGCGCCCCGGCCAGCCCGGCGGCCGGCAGCCGCCCGGACTTCACGGTGCGCTGCAGCCCGGGGATCAGCCCCATGAACGCCAGCCCGAACACGATCGTCACGCCGCCGAGCACCCGGGTGATGGGGTCGGCGTACTCCAGCAGCCACCGGCCGATCCCGCCGGCCGCCACCCCGGCGGTCACGAACACCGCCGTGAACCCGGCGACGAACAGCGCCGCACCGGCCACCAGCCGGCCACGTCGCCGCCGCTCCAGGTCCACCCCGGACATGCCGGTGACATAGGACAGGTAGCCCGGCACCAGCGGCAGCACGCACGGGGAGGCGAACGACACCAGCCCGGCCAGCGCCGCCAGCGGCATCGCCAGCAGCAGCGAACCGTCGGTGACCGTGTCCGCGAGGGTGCTCATGGCCTCGTCCCGCTCGCGCTCATCGTTCCGCGGCGATCTGGGCGATCAGCGGGTTGAGGGTGGAGTAGGTGGTGGCACCGATGATCCGGACGGCGACCCGGCCCTGCCGGTCGAAGATCAGCGTGCTGGGCACCGCGTTCGGCGGGACGTCGCGGAACGCCAGCATCACGCGCCCGTCGGCGTCGAACAGGCTGGGATAGGTGATCTTGAAGGTGCGCTCCATGGCCAGCGCCTGATCCTTGGAGTCTTTGAAGTTGACGCCGACGAACTCCACGCCCTTGGGCTTGTGCTCGACCGACAGCTTCTGCAGGGTGGGGGCCTCGCCGCGGCAGGGGGCGCACCAGGAGGCCCAGAAGTTCACCACCACGACCTTGCCCCGGTAGTCGGCGAGCTTGAGCGGCCTGCCGTCCAGGGTGGTGCCCTCGACCGGCCCGACCGTCTTGCGGTCGGCGACCGCGATGGTCTGGGCGGTGCCGTCACCGCCGATGAACCGGTTGCCGGCATCGCCCGGCGACGCCTGGCCGCCGGCGCATCCGGCCAGCAGCAGGCAGACGGCCAGCGGCAGGCCGGCACGGGCGATGGCTGCGACTCCGGGCATCGGGGCAACTCCTACTACACGGTGTAGTACATCACTGTAGTGCCGGAATCAGGCGCCCGGGACGGTGGGCTGCTGGATCAGGGCCGCGGCCGGCTCGTGGTAGGAGACCTCGACCAGCCGGTCCCCCTGGAACACCAGGCTGGTCACGCTGGCCAGCCCGCACTCCCGGTGCTTGGGGTGATGCCACAGGCGGCGGCGTTCGGCGTAGCGGCGCAGCGTCCAGATGGGCAGCTGGTGGCTGACGCACACCGCCTCGTGCCCGCGGGCGGCGCTCTTGGCGGCGATCACCGCGCTCCGCATCCGCATGGCGATCTTCTTGTAGGGCTCGCCCCACGACGGACGGATGGGGTTGACCAGGTACGGCCAGTGCCGGGGATGCTTCAGCGACCCCTGCCCCGCCCCGAACGTCAGTCCTTCGAAGTGGTTCTCGGCCTCGGTCAGCCGCTCGTCGACGACGGGTTCCAGGCCGAAGAGCTCCGCGAGGGGGGCGGCCGTCTCCAGCGCCCGCTCCAGCGGCGAGGAGAACAGCGCGGTCACGTCCCGGTCGGTGAACCACTTGGCCGCCTCTTGCGCCATGAGGACGCCGTTCTCGCTGAGACGGTAGCCGGGCAGCCGGCCGTAGAGGATCCCCTCGGGGTTGTGGACCTCACCGTGTCGCAACAGATGAACGATCGTCTTCTCACTCATGGCGGTGGCCAGACTACCCGTGACCGGTCCGGCCCCTCTCCACCAGGTCCGTCTGCCCGTCCTCGGGCGGCTCAGCGCAGCCGGGAGGGCACATAGGCGCGGATCTGCCGCGCCGCCCGGTCCAGGACCTGCGCGGACGCGCCCGCCCGCCCCATGATCTCCACGAACCGATGGGTCAACGCGGCCACGCAGATCTCCGCCCGGCTCCGCGGCAGATCGCAGGTGATCATGAGCCCGGGTCCCGGCCCGCCGGAGGCGCGGTCGAGCGCGAGCATCCGCAGGATCACGGCGCCGGGCCTGCCGTCCTCCACCGTCAGGTACGCCTCATGCCCTGGCAGCCCGGTCGGCACGTCCTGCCTCTCCCGGACGGACCCGGGCTCCGTGCACCAGGTCGGGCGGGTGCGGCGCAGTTCGGCGGCCTGCGCCGAGTCCGGGAAGTACGCGCACACATAGGAGCGCGAATACAGCTGCACCTCCACGCCCCCGGCGTCGGTGCGCACGACGGCGCTGCCGACCCAGCTCCCCCCGTCGGCCTTGCAGTCCGCCTCTGCCGGGCCGATCAGCCGGACTCCCCGATACGTCCCGGTGGCCTCGTAGACGGCCGCCCCCTCCGGCAGCCGCACCTGCCGGGGCAGCCGGACCGGCCGCGGGGCCGCCGGGCTCGGGTCGGCGCCGAACGGGCAGGCCCGCACGGCGACGAGGGCGGCCGGCCGGTCGGCGGTCGTGGCGACCGCGGTCGGAGCGGCCCCGGCACCGGGGCGCCAGGCGACGGCCGCCCCGGTGCCGCCGGCCACCACCAGCGCGGTCCCCAACGCCGCGGCGGCCGCCTTGCCCCC
>NZ_RRYT01000001.1:326065-367417 GCF_006363815.1 Thermomonospora catenispora
CGGTGAACGCGGCCCCCGCCGAGCCCGCCACGCCCGCCGCCCCGGCCGTGCCCGCCGCGCCCGCTGCACCCGCCGCGCCCGCGGGGCCCGCCAGGCCCGCCGCGGCGAGCGGGAACAACGCCGCCAGGGCCGTCGCCCCCGCCGCCAGCATCCGGACGCCGCGCTGCTCCCAGTCCGGGCCGTAGGCGGTCGTGGCGGCGTCCTCCAGCTCCGCGACGAGGGCCGACGCACCGGGCGGGCGGTCCGCCGGGTCCTTGGCCATGCCGCGTGCGATCAACGGACGCAGCGGCTCGGCGACCTCCTCGATCGGGATCGGATCGTGCAGATGCCCGCGCATCACGGCCGCCCGATCCCCCCGGTAGGGCCGGTGTCCCGTGACGCATTCGAAGAACACGCAGGTCGCCGCGTACACGTCGGTGACCGGGGAGGCGGGGGAGCCGGCCCACTGCTCGGGCGCCATATAGGCGGGGGTGCCCGAGCGTTCCCGGGAACCCGTCAGGGCGGCCACCCCGAAGTCGATCAGCGTGCTCAGCCCGTCGGCCCGCACGATCACGTTGGCGGGCTTGTAGTCGCGGTGCACGACCCCCACCGCGTGGGCGGCGGCCAGTCCCAGCAGCGAGCCCTTGAGCACCAGCAGCGCGGCCTCCGGCGCCAGCGTCCGGTGGAGGTCCAGGATCTTGCGCAGCGACACGCCCTCCACGNAGCAGCGCGGCCTCCGGCGCCAGCGTCCGGTGGAGGTCCAGGATCTTGCGCAGCGACACGCCCTCCACGGCCTCCATCACGATGGCGGCGCCGCGCTCGCCGGTCACGAAGCGGTACAGGCGCACCACATGCGGGCTGGAGACCCGGGCGAGCAGCTGCGCCTCGGCGCGCAGCCGTTCGACCGCCTCGGCGTCGCCGTCCGTCCGGGTCAGGTACTTGATGGCCACCGGGGCCCCGGACTCGTCGTGCCGGGCGAGCACCACCCGCCCCTGGGCCCCCGTGCCCAGTTCCCTGACCTCGGTGAACCCGCCGATCCGCCACTCATCGCCGTCCATGCCGCCCCCGTCCGGATCGTTGTCTCGCGATACATCGTCGCGACGGGCTGCGCCGGCGTCCATGCGGGGCCGCCGGCCCGTCGCGGACCCGTCGCGGACCCGGCGCGGGCCTAGTGCGGACCCGTCGCGGGTCCGCCGGGACGTCGCGGGTCCGCCGGGACGTCCCGGCGGCCCGCCGCGCGCAGGGCGTCGAGCGCGGCGCAGATGGCGGGGCGGCGGGCGGCCTCCTCGCGCCAGACCGCGAAGACGCGGCGGATCAGCGCCGGCCGGAGGGCGACGAGCCTGACCCCTTCGGGGATGTCGCAGCGGCCCAGGCGGGGCAGGATGGCGTTGCCGAGCCCGCCGGCGACCAGGGCGAGCTGGGTGGCGAACTCGTCGGCCATGTGGTCGATGCGCGGCTCGTTGTCGAACGAGCGCAGGGTGTGGACCAGCCAGTCGCAGCAGATGGAGCCGGGGGTGGAGCTGATCCAGCGGTCCCCGGCCAGCTCGGTGAGGGCGACGACGTCGCGGTCGGCCAGCGGGTGGTCGGCGGGCAGCGCCACGTCGGCCACGTCCTCGCAGATCATCCCCTTGGCCAGGCCTTCGGGAACGGGCAACGGCTCGTTGTTCCAATCCTGGACGATCGCCAGGTCGATGTCGCCGCGGGAGGTCAGCGGCAGGCTCTCGGCCGGGTCGCACTCGTGCACCCGCACCCGCAGCCTGGGGTGGGCGGTGCGCAGCGCGGCCAGCGCGGCGGGGATCAGGCCCCGGATCGCGCTGGGGAACGCGGCGACCGTCATCTCCCCCGCCACCACTCCGCGGTGCGCCTCCAGGTCCGCCTCGGCACGTTCCACCAGCGCCAGGATGCGCTCGGCGTGCGCCACCAGCAGCCAGGCGACGTCGGTGAGCTTCACCCCGCGCCCGTTGCGCTCCAGCAGCTTGTGGGCGGTCTCCCGCTCCAGCTTGGCAAGCTGCTGGGAGACCGCCGACGTCGTCACATGCAGGGCCTCGGCCGCCGCGCTGACCGAGCCGTGGGTGGCCACCGCGTGCAGCGCCCGCAGCCGATCCAGATCGAGCATGAAGCAAATCTAAACATCGATCAGGGCTCGGTCAGGCGATTGTTAAAACATCTCCGGGCCGGCCTCACAGGGCCGCGGCGGCGGCGCGGGCGGCCGCGGGCATCGCCGACACCACCCGGTCGAGGGCGGCGTCGTCGTGCGCGGCGCTGAGGAACCACGCCTCGTACGCCGACGGCGGCAGATAGACGCCCTGCTCCAGGGCGGCGTGGAAGAACGCCGCGTACACCGCGGTGTTCTGCCGCTGGGCGGCGGCGAAGTCGGTCACCGGCTCGTCGGTGAAGAAGATCGAGAACAGGTTCCCCGCCGTCTGCAGCCGGTGCGGCACGCCCTCCTTGGACAGCGCCTCGGTCGCCGCGTTCGACACCACCGAGGCGGCCCGGCCGATCGCCTCGTACACCTCGTCGGTGGCCTCCCGCAGCGTGGCCAGCCCGGCGGCGGTGGCCAACGGGTTCCCCGACAGGGTGCCCGCCTGGTAGACCGGGCCGGCCGGAGCGAGCTGCGCCATGACGTCGGCCCGTCCGCCGAACGCGGCGGCCGGCAGCCCGCCGCCCATCACCTTGCCGAACGTCATCAGATCGCCCGCCACGCCCTCCAGGCCGTACCAGCCGGAGCGGCTCACCCGGAAGCCGGTCAGCACCTCGTCGATGATCAGCAGCGCCCCGTGCCGCTCGCACAACGACTTCAGCAGCCGGTTGAAGTCGGGGGCCGGCGGGACCACCCCCATGTTGCACGGGCACGCCTCGGTGATCACGCAGGCGATCTCGTCGCCGTGCTCGGCGAACGCCAGCTCCACCGCGGACACGTCGTTGTAGGGCAGCACGACGGTGTCGGCGGTGGTCGCCCCGGTGACGCCGGGGGTGTCCGGCAGCGCCAGCGTGGCCACCCCCGATCCGGCGGCGGCCAGCAGCGAGTCCACATGGCCGTGGTAGCAGCCGGCGAACTTGACGACCTTGCTGCGCCCGGTGAACCCGCGGGCCAGCCGGATCGCCGACATGGTCGCCTCGGTGCCGGAGTTGACCAGCCGGACCTGCTCGACCGGGGTGCGCGCCACGATCTCCTCGGCCAGCTCCACCTCGCCCGGCGTGGGCGCGCCGTAGGAGGTGCCCCGCTCGGCGGCCCGGCGCACCGCCTCCACCACGGCCGGGTGGGCGTGGCCCAGGATCATCGGCCCCCACGAGCAGATCAGGTCGACGTACTCGTTGCCGTCCACGTCCACCAGGTAGGGGCCGTGGGCGGAGGCGATGAACCGGGGGGTGCCGCCCACCGCCCGGAAGGCGCGCACCGGCGAGTTGACACCGCCCGGAACCATCCGTTCCGCGCGGTCGAACAGTTGCTGGGAGCGATCGATCTCGGTCACTGTGCCAGTCTCTCAGTCGCAATCCGGTATACACGCTTGACCCGGGCGACAGCATGCCGATATCCACCCAAAGTAGCTGGTGCGGGGTTCGCCGTCGACGACGGCCGAGAACCCGGCCTGTGGCCGCTGCGGTGGGCCGCACGAGCCGGAGGGATGACGAAGTGGCAGACGGCTGGACGGTCCCGGGTTTCACCCCTGTGCGGGAACTGGGACACGGATCCACCGGCCGGGTGATGGTGGCCGTCGACGAGGTCACCCGGACCGAGGTCGCGATCAAGTACCTGGATCCTCGGTTGACCGGCGACGAGGAGTTCATGGCGGCCTACCGGCCGCTGGCCGACCGGTTGACCCGGCTGGAGGATCCGAGCATCGCCGACCTGTACCAACTGGTGGACGGCCCCGACGGCGCCGCCGCCGTGGTGATGCGGCGGGTCGACGGCGTCGGGCTGAGCCGGATCCTGGACACCCAGGGGCCGACGGGACCGCTGGCCGCGCTGACCGTGTTCGGCAGCACGCTGGCGGCGCTGGCGGTGGCGCACCGGGCCGAGGTGGTGCACCGAGACCTGCGTCCCGACAACACGCTGGTCGACCGGACCGGTCAGGTGGTGATCACCGACTTCGGGCTGGTCCCGCCGCGCCGCTCCAGGTCCGGCGGCGAGCCGCCCGGCGCGCCCGCCTATCTGGCGCCCGAGCTGTGGGACGGGGCGTCCGCCTCCCCCGCCTCCGACCTGTACGCGGCGACCGTGGTGTTCTTCCAGTGCCTCACCGGACGCCACCCGTACGAGAGCGGCGGCGGCGGTGGGCGGGCGATCGCGGCGCTGGGCCGGGCGCATCGGGAGGCGCCGATCCCGACCGAGGCGGTGCCCGGGCCGCTGCGCGGGCTGATCTCCGCCGGACTGGCCAAGGACCCCGCCGACCGGCCCGCCTCGGCGGAGGAGTTCCTGGCCGCCCTGGAGGAGGCGGCCGTCGCCGCGTACGGGCCGGCCTGGGAGGCGCAGGGACGCGGCCGGCTGGCCGAGATGGTCACCGCGGCCGAGAACGCCCCGCCGCCCGAGCCCGCCCCCGCCACGACCGCCGGACGCCGGCCGGACCGGCCGTCCCGGGGGAGCCGGGGCCGGCTGGTGGGCAGCGTCGCGGCGATCGTCGCCGTCGTCGCGATCGCCGGGGCCAGCGTGGCGTACGGGCTGAACCGCGGCGGCGGCTCGTCCACGGCGCAGTCCACCGTGTCCCCCGCCGCCGTGCCGCCCGCGTCCACGCCCGCGACCTCCCCCACCCGCTCCCCCGCCGACGCCCTGGCCGCCCGCATCATCACGGCGACGACCCGCCGGCCGAGCGCGTCGTTCACCTACCGGGGCAAGGGCTGCTGCGGCGCGGACGCCACCGCCAAGGGGACCTTCGCCGTCCGGCCCGGGCGCCCCCCGGCGTACACGATGACCGCCTCCGGCCCCGCCCGGCAGACCCGCAAGGCGGCCCGGGTGATCCTGATCGACGAGACGGCCCACGTGCGGCGGGGCGACGGCTGGCGCGAGGTCCCGGTCTCGACCCGTTCGGCCTCGGCGCAGGGCCATGCGCCGCTGGCGGCGCGGATCCGCGAGTGCACGTCGGTCGACCACGTCGTCGCGCTCGTCCAAAAGAGCACCGACCTGCGGCGCACCGGGCGCACCTACCGGGGCACCGTGGCGGTGGCGCAGCTGGGCGCCGCGCATCCGTACGCCGCCATCGCGCGGGCGGCCAAGACCGAGCGGCTGACCTATGCGCTGGTGCTGGACGCCGCCGGGCTGCCCAGCCGGCTCACCGTCACCATCGGCTCGGGCCGCACCCGGGCGGTGCTGACCACCGCCTACGGCAACTGGGGCAAGCGGGTCGTCATCGACGCCCCGCGCTGAGGCCCGGGCCGCTCAGCAGACCGCCTCGCAGCAGTCCGACAGGATCTCCAACACCCGCACCGGGTCGGGCAGCGGGGTGCGGTCCGGCGCCCGCACCCAGGAGACCTCCCCGGCGGGCAGCACGGACGGCGGGGCGACCACATAGCTGTCCCGGCAGTGCCAGCGCAGACCGGGACTGTCGTCGATGGTCTCCGGGGAGCAGTCCAGGTGGCACGACCACCACTCGTCCTCGTCCTCGGGGGCGCCCCGGGTCGCCACGAAGAACAGATGCCGCTGCTTGCCCACCACGGCGACCGGGCCGACCGGGCTGGTGGGGCCGGGCTCGGAGTACCGCTCGGCGATCCGCGCCAGCGCCATCTCACCGGCCGCCGCGGGCACGTCGAACACGTCGAACACCCGTCCGGTCGGCAGGATCACGTTGGCCCGGGGAATGTCCGTCCACCAGCGTTTGATCTTCTCCGGGTCGGTCGTCGCCTGGATCTGCCACGCCGCCGTCACCGGGTGCCCTCCTGGGTCCGGACATCCGATCCGGTCGCACGAACACGCCCGGTCACCGTCCACCAGCGGACGCGCCCCCGGTATGCAGGGCCATCCGAGCGCCGCGTACTCCTTGGCGGCCGCCCCCAGACGGCTGCGCCCCCGCTGCCGCCGTGCCGCCGATACCGCCGTCAGCATCATCCGACTCTCCCAGTCCCCGCGTCCTCACTACCGATGATGGCCGCCGTCGTTCCCCCGTATCGCACCAACCCCCGAAAACCGCCCCAATGGACTAGACCTCCATGATCCCAGGATCGCAGAGGCCGTTTCGGCGGCACCCCCCGCCCCGCTCCGTGGGACCCGCCGGAGCGCCCGCGCCGGGGCCCGCCCGGCACGGGGCGAAGGACCCGCGCGGCCGTCGGTGCGCGGCGGTCGTCCGCGGCCCGACCGGGCCCGGGGACCGCATCCCGCGGCGGGCCTCCCGGGGCCGAAGCGTCCCCTCTACAGGCCGCCTTTCCCCGTATGCGGCCCGCCGCACGCGACCCGCCCCGAATCGGCCGGGCCGGAGGACCGCTCCCTCCCGGCGGGCCCGGCAGGGAGCGGCGGTCCTCCTCGCGTCGTCCTCTCCCGTGCGCGCTCCGCCGCACGTTCCACGCCACCGGCCGCTCCTCCCTCCGCGCCGGGCCCGGCCGCACGGCCGCGCACGGGCCGGAGGAGACCCGCCCGCAGGCCGTGCGGGCCGACCGCCGGGGCGCGTCAGTCGCGGGAGCGGAGCGAGCGCAGGAACTCGGGAGTGGCGTAGTAGGTGAGGATCAGGTCGGCGCCGGCGCGGCGGATGCCGATGAGGGACTCCATGACGATGCGGTCGCGGTCGAGCCAGCCCTGGGCGGCGGCGGCCTCGATCATCGCGTACTCGCCGCTGACCTGGTAGGCGGCCACCGGGACGTCGACGGCGTCGCGGACCCGGCGGACGATGTCCAGGTACGGGCCGGCCGGCTTGACCATCACCATGTCGGCGCCCTCGTCGACGTCGAGCATCACCTCCCGCAGCGACTCGGCGGCGTTGGGAGGATCCTGCTGGTAGGCCGAACGGTCGCCGAACTGGGGGGCGCACTCGGCGGCGTCGCGGAACGGTCCGTAGTAGGCGGAGGCGTACTTGGCGGAGTAGGCCAGGATCGCCGTCTCCCGGTGACCGGCCTCGTCCAGGGCGGAGCGGATCGCGGCCACCTGGCCGTCCATCATGCCGCTGGGGGCGACCACCTGGGCGCCCGCCTCGGCCTGCGCGACCGCGATGGAGGCGTACCGCTCCAGGGTCCGGTCGTTGTCCACCTCGCCGGAGGGGGTGAGCACGCCGCAGTGGCCGTGGTCGGTGTACTCGTCCAGGCACAAGTCGGCCATCAGCACGGTGGCGTCGCCCAGGTCGGCCGACAGCTTCCGCAGGGCCTGCTGGACGATGCCGTCGGGGTCGTCGGCGGCGCTGCCGCGGCCGTCCTTGCGGGCGGGGACGCCGAACAGCATCAGCCCGCCCACCCCGGCCTCCACGGCCTCCTGGGCGGCCGCGCGGAGGGTGTCCAGGGTGTGCTGGACGACCCGGGGCATGGACGGGATCGGCTGCGGCTCGGCGATGCCCTCCTTGACGAACATCGGCAGGATCAGGGAGGCCGGGTCCAGCCGGGTCTCGGCGACCAGCCGGCGCATGGCGCGGGTGCGGCGCAGCCGACGGGGCCGGGCGACCGGGAAACGAGCAGTCATGGCGCGGACCTTCTCCGAAGACAGACGTGGTGACGGTGCGCCGTCAGCGCCGTCTGCGGGCGCCGCGGCGCATCTGGCTGGGCTTGCGCAGCGGGTCGCCCGCCTCGATCTGGGCGGCCCGTCGCCTTGCACCGTACTCCGCCAGGGCGTCGGCCAGCGTCAGGGCCGAGGGCTTCTCGGCCATCACGTCGACGCGCAGCCCGTACTCCTGGGCGGTCTTGGCGGTCTGCGGGCCGATCACCGCGATCACCGTCACGTTGTGCGGCTTGCCGGCGATGCCGATGAGGTTGCGCACCGTGGAGGAGGAGGTGAACAGCACCGCGTCGAAGCCGCCGCTCTTGATGGCCTCGCGGATCGGCGCCGGCGGCGGCGCGGCCCGCACCGTGCGGTAGGCGGTGACGTCGTCGCACTCCCAGCCCAGCTCGGTGAGCCCGGCGATCAGCGTGTCGGTGGCGATGTCGGCGCGGGGCAGCAGCACCCGATTGATCGGGTCCAGGTCCTTGTCGTACGGCGGCCAGACCTCCAGCAGGCCCTCGCCGGACTGCTGGCCGGTCGGCACCAGGTCCGGATGGACCCCGAACTCGATCAGCGCCTTGGCGGTCTGCTCGCCGACCGCGGCGACCTTGAGCCCGGCGAACGCCCGGGCGTCCAAGCCGTAGTCGAGGAACTTCTCCTTGACCGCCCGCACCGCGTTGGTGGAGGTGAACACCACCCACTCGTAGCGGCCGGTGACCAGGCCCTTGACGGCGCGGTCCATCTGCTGCGGGGTGCGCGGCGGCTCCACCGAGATGGTCGGCACCTCCTCGGGCACCGCCCCGTAGGAGCGCAGCCGCTCCGACAGCGAGGCGGCCTGCTCCTTGGTCCGCGGCACCAGCACCCGCCAGCCGAACAGCGGCTTGGTCTCGAACCACGAAAGCCGCTCCCGCCAGCCGACCACATCCCCTACGATGATCAATGCCGGCGACTCCATGCCCTTGGTGTCGGAGGCCAGCCGGTGCAGCGTGGAGACGACCGTCTCCTGCTGGGTGGTGGTGCCGAGGCTGGTCATGGCGGCCGGGGTGGAGTCCGGACGACCGGCGGTCATCAGTCCCTTGGCCACCTCCGCCACCATGGTCTCGGCGCCCAGGATCACCAGCGTGGTGTCGGGATCGGCATAGCGGTGCCAGTCCACCCCGCCGTGGGAGGCGTCGATCACGCGGATCTCGCGGGTGCGGGAGTCGGTCAGCGGGATGCCCGCGTACGCGGGCACGCCGGTGGCCGCCGACACGCCCGGCACGATCTCGAACGGGATGCCGGCGGCGGCGCAGGCGGCGGCCTCCTCGGCCAACGGGCCGGCCACCCCCGGGTCGCCCCGGAACAGCCGGACCACGGTGCGTCCCGCCTTGGCGGCGTCGCCGACCAGCGCGACCGGATCGCCCTCGGAGGCGTCCAGGATCTCGGCGTCCGGCCGACAGTGCGCCAGGATCTCGCCGGGACAGCCCTCCCGGTGCACCACCACGGTGTCGGCTTCACTGAGCTTGGCGACGGCCCGGACGGTCAGCAGTTCCGGGTCGCCGGGGCCCATTCCGACGAAGGAAACGGTGCCCTGGTCGGTCTCAACGGGGCTCAATGTCGCGCTCCCCCATCAACTGGTCGGCCCCCTGGGCCAGCAGCCGGGCGGCGAGCTCCCGCCCGATCTCCTCGGCCCGTTCCGGGCGGCCGCTTGCGGACAGCCGTACCTGACGGGCGCCGTCGATGCCCGCGACGCACGCGGTCAGGTACAGGCTCGGTTCGGCGTCTGCGGAGTCCTCGACGGTCGCGTACGCGCCGACCGGGGCCGAGCAGCCCGCCTCCAGCACCGCCAGCACGGTGCGCTCGGCGGTGACGGCGGCCCGGGTGGCCGGATCGTCGACCGTGCGCAGAAGCTCCACCAGGTCGGCGCGGTCGGACCGGCATTCGATCGCGAGCGCGCCCTGCCCGGGGGCGGGCAGCATCTGCTCCGGGTCCAGGACCTCGGCGACCGCGTCCAGCCGGCCGATCCGTCCCAGCCCAGCGTAGGCCAGCACCACCGCGTCCAGTTCACCGTCGGTGATCTTGCGCAGCCGGGTGTCGGCGTTGCCGCGGATCGGGACGACCTTCAGGTCGCCGCGCAACGCCCGCAGCTGGGCGACCCGCCGGGGAGAGCCGGTGCCGACCCTGGCCCCCGGCGGCAGGTCCGCCAGCTTGGCGGGCCCGCACAACGCGTCACGGGGGTCGTCGCGCCGGTGGACGGCGGCCAGGGTGATGCCCTCGGCGGGAGCGGTGGGCAGGTCCTTGAGGGAATGCACGGCGAAGTCGACCTCGCCGGCCAGCAGCCTGTCCCGCAGCGCGCTGACGAACACCCCGGTGCCGCCCATCTGGGTCAGGTGGGCGCGGGAGACGTCGCCCTCGGTGGTCACGCCGACCAGCTCGACGGTGACCCCGGTGCGCCGCTCCAGCTCGTCGGCGACACGCCGGGACTGGGTGGTGGCCATCAGGCTCTTGCGGGTGCCCAGGCGCAGGGTGGTCATGATGCAGGTCCTTCGATGTCGGGGCGGGCCACGGCCTCGGGCGCCTTGGGGTCGAGGTCGAACAGCTCGCGCAACGCGGCGGCGTAGGTGTCGCCGCCGGGCGCCGCCGCCAGTTGCTTGACGCGGACGGTCGGCGCGTGCAGCAGTTTGTCCACCACCCGCCGGACCGTCTGGGCGATCTCGGCCCGGTCGCGCTCGTCCAGACCGGGCAGCCGGCCGGCGAGCCGGGCCAGCTCGGCGTCGACGACCTGGGCCGCCTTGCTGCGCAGCGCCACCACGGTCGGGGCGACCGCCGCCGCGCGGGCGGCGGACAGGAACGCGGCGACCTCGTCGGCGACGATGCGCCGCACCGCCTCGACGGCGCGGGGGCCGAGCGCCTGGGTGGCCTCCTCGGCGGTGCGCAGGTCGTCCAGCCCGGCCAGCGACACGCCGGGCAGTTCGCCGACGGCCCGGTCGATGTCGTGCGGCAAGGCCAGGTCCAGGAAGAAGCGCCGCTGCTCGGCGGGCGGGACCTGCTCGGCGGTGATCACCAGCCCGGTGGCGCCGGTGCAGGAGACCACCAGGTCGGCCTCGGCCAGCGCGCCGTTCAGGTCGGCCAGCTCGATGGCCCGGGCGGGCGCCCGGGCGCCGTCGGCCAGCCTCCGGGCCCGTTCGAAGGTGCGGTTGGCGACGACGATCTCGCCGATCCCGGCACGGTCCAGGGTGGCGACCGCCAGGCCGCTCATCGCCCCGGCGCCGACCACCAGCGCGCGCTTTCCCGACAGCTCGCCCAGGTGCTCCTCGGCGACCGCCAGGCCGACGCTGACCAGGGACGCCCCGGCCTTGTCCACGCCGGTCTCGGCATGCGCGCGCTTGCCGACCCGCAGCGCCTGCTGGATCAGCTCGTGCAGCCCGCGGCCGATCGTGCCCTCGGCCTGGGCCAGCCGGAACGCCTGACGCATCTGGCCGAGGATCTGGCTCTCGCCGACGACCATGGAGTCCAGCCCGCAGGCCACCGAGAAGGCGTGCTGGACGGCCCGGTCCTCATAGTGCACGTACAGATGCCGGCTCAGCTCCTCCAGCTGCACGCCGGCGTGCCGGGCGAGCAGCTCGGAGATGTCGGAGACGCCGCCGTGGAACTTGTCCACCACGGCGTAGACCTCGACGCGGTTGCAGGTCGAGACGATCAGCGTCTCCGCCACGTGCTCGGAGTCGTAGACCTCGTGCAGCAGCTTGACCAGCTCGTCGCCGGAGACGGCGGCGCGCTCCAGCATGGCCACCGGAGCGCTGCGGTGGCTGATCCCGACCACCAGGACAGTCATCGGCCCACCGCCTCACTCGTGGTCATGCCTCAACCGCCTCGATGTACTCACTGGTACCGGGAGGTCGTTCCCGCCTCGGCCCGTCGCCATGTCCGCTCAGCCCTTTCGACCAGTCGTCCGCCGCGCTCTCGCCCGGTCCGCCCGCCTTGCGCTGCTCGTGGAACGCCAGGATCTGCAGCTCGATGGACAAATCGACCTTACGCACCTCGACCCCCTCGGGCACCGAGAGGACGACCGGGGCGAAGTTCAACACGCTCGTCACCCCCGCCGCGACCACGCGGTCGCACAGGGCCTGGGCCGCCGACGCGGGTGTCGCGATCACCGCGATGGAGACCCCGTGCTCGTCGATAACGCGTTCCAGTTCGTCGATATGCCGCACGGTCAATCCGGCGATCTCGGCGCCCACCACCGCGGGATCGGCGTCCAGCAGGGCGGCCACGCGGAATCCCCGGGAGGCGAACCCGCCGTATCCGGCCAAGGCCCGGCCCAGGTTACCCACGCCGATGATGGCGACCACCCAGTCCTGGGTGAGACCCAGCTCACGGCTGATCTGGTAGATGAGGTAATCGACCTCATAGCCGACGCCTCGGGTGCCGTAGGAGCCCAGGTGCGACAGGTCCTTGCGGAGCTTGGCGGAATTGACGCCGGCGGCGGCGGCCAGCTCCTCGGAGGAGACGGTGACCACCCCCCGCTCCTGCAGGCTGTGCAGCGCGCGCAGGTACACCGGCAGCCGCGCCACCGTGGCTTCTGGGATCCCCCGCTCGGCGCGGGTGCGGTTGTGTCGACGTGTCACGGCCTGCTCTTCGGGGCTCGACGCCAGAACTTGCGATCCGACCGGTCCGGGCGGCGCGGTCCGGTCCCGTCGGGCCGATCGGGGCCGGCACGAACCGCCCTGGACTGCCCCCAGGTTAGACGTTTGTGAACACGCGCACAAAGTCACGAGGGTGGCGCATGCCTCCATCTCGACCGCCCCGCCAGGCGTTCACGCAGCTCAATGTGCCATAAGTAATTAATTACTTTACTCTGGGGGACACTTTCCGGCAATCCTCGATGTGATCTAAAGAACACCCGCCGCGACGGAGCGCGCGATCGTCCCCGGGCCGGTCCCCGACCGGTCCTGAACCGGCCCGAGCCGGTCTCACGTCGGTTCCCTGGCCGGTCGTCCCCGGCCGTCCTCCCGGTCAGCCCTCGCGCGCCGCGAGCACCGCCCGCCGCAGACGCTCCTCGTCCACCCGCCAGAAATCGTGCTGGACCCCGTTCACCAACGTGACCGGGATCTGCTCCCAGTACTTGCGGGTCAGCTCCTCGGAGCGGGTGATGTCCCGCTCCTCCCAGGCCACGCCGAGCTCGGCGGCCACCCGGGCGATCACCTCGCGCGCCTCGTCGCACAGATGACAGCCGGGCTTGCCGAGCAGGGTGATCGTCACGCTCATCGGTAGTCCTGGGCGTTCAGCGAGGGCAGCGAGACCACCTTGCCGGCGGTCAGGTTCAGCTCGATCACATTGGTGGCCGCCACGTACGGGCGGGACTCGGCCAGGAAGCGCTGCACGTGCGGCAGCCGCTGGTGCTCGGCGAACGCCGCCTGGTCCCGGAACAGCTGGTAGACGATCCGCTGGGAGGGCGCCCCGGTGACCTCGTGCGAGGTGAAGATCAAGATGTCCGGCTCGCTCGTCTGGGAGGCCCGGATCGCCTCCCCGACCAGCCGGTCGAACGCCTCACCCTGCCCGTCCGCCAGCGTGTAGACGGTGATCTGGCCGCACAGCGGCGCGCCGGCCGCGAGCGGCGGCTCGGCGGCGTGGCGAGGGCCGGGCACCACCGGGTCGGCCCGGGTCGGCGCCGCGTGCCGCCCCACCGGAGGCGCGCCGGGCTCGGCCGGCTCGGCGGGCGGGGCGGCGTAGACCGGCTCCTCCCGCTCGGCCTCCGGGTACTCCCGATCGGCGTACTCCCCGTCGTACCCCTGGTCGGCGTACTCGCCGTCATAGTCCTCGGCGTAGTCCCCGTCCTCGTACGGCTCCTCCCCGCCGCCCGTGGACGGCAGCGTCCGCATCGCGCCGTACCAGACCAGGCCCGCCGCACCGGCCAGCGCCAGCACCGCCAGCAGTCCCGGCAGGAACCCGCGGGTCCCGCTCACCACCAGCACCCCGGCCAGCGCCACCAGCGCCACCGGCATCAGCAGCTCGTAGGCCGCCCGGTCCTGCCTGCCGGCCCGCAGCGCGATCACCACCGTGCAGGCGACCAGCGCGATCACCGCCACCACGTGGGCGACGTCGATCAGCAGCAGCGGAAGCGTGTCGTAGTGGCGGGAGGGGCGCGGCAGCGAGCTGTCGAAGCTCCCCTTGAGCGGATCCAGCAGCAGGATCACCACTGCCACGATCGTGTAGGAGATGCCGAACAGCCAGCTGGCGAACCGCACCTGGACCAGCCTGCTGATCAGCACCGTCATGCCGAGCGCCAGCCAGACCGGGCCGAGCAGCGCGCCGCCGACCTCCATCAGCCGGAACAGCAGGCCGTTGAAGCCCGCCAGGAAGCCCGCGGTCATGCCGATCAGCGCGATCGCGATGCCGCCCAAGGTCAGGCACCACGCGATCAGATACGGCAGCCGCTCGTCTTTGGCGCGGACGATCAGCAACCCGGTGGCCGCCAGGGCACCGAGGGTCGCCAGCAGCGCCGGGACACCCAGAATCATCGCGCCCCCTATGGTGCCCGATCGTCAGGAGCGGCGCGTACCCGACCACGGGCCCGGTCGCGGGCGAACCCGTGACGGACGTGACGGGAATGCACTTCCGGCGGCCTCTTCGACGCGCTGAACAGCGCGATTAAGGGGCAAAGCCGGTGATGACGCCGATCCTGCACCATACCGGCTACCGCACCACGATTGCCTCGATACCCCTGGAAACCTAAAGTGGCGATTCCTGTGTGTCTTGCCCGGAGGTCGCATCAGCCCCGAGGAGAACTGCATGCGCAGCTTGACCCTCGACGCCCACGCCGTCGCGACCTCCCGGCGTTCGTCTCCGTCCCGGCCCGCGCCGCGGACCGGTGCGCTCCGCCGGCGCCGCGCCGACCGCGTCGAGGTCCCTCGGGCCGGCGATGAGGAGATCAGGCGCCTGGTGCTGCGCGCCCGCCAGGGCGAGGCCGACGCGTTCGGGATCCTGTACGACCGCTATGTCGACCTGGTCTACCGGTACGTCTACTACCGGGTCGGGTCGCATTCGCTGGCCGAGGACCTGACCAGCGAGACGTTCCTGCGCGCCCTGCGCGGCATCGGCGACTTCCGCTGGCAGGGCAAGGACTTCGGCGCCTGGCTGGTCACCATCGCCCGCAACCTGGTCGCCGACCACTTCAAATCCAGCCGCTTCCGGCTGGAGGTGTGCACCGCCGAGCTCCTGGAGCCCGACCATCCCGGCGTCGACCGCCTGGCCGAGGACCCCGCCCGCCGCGTGGTCAAGGCGATGACCCACCGCGCTCTGCTGGAGGCGGTCCGCCGCCTCAACTCCGAGCAGCAGGAATGCATCGTCCTGCGTTTCCTGCACGGCCTGTCCGTCGCCGAGACCGCCCTGATCATGGGCAAGAAGACCGGTGCCGTCAAAGCCCTGCAGTACCGCGCCGTCCGCGCCCTGGCCCGCGCGCTCCCCGACGACCTGATCCTCGCCTGACCGACCTCCGGTCACCGGTGTCCGCGCCGCCGCGCCCCTCCCGCCTCGGCCGCGTCCGCCAGCAGCCGCTCCCGCAACGTCTTCCGGAATTTTGGATCCGGTTTGGCGGTATCCGGCCGCACGTCGGACAGCCACCCCGTGACACGTCGTCTCGCTCGCAAACCACGCCTCATGAATTCCCCTCCGATTCCCCGACGCCGGCAAGAACGAGCCGCCGACGGCCGGGTTACGCCGCGCCCTCGCCGACCGCGCCCGAAAAGGCGCCGACGACGCCGCGCGCACGGCCGCGCGCCGCCGCCCGGAGACGCGGTCGCGCCATCGTGGTCATGAACACGTCCGTCGCGCCCGGGCCGCGGCCGTCAGTAGGCTTCGGAACATGCGGCGATTTTGGCGGCGCGGCGAAGACGACCATGTGAGCGCGGGCGAGGCGGCGGCCGCCGCCGCCGAACCGCACGGAGCGGGAGTCGAGCCGGACCCGACGGCCGCGGCGTTCTTCGACGTGGACAACACGATGATGCGGGGGGCGTCGATCTATTACTTCGCCCGCGGGTTGGCCGCTCGCAAGCTGTTCACGCTGCGGGATCTGGCGATGTTCGCCTGGGGGCAGGCGGTGTTCCGGCTGCGCGGCACCGAGAACGCCGAGCACATCGGCGCCGCCAAGGAGACCGCCCTGGCGTTCGTGGCGGGGCAGCGGGTCGAGGACCTGGTCCGGCTCAGCGAAGAGATCTACGACGAGGTGATGGCCGACCGGATCTGGTCCGGCACCCGGGCGCTGGCGCTGCAGCACCTGGACGCCGGTCAGCAGGTCTGGCTGGTCACCGCGACACCGGTCGAGGTCGCCCGGATCATCGCCGCCCGGCTCGGGCTGACCGGCGCCCTGGGCACCGTCGCCGAGACCCGGGACGGCGTCTACACCGGCCGGCTGGTCGGCAATCTGCTGCACGGCCCGGCCAAGGCCGAGGCGGTCCGCGCGCTGGCCCAGCGCGAGGGGCTGGACCTGTCCCGCTGCTCCGCCTACAGCGACTCCATCAACGACCTGCCGATGCTGAACACCGTGGGCCACCCCCACGCCGTCAACCCCGACCCCAGGCTCCGCGAGCACGCCAAGACCCACGGCTGGCCCATCCACGACTTCCGCACCGCGCGCAAGGTCACCATGGTCGCCATCCCGGCCGCCGCCGGCGCCGGCGCCCTGGCCGGCGGCGTCGCCGCCGGCATCGCCCTGCGCCGCCACTACCGCGCCTGAGGGCCACGGCCCCGCGGGGACCTCGCGGAAACCCTCTTCCGGCGCCTCTCGCGCTCTCCTCCCGTCCTTCCTCCGTCCCCTTCTCCGGCCCCTCGCGCGCCCATGCGGCCGCCGCGCGGCCCCGCGCCGGGGCGCTCGGGCGCGCGGAGGGACGCAGGGAGGGCGCACGGCGGAACGGGCCGGGGAGCGGGCGCGGACGACGCCTCAGAACGCCGGGCCGCGCTCCAGGAGGGTGTCGTAGAGCATCTGCTGGACGGTCTCGCGCACGTGATCGGTGAGGTCGAAGACCGTCATCGGATCGTCGGCGTCCCGCGGGCCGTACCCCTTCAGGGTCATGGGCTCGCCGAAGCGGATCAGCCACTTGGAGGGCAGCGGGATCAATCCGAGCGCGCCCAGCAGCGGGAAGGTCGGAGTGATCGGGAAGTACGGCAGGCCCAGCAGGCGGGCCAGGGCGCGGACGTCGCCGATCTTGGGGTAGATCTCCTCGGCGCCCACGATGGCGACGGGGACGATGGGGGCCTCGGCGCGCAGCGCGGTCTCCACGAACCCGCCGCGGCCGAACCGCTGCAGCCGGTAGCGCTCGCCGAAGGGCTTGCCGACCCCCTTGAAGCCCTCGGGGAACACCCCGACCAGCTCGTCCTTGCTCAGCAGGCGGTGCGCGTCGGCCGGATGGGCCAGGGTGTGACCGGCCTTGCGGGACAGGTGCCCCAGCACCGGCACCTGGTAGACCAGGTCGGCGCCGAGCAGCCGCAGGTCGCGACGGGCGTGGTCGTGCACGGCGACCTGCAGGATGAGGCCGTCCAGCGGCAGCGTCCCGGAGTGGTTGGCGACCACCAGGGCGCGACCGGACCGGGGGATGTGCTCGGTCCCGCGCAGCTCCACCCGGAACCAGTACCGGTACAGGACGCGGACGAGCGGCAGCAGGACCGTGTCGGTCAGCTCGCGGTCGAAGCCGAACTCGTCGACCTCGTAGTCGCCGTTCAGCCGCCGGCGCAGGAACTCCAGCAGGGCCGAGAGCCGATCCTCGGCGTCGGCGCCGGCGTCGGAGCCCGTGCCGGCATCGGCGTCGGCGAACGTCAGCGGGATGACCGGGGCCACATCGGGTTCGTCGGGCGCCTCCCTCGGCCGGCGGTGCGCGGTCATCGCCCGCTCCCTCCCAGCACGGTGGTGAGCCGTTCGAACATCTCCTGGGCGGGGGTGCGGCCGTCGCCGACGGTCTCGACGAAGTCGGCGAACGCCGCCTCGGCGCTGTAGGCGGGGCGCCAGCGCAGCTCCGCCGCCAGCTTCGAGCAGTCGATCACCCGCCCGTACATCAGCCAGCGCAGCAGCTCGGAGGAGAACCCCGACAGCCCGGCGAACCGGCGGCCCAGACCGCCGAACAGCTGGACGGACGCCTCCGGCACGGGGACCGAGGGCCGCCCGGCCCGGCGCAGCGCCTGCGAGAGCAGCAGCACCCCGTCTCCGGCCACGTTGAAGCAGCCGGGGTGGTCCTCCAGCGTCATCCGGCGCAGCACCTCGGCCCCGTCGTCGGCGTGCACGAACTGCAGCCGCGGGTCGAAGCCCAGCACCGTCGGCACCACCGGCAGCCGCAGGTACCGGGTGACCGGTGAGTCCACGTCGGGACCCAGGAAGTTGGCGAACCGCAGCACCGTCACCGTCAGGTCCGAGCGGCGTCGCTGCAGTCCTCGGACGTAGCCCTCCACCTCGGTGGCGTCCTTGGCGGAGCCGGAGGAGGGCGCCTCCACGGGCTCGTCGGTCTCGGTGAAGACCGCCGGGTCCCGCGGCGAGGAGCCGTACACCGCCGCCGTGGAGCGCACCACCAGCTTGCGCACGTCCGGCGACCGTTGGCAGGCCGCCAGCAGCTGCATGGTGCCGATGACGTTGAGTTCCTTCACCTTCGCCCGAGGGCCGTACTGGGCGGTCTCCAGACTGCAGTGGACCACCGTGTCGACCCGCTCGGCGGAGATGATCTTGGCGATGCTCGGCGTGCGGATGTCGACGCGCACGAACTCGGTGCGCCCGAGCGGCGCCGTGGGGGGGACCGTGTCCACGCCGATGACGCGTTCGATGCCCGGCTCGGCCTGCAGCGCGCTCGCCACCCGGGCGCCCAGGAACCGGGACACCCCCGTGACCAGGACGACGCGAGCGGCGGAGGGCGTAGCCGACACAGTGCACCCCACCCCCAACGGCGGCCCGGCCGGACCGCCTACTTCTTGTTGCGGCGCTGGATGCGGGTCTTCTTCAGCAGCTTGCGGTGCTTCTTCTTGGCCATCCGCTTGCGGCGCTTCTTGATGACGGAACCCACGTGACCTCACTCGTCCGGGAGTCGACAGGGAGACGGACCTGCCGCGCCCGCGACGCAAGGCGTGGGCGCGCGCCATGTCCGAGGCTCAAGACTACTCCTGTGCACCCGCATGCCACGCCTCCGCCCCCGAAGCGGCGGCGCGATCGGGCCACGACCGTCCCCGCCCGCTCGCCGGGCGAGCGGGCGCAGGCGGCGCTCCGCGTCAGCCCGCTTCGATGAACGCGTCGCGGAGGTAGTCGTGCACGGCCTGTTCGGGGACCCGGAACGAGCGCCCCACCCGGATGGCGGGAAGCTCGCCTGAGTGGACCAGGCGGTAAACGGTCATCTTGGACACCCGCATCACCGCCGCCACCTCGGCCACCGTCAGGAACCTGACC
This sequence comes from Thermomonospora catenispora, assembly GCF_006363815.1. Lineage (GTDB taxonomy): Bacteria > Actinomycetota > Actinomycetes > Streptosporangiales > Streptosporangiaceae > Thermomonospora > Thermomonospora catenispora. Next base: position 345,043 of record NZ_RRYT01000001.1, read on the forward strand.
TCGCTGAGAGGCTGCTCACCTGAAGCCATCGGACGTCCTCTTCTCACGTACGGTGCCACCGGCCCTTTAGGTGACTTTGATCACGTACGTGTTCTTCCCCCAGCGTAAATCGTGTAACGGCAGTCGCAAGAGGGAAGTTCAGACAATCAGCCCAGAACGTGACATAAGGTATGCCGTCAGCGGCTCGTACCGGTCGGGACGCACCCCGTCGTCCAACGGCACGGTGACCAGGATCTTCCCCTCCACCTGCCCCGCGAACAGGGCGGGGTCGTTGCAGTCGGCGAATCCCACGGTGTCGATCCCGGCCTGCCCGGCGGCCCCGGCCCAGCCGTGGTCGGCGATGACCAGATCCGGCCAGTGGGCGCGGCCGGCCGCCGGCGATCCGTCCGCCGCCGGGGAGGACGCCGCCAGCTCCGCCAGCACGGCCTCCATCGGCGCCGAGTCGTGGGTGTGCTGCACCCGGCCGGCCTCGTCCTCCAGCGCCGCGACCGTCCCCTCCAGGTAGCGGATCCGCCGCGGCTCCGGGGGCGCGCCGACCTCGGGCACGTACGACCACCCCTCGGCGGGGGTCAGCACCGTGCAGCCGCGGGCGCGCAGCGCCCGGCCCACCGCCGCGTAGATCGGGGTCAGCACCTCCGGGTGGCCGGTGGCCAGCAGCACCCGCTCGCGCCGCCGGGCCGCCAGGCCGATGCGCTCGGCCATGACCTCCAGCGCGTCGATGGTCTTGTCCGGGTCGATGGTGTCGTCGCCGTACAGGTGCCGGGGGTCGGGGATCACCCCGCACAGCTCGGCCATCATGGCCAGCACGTCCCGCTCGGTCCACCGCCGCCGGAAGACCAGGCCGAACCGGTAGTACGGGTAGCCGAGCGCCATCCGCCGGTAGTGCAGCAGGTTGTTCTGCCGGGGAGTGGCCACATCGCCGGCGATCATCGAGGCGACCAGGTGCTCGCGCAGCTCCTCACGGGTGGGCACGGGCACGGCGGGCGCGGCGGAGCCGGTCAGGCCTCCGTCAGCGGATCCAGCCCGTGCTCGGGGAAGACCGCCTTGCGGGTCGCCAGGATCGCCTGATCCACCGGATTCGCCGGGTCGTAGCCGCTCGCCCACGCGGGCACCTCCAGGGGGTCGCCGCCGGACCGGTCCGGCGGCAGGTCGGACATCACGGCGGGCGCGATCTCCAGCGTCCGCTTGCGCACGAACTCGCGCCACGGCTCCGGCGTGGCCGTCGCCGGATCGATGGGCCGGCCCGCCGCCTCGGCCAGCAGATGGGTCCACGCCCGCGGCACCACCTGCACCAGCTCATAGCCCCCGCCGCCGGTGATGATCCAGCGCCCGCCGGCGACCTCGTGCGCCAGCCGGTGCAGCGCGGCGTAGGCGGCCCGCTGGCCGTCCACGCTCAGCATCAGATGGGCCAGCGGGTCGAGCCGATGGCTGTCGCAGCCGTGCTGGGTGAGCAGGACCTGCGGGCGGAACGCGCGCAGCAGCTGCGGCACCACCGCGTGGAACGCCCGCAGCCAGGCGGCGTCCCCGGTGCCCGGCGGCAGCGCCACGTTCACCGCCATGCCCCGGGCCTCGCCCGTGCCGCACTCCTGGGGGAAGCCGGTGCCCGGGAACAGCGTGCGGGGCGTCTCGTGCAGGCTGATCGTCAGCACCCGCGGATCGTCGTAGAACGCCGTCTGCACTCCGTCCCCGTGGTGCACGTCCACGTCCACGTACGCGACCCGCTCGGCGCCGTGCTCCAGCAGCCAGGCGATGGCGATGGCCGGGTCGTCATAGACGCAAAAGCCGCTGGCCGCCGACCGCATCGCATGGTGCAGGCCGCCGGCGATGTTGGCCGCGTGCGACGTCCGTCCGGTCCACACCGCCTCGGCCGCCGCCACCGAGGCCCCGGTGACCAGCGCGGACGCCTCGTGCATGCCGATGAACACGGGATTGTCGGGGGTCCCCAGACCGTGCCGGGGCACCGGCAGCCCGGTCGATCCGGCGTGCCGGACCGCGGCGATGTACGCCGGGTCGTGGATCAGCTCCAGCAGCGCCTCTCCGGCCGGCTCGACCGGGGCCACCTCGACGTTGGGCTGATCCAGCACCCCGTACTCGCGGGCGAGCGCCATCGTCAGCTCCACCCGCACCGGGTTCATCGGGTGACCCGGGCCGAAGTCGTAGGTGATCAGCCGGTCATCCCACAGGACCCGCAGGTCACAGGGACCGGAGCGGTCCGCGGCCGAGGGCACGGGCTCGTTCATGTGTTCACGCTATCGCCCCGCGACCACGGCGCACCGAAAACATCCGCACCAGATGTGACGAAAGGGTGATTTATCCGCTTCAGAGGGCATCAGGTAACACGAACGAAACATCGGGGGTGCACATGGTGCCGCTTATCCGGGCCCGCCGCCCGCGCAAGGCGGTCGCCCACCCAGACGGGCAGGAGCCGGAGGCCGATGCCCTCGCGGACCTCAAACCGAGCATGCAGAGCGCGGTGATCTCCCGCGCGCTCCGATTGGGCCTCCGGCCCTTCATGCACCGGCTGCCGGACCACCCGGTGAGCATCCGGACCGCCCGTACCGCGGTGGACGCCGCCGCCCTGCTCATCGGGCAGCATCCGCAGACCCGGCTGGAGAGCGCGTCCATCCCGCGCGAGAACGACCGGCCGCTGACCGGCGAGCTGTTGATCCCCGAAAAGGGCGCGATCGAGGACGCGGCCATGCTGTACCTGCACGGCGGCGGCTACATCGTGTGCTCGCCGCGCACCCACCGGCCGATCACCTCACGGCTGTCGGCCGACTGCAGGCTGCCGGTGCTCGTGCCGCACTACCGGCTGGCGCCCGAGCATCCGTTCCCGGCGCCCCTGGAGGACGCCCTGGACGCCTACCGGTGGCTGCTGGAGCAGGGCTACCCGACGGACCGGATCGTGGTCGCCGGCGACTCGGCGGGCGGCCACCTGGCCGCGGTGCTGACCGCCGAGCTCTGCCGCCTCGACCTGCCCTCCCCGGCCGGGCTGGTGCTGTTCTCCCCCTGGGTGGACCTGACCTGCGAGCTGTCGGTGGAATGCGATCCGCAGGTGCGGGACGCCTACATCAGCCCGCAGATGGCGCGCCGCATCGCCCGGCTGGTGACCGGCCAGGACGACCCCGACCCCCGGCTGGCGCTGCTGGAGTGCGACTGGGAGAACGTCCCTCCGGTGCTGATCCAGGTCGGCGGGGACGAGGTGCTGCGTCCGGAGGCGGAGCGGCTGGCCGAGGCGCTGACCGAGGCCGGCGCGCACTGCGTGCTGCAGATCTGGCCGGGCCAGATGCACGACTTCCAGATCCTCAACCGGGTGCTCCCCGAGGCCCGGCGGGCCTTGGCGGAGGTCTCCCGCTTCGTCTGCTCCCTGCTGGAGGAGCCCGACCGCGGCGCCGTCGCCTGACCGGAACGGTCCCCGGCGCCGAGCGGGCGCGCGGCGCGGCCCCCGCGCAAGGGCCTGTCAGAGCCTCAGGACCCTCAGACCGCCTCGGCGTGCCGGGACGCGCCCTGCCGCTCGGCCCGGGGGAGGAACACGCCTCCCAGGGCGGCCAGCGCGGCGACGCCCTCGCCGACCAGGCTCCAGGTCTTCTCGCCGTACCAGACCGGGTCGTGCATGTCCGGCAGCGGGCCGAGGACCCCCACATCGACCCACAGGTACAGCAGCAGGGCCCCCACCGCGGTGGCGGCCACGACGAAGGCGACCGCATAGGTCCAGCGGCGCGGCCGCACGGCGACCAGGACGGCGGACACGGCCGCCACGGCGGCCTGGAGGCGGAACAGCGTGTCCCCCTCGATGCTGCCGCCCTCGACGAAGGCCATGTCCGGCGCGAAGCGCCAGTGCACGACCGCGTCGATCACCAGCCCCGCCACCACCAGCACTCGAAGCAACATCCCCATGCCCCCAGCCGAGCAGAAAGCAAAGATCGGCTCAATGGACGGTCAGTTCTCTCGCCGCTTTTCCGCCGCTCTCCCCTTCGCCGCCCCCGCGGATCCGGGCCCGGGCTCCGCTCGGCTCCCCCGGCGGGGCGTCAGCCCTCGGCCAGTTCGCGGGCCCGGTTGCGGGCGGCCTCGATGGCCTCGATGACCGCGGCGCGGACGCCGTGCCGCTCCAGCTCGCGGATGGCCGCGATGGTGGTGCCGCCCGGGGAGGTGACCGCCTCGCGCAGCATCACTGGGTGCTCGCCGGAGTCCCGCAGCATGACCGCCGCCCCGACCGCGGACTGGATCACCATCTCCAGCGCGGCGGCGCGCGGCATGCCCAGCAGGATCCCCGCGTCCACCATCGCCTCGACCAGGTAGTAGAAGTACGCCGGGCCGCTGCCCGACAGCGCGGTGGCCCCGTCCTGCAGGGCCTCGGGGATCCGCAGCACCTTGCCCACCGGGGACAGCAGCTCCTCGGCGACCTTCAGGTGCTCCTCGGCGGCGTGCGAACCCGCCGACACCACGCTCATCGCCTCGTCCACCAGCACCGGGGTGTTGGACATCACCCGGATCACCGGCACCCCGTCCGGCAGCCGCTGCTCGATGAACGAGCAGGGGATCCCGGCGGCCATCGAGATCACCAGGCGGTCCGGCGCCAGGTGCGGGCGCAGCTCCTCCAGCAGCGCCCCCATGTCCTGCGGCTTGACGGCCAGGATCAACGTCTTGGCGATCTTGGCCGCCTCGGCGTTGGTGACGACCTCGACGCCGTACCGCTCCCGCAGCAGGGCGCCGCGCTCCTCGCGGCGGGTCGTCACGACCAGCTCGCCGGGCCGCCGACCGGCCCGCAGCACGCCGGACAGCAGCGCCTCGCCCATCTTCCCGGCGCCGAGAATCGCGATGAGTCCACTCACAGGCCCCAGCGTAGCGAGGGTCCGCCGCCGCCCAGGCCCGGTCCGGCCGGCCGCCCTCCCCGGTCCCGTCCCGGGCGGCCGAGGAGGCGAGGCCGGCGGGCCCCGCCGGGCCCCGTCAGGACCCGCTCGCCAGCGCGCGGAGCACGAACAGCAGGTTGGCGGGCCGTTCGGCCATCCGCCGCATCGCGTACCCGTACCACTCGCGGCCGTAGGGGACGTACACCCGCACCTGCGCGCCGAGCCCGATGAGACGGCGCTGCTCGGCCGGCCGGATCCCGTACAGCATCTGGTACTCGTAGCTGTCGGCGGGGCGGTCGTGGGAGATCGCCAGCGCCCCGCCGATCTCGATGAGGCGCGGGTCGTGGGTGGCCAGCATCGGGTAGCCCTTGCCGGCGAACAGCACCTTCATGCACCGCACATACGACTTGTCGATCTCCGCCCGGCTGGTGTAGGCCACGTCGGCGGGAGCGGCGTAGGCGCCCTTGCACAATCGCACCCGGGAGCCCTCATGGGCCAGCTCGGCGCAGTACTCCTCGGCCCTGCGCAGGTACGCCTGGATCACCGCGCCGGTCCGGGGATGGTCGCGGCGCAGCTCGGCCAGGATCCGCAGCGTCGACTCGACCGTGGTGTGGTCCTCCATGTCGAGCGTCACGGTGGTCCCGGCGGCCTCGGCGGCGGCGCAGATCCGGCGGGCGTTCTCCAACGCCATGTCCTCGTCCAGCGCCTGCCCCACCGCCGACAGCTTCACCGACACCTCGGCGCGCGGCCCGTGCCCGGCGGCGGCGAGGCGGTCCAGCAGCGCCGCATACCCCTCGACCACGGCCTCGGCCTGCGCGGCGTCGGTGGTGTCCTCCCCCAGGTGGTCGATCGTGACGTGCAGGCCGTCGGCGGTGAGCCGCCGGGTGACCTCCAGGGCGTCCTCCGCCGTCTCGCCCGCGATGAACCGGCGCACCATCCGCCGGGAGAACGGAGCGGACTCCACCGCGCGACGGACCCCGCTGCTGCGGGACGCCGCCAACAGAACCTGACGAAGCACTGCGCCACCCCTTCTGCGACGGGACCTCCTCGTCCCACCACGACCCAGAGTAAGCGGGCGCGCGGCCGGGCCCCGGGGCGGCCGGGCGCGGTCAGGAGACCTTGGTCACCTTGTTGGCGCCGCCGTGCTGATCGACGTACTCGGCGAGCTTGGCGGCGCGCACGGCGTCGTAGAGGAGGCGGGCCTTGGCGTCGTCCAGCAGCACCACGCTCTGGCTGCCGCGCTGGGCGGGGCCCTTGTTGGGCACGGTCAGGAACGTGATGTCCGAGCCGCGCACGTTGCGCAGGCTCAGCGCCAGCGAGCGCAGGTCTCCCGCCGACACCCCCTCGTCCACGCTGATCGACTTGGTCACCGCCGACAGGAAGCGGTCCAGCTTGAGCGGGTTGGTGACGGTCCCGGCGGTGGCGGCCTTCTGGGTGACGGCCCGCAGGAACGCCTGCTGCCGCTTGATCCGGTCGAAGTCGCCGTTGGGCAGGTTGTAGCGCTGCCGGACGAACAGCAGCGCCTTCTCGCCGTTCAGGTGGTTCTTGCCGGCCGGCCAGGTGATGTGGTTCATCGGATCGTGCACGGTCTTGGTGATGTGCACGTCGACGCCGCCGAGGGCGTCGGTCATGTCCTTGAACCCGTTGAAGTCGATCGCGCCGAAGTGGTCGATGCGGACGCCGGTCAGGTCCTCCACCGTCTCGATCAGCAGCGGCGGTCCGCCGTAGGAGAACGCGGCGTTGATCTTCTGCTGCCCGTAGCCGGGGACGGTGACCCACGAGTCCCGGGGAATGGAGATCACATAGACCTTGTCCCGCTCGGCGGGCAGGTGCACCAGCATGATCGTGTCGGCCCGCTGCTGGCCCCGCCGCCAGACCAGGCCGCCCTCGCCGGTGGTCTTGGTCTCCACCCGGGTGTCGGAGCCGACCAGCAGCCAGTTCTCGGTGCCGACCACGTTGGGGCCGGGCCGGTCACCGGTGGGCATCACGCCGGGCAGCCGGCTGATGTTGCTGTTGTAGGTGCTCTGGCGCTCCCAGAGCAGCGCCGCCGCACCGAGCACGACGATGAGCAGGAAGGCCACGACCGCCAGCAGAATGCGGCGGCCTCGGCGACGACGCGGCTCGCTCTTCTCCTCTCCCGGCTCGTCGGCGAGCTCCTCGTCCGCGTCCGCCTCCTGGGGATCGGCGCCGTCCGGGCGGGGTTCGTCGAGCTGGTCGGCGCCCGCGGCGGGATCCTTCTTCGCGCTCATGAGCAGGGATATTACCGATGCCTCGGATACTCCGCCCGTTATTCCCATGCCCGGTTTCGGTCAATACGCCCTTTCGGCGGGCCGTTCACGGGGTGCGCCGCCGCAGCGTGGCCGCGCCCAGGGCCAGGGCCAGCACCGCGCATCCGGCGATCACCGCCATGTCGCGCAGCAGCGTCCCGGTCACGCCGGGCTCCCGGGACACCTCCTGCATGGCCTCCACCGCGTACGACAGCGGCAGCACGTGGGAGATCGCCTCCAGCCAGCCGGCCATCTGGTCGCGCGGCACGAACAGCCCGCACAGCAGCGTCTGCGGCAGCACGAACACCGGCATCAGCTGCACCGCCTGGAACTCGGTGCGGGCGAACGCGCTGGCCAGCAGCCCCAGCGCCACGCCCAGCAGCGCGTCCAGCACCGCCACCGCCACCAGCGTCCCCACCGAGCCCGCCAGCTCCAGCCCCAGCCAGGTCAGCGAGATCGTCAGCACCACCGCCACCTGCGCCAGCGCCACCAGCCCGAACGCCAGCGCGTACCCCACCAGCAGGTCCGGCGCCCGCAGCGGCGTCGTCATCAGCCGCTCCAGCGTGCCGCCGGCGCGCTCCCGCAGCGTGCCCACGCTGGTGACGATGAACATGATGACGAACGGGAACACGCCCAGCAGGACCGGTCCGATCCGGTCGAACAGGATCGGCTGGTCGAACACGTACCGCAGCAGGATCATCAGCAGGCTGGGCACCCCGACGATCATCACCACCGTGCGGTGGTCGTGCCGCAGCTGCTGCAGGATCCGCCGGGTCGTCGCCCATGTCACCGCGATGCTCATGACGTCCTCCCAGGGCGGGGGAACGGCGCCCCGCGCCGCCCGATGAGCGCGGCGCCGGCGCGTCCGCGTCGCCGGCTCACGACGCCGCCCGTTCGGTGATCAATCGGAGGAAGACCTGCTCCAGGTCGGATGTCCCGGCGCGCTCGCACAGGACCTCGGGCGGGTCGTCGGCGAGCATCTCGCCCTCGCGCATCAGCAGCAGCCGCTCGCAACGCCTCGCCTCGTCCATCACGTGGCTGGAGACCAGCAGCGTGACGCCGCGGGCGGCCAGGACGTGGAACAGGTCCCACAGCTCCTCGCGCAGCACCGGGTCCAGGCCCACCGTCGGCTCGTCCAGGACCAGCAGCTCGGGCGCGCCCAGCAGGGCCACCGCCAGGCTGGCGCGACTGAGCTGCCCGCCGGACAGGGTGGCGACCACCTGGTCGCCGTGGCGCTCCAGACCGACCTCCGCCAGCACCCGGTCCACATCGTCGCGGGGCGCGCCGAGCACCGCGGCGAAGTAGCGCAGGTTCTCCCGGACGGTCAGATCGGTGTAGACGGCGGCGCTCTGCGCCGCGTATCCGACGCGGCGGCGCACCGGAGGGCTGCCCGCCGGGTGACCGAGCACGGTGACGACGCCGCTCTTGACGATCTGCACGCCCACGATGGCGCGCATCAGCGTGGTCTTGCCGCAGCCGCTGGGGCCGAGCAGGCCGACCACGGCGCCGCGCGGGACGTCGAAGCCGACTCCGCGCAGCACCTCCCGGCCGCCGCGCTCGACCCACAGGTCGCGGACGCTGACGGCGGCGCCCGGCGGGGCCGCCGGAGCAGAATTCATCATGTGTTGAATTTATGTCCGCGCAGCGGACCGGTCAAGGGCGCGATGAGGCGAACGGCGGGATGGAGCGAGGAGCGGGACGGAGGCGAACGGCGGGTCGACGCGCCCGTCCCGGAAAGCACGTGCGCCCCGGGCGGAGCGGGGTCCGGTGGGTCGGGCCGGCGGTGCGGCCGCGAGGAGACGGCCCGCGGTCAGGAGGAGTCGAGGTGGTGCTGCAGCACCGGGGCCAGCATCGCCGCCAGCTCCTGCGGCGGGGCGGACGCGATCGGCTCCACCTCCAGCACGTACCGGAGCACGGCCATGCCGATCATCTGCCCCACGGCGGCCTGGACCCGGAGCGGGGGGATGCGGTACCGCTCGGTGATCGGCCCCAGCAGCGCCGAGCTGACGAACTGCCGCATCATCGTGGCGGCCTGCTCGTTCGTCATGGCCGACCGTAGCAGGGCCAGCGCCGGCGCCCGGCGCGCCGGGTCGTCCCAGACCTCCAGGAACACCCTCGCCAGCGCCTCGCCGAGCCGTTCGCGCGGCATGTGCGCGACCTGCTCCAGCACCGCCGCCGGATCGATCGGGAACCGCATCGCCGCGACGAACACGCCCTGCTTGCCGCCGAAGAAGTGGTGCACCAGCGCCGGATCCACCCCGGCCTCCCGGGCGATGCCGCGCAGCGACGCCCCGTCGTACCCCTTCTCGGCGAACAGCCGGCGAGCACAGGCCAGGATCCTCTCCCGGGTCTCGGTGGGACCGGGACGCCGGCCGGGCCTGCCGGTGACGTCGGCGGCCATCAGCTCCGGCCTCGGCGCGACACCTCTCCGGCCGGGGTGACCTCCCAGGTGCGGTCGGCGGCGGCCAGATGCAGCCGGGCGAACGCCAGCGCCTCGGCCAGGTCGTCCATGCGCTCGGCCCGGCTGGCCGCGCGCCGGGTGTTGACCTCCAGCACGACGTGCCCGGAGAAGCCGTCGGCGGCCAGCTTCTCCAGCACCTCGGCGCACGGCTGGCGTCCCCGGCCCGGCACCAGGTGCTCGTCCTTGTTGGCGATGCCGACCCCGTCGGCCAGGTGGATGTGCTGCAACCGGTCGCCCAGCCGCTCGGCCATCTCCAGCGCGTCCGAGCCCGACACCGCGGTGTGCGACAGATCCAGCGTCACATACGGGTAGTCCTGGTCCACCGGGTTCCAGCCGGGCGAGTACATGCCCACCTCGGCGCCGCGCGCCCGCACCGGGAACATGTTCTCCACCGCGAACTTCACGTCGGTCTCGGACTGCATGCGGGCCAGGCCCTCGACGAACTCGCGGGCGTACTCGCGCTGCCAGCGGAAGGGCGGATGCACCACCACGACCTCGGCGCCGAGCGCCTCGGCGACCTCCTTGGAGCGCATCAGCTTGCCCCAGGGGTCGCGGCCCCACACCCGCTGGGTGAGCAGCAGACAGGGCGCGTGGATCGACTTGATCGGGATCTGGTGGTACTCCGACAGCCGGCGCAGCACGTTCAGGTCCTGTGAGGCGGCATCGGTGGCGACCATCACCTCGACGCCGTCATACCCCAGCGTGGCGGCGATCTCGAAGGCGCTGGGTGCCTTCTCCGGAAAGACCGATGCGGTCGAGAGCGTCACCGAGGCGTCCGGCAGCCGGAGCCCCGCTGGTGCTGCGCCGTCGTGCTGCGGAGTCACTGCCCCCTCGCTGAGGATCACTCGACGATCGTCCGACGCGGCGCCGCCCGTGCGGGCCGCCGAGACGGGCGACCGCCGCCCGGCGGAGAACACCGCGCACACGAAAGCCTATGCGCTGCGTCGCCGCATGTGTCCCCCCTGGTATCGATGATTCGCACAACACCCCGTGAACGCGGCTACTCTCGCGTCCGTGGCCGAGATCGCGGCGGGCGCCGTGCCCAGTCCCAACATCTGGAATTCCCCGCAGATCTATGAGATCGAAAATCGCGCCGCGGACCCCGACGGACTGCTGGAGGCGGCGCTGCGCCGAATCCGGCCCTGGGCCGGTGCGACCGTGCTGGACCTGGGGTGCGGAACGGGTTTCCATCTGCCGATGTTCGCCCGTGAGGCGGCCCGGGTGATCGGAGTAGAACCGCATTCGGCACTGGCGGCGGCGGCCGCCCGGCGGGTGCGGCATCTGGCGAACGTGACCGTGCGGGTCGGCGCGGCGCAGGCGATTCCGCTGCCGGACGCCTCGGTGGATCTGGTGCACGTCCGCTGGGCGTACTTCTTCGGGCCGGGGTGCGAACCGGGACTGGCCGAGCTGCGACGGGTGATCCGGCGCGGCGGAGCGGCGGCGATCATCGACAACGACGCCACCCGGTCCACGTTCGGCCGCTGGTTCCGGCGCTGGCTGCCCCGGTACGACCCGGCCGCGGTGGAGGCGTTCTGGGCCCGGCAGGGATTCCAGCGGGAACCGGTGCTGATCCGGTGGGCGTTCGACGACCGCGAGGATCTGGCGAAGGTGCTGCGCATCGAGTTCCCCGAGGAATTGGCCGCCGCGTTCCTGGCCGAGCACGAGGGCTGCGAGGTCGATTACGCCGTGAACATCTGGTGGCGGCGCTACTGACCGGAAGGCCCGGCGCCGGCGGGCCGCCGGAGGCGCGCGGGAGGACGCGGGCGCCGCATTGTCGGCGGTCCGGCGTACCGTATCGGGATATGGCCAAGGCTAAGACCACGTCCCGAGCGGCCTACCGCTGCTCCGAGTGCGGCTGGCAGACGACCAAATGGGTCGGCCGCTGCGGCGAGTGCCAGGCGTGGGGCACCGTCTCCGAGGCCGGCGCCGTCGCTCCGCCGCGCGTGGTGGCCCCCGGCCCGGTCACCTCCCCGGCCCGGCCGATCGGCGAGGTGGACGTGCGGGCGGCGCAGACCCGGCCGACCGGGCTGGAGGAGCTGGACCGGGTGCTGGGCGGCGGGCTGGTGCCCGGGGCGGTGCTGCTGCTGGCCGGCGAGCCCGGCATCGGCAAGTCCACCCTGCTGCTGGAGGTCGCCGCGCTGGCCGCCGCCGAGACCCCCGTGCTGTACGTCACCGGGGAGGAGTCCGCCGAGCAGGTCCGGCTGCGCGCCGACCGGGTGGGGGCGGTCGCCGACGGGCTGTACCTGGCCGCCGAGACCGAGCTGGCCGCCGTCCTCGGCCACATCGACGCCGTCGAGCCCAAGCTGCTGGTGGTGGACTCGATCCAGACCATCGGCACCGTGGAGGTGGAGGGCGCGCCCGGCGGCGTCACCCAGATCCGCGAGGTCACCGCCAACCTCATCCGGGTGGCCAAGGAGCGCTCCATCACCACCGTGCTGGTCGGCCACGTCACCAAGGACGGCGCCATCGCCGGCCCCCGGCTGCTGGAGCACCTGGTCGACGTGGTGCTGTACTTCGAGGGCGACCGGCACAGCCGGCTGCGGATGATCCGCGCCGTGAAGAACCGCTACGGCCCCACCGACGAGCTGGGCTGCTTCGACCTGTCGGAGGTCGGCATCGTGGGGCTGGCCGATCCCAGCGGGCTGTTCCTGACCCGCCGGGAGGAGCCGGTGCCGGGGACCTGCGTGACGGTGACGCTGGAGGGCCGCCGGCCGCTGGTCGCCGAAGTGCAGGCGCTGGTGGCCAAGTCGTTCCTGCCCGCTCCGCGGCGCGCCACCTCCGGGCTGGACTCGGCGCGGGTGGCGATGGTGCTGGCGGTGCTGGCCCGGCGCTGCCAGGTCTCCATGCACGACCAGGACGTCTACGTCTCCACCGTGGGCGGGGTGCGGCTCACCGAGACCTCCGTGGACCTGGCGGTGGCGCTGGCGGTGGCCGGCTCCACCGTCGAGCAGGCGCTGTCGGGGAACCTGATCGCGCTCGGCGAGGTCGGGCTGGCCGGGGAGGTCCGCGCGGTGCCGGGCGTGCAGCGCCGGCTGGCCGAGGCGAGCCGGCTGGGCTTCAAGGCGGCCGTGGTGCCCAAGGGGTCGCTGGACCTGGGCGAGCGGACCCCGCTGCGGCGGGCCGAGCTGCAGGCGGTCAGCTACGAGGGCATGAAGGTCATGGAGGTGGACAACCTCCAGCAGGCCCTGCGGGTGGCCTTCACTGCGCCCTGACCTCCCCGATAGCCTCGCTTTACCGGGGCGTACGGGCGATGCGGGGACGCTCAGGCCACGGAGCGGCGCAGCGATGCGCAAAAGGCGTAAAAGATTGTCAGATGTCCGGGAATGAGCCGATCGCCCACACGGCTCGGTAGACTAAGCGCCGTTCAGCGACCTCCGGGGGTCCAGTGGGAGTACCGCACGACAAGTCGCATGACGAGAGGCTCCGCGCCACGCTGGCGGCGGTCGCCCCCGGCACCGCCCTTCGCGACGGCCTGGAACGCATCCTGCGGGGGAACACCGGCGGCCTGATCGTTCTCGGCTATGACGACGTCGTGGCGGAGCTGTGCTCGGGGGGTTTCGAGCTGGACGTGGAGTTCTCCGCGACCCGGCTGCGCGAGCTGGCCAAGATGGACGGCGCGATCGTGCTGGACAGCGACCACCGGCGGATCGTCCGCGCGGCCGTCCACCTGGTGCCCGACCCCACCATCCCCACTGAGGAGTCCGGGACCCGGCACCGCACCGCCGAGCGCGTCGCCAAGCAGTGCGGGTTCCCGGTGATCTCGGTCAGCCAGTCCATGCGGATCATCGCCCTCTACCTGGACGGCACCCGCTATGTGCTGGAGGACTCGGCGGCCATCCTCTCCAAGGCCAACCAGGCGCTGGCGACGCTGGAGCGCTACAAGCTCCGCCTCGACGAGGTCTCCGGCACCCTGTCCGCGCTGGAGATCGAGGACCTGGTCACCGTCCGCGACGTGACCGCCGTGGTGCAGCGGCTGGAGATGGTCCGCCGCATCGCCGACGAGATCGAGGGGTACGTGGTCGAGCTCGGCACCGACGGACGGCTGCTGTCCCTCCAGCTGGACGAGCTGGTCTCCGGCGTCGACGTGGACCGGGAGCTGATCGTCCGCGACTACCAGCCGCCCGAGACCCCCGCGCACCGGGTCGGCGAGGTCCTGAACGCCCTCGACACCCTCAGCGCCAACGAGCTGCTGGACCTCACCACCGTCGCGGAGGTCATGGGCTACTCCGGCCCCGACGCCCTGGACACCCCGGTCAGCCCCAAGGGTTACCGGCTGCTGGCCAAGGTCCCCCGGCTGCCCGGTCTGGTCGTGGAGGGCCTGGTCGAGCACTTCGGCAGCCTGCAGAAGCTGCTGGCCGCCAGCATCGACGATCTGCAGTCCGTCACCGGCGTCGGCGAGTCCCGTGCCCGCAGCGTCCGGGAGGGCCTGTCCCGCCTCGCCGAGAGCTCCATCCTCGAACGGTACGTGTGAGCTCAGAGGGGACGCCCCCGCCCGCCGGCACCCCCGGCTGAGACCGCGCGGTCCCGGACCGATCCGGACCGATCCGGGCCGATCCCGGGCCGATCCCGGGCCGGTCGCGGATCGATCGCGGGACCGGCTCCGGAGGCGCCCCGCGAACCGCGGGCCGGGACCCGCCCCGCGCCGGTCGCCCGCTCACGACGACCGGCGCGTCAGACCAGGGCCTGGGCGTTCTCGGCCATGCGACGCAGCACGTTGAGGGTGGTGGCGTACTCCTCGGGGGTGATGCCCTCGGCCAGCCGCCGCCTGCTCTCCTCGACCCGGGCCGACAGCCGGGAGCGGGCGGAGGCGCCCTCGGCGGTGAGGCCGAGGCGGCCGTCGACGGTGCGCTCCAGCCAGCCCCGGCGGGTGAGGTCCTCGACGACCTCGGCGGGGGTGATCGCCCCCTCGGTCCAGAAGGGGGCCAGGCGGTCGGTCAGGGCGGCGGCGTCCACCGGGCCGTTCCGGAAGACGTTGAGCGCCTGCCAGTGGCGGCGCCCCACCCCCTCCTCGGCCAGTGCGCGGTCCAGAACCTCTTCCAGCGCGGTGTCCAGGCGGCGAATCCAATAACCGATCGGTTGTTCCGTCATCGTCGATGAGCAATCCATGTAATCTGACAACTAGTTGTACTTGATTATGGATTGGGGAGCCATGGCGGACAAGGGCGCTTCCGGCGGAGGGGAGCTGGCGGCCATCGAGCGGGCCATGGTGGCCATCCGGCGGAGACAGCGGCGCGGGGCCCTGGCGGAGCTGGCGGGGGCCGAGACGGTGGGCCGGGCGGTGTTCGACGTGCTCGATGTGATCGAGGCGGCGGAGGCGGCCGGTGAGCAGGTCACCGTGGGGACGGTGTCGACGGCGCTGGGCGTGGATCAGCCCCGCGCCAGCAGGCTGGTGTCCGCGGCGGTGAACGCGGGACTGGTGCGGCGGGTCGCCGACCAGCGGGACGGACGGCGGACGCTGCTGGAGCGGACCGGGGAGGGGCGTGCGCTCACCGACCGGGTGCACAGGCACCGGCGGCGGGTGTTCGCGGCGGCGATGGAGGGGTGGGCCGACGCCGAACGCGCCGAGTTCGCCCGGCTGCTGCAACGTTTCACGGCCGGGCTGGAGGAGATCAGCGAAGGTGGAAGACCTTCCGGTGAGGCTTGAGGCCCTCCAGGCGCACGGTGGCCACATAGGTGCCCGGCTTGGCCGCCGCCCGGCTCTTGGGACAGCCGGGGGCCGAGCGCCTGCGGTCCCAGGTGACGGTCTGGACGTAGGGGACTCCGCGGCGGAGCTTGCGGAACGAGGCGCCGACGGCGCAGTGCTCGGAGGACCAGACGCGGTCCGGGCCGCTGGTGATGCGGACCCGCAGGCTCGCCGGGCCGAGGTCGAGGCCGCAGGTCCGCTCGCCGACGTTGACCAGGGAGAGGTGCAGCCTGGGATGTTCCCCCTCGGGATAGACGGTCCGGTCCATGCGGACCGTCAGGACCAGGTCGTCGGGGTCGCAGCGGCCGTCGGAGGGCGCGGGCTCCGGCCGGGCGGAGGGCTCGGCGCTCGGGGTGCCGCCGGCGGTGGGGGTGGCGGTCACGGTGATGGTCGGCAGCACCGGCGGGATGGGCGGGGTCGGCGCGTCGGCGGCGCCGGCGGGGCGGGCGGTCTGCTCGTCGCCGCCGCAGGCCCAGGCCAGCAAGGCGATCACTGCGGCCACCCCGCCCAGCACCAGGGCGCGACGACGCCAGTACACTGGGCCGTCTTCGTCACTGTAGGTGTCCACATCCATGCGGGCAGTATGCGTTCCGCCGAAGCGGCGAGCATCCCGGCACGCCGTGGCAGGATGGCCTCCGCCATGACCACCACGCCGCTCAACGCCGTCCGCTACACTGCGCCGATCCTCGACTGGTACGCCGAGCACGCCCGCGACCTGCCCTGGCGCGCCCCCGAGGCGACCCCGTGGGGGATCCTGGTCAGCGAGATCATGCTGCAGCAGACGCCCGTCGCCCGCGTGCTGCCCGTCTGGCGGGAGTGGATGCGGCGCTGGCCCACCCCCCGGGCGCTGGCCGCCGAGCCGTCCGGGGAGGCGGTGCGGGCCTGGGGGCGGCTGGGATATCCGCGCCGGGCGCTGCGCCTGCACGCGTGCGCGGTGACGATCACCGAGCGGCACGGCGGGCGGGTGCCGGACTCCTATGCGGAGCTGCGGGCCCTGCCGGGGGTCGGGGCGTACACCGCGGCGGCCGTGGCCAGCTTCGCCTACCGGCAGCGCCACGCCGTGCTGGACACCAACGTGCGGCGGGTGCTGGCGCGGATGATCACCGGTGTGGAGTATCCGCCCAGGTCGCAGACGGCCGCCGAGGTCGCCCTCGCCGAATCCCTCCTCCCGCCGGACGCCCCCACCGCCGCCCGCTGGTCCGTGGCCGTCATGGAGCTGGGCGCGCTGGTCTGCACGGCGCGCAACCCCCGCTGCGCCGACTGCCCGGTCATCGGCTCCTGCGCCTGGTACCGGGCCGGTCGGCCGCCCCACGAGGGGCCGCCCCGACGCGGCCAGGCGTACGCGGGCACCGACCGCCAGTGCCGGGGGCGCCTGCTCGCCGTGCTGCGCGAGGCCGACGGCCCGGTGGAGAAGGCGGCCCTGGACGTGGTCTGGGCCGACCCCGTCCAACGCGAACGCGCCCTCGACGGGCTGGTGGCCGACGGCCTCGTCGACCCCCTGGAGGACGGGCGGTACGCCCTGCCCTCCTGACCGCGGGCCCTCCCGGCCGCGCACGCCCCGCCCTCCCGACGCGGGGCGACGCGCCGTCCCGGAAAGCCGCAGAACGCCCCCGCGGACGCGCCCGCCGCGCCGCCGGCCCGCCGGCGCAGCGGCGGCGACGCGGCGGGCCGGCGGCGCCGTGGGCCGATCAGTTCTCTTCCTTAAGGCCCAGCCGGATCAGCTCCTCGCGCATCCAGGTGAGCTCGCCGACGATCCCGTCGATCAACGCCCCCTTGCCCCGGGTGTGCCCCGGCAGCACCTCCCAGGTGTAGGTCTCCACCTCCACATGGTCGGTGAGCGCGCGCTCGCCCCCGAGCAGGGTCTCCAGCACGTCGCTCAGCACCGGCCGGGTGGACCGCAACGGCTCGGCCGGCGCGGCGTGCAGGGGGACGTGATAGTGGATGCGCCACTCGCGCTCGCCGGGCAGCTCCCCCTCCAGGGCGACGTCCAGGTCGTCGACGCCGACCGCCACGTCCCGCTCCCTGGTCTGATGCAGGAAGCGGGGCTCGACGAACTCCCGCAGCGCCTCACGGGTCCGCGGGTCGGCGGGCCGGTCGGCCTGCAACGCGCAGGACGCCTGCACCTTGACCACCGGCAGCCCGGCGGCGGTCAACCGTTCCACCGCGGCCGCCGGGTCCTCGAAGCCCACCGCCAGATGACAGGCGTCCAGGCACACCCCCAGATGCCGCCGGCCGCCCAGCAGATGCTCGCCGGCCTGGACGGTGGACTCCACCAGGCAGCCGGGCTCGGGCTCGAACGCGACCCGGATGTCGCGGCCGGTGGCCGAGGCCAGCGCGAACAGCTCGCGGTCCAGCCGGTCCTGCCGCCGCCGCGCCAGCTCCTCCTGCGCCGGCGACCAGGGCTCCCGCCAGGCCACCGGCAGGGTGGAGATGCTGCCGTGCTCGGCGTCCTCCGGCAGCAGCCGGGTGAGGATGCGGGCCAGGTCGAGGGTGTAGCGCATCCGCTCGGGCCGGGTCCAGTCGGGGTGGTACACGTCGTGCTTGACCACCTCGCTGTGGAAGCCCTGGTAGGGGAAGCCGTTCATGGTGACGACCTCCAGGCCCGCCTTGTCGACGGCCCGGCGCAGCCGCAGCAGCTCGCCGGGGTCGGCGGTGAGCATGTCGGCCACGGACCGGGCCAGCCACAGCCCGACCCCCAGCCGGTCCACCCCCAGCCGGTCGCGGATGGGACGGGCGTACCGGGTGAACTGGGCGATCACCCCGTCGAGGTCTTCGGCGGGGTGAACGTTGGTGCAGTACGCGACGTGCACGAGGGTCCCGTCGCGATGTCGAAAGCGCATATCATCCGCCTCGTTCGATGGTGTTGCCGGCATAGCACGCCGCGGGCTCCGCCTCGGCGAGGTCGAGCCGGCCGCTCTGCGCATAGAAGGCGACCGGGTTGTCCCACAGGACGGTCTCCACGTCAACGTCGGTGAAACCCGCCGCCAGCATCGCCTCCCCGACCCTACGGGTCTTGAGCGGGTCGCTGCGGCCCCAGTCGGCGGCCGAGTTCACCAGCATGCGCTCGGTCCCGTACTCCTTGAGGATCCTCACCATCCGATCTTCGTCCATCTTGGTGTCCGGATAGACCGAGAATCCCATCCAGCACCCCGACTCCTTCACCATGGCCACGGTCGTCTCGTTGAGGTGGTCGATCAGCACCCGTTCGGGCGGCAGCCCCGACTCGCGCACCACGTCCAGGCTGCGGCGGGTGCCGGCGGCCTTGTCCCGGTGCGGGGTGTGCACCAGCACCGGCAGGTCCGCGTTCCGCGCCATCTCCAGCTGGGCGGCGAACGCCTCGTCCTCCTCGGGGGTCATCGAGTCGTAGCCGACCTCGCCGACCGCCACCACCCCGTCCTTGGCCAGATAGCGGGGCACCAGGTCGAGCACGGGACGGCAGCGGGGATCGCCCGCCTCCTTGGGGTTGAGCGCGATCGTGCAGTGGTGCCGGATGCCGAACTGCGACGCCCGGTACGGCTCCCAGCCCAGCAGCGAGTCGAAGTAGTCGACGAAGGTGTCCGGCGAGGTGCGCGGCTGGCCGAGCCAGAACGCCGGCTCGACCACGGCCCGTACCCCGGCGGTGTACATGGCCTCGTAGTCGTCGGTGGTGCGCGAGGTCATGTGGATGTGCGGGTCGAAGATGCGCATCTCAGAGCCATCCTTCCGGGAGTCGCCTGCCTTCGGTCACGTCCGGGTGCCGCCGGATCAGCGGCCGGACGTCCGCCGGGACGTCGCGCCCGGCGACGGTGCGCTCATGGGCGTAGTCGGCCAGCATCCGCGCCAGCTCGCGGTCGGCCCGCTGCTCCAGTCCGGCCACCGCCGACAGCGGAACGCCGACGAACACGCACTTGAGCACCGCCTGCCGGTACTCCGCGTCGGGGAGGCGCCGGGCCCCGTACGGGCCGACGGCCGCCTCGATCATCCGGGCGTCGTTGGTGCGGATCGCATCCCGCACGATCCGCAGCCCGTGCTCCCCCAGCGCCCCGTCGGCGTCCAGCCGGCCGAGCGCCCTGAGCACCGCGATCCGCTCGGCCGCATCGCCGTACCGGTAGACCCGCCACAGCAGCTCGCCCAGCTCGGCGCCCCGGCTGGACAGGGCCGTCAGCAGCCGTTCCCGGACCGCCTGGTCGACCGTCACCCCGGGCGCCCCCGGCATCGGGCCGCGGCCGCAGGCCCGCCCCGCCACCGGGAACAGCTCTAAGACGGCCTCCTCCCGTTCCCTGATGCGCTCCAACGCCTGCGCCAGCCAGCGCCGGCCGCGTTCGTCCAGCGCGCCGTCCAGCGCGCCGTCCAGCGACCGCTCTCGGTCGAGCGTCTGGTCCACATGCGTCATCGATTCGCCTCCCCAGTGATCCCCGCTTTCTCGGCCGCGGCCCGCAGGAAGCGGAGCGAACGCTCCGCGACCTCGGGCGCGGCATGGCTGTGCCGGGGCAGCTCCACGCCGACCAGCCCGCGATAACCGCAGGCCTCCAGCGCGGCCAGCACCGGCGGGAAGTCGATCTCGCCCTCGCCGAACTCCAGGTGCTCGTGCACCCCGCGGCGCATGTCCTCGATCTGCACGTTCACCAGATGGGGGGCCGCGCGGCGGACGCAGTCGGGGACGGGCTCGGGCTCCAGGCAGCGGCAGTGCCCGATGTCCAGCGTGATGCCGAGCGCGTCCGGCGCGCCCAGCCGGGCGTGCAGGTCCGCGAACCCCGCGATGGTGTCGATGAACATCCCCGGCTCCGGTTCGAAGCCGAGCCGCACGCCGAGGCGTTCGGCCTCGGCGACGACGCGGGCGACGCCCTCGGTGAGCCGCCGCCATGCGGTCTCCTCCGGCAGATCGGGGTCCGCCGTGCCGCTCCACAGCGACATCGCCTCCGCGCCCAGGTCGGCGGCCACCCGGACCGCCCGCAGCAGCAGGTCGAGCCGGCGGGCGGCCTCGAGCGGCGGGTCCAGCAGCGTCGGCCGGTGCTTGCGGCGCGGGTCCAGCACATAGCGCCCGCCGGTCTCCACGACCACGCTCAGCCCCAGCTCGCCCAGCCGGGCGGCGACCTTGTCCACCGTGCGCGCCAGGTCCGCGTCGAACGGGTCGAGGTGCCCGCCGTCCAAGGTCAGCGCCACCCCGTCGTACCCGAGGTCGGCCAGCACCGCGAGCGCATCGTCCAGCCGGTGGTCGGCGAACCCGTTGGTCCCGTAGGCGAACCTCATCGCGACGGCACCTCCCGGTCGGACGCCGTGACGCCGCCGGGCGCCGCCGCGGCCGACGGCGCCGCCCCCTCACCGGTCCCGGCTGGCCTCCGCCCCGTCGGGCCTGCGGCGCTCGGGCGCGTCCGGCGCCCGGTCCCGTGTCCGGTCGCGCCGTTCATGCGGCCGCTCCCAGCCCGGCGGCCCACTCGCGCAGCAGCTCGTACTGGAGGACGAGCCGGTGCTCCCGCACGCCGATCGGGTCCTTGAAGAAGAAGCCCAGCGCCGGCAGCGGACCCGACTCGCCCGCCTCGTGGGCGCGGGCCGTCAGCCGGGCCAGGTCCAGCACCAGAGGGGCGGCCAGCGCCGAGTCACAGCCCTGCCAGGTGAACTGCAGGGTCATCCACACCCCGCCGAACCCCTCGAACAGCACATGGTCCCAGGCGGTCTTCCACTCCCCCATCGACGGCACGTAGTCGATGTGGGTCTCGCCCTCGGCCCTGCGCCCGAGGATCTCGGTGAGCGCCCGGTCCTTGGAGGTCTTCTTGCTGCGCCCGGCCTGCGGGTCGGCCAGCGTCGCCCCGTCGCCGCCGCCCAGCAGGTTGGTGCCGGACCAGGAGCGCACGTTCAGCGCCCGGGCCGTGAACATCGGCGCCAGCGCCGTCTTGACCAGCGTCTCCCCGGTCTTGGCGTCGCTGCCCGCGTACGGGACGCCCATCCGACGGGCCAGCTCGTCCAGGGCCGGAAGCCGCACTCCGGTGGACGGGGTGAAGTCGATGTAGGCGCAGCCCGCCCGCAGCGCGGCGTAGGCGTACACCGAGCTCGGCGGCAGCACGTCGCCGGAGACGGCGAGGGCGCGTTCCAGCGCGTCGAGGTCGGCGTGCTCCGGGCGCCGGGGGAACGGCGGCTCGGTGGAGGCCACGTTGACCACCACGATCCGGTCCAGGCCCCGCCGCTCCCGGAAGGAGGTCAGGTCCGCGATCAACCGGTCGGCGTGCTCGCGTTGCGTTCCCGGCTCCCCGGCGACCAGGCCGACCCGGATCTCCGAGTCCGCCTCCTCCAGCTCATGGGCCACCGCGGTCGACGACCACGAGGGCACCACTCCGGCGCGCGCCAGCTCCTCGGCCCGTTTGACCAGCGGCGCCGTCCCGGCGAGGTCGTGGCCGCCGAACACCAGCGTCTCCAGTCCCGGCAGCCCCGCCTCGGCGAAGTCCGCCGTCTCGGTGACGCATCCCACCGGCGGGAGCAGTTGGGCTCTGATCGCCGCAGCCCCGGTGATCACCGTCGTCGCCACGGAGCCGCGGCCCCCCACCAGCCAGACACCGATCCTCATCGAACCCCCTCACAACCCATGCCCGACACTTCTTCCGAGCCCGACACGACGGCTCAGCGGACCTGCGGCCGCCGGCCGCTTCAGGACTCGATGCGAAACGGCCGGCCGGCGCAGGCGCCGTCCGCCAGGGCGATGCCTGCGTCGAGCACGGTGATGCCGCGGGGGGTGATCGATCCCGGTGCGCTCACCGTGGAGCGCGGGGCGGGACGGACGCATCCCGGCCCGCCGGGCGGTAACGCCGCCGTCAGGCCGCTGTCGGCCGTCAGTCGGGCCACGGCCGACGAGGTGTGCGATCTCGACATGTTCCCCCCTTGTGCTCGTACGCGGGTCTTCGCCCGCGCCACCGGGGGAGTTACCCATTGGCGGCCATTGGGCCGTCATGCCCGGCGTGTCGCGGCGGTCGTCGGATCAGGACACGCCCAACCCCGCTCAATCACGGAGAGCGACAACTGCTCACTATTCGTGCAGGCATGCAAAGGGCCCGCACCAGTCGGTGCGGGCCCTGTACCGGTTCTCGGTCCGCCGGTCGCGGCTCGGTCAATCCTTGTTGAAGTTCACTGCGCCCTCCACCGGCGG